>NZ_LWBU01000115.1 GCF_001646665.1 Streptomyces noursei | reverse complement strand
CACCCCCGCGCCCGCGCTCCTCCCCCCCCCCCCCCCCCCCCCCCGCCCCCCCCCCGCGGGGGGGGGGGGGGGGGCCGGGGGGCAGCGGGGGGGGGGGGGGGGGGGGGGGGGGGGGGGGGGGGGCGCGGGAAAAAAAGGGGGCGGAGGGGGCCCCCCCCCCCCCCCCCGCCGCAGGACCCGGCACCCGCCCCTGCCCACCGGCAGGAGCCGAACGGCGAAACGTCCCACCCACCGGGCAGAAGCCGACCCGACCCCCGCCCACCCGGCAGGGGCCGGACGCACCCCACCCGCACCACCGGCGCCGGCCGGACCTCACCGCCCCGCGGGCCGGCACCCCGGCCGGCCGGGGGCGCACGGGGGCGGCGCCCCCGGGGAAGCTACAGGCGGCTGAGGGAGGCCGCCGCGAAGAGGACGTCACGGATGGCTTCGCGGTCGCCGTCCTGGCCCGCCGCCGCTTCTTCGGGTGCGATGTGCCCCGCCACCAGCTGGCAGAACTCCACGCCGTCCAGGGCCACCTGCGCGACCTTGCGGTCCGGGGAGCCGATCGCGGCGGGGGAGTCCAGGGCGATGTACCAGTCGCCGCCGCCCGAGCCCTCGACCTCCAGGTGCAGCGAGCGGCCCGGCGCACCGGCCGTCACCAGGTGGCGGGCCGGGGCGGCGAGCCCCGCGCGGCGGCGCTCGGCCAGGGCGGTGGGCAGGAGGCGGGCCGCCAGGTCGATCATGCCGTGCAGGTGGGCGCCGCTGGGCGGCTCGTACGGGTAGTCGACCGCGTTCGCGATGTCGTCGGCGTGCACCCAGCACTCGAAGGCCCGGTCGAGCAGCGCGTCCCGCAGCGGCAGCGAGAAGTCGCCGTACGAGACGGACAGTTCGGCGACGCCGCGGCCGGCGAAGGACACCGTGCGGACGAGGGTGTGCGTCTGCTCGCGCCACGGTCCGCGGACCGCTCTGGTGGGCGGGTGGTGCCCGCCCTGCCAGTACGCCTCGGTGCGCTCGGTGGGGGTCTTCGGCGACAGCGAGTCGTCCAGGCCGATCGCCGTGGCGACGAGGCTGTCGACGGCCTGGAGGTGGCTGATCACCCCCGCGACGGTGGTCCGGCGGTTCATGGTCCGGTCGCGTTCGAACCACTTGAGCCGCACCGGCGCGTGCCATTCGGAGTCGCCGATGTCCCGCAGCAGGGCGTCGAGACGGGCGGTCTCCGCGTCGTACGGACCGGCCCATTCGGGCACGGGGATGCGCGCGGGGCGGCGGCCCAGGCAGTTCTCCAGCACCCGGGAGCGCAGCAGCGGGTCGAGGTCGAGGTCCCGCTCGTTGTGGAGGAGCCCGACGGCGTCCCGCAGCCGGAGGGCTTCCTCGGCGCAGGGGGCGCACTCGGTCAGGTGCTCCTCGACGGCCGAGGTCTCCTCGGGCGAGCACGCGGACAGCGCCCACGCGCCGAGCAGCGACTGGAGCACCTTGTGCGGCAGGGGCGGCGGTGCGTCCTCCGGCGCGGGCAGCGACTCGTAGTTGTCGGCGGCCCGTCTCGGGGACGGTATGCGCGGCACTCCGCCCACCTCCTCGCGGCCCTCGTCGTGGCCATCGCCGTCGAGCGGCCCGGTCACAGTGTCCGCCCGTCCAGCGGCCGGCTGTTCGCGGTGGCCAGCAGCTGGAGCCCGAGCCGCAGCCGGCGCCGCGCCTCAGCCGGCGCCGCGCCTCGTCCTCGGTGACACCCAGGTCCGCGGCGGTCTGACGGTAGTCCCGCCGCTGGAAATAGGCCAGCTCCAGCGCGGCGCGCAGGGGTGCGGGCATGGACTGGACGATGAAGTCGGCGCGGGCGGACACCGCCGCGCGGCGCACCTTCTGTTCCAGTTCCTCGGTGGAGCCGCCGCGCTCCGCGTGCGCCTTGGCCTCGGCCTGGCGCAGCCGGTGCACGGCCTGGCGGCGGGTCAGCTTCGCTATCCACGAGCGCATGGAGCCCTCGCGGCGGGGGTCGTAGGCGTCCGGGTTCTCCCAGACGTACCCGAACACCTCGCGGGTGACCTGGTCGGCGGCCGCCTCGTCGTCGAGGACGCGGTGCGCGGTGTTGTGCACGAGGGACGCGAAGCGGTCGTACAGCTCGCCGAGGGCGGCCGCCTCGCCGCGTGCCAGCCGCTGCTGCATCTTGCGGTCCCAGCGCGGTGGTGTGTCCTTCGCCATGCGGAGCCCTCCCGACCCGACTCCTCACGAATGTAATGCGCCGCACCGACAGCGCACCCGTCTTTGTGCCAAGTGCCCCTGGCCACCGGTGTCGGATGGTAAGGAAACCGTCACTACGAGTGGATCGTGTTTCATGGAGAGGACGGTGGGGCAGCAGCGGCGCAAAGGAAGCGCAGCTTCCGGTTCGGGGGCCCCGGTGGATCGGCGAAGGGTGGACGTGTGACGCTCACGGTGGACGAGGCAGAGCACGGCGCCTGGACGGTGCTGAGCATCAGGGGCGAACTGGACCTGGTCTCCTCGCCCGTCGTCCGCAGACGTGTGCACGACGCGGTCGCCGACGGCAGGCGGGACGTCGTCCTGGACCTGTCCCAGGTGCTGTTCTGCGACTCCAGCGGGGTGGGCGTGCTGATCGCGTCCCGCCGGCTGCTGCACTCCTGCCGGGGCAGGCTGCGGCTGATCCTGCCCGCCCGGGGCGCCGTCGAGGGCTCGCACGTGAACCGGGTGCTGGCGGCGCTCGGCGTACGTCGGCTGTTCGCGGTGTACGCGGACGTCGCCTCGGCCACCGGCGAGGAGGACGAGCAGCTCTCCGCGTGACGGCGCTCTTTTCGCGTCGTACCCTCCCGGCATGGACGCAGAGGAGTTGTACCAGCGCCGGATCGCCTCACGGTTCGCCGCGTTCGACCAGGACGGCAACGGCTATATCTCCCGTGAGGACTTCACGGCCGCGGCCACCCGGCTGCTCGACGAGTTCGGCACGCCGTTCCGCTCCGACAAGGGGCAGGCGCTGGCGGGCGGCGCGGAGGCCTTCTGGCAGGGCCTGGCCGGGATCGCGGACGTGGACGGCGACCAGCGGGTGTCGCGGGGCGAGTTCGTCAACGGTGCCGTGAAGCGGCTGCGCGACAACCCGGACCGGTTCGCGGAGATCGCCCGCCCCTTCGTCAGCGCCCTGCTCGCCGTCGCCGACGGGGACGGTGACGGGAAGGCGGGGACGGCGGAGGTGGAGCGGGCGCTGCGGGTGCTGGGTGTCGAGGCGCACACGGCCGCGCTCGCCGCGGAGTCGCTGGACCCGGACCGCAGCGGGCTGGTCGACGAGGAGGAGGTCGTCACGGCCTTCGCGCGGTACTTCATGACCCAGGACCCGGACGGGACACCGTAGGGCCGGTGCGCGAGCCGGCGTGGCGGTCACGCAGCGTTGATTCCGGGCCGTCGCGCCGGGCGCCCCGTCACGGCCCGGAGCCGGCTTCCGCCTCCGGTACCCTCCGTGGGGTGCGCGTGGTTCAGGGGCCGGGACGTTCCGGTGGTGTCCGTGCGGCGGCCCCGGGCCCGGGAGTGCCTGCCGTTCACGGCGTCCGGCGGCCCGGTGCGTCCCTCTGTTCGACTACTCGCAGGGTGCGTCGCACAGTATGCAGGACGCGTACTCCTTCACGCGGGAATATGCCCGAAGCGCTTGTTGCGGTGACTGTACGTCAACCATGCTGTGCCACAGGGAAATCACGTTCAGTGACGAATGTGAAGGCTGTGGTCGCTGTGAGACGCGAGGCGTTGTGTCCGCCGGTTCGGATGGTGTGAGCGGTGCAGGTGCTTCAGGTGCAGTTGGAGATCGGCCCCGATCCGGCAGAGGTCGGACGCGCCCGGAGATGGGCTCGTTCACGGCTCGCCGGTTCCGGGATAGGGGAGGACGAGCCGCTGGCCGAAACGCTGGTGCTGCTCATTTCGGAGCTCGTCACCAACGCCGTGGTGCACACCGGCTGCCCGGCCGTGCTGCGGATGCTCTTCGGTGCGGGCACCGGCACGGCTCAGCCCGGGACGGTACGGGTGGAGGTCGCCGACACCAGCGCCCGCCCGCCGCGCCCCCGGCACGCCGACGGTGACGACACCAACGGCCGGGGGCTGGAGCTGGTCGACGGGCTCGCCGACCGGTGGGGCTGGCAGCGGGAGGGTGCCGGCAAGAGCATCTGGTGCGAAGTGGACCGGTGTGCCCCGGTGGTGACGGGGGTGGTGCGTGAGCCCGGTGGGTACGCGCCGTCGTGCGCCGTCACTCATCGGGCATGACGACCGTACCCCCGGACGGGTGTTGACGGCTCGTGTCCGCCTGATCACCCCGGGAGCAGCGATTCGTGGCGAGGGGACGCCGAGGGCTTGACGCCCTCGGCGAGTGCGGGTCGCGGCTCGGCGGCGGCTCCATGCCGGAGCCCTCGGGGCCCGTGACGTCCCCGGCGCCCGCCCGGGCCCGGCGCCCCTACGGCCGGGCGGCGGCCCGGCGGGGGCGGGGAGCCGTCACGGCGGCGCCGTTCGCGCGGGCGGCGCGGAACGTGCGGCGGTAGACGGTGGGCGGCACCCCGAGCGCGGCCTGGAGGTGCTGGCGCATCGACTGGGCGGTGCCGAACCCGGCGTCGGAGGCGACCCGGTCGACCGGCAGGTCGGTGGACTCCAGCAGGTGCCGGGCGCGCTCCACCCGCTGCTGGGTGAGCCACTGGCCGGGGCTGATGCCCACCTCCTCGCGGAAGCGGCGGGTGAACGTCCGTACGCTCATGGCCTCCCGCTCCGCCATGTCCCGCAGCTGGATGGGCTCATGGAGCCGCTCCAGGGCCCAGGCGCGCGCCCGCGTCGTGGTGGCGAGCGTCGGCTCGGGCACCGGGCGCCGGACGAACTGCGCCTGGCCGCCGTCCCGGTGCGGCGGCACGACGGTGCGCCGCGCCACGTCGTTGGCCACGGCCGACCCGTGGTCCCGGCGCACGATGTGCAGGCACAGGTCGATCCCGGCGGCCACGCCGGCGGAGGTGAGGACGTCGCCGTCGTCGATGAACAGGACGTCCGCGTCGACGTCGACCGACGGGAACAGCCGCTGGAAGTGCTCGGCGGAGGCCCAGTGGGTCGTCGCCGGCCGGCCGTCGAGGAACCCGGCGGCGGCCAGCACGTACCCGCCGGTGCAGATGGAGACGAGCCGGGTGCCGGGCCGGATGTGCGCGAGCGCGGCGGCCAGCTCGTCGGTGAGCCTGCCCTCCTCGTACACCGGGCCGAGTTCGTAGGAAGCGGGCACGACGACCGTGTCGGCGGTGGCGAGCGCCTCGGGGCCGTGCTCGACCGAGATGAGGAAGTCCGCGTCCGTCCGGACCGGACCCGCGGCCACTCCGCACGTCACCGTCTCGTACAGGGGGCGGCCCCGGGAGTCCTTGGCGCGGCCGAAGATGCGGTGCGGAATGCCCAGCTCGAAGGGGAGGAGCCCGGCGAGGGCGAGGACGACGACACGGTGCGGGACGGGCCGACTCATGGCCCGATCCTAGTGCAAGGTGGCATTCGGGCCACTGGTACGGTGCCTTGCCGCTCGCGATGCTGTCCGACGTGACCCAGACGACGCCCGCCCCCGCTTCGGCCGCCCCGGCGGCACCCGGCCCGCCGCCCGCGCGACCGCCACGCGTCCACCGCGCCTGGTCCGTCGCCGCCGTGACCTTCGTGACGATCATCGGCGCGGCGGCCTTCGTGTCGCTGCCCGGTCTGCTGATCGAGCCGTTGCACGGCGAGTTCGGCTGGTCGCGCGGCACGATCGGGTTCGCCGTCTCGGTCAACCTCGCGCTGTACGGCCTCACGGCGCCGTTCGCCGCCGCCCTCATGGACCGGTTCGGCATCCGCCGGGTGGTGGCGCTCGCCCTGACGGTCGTCGCCACGGGCTCGCTGCTCACCGTGTGGATGACGGCGGCCTGGCAGCTCGTCCTCTACTGGGGCGTCCTCGTCGGGCTGGGCGGCGGCTCCATGGCGCTCGCCTTCGCGGCCACCGTGACCAACCGGTGGTTCACCGCCCGGCGCGGCCTGGTCACCGGCATCCTCACCGCCGCCGGCGCCTCGGGCCAGCTGGTCTTCCTGCCGCTGCTGTCCTGGCTGGTCACCCACCACGGCTGGCGCCCGGCGGCCGTCACGGTCGCCCTGTCCGCCCTCGCCGTCGTCCCGCTCGTGTGGCTGCTGCTGCGCGACCACCCGGCGGACGTCGGGCTCAGGCCGTACGGCGCCGACGACTTCGTACCGAAGCCCGCCCCCGTACCCGGCGCCGCCCGCCGCACGCTCTCCGTGCTGGCCTCGGCCGCCCGCACCGGCCCCTTCTGGCTCCTCGCCGGCACCTTCGCCATCTGCGGCGCCTCGACGAACGGCCTGGTCAAGACCCACTTCGTGCCCGCCGCCCACGACCACGGCATGCCGATGACGGCCGCCGCGTCGCTCCTCGCGGTGATCGGCGTCTTCGACGTCGTCGGCACCATCGCGTCCGGCTGGTTCACCGACCGCTTCGAAGCGCGGCGGCTGCTCGCCGTGTACTACGCGCTGCGCGGGATCTCACTGCTCTTCCTGCCGATACTGCTCGCGCCGTCCGTGCACCCGCCGATGGTCTTCTTCATCGTGTTCTACGGGCTGGACTGGGTCGCCACGGTGCCGCCGACGATGGCCCTGTGCCGGGAGCACTACGGCGAGGACTCCGCGATCGTCTTCGGCTGGGTCCTCGCCTCCCACCAGATCGGCGCGGCGGTCGTCGCCTTCGCGGGCGGCTGGGCGCGGGACGTCTTCGGCTCGTACGACGTGGTGTGGTACGCCTCGGGCGCGCTGTGCGCGGCGGCCGCCCTGATGGCCCTCGTCATCCGCCGCCGCAAGCCGGTGGCCGTGAAGACGGCCTGACGGCCCGGCAGGGGCGGTGGACTGGCGGGGACGGCCGGCATGTGCCGCCGTCCCCGCCCCCGTCCGGGCGCGGTGGCGACCGCTAGCGGGTGAGGAACGGGCCGAGGGCCGCGAGGAGTTCGGCCGGCGCGTCCAGGGCGATGAGGTGGCCGGCGGTGGGGAACTCGACCAGGGTGGCGCCGGGGATCGTGGAGGCGTAGCGCCGGCCGATGTCCTGGAAGTCGGCGACGTCCAGCTTGCCGACCCCGACCAGGGTGGGGACGGCGATGTCCGCGACGTCCCCGGTCGCGACGCCCTGGGAGTGCTCCCCGACGACGTCCTGGTTCACCAGCGAGGTCCGCACCGCGCCGCGCAGCCGGTCGGCGAGTCCGGCACCGACGTCCTCCCAGCCCCGGGCCGGGCCGCGCAGCCACATGTCCAGGTTGATGCGGGTGGCCTCGTCCACGTCGCCCGACGCCAGGGCCGCCGTCTCCGCCTCGTCGTACGTGATCATCTCCGCGGACCAGTCGTACCCCGGCCACGGCGCGGCGAACACCGCCAGGGAGTGCACCCGGTCGGGGTGGGTGAGGGTGAAGTCCACGGCCACCCGGCCGCCCCAGGAGGCGCCGACGAGCCGGACACGGTCGTGTCCGAGGTGGTCCAGGAGACGCCGCAGGTCGTCGGTCTCACGGAACGGGCCGGCCGGCGGCGCGGACTCGCCGAAGCCGCGCAGGTCGTACCGGATCACGGTGTACCGCTCCGCCAGTTCGGGCACGACCGCGTCCCACATGCGGTGGTCGGCGACGCCGGCGTGTACGAGGACGACGGGCGGGCCGTCGCCGGTGACGACGTAGGAAAGGTGGCCGAGTTCGTCGGCGAGTGTGAGCATCCGCAGATGGTCGCAGCCCGCCGGTGATCACGCCACCCCATAAGGCGAGGTCAACGCGGTTGCGGCCGCCCCGCCCCGGTCCGCCGTGGTGGAGATCCGCACCACGCGGGCCCCGGGATCCCAGTGGCCACTGCGCTTCATCGTGGCCGGCGTGCCGAACCGCTGGCTCCCGAGCAGGCCGGAGAGGGCTTCGTCGGACAGGACGCGTGGTGCGGGACCTTGGGTCATGTGTGCCCAACTCACCGGCGCGGCGCGCTGTTCCACGCCCCTCGGTCAGTCGGGCGGCGGGCACAACTGTGCCGTCACGATCTCGTGAAGCAGGTCCGGGTCCACGAACTCGCCCGCGGCGGGCGGGCCGCAGCGCCAGGACAGCGGATACGTGTTGCCGTCGGGTGCCGGTACGCCCACGTACTGGTCCCTCGCGCACGGCCCGAAGAACGCCGCGCCCGGCGGCCACGTGTACTCCTTGCTGCTGCCCGGCGGGATCAGGAAGTACGTCCACCGGCCGCCGGAGATCTCCCGCACCACGGGGCCCGGCCGCCCGTCGGTCGCGTCGGCGAGGTGGTGCACCACGGCCTCGCCCCGGACCCCGCGCACGCGGATGGCGTCGAAGTGAACTCCGGCGAGGCGCAGTTGCAGACCGGAGGCGGGGACCCAATCGGGGAGTCTGTTGCTCGTCATGACCACGAGCATCGCGGCGGTCGCTTAGCGTGACCAGGGGGACACGATCCACTTCGGGGCGGTGTGGGAAGGACGGTGGTGGTTGTGGGGTCGAGTGGGGAGCCCTCACCGGCGCGCAGGCACGTGGGCGAGCTGGTGAAGAAGTTCCGGAGCATGGCGGACCTGACGCAGAAGGACCTCGCGGACCGGCTGCTGATGTCGGAGTCGCTGGTGGGCGCGTACGAGCGGGCGGAACGCATCCCGACGACGGCGTTCCTGGTCGACGCGGACGCGGCGCTGGGGGCGCAGGGGGTGCTGCGGTCGTGCGTGGAGCTGATGGAGGAGGAGAAGTACTCGCCGAAGTTCCTGAACTGGAAGCGCACGGAGGCGGACGCGGCGAGCATCAGCGCGTACGAGTGCATGCTCGTCCCTGGTTTGTTGCAGACGCCCGCCTATGCACGGGCGTTGTATGAGACTCGGGTGCCGATGTATGAGCCGGACGAGATCGACCGGCACGTGCAGGCGAGACTGGAGCGGCAGGAGGTACTGGACCGCAGACCTCGGCCGATCGTCAGTTACGTGGTCGAGGAGTCGGTGTTCCAGCGGCCGATCGGTGGCGAACCGGTGCTCAAGGAGCAGCTCCTGTACCTGCTGGACTCGGTCCGTACGAGAAATCACCTGACCGTACAGGTCATGCCGACCCAGCGGGCCGTCCACGCGGGACTGAACGGATTGCTGCACCTGGTGAGCACCCGAGAAGGACGCAATCTGGGGTACACCGAGGGGCAGGGTGGGGCTACCTTGATCTCAAAACCGGAAGAGGTGAACCGGCTCAACGACCTCTTCGGTGCGCTACGGGGCCAGGCGCTCACGCCTTGGGAATCCGTGGCACTGATCGAGAGGATTGCGGCGAAGCTATGAGCCCCGACCTGGTCTGGTTCAAGAGCAGTTACAGCAACAACGAGGGCGGCGCGTGCGTCGAAGTCGCCTACGACTGGCGCAAGTCGAGCTACAGCGGCAACGAAGGTGACGCGTGCGTCGAGGTCGCCACCTGTCCCCACGCCGTCCACGTACGCGACTCCAAGGTCACCGGCGGGCCCACCTTCGCGGTGGGGGCAGACGCGTGGGCGGCGTTCGTGGCGGGGGCGGCGAGCCGCTGACGGCGGGCGTCAGCCACAGTCGTGTACCGGGCACAGGTCGACGCGGCTGACGCCCGGCAGCTTCTCCATCTCCCGCTTCAGGGCGGCCCGCCGCGCCTCGGGGAGGTCGTCGGGGAAGCGGACGTCCAGGTAGTGCGCATCCCCGTCCGCGGTCCCCG
Source organism: Streptomyces noursei (assembly GCF_001646665.1). Taxonomy (GTDB): domain Bacteria; phylum Actinomycetota; class Actinomycetes; order Streptomycetales; family Streptomycetaceae; genus Streptomyces; species Streptomyces lavendulocolor. Next base: position 73,102 of record NZ_LWBU01000115.1, on the reverse strand, counting down.
TCACGCTGGTCGCACCGAGCCGCTTCAGGTGCTCGTCGTGGTCGCCGAGTCCGGCGTAGAAGGTGTCGGGGTCGCTGACCGCGCGGTAGGTGTGCGGCTCCGCGAGGGCGGGGGCGACGGTGAAGTGCCAGTAGAAGGAGCCGAAGGCGGCGAGGAACCACGCCGCCGCCAGCCCGCCGGCCGCGCCCATGATCCTGGCGCTCACCGGCCGTACGCGCGGATCGGCGAAGGCGGCCAGGAGCAGCAGCAGCGCGGACGGCCAGAAGAGGAACATGCCGAGCAGGAACCCCGGCAGCCCCAACGCCAGGAGCCCCAGCCCCACGATCACGCCGACGCGGGTGAACGCCGAGGGGCGGCGCGGCAGGAACAGGGGCACCGCCACGGCCATGGCCATCAGGACGTGCAGCGGGAAGAGATAGCTGGTCAGCGTCCACAGGAGCACCGGCAGGGCCGCGATCACCGCCCCCGCGGCGAGCGCCCGCTGCAACCAGTGCACCCGCGTGCCCACGGCTCCCATGCCCCACCCGCCCCTGTTGAACGCGTTCAGTCGAACGCGTTCAAGCTATCCCACGGCGGGTGGGCGTTCGAGGTCCGGGTACCCCCAGTCGAGCGCGACCACGGCTCCCGGCGCGACCTCCTCGACCGCGAACTTCACGTAGCTCTCGAAATTCGGCTGCCAGAGGTGGAAGCGGGTGATGCTCAGCGGGAAGTCGGTCTCGCCCGCGACGACGGCCTTCCCGTCCTCCCAGGCGACGCCCAGGTTCACCTGGTCCTGGATGCGCTCGTCCTCCATGACCTCGTCCAGGGAGCGCACGACCTCCCGCGCCTGGGCCTCGTCCTGGAGAGCCGTGACGGTGAGAGTGAATGTGATGTTGACGGACATGGCTGAAGCGTACGAGGCGGCTCAGAGCACCACGGTGGCGGTGGTGGCGGCGGTGATGGCGACCATCGCCGCCTGCATGTTCCGGATCGCCTCGCGGACGCCGTCGCCCGCCCACTGGCCGTCGGCGATCTTCGCCATGCGGGGTGTGACCAGCTTGCGCGGGACGTCCGGGAAGGCCAGCCGGTCCAGCTTGGCGGCGTGCAGCAGGCTGACGAGCCCGGAGGTGCGGTCGTCCGGGTCCGCGCCGTGCACGACGACCGAGGTGAGCCGGGCGCGCAGTTCCCGCTCCACCGAGCCGTCCGCCTCCGGGTAGCGGCGTACCGGGAAGAGGCCGAGCATCTTGCTGCGCTCCTCCACGACGAGGCCGCGCTCGCACAGGCTCTCCACCGTCGCCGCGACTGCCTTCGACTGGTCCTTGGTCAGCCACTCGGAGACCTTGCGCCTGTTCTTGCGCCGCGTCCACTCCTCCAGCTGGGCCAGCCGCCCGTCGAGCAGCGCGGTCCCGGTGGGCGTGGTGTCGGCGACGGTCAGGCGGCCGTCCGCCACGGTGATCCGCCCGGCCATCGCCAGTTCCAGCAGGATGCCGCCCGCGACGGCCCACCCGGCCGACGAGCGTTCCCTGGCCGCTCCCGACTCGTCGTCCAGTGACAGCAGCGCGATTTCCTCGGCCAGCGTGACGGTCATGCCCTACTCCCTGATCGTGTGCGGTCATACGTCTCGACGCCGCAGCGGTCCCCGGAGTTCCGCGTCCTCACGCCGACACCGCGCGCAGGGCTCCCGGCCGGCGGCCGTCGAGGCGGTCGAGGGCGGCGGCGCAGGCCCCGTCGGCGGGGAGGTGGACGATCAGCCGCTGGTCGTCCTCGGCGGGCAGCTCCAGCGTCTCGTACGCCAGGCGCAGCGTCCCCTCCTCGGGGTGTGCGAGGCGGGTGACGCCGGTGGCCGCCGGGAGCCCCGGCAGGGTGCGCACCCGGTCGGCGAACTCCGCCCCGGCCGTGACGGTCAACTCGTCCGCGAGGGCCGCCACATGGGGGTCCGCCCGGAAGGGACCGTGCTTCAGGGCGGCGACCTGCTCGTCGGCGACCCGGTCCCAGTCGGGGAAGGCGGTACGCGCCCGGGGGTCACCGAAGAGGTACCGGGCGAGGTTCGGCGGGTTGCCGTCCAGGATGCCGAGCGGGCCGGCGAGCCGCTCGTACCCGGCCGTCCAGGCGAGGAGGTCGCCGATCCGGTTGAGCAGGACCGCCGGGGCGGGTTCCAGCCGCTCCAGCAGCGCCCGCACGGTCGGCCTGACCGTCAGCGCCGGTGCCGCCGCGCCCATGCACAGCCCACCGCCCGCGCTCTTGGTCAGGCGGTGCAGGTGGACGCGTTCGCTCGCGGTCAGCCGCAGCGCGTCCGCCAGCGCGGCCACCACCTGCGGCGAGGGGTGCCGGTCGCGGCCCTGCTCCAGGCGCGTCACGTACTCGACGCTCACCCCGGCGAGCGTGGCCAGCTCGGCCCTGCGCAGGCCCGGCGTCCGGCGCCGAGGCCCGGTGGGCAGGCCCACCTCGGCGGGGGTGACCGCCTCGCGGCGCGTGCGCAGGAAGAGCCCCAACTCGTTGTCGCTCACCCGTACGACGCTAGCAGCGGAACCCGCCGTCGATCGTGGCCCTGCCACTACCAGCCTCGGCCCGGCCTCCCGCGCGGCCCTCCGCACCGGCAGGTTGGAGGACGTGACCCGGCGAGGTCACCCCACGGACCCGAAGGAGTTCCCCATGTCCTCCCAACCCCTCCGCCTCGCGGTCGTCGTCGGCAGCGTCCGGGACGGCCGCTTCGGCCCGGTCGTCACCCGCTGGTTCGCCGAACAGGCGGAAATGCACGGCCGGTTCGACGTCGACGTGATCGACCTGGCGGACACCGAGCTGCCGCTCGCGCTGCCCGCCGTGCCCCCCGCCATGGACCCGAACCCGTCGCGCCCCGCGGGCATGGCGGACGCCGGTCGCCGGCTCGCCGAGGCGGACGCCGTGGTGGTCGTCACCCCCGACTACAACCGCAGCTTCCCCGCCTCCCTCAAGGCCTTCATCGACTGGCACCACACCGAATGGCAGGCGAAGCCCATCGCGTTCGTCGGCTACAGCGGCGCGAGCGGGGGCCTCCTCGCCATCGAGCAGCTGCGGCAGGTCTTCGGCGAGCTGGACGCGCACGCCGTCCGCGAGTACGTCAGCTTTCCCCGCTACTACCTGCTCTTCGACGCCGAAGGGAACCTCAAGGACCCCGAGGAGCCGGCGGCCGCCGCGCTGACGATGCTCGACCGGCTCGACTGGTGGGGCTCGGTCCTCCGCGACGCCCGCCACGAGCGGCCGTACGCCTCGCGGTGAGGCGGTGAGGCGGTGAGGGCGGAGGGGCGGGCCCTACGGCCAGAGCAGTTCCCGCTCCCAGCCGCCGCCGGGCACGCGCCGGTACCGCAGGCGGAGGTGGCGCCGCCGGTCGTCGCCCTGGAAGAACTCGACCTCGGACGGTTCGAGCACGTACAGCGTCCAGGTCTCCACGTCCGTGTCCGGTTCCGACCGCGCGCGTTCCCAGGCCGCCGCGCTCGCCCGCTCCAGCTCCTCCACCGAGGCGAGCACCTCGCTCTGCCGGCCCACCAGGGCGGCGGCCAGCGCGCCGGTCGACCGGGCGTGCAGGTCGGCGTACGCCTCCTCGGGCGTGCCCGTGACGACCTGGCCCCTGACCCGCACCTGGCGGCCCTGCACCGGCCAGTAGAAGCCGAGCGCCGCGTGCGGGGCGGCGGCGAGCTGACGGCCCTTGGCGCTGGTCGCGTGCGTCGCGAAGTGCCAGCCCCGGTCGTCGGCGTCGTGGAGCATCAGCGTCCGCACGTCGGGCCGCCCGTCGGCGCCGGCGGTGGCCAGCGACATGGTGTGCGGCTCCTGCTGGCCGGCCCGGGCGGCCGCCACGAACCACTCGTGGAAGAGGGGCAGGGGGTCGGCGGGCGCGGAGTCCGGGTCGAAGGCGGGCAGCTCGGTGTCCCAGACGCGCAGGGAGCGGAGGGTGTCGTGGAAGCCGGTCATCGCACCATCATCGGCGCTGCGGAGGGGCGCCGGCACACGGACGGGCGGTGTTCCGGCCGGGGCGCGGGGGCGGGGCCGGGCGGCGGAACGGGAACGCCGATGGCGGTCGACGAGGTGGACCGCCATCGGCGTGACAGGACGTGAACGGGTGGGGTGCTACTTCGACGGCTTCTTCCCGGTGATGCCGAGGTGGACCAACAGGGCGAGGTTGGGCTTGATTTCGGTCTGCTTGACGCCCCAGGTCTGGAAGCCCTTCTGGTGCGAGGCGACCGCCGCGAGCATGGCGACCAGGGAGCCGGCCATCGCCGCCGGGTTGACGTCCTTGTCGACCTTGTTCTTGGCCTGGAGCTCCTTGACCGCCTCCGTCAGGGAGGTGGTGACGGAGCCGAGGATCTTCATGCGGATCTTGTAGAACCGCTTGTCCCCTTCGGCGGCGCCCAGGTCGATCACGCGGAGGATGGCGTCGTTGCTGCGCCAGAAGTCGAGGAATCCCTCGACCAGTTCCTCCGCGGTCTGCCAGCCGGCCTTGCCGACCCAGCTGCGGCCGGCGACGAGTTCCGTCAACCCGGCGCCCTCTTTGGCCATTTCCTCCGCGATCTCGAGGACGGCGCCCTCGACGTCCGGGAAGTACTGGTAGAACGTCGCCGGGGAAGTGCCCGCCTTCCGGGCCACGTCGATGACTTTGACGTCCCGGTACGGCGAGGAGCGGAGCATCTCGCTGAGGCAGTCGAGCAGCTTCTGCCGCGTCGCCTGTCCGCGTCGACCGGCCACGCGGCCGTCGACGGTGCGTACTTGTCCTGTCATGCCGTCAGCTTACCGAGGGGTGATCTGCGCGCGATTCGGCCGACTGCAAATGGGGTGACGGCCCTCCGTGCGGGCCTCCGTCCGGCCGTCCGTCCCGTGCCCGACCCTTGTCCACGCTGGGCGGAAGCGCATTCCGTGCCACAGGGGCGCGCACCGGGGCGGTCCGGTCGGTACGGCGCTTTTCGGCCACCTCCGACGACCGTCCACCACCCCGATAGGCTTATTAACAGCCTGTGGAAAACTTTGGTGGACAACCCGCGCGGAAGCGGCCCCGCAACGGCCCCCGAGGTCTGCGTTCGATCGTGTGTTCGGTTGTCTTTTCTGCGCGGTGCGCCGCGCGCCATTAGCGTGACCGTGACGGGCACCACACGCCCCGCCCGTACACGGAAAGGGATCAGGCCCATGTCCGCATTCACAGAGGGCACGCCGTGCTGGGCGGATGCGATGCTTCCCGACCTGGAAGCCGGCAAGCGGTTCTACGGTGAACTCTTCGGCTGGACGTTCGACGACGGCGACCCGGCGTACGGCAGCTACACGAACGCCTTCAGCGACGGCAAGCGGGTCGCCGGCCTGACGCCCAAGCGGGACGGCCGCATGCCCACCGTCTGGGGCGTCTACTTCGCCACGCCCGACGTCGTCGCCACGACCCGCCGGATCAGGGAGGCGGGCGGCAAACTCGTGATGGACCCCATGCCGATCGGCCCCTTCGGCACCATGGCCCAGGCCGTCGACCCCGGCGGCGCCGTCTTCGGACTCTGGGAGGCGGGGGAGCACAACGGCTTCGAGAAGCAGGGCGAACCGTGCTCCTTCTGCTGGACCGAGGTCTACACGCGGGAGAAGGACACCGTCGACTCCTTCTACGAGACCGTCTTCGGCTTCCAGGTCCGCGACCTCGACGACGCCTCCATCGACTTCCGGGTCTGGTCGCCCGCCGGCACGCAGGCGAGCGACGAGACGGCCGTCGGCGGCCGCAGCGTGATCACCGACGCCTTCCCCGCCGAGATGCCCGCCCACTTCCTCATCTACTTCGCCGTCGAGGACTGCGACGACACCGCCGCCCTCGCCACCGGCCTCGGCGGCCGGGTCACCGAGGAACCCTTCGACACTCCTTACGGCAGGATCGCGCTGATCGCCGACAACCAGGGCGCCGTCTTCGCCGTACTGGCGGAGCCCAAGGCCGCCTGACGACCCCCGCGGGGGTGTCCGGATCGGGGTGAGACACCCCGATCCGCCCCCGGGTTCGCAACCACCGCCCCGGACAGGAAGAATCAGGGGGCATGGGGCCGTACTCTCATGGCCCTGACGGGGAGGTGGCAGGCAAGTGGAACAGCTGACGCAGCACGACCCGAGACGGATCGGCCCGTTCGAGGTGCTGGGCCGGCTCGGTGCCGGAGGCATGGGCCTGGTCTATCTCGCACGATCGGCGTCGGGGCGGCGCGTGGCGATCAAGACGGTGCGGACCGAGCTCGCCGAGGACCAGCTGTTCCGCGTCCGCTTCACGCGCGAGGTCGAGGCCGCACGGGCGGTGTCCGGCTTCTACACGGCGGCCGTGGTGGACGCCGACCCCCGGGCCGCGGTGCCGTGGCTGGCGACCGCGTACGTCCCGGCCCCCTCGCTCGAGGAAATAGTGAATGAGTGCGGGCCGCTCCCGGCCCAGGCGGTGCGCTGGCTGGCCGCCGGAATCGCCGAGGCGCTCCAGTCCATCCACGGCGCCGGCCTGGTCCACCGCGACCTGAAGCCGTCGAACGTGCTCGTCGTCGAGGACGGACCGCGCGTCATCGACTTCGGCATCGCGTCCGGCGTCTCCAACACCCGGCTGACGATGACCAACGTCGCCGTGGGCACGCCCGCCTACATGTCACCCGAACAGGCGAAGGACTCCCGCAGCGTGACCGGCGCGAGTGACGTCTTCTCGCTCGGCTCCACCCTCGTCTTCGCCGCCACCGGACACGCCCCCTACCACGGGGCCAATCCGGTCGAAACGGTCTTCATGCTGCTGCGCGAGGGCCCCGACCTGGAGGGGCTGCCCGACGAGCTGCGGCCACTGATCGAGTCGTGCATGCAGCCGGAGGCGGCACTGCGGCCCTCGCCCGCCGACCTCCAGGCGCAACTGGCGCCGCACCTGTTCTCCGGCAGCGACGACAGCGGCACGGCCTCCGCGTGGCTGCCGTCCCGGGCGACCGCGATGATCGAGACCCGCAGGGGCGGCCGGCCCAGCACCCCGCCCCCGCCCGCGCCGCCGTCCGCCCCGCCCCCCGCGCCGCCGTCCGCGCCCCCGCCCGGTCCCCGGCAGCACGACCGGGACCGGGAGGCCGCCCACCGGGGCGGCAACGGCGACCCGCGCACCGGACAGGCGGCACCCGCCGCGCCCGTACGGCTGCCCGGCGCTCCCGTACCGATCGGCCCCGGGCCGCGCGTCGCCGACACCCGCGCCGCGTTCGCGGTGGACGCCGGGCCCACGACCGGCTGGATCCGCCGCCCCGCCGGCGGCCCGCACGGCGCGGACCCGGCCCCGTCCGTCCCCGCCCCGCCGACCGGCCCGCCCGTCCCCGCCCCCACCCAGGAGCCCGCGGGCCCCGGGCACTGGCGGCCGTGGCGGTTCCGGATGTCCAACGACGTGTGGGGCACCCCGGTCGTCTCCGGCGACCTGCTGTACGTCACGTCCTTCGAGGTCCACGCGCTGGACGTGGGCACCGGCCGCCGCCAGTTCAAGACCCGTGACGTCGCCTGGTCCATGGCGGTGGCCGACGGGCGCATCCACGCCTCGGACGGGCCCTCGCTCTACGCCCTCGACGCGCTCGACGGCGGCGAGCGGTGGCGGCTGCACACCGACGCCTGGGTCTACTGCCTCCGTGTCGACCGGGGCACCGTCGTCACCGGCACGCGCGGCGGCGGCGTCCAGGCGTGGGAGGCCGCCAACGGCGCCAAGCTGTGGGAGCTGACCGGCGCCCAGACGGACTTCGAGACGCCCGAGGGCGGCCCGGTGATCCACGGCGACACCGTGTACGTGTGGCAGGACGCCCGGCTGCGCGCCCTGGACGCCCGCACGGGCACCGAGCGCTGGTCGTACCCGATCGGCGACGCCGCCTCCTGCGGCGGGGTCCCGGTGCGCGTGACGTCCGCCGAGGACGGATACGCGTACGTGTCGGCCGGCACCCGGGTGCTGTCCGTCGACATCCGGTCCGGGCACGTCCGCTGGCACTTCGAGGCCCCGGCGGTCTTCCTCTCCCCGCCCGCCTTCGCCCCCGGTCCGGCGGTCACCGGCGGCGGGGTCTACCTCGCCGACTACCTGGGCACGGTGTACGCGCTCGACGCCACGACCGGCAAGGACCGCTGGCGCATCGCCACCGAGTCGCGCCAGTCGACCGAGCCGGTGCTCGTCGCGGACGGCAACGTCCACGTCGGCAGCGGCAGCGCGGTGTACACGCTCGACGCGGTGACCGGCACCCCGAAGTGGCGGTTCCCGGCCGGCGGGCCGGTCATCGGCGCCCCGGTCGTCGCGGACGGCCGCCTGCACTTCGGCTCGGCCGACCACGTGCTGTACACGCTCGACGCGAGCGGCGGCCAGCTGCGCTGGAAGCTCACCACCGGCGGCGAGATCACCGGCTCGCTGGTCGCGCAGGCGGGCGTCGTCTACGCGTGCAGCAAGGACCGGTGCGTGTACGCGCTGGACGCGGTCAAGGGCACGGCGACGGGGCGCGGCGGGGCGGGCGGGCGCTAGCCTCGGCCGCCGCTAGCCGCGGCCGCGGTGCGGTCCGGGTGGCCCCTCGGGTCCGCCCGGGCGGTCGTCGTGGCGCCCGTCGCCGTCGTACCGCTCGTCGTAGCGGGGGTACTCGGCGGTCGGCGCGTCGCCCGCGTACGGCCGCTGCCCGTACGTGGACCGGTCGGGCTCGCCGTAGGGTTCGCCCCGGTCGCCGTAGGGCTCCGCGTACGGTTCCGCGTACGGCTCGTCGTGCCGCTCGGGCCCGCCCGCGGCGCGGCCGTGGCGGCCGTGCCGTCCGTGGCGGTGGCCGTCCGTCCCGTCCGGCTCGTAATCGTCGTGCTCCAGGGGCCTGCGCCCGCTCATCACAGCGGCGCCGAGCAGCAGGAGCAGCCCGCCGCCCAGCGCGAGGGCGACGCCCTGACCGAGGCCCGAGCCGTCCGACTCGACGCTGAGGCTGCCGGCGGCCTGTCCCTGGCGGACCATCCACAGGATGGCGAAGGCCAGCACGATCAGCCCGGCGAGGGCGATCAGCACGCGGGAGCGGAGAGCCAGGCCCACCAGCGTCACCAGCGCGGCGAAGGCGAACGGCAGCACGATCGAGGTCCAGAGGTCGGCCTCCGCCCGGCTGATGCCGCCGAACAGGTCGGCGACCCGGTAGTCGCGTCCGTGACGGCCGTCGTACCAGGCGTGGAAGGGGCTCCATACGGCGGCCGCCGCTCCGACGAGAGCGAGGATCGAGCCGATGACATTGCGGACCATCGTCGGCCTCCCTTGGGGGGATCGGGCTCTCGATCCCGACGCTACGCCGACCGGGGGAGGGGCGCCACAGGACGGCCGCGGGCGCCGTCCGGGCCACGGGCCGGGCGGGCGGGGCCACGGGCCGGGCGGGCGGGGGAGGGCCCCGTGCGCTGCTAGGGTGACGTGCGCCCGTCAAGCTTGGGCCCCACTCACTCACACTTTCAACGGGGGTTGAACGTGAAGCTCCGCCATGTCCGCGCTGTCGCCGTGTTCGGTATCGCGATCGTCGCACTCACCGGGGCGCGCGGCTCCGGCGGCGGCTGCAGCAGCAACAGCGGCAGCAGCAGCCACAGCTCCGACTCCGGTTCGGGGTCGGGTTCCGGTTACGACTCCGGCAGCAGCACCACCGGTGGCAGCAACGACAGCGGCAGCAGCAGCAGCTCCGGTGGCGTCTCCGTGCCCGGCGGCTCCAGCAGCGCCAACAAGGCCGCCCGCGACATCAAGATCGACGAGTGCCGGATGGACGACTCGGGCAAGAACCTCGTCGCCCGGATCACCGTCACCAACAGCGGCTCGCTGGACTACACGTACAACATCACCATGAAGTTCCGCGGCGACTCCACGTCCACCGCGACCACCGCGCGCGCCAACGTGACCGGTCTGACCGTCAAGGCGGGCGCCTCCCAGCAGGCCGAGGCCACGACGACGTACACCGGTACGGGCGACGGCAGCGAGTACAAGGAGTGCGTCGTCGACACCGCGTCGAAGACCGCGCTCTGACGCCACCCGCGCGGCCGGCGGCGCGATCCGCCCCCACGCACGAAGGGCACCGGACCACTAGGCCCGGTGCCCTTCGCCCTGTCCGCCCAACCCTGCGGGGCGGCCACGACCGCGGCGGCTCCCCCTCCGTGCCGCCGCGGCCGTTCCCCGATCAGAGGTGCGTTCTCGTCAGCCCGCCGGAGGGGCGGGCGTGTGGTGGTCGCCGAGCGTGGTGATGGTGTCCTGCGCCGGCGGGGCGGGCGTGTGGTGGTCGCCCATCGTGGTGATCGTGTCCTGGGCGGGCGGCGCGGGCGTGTGGTGGTCCTTCATGGTGATGAGGTCCTGGGCCGGCGGAGCCGGCGTGTGGTGGTCGCCCATCGTCGTGATGTCGGCCGGCTTCTTCGCGGACTCGCTCATGATGTTCCCCCGTGAGGTGCTGATGGAGTGTGCGTTCCTTCTGCCCGGCGACTCCCCCGATGGCCGCCGGACAGAAGGCTAGTGGACCCGCGTACCCCCCGATGCGGCGGATCGACTGCGATGCAGCATGCCGGTCCGGCATAAACGTTCGATGAACGCGCTGCTGGGGGATGTCACGCGGCGGTCAGCGGGGACAGCAGCTCACGGGCCTCCTCCGCTTCCGCGGCCGCCCCCGACTGCTCGTGCAGGGCCAGCGCCTCACGCCAGCACGCGCGCGCCCGGCCCGTCTGGCCCAGGCGGTCCAGCGCCTTGCCCAGGGTGATCAGCACACTGCCACGGATGCGGTCGCCCCCGATGCACCCTATGGCCAACGCCTGTTCCGCGTGTTGCGCCGCCCGGGCCGCCCGCTGGGCGGACAGATGGGTCTGCGCGATGCGCCAGTGCGTCGTCCCGGCCCACAGACGCTGACGGTTGGTCTCGAACCGGTGCAGGGCCTCCGCCAGTTGCTCCAGCGCCTCGGCATGACGACGGGCGTGCGTGAGGGCGACGCCCAGGGCGTACCGCGCGTTGGCCAGTCGCAGCGTGTGCCCTATCCGCTCGTAGAGTTCGACACCCTTCTGCGCCAGGGTGATGGCCTGCGAGACGCGCCCCATGGACAGGTGGATGCGCGAGAGGTTGCACATGGCGCTCGCCTCGCCCGGGAGGTTGTCGTCGACGCGGGAGCCCTCCATGGCCTTGTACAGGAACGCCTCCGCCTCCTCGTGCCGGCCCTGGTTGAAGGCGATGATCCCCCGGTCGTTGTCCGCCCAGTAGACGGGAGCCGGGTCGCCGGCGTCGGCCGCCAGCCGTGCGGCCGTCTCGGCCTCCCGGTCCGCTTCCCGGTACCGGCCGGCCACCAGGTGCACGTTCGTCATCGACGTACGGGCCCGGCCTTCCGTACGGGCGTCGCCCGACTCCCCGGCGGCCTCCAGGGCGCTCAGCGCGGCCGTCTCGTACATCTTGGAGTTCGCGCCGGACTCGGCGAGGTCCTGGGCGGCCCAGAGCAGGTCGACGGCGGCGCGCAGGCGCGGCCCGCCGGTGGCCTGGCGGGCGCAGGCGAGGAGGCAGTTGGCTTCGGTGTAGAGCCAGTCCAGCGCCGTGTGGCGGTCGGTGAAGGTCAGACCGGCGTACGTGGTCGGCTCCAGGTGGTCGACCAGGCGGTCGCCCGGGCGCTCGATGGCGTAGACGCGGGCCGCCGTCGACAGGTAGAAGTCCAGCAGGCGGGAGAGCGCCAGGTCCCGCTCCGACGGGGGCTGTTCGTCGCGGTCGGCGCATGCACGCGCGTAGAGGCGGACCAGGTCGTGGTAGCGGTAGCGGCCCGGCGCGGCCGACTCCAGGAGCGAGGTGTCGACCAGGGACTCCAGGAGGTCCTCCGCCTCGTGGAGCGGCAGGTCCAGGACGGCCGCCGCGGCGGCGAGGGACATGTCCGGGCCGTCGGCGAGGCCCAGGAGGCGGAACGCCCGCGCCTGCGCGGGCTCCAGCTGCCCGTAGCCCAGCTCGAACGTGGCCTTGACCGCGAGGTCGCCCGCCTGGAGCTCGTCGAGGCGGCGGCGCTCGTCGGCGAGCTTGGCCGCGAGCACCGTCACCGTCCAGGTGCGGCGCGCCGCCAGGCGGGACGCGGCGATGCGGATGGCCAGCGGCAGGAAGCCGCACGCGGCGACCACGTCCAGCGCCGCCTCCCGCTCCGCCTGGACCCGCTCGGCGCCCACGATCTTGGTGAAGAGCTGGAGGGCCTCCTCCGGCGACATCACGTCCAGGTCCACCAGGTGGGCCCCCGCCAGGTCGACCATCCGGACCCGGCTGGTGACCAGGGCGGCGCACCCCTCCGTACCGGGCAGCAGCGGGCGCACCTGCGCGGCGTCGCGCGCGTTGTCCAGCAGGACCAGCACCCGCCGCCCGGCGAGCGTCGACCGGTACAGCGCGGCCCGCTCGTCGAGGGTGTCGGGGATGGCCGAGTCCTGCGTGCCGAGCGCCCGCAGGAAGGCACCCAGCACGGTCTCGGGTTCCGCGGAGCGCGCGCCCGCGCCCTGGAGGTCCACGTACAGCTGTCCGTCCGGGAAGCGCGGGCGGGCCGCGTGGGCGACGTGCACGGCGAGCGTGGTCTTGCCGACCCCGCCGATGCCCGCCAGCGCGGAGACGGCCATCACCGAGCCCTCGGCCGTCGCGAGCCGGTCGCTCAGCTCCCGCACGAACGCCGCCCGCCCGGTGAAGTCCGGCACCGTGGCCGGCAGCTGGGCGGGCCGCGAGACGGCGGGGGCGGGCGACGGGTCCTCCACCGGGCGGGCCAGTTCCGCGTCGGCCCGCAGGATGCGCTGCTGGAGCCGGGCCAGCTCCGGGCGCGGATCGACGCCCAGCTCGTCCGCGAGGAGCCGGCGCGTGTCGGCGTACACGGCGAGGGCCTCCGCCTGCCGCCCGCTGCGGTAGAGCGCCAGCATCAGCAGCTCCCGCAGCCGTTCGCGCAGCGGGTGCGCGGCGGTCAGGGCCGTCAGCTCGGACACCGCCTCCGCGTGGTGACCGCACTCCAGGTCCAGGTCGAGCCGGGCCTCCAGCAGCTGGAGCCGCCACTCCTCCAGGCGGGCGCGCTGCGTCTCGGCGTACGGGCCGGGCACGGAGGCGAGGGGTTCGCCGTCCCACAGGCCGAGCGACTTGTCGATCAGCCCCGGGCCTGGTCGCGGTCGCCGCCGGCCCGTGCCTTCTCCGCCTCGGCGGCCAGTTCCTGCGCGACGTTCAGGTCGAGGGCGTCGGACCGGCCCCGGATCGCGTACCCGCCCGACTCGCTGACCAGCACGCCCGGCGGGAGGACCTTGCGCAGCCGGGAGGCGTACGTCCGTACCGCGGCGAGGGCCTGCGAGGGCGGCTCGTCGCCCCAGATGGCGTCGATCAGCTCGGCCGCCGTCGCCGTGCGCCCGTCGCGCAGCAGCAGCGCGGCCAGCAGGGCTCGCTGCTGCGGGGATCCGGACGGCAGGGCCTCGCCGTCGCGCCAGGCCCGTACGGGACCGAGCACACCGAACCGCAGGTCGTCGTGGAGGCCGTCGCCGTGCGGACCGCCGCGCGGGCCGCCGTGCTCACCGTGCGGGCCGCCGCGGGGGTCGCCCGCGCGGACGTCGCCGCCCGCCGCGGGACCCGGCTGTGGAGTGCGCTGCTCCGGCACTCGCGGCCCGTCTTCACGGTCCATAGCTCCCCCTGCCCGTACCGCTGGTTTCGCCCCCGACAGTCTGCCTTGTCGATGGCGTTTGCGTCAGCAGTGGGTGACGCTCTGCACAAGGTCGTGACACGATCTCCCGTCCACGGACCTGACGGGCCGTCAGTCCGGTGCGTGCCGGGTGCCCACCCGGACGGTCCCGCCCGGATGCGCGGGGCGCCCCGCCCGCGAACACTGGGCCTGGACGGGGGCGACCGCGATCCGGGAGAGGCGGACACATGCGCACGATGATGATGTGCCAGATGGACACGGAGAAGGCGAACGACGCGATCCGGGGCGACCGGCTCGACGCGATCCTTGGCTCCCTCATGGACCGGGTGCGCCCGGAGGCCGCCTACTTCGGGGCGATCGACGGGATGCGCACCGCGTTCGTCGTCTTCGACCTGGAGGACCCCTCGCACGTACCGGTCATCTGCGAACCGCTCTTCATGGAGCTCAACGCCAAGATCACGATGATTCCCGTGATGAACGGCGACGACGTCCGGACCGGCGTGCAGCGCTTCCTCTCCTCCTGAGGCCGCGCCCGGCCGATCGCGAGAGGCGGCCGATCGTGAGAGGCGGCCGATCGTGAGTGACGCCGGTGTCCAGTGACGGCCGGTTGTCAGTGGCGGCCGGTTCAATGGGCCGCATGGTGAACGCACGCGATCTCGTCGTCCGTGGTGAGGACTGGTACGCCCGGGAGCTCGGCCCCGGGACGACGTACACGGGCTGCACCTTCTACGACACGGACTGGACGGAGGTCGTGAACGAGGGGGCGGTCTTCGACGAGTGCGTCTTCTCCGGCGTGCGCTTCAACGCCTCGCGCCACACGGGTGCGGCGTTCACCAACTGCTCCTTCCGCAAGTGCGGCTTCTTCGACGCGCGCTTCGAGCAGTGCAAGTTCCTCGGCAGCCGCTTCGAGCAGTCGACGTTCGGGCTCCTGGAGGTGACCGGCGGCGACTGGTCGTTCACCGGCTTGCGGGGCGCCGACCTGCGGAAGGCCGGCTTCGACGGCGTCCGCCTGCGCGAGGCCGACCTGACCGCGGCCCGTCTGCAGGGGGCGAGCCTCGTCCGCTGCGACCTGTCCGGCGCGGCGCTCGGCGGCGCCGTGCTGAAGGACGCGGACCTGCGGGGCAGCGACCTGTCCTCGCTGGACCCGCTGGCGGCGGAGGTGGCGGGCGCCCGGATCGACCTGGAGCAGGCGGTGGTCGTCGCGACGGCGCTCGGCTTCCGGCTGGGCTGACCCGGCGGCCCGCGAGACGTCGGGGCGGGGGCGGGGGCGGGGGTTTCGGCGGCGGGGCGCGGCGGCAGCATCCCGGCATGACTCTCACGCTCGTCGAAGCCGACAAGATCCTCGCCGACAACTTCGCCCCCTGGGTGCTGGAGCTCGGCCTGTCCGTCGTGGAGGCGGGTGAGGCGCACGCCGTGCTGCGGCTGCCGTGGGACGGACGGCTGGCACGGGAAGGGGGCGGGCTGTCGGGGCAGGCCCTGATGGCGGCGGCCGACACGGCGACGGTGATCGCGGTGTCCTCGGCGCGGGGCGCGTTCGTGCCCATGACCACCGTGCAGCAGTCCACCAGCTTCATGCGGGCGGTGACCGGGGCCGACGTCCTCGTGGACGCGCGGATCACCAAGCTGGGCAGACGGATGGCGTTCGCCGAGATCACCATGACCGCGGAGGGCGAGACGGAGCCCGCGGCCCGGGCGTCCACGGTGTACGCGCTCCTCGGCTGAGGCCCGGTCCGGCCCCCGGCCGGCCCCCCGCCCGGTCGTGCCCGGCCCCCCCGCACGGCCACGCGCTCCACCTCGTGCGGCGGGGCGGGGGCGCCCGTACGGCCTGGCCGAAAACAGTGCGGGAAATTTTGGAAACGGGCATTTCGGTCACAGCTGCGGTTCCCGCATATCGAACGGTGCGGATTTCACCTACCAATCGGTCGGCGTCGACGCACGGCAATCTTTCTTTCCTTGCCGTAACGCCCGCTCGAACCTCTCAATGCAAGGGAAAGATCGCGGAGTTCCTTCTTCCGGATGTGGAAACCGCAGCACCTAACGTCCCTCACATGACTCAGGTGGAAGCGCGGCCCCAGGCCGGAGACACGGTAATGGGCGGCCCCGAAGGGGGCGTACGCAAGAAGGGGCTCGGCGACAACTCCGTCGGGCTGATGGGTGGCGCCGTCATCGGTGTGTCCACCGTGGCCCCCGTCTACTGCCTCACGGCCACGCTCGGCCCCACGGTCACCGAGGTCGGCCTGCAGATGCCGGCGATCTTCCTGGCCGGATTCATCCCGATGCTCCTGGTGGCCTTCGCCTACCGCGAGCTGAACCGGGCGGTCCCGGACTGCGGCACCTCCTTCACCTGGTCGGTCAAGGCCTTCGGACCCAAGGTCGGCTGGATGTGCGGCTGGGGCCTGCTGGTGGCCACGATCGTGGTCCTCTCCAACCTCGCGGGCGTCGCGACGTCCTACTTCTACCTGCTCCTCGGCGAGGTCACCGGCAGCGAGTCGGTCGCCGCCCTCGACGGCGACAAGGCCGCGCACATCCTCACCACGCTGGCCTTCATCGCCATCGCCACGGCGATCAGCTACCGCGGCATCACCGCCACCAAGTGGGTGCAGTACGCCCTGGTCGGCCTCCAGCTCACCGTGCTGGTGATCTTCGCCGTCATGGCGGTGACCAAGGCCGACGACGTGGCCGGATCGCTCGACTTCTCCTGGTCGTGGATGAACCCCTTCGGCGTCGAGTCCTTCACCGCCTTCACCGCCGGCCTGTCCCTCTCGATCTTCATCTACTGGGGCTGGGACGCCTGCCTGTCCATCAACGAGGAGAGCACCGGAAGCGCCCGGACGCCCGGCCGCGCCGCCATGCTCGCCATGGTCGTGATCGTCGCCTCGTACCTGATGATCGCCATCGCCTCCCAGATGTACGCGGGCATCGGCGACAAGGGCACCGGCCTCGGCAACCCGGACACCGCGGACAACGTCTTCGCCGTGCTCGCCGAACCGGTCATGGGCTCCGGCCTCGGGGTCCTGCTCTTCCTCGCCGTCGTCGCCTCCGCCGCCGCGAGCCTCCAGACCACCTTCATCCCGGTGGCGCGCACCGCCCTGGCCATGAGCACCTACCGGGCGATGCCGGCCTCCTTCGCCAGGATCCACCCGCGGTTCAAGACCCCCGGCCGTGCCACGGTCGTCGCCGGCGTCGCCACCGGCCTCTTCTACGCCGTGATGTCGCTGGTCAGCGAGAACGTCCTCATCGACACCATCTACGCGCTCGGCCTGATGATCTGCTTCTACTACGCGATCACCGCCTTCGCCTGTGTCTGGTTCTTCCGCCGCGAGCTGCGCCGCTCGGCGCGCGACCTCACCGTCAAGGGGATCCTCCCGGGACTCGGCGGCCTGATGCTCACCGCGGTCTTCGGCCAGACGCTGTACGACATCCGGGACCCCGCCTACGGCAGCGGCTCGTCGGTGTTCGGCATCGGCTCGGTCTTCGTGATCGGCGTCGGCCTGCTGCTCCTCGGCGTGGTCATCATGCTGGTGATGCAGCGCCGCAGCCCGGAGTTCTTCCGCGGCGAGGTCCTCACCAAGGAGACCCCGGCACTCGTGGTCGAGGACTGACGCACACCCGGCCCGGAGAGGGCGGACACCGTGGGACGGCACGGTGCCCGCCCTTTTCCGTATGCGTACGTTCCGGCGGCGGGGCAAGGTGGACGGTATGTACGACCTCAACGCCATCGCAGAGGAACACCTCGTCAACGCGCACGCCGACGAGCACGGCCGCAGCGCCAACCTGATCCTGCGCGACCCGCCCCTGCGGCAGAGCGTCATCGCGCTCACCGCCGGCACCTCGCTCGACGAGCACAACACCCCGCCCGCCGCGTCGCTCCAGGTGCTGCGGGGCGTGGTGAGGGTGACGGCCCAGTCCGGCGACGTGGAGCTGACCATGGGCGCGCTCTACCTGCTGCCGCCGGAGCGGCACGGCGTGACGGCGGTGACGGACGCGGCGGTCCTGCTCACCGCCGTCAACGACTGAGGCGCCCCGCCGGCCGGAGGCACCGCGGCCGGGGCGCCCGTGCGGCCGGGGGGCGCCCCGACGGGCGGGGTCAGCCCCGCGGGCTCAGCTCGGCCATGGCGTTCCAGCCGTCCTGGTCCGGCAGCTCGACGTTGACGATCTCCGGCGTGGCGGCGATGGCACCGGACATCGCCTCCAGCCCGGCCGCGAAGTGGTCCGAGGCGACGTGCGCCGCGCCCGCCTCCGCGTCCGCGAAGGCCTCCAGCAGCACGAACCGGTTCGGGTCCTCGACGTCGCGCGACCAGTCGAAGAAGAGGTTCCCGGGCTCGTCGCGGGTGGCACGGGTGAAGCCGTCGACCAGCGTGAGCCACTGGCCGGCGTACTCGGGGCGGACGGTGAACCTGACGGCGATGAAGATCATGCCGTCACGGTGCTCCCCGCCCGGCCCGCCGTCCAGCTCACGCGCCCGCGTTTCCGGCAGCGTCGGAAAAAGCCCGCACCGAGCCG
This sequence comes from Streptomyces noursei, assembly GCF_001646665.1. Taxonomy (GTDB): domain Bacteria; phylum Actinomycetota; class Actinomycetes; order Streptomycetales; family Streptomycetaceae; genus Streptomyces; species Streptomyces lavendulocolor. Next base: position 55,022 of record NZ_LWBU01000115.1, on the reverse strand, counting down.
GCCACCGCCGCCCGCACCCGGCCGTGCCGGTGGCGGAACTCCGCCGTCGGCAACGACACCGACAGCGCGTGCCGCACCTCCCCGGCGCCGGGCAGCACCATCGCCAGGCAGGTGTACGCCGGGTCCGCCTCCCCCACCGACACGGCGAACCCCTGCCCCCGCACCCGCGCCAGCTCCGCCTCGAACCGCTCCGCCGCCGTGATCGTCCGGTCGGTGAACCGGGCCATCCCGTGCTCGTCCAGATACCGCCGCCGCACCCCGCGCGGCACCTGCGCCAGCAGCGCCTTGCCGTGCGCGGTGGCATGCGCCCGCACGTCGGGCCCCGGTACGAAGGGGTGCGCCGTGTCCGTGACGGGCGCCGTGCTGTCGACCACGGTGATCCGCCCGTCCCGGTACGCGGAGAAGTACGCCTCCGCCCCGCTCTCCCGCCGCAGCCGCGCCAGCACCTCGCCCACACCCGGGGCGACCCCCACGTGCCGCTGGAACGCCCGGTGCAGCGCGGTGGCCCGGGGCCCCGGCGCGTACCCGCCGCCCTCCGCGCGCACCAGGTGCCCGCGCGCCACCAGCGGCCCCAGCAGGTGGTAGACGGTCGACGGCGAACACCCCAGCCGTCGCGCCAGCGCCCGCGCCCCGACGGGCCCGGCCGCGTCGGCCACCACGTCGAGGATGTCCAGCGCACGGTCGACGGAACGGGGGCCGGGGGTCGTGCTGCTCATGCGGACGAGCCTACGGGCCGCTACGGGGCCCCCAGGAACACCGGGTTCGTGAACGCCGCCAGCGCCCCCGGCAGGCCCGGCACCGCGGCCGGGTGGCGGACCTCGGCACGGACGTGGGCGGCGTACGCGGGCGTCGTCGTCCACGTGACCGTGCCCGTGCCGGAGGCGGGCAGGGCGACCGTGTGCAAGGTGCCCTGGTCGGTGACGAACCGGACCGTGCAGCCGGGGGCGCCCGTCACGTCGAGGCGGACGGTCACCGGCGTGCCGGCCGGGACGGGGAGCCGGTCGCCGATGCCCGCCCGGACGCCCCGGCCGCCCGTCGCGGACAGGGCGAGGCTCACGGAGGCCGACTCGGCGACGTACGACCGCCCCGCGCGCAGCCCCGCCAGGACCGCCTCGCGGGTCAGGTCGTCGGCGAGGACGACCGTCTGCGGCTCGCCCACCCGCTGCGGCTCGCGGTGCGCGTCGCTGCCGCCCACCGCCGGGACGAAGCGGCGCCCTGCGGCCAGGGTGCCGTCCCAGTCGGCCAGGGCCACCTCGTCGTCGGGCGTGTAGGGGCCGTTCCACACCTCCACCGCGTCCGCGTCACCGAAACCGAACTTCCAGGCGCAGCCCACGCACGTGGCGTGCGGGTGGGCCGGGACGACCAGGCCGCCGGCCCGGCGGATCTCGCGGGCGAAGCGCCCGAAGCGGTTGTCGCGCGCCCGGTAGCGCCAGTCGACGAACGTGCCCGGGTCGGTGCCGACCGCGACGACGTGGCCGCTGCGGGTGGTGACCTCCTCACCGGTCAGGATCAGCAGGTCGTCGCCCCACAGCCCCTCCCACGCCCGGTGCCCGGAGTGCGTGTTGTGCTCGGAGGTGTTGATGAAGTCCAGCCCGGCGGCGCGTGCGGCGGCCGCGACCTCGGCGGGGGTGCGCAGCCCGTCGGAGTGCACCGAGTGCAGGTGGCAGTCGCCCCGGTACCAGGCCCGGCCCCGGCCCCGGGCCCGGTCCGGTGGGTACACGGGCGTGCGCACGGGGCCGGACGGCCCGTACGCGAGACGGACCGTCACCGTGTACGGCAGGCCGCCGGGGGCGACGGTGTACGGGCCCAGCACGATGTGCCAGGTGCCCGCCCGGACCGGTCCCGGCAGGTAGCCGGGCGTGGCGTCGTCGGCACGGACGAAGAACTCGGTGCGGGCCCCGCCCGACCAGCCCCGGAAGCCGCGCCCGCCGAGTTCGGTGCCCCGCTCGTCGAAGACGCCGATGTCCAGGGCGTTGCCCTGGGTCCCCGGCGGCACGGCCGGCCGCTCGTACGCGTACGACACCCGGATCTCCCGCACCCCGCGCGGCACCTCGACCGGCAGGTACACGTAGTCGGGGGAACCGGGCGGCAGGGTGCCGCGCAGCACCTGCTCGGTCTCGCCGGGGGCGAAGCTCACGCCCCGCGCGGTGAAGACCCCCGCCGCGCCCGTCACGAATCCTCGTCTGCCCATCATGGGTGCCACCCTCCTCGCGGCCGGTGAATTTCCCGCCAACCCGGGGCGACCGTCTCGGATTTCGCCGCCGCACGCCATACGTTGGGCCGTCATGCGCATCGCGACGACGATTTTCCTCACGGACCAGACCATCAGCCCGGTACGGCTCGCGCGTGAACTCGAACAGCGCGGCTTCGCGGGCCTGTACCTGCCGGAGCACACCCACATCCCCGTCGAACGCACCAGCCCCTACCCGGCGGGCGGCGACCTGCCGCCCGAGTACGGCCGCACCCTCGACCCCTTCGTCGCGCTCGGCCAGGCCGCCGCCGTCACCGAGCGGCTGGAACTCGGCACCGGCATCACGCTGGTCGCCCAGCACGACCCGATCGACCTGGCCAAGCAGGTGGCCACCCTCGACCACCTCTCGGGCGGCCGGTTCACCCTCGGCGTCGGCCACGGCTGGAACCGGGAGGAGGCGGAGGACCACGGCGTCGACTGGCGCACCCGCCGGGAACGGACCCGCGACCGGATGGCGCTGATGCGCGCCCTGTGGGCCGCCGGGCCCACCGCGTACGAGGGGACGACCGCCTCGGTGCGCGCCTCCTTCGCGCACCCCAAGCCGGCCGGTGGCGCCCCCCGCACGCTGATCGGCGGCGCGGCCGGGCCCCGGCTCTTCGCCCACATCGCCGAGTACGCCGACGGCTGGCTGCCCATCGGCGGCCGGGGCCTGACCGAGACGCTGCCGGTGCTGCGGGAGACCTGGGAGAAGGCGGGCCGTGACCCGGACGCCCTCCACGTCGTGCCGTACGCCGTCCACCCCTCGGAGGGCAAGCTCGCGCACTTCGCCGGCCTCGGCATCACGGAGACCGTCGTCCAACTCCCGCCGTCCGGCGAGACGGAGGTGCTGCGGAAGCTGGACGAGTACGCGCGGTACGTGTAGGGACCCCGCACTCGTATGCTCGGGTCCATGACCGACGACCAGCCCGGACGCCCCACCGCCAATGCCATGCGACGTGCCCTGAAGCGGGCCAGGGACGGTGTGGCGCTGGACGTCACCGAGGCCGCCGTCCTGCTCCGGGCGCGGGGTGCCGACCTGGAGGACCTGGCCGCGTCGGCCGGGCGGGTGCGGGACGCGGGGCTGGCGGCGGCCGGGCGGCCCGGGGTCATCACGTACTCCAAGAGCGTGTTCGTCCCGCTCACCCGGCTGTGCCGCGACACCTGCCACTACTGCACGTTCGTGACCGTCCCCGGCAAGCTGCGGCGCGCCGGGCACGGGATGTTCATGTCGCCCGACGAGGTGCTGGACGTCGCCCGCCGGGGCGCCGCACTGGGCTGCAAGGAAGCCCTGATCACCCTGGGCGACAAGCCCGAGGACCGCTGGCCCGAGGCGCGGGAGTGGCTGGACGCGCACGGGTACGACGACACCCTCGCGTACGTGCGCGCCATGGCGATCCGCATCCTGGAGGAGACGGGGCTGCTGCCCCACCTCAACCCGGGCGTGCTGTCGTGGACCGACTTCCAGCGGCTCAAGCCCGTGGCGCCGTCCATGGGCATGATGCTGGAGACGACGGCGACCCGCCTGTGGTCCGAGCCCGGCGGCCCCCACTACGGCTCGCCCGACAAGGAACCGGCCGTGCGGCTGCGGGTGCTGGAGGACGCCGGCCGTTCGTCGGTGCCGTTCACCAGCGGGTTGCTGATCGGGATCGGCGAGACGTACGAGGAGCGGGCGGAGTCGCTGTTCGCGCTGCGCCGGGTGGCGCGGGCGTACCACGGCGTCCAGGAGCTGATCATCCAGAACTTCCGCGCCAAGCCGGACACGGCGATGCGCGGCATGCCGGACGCCGACCTGGACGACCTGGTCGCCACCGTGGCCGTCGCCCGGCACATCATGGGCCCCTCCGCGTGCCTCCAGGCCCCGCCGAACCTGGTGGACGGGGAGTACGGGCGGCTGATCGCCGCCGGGATCGACGACTGGGGCGGGGTGTCGCCCGTCACCATCGACCACGTCAACCCCGAGCGGCCCTGGCCGGCGATCGAGGCGCTGGCGGAGCGGTCGGCCGCCGCCGGGTTCGAGCTGCGGGAACGGCTCTGCGTCTACCCCGAGTTCGTGACGCGCGGCGAGCCGTGGCTCGACCCGCGCCTGCTGCCGCACGTCCGCGCCCTCGCCGACCCGGAGACGGGGCTCGCGAACCCGGACGCGGAGGTGCGCGGCCTGCCGTGGCAGGAGCCCGACGAGGGCTTCACCGCCGCCGGCCGGACCGACCTGCACCGCACCATCGACACCACGGGGCGCACCACCGACCGGCGCGACGACTTCGACGAGGTGTACGGCGACTGGGAGGCGCTGCGGGAGGCCGCCGCACCCGGCATGGTGCCGCAGCGCATCGACACCGACGTACGCGAAGCGCTCGGCGTCGCCGCCGACGACCCGACGCGGCTCACCGACGACCAGGCCCTCGCCCTGCTGCACGCGGACGGCCCGGCGCTGGACGCGCTGTGCGGGGTCGCCGACGACATCCGCCGCGACACGGTCGGCGACGACGTCACGTACGTCGTCACCCGCAACATCAACTTCACCAACGTCTGCTACACCGGCTGCCGGTTCTGCGCCTTCGCCCAGCGCCGCACCGACGCCGACGCGTACACCCTGTCCCTGGACCAGGTCGCCGACCGTGCCCAGCAGGCGTGGGACGTCGGCGCGGTCGAGGTGTGCATGCAGGGCGGCATCCACCCCGACCTGCCCGGCACCGCGTACTTCGACATCGCCCGTGCCGTGAAGGCCCGCGTCCCCGGCATGCACGTCCACGCCTTCTCGCCGATGGAGGTCGTCAACGGCGCCACCCGCACCGGCCTGTCGATCCGCGAGTGGCTGACGGCCGCCAAGGACGCCGGACTGGACTCCATCCCCGGCACCGCCGCCGAGATCCTCGACGACGAGGTCCGCTGGGTCCTCACCAAGGGGAAGCTGCCGGCCGCCACCTGGATCGAGGTGGTGAGCACCGCGCACGAGCTCGGCATCCGCTCCTCCTCGACGATGATGTACGGCCACGTCGACCAGCCCCGCCACTGGCTCGGCCACCTCCGCACCCTCGCCCGCATCCAGCAGGAGACCGGCGGGTTCACCGAGTTCGTCACCCTGCCCTTCATCCACACCAACGCCCCCGTCTACCTCGCCGGCATCGCCCGCCCCGGCCCGACCACCCGCGACAACCGGGCGGTCACGGCCATGGCCCGGGTCCTGCTGCACCCGCACATCCCCAACATCCAGACCAGCTGGGTGAAGCTGGGCGCCGAGGGAGCGGCCGAGATGCTCCGCTCCGGCGCGAACGACCTGGGCGGCACCCTCATGGAGGAGACCATCTCCCGCATGGCGGGCTCCGGTTACGGCTCGTACCGCTCGATCGAGGACCTCGTCGGCATCGCCCGGTCCGCCGGCCGTCCGGCCCGCCCCCGCACCACCCTGTACGGCGAGGTCCCCGAGGAGCGGCGCCGGACGGCGGCACGGTCCGACGGGCACCTCCCGGAACTGCTGCCCGTACTGGAGTGAGGTTTGGGAGACTGACCGCATGGCGAGGACCTCCAGATCCAGACCGTCGATGGCGCAGCTCCTCCAACAGCACCAGCAGGACGGATTCGTCGGCCGGCGGCGCGAACTGTCCGTGTTCGCCGAGAACTTCGCGCTCCCCCCGGAGGATCTCCGCCACCGGTTCGTCTTTCACGTGCGCGGCATGGCGGGCGTCGGCAAGACCACGCTGGTCCGGCGACTGGAGGAGACCGCGCGCGAGCACGGCGCGCTGACCGCGTACGTCGACGAGACCGCGCACGACGTGCCCGCCGCGATGGCCGCGATCAGCGGCTGCCTGGACCGGCAGGGGCACCCCCTCAAGGCGCTGGACCGTCAGCTCGCCGCCTACCACCGCTTCCGCCACGAGGCCGAGGCGGCCGCCCAGGCCGGCCCGGCGGACGGCCCGCCCGGCGCACCCGCCCCGTCGCCCGGCAGCCTGGCGGCCGCGCAGGCCGGGCTGATCGGCGCGGGCATGCTGCCGGTCGTCGGCGCCTTCGCGGGCGGGGTGGACCCGGCGCTCGTCGCCCGGGGCGCCGACCGGCTCCGGGCGACGCTCGGCCCCCGGGGCCGCGCGCGCGGCGACGACGCCCGGCTCGCCCTCGACCCCGTGCCGGTCCTCGGCCCGCTGTTCGTCGCCGAACTGGACCGGGTGGCCAAGGACGTCCCGTGGGTCGCCCTCTTCCTCGACACCTTCGAGCGCACCGGACCGGTCCTCGGCACCTGGCTGTGCGACCTGCTGGCGGGCGAGCGGTACGGGCCCCTGCCCGGGAACGTCGTCCTCACCCTGGCCGGGCGCGACCGGCTGGACCCGGCCTGCTGGTCGGAGTGGTCCCACGCCGTCGCGGACCTGCCGCTGGAGCCGTTCACCGAGCCCGAGACACGGCACCTGCTGACGGCGCGGGGCGTCGTCGACGAGCCGGTCGTCCAGGACGTGCTGCGGCTGTCCGGCGGGCTCCCCGTGCTGGTCTCCACCCTGGCCCGGCACCCCGGCGAGCCGAACACGGCCGGCGCCACCGCCGTGGACCGGTTCCTGAAGTGGGAGGACGACCCCGCCCGCCGGGCCGCCGCGCTCGCCTGCGCGCTGCCGCGCCGCCTGAACCAGGACGTGTTCGCGGCGGCCGTCGGGGACGGGACGGACGCGGCCGAGCTGTACGGGTGGCTGCGCACCCTGCCGTTCGTCGGCGAGCGCGACGACCACGCCCGGTACCACGACGTCGTGCGCGCCCCGATGCTGCGCCTCCAGCGGACCGGCTCCCCGCAGCGCTGGCGCGAGGCCCACACCCGGCTGGCCGACGCCTGCGCGGCGTGGGCGGCCGACGCCGGGCCGGACGTCTCCCCCCACGAGCTGTGGGAGCACGAGAACCTGCGCGCGCTGCGGCTGGAGGAGCTGTACCACCGGCTGTGCGCCGCACCCGCGACGGCGGTCGAGGACGCGCTGCGCGACGGGATCGGGGCGTGCACCGAGGGCGCGGTCCAGGCCCGCCGCTGGGCGCGGGCAGTGACCGAGGCGGGCGAGGACACCGACGACCTGCCCCTGCGCCGGCTCGGCGCCGCCTGCCTGGAGGCGCTGGACGACCCGGCCCGGTCGGTCGTCGGCGTCCTGGACCTGCTGGTGGCGCGGGTCGGCCCCGACGACCGGGCGCACGCCCTGGCCGCACGGGGCCGGGCGCTGTACGACGCGGGACGGTACGAGGACTCGCTCGCCGACTTCGACCGGGCGCTCGCGCTCGGGCCGAGCCCCCGGGCGTACACCGGGCGGGCCCTGGCCCACCGGGCGCGCGGTGACCTCGACGCGGCGCTGGCCGACCACGACCGGGCCGTCGGCCTGGCCACGCGCAAGGCGCGGCCCCTCGCCCACCGGGGCGAGACCCACCGCCGGGCGGGCCGGTACGCCGAGGCCCTCGCGGACCTGGACCGGGTGGTCGGACTGGACCCGGCATGGGTGTGGCCCCGGGCGAGCCGCGCCCAGGTCAAGCACGCCCTGGGCCGGCCGGCCGAGGCGCTGGCCGACCTGGACCTGGCACTGGGCATGGACCCGGACCACCTGTGGAGCCTGGTGCGCAGGGCGCAGGTGCGCAGGGCGCTCGGCGACACGACCGGCGCGCTGGCCGACCTGGACCGCGCGCGGGCGGTCGCCCCGGGCGACCCCTGGGTGCTCGGCGAGCGCGGTGAGGCGCTGCGGGCGGCGGGGCGCCCCGCGGACGCGGTGGCCGCGTACACCGCGGCCCTGGCCCTCGACCCGGGGTACGCCTGGGCGCTCGGCAGCCGTGCGCTCGCCCACGAGGCGCTGGGCGACACGGGCGCGGCGATGGCCGATCTCGACCGGGCGCTGGCCCTCGACCCGGGGTACGCGTGGGCCGCCGCGCAGCGCGACCGCATCGCCGGGAGCAACCAGGAACCGGAGCCGAACAGCGAGCAAAACCACACCTGACGGGCGTCCGCACCCATAACACTCCGGGCCGGGAGCGCCCCTGTTCCTTCGATTACAGTGCTGCGCGCCGGACGTGACGACGGGCGACGGGAGGGACGCGAGGTGGGTGCAGCAGCCGCGGCTGTCTGGGGGCGCGCCGAGCAGCAGGACTTCCGCGCCCGGGTGCGGGGCTGCCTGCTGGGCGCCGCCATCGGGGACGCCCTCGGGGCGGGGGTGTCGGGGCTGTCGGTGGAGGCGATCCGGGCGGCGCACGGGCCCGACGGGCTCGCCGACCTGGCCCCCGCGTACGGGCGGCGCGGTGCCGTGACGTCGGCGACCCAGCTGTCGCTGTTCACCGTCGACGGGCTGATACGCGCCCAGGTGCGCCGCGACACCGGCGCCTGGCACCCGCCCACCGACGTGCACCGGGCCCATCTGCGGTGGGCCGCCACCCAGCGCGACTGGGGACCGGACGAGCGCCGCAAGGACAACGGCTGGCTGGCCTGCGAGGAGTGGCTGTACGCCCGCCGCGACCCCGCGCGCGCCACCCTCACCGGCCTCGGCGACGAGACGCTCGGCACCGTCGACCGGCCGAAGAACCCGACCGCCCGGGACGCCGGCGCCCTGGTGCGGTCCGCCCCGTTCGGGCTGCTCGTCGGCTGGGAGCCGCAGCTGGTGTGCCAACTGGCCGTGGAGTGCGCGGTGCAGACGCACGGCCACCCCACCGCCTATCTGTCGGCCGGTGCCTTCGCCGTGGTGGTCCACGGCCTGGCGCGCGGCGAGTCCGTCGACGGCTCGGTGCAGCGGGCGCTCGCCCAGCTGGCGACCCGCCCCGGGCACGAGCCGGTCAGCGAGGCGCTGAAGCACGCTCTCGGCGCCGTCCGCCAGGGCATCCCGAGCCCCGCGAGGATCGCCTCGCTCGGTGACACCGACGGCGAACACGCCGAGGACGCCCTGGCCATCGCGGTTTACTGCACGCTCGTCGGTGAGGACGTGCGGCACGGGCTGCGCCTGGCCGTGAACCACGACGGCCCGTCGGAGACCACCGGGGCCCTCACCGGTGCGCTGCTCGGCGCCCTGCACGGCGAGACCGCCCTCCCGCCGGCCTGGCTGGCCGAGCTGGAAGGGCGGCCCACGGTCCTGGAGCTGGCGGACGACTTCGCCATGGAGATGACGCAGGGCCCGGCGCTGCACGGCCCGGCCGCCTCGGCGCCGGGCTGGCTGGCGCGCTACCCGAGGGGCTGACGGCCGGGGACGGCGGCCGCGCCCGCCGGGCTCCCGTCGTCGGAGTGGAGCTTGTCCAGCACCGCGTCCCGTTCCGGGGTGTCCTCCGGCTTGACGAAGCCGATGAGCACGTACAGGACGAGTGAGGTCGCCAGCGGCGAGACGATCTGTATCTGAAGCTCCACGCCGTCGAGGCCGTAGTTGGTCAGCCAGAACGCGAACAGCCCCGCGGCCCACGACACCAGTGCCGCCGTCGGGCCCGACCGGCGGAACGCGCGCAGCAGACCGAGCATGAAGGGGATCGCGATCGGACCCATCAGGCCGGCCACCCACTTGATGACGACGGTGATGATGTCCTTGAAGGCGGGGGAGTTGACCTGGGTGGCGATCGCCATCGACAGGGCGAGGAAGGCGACGGTGGACCAGCGGGCGGCCAGCAGCCCCGCCCGGTGCGACCAGCCCCGTGCCGCCCTGCTCATCGCCGGGGCGATGTCCCGGGTGAAGACGGCGGCGATGGCGTTGGCGTCCGAGGAGCACATCGCCATGGTGTGGGAGAAGAACCCGACGATGACCAGACCCAGCAGCCCGTGCGGCAGCAGTTGTTCGGTCATCAGCGCGTACGAGTCGGAGGCGTCCGGCTTCTCAGGCTCCACCAGCAGCGGCGCGCACCACATCGGGAAGAACAGCACCAGCGGCCACACGAACCACAGCACCGCCGACAGCCGCCCGGAACGGGTGGCCTCGCGTGCGCTGGGCGTGGCCATGTACCGCTGCGCCTGGTTCCACATGCCGCCGCTGTACTCGAAGGTCTTGATGAACAGGTAGGCGAGGAGGAAGGTCAGGGTGTACGGGCCGGCGGTCGGGGCGGTGTGGCCCTGGAGCTCGGGCCGGTCCCACACGGTCCACAGCGCGCTGACGCCGCCGAGTTTCGCCATGACGGCGACGAGCATCGCGATGCCGGCGAAGAACTGGATGATGAACTGGCCCAGTTCGGTGAGGGCGTCGGCCCACAGGCCGCCGACCGTGCAGTAGATACCGGTGATGACACCGGTGATGAGGATGCCCTGGTTGAGCGAGATGCCGGTGAACACGGACAACAGGGTGGCGATGGCGGCCCACTTGGCGCCGACGTCGACGATCTTCAGCAGCACGCCCGACCAGGCGAGGGCCTGCTGGGTGGGCAGGTTGTAACGGTTCTTCAGGTACTCCAGCGGTGAGGCCACATGGAGGCGGGAGCGCAGCCGGTTGAGCCGGGGCGCGAAGAGGTGGGCGCCGATGGCGATGCCGATGGCGATGGGGAAGGACCAGGTGACGTAGGAAGTGACGCCGTAGGTGTAGGCGATGCCCGCGTACCCGGTGAACATCACGGCGCTGTAGCCGGACATGTGGTGCGAGATGCCCGACAGCCACCACGGCATCCGGCCGCCCGCGGTGAAGAAGTCGCCGACGTCGTCGACGCGTTTGTGCGACCAGACGCCGATCGCGACCATCACACCGAAGTAGCCGATGAGCACGGCCCAGTCGAGACTGTTCATGTGCCCCCTCCAGGGGTCCGCCTTGTGAACGTCGAAGCGCCTCGTCAGTGCGTCCGGTCAGCGGCGCCCCCGTACGGGAGCGGGGACTTCGGGGATTGAACCGCCAGTTCGGGCGGCCGGTCAAGGGTTTCACGGGTCACGGATGTGAACAGCGATCAGGAAGTCGAACGTTTTTACCTCTTCTTGACCCGCGCTGCCGTTGTCGTGCCCGTGACGGCGGCCACACGATGAGCGGGCGCTTCGTCAGGTCCGTACGCCGCGAGAACACAGCGACCGCACGGGATGCGGGTCCCGTGCGGTCGGCGAAGGGAGGGGGCTCACCCCATCGTGCGTCAGGCTCCGGCCGGAGGCGGACGTCACCACCGCCCCGGCGGGCGGGCGCCTGTCGTCATGTGCCCGCGCGTCCGTGGGCCGGCCGTCCGTGGGCCGCGCGACCGTGGATCGCGCGCCTGGGGCCCGCGCCGCTCGATCGTGGATCGCGCGCCTGCGGCCCGCGCCGCTCGATCGTGGCGGCGCATGACCGAGCCCCCTCGGCCGGGACGGCGGACCAGTCGAGAGGGCTCATCGGTGACGCGTCGGCGGACTCAGAGGGCTCCCGTACCCACTTCGCGCACGAACGCGTTCCACGACTCGGGGACGAACGTGATCGACGGACCGGCGGGGACCTTGGAGTCCCGTACCGCGATCGCCGCGACGACGGGGGACTTGACCTCGACGCACGCGCCGTTCCCGCCGGAATACGAGGACTTCGTCCAAGTGTCCGTGGCGCCCTGAATGATTGCCATCTTCTCCGCTCCGGTTCTCGACAAGTGACAGCAGTGACTCGCACCGGCCCTACCTGCGGGCTGGCGTGATCGACGCTACTCGTCGGGATCTCCGCGCGGGACGGACGTTCACTCGACCGGATGGCATATTCCATGCGGTCTTCCGCTGGAAGCCGACCGGGGTGTACCGTTCCGGCTTCTTCCCCGGCGGACTGGGTAAACCCCCGGCAATCAGGACACAGTGGGCCTAGCGTAAAAAGCGCCAGGAAGGCCGCTTCCGGCCGTCAGGGCGTCATCGCGTCCCGCCCGTGTAGTCCTTGATCACCTCACCGATGAACTGCCGCGTCTGCTCCACGTTCAACGCCTGGGCGCGCAGGTGCTCGTACATCACGCTGTACCGCTGCACGTCGTTCGCCTTCTCCAGGTACAGGTCACTGGTGACGCCCTCGATGTAGACCACCGAGGAGTCGGAGGCGTCCGGGAACTCCAGGATCGCGTAATGGCCGCGGATGCCCGGGTGCGCGCCCATGTCGAACGGCAGCACCTGCACCGTGACGTGCGGCCGCTGGGACTGCTCGACCAGGTGCTCCAACTGCTCGATCATCAACTGCCGGTCGCCGACCACCCGGCGCAGCGCCGCCTCGTCGATCACCGCCCACAGACGCAGCGGCGTCTCCGCGTCACGGATGCGCTCCTGGCGCCGCGCCCGGACGTTGACGCGCTTCTCGATGTCGGCCGCCGACGACTCCGGCAGGGCGCCCGCGATCAGCGCCTCGGCGTACTGCCGGGTCTGCAGCAGCCCGGGCACCACCTGGGGCTCGTACACCCGCAGCGAGGCCGCGTCCGTCTCCAGGCCGATGTAGACGCTGTACGGGATGTCGCCGAACGCGTGCCACCAGCCCTGCTGGCGCGAGTCCTTCGCCATCTGCATCAGCGAATCGACGATACGGTGGTCCTCGACCTCGTACACCCCGCACAGGTCCCGGACGTCGCGCTGGCTGATGGAGCGGCGGCCGTTCTCGAGGCGGCTGATCTTGGACTGCGAGACCAGCAGGCGCTCCGCCACCTCCTCCGCCGTCATGCCCTTGAGCTCTCGCAGCCGGCGCAGCTCCTGGCCCAGTCTGCGTCGCCTGACGGTGGGGTTGACGTTGGACGCCACGGGAAACTGCACCTCCGGTTGCTCGGCTGCGGGAGCCGGTGTAGCTCTGCGTATCTACTGCTCAGCAGACTGCCACCAATAGGCTTTGCGCGCTGGGAAATGGCCACACGCGCCCCACCGCGTACGGACGTTCGGAACGCGCGAGCGCGCGGGGCGGCATGGTGACCGTCCCGCGCGCTGCTGCGGCTCCCGTACCGGGCCGTGGGGTCGTGGCGCCCGGTGCTCGTCTTTCGTCCTCGCCCGGGGCCGGTGGGCCCCGGTGTGTTCCGGTGCGTTCCGTGTGAAGCGTCCCGCGCGCCGCTCAGTGCGCCACGGCGCGGGCCATCGACCCGCTGCGTGACTGCGGCTGCATCGGTACGGCCGTGGCCGGGCGGCCACCACCTCCCGCGCCGGAGTTGCGGCGCGGCTGTGCGCCGACGCCGTTCTGGACGTCCATCACGGCGTGCGCCACGAGGCCGCCCATCGGGTCGTGCCTGATCAGGTCCCGGAGCCGGGAGCGCGAGGAACGCCCCTCGTTGCCGGGGTAGAGGTGCTTGCCGAGTCCGACCGCGTGGGCCAGCGCGGCGAGCGCCGCGGTCCGCGGGTCCGGCGGTACACCGGTGCGGATCGCACTGTCCAGCCGGGCTCTGATCTCCCGGCTGATCGCCGTCTCCGTCGCCTGGTAGCGCGTCGTCGGCAGCACCCCGCACATCTGGCCCTCGACGGCATGCACCATGCCGCACCGTTCCAGATGCGAGAGATACGTCTGGCGCAGCCCCAGCCGGGGCCCGCCGATCCAGTGGACGGCCCGCACCGGACTGCCACGCCTGCGCAGCAGCTCGAGCGCGGAGTCCAGTGTCGGATCTCCGGTCGGCCGTGGCATCACCACGGCGATACGATCCCCGTCAGGGGCTATCCGTCCTGCCAGAGCCAGCTCCACTAGCTGTGCTCCGGCCAGGCCGAGGTCGAGCGACTGCGGCTGCGCTGTGGTACCCGTGGCCGGGTCCAGAGCGAGCAACAGAAGCTCCTCCGGAAGTGTTCTGCGGCTCCTGCCCATCCATGCCTCCCCGCGTGGATGAATGACAGGGTGACCCCTCTCACATTGGTCTGTCGAGAGCGCCTGGGTGCTTCGGGCGGGAACCGGTAGGTATGTCGTTCTCGTCTTGCACGGGAGCCAAGCGCTCACACAGGACACTGGTACATGGTTCGGGCAGTGCGTTGATTGAAGGAGGCACGGTGGCGGGCGAGTCCCCCGACAAGTCGGAGCAGCAGAAGTCGCCGGGGGAGACGGCTTCGGGCGAGCGCGATCCGAGGCTTGCCGTACGCGGTGACACCGGGTCGCCGGCCGGGGACCCGGAGCGCTCGGTCGACCAGCCGACAGCCGTGTTCAAGGCGCCGGTCCGGAACGACCGCGAGGGCGACGCCCGCCTGCGGGACGCCGTGGCGGCGTGGATGACGAACGCGGACGAGCCGGGCAAGAACGACTCCGCGGCGCCGGAGTCCGGGTCCCGGTCCGACAGCGGTTCCGACGCCGGGGCCGAGTCCGGGGCCGGGTCCGGGGCTGCGTCCGGGGCCGGGTCCGCGTCCGGTTCCACTGACGGGCCGGTGTCGGAGTCCGGGTCCGACGGCGCGTCCGAGTCCCGGTCCGAGGCCGGGTCGGGTTCCGACGCCGCGTCCGGGTCCGGTTCCGGCGGTCCGGTGGCGTCCGAGCCTGCCACCTCCGAGCCCGCCGCCTCCGAGCCGGTGGAGCCCGAGCCCACGGAGCCCGAGCCGGTGCAGCCCGAGCCCACGAAGCCCGAGCCGGTGCAGCCCGAGCCCACGGAGCCCGAGCCCGTGGACGAGGAGCCCGTGAAGCCGGTCGCCGCCGAGTCGGCGGCAGCGGACGGCGAGGGCGAGGACGACGCGCCCGCGCGCCCCGCCGGGGCGTCCCGCGAGGCGGCCGGCGCCGCGCCCGCGCCCGCCCTCGAACCCGCCGAGAAGCCGGCCCAGGAGCCCGCCGAGGACCCCGCCGAGGACGCCCGGCCCGCCGCGCCGGAGGAGGAGCCCGCACCGGAGGGTGGCCGTACGCCCGTCGACCAGCCCACCGCCGTGTTCCGGGCCGTCCAGCGCAAGCCCGTGGACCAGCCGACCACCGCGCTGAAGGCCGTCACGCCCAAGGCGCCCCCGGCAGGAGCAGCCGGAGCGGCCGGAGCAGCCGGAGCGGCCGAGCCCGCGGCGGAGTCGCCGGCCGAGCGGACGAGCAAGTTCGTACCCCTGCGTCCCGACGACGTGCGCCCGGCCGCGAAGAAGCCCGAGGCGCCCGCCGCCTCGCCCGCGTCCGCACCCGCCTCGCCGGCCGCGGCCTCGCGGACCGCCGCCCCCGCCTCGCTCACCGAGCCCGAGCGGACCAGGCAGCAGCCCCTGCCGCCCCGCCCGCCGCTGGACATGCTCGCCGAGCTGACCAACACGCCGCCTCCGCCGGAGACCCCGGTCCGCACGGCGGTCCGGCGCGTCAAGATCTGGACCCCGCTGGTCCTCCTCCTGGCGATCGTCTTTGCGATCGTGCAGTTGGTGCGCCCGCTGCCCGCGCCCACGCTGAAGATGACCGCCGAGTCGTCGTTCGCCTTCGACGGGGGCAAGCCGTCCCTGCCGTGGCCGAACGAGGGCCAGGGCTACATGTCGGCGACCGGCCTCGGCACCGTCGACTCCTTCGGTGAGCAGAAGCCCGTACCGATCGGCTCAGTCGCGAAGGCCATGACGGCCTACGTGATTCTCAAGGAGCACCCCCTGAAGAAGGGGTCCAAGGGCGAGATGATCGAGGTCGACGCCCTGGCGGAGAAGGAGGGCGGATACGACGCGCAGAACGAGTCGACCCTCAACACCGTGAAGGCCGGCGACAAGATCAGCGAGTACGACGCGCTCGCCGCCATCATGATCCCCTCCGCCAACAACATCGCCCGGCTCCTGGCCCGCTGGGACGCCGGTTCCGAGGCCGCGTTCGTCAAGAAGATGAACGACACCGCCAAGGAACTGGGGATGAAGAACACCACGTACACCGACCCCTCGGGCCTGAACCACACCACCGTCAGCTCCGCCGAGGACCAGGTGAAGCTCGGCGAGAAGCTGGTGGAGATCCCGGCGCTGGTCGAGATCACCGCCATGCCGTCGTGGGTCGACCCGTCGGGCAAGAAGTGGCGGAACTACAACGACCTCGTGCCGTACAACGGGGCGCTGGGCATCAAGACCGGCAGCACCACCAAGGCGGGCGGCAACCTGCTCTTCGCCGCCCACAAGAAGGTCGGTGACACGGACCAGCTGATCGTCGGCGCGGTCCTCGCCCAGTACAAGACGCCCATCCTGGGCAGCGCCATCGCCGCCAGCAAGGAGGCGATGCTCGCCACGCAGGAGCTGCTGGAGAGCCGGACGGTCGTCAAGAAGGGCGATGTGGTCGGGCACGTCGACGACGGACTCGGCGGTACGACGCCGGTGGTCGCGACCAAGGACGTGAAGGTCGTGGGCTGGTCGGGCCTGACGGTCAGGCTGGAGCTGGGCAACGGCGGCCGCGCGCTGCCCCACTCGGCGCCCGCCGGTACGCAGGTCGGCGTCCTGACCGTGGGCGAGGGCGCCAGCCAGGTCCGGGTACCGGTGGCCCTGCGGAGCGCCATGGCCGAGCCGGGCCTCGGGAACAAGCTCACCCGTCTCGGCTGAAACCCTCCTGGGCGCCCCGGTTCTCCGGGGCGCCCCCGTGTTAGCGTCCGGACGTCCGGGCAACGGATGTCGCCGCGACGACGTCTTCACGGACAGCACGTGGCAAGGGCGTGGGGGACGACGCAGAGAGCAGAGAGCCGCAGTGACCACCACTGAGCCGACCAGCGCCGAGCCGGCCCGCGCGGACGGCGCCTCGACTTCGCGGGCGCGAATAAGGCCACCGGTCGGGGCGCGCGGGCTTCCCGGGGCGTCCGAGGCGGCACCCGAGGCATCCACGGCGGTGCCGGAGATGTCCGCGGCGGCACCGGAGACATCTGCGGTGGTACCCGTGGCGGCACCGGAGGCGTCCCCGGAGGCACCCGCGCCGGCCGCCGCCGTGCCCGAGGAGTACGGGCGCCCCGGCGGCCCCCCGGACGCCGGCGTCCCCGCCGGTACCGGTACCGACCCCGGCCCCGGTGCGACCGCGGCTCCCGCGTCCCGCGCGGGGTGGCTGCGCCACCCGGTCACGCTCGCGACCGGGCTCGCCGCGCTCACCCACGTCGTCTGGTTCTTCCTCTTCGCCAACAGCGGTGGCGACCTCGCCGCGCAGGACGCGTGGGCCGAGTTCGTCGGGCGGCACCCCGACTCCGCGTACAACCTCGCCTGGTACGGCGGGATGCACCCGGTGTCGTACAGCGTCGTGTCCCCGTACCTGATGTCGCTGCTCGGCGTGCGCACCACGATGATGATCGCCGGCACGGCGTCGGCCGCGCTGACCGCGCTGATCCTCGTGCGCGTCCGGGCGGTGCGCAATCCGCTCGCGTGCGCGCTCGCCGGGGTGTTCGCGTTCCTGTGCAACGCGCTGTCCGGCCGCGTCACGTTCGGCCTCGGCATGATGTTCGCGCTGGGCGCGGTGGCCGCCGTGTTCTGCTGGCCGTACCGGTGGCGCAGGAAACGGTGGGCCAAGGCCGCCGTCGCGGCGCCGCTCGCCGGGCTCGCCACCGCCGCGAGCCCGGTCGCCGGACTGTTCCTGGGCGTCGCGGCGGCGGCGCTGTTCCTCAACAAGCGGCGGCCCGGCGCGTACGCGCTCGGACTCGCGCCGGTCGCCGTCGTCGCCCTGTCGTCCTGGCTCTTCCCCTTCTCCGGTACGCAGCCGATGTCGTTCGCCTCGACGATGCTGCCGTTCGCGTTCGGGGTGCTCGTCCTCGTCCTCGTACCGCGCGACTGGCGCACGGTCCGCACCGCCGCCGCCGTGTACGCGCTCGGCACGCTCCTCACCTGGCTGATCGACTCCCAGATCGGGTCGAACGTGTCCCGGCTGCCGATGCTGTTCGCCGGTGTCGTCCTGCTGGCCGCGCTGCCGTACACCGCCCGCCGCACCCGCCGGTGGTACGCGCTGGTGCTCGCCTTCGCGGTGCTCAACGGGTGGATCGGGTTCAAGAGCGTCGACGACATCGTCCGTACCGCCCCGGACGCGTCCTGGGCGCGGGAGGCGGCCCCGCTGATCAACCAGCTCCAGCAACTGGGGGCGGAGACGGCGCGGGTGGAGGTCGTGCCGGCGCGCAGTCACCGGGAGGCGTCGGCGCTGACCCCGTACATCAACCTCGCCCGGGGCTGGAACCGCCAGGCGGACATGGAGCGCAACCCCGTCTTCTACGACGACACGCTCAACTCCGCCACCTACCGCGACTGGCTGCACCGCTGGGCCGTCCACTACGTGGTGCTGCCCAAGGGCGAGCCGGACACCGGCGCCGAGCAGGAGGCCGAGCTGGTCAAGGACGGCCAGCCGTACCTCCGCCCGGTGTGGTCCGACGCCAACTGGCGGCTGTTCGCGGTGGAGGACCCCACGCCGCTGGCCGATCCGCCGGCGACGGTGGTCCGGGCGGGCGCCGGTGAGGTGACGATCCGGGTGCGCACGGCGGGCCGGGTGCTGATCCGCGTCCCCTACTCGCCCTGGCTGGCGCTCCTCGACGAGGAGGGCAGGAAGGTCGAGCCGCCGGAGGAGACGGAGGCGTCGGTGCTCCGTGACGAGGAGCCCAGGTCCTTCGTCAACCTGCACGGTTGCCTGCTCAAGGCGGAGGAGGACCGGGAGGGCGACGAGTGGACGGAGCTGCTGGCGCCGAAGCCCGGGGTGTACCGGCTGGCCGCACCGTACAAGATCTTCCCGCGCGGCACGCCGTGCCCGGAGGAACTGCGCTGACCCTCACGGTTACCGCGAGTCGCGCTGCATAGTGGTCCGGCATGGCGAGCGTACGTACTGTCCTGGCAGCGGGCTCCGTCGTGGCCGCGGGCTGCCTGATCGCTTCGGTGCTGCTGCTGGGCGGTGACGCCCGCCCGGACACCGAACCCGTCGGCCGGCTGCCGGAGCGGAGCCTGCCGTCCCGCATCGCGCCGACGCGCCCGCCCGTGTACACGGTGTGGGCGGGGCCCGGTTGCGCGACCGACACCGGGTACCGCGAGGGCGGGCGGGTCGAGAACGGGACGGCGGGCTGGTACACGGTGCCGTCCGGCGGGTTCCGGGGCGGCGGCTGCGACGGCCGCTTCACCGCGCTGCCCATGTCCGGCAGCCCGGACCGGGACGGGACGGGCACGGCGACGTGGACCTGGCCGATCGGCGAGGACTACACCGAGTGCGCCCTCGCGGTGTACGTCCCCGAGGGCCCGAGGGACATCGATGTCGCCGGCGACCCGACGGTGTACCGGGTCCTCGCCGACCCGGACGACCCGTCGTCCACGTACGCGGCCTTCGGGGTGCTCCAGACCATCCACCGTGGCAGCCTCGTCCAGGTCGGCAAGTACCCGGTGAAGTCGCCCACCTTCGCGGTCCGCCTCACCGACCGGGGCCGCGACTGGGGCACCCGCTCCCTTGTCGGCGCCCACCACGCGGCCTCCCAACTGCGCCTCACCTGCCGGGCCTGACCCGCGGAACGCCCAGCCGCCGCGTCCGCCCCGGCTGCTCCGCGCCCCGGTCGCGGCGGTCGCCGGCTCCTCACGCACCGGCCGGGCCGGGCCCGTGGTCCGTGGGCCGGCGGCCCAGCGCGAGCCGCGTCACGCGCGGCCAGTCGGGCGCCACCCCGCCGCCGCGCGCCCGGCCCCGGCGGTGGCGCGGCACCCGGACCCTCAGGGCGCCCGGCGAGCTCCGGCACACGACGGGCGACGGCAGCACGACGTGCTCCCCGTCGATGCCGACCGGCAGGGTGTCCGCGTCGCCCTCGACGACGACCTCCCCGGCGTCCATCCGGAGCAGCGACCCGGAACGCGGCCCGCGCACCAGGCGAGCCGCCTGGGCGGCGCCGGTCACCCGCAGGCACACCACCCCGAGCAGTCCGGTGTCCAGGCGCGCCCGGCGGCCCGGGCGGGCCGCGTCGACCGCGCGCCCGTAGGGGTTGTTGCTGACGAGCAGGGCCTGGAGCCCGTCCACCCGGGTCCCGTCGGCGCGGGCACGCAGCGTGGGCGCGTCCTCGCCGGTCAGGAGCCCGGGGAGGGTGCGCAGGGTGGTGCGGGCCTTGGCGTCCCGGTAGGAGGGTTCGGTGACGATCGACGCGTACGTCCCGAACGAGGCGTTGTTGACGAAGACCCGGTCGGCGGCGTGACCGAGGTCGACGCGCAGCTCGACGGCGTCGGTGAGGGCCTCCAGGGCGGCCGCCGGGTCGTCGCGGTCCAGTCCGAGGTCCAGCGCGAAGTGGTTGCGGGTGCCCGCCGGGACGACCACGAACGGCAGGTCGTGGCGTGCCGCGACCTCGGCCACCAGTGCCTGGGTGCCGTCACCGCCCGCCACCCCCAGCAGGTCGGCCCCTTCGGCGACGGCGCGGCGGGCCAGTTCGACCACGTCCTGGCCGCCGTCGAGGAGCGTCACCCGGCAGCCCGCCGCCCGGGCCTTCTCCACCAGCCCGAAGCGGTCGACCTTGCCCCCGCCGGAGCGCGGGTTCATCACGATCCAGGGTGCGTGCGGCGCCTCGGTCACCGTCTCCGTCCGCGCGGTGCCGCCGGGGTCCAGGGCCGTACGGGCCGTCGTGACGGCCAGGGCCCACAGGGCCAGGGACACCAGCGCCGGCCACAGCATGCCGTACGCGGCGAACAGTGCGAGGACGGCGACGGGGGCCGCCACCGACAGGACCGCGCCGAGGGCGCGCAGCGGACCGGAGTGCGCCAGCACCCACCACACGCCCACGGCGGCGAGCGCCAGGCCCGCGACGCCGGCCGCCAGCCACAGCACGCTGCGCAGACCGGCGGCGACGAGCGGCACGAGCACGGAGGCCAGCAGGGCGAGCAGCGCGAGCCGCGCCCGTCCGGCACGGGGCGCGTGCCCGCTCGCGGTCCGCGCCCGGCGCCCCGCCGTTCCCCCATCACCTTCACGTCGGCCCACAGGTCGGCCCTCTCTCCCTGCTCACGCACCCGGCCCCCGCGCCCCCGCCCCCGCGCCCCCGCCCCCGAGCCCCGCCCCGGGCCCTCCGCCTTCCGCCTCCCGCCGGATCACTCGCGCGGCGGGCCCTCCTCCTCGTACGGGCCGAAGAGGCTGTCGCCCCGGACCACGCACAGGGCCCAGATGACGAGTCCCGAGAGGGCGATCATCACCATCGACCACACCGGGTAGTACGGCAGCGAGAGGAAGTTGGAGATGATGACCAGACCGGCGACGACCACCCCGGCGACGCGCGCCCAGGTGGAGATCCGGAGCAGTCCGAGGCCCACGACCATGGCGATCGCGCCCAGGACGAGGTGGATCCAGCCCCAGGTGGTCAGGTCGAAGGCGAACACGTAGTCCGGCGTCGTGACGAAGATGTCGTCCTCGGCGAGGGCCATGATGCTCCGGAAGACGGCGAGCACGCCGGCGACGAAGAGCATGACGGCGGCGAAGGCGGTCAGGCCGGTCGCCCAGTCCTGCCTGGCCGCGTGGGCCGGCCGGGTGTGCATGGCGGTCATGTCGTGCCACCTTTCGAGCAGAGAGGGGAGCGAGCGGCCTCAGTGGCCGGTGCGGTCCGGCTGCTGCGGACCGTGGCCCGCCAGGACCAGTTCCTTCGCCCTGCGGAACTCCTCGTCCGTGATGTCGCCCCGCTCGCGGATTTGCGAGAGCTTCGCCAGCTCGTCCGCGCTGCTGGGCCGGGCGCCGGTCGCGGTGTCCCTGATGTAGGACTTGAACTCCTCCTGCTGCGCGCGGGCCTGCGCGGCCTCCCTGCGTCCCATGTTCTTGCCCCGTGCGATCACGTAGACGAACACGCCCAGGAAGGGCAGCACGATGCAGAAGATCAGCCAGCCGGCCTTCGCCCAGCCGCTCATGGCGTCGTCACGGAAGATGTCCGCGATGATCCTGAAGAGCAGGACGAACCACAGGACCCACAGGAAGAACACGAGCATCGTCCAGAAGGCACTCAGCAGGGGGAAGTCGTACGCCAGATAGGTCTCCGCGCTCATGTCGGTCCTCCGTCCGGGAGACGCCCGCGGCCGTCTCCGTGCCGCTGCGGCAGCGTCCTCGTGCCGCCCTGCCAGCGTGCCCCCCCGCCGCCGCGGGCGTCCTCACCCCCTGAGGGTGAGCGGGTGCGGCAGGTGAACCCCGCCGGGGTGCGCCGCCGGCCGTGTCGCCGGCCGCGCTGCCGGCCCGCGTTCCGGCCGTGCTCCAGGGCCGTGCTCCCGGCCTCGTTCCGGCGTCTCAGCCGGGCCCCTCCCGGCGGACGCGTGCGGCGAGGCTCCGGTACCAGGAGGTGGAGGCGACGTACTCGCCGGCGGCGAGGCCCGAGACGGCCACCAGGAAGACGGCGATCAGCCAGGAGAGGAACGTGAACACGGGGCCCAGCGGGCCGAACTCGTCCAGGCTGCGCTCCATGGCCGTGGGCACCAGCAGGCGGGCGGCCCGGCTCAGCAGGACCGTGCCGGCGCCGGCCAGCAGCGCTCCCGGCAGCAGGCTCCGCCAGCCGATCCGGCCGCCCAGCAGCAGGTGCTGCGACCACCACCACAGCAGCGTCGCCGAGAGCAGGGACAGCACCAGCCCGGTCACCGGGCCGCCGCCGAACCCGCTGCGCAGCGGCGCCTGGAGCATGAGGAAGGCCAGCCAGACCACGAGCCAGAGCAGCCAGCGCCAGATCGCGGCCCGCACCGGTGCGCGCGGCACGTGCCAGCACCGCTCGCACACCGCCTGGAGGGCCCTGCTGAACGCCGTGGCCGACAGGAGCGTCACCACCACCCCCACGGCCCCGGCGGTGTTGCGGGGGGTCCCGGTCGCGTCGAAGACCCGGCGCATCTCGTCGAGGGTGTCGCCCCGCATCCCCAGGACCGCGCGGAGGGAGTCGGCCAGCAGGTCCTGCATCCACCCGGGCGCGAACGCCGCGACGGTCATCAGCAGCGGCAGCGCGGTGAGGAACGCCTGCGCGGCCAGCCGCACGGAGCCCTCCACGATGTTGAGCGCCGACAGCCGGGACAGCAGCCGGGCCGCGGTGCCCGACCGCAGCCCCGCGGCGAACCGCCCGGCGGCTCGCTCGCGGGGCCCGCGCCCGGCACGGGGTTTCCCGGCCATGGCTCACGGTGCCGCACTCACGGTGCCGCACTCACGGTGCCGCACTCACGGTGCCGCCGGGTCCGCTACCCGGTCCGGTACTCGGTCCGGTGCCCGGTCCGCCGCCCGGCCGGGAGCCCGGCCCGGTGCCCGGATCGGTCTCCGGTTCGGGGTCCCCGCCGGGTACCCGCGACGCCGCGGCGAGGATCGCCAGGAGGAGGACGACGACCAGGGCGACACCGAGGACGAGGGCCACCGCCGCGACCGTGGGGTGGTTCCACAGCAGCAGGACCAGGGCCGCCGCCGCGATGACGACACCGGTGGTCCACCCGCGGTGGTCCGCCAGCCAGCGACCCGTCCGCCCGGTGTTCGCCCCGGCACGCCCGAGCGCCCGGCCGGCGGCCCCGGTGCCCAGATCCGCCGCCCCGCGTACGGCACGGGCCGGGCGCCCGTGCCCGTACAGGTACGCGACCAGTGCCGTGACCACCGCGACGACCAGCAGCGTCCGCGCACTGTCGCGCAGGAACCGGAGGAACGTGTCGAAGATCGCCGCGGCCGCGTCGGCCGGCAGCGCCTCGGGCGGCACCGAGTCCAGATAGACCCGGCGCACCACGGCCAGCGCGACCAGCAGCACCACCATCATCACGCCCACACCCGCCGCGGTGATCATCAGCATCACCCGGTGCGCGGGAGCCGTCCACACCGCCAGCGCGGCGAGCACGACGGTCAGTACGGGCAGCCAGACGCCGAGGACGTCCAGCAGCCGCATGGCGTCCTGGGCCTTGCCCAGTTCCTCCGACTGGAACAGCGTGACCGTACGGTCGGTGTCCGGGATGGCGGACGCCTTCTCGAAGCCCGCGGCGACGAGCCGCTCCCGGGCCTGGTCGACGACCTCGCCCACGTCCAGCACGACCGCTCCGTCCTCGGCGCGCAGCGCACCCCGGCCGTCCCCGGTCAGCATGGTCACCACGGCGGCGTGCGACCGCCGGTTGGCGCCCTCCCAGGCCTGCTGGAAGCGGTCACTGGTGATCACTCCGCTGATCGTGCGGTCCACGACGGTCCTCACCGCGTTCTGCAGCGGGGCGGTCAGGGCACCGGCGCCCTCCACGACACGGGGTGGTGCCCCGGCGTCCGTGAGCGCCGCGGCGAGGGCGTCCGTCACCGCCTTCACGTCCACCTGCGCCACCACGCGGTCCGTGAGCCGGTTGATCACGGCCTCCTGCACGGGTGGCTCGGACGCCAGCGGCGCGACGGTCTCCACGTACCGGTCGGTGTCGGAGACCGTGTCCTGGACCCAGGCCGCGACGACGGCCAGCGGCGCGAGCAGCAGGGTCAGCAGGAGCAGCACCGACGAGCCCGCCCTGCGCACCCGCCGGTGGCGCGTGGAGGCGTGACGGCGCAACCGTTCGTACTCGGCGCGCTCGCCGGCGGTCAGGGTGTGGGGCGGGTTCCCGGCTCCGCCGGGGCCGGTGGTCGGTCCGGGGTCGGTGGTCGGCTTCATGCGGTCTCCTCGGCCGGTGTCACACGTGTCGGGTCGCCGGGGTGGGCGGGTGCGGCCCGGATGCGCGCGTCCTCGTGAGCGCGGACCGCCACGCCAGGGCGGCCACGGCCTCGGCCAGGCCGAGCAGGACGAGCCACAGGCCGAGCAGCCGGGTCAGGGCACGGGCGGATTCGGTCGGTACGGCCAGGACGACGACGCCGGCCACGATGCCGAGCACCGCGACGCCCAGGACGACACCGCGGTGCGGGAGGTTCTCGGTGGTGAGGGCCGCGTACAGGGTGAGGATGCCGGACACCAGCCAGACGGCCCCGACCACCAGCGAGAGCGCGGCGATCGTCTGCAGCGGGTTGCGCAGGCACAGCACCCCGGCCAGGACGTACAGCACGGCCAGCAGGAGCCCCGGCAGCCGGTCGTGGCCCTTGCGGGAGAAGGCGGCCACGAACCGGAAGGCACCGTTCACCAGTAGGTACAGGCCGATGAGGACGGCCAGCACGTGCAGCGTCGCCTCCGGCCAGACCAGCACGAGCACACCCGGCACCAGCGTCGCCACGGCGGAGCCCAGGAGCCAGGGCCAGGAGCCGCCGAGCCGCGCGAGCGCGTAGACGCCGGCGGTGTCGCCGGAGGGGCCGCCGGGGCCGCCGGGGTCACCGAGGGGCCCGCCTCCGGTCCCGCCGGGCGCCGTCGCGCCGGGCCGGTGTTCCCGCCCGGTACGTGATTCCGGACCATATGGCGCGGTCATGGCTTCTCCTCGGGTGGACGAACACCCGCGGCCCGCACGGGGGAAGGTGCGCGGTGCCGGAGGCGTACGTACGGGATCCGACCGTTCCAGCGTCACGCCCGTCACGGGCGCCGTGGTCACCTCCTGCGGGTGATCCGCGGGCCGCGCGCGGGGCGCCCGCCGCCCGCCGGGCCCTTGGCCGTCGTCAGTGCGTAAGAACGATCTTCAAGGCGACGATCAGCAGGCCGAGCAGGAGATTCACCGAGGCGGTGACGGCCATCAACCGCCGGGTGGCGCCGGCGCGGCGTGCCGCCGCCACCGACCACCCCACCTGGCCGACCACGGCGACAGCGAGCGCCAGCCAGAGGGCACCGAGCACGTCGAGGCCGAAGAGCGGACTGAGGGCCACCGCGGCGGCCGGCGGCACGGCGGCCTTGACGATCGGCCACTCCTCGCGGCACACGCGCAGCACGACCCGGCGGTCCGGCGCCTGCCGCGCGAGCCGCGCCCCGAACAGCTGGGCGTGCACGTGCGCGACCCAGAACACCAGGCCGGTGAGCAACAGCAGCAGCACCAGCTCGACGCGCGGGAAGTCGCCCAGGCTGCCGGCGCCGATCACCACGGAGGCGGCCAGCATCGACCCGTAGACACCGCCCGTGTAGTCCGCGTGGGCACGGCGCTCGGCGCGGCGTTCCCGGCGCCGATCGGTGGCACCCGTCCTCGTCGTGGACACCGCTCACTCCTCCCGGGCTCCGGCCCGACCGCCGGGGTCCGCACCCGCCGTACCGGCGCCGTCCGGACCCCGCGGCCGTCCGCGTCCCGGGGCGGCCGGAAGGTGCGGGGTGACCAGGAAACCGGCGAGCGCGACGCCGCCGGTGGCCAGGATCGCCGCCTTCAGACCGTCCAGCTGCGCGGCGGCGTAGGAGTCCGCGACCGCGTCGACCTCGGCCGGCGGGAGCCCCGCGCGGGTGGCCGCCGCACGCACCTGGTCGGTGGGGACGAAGGTGACCCCGGCCTCCAGGGCGACACCGACCTGCGCCCGGGTCTGTTCGGACAACCGGGCGTCGTCCTCGACCTGCGTGGTGAAGGCGTGGGCGAGCGCGCCGATGAGGATCGACCCGATGAGCGCGGTGCCAAGGGCCGATCCGAGGTTCTGCGCGGTGAACTGGAGCCCCCCGGCCTCGCTGCGCTCCTCCTCGCCGACGCTCGTCTGCACCACGTTGCCCAGCTGCGAGGCGAGCAGGCCGACCCCCACGCCCAGCAGGCCCATCGCTCCGGCGAACTGCGCGTCGTCGATGACCGGGTCCACGGTGGCCAGTAGCCACACCACGGCCGCCGTCACGGTCGCCAGCGCCAGCCGGACCACCCTGCGCGGCCCCCACACCCGCCCCAGCGACGAGGCGCCCAGCGAGGTCAACAGCATGGTGGCGGACACCGGGAGCAGGCGCAGACCCGTCTCGAAGGCGTCGAAGCCCTGCACGACCTGGAGGTAGAGGGGGATGGCGAAGAACAGTCCCAGCAGGATGAGGTTCTGGTTCAGCAGGGTCATCAGGCCGGACCGCAGCGCCGGCCTGCGCAGCAGGGAGAGGTGCACGAGGGGGTCGAGGCCCCGGGCCTCCCGGTGCCGCTCCCAGGACCGGAAGACGGCCAGGACGGCGACCCCGGCGCCCACGACGAAGAGGGTCGGGGCGAAGCCCAGGACGGTGAAGGGCGGGTTGCGGGGCTGTACCCATCCCCAGGTGCTGCTCTGCAGTACACCGAGCACGCCCAGCGCCAGCCCGGTGGCGGAGAGCACCGCGCCGACCACGTCGAGCCGGGGGCGCGAGCCGGCCGGGGCGGGCGTCGGGATCACCCGGCGGCACAGCAGGATGGCGAGGACCACCACGACCTCGCCGGCGAACACCAGCCGCCAGGACAGGTACGTCGTCACCCAGCCGCCCAGCAGCGGCCCGACCGCGATCCCGGCGCCGGCGAGCCCGCCGATGACCGCGTACGCCACGGCCCGGTCCCGCCCGCGGTAGGACTCGGCGACCAGCGCCGCCATCGCCGGCAGCACCATGGCGGCCCCGAGCCCCTCGATGACCGACCAGCCCAGCGCCAGGACCCACAGGGAGGGCGAGGCGGCGGTCAGGGCCGACCCGACGGCGTAGACGACGAGCCCGAGGAGGAACATCCGGCGCCGTCCCAGGATGTCCCCGAACCGGCCACCGATGATCATGAACGCGGCCATGACCAGCGCGTACAGGGTGATGACGGCCTGGATCGCGGTGACTTCCGTGTCGAAGTCCTCGACCAGCTGGCTGATGGACACGTTCATGACGGAGGTGTCGAGAACCATCAGGAACTGTGCCGCGCCCAGGGCGATCAGTGCCCGCCAGTGCTTCACACGCCCACCTCGTCCCGTCGGCCGGAGACGGCGGGCGCGCCACGAGCCGGAAGCCCGGCCGGCACACGCCCCGCCGTACCTCCACTGGAACCGACGCTCGGGGCTCCCGCCTCACCCGTACCGGGGGAAGGGCCGGTACGGAGGGCGTCGCCCCGTACCGGTCCTTCCTCGGCGTCCGCGTCCGCGTCCGCGTCCGGGACCGTGACCTTGGCGCAGGTGCTGGTGACCTTGGCGTTGCGGGTCTGTTCGACCGGGTCCTGGTGCTCGACCGGGCGAGCGGCCCCCCGTCCCGGCGGAAGGGGGGTGCCGGCACAGCGGCGGTTCGTGCCGGCCGCCACGACGCCCCGCCCTGCGGGCGGACGGCGCCCGGCGGGGGCGGTCGCGTCGGCGGTCCAGCGGATCAGGCGTCGGGGTTCACGCCCCCGACGGTCTTCTTCAGCCGGTCGATCTGGAGCTTGGCGAGGTCGTTGTAGTTCGGCTTCTCCACGAACGTGCCGTCGCCGTTCACCACGGCGACGACGCTGCCGACCCGCATCATGACCACGGTGTCGCCGTCGGAGTCCTCGAAGGCCTCGGTCTCCTCGGCGCCCGCGGTGATCTGCACCGCCTTGGCCTTCTGCCCGTCCTTCTCGGCCTTGCCGCGCTCCTCGGCGACCATGGCCTTGTACGTGGCTCTGGCGTCGTCCGGGCTCTGGAAGGCCAGGAGGCCGAAGACGACCTCACCGTCGTACTCGGAGCTGTCGCCCCGGCCGCTGTCGTCCGTGTCGAAGTCGGTGCCGCCCATGCTCAGCAGCCCGCCGCAGTTGGACTCGGTCGATTCGGCGCACGCCTCGACGGCCTCGTCGCCGACCTCGACCTCGATGTCGTCGCCCTCGAAGCCCTTGGGGGCGCTCGCCTTGCTGGGGAGGGCGGTACGGACCATGTCCGGCGTCAGCGTGACCGGGGGCCTGTCGCCGTCCCCGCGGAAGGCGTCCAGACCGTCGTCCGAACCACCACACGCCGTCAGTGCGGCCATCAGCACCACTCCGGCCAGTGTCCCCCGTGCCGTCTTGCTCAACGTCAACCCCTCAAGATCATTGCTATTTGACGTGGACACTTAAGCGCATGAGGGCTGAGCGCACCAAATGCGAGCCGCTCATTGCCTGTTGCCGGCGAGGGGAAGCCGGCCGGGCGGGAGCCTCTCCGGCCGTCGCCTTCGACCGGTACGTCGGTCCCGGCTACGCAGACACCGTCGTCTTGAGCCAGTCGTCGACCGTGAGGACATCCGCCCACAGGGGGAACAGCCGCTCGACGAGGACCCGATGGACCTCGGGGTCGGTGTCCAGGCAGGCGTCGGAGAGGACGGTGAGACCGAAGTCCAGGTCGTTGGCGTGGCACAGGGTGGACAGCACCACGGCGCTGGTGGCGATACCGGTGAGCACGAGGCTGTCGATACCGCGTGCCCTCAGCACCACGTCGAGATCGCTGCCCGAGAACGCGCTCGCCCGCCTCTTGGTGACCACCACGTCGCCCGGCCGGGGCGCGACCTCGGGGTGGATCTCGGTGCCCGGGGCGCCTTCGACATGGAGGCCGGCCCGTGCGACGGCGGCGAGAGCTCTGTTACGGGTGCCGACCTCCGGGAAGCCGGGACGTAACGCGATCACCACGTAGATCACGGGGATGCCGGCCGCCCGGGCCCCGTCGATCGCCCTGCGCAGGCGCGGCAGGTACCCGGAGCCGTCGTCGGTGATGTCCACGATCGCCTGCTGGACGTCCATCACGAGAAGGGCGCTGCTCATGTCGTCTCCGAAGTCGGTACGGCGTCGAACCGATCTGAACTCCCCGCCACCCCGGGCGGCTTGGTGTCTCCGCCGGGCAGGGTAGGACGGAGTCCGGCGCTCAGTCGACGGTTCGAGCGGCAGCGCACCGGTGGCCTGCACATGCCGCCCCGCACCGGGCCGTCCTCACGCATCGCTCAGGCGCTGCCGGGCGCTGAGCAGCGCGTGGTCAGACCTGTCCGAGGTCGATCTCCACCGGGAACGGGGCCGCTACCTTGAGGACGCCGGTGAACACGTCTCCGTCCCGGTAGGTCTGCGTAGCGGGGTCGAGAACGTAGGTGTACACGAGAGGAACGCCCGTCGCGGCCTGCTCGATCCGCCAGTAGAAGCCGATGCCTGCCTTGGCGTACTGGTCGACCTTCACGATCCGGTCGGTGGTCTCCGAGCCTGAAGACACCACCTCCGCCACCAGCAAGGCCCCGGACCATGATCGGTCCGGGGCCTTTTGGCTGGTGCCCCCGGCAGGATTCGAACCTGCGACACCCGCTTTAGGAGAGCGGTGCTCTATCCCCTGAGCTACGGAGGCGGGATCGGCGGGCGCCTGTGCGGGACGTTCACGGCGTGAGCCTTGGTCCCGGACACGTCGGCCCACTGGTCCAGCGGCGTGCCGGTGGTCTGGCGCGCCGCCCGTCAGTGTAGCGGGTGGGCATGTGCGGGCGGGGGGGTTACCCCGCCCGGCGTCGCGGGGGACAGGTGCGTGCCTGGCGGGACCCCTGCCGAGGGGTTTCGCCGAGTTGTCGTACTCACCGTTCGTCACCATGCGCTTTCTGGTAGTTGTTTCCGTGGGGTACGGGCACATGCCCGTGGCGGTGTTCCCCGGCACCGCAGGGAGGACGCACATGAGCACCACCACTCGGGACGAGGTCCTCGCCGGCGAGCAGCGGGCGGTGGATCACGCGTACGACTGCTACACCGCGAAGCTGGCCGAACTGAGCGGCACCTCGGCCGCCACCGCCTCGGCGAGCGGCAAGGACGGGATCGCCAACCGGGCCGAGGCGGAGGCGCGCGCCGAGGCCTACGGAGGGCTCGGCGACGAGGCGCTGGTGTTCGCCCGCGTCGACGCGCCGGAGGACCCGGGCGGGGATCCCCGCCCCTGGTACATCGGGCGTCGCGGCGTTCACGACGCCTCGCACGAGCCGGTGGTCCTGCTGTGGACCAGCCCCCTGGCGAAGAAGTGGATCGAAACCCGCCCCGGGAGTCCGGGCGAGGTGGTCCTGCGACGGCAACTGCGCTGTGTGCAGCGGGTCGTCGAGGGCTACTTCGACGAGATCTCCCCGCCCGCGCCCGAGCCGGCTTCCGTCCCCGAGCCCGCTCCCGTGCCCTCGGCCGCACCGGGGACCGCCGCCGTACCGCCGCCCCGCAAGGCCGCCGACGACCGTGCGGCGGAAGGAGAGGACGCGGCCGCCGGCCCGGACCGCACGCCGGCCCCCACGCCCGGCGATGTCGTACGACACCAGCGGCGGAAGGCGCTCCAGCCCGACGACTTCCTGCTGCGGGAGCTCCAGCGGTCGCGCGGCGGCCGGATGCGGGACATCGTCGAGACCATCCGCCGCGACCAGATGGAGCTGGTCACCGGCTCGCCCGCGGACATCCTCGTCGTGCAGGGCGGCCCCGGCACCGGCAAGTCGGCGGTCGGTCTCCACCGGGTGACCTGGCTCGTCAACAACGAGCACTTCAAGGCCCAGGACATCCTCGTCATCGGCCCCCACCAGCGGTTCCTCGACTACGTCGGCCAGGTCCTCCCCACCCTCGGCACCCGGGACGTCAACGCCGTCCAGCTGGACCGTCTGTGGGAGGGCGAGATCCTCGGTACCGACTCCCCGAAGGCGCGGCTCGTGAAGTCGGACGACCGCATGGCGGCCGTGCTGCGGCGCCGTGTCGGGAGCGACTACCGCCCTGAGGCTCTCGACGCCCTCACCGCCGTCCCCTCGTTCGAGGGCGACGAACCCGGGATCGTCGTCAACGCCGGCAGTACGACCCTCCGCGTGCCGAAGTCCGAGGTCCTCGCCCTCCTGGACCAGGCCCACGCCGGTGACGGGCCCTTCCGCGAGCGGCGCGACCGTTTCCGCGGCCTCTTCGTCGACCGGCTCCTCCAGGAGCTCGCCGACGTCGCGCCGCGCCGCGGGCAGGCCGGCACGATCCGCCGCGACCTGGAGCGCAACCGCCGGGTCGAGCGCCTCGTCGAACGCGTCTGGCCGTCCCCCGGGCCCCGGGAGGCTTTGCGCAGCCTCTACGACTCGGCCGACCTTCTGCGCCGGTGCGCCGACGGCATTCTCGACGAGGACGAGCAGGCGGCTCTGCTGCGGCCCCGCGCCGCCAGCGCCGACGCCGACCCGTGGACCCTCGACGACCACGTCTGCCTCGAGGAGCTCGGCGTGCTGATCAGCGGCGACACCCCGCCGCGATACGGCCACATCGTCGTCGACGAGGCCCAGGACCTCACTCCCATGCAGGCCCGCTCCCTGCGACGGCGCTGTGCCGCGGGCGGCTCCATGACCGTCCTGGGCGACCTCGCTCAGGCGACGGGCGCCCACATCCCGACGAGCTGGGACCTGCTCGGCGCACTCCTCTCCGACCACGGCGACTGGAGCGTGGCCCGGCTCGACACCAGCTACCGCGTCCCCGCCGAGATCATGGACTTCGTCGCCCCTCTCGCACGGACGGTCGCTCCCGCCCTGCCGTACCCGAAGGCCGTCCGGGAAGCGGGAGCGGACGCCGTACGGACCGTGGCGACCGAGCCGTGGAAGCTGCTGGACGACACCGTCGCCCACGTGGCCCGGCTGGTGGACACCAGCGACGGCAGCACCCCCCGGTCCGTGGCCGTCATCGTTCCCGACGACTCGGACTGGCTCGACGCGATCAGCCGCAGGGTCGGCGAGGGGGGCGACATCGGTGAGCGGGGCCGCGAGGCCGTCTCCGTGCTGGCCGCCGCTCAGGTCAAGGGCATGGAGTACGACCACGTCCTGGTCGTCGAGCCCACCACGATCGCCGACCGCGGCCCCGCGGGGCTGCGCCAGTTGTACGTGGCCCTCACCCGCAGCACCCAGAGCCTGACCGTCCTGCACACCGCCCCGCTGCCGGAAGCGCTCACCCGCGCCGCGGACGACCGGCCCCCGGTGGTGCCGGATGCCCGGACGGAGGGCGACGGGGGCGGAAGCGTTCCCCGGATCGGTACCGACGTCCGGGTCGAGGTCGTGGACCGGGCGCCGGGCGGTCGCTACAAGGTCAGGCCGTTGGCGCCGGTGATCGACCGGCCGCTCGTCCTCACCGTCCGCCACGGGTCGGTTCCCCCGCTGCGGGGCGAGAAGCTGGACTGCTGGGTGTTCGCCAACGAGACGACCCAGACGGTGCTCACCGCCGACCAGCGCGGCCGGTCGCCCGTCTCGGAGCGGATGGCGGGGCGCTACCTCGCCGCACTGGACGTTCTCGCGGAGCTGACCGGGAGCGACGGTGACGTTCCCGACGCCCGCGGCCGTCTGTCCGAACTCCAGGGCATGGCCAACCGCGTTCTCCGGCGGGACCAGGCCGACTGGGTCGACGTGCTTCATCTGTTCGGCGACCCGGACAGACAACGGCTCGGAGTCCTTCGGGACCTCGCCGCCACGACCAACCGCGCGCTCAAGGAGGGCACGTTCGACGTGGGCCGGCTCGTGGAGGATCTGGCGGCTTCCGGCTGGTCGGACCTCCTCGCCGAAGCGGGGCGGGAGCTCCGGGCGCGCTTCGGTCCGGCGCTGGACCCGAACCCTCACGGCCCGGTCCCCGGCGCCCCGACGCAACCCGACCAGAAGGAAGACGTACGGATGACCACTGCGGACACGGCCGAGACACCGGCTGCGACCACCAAGGACGGCTTCCTTCGCGAACTGGAGACGGCCGCCGGCGCCGACCGCGCGTGCAAGAAGCACGAAGCGGTCCGGCACGCCCTGAAGGCGTCACTCCTCTGGGCGGACCTCCAGCCGACCGACTCGGCGATCGTCGACGTCAGCTGCGTCACCCGGCATGGTCTCTTCCTCTACGAGGCGCTGGGCGCGGGCCGCTCCACCTATGCGGACCTGCGATCGGGCGCGACCCGCCTGCTGGAGATCAACCACACGCTGCCCACGCCGGCCGACAGCCTGTACCTCGTTCTCTCCGAGCCGCCCGCGGAGGACTGGTCGGCGGACACGATCCGCGACGTCTTCCGGGTCGACGTCATCTGGCGCGGTCCGACCGGCTGGGGCGGCGAGACCGCGGACACCGCGTTCGGCCTCTCCCCGTGAGCGACGAACGGGAACCTTGGGCCGGTTCACCCGCGCAGGAGGTGATGCCACGGCCCGCCGTCAGTGCTCGGCCGCGTCGGCTCGCTGGTAGATGTCGGGGATGCCGTCGTGGTCGTCGTCGCGGGTCTCCTCCTCGTACAGGCGCCGGTAGACGCCGTTGCGGCGCCTGATGAGGAGGGCCGCCAGGGCGGCGGCGATGAGGGAGCCGACGAGGACCGCGGCCTTGACGTGTTCGGTGGTGGCCGGGTCGTGGAAGGCCAGTTCGCCGATCAGCAGGGCCACGGTGAAGCCGATGCCGGCCAGTACGGCGAGGGCGAAGACGTCCGCCCAGGCCAGGTCCGGATTGAGCCGGGCGCGGGTGAAGCGCGCGGCCAGATACGTACCGGCGAAGATGCCCAGCGTCTTGCCCACGACGAGGCCGACGACCACCCCGAGGGGCTCGGGCCGGGTGAACACCTCGCCGAGGGACGCGGCCGAGACGCCGACGCCGGCGGCGAAGAGGGCGAACAGCGGCACCGCGACGCCCGCGGAGAAGGGGTGCAGCAGGTGGGAGGTGCGCTCGGCGGGGGAGGCGGTCTCGCCCTTGTCGCGGGTGGTCCGGAGGATCAGGCCCATGGCGACGCCGGCGACGGTGGCGTGGACGCCGCCGTTGTACATCAGCGCCCAGGTGACGACGCCGAGGGGGACGTACCACCACCAGCCGCGCACCCGGAACCGCTGGAGGGCGTAGAAGACGGCCAGGCAGGCCAGGGCTCCGCCGAGCGCGGCGAAGTTCAGGTCGCTGGTGAAGAACACCGCGATGATGAGGATGGCGCCGAGGTCGTCGACGACGGCGAGGGTGAGCAGGAAGGCGCGGAGCGCGGCGGGCAGGTGGGTGCTGAGGACCGCCAGGACCGCGAGGGCGAAGGCGATGTCGGTGGCCATCGGTACGGCCCAGCCCTCCAGGCCGCCTCCGCCGGCCATGACCGTGGCGGAGTAGAGGGCGGCGGGCACGACCATGCCGCAGAGCGCGGCGACGACCGGCAGGGCCGCCGTGGCGGGCGTGCGGAGCTCTCCGACGACCAGTTCGCGCTTGAGCTCGATGCCGGCGACCAGGAAGAAGACGGCCAGCAGTCCGTCGGCGGTCCAGTGCTCCACGGAGAGGTCGAGTCCGAGCGCCGGTATGCCGAAGTGGAAGTCGCGTATCTGCTCGTAGACGCCGCTCCACGGGGTGTTCGCCCACACGAGCGCGACCACGGCTGCCGAGAGCAGCACCAGCCCGCCGACCGTCTCGGTCCGCAGTGCCTGGGCCACGGCGTTGCGCTCCGGGAGGGGGAGCAGGCCGAGGAAGGGAGAACGCTCGCGGGGGGCGGCAGCCATGGACGGGGCCTCCAGGAGATCGGCTTGAGGGCATACGAGCCCGAGGACGCCGACCAGACTTCCCGGCACACCGCGCGTCGTGAACGAGCCGCCGGAGAGGCGGCGTGACGCGTTGCCTCCACCCTAACCGCCTGCCGGATGACCCGCCATACCCCGTTTCACCTGCTGGAATGCGGTCTGCGGACATGGTGAGCGGGCCCGTCCACACCAAGGCGCGAGGTGTGTACGGGCCCGCTCGGGAGCCGGGCCGCGGGGGCGGTCAGACGGTGGTCTTCACCGACTCCTGGTCTTCGTCGTCCTCGGTGATCTCACCGGCGTCGCGGGCGCGGACGAACTCGAGGAAGGAGTTCAGCTCGCGCTTGACGACCGGGGCGAGGAGGTACAGGCCGATGATGTTGATGACGGCGAGCATGAAGAGCACCGCGTCGGCCATGTCGATGAGGGTCTGGAGCGTCAGCAGGGAGCCCGCGACCGCGAACAGGGTGTAGA
Source organism: Streptomyces noursei (assembly GCF_001646665.1). GTDB lineage: Bacteria > Actinomycetota > Actinomycetes > Streptomycetales > Streptomycetaceae > Streptomyces > Streptomyces lavendulocolor. The sequence continues at coordinate 19,531 of NZ_LWBU01000115.1, read as the reverse complement.
AGACCTTGAAGGTCAGCTCACTGGTCCGGCTGCGGCCGAAGAGGTGCGTCCAGGCCTTCATGCAGTAGTAGCCCCAGGTCAGCACCGTGGAGATGGCGAACAGCATCACCGCGAGGGTGAGGATGTACGGGAACCAGGGCAGCACGGTGGCGAAGGCGTCCGAGGTGATGGTGACACCGCCGATGGACTCACCGCCCTGACGGAGCTCGACATAGCTGGCCGGGTTGGCGATGACGATGGTCAGCGCGGTCATCGTGCAGATGACGACGGTGTCGATGAACGGCTCCAGCAGGGCGACCAGGCCCTCGCTGGCGGGGTGCTTGGTCTTGACCGCGGAGTGGGCGATCGGGGCGGAGCCGAGACCGGCCTCGTTGGAGAACGCGGCCCGCTTGAAGCCGATGATCAGCGCGCCGAGGACACCGCCGGCGACGCCCTGGGGGTTGAAGGCGCCTTCGATGATGGTGGTGACGGCGGCCGGGACGGCGCTGACGTGGACCAGGATGACGACCAGGCAGGCGGCGATGTAGATGCCGGCCATGGCGGGGACGAGCTTGCTGGTCACGTTGGCGATCGAGCGGATGCCGCCGAGCAGCACGATGCCGACGAGTGCGGCGATCAGGATGCCGAAGAACAGGGCGCCGGCGGAGGAGCCCATGAGGCCGTCCTCGCCGCCGGTGACGGAGACGAGCTGCGCGTAGGACTGGTTGACCTGGAACAGGTTGCCGCCGAAGAGGCCGAAGAACAGCACGAAGAAGGAGGCCAGGACCGCGAGGACCTTGCCGAAGGTCTTGCCGTTCTTGCCGAAGCGCTCGGCCAGGCCCTTGGGCAGGTAGTGCATCGGTCCGCCGGAGACGGTGCCGTCGGCGTGCACCTCGCGGTACTTCACGCCCAGGGTGACCTCGACGAACTTGGTGGCCATGCCGAGCAGGCCGCAGAGGATCATCCAGAAGGTGGCGCCGGGGCCACCGATGGAGACGGCGACGGCCACACCGGCGATGTTGCCGAGGCCCACGGTGCCGGAGACGGCTGCGGTCAGCGCCTGGAAGTGGTTGACCTCACCGGCCGACCCCTTCTCGTCGTACTTCCCTCTCACCACGTCGACGGCGAGCTTGAACTTGCGGACCTGGACCAGCCCGAACCAACCGGTGAAGACCAGGCCGGCGACGACGAGCCAGGCGACGATGAGGGGCAGTTCCGTACCGCCCACGGGGACGGAGTAGAAGACGATTTCCCCGAGCCAGGTTGCTATGGGCTCGAAGAATCCGCTGACGGCTTCGTCGACGGACGTGGTGATGGAGTCGAGTGACACGGTGGTTACCTCGATGGCGCAGTACCGGCGCAAGGGAGGATGCGCCGGGAAGATGTGCGGTCTTTGAGCGAACGCCGTTGTCCGATCGGCGACCCTGGGCTCGCGCACCGCGGACTCGGTACGTGATCACCCTGGTCGTGCTGCCGGTGCGTGCCGGCCGCTCCGCGGTGTGGCGAGGGGTGGTGCCGTATGCGGAGTTGCGTAGTTCTACCACGGCCTTTACGCACTCTTTAGTGGCGCAGATCACATAACCGTCAGTAATTTTCGAAAGTGCCAGCGAGCGAAACCGGACCGTTATGTGGATGGCCTGATCCGGTCATCGGACGCGGGTCGATCGGGTGCTCGGGTGAGGTCGCGACGTGCGGCCGTCCGGTCGCCGGGTGCGGGTCGACTCCCGGGCGCTTGCCGCGGCCGGACGGCAAGGGTGGGGTGCGTTCACCCCTCCGGGAGCCGGTCGGAGAGGCTTCCTTGCCGGGGGTCGGCAACATATCGGCCTTTTCGCTGCCGGGGAGAGGCAGTGCGGCGGGATACCCGTGACGGTCACCATGAGGCGTCGAAACGGCACGCGCCTAGGTCGTGGCGTGCGGGACGGCGACAGCCCCTGCGTGCGGCGTCCCTGTGGACGTCGGCGGACGGTGTCATGCCGCCTGTCGACGCGGCCGGAAATCGATGGATGCGGACAGCCTTTTTGTCCTGTTCGCGGTCATGACTTTCCGTGATCGGCGAGCGGTCCTCGCACCGTTCCGCACCCGACGTCGAGCTGTGCCGCCGACCGCGGGGCCCGCTCAGAGATCCTGCGCCGGCCAGTCCAGGAGCCGGGCGCCGACGACCGCGGTCTGGAGCGTGTAGCGGTCGACCGGGTTGCCCGGGTCGGCGCCCGTCAGACGGTGGATCCGCTCCAGCCGGTACGTCATCGCCCGCACGCTCAGCGACAGCTGCCGGGCCGCCTCGGCCGCCACGCAGCCGGTGTCGAAGTACGCGGTGAGGGTGTCGATCAGCGGCTGGGCGCCGCCGCGGGCCTGCCTCAGCGGGCCGAGCACCGTGCGCACCAGGTCGGCCATGGCCTGCCGGTCGCGGGTGAGCACCGGGTACACGAGGAGGTCGGCGGCGCGCAGCACCGGGTCCTCCAGGTTCATGCGCTCCGCCAGGTCCAGGGCGTTGAGCGCCTCCTCGTAGGAGTGGACGACCCCACCGACTCCGGGATGGGCCCGGCCGATGGCCACCCGGCCCCCGTCGGTCGCGGCGTGCGCCTGCTTGGCGAAGAAGCTCAGGACGTCGGCCTGATCGCCCGGCGCGATGCAGATGAGCCGGCCGTTCTTCGTGGTCAGCAGGATGCGGCGGTCCCCGAACCGAGCAGCGAGGGACGACTCCACGCTGCGGGTGACGGAGTAGCCGTCGTCGTACGGCTCCGCTCCCTGCGCCACCGCGACCGCGTGGGCGTGCGACAGCAGCAGCCCGAAGCGCTCGGCCCGCTCGGCGAGGCGGCCGACGTCACTGCGCCCGTGGAGCAGGTCGTCGATGAACTCGCGCCGGGCCGCCTCCTGCTGCCGGATCGCGAGGCGCTGCGCCCGCTCGTGACCCTCGGCGAAGGCGTCCACCGCCTGCTCCACCGCGGACAGCAGGTGGTCGGCGGCGGTGCCACGCAGGTCCGCCCGTACGTCCTGGGCGGCGGCGAGGTGGGCGCGCACCAGGAGGCGGAGCCCGATGCCGGCCTCGGCGGCCCGCTCGCCCTGCCCGCGCAGCGCTTCGAGCTCGTCCCGGTTCAGCCGCCGGCCGGTGGCGCAGACCCCGACCAGTATCCGGGCGTACCCCTCCAGATACCGCTCGACTCCGCCCTGCTCGGCCATGGCCCCTCCCTGATTCCTGACGCGTCCCGCACGGTCCCGCACGGCTTCCCGGCGCGTGGGCGTCAAGGGTGACACGGCTCGGCCGGGGGACCGCCACCGGCATCAAGGGTGCGTAAATCTTGCCGGACGACGGCAATGCGCACCGGCGTGCCGCCCTGTCAGCATGACCGGACCGGGGCCGGTGCACCAGACCGATGCCGTAACCCGGAAATCATCGTGCCGCGCCGGCGACGCAAGGGGGACGCATCATGGACGAGTTCTGGCAGGCCGCCACCACGTTCCCCACGGTGCTGTTCACCGCGGCTCTCGTGGTGGTCGCCGGTTTCTGGCTGCTGGTACCGGTGGGCGCGGCCGGCACGGACAGCTTCGACGCGGACGTCGACGCCGGCGCGCTGGGCCTGGGCGGCGTGCCCGTCTCGGTGTCGGCGTCACTGCTGATCGCCCTGTCCTGGTTCGGCTGCCTGACCGGGTCCGTGCTCCTCGCCCGTGCGGGGTGGCCGTCCGCCCTGGTCCATCTGCTCGGCGCCGCTCTGCTGTGCGCCTCGCTCCTCGGCTCGTGGCGTCTGACCCGGGCGCTCGTGCGCCCCCTGGCCAAGCTCTTCCCCGACGAACCCGGGCCGTCCCTGCACGACTTCGTCGGGTCGACCTGCACCATCCGCACCGGGCGGGTGGACGCGGACTTCGGCCAGGCCGAGGTCGCCGCGCGGGACGGCTCCACCGCCGTCGTCCAGGTCCGCCAGAACGACGGCGGTCCGCTGGCACTCGGCAGCACGGGACTGCTGTACGCGTACGACGACGCCGGCGCGTTCTTCTGGGTCACGCCCTTCGACAAGGCGCTGGACCCCCGCGGCTGACCCGCCGCCCCTCCCGCTTCAACTCCCACCCTTCTATCGGGGGATTCCTCATGGATGCCATCTCCTGGGGCATCGGCGTGCTCGTCGCCGTCGTCCTGCTCATCGCCGTCGCCATGCTGTTCGTGATCAGCCGGCTGTTCCGCAAAGTGGAGCAGGGCAAAGCGCTGATCGTGTCGAAGATGCGGAAGGTCGACGTCACGTTCACCGGACAGGTCGTCCTGCCGGTTCTGCACAAAGCCGAGGTCATGGACATCTCGGTGAAGACCATCGACATCTCTCGCACCGGCCGGGACGGTCTCATCTGCCGCGACAACATCCGCGCCGACATCCGCATCTCGTTCTTCGTCCGCGTCAACAAGACCGTCGAGGACGTCATCAAGGTCGCCCAGGCGATCGGCACGGCCCGCGCCAGCGACCAGGCCACGCTGCAGGAACTGTTCAACGCCAAGTTCTCCGAGGCGCTGAAGACGGTCGGCAAGCAGCTGGACTTCACCGATCTCTACACCAAGCGCGACGAGTTCCGGGACCGGATCATCCAGGTCATCGGCACCGATCTGAACGGCTACAGCCTGGAGGACGCGGCGATCGACCATCTGGAGCAGACGCCGCTCGCCCAGCTGGACGCCTCCAACATCCTCGACGCCCAGGGGATCCGGAAGATCACCGAGCTGACGGCCGTCGAGCACGTGCGTACCAACGAGTTCCGGCGCACGGAGGAGAAGGAGATCACCCGGCAGAACGTCGACGCCCGCGAAGCCATTCTGGAGCTGGAGCGCCGGCAGGCCGACGCCGAGATCAAGCAGAAGCGGGAGATCGACACCGTACGGGCCCGTGAGGAGGCCGAGACCGCCCGGGTGGTCGAGGAGGAGCGGCTGCGCGCACAGGGCGCGTTCCTCAGGACCGAGGAGCAGCTGGGCATCCAGCGCGAGAACCAGGCCCGTGAGGTGGCCGTCGCGCAGAAGAACCGTGAGCGGGTCATCGCCGTCGAGAACGAGCGCATCGAGAAGGACCGCCTGCTCGAAGTGATCGCGAGGGAGCGGGAGACCGGACTGACCCGGATCTCCGCCGAGAAGGAGCTCGAGGCAGAGCGCCGCGAGATCGCCGAGGTGATCCGTGAGCGGGTCGCGGTGGACCGCACGGTGGCCGAGCAGGAGGAGTCCATCAAGAAGCTCCGCGCGGTCGAGGAGGCCGAGCGCAAGCGGCAGGCCGTCGTCATCGCCGCCGAAGCCGAGGCGCAGGAGCAGCTGGTCAAGGACATCAAGGCCGCCGAAGCCGCCGAGCAGGCCGCCGTCCACCGGGCGGCCGAGGAGCTGACGCTGGCCGAGGCCCGTCACAAGGCCGCCGACATGGACGCCCGGGCGAAGGTCCGCCTCGCCGAGGGCATCCAGGCCGAGGCCGCCGCCGAGGGCCTGGCCGCCGTCCAGGTGCGGGAGAAGGAGGCCGACGCCATCGAGAAGGCCGGCCGCGCGGAGGCCGGAGCGACCGAGGCCCGGCTGCGTGCCGAGGCGGCCGGTACCCGTGAGATGGCACTGGCCGAGGCCACCGCCGTCGGAGAGAAGCTCAAGGCCGAGGCGGCGGGCCTCACGGAGAAGGCCGCCGCGATGGCCGCCCTGGACGAGGCGTCCCGCACGCACGAGGAGTACCGGCTGCGGCTGGAGGCGGAGAAGGACATCCGCCTGGCCGGGCTGGACGTCCAGCGCCAGGTCGCCGAGGCGCAGGCCGCGGTGCTCGCCACCGGGCTGGAGAACGCCGACATCAACATCGTCGGGGGCGAGTCGGCCTTCTTCGACCGGATCGTCGGGGCCATCTCCCTCGGTAAGAGCGTCGACGGGTTCATGGACGGCTCGCAGACCGCCCGGGCGCTGGCCGGGCCGTGGCTGGACGGCTCCGCCTCCTTCACCGAGGACGTCACGAAGGTGCTCGGGTCGGTGTCCACCGCCGACGTACAGAACCTGACCGTGTCCGCCCTGCTGATGAAGCTGATGCCGGCCGGGTCGGGCCGGCTGGACGAGCTGATCGGCAAGGCGCGGCAGCTGGGCCTGGCCGACATGCCGGTGGCCGAGCTCGCGGGCCTGAACGGCGCCGCCACCAAGAGCTGACCGGTCAAGGTCCCGAAGACCTCCGGAGCTGCCGCGCGGGGGGCGGCAGCTCCGGACCCTTTCCACCACGCACACGAGGGAGCGGGAGAGCATGGACACGACGGGGATGGACGCCGGTACGTACGAGGTACTGCGCGACCGCCTCGACGCGCGGGCCGGCGAACTGGCCCGCCGCGCCGAGGCCCTGAACAACGCCCGCGTCGCCGCGTTCGGCGCCACCGGACTCGCCCTCACCGCCACCGGCCACCTCCGCACGGAACGGGACCTCGTGGCGCGGGACGTCGTCGCGGTCGGCGACGTGCTGCTCGCCGGGTACGAGGCGGCGTCGCCGGAGGACGTCTTCGCCCTCCACGACCGCGACCTGAACCGGCTCCCGGACGACGCGGTGCCCGGCCTGCTCGACGACCCCGCCTTCGTCACCGAGTTCGACGCGCTCCACCGCTACTACCGGGGCGCGCGACTGCTGCGGCTGCGGCAGGTGGACGGCAAGCTGCTCGCCGTGTTCCGCACCGGGGCCCAGGCCGAGGACATCCGTGTCCTGCGTTGGTCCCTCGCCCCCTCCGGCGAGGTGCGGTTCCTCGACGCCCGCGGCGAGCGCGACCACGTCCTCCCCGACCCGTACGACTTCACGTGGACCGAGACCACCCGGGACGACCACGTCCTCGGGCGGCACCCGCACATCGCCGTCGCCGGCGGCACGGTCTGCGTCTCGACGGTCGGCGGCACGCTCACCGTGAAGACCGAGAACGACACCGAGACCGGCGAGGGCGTCCACAGCGAGCCGGTCGAGGAGCCCCTGCAGTCACTGGCGGACGCGGAGGTGGCGTACGCGGTCGTCGGCGTCCTGATCCTGCTGCGCGTCCGCCCCTACAAGGAGGAGACCTGGCGCCACCTGGTCTTCCACACGCTCACCAGGTCCGTGGTCCGGCTGGACGGCATCGGCCAGTCGTGCCGCCGCCTCCCCGACGACCAGGGCATCGTCTTCCCCGGCGGCTACTGCCTGGCCACCGGCACGGTGAAGACCTTCGACACCGACACCTCCGGCCTGGAGTTCGAACGGGCCGTCCGCTCGCCCAACGGCGAGGACGTGCTGTACGTGTTCCACGCCGGCGCCGAGGGGCGCACCCTCCTGCTGCCGTACAACCTCATCCGCAAGGAGATCGCCACCCCGATCGCGTGCCGTGGTCACGCGCTCCTCGACGACGGCACGCTCGCCGCACCGCGCGCCGAGTCCGGTGAGCCCGCACGCGTCCACCCGGTGCGGCTGTGGCGGACGCCGTACGTGTCCGGGGCCGTCCCCGAGGGCGACGGGCCGCTCGCCCGCATCGGCAACGCCGACCTGGTACACGGCATCGCCGACTGCCTGGCCATCGCCCGGCAGGTCGCCGAGACCACCGCCACCGGCGAGATGTACGCCGCGCTCGTCGCCGCCTGCACCCGGACGGCCGACCGCTTTCCCTGGCTGGGCGACGCGGAGACGGGCGACCTGCGCGCACCGCTGGAGGAGGTCCGGGCGACAGCGGAGCAGGTACTGCGCGAGTTCGAGACCGTGACCGTGCTCCGCGCACAGGCCGCCGAGGCCCTCACCCGCGCCGGGGAGGACCTCCGGCGGCTGGTGCGGCGGGTCCGCGGTGAGGCACCGGCCACGGCCGAGGAGTGGATCGAGCGCATCACCGAACTGCGCCGTGCGCAGGGCCGCCTGGCGACGCTCAAGGAGATGCGGTACGCGGACACCGCGGCCGTCGACGCGCTCGCCGAGGAGGCCGGTACGCACATCGGCGCGACCGCTCGGCGGGCGGTCGCCTTCCTCCGGCGCGACGACGCCTTCACCGGCCGGCACGCGGAGGTGGAACGGCTCACCGCCGACGCCGGGGCGATCACCACGGCCGCCGAAGCGGCCACGGTCACCGAGCGGTTGGACGCCCAGGTCCACCGCCTCCGGACCCTCACCGAGGTGGTCGCCGGCCTGGACATCGGGGACGCGACCGTCCGTACGGCCATTCTCGAGCGGATCGCCGAGGTGCTGAGTGGCCTGAACCGCGTACGCGCTCTGCTCGCCGCCCGGCGCCGTGAACTCCTCGACCAGGAGGGACGGGCGGCGTTCGCGACCGAGTTCGCCCTCCTCGCCCAGTCCGTCACCGGTGCCCTGGCCGCGGCCGACACCCCGGAGGCATGTGACGCGCAGCTCGCCCGGCTGCTGCTCCAGCTGGACGACCTGGAGTCACGCTTCGCCGACCACGACGGCTTCCTCACGGAGATCGCCGACAAGCGCGCCGAGGTCCATGACGCCTTCGCAGGCCGCAAGCAGGCACTCCAGGACGCCCGCGCCCGGCGCGCCGAACGCCTCGCCGCCTCGGCCTCCCGCGTCCTGGAGACGATCGCCCGCCGGGCGGCCGGCCTGGACAGCCTCGACGAGATCAACACCTGCTTCGCCTCCGACCCGATGGTGGACAAGGTCCGCCGCACCGCCGCCGAACTGCGCGACCTCGGCGACCAGGCGCGGGCCGACGAGCTGGAGGGCCGGTTGGGGGCCGCCCGCCAGGAGGCGGGGCGTGCCCTGCGGGACCGCGCCGAGCTGTACGCGGACGGCGGCGACACCATCCGGCTGGGCAGCCACCGCTTCGCCGTCAACACCAGGCCGCCGGAGCTCACGCTCGTACCGCACCCGGACGGCGGCCTGGCCTTCGCACTGACCGGCACCGACTACCGCCGTCCGGTCACCGACCCAGGCTTCGCCGACACCCGCCCCTACTGGGAGCAGGTCCTGCCGTCCGAGAACGCCGGCGTCTACCGCGCCGAACACCTCGCCGCGCGGCTGCTGTCCGAGCACGGCGCCGGGTCGTTGGCCGGAGCCGACCTGCCCTGCCTGACCAGGCGGGCGGCCGAGGCCGCCTACGACGAGGGCTACGAGCGGGGCGTCCACGATCACGACGCGGCCGCCATCCTTTCCGTACTGCTCCCGCTGTACGAGCGGGCCGGGCTGCTGCGGTACCCGGCCGCCGACAGGGCCGCCGCCCAACTCTTCTGGGCCCACGGGACGACCGCCGCTGCCCGGGAGGCGTGGACGCGTGCGGCCGTGTCGCTCGTCCGGGCCAGGGAGACCTTCGGCACGGGGCCGGCCCTGGAAGCGCTGTGCGGCGAGCTGGCGGAGGCCGGGGCCCTGACCGGTCGCGCGGCCGAGTACCTCGTCGAGGAGCTGGCGGCCGGCGGCTCCTTCACGACCGGCCCGTCCGCCCGCACCCTGCTGGAGAAGTTCCACCGGGCGGTGGGCTCCTCGCCGTACGCCGAGGACGTCCGCACCCTCCTCGACGACGGGGACGCGACGGCCGCGCGGCGCCTGGTGGAGGGCTGGCTCCTGGCGTACGCGGCCTCCTGCGGCGAGGACGTGGACGCCGGCGACCTCGCCGAAGCGGTGGCGACCGAGGTCTGCCCGGACCTGTCCCGCCACGACGGGGACTGCCCGCTGACCGCCCGTGTGGAGGGACTGCTCGGCACGCACCCGAGGATCGACCGGGGCGTTCTCCACCTCCGCCTCGACGAATACCTGGCCAGGACAGGTGACTTCGCCCACCGGGTGGTTCCGGGGTTCCGCGCCTACCAGCAGCGCAGGAACGCGCTCATGGCCGCCGAGCGACGGCGACTGCGCCTGGACGAGTACCGGCCGCGCGTCATGTCCTCGTTCGTGCGGGGCCGCCTCGTCGACGAGGTGTACCTGCCGCTGATCGGCGACAACCTCGCCAAGCAGATCGGCACCACGGGTGCCGACAGACGCGCCGACACCGGCGGACTGCTGCTGCTCCTCTCGCCGCCGGGGTACGGCAAGACGACCCTCATGGAGTACGTCGCCGACCGCCTCGGGCTGCTGCTGGTCAAGGTCGACGGACCCGCCCTCGGCCACGACGTGACCTCCCTCGACCCGGAGGCGGCACCGAACGCCGAGGCCCGCCGCGAACTGGAGAAGATCCACTTCGCGCTGGCGGCGGGCAACAACGTCCTGCTGTACCTGGACGACATCCAGCACACCTCGCCCGAGCTGCTCCAGAAATTCGTGCCGCTGTGCGACGCCACCCGCACTCTGGACGGCCGCGACCTGCGCGGCAAGCGCTTCGCCGTCTGCATGGCCGGCAACCCCTACACCGAGTCCGGACAGCGCTTCCGCGTACCCGACATGCTCGCCAACCGTGCCGACGTCTGGAACCTCGGCGACGTCCTGACGGGCAAGGAGAACGCCTTCGCCCTAAGCTTCATCGAGAACGCGCTGACCTCCCACCCGGTCCTCGCCCCGCTCGCCGGACGGGAGCGCGCCGACCTGGAGCTGCTGCTGGACATGGCCGCCGGGGACGCCACCGCCCGCCGCGACCGGCTCGCCCACCCCTACGCGCCCGCCGAGCTGGAGCCGGTCCTGGCCGTGCTGCGCCACCTGCTCAAGGCCCGGGAAACGGTCCTCGCGGTCAACGCCGCCCACATCGCCTCCGCCGGCCAGGACGACAGCGGCCGCATGGAGCCGCCGTTCCGGCTCCAGGGCTCGTACCGCAACATGAACAAGATCACCGCACGGGTCTCCCCGGCCATGAACGACGGCGAACTGGCCGCCGTCGTCGACGACCATTACGCGGCCGAGGCCCAGACCCTCACCAGCGGCGCCGAGGCCAATCTGCTCAAGCTGGCCGCGCTGCGCGGCACGCTCACCGAGGAACAGCGGGTGCGGTGGGAGGCCGTGACCTCCGCGTACGTCCGCTCCCAGGCACTGGGCGGCGCCGGTGACGACGCCCTCGGTCGGGCGGTGGCCGCCCTCGGCCTGCTCGCCGACCGGGTGGCGGCCTTCGAGGGTGCGATCACCCGGGCCGCGGGCGCCGGCCGGCCACCGGGCGGCCCGTCCCGCCGTGAGGCGGACCGGACCGCCGGTGACGCCGGGGCCGTGGCAGGGTGAGCCGCTGATCCCGTGGGAGGGTGTCGGCGGCCGGCCTTCCGGCGGGCGTCGCCGGGCAGGGGTGACGGAGGGCGGCCGGGGGCGCCGGCGCCGTGGCGGGCGGCCCGGGGTGGGCCGGGCCCGGGGTGAGCCAGGCCCGGGGTGAGCCAGGCCCGGTATGGGTGGGCCCGGGGGTGGGGAGGCAGGTCGGCGGTGTCTCCCCGGGTGGTCAGGCCGTTTCTTCGAGGGTGACGAGGGCTCTGAAGCGCTCGTCCTCCTCCTGGCGCATCACCACGAGGACCCGGGCGCGGCCGGTCGCGTCGTGGGGGACCGGGTGGGCTTCGACGAGGCACGGGGAGTCGAGTTCGACGTAGCGGTGGAAGACCACGTCCATGGCCGCCGCCACGACCGTGCCCGGGCGGGAGAGGGCCTGGGCGGCCTGGCGGGCGGCTTCCATGAGGAGCATGCCCGGGGCGTGGTCGACGGGGTGGTCGAAGAAGAGCGGGTGGTGGACGTCGACGCGCAGGTCCCAGCGGCGCGGTGCGGGGGTGGGGGAGAGGACGACGTCGTGGAAGGTGTTCGCGCCCACCTCCCGCGGAGGCGCGGGCGGCGCGAGGGGGAGGGCCTTGTCCATCATCGTGCGGGCGTCGCCGCGGCCCAGGCGCAGGCGCTGGTAGACCGCCGGGGCCTGGACGGTGAACCGGGTGCGCGCGGTGCCGAGGTGGATGCCGGCCCGCCGGACGATGATGAGCAGTTCGAGCGCGGCGGCTCTGGAGCCGCGGCGCACCACGTCCTTGCAGGTGACTTCGAGGTTCAGTGCGGTGGGGTGGCCCGGGTCCGCGGCGAGGGCCGGGACGGCGGCGCTGTAGCGGAAGTCCTCCCACAGCAGGTGGTGCCCCAGGGGTACTGCGAAGGCGTGGTGGCACAGCAGCGGGAACGTCTGGCGGACGGTCTCCACCAGCAGCATGGGATCGTCGTGCCCTTCGCGCTCCGGGAAGAGCGCGTGGGCGCGGGTCCAGTCGGCGGTGACGTCGAAGGTGTCGTCGGCCGTCTGTTCGTAGCCGGTCAGGAAGACCTGGTCGGGGTCGTCCTTGTGAACGAGGTGCTGAGGCACCGAAGTGAGCGGTGCTTGGTGGCTGGCGGTCGTGGACAACGCGAATTCCCCCCTGGGATGCGCATGGCGACGAAACGGTGTCCTGCATAGGGCTGGCGCGCCGGGCAATGGGCAGTAATATAGAGGGCGTTCTTTTTTATGTCGAGAGAGTGAGGGTGAACGCATGGGGCAGCCGAAGCAGGAACGGGCTGTTCAGACCCGTTTGGCGCTCATGCGAGCCGCCGCCGAGGTCTTCGACGAGCACGGCTACGCGGGCGCCGGCATCAACAAGATCCTCAAGCGGGCCGGGCTGACCGCGGGCGCCCTGTACTTCCACTTCGGGTCGAAGGAGGGCCTCGCCGAAGCCGTCATGAACGCGCAGCAGGACACCATCGAGCCGCTGCTGGAGTCCCGGGGGCTCCAGCGCCTGGTCGACATCACCCTGGTGTGGGCCCACCAGCTCGGCGTGGACCCGCTGCTGCGGGCGGGCGTGGAACTGTCGCTCGGGCACGAGGGCTTCGCGGACGGAGCGCCCTTCGAGAGCTGGCGCGAGCTGATGGCCGGGTACCTGCGCGAGGCGCGGGACCTCGGGGAGCTGCGCGAGGGCGTGGACCCGGAGGTCGTCGCCCGGTTCGTGGTGGGCGCCTGCACCGGCGTACAGCTGTACTCGCGGCAGGTGGACAGCCGCGCGAGCCTGCCGCAGCGCGTGAAGGAGATGTGGGACTGCCTGCTCCCCGGCATCGCGGCCCCCGGCACCGCCCAGGACTTCGACGCCGGCGTCGCCCGTGGCGAGCGGCTCAGCCGGATGGGGGCGCGGGCGTGACGCGGGACGCCGGCGCCCGGCCGGTCGTCGCCGTCACCGGGGCCACCGGGACCGTCGGACGGCTCGTCGCGCACGGGCTCGCCGCAGGCGGCGGGGCGGAGGTGCGGCTCCTGGTGCGCGATCCGGACAAGGCCGTACGGGCCGGCCTGCCGGGGCGGGCCGTCGCCGCCGACTTCGGCGAGGCGGGGCCGCTGCGGGAGGCGCTGCGGGGCGCGGACGCCGTGTTCGTCGTGACCGGCGACCCGCTCCGCCCCGACCACGACGAGAACGTCCTCGCCGCCGCCCGCGCCGCCGGGGTGCGCCGCGTGGTCAAGCTGTCCGCCCTCGCCGTCCTCGACGCGGGCGCCCAGGACCCGCTCACGCGCTGGCAGCGCGACAACGAGGAGCGGCTGCGGGCCTCCGGGCTCGACTGGACGCTGCTGCGGCCGCGGGCGTTCATGTCCAACGCGCTCGGCTGGGCCGGCTCCGTACGCCGGGAAGGCGTCGTCCGGGGGCTGTACGGATCGGGGCGCAACGCCTGCGTCGACCCGCGCGACGTCGCCGACGCGGCCGTACGGGCGCTCCTCGACCCGGCGTGCGCCGGGCGGAGCTACGCCCTCACCGGGCCCGAGCCGCTGTCCCCCCGGGAGCAGACCGACCTGCTGGGCGAAGTCCTCGGCAGGCGGCTGGAGTTCGTCGAGCTGACGGAGGAGCAGGCCGTGGAGCGGTGGCGCGCCCGCTGGCCCGAACACCTCGTCCAGGTCCTCCTGGAGGGCGCCCGGCGGCAGCGGGACGGCGCCAAGGCGGCGGTCGCGGACGGCGTCCACGAGGCCACCGGGCGGCCCGCGCGCGGCTTCGCCGACTGGGCGCGGGCGCACGCGGAGGCGTTCGGCGGCGCGCCCGTGGCGGCGCCGGGCGCTGGTGACTCCATGTGACGGAGGGGCCGCCCGACGTGATGTGGATCATGTTTCCACCGTCGCGCCTCTGGAGTTGAATGCCTTTCATGATCATTGACCGGGGGATGCTGAACGGCCGTACTGTCCTGATCACCGGGGCCTCCAGCGGGATCGGGGCCGCCGCCGCGCGGCTGTTCGCGGAGGAGGGCGCCGCGCTCGTGCTGATGGCCCGCAGGGGGGACGCCCTCGCCGAGGTGGCCGCGCCGCTCGCCGAGGCCGGGGCCCGTGTGGCCGTCGCGGCCGGTGACGTGACGCGTCCGGCGGACGTGGAGCGTGCGGTCGCCACGGCGGTCGACACCTTCGGCTCGCTGGACGCGGCGTTCAACAACGCCGGGTGGGGGACCGGCGGGACGGTGCTGCACGAGCTGGACGAGGACGTGTACGACCGTGTGATGGACCTGAACGTGCGGGGTGTCTGGAACTGCCTGCGCCACCAGATACCCGCGATGCTCAAGGCCGGGTCGGGCGGGGCCATCGTCAACACCTCCAGCACCGCCGGGATCGTGGCCACCGGCGCCGTGGCCCCCTACGTCGCGGCCAAGCACGCGGTACTGGGGCTGACCAAGGCCGCCGCCATGGAGTACGGGGAGTCCGGCATCCGGGTCAACGCCCTGGTCGTCGGCAGCACGCGTACCGAGCTGATGGACGAACTGCTCCAGGACGTACCGGAGCTGGAGGCCAGTTTCACCGCACGTGCCATACAGAAGCGCATGGCCCACCCGAGGGAGGTGGCCCAGGCGGCGGCCTGGCTGTGCAGCGACCGTTCCTCCTTCCTCACGGGCGCCGCGATGCCCGTGGACGGCGGGTGGAGCGCGATCTAGTCGCCGGGGGGAAAGGGCGGAGGGGGGAAGGGCGGAGGGGGGAAGGGCGGGGCGGTCGGTCGCGGTGGGCCGCGGTGGCCGCGGGCGTCCCGCGGTGGGGGCCGGGATCGCGGCCGGGCGCCGGCCGTCAGGAGGCGGAGTGGCTGGGGGCGCGGGTGCCGATGCCGTCCATCACCAGGTCCCACAGGTGGGCGAGTTCCGCCGCGCCGTCGGTGCGGGGACGGGTGAGCAGGGCGGCGGCCGCGCCGTGGACCAGGTGGGTCGCCAGGCGGACCAGCGTCTCGGCGCGGACCCCCGGGGCCAGCAGGCCGTGCCGCTCCGCCTCGTCCAGGAGCAGCCGCACCTGGGGGACCCACGCCTCGTCCCACACCGGCAGGGTGTGGGTCAGTGACTGGGCGGCCCGTACGCGGCTGTCGTGGGCCAGCAGGTCGACCAGCCCGCAGGTGACCGCGACGACACCGGCCAGCGGGTCCGGCGCGGCGCGCCGGGCGCGCTCCACCGCGTGCCGGGTCACCGCGACGCCCGCCTCCTTGACCGCCGCCGCCAGGTCGTTCTTCTTGGCGAAGTGGAAGGTGAGCGCGCCCATGGAGATGCCCGCGCTCCGGCAGATGTCCTGCAATGAGGTGCCCGTGTAGCCGTCCCGGGCGAACGCGTCAGCCGCGGCCCGGACCAGCCGTTCACGGGTCAGCAGGGCCCGCTCCTGCTTGACCACGTCGTCACCCTCTCTTCTTCGCCGGTCTTCTCTTACGTCCACGCGACTTCGCACGCTACTGGGCTTCTGCTCGGCGGGAGTTGGGCCGAAGCCGCATCCGCGACGTCCTTGGCAAGTCCGTGTCCGGGTGGCGAGATGCCGAAGTCGCATCCGGCCGAACATGCACGCTTCAAAAACATAGAGAGAGTTCGTTATGGTTTTCCTCGTTCACCGATACGGCCTGCCGACGAGGGGAGCTGACATGACCGACCGCCCGGACACGACCGCGCGGGAGCCCATGGCGCACGGGGCGGCCCACGAACTGACCCACCGTCTCTTCCACCGCCTGCCGCGCGCCGACCAGCGCCGGTGGGCCGGTGCGTACCTGACGGGACTGCTGACCACACCGGGCAAGAAGTCGGTACGGAAGATGGGGTGGGCGGTGTGCTCCTCGTACACCGCCTCGCAGTCCCTGCACCAGGCGGTCAACGAGAGCACCTGGTCGTGGACCGACGTCCGCGCGGAGCTGACGTCCTGGTGCCGCGAGCGCACGGAGGTACGCGGCTGGGCGCTCGGCCGCGTCACGCTGCCCAAGCGCGGCCGGTACTCCGCCGGGGTGCACCGCCGCTTCGACCCCGCCGCCGGGCGCACCCTCAACTGCCAGCTCGGCATCGGGCTGTTCCTGCTGACCGGGCGGGGCGCGGCCGTCCCGGTGGACTGGCGGCTGCACCTGCCCGACGAGTGGCTCGACGACACGGCGCTGCGGCGCCGGGCGAGGATCCCCGACACCGTACGGGCCGGCTCGCCCGGCCGCCTGATGGTGGAGCTGGCCGCGGCGGCCGGCGGCAGCGGTGCCCCGGTGGTGGCCGACGCCGAGACCGTCGCGGAGGCGGCCGAGCTGATCGGCGGGCTCACCGCGCTCGGGACCGACTGGGCCGTCTCGGTACCCGCCGCGACCCCGGTCCTGGCCGGGCCGTCCACCGCCGGCCGGCGCCCCGCGACCGGGCCCGCCGGCGGTGTCGCGGTGACCGCCGGGACCCTGGCCCGGCAACTGCGCGGACCGGCGCGGGCACCGGGCACCGGAGCGCCGGACGCTCCGGTCGTGCTGCCCGCCCTCGTGCGCACGCCCGAGGCGGACCGGCCCCTGCGGCTGGTCGCCGCCCGGACGCCCGGCGCACGGTCCCCCGAACGCCTCTGGCTCACCACCCTGCACGGCCGGCACCTCGCCGAAGCCGCCGGGCTCTTCCGCGCCCCGGCGGTCGACCCGGCCACCCTGACGGGCCTCGACGACTGCGGGCTGCGGGACTTCGAGGGCCGCTCCTACCCGGGCTGGCACCGCCACATGACGCTCGTGTCGGCGGCGTACGGCCACCGGGCGCTCGGCGCGGACGCCGTGCGGCACGCGGAGCGGCTGGAGGTGCGGGCCGCGTGAGCGGGACGTCGATCACCGCGACCCTGGTGGAGCGGGCGGCCGGCTCCGGGGCCCCCGTGGGCCGGGGCCCCTTCGACCGCTTCGCCTCCGCCCTGACGGAGGGCCTCAGCCGCGCCGCCGTGACCGCCCCGGCGGTACGCGGGACGCCGGCCGTACGCGGGACGCCGGCGGTACGCGGTGCCGGGGCCGTGCTCGGCAGGTGGCAGGCCGAGGAGACGCTGCGACTGTTCCGGGACGCGCTGGAGGAGCATCTGGACGCCCCGCCCGAGGGTCCGCCGGGCGGCGCCGACGAGGAGCGCGACGCCCTCCTGGGCCTTGCCCGCCGCGCCGTACGGCGGCTCACCGGCGAGCGGGACACCGCACCGGGCACACCGGCGGGCACGCCCCGCGCCCCGAGCCTGGCGCCCGACCGGCTGCTGGCGGCCTCGCTGCTGCTGGCCGAGTGCGCCGTCCGCAGCGGCGCCGGGGCCGGTGCCGTGCTGCCCGGCGTCCGCGAGGTCTTCACCGCCGCCGCGCTCGGCACGGCGGAGACCCGGGACCTGTGGCAGGAGCGGCGGGCCCTCGCCCGGGACGTCCACGACCGGATCGGCGGCCCGCTGACCGCCGCGCTCCACGCCCTCGAAGCGCTGGGCGCGCCCGACGCACCCGAATCCCCGTCCGGCAGCGCACCGGCCGCCGCCGCTGCCGTGCGGGCCGCCCTGGCAAGGGCCGCGCGCGGGGCCGGCGAGATCGTCGCCGGGCTGCACCGGAACACCCCCGTGCCCGGCCTGCGCCGAGCGGTCGAGGACGTACGCGCCGTCGGCGAGGCCCGGGGCGTGACCGTGGAGTGGTCGATGACCGGCGACGAGACGGGGCTCCCGGAGCTGTTCCGCCGCGAACTCGCCCTCGTCCTGCGGGAGGCCCTGCTCAACGCCATCGTCCACGCCTCGGCGCACCGGGTCGTCGTCACCACCCGCGTCACCCGCCGCTGGGCCCACACCCACGTACAGGACGACGGCGCCGGCTTCGACGTGGCCCACACCCTCGCCTCCCGGCCCGCCCACGGGCTGCGGGCGATGTCCGAGCGCATGGAGTCGGTCGGCGGCCGGCTCGCCGTCCGCAGCGCGCCCGGGAGCGGGACGCGCGTCGACATCCACCTGCCGCGCTACCGGCCGGTGCCACGAACCCCCCATCAGGTTGCTGAGAAGCGGAGTTGCCATGCATAAAGTGCTCATCGCCAACCGTGGCGAAATCGCTGTCCGTGTCGCCCGTGCTTGCCGGGACGCCGGGATCGGGAGCGTGGCGGTCTACGCCGATCCGGATCGGGACGCCCTGCACGTCCGTGCGGCGGACGAGGCGTTCGCCCTGGGCGGTGACACCCCGGCCGCCAGTTATCTGGACATGGCCAAGGTGCTGCAGGCCGCGGCGGACTCGGGGGCGGACGGGGTCCACCCGGGGTACGGATTCCTGTCGGAGAACGCGGAGTTCGCCCAGGCGGTGATCGACGCGGGTCTGACGTGGATCGGTCCGCCGCCGCAGGCCATCCGGGATCTGGGTGACAAGGTCGCCGCCCGGCACATCGCCCAGCGGGCCGGTGCTCCGCTGGTGGCCGGCACTCCCGACCCGGTGGCCGGGGCGGAGGAGGTCGTGGCGTTCGCCGAGGAGCACGGCCTGCCGATCGCGATCAAGGCCGCTTTCGGTGGTGGCGGGCGTGGTCTGAAGGTCGCCCGCACCCTGGAGGAGGTCCCCGAGCTGTACGACTCCGCCGTCCGTGAGGCGGTCGCGGCCTTCGGCCGGGGCGAGTGCTTCGTGGAGCGCTACCTCGACAAGCCCCGCCATGTGGAGACGCAGTGCCTGGCCGACAAGCACGGCAACGTCGTGGTCGTCTCCACGCGTGACTGCTCGCTGCAGCGCCGGCACCAGAAGCTGGTCGAGGAGGCGCCCGCGCCGTTTTTGTCCGCCGAGCAGAACGCGCAGCTGTACGCCGCGTCGAAGGCGATCCTGAAGGAGGCCGGCTACGTGGGGGCCGGCACGGTGGAGTTCCTCGTCGGGATGGACGGCACGATCTCCTTCCTGGAGGTCAACACCCGGTTGCAGGTCGAGCACCCGGTCACCGAGGAGGTGACCGGCATCGACCTGGTGCGGGAGATGTTCCGTATCGCCGACGGCGAGGAGCTGGGCTACGACGACCCGCCGGTGCGCGGTCACTCCTTCGAGTTCCGTATCAACGGTGAGGACCCGGGCCGCAACTTCCTGCCCGCGCCCGGCACGGTCACCACCTTCGCGCCGCCGTCGGGTCCGGGTGTGCGGCTGGACGCCGGTGTGGAGTCGGGCAGTGTGATCGGCCCGGCGTGGGACTCGCTGCTGGCCAAGCTGGTGGTCACCGGTGCGACGCGTGAGCAGGCGTTGCAGCGTGCGGCGCGTGCGCTGGAGGAGTTCCAGGTCGAGGGCATGGCCACCGCGATCCCCTTCCACCGTGCGGTGGTGGCCGACCCGGCGTTCACCGCCGATCCGTTCCGGGTCCACACCCGGTGGATCGAGACGGAGTTCGTCAACGACATCAAGCCCTTCACCGCTCCGGCCGACACCGACACCGACGACGAGCCCGGCCGGGAGACCGTCGTCGTCGAGGTCGGCGGCAAGCGCCTGGAGGTCTCCCTGCCGTCCTCCCTGGGCATGAGCCTGGCCCGCACCGGCCTCGCCGCCGGCGCCAAGCCCAAACGACGCGCCGCCAAGAAG
>NZ_LWBU01000114.1 GCF_001646665.1 Streptomyces noursei | reverse complement strand
GGGGGGGGGGGGGGTCGGGGGTGAGAGTCGGGGCTGGGGCGGATGACGGAGCAGCCGTCAGCCGGCGGGCCGGGGCCGGGGCGGGGTGCGCGCCGCCCGCGCCCGGCGCCGGTTCCGGCGGGGCCGCGCCGGAACGGGCCTCGCCGCAGCCCTGGGCGGGGCCGGCCGCAGGTTCGTCCGGGCGGTCGCCGGGCCGGTCC
>NZ_LWBU01000113.1 GCF_001646665.1 Streptomyces noursei | reverse complement strand
CCCCCGGCCCGCCCCCCCGGGCGGGGAGGCGCCCCCCCACACCCCCCCCCCCCCCGCCGTGCGCGGTTCCGGGCGGCCCCGCGGGGGGCCCCCCGGGGGGGGGGGGGCCCCCCCCCTCCCCCCGGGGGGGGGGGGGGCACCCCCCCCCGCCGCCCCGCCCGCGGGCGGGCCCCCCCCCCCCCCCCCCCCCGGGGGCCCCCCCCC
>NZ_LWBU01000112.1 GCF_001646665.1 Streptomyces noursei | reverse complement strand
GGCGGGGGCGGGGGGGCGCCCCCCCCCCCCTCCCCCCGCCCCCGGGGGTGTTCCCCCGCCCCCGGCCCCCGCCCGTGGCGGCCGGGCGGGCGCCCCCGCGGGCGGGCGCGCGGCCGGCGGGGGTGGCGGCGCCCCGCGCCCCCCCCGGGCCCGCGGGCCCCTCGTCGGGGCCGCGCCCCCCCCCCCCGCGCCGGGCGCGGCGCGCGCCCGCGGCGGGGGGGGGGGGGGCGGGGGGGGGGGGGGGGGGGGGGGGGGGGGGGGGGGGGGGGGAGGGGGGGGGGGGGGGCGGGGGGGCGGGGCGGGGGGGGGGGCCGGTGGCCCCGGCCGCGCGCCGCCGGCGCGTGGAGACGGCGGGGTGTTGTGCGGTGCGCGCC
>NZ_LWBU01000111.1 GCF_001646665.1 Streptomyces noursei | reverse complement strand
CTGACCGCGCTGCCGGCGGGCGCCCCGCCCCCCCCCGCGGGGCGCCGGCCGGGCCCCCCCCCTCTTCGGTCGGCTGTCCCCCGCCCCCCCCCCCGCCCCCCCCCGCGCCCCCCCTGCGTTGCTTCCCCCCCCCCCCCGCGCCCGGCGCGCCCGCCCCCGCGGGGGGGGGGCGCCCCCCGCCGGCGGCCCGGGCGGGGGGGGCCC
>NZ_LWBU01000110.1:103367-161959 GCF_001646665.1 Streptomyces noursei | reverse complement strand
CCTGGCGGGTGGGGCGGGCGGAGGCGGCCCCCGACTGGGAGGCGGTGGCGGAGACGACGGGCACGCCGCTGGGCAGCGGGGGCAGCGCCTTTATCAAACGTCCGCGGCGGGCGGGGCTTTCCAGGGCGGCGGCCGGGGCGGTGGGCGCGGCGGTGCGGGTGGGGCGCGGGCGGGCGGTGGTCTCGGCGGCCGGCGCGGCGGGGGCCTGGGCGGGCCTCGGCGGGGTGCCGGGGGCCTGGGCGGGGCGTACCGGCGCGGGGTCGGGCGCGGCCGGCGGCATGGGCCCCGGTATGGGGCTGGAGGGGCGTGCGGCGTCCGTGGCGCGGGAGGAAGGGTGTCGTGCCTCGGTGCTCATCCGCCCCCCTCGGTGTCGTCCGGATCGCCTTGCGGGGCAGGCCCGTTCGTCAGCGCGTGGGTAACTCTACGGGCTGCGTACGCCTGATCGGGAACGAGGCCGCAGGTCGGGGCGGATCTGACCGGATCGTCCCCCTACCCCCGGGTAGGCGGTTCTGGCAGGCTCTGGCCATGACTCCGCGTGCCGCTGACCGGGCCCGGTACGACCGGGCCACCGCCCACCTCGACGCGCCCCTCGCCGTCGTCGATCTGGAGGCGTTCGACGCCAACGCCGACGACCTGGTCCGCCGGGCCGGCGGGAAGCCGGTACGGGTGGCGAGCAAGTCCGTGCGCTGCCGCGCGCTGCTGGAGCGGGTACTGGCCCGCGACGGGTTCGCGGGGATCATGTCGTACACGCTGGACGAGTCGCTGTGGCTGGCGCGGGCCGGGTTCGGCGACGTCCTGCTGGCGTACCCCTCGGCGGACCGTGCCGGGTTCGCGGAGCTGTCCCGGGACGCCAAGCTCGCGGCGGCGGTGACCGTGATGGTCGACGACACCGCGCAGCTGGACCTGATCGACCGGGCGCGTGACGGGGGCGCCGAGGAGGTCCGGGTCTGTCTGGAGCTGGACACCTCGCTGCACCTGCTGGGCGGCCGGGTGCGCGTCGGGGCGCGCCGCTCGCCGCTGCGGACGCCGGCGCAGGTGGCGGAGGTGGCGCGGTCGGTCGCGCGCCGCCCGGGGTTCCGGCTCGTGGGGCTGATGGCGTACGAGGGCCATGTCGCCGGGGTGGGCGACGCGATCGCCGGGCGGCCGGTGCGGTCGCGTGCGGTGCGGCTGATGCAGTCGGCCGCGCGCCGGGAGCTGGCGGTGCGCAGGGCGGCCGTGGTGGCGGCCGTACGGGCGGTGGCGCCGGACCTGGAGTTCGTCAACGGCGGCGGGACGGGGAGCGTGCAGCACACGGCGGCCGAGGACGCGGTGACGGAGATCGCGGCCGGGTCGGGGCTGTACCTGCCGCGGCTGTTCGACAACTACACGTCGTTCGCGGGGCGTCCGGCGGCGCTGTTCGCCCAGCCGGTGGTGCGCCGGCCGGGGCTGGGCGTGGTGACCGTGCTGGGTGGCGGCTACCCCGCGTCGGGCGCGGCGGGCGCGGACCGGTCGCCGGTGCCGTACCTGCCCGAGGGGCTGCGGTACGACCCCCAGGAGGGGGCCGGCGAGGTGCAGACGCCGCTGCTGGGCTCCCCCGCCGACGACCTGCTGATCGGCGACAAGGTGTGGTTCCGCCACGCGAAGGCGGGCGAGCTGTGCGAGCGGTTCGACGCGCTGCACCTGATCGAGGGCGACCGGGTCACCGCGACCGTACCGACGTACCGGGGCGAGGGCCGGACGTTCCTGTGACCGGCCGGCCGCTCAGGGGCCGATGGAGCTGCCGACTCCCCCGCCGGTCGAGCTGCCGATGGGGCGGATGCCGCGGGTGATCTCGTCCATGGTGCCCGGCGGCGGCGCGCCGGGGCCGGCGGAGAGGGCGAACCGCACGATGACGGGCGACTCGCTGCCCAGCGACGAGGGGAAGACCAGGGACTGGACGTAGCCGCCGGGCCCCTGGCCGGTGGTGACCCGCCAGCGCACCAGGTGGCCGGTGCGTCCGGCGACGACGGCGGGGCGTTCGGCGACGACCTGGTGGGACCGGATGCCGCCGTACGGCCGCGCGCCCAGGGCGTCCTCGCCGAACGCGCGCTCGGCGGCCCGGGCGATGTCCGCCCGGGCGATGGCGGCGGGGTCGCTGGTGCCGGTGGCCGTCGCGGTGAGGGAGGAGACCGAGCCGCGCCGGCAGGAGCGGCTGGTGACGGCGGGGCACGGGGCGGCGTCGACCGTCGCCACGGTGGGCAGGGCGTCGGTGAGGAACTCCGGCTCCTCCCAGCCGTCGAGGACGGGCAGGGTGATGCCGTTGAGCTGGTCGACGACGACCGTGGGGTCCTCGGAGGGGGAGGCCGCCGGAGGCGCGGGAGCGGGTGCGGAGCCGGTGCTCGTCGGTGGCGCGGGGCTGTTGCGGGCGGCCGGGGGCGGGTCCTCGCCGGAGCGGAGGACGACCGCCGCCGTGGCGGTCACGGCCAGGGCCGCGGCGACGACGGCGAGGAGGCGGCCGGTCCGCCGTGCCGGGGGCGGGGCGGCCATGACGGTGGTGGGGGCGCCGGTGGCCGCGGGCCGGGTGTGCCCGGTCCAGGCGGTGCCGTCCCACCAGTGTTCGACGGCGGGGTTGCCTGGGTCGGGGTACCAGCCGGCCGGGGTCGTCATGCTCATGCGGTCACCTTAGGGGGCGTACGCCGGGGAGCCCGCGCGTTCTCCCCCTCGCCCCCGCTCCCGCCGCGTGGCCCGCCGGGCGGGCGGGCCACGCGGCCGCCGGGACCGGACTACAGCGGGGTGACGTACGCGCCGGCGATGCCGCCGTCGACGAGGAAGTCGGTGGCGTTGACGAACGAGGAGTCGTCGCTCGCCAGGAACGCCACGGCGGCCGCGATCTCCTCGGCCTCGGCGAAGCGGCCGGCCGGGATGTGGACCAGGCGGCGGGCGGCCCGCTCGGGGTCCTTGGCGAACAGCTCCTGGAGGAGCGGGGTGTTCACCGGTCCCGGGCACAGGGCGTTGACGCGGATGCCCTCGCGGGCGAACTGCACGCCCAGTTCGCGGGACATGGCGAGGACGCCGCCCTTGGACGCGGTGTACGAGATCTGGCTGGTGGCGGCGCCCATGACGGCCACGAAGGAGGCCGTGTTGATGATGGAGCCGCGGCCCTGGCGCTGCATGTAGGGGATGGCGGCCTTGCAGCAGAGGTAGACGGAGGTGAGGTTGACCTCCTGGACGCGCTTCCACGCCTCCAGCCCGGTGGTGAGGATCGAGTCGTCGTCGGGCGGCGAGATGCCGGCGTTGTTGAAGGCGATGTCGACGCTGCCGTAGGTGTCGTACGCGGTCCGGAAGAGCGCCTCCACCTCCTCGGGGTCGGTGACGTCGACGCGGACGAAGGTGCCGCCGACCTCGTCGGCCACGGCCTTGCCGGCCCGCTCGTCGATGTCGCCGCAGACGACGTGGGCGCCCTCGGAGGCGAGGCGGCGCGCGGTGGCGAGGCCGATGCCGCTGCCGGCGCCGGTGATGACGGCGGTACGGCCCACGAGGCGGCGGCACACAGTGTTCTCGGTCATGCGGATCAGGCCTCCGTGCTGATGAAGACGTTCTTGGTTTCGGTGAAGGCGGTGAGGGCGTCGGGGCCGAGCTCGCGGCCGAGGCCGGACTGCTTGTAGCCGCCGAACGGGGTCCAGTAGCGGACGCTGGAGTGGGAGTTGACGGAGAGGTTCCCGGCCCGGACAGCGCCCGAGACGCGCAGCGCCCGGCCGACGTCCCGGGTCCAGATCGAGCCGGACAGGCCGTACTCGGTGGCGTTGGCGAGCCGGACGGCGTCCGCCTCGTCGTCGAAGGGGAGGACGACGGCGACGGGCCCGAAGACCTCCTCCACGGCGGCGGGCGCGTCGGGCGCGAGGCCGGTGAGGACGGTGGGCGGGAACCAGAAGCCGGGGCCCTCGGGGGCCTTGCCGCGGATGCCGGCCGCGTCGTCGGGGACGTAGGACCGGACCCGGTCCAGCTGCGTCCGGGAGATGAGCGGGCCCATCTGGGTCCGCTCGTCGGACGGGTCGCCGACGACGATCTCCTCGACGGCGGGGGTGAGGAGTTCCAGGAAGCGGTCGTACACGCCGCGCTGGACGAGGACACGGGTGCGGGCGCAGCAGTCCTGGCCGGCGTTGTCCAGGAAGGACATGGGGGTGGCGGCGGCCGCGGCCTCGATGTCGGCGTCGGCGAAGACGATGTTGGGGCTCTTGCCGCCGAGTTCGAGGGTCACGCGTTTCACGCGGTCGGCGCACTTGGCCATGATGCGCTTGCCGACGCGGGTGGAACCGGTGAAGACGATCTTGGCTACGCCGGGGTGCTCGACGAGGGCGTCGCCGGCGACCGGGCCCGCTCCGGGGAGCACCTGGAAGAGGTGTTCGGGGAGCCCCGCCTCCAGGGCCAGTTCGGCGAGCCGGAGGGCGGTGAGGGGGGTGGTCTCGGCGGGCTTGAGGACGACCGCGTTGCCGGCCGCGAGGGCGGGGGCGGTGCCCCAGGCGGCGATCGGCATGGGGAAGTTCCAGGGGGCGATCACGCCGATGACGCCGAGGGGTTCGAGGAGGGTGACGTCGAGCCCGCCGGGGACGGGGATCTGCCGGCCGTTGAGCCGCTCCACTCCCCCGGCCGCGTAGTCGAGCAGGTCGCGGACGTTGCCGGCCTCCCAGCGGGCGTTGCCGAGGGTGTGGCCGGCCTCGCGGACCTCCAGGCGGGCCAGTTCCTCGACGTGCTCGTCGACGACGGCGGCGAAGCGGCGCAGCAGGCGGGCGCGGTCGGCGGGGGCCGCCGCCGCCCACCCCCGCTGGGCGGCGGCGGCGCGGGTGACGGCCGCGTCGACGTCGGCCGCGGTGGCGGCGGGGACGGTCGCGACGACCTGTTCGGTGGCGGGGTTCAGTACGTGGTGTTCGCTGGTCACGTGGGTCCCTAGAGGCGTTCGAAGGAGCGGCGCAGCTCCCAGTCGGTCACCGCGGCGTCGAACGCTTCCAGCTCGACGCGCGCCATGTTGCGGTAGTGGGCGACGACCTCGTCGCCGAAGGCGGCCCTGGCGAGGGGGCTGTTCTCCCAGAGGTCGGCGGCCTCGCGCAGGGTGGTCGGCACGTGGGCGTAGTCGCCGGTGTAGGCGTTGCCGTCGCACGGCTCGGGGAGTTCCAGCTCCTGCTCGATGCCGTGCAGTCCGGCCGCCACGAGGCCCGCGACGGCGAGGTACGGGTTGACGTCGCCGCCGGGGAGCCGGTTCTCGAAGCGCATGGAGCGGCCGTGGCCGACGACCCGGAGCGAGCAGGTGCGGTTGTCGTGGCCCCAGGCGACGGCGGTCGGTGCGAAGGAGCCGGGCTGGAAGCGCTTGTAGGAGTTGATGTTGGGCGCGTAGAGGAGGGAGAAGTCGCGCAGCGCGGCGAGCTGTCCGGCGAGGAAGTGCCGCATGACCTGCGACATGCCTCCGGGTCCGTCGCCCGCCATGACGTTGCGGCCGTCGGCGCCCTGGAGCGAGAGGTGGATGTGGCAGGAGTTGCCCTCGCGCTCGTTGTACTTCGCCATGAAGGTGAGCGAGACGCCCTCCTGGGAGGCGATCTCCTTGGCGCCGGTCTTGTAGATGGCGTGCTGGTCGCAGGTGACCAGGGCCTCGTCGTACTTGAACGCGATCTCGTGCTGGCCGGGGTTGCACTCGCCCTTGGCGGACTCGACGGTCAGCCCCGCGGCGGCCATGTCGTTGCGGATGCGGCGCAGCAGCGGCTCGATGCGTCCGGTGCCCAGGATGGAGTAGTCGATGTTGTACTGGTTGGCCGGGGTGAGGTCGCGGTAGTCCGCGTTCCAGGCCTGTTCGTAGGTGTCCTTGAAGACGATGAACTCGAGTTCGGTGCCGACGTGGGCGGTGAAGCCGTGTGCGGCGAGCCGTTCGAGCTGGCGGCGCAGGACCTGGCGGGGCGCGGCGACGACGGGTGAGCCGTCGTTCCAGGCGAGGTCGGCGACGAGCATCGCGGTGCCCTCGTTCCAGGGGACGCGCCGCAGGGTCGACAGGTCCGGGCGCATCGCGAAGTCGCCGTAGCCCTTGGCCCAGGAGGACATGTCGTAGCCGTCGACGGTGTTGAGCTCCACGTCCACGGCGAGGAGGTAGTTGCAGCCCTCGGTGCCGTGCTCCAGCACCTCGTCGAGGAAGAAGGGTGCGGCGAACCGCTTGCCCTGGAGCCGCCCTTGCATATCGGGGAAGGCCAGGACCACTGTGTCGATCTCACCGCTCGCGACGAGGGCACGCAGTTCCTCGACGTCGAGCGGGGGTTTGCGGTCTGCCACGGGATTGCTCCTCCTTCGGTCAGCCGGGAGCCATAAGGTATTGGGTGAGACCATTGCTTGGGAAGGGGAAACCGCGAGGTGGCGAAGAAGAACCCGGGCCGCGCGCCCGGGGACCGGCTGGACCCGGTGCTCCGACCGGTGCGCGCGGGCAACGGCTTCGAGGAGGCCCTGGAGCAGATCCTCCAGGTGGTACGGCTCGGGCTGGTGCCCGGCGGCGAGCGGCTGCCGGCCGAGCGCGAACTGGCCGAGCGGATGGGGATCAGCCGGGTCACCCTCCGCGAGGTCCTCAAGGTCCTCCAGGAGCAGGGCCTCGTCGAGAGCCGGCGCGGCCGCTACGGCGGAACGTTCGTGCTGCGCCGGGACCGGGCGCCCGGCGACTCGGGCGAGGCGGAGCTGCGGCGCCGCATCGCGTCGGTGGACGTGGAGGACACGCTGCGCTTCCGCGAGGTCCTGGAGGTCGGCGCCGCGGGCCTGTGCGCGGCGCACGGGCTGCCGGAGGCGGGGGCCGAGCGGCTGCGCACGGCGCTGCGGGCGACGCACGACGCACCGCTGGAGGACTACCGGCGCCAGGACACGCTGCTGCACCTGACGCTGGCGGAGCTGTCCGGTTCGCCGACGCTGACGGCGCAGTACGCGGCGGTCCGGGCGTCGGTCAACGACCTGCTGGACTGCATCCCGCTGCTCGTACGCAACCTGGAGCACTCGCAGCACCAGCACACCGCGCTGGTGGAGGCCGTCCTGGAGGGGGACGCGGACGCGGCGCGCGAGGTGATGCGGGAGCACTGCGCGGGTACGGCGGCGCTGCTGCGCGGCTTCCTCACCTGACCGGCGTAACCCGAAAGTAACGCACGGGTCTTGCGCTGCCGCCCGCCCACCGCAAAGGTATGGGTCCATTCCATTGGATCCCGACCACCGACGCGGGAGCGCTGTTGCCATGACGCTGGAAGACACCAAGAAGACCGCCCCGGCGGCGGACGACTACCTCCGACGCCGGGCGCTGCGGCAGGGCAGCGCCGGCTGGCTCCTCCTCACCGGCCTCGGGGTCGGCTACGTCGTCTCCGGCGACTTCTCCGGCTGGAACATCGGCCTCGCCGAGGGAGGCTTCGGCGGACTGGCGGCGGCGACCGTCCTGATGGGCGTGATGTACGCCTGTCTGGTGTACGCGCTCGCCGAGCTGTCCGCGATCCTCCCGGCGGCGGGCGGCGGGTACGGCTTCGCCCGCCGGGCGCTCGGCACCTGGGGCGGGTTCCTCACCGGGACGGCGATCCTGATCGAGTACATCCTCGCCCCGGCCGCCATCTCCATCTTCATCGGCGACTACGTCGAGTCCCTCGGCCTGTTCGGTCTGGAGTCCGGCTGGCCGGTCTACCTCGCCTGCTTCGCGGTCTTCATCGGCATCCACCTGTGGGGCGTCGGCGAGGCTCTGCGCTTCAGCCTGATCGTGACGGCGATCGCGGTGGCGGCGCTGATCATCTTCGCGGCCGGCGCCCTCAGCGAGTTCCACGCGGACGGTCTGGACGACATTCCGGCCGACCCCGCCGCGTTCGGGTCGAACTCCTGGCTGCCGTACGGGCTGCTCGGCATCTGGGCGGCGTTCCCGTTCGGCATGTGGTTCTTCCTCGGCGTGGAGGGCGTGCCGCTCGCCGCCGAGGAGGCCAAGGACCCGGTGCGGTCCATGCCGCGGGCGCTGTCGCTGTCGCTGCTGATCCTGGTGTTCCTCGCCGTGCTGACGTTCTTCGCGGCGACGGGCGTGCGGGGGTCGGCCGCGATCCAGGGCGCGGGCAACCCGCTGGTGGTGGCGCTCCAGGGGGACGGTGATCCGACTGCGCTGAGCCGGTTCGTCAACTACGCGGGGCTGGCGGGCCTGGTGGCGTCGTTCTTCTCGCTCATCTACGCCGGTTCCCGGCAGCTGTTCGCCCTGTCCCGGGCGGGGTACCTGCCCCGCTTCCTGTCGCTGACCAGCCGCCGCAAGTCCCCGTACCTGGGCCTGCTGATCCCCGGCGCGATCGGCTTCGCGCTGGCCGCGGGCACCGGGAACGGGGCGCGGATGCTGAACATCGCGGTGTTCGGCGCCACCATCAGCTACGCCCTGATGGCGCTGTCCCACATCGTGCTGCGGCGCCGCGAACCGGACCTGCCGCGCCCGTACCGGACGCCCGGCGGTGTCGTGACGTCCTCCGTGGCCTTCGTACTGGCGCTGTCCGCGCTGGTGGCGACGTTCCTGGTGGACAAGGACGCGGCGTTCATCGCGCTGGGGGTCTACGTCGTCGCCCTGGCGTACTTCGCCTTCTACAGTCGGCACCGTCTCGTCGCGAACGCGCCCGAGGAGGAGTTCGCGGCGCTGGCGGCGGCCGAGGCCGAGCTCGACCGCACATGAGAGGAACATGCCCGTGTCCGCCAAGCCGCTGATCGGCGTCACGACGTACCTGGACCCCGCGACCTGGGGGGTGTGGGAGATGCGGGCGGCGCTGCTGCCCGAGACCTACCCCCGCCTCGTCCAGGCGGCGGGCGGCATCGCCGCGATGCTCCCGCCGGACGCGCCCGGGGTCGCCGAGGAGGTGGTCGCGCGTCTCGACGGCCTCGTCGTCGCGG
The DNA here is from genome assembly GCF_001646665.1 of Streptomyces noursei. Classification (GTDB taxonomy): domain Bacteria; phylum Actinomycetota; class Actinomycetes; order Streptomycetales; family Streptomycetaceae; genus Streptomyces; species Streptomyces lavendulocolor. The sequence continues at coordinate 153,100 of NZ_LWBU01000110.1, read as the reverse complement.
GCGGCGCGGACGTCGACCCCGCCCGGTACGGGGCGGCCCGCGACCCCCGTACCGGCCCGGCGGCACAGGAGCGCGACGCGTGGGAGCTGGCGCTGATCGACGCGGCGCTCGCGGCCGGCACCCCGGTGCTCGGCATCTGCCGCGGGATGCAGCTGCTCAACGTGGCCCTCGGCGGGACGCTGGTCCAGCACCTGGACGGGCACACCGGCGGGGTCGGCGTCTTCGGCTCCCACACCGTGAAGCCGGTGCCCGGGACCCGCCTCGCCTCGCTGGCCGGCGAGGCGGTGACGGTCCCGACCTACCACCACCAGGCCGTCGACCGGCTCGGTGACGGCCTGACCCCGTCCGCCCACGCGGAGGACGGCACCGTCGAGGCGGTCGAGCACGCGGGCGCGCACTGGGCGCTGGGCGTGCAGTGGCACCCGGAGATGGGCACCGACCTGCGGGTGATGGAGGGGCTGGTCGCGGCGGCTTCGCGGACGCGATGCGCGGACGGGGGCTAGGCCGTGTCCGCAAAGTCTCGCCCGGCCCGCGGCGCCCTGCACGCGCTCCCCCAGAGGGGGGACCCCCAGCGGCGTTGTCGTCGGTCACCATGGCTCCCTCCTCCGCCTTGCGATCGCACGCACCGGACACCGCGACCCCCGCCCTCCGGGCGGACGCCGATACTTTGCGGACACTCCCTAGCCCCGCGCCAGTGAGAGCAGGTCGCGGGCCGGGCCGGTGGGCAGTGGGCCGGTCGGCCAGACGGCGCGCAGGGCGCGGTGCAGGTGGACGCCCTCCACCGGGACCTCGACGAGCCGGCGGGAGGCCAGCTCCTCGGTGACGGCCAGCTCGCTGAGGACCGCCGGACCGGCGCCGGTGACCGCCGCCGCCTTCACGGCCGTCGTGGAGGCCAGCTCCAGCAGCGGGTCCGCCAGTCCCCCGTACTCCGCGAGCGCCGCGTCCAGGACCTGGCGGGTGCCCGAGCCGTACTCGCGCAGCACCAGCGGGGTCGCCGCCAGCTCGGCGGGGGTCAGCGGGGCGCGGCGGCGGGCCCACCGGTGGGAGGGGGCCGCGACCACCACGAGCCGGTCGTGGGCCACGACCGCCGCGTCCAGGCCCTCCGGCACGGCGAGGCCCTCGACGTACCCCAGATCCGCCTCGCCCGCCAGCAGACCGGCCGCGACGGCCGTGGAGTTGCCGGCCCGGAGCGACACGGCCGTGTCGGGCCGCTCCGCCCGCAGGGCGATCAGCCAGCCGGGCAGCAGGTACTCGGCGATGGTCATCGAGGCCACCACCCGCAGCCGCGAGTCGCGCCGGTCGCGCAGCGCCTGGGCGCCCGCGTCGAACGCCTCCGCGGCCTCGACGATCCGCCGCGCCCAGTCGGTGACCAGCGCGCCCGCGGCGGTGAGCCGGGAACCGCGCGGCGAGCGGTCCACCAGGGCGACCCCCAGACGGCGTTCCATGGAGCGGATGCGGCTGCTGGCGGCCGGCTGGGTGATGCCCACCTCGCGCGCGGCCCGGCCCAGGCTGCCGTGCCGGGCGACGGCGAGAAGCAGTTCCAGGGCCCCGAGGTCGGGCACACGATGCGACAGGCTCATAAATTCAGTTTATGGGGTCATAGGGGCATGATCTCTGGTGGATCACATCCGCGCAGGTCACGGTGGGTGCATGGCAACCCTCGCGCACCGGCTCCCCCTCCCCCGCGTCCCCCGCGCGGCGGCCGTCCGCCACCTCGGACCCAACTGGTACGCGACGGTGATGGGCACCTCGATCGTGGCCGGCGCGGGCGCCGCGCTGCCCGTCCGGATCCCCGGTCTGCGCACCGGCTGCACCGCCGTGTGGGCCCTGTCGCTGCTGATGCTGCTCGTCCTGCTCGTGGCGCGCGCCCTGCACTGGACGCACCACGCGGACCAGGCCCGCGCCCACCTCCTGGACCCGGCCGTGGCCCCGTTCTACGGGTGCCTGGCCATGGCTCTGGTGTCGGTCGGCGGCGGCACCGCCGTCCTCGGCGGCGACTGGCTGGGGCGGGCCCCGGCGGTCGCCCTCGCCACGGCGCTCTTCCTGGCCGGGACGGTGACGGGCCTGGCGGTCGCCGTGGCGGTCCCGTACCTGATGGTGGTGCACCACAAGGTGGACGCCGCCTCCCCGGTGTGGCTGCTGCCCGTCGTGTCGCCCATGGTCTCGGCGGCGCTCGGTCCCCTGCTGGTCCCCCACCTGCCGCCCGGCCAGGCGCAGCGGACCCTGCTGGTCGCCTGCTACGGCATGTTCGGCCTGAGCCTGCTCGCGACCCTGGTGGTGCTGCCGCTGGTCTTCGGGCGGCTGGTGACCGGCGACCCGCTGCCCCTCGCCCTGACGCCCACGCTGTTCCTGGTGCTCGGACCGCTGGGCCAGTCCACGACGGCCGCCGGCAACCTCGCCTCGGCGGCCGGGCCCGGCATGCCGTACGCCACGGGGCTGGCCGTCGTCTACGGCGTGCCCGTGATGGGCTTCGCCCTGCTGTGGCTGGCGCTCGCCGGGGCGATGGTGCTGCGGGCGCGGCGCCGGGGCATGGGCTTCACGATGGCGTGGTGGGCCTTCACGTTCCCGGTCGGGACGTGCGTGACGGGCGCGGAGGGGCTGGCGCGGCACACCGGGCTCGCCGCGCTGTCCTGGCTGGCGGTGGGGTTGTACGTGCTGCTGGTGGCGGCCTGGCTGACGGCCGCGGTCAGGACCGCCCGCGGACTGGCCGGCGGAGCGCTGCTCGCAGCGCCGCGGGTGCCCGGACGAGCGACGGTCCGTACCAGGTGAGGTACCGCCCGTCGACGAGCGCCGCGGGCAGCCCGCCGAAGGCCTCGGGGCCGTCGTCGGCGGTGAAGCGGTACGGCTCGTCCGGCAGCACGACGAGGTCGGCGCCGCGGGAGCGGAGCTCGTCGAGGGGGACGCGCGGGTAGCGCTCCGGATGGTCCGCGTACGCGTTCACCACGCCGAGGCGGGCCAGCAGGTCGCCCGCGAAGGTGTCGCGGCCCAGCACCATCCAGGGGCGGCGCCAGACGGGGACGATCGCCGTGCGGTGGGCGCCGCCCTCCGGCACCTCCGCCCAGGCGGCCTCCGCCTCGTCCAGCCAGCGCGGGCGCCCGGGCACGCGGCAGGCCCGCAGCACCCGGTCCAGCTCGGTGAACGCCTGGTCCAGCGAGCGGATCTCGGTGACCAGGACGTCCAGTCCGGCGGCGCGCAGGGCGTCGAGGTCGGCGGCCCGGTTCTCCTCCTCGTTGGCGACGACGAGGTCGGGGCGGAGGGCGGCGATCGCGGCGACGTCCGGGTTCTTGGTGCCCCCGATACGGGTGACGTCGAGCCCGGCGGGGTGGGTGCACCAGTTCGTGGCACCGACCAGCAGGCCGGGGGCGGTGACGGCGACGGCCTCGGTGAGGGAGGGGACCAGCGACACGACCCGCGTCACGGCCCGTGTCATGCGCCGGTCCCGCCGGCCTCGATGTGCTCGGCCACCGCCACGACCAGGATCCGGGTGTCCGGGTCGCCCGCCCGCCACCGGTGCCGGACGCCGCCGGAGAGGTAGAGCGTGTCGCCCTTCTCCAGGCGGTACGCCCGGCCCTCGGCCTCCACCTGGGCGGTGCCGTCGGCGACGTACAGCATGGCGTCGTTGCGCAGCACCAGCTCGCGTCCGGCGTCGTGCTCGCCGGTGAACTCCTCGGCGTGCATCTGGTGCTGGCCGCGCACCAGGGCCCGCGCCCCGGGGCGGCCGGGGTCGTCGGTGGCGCGGACGACGTCGACGGTGCGCGCCGGGTCGGCGGCGTCGAGCAGGGCCACGGTCGTGGTGTCCAGGGCGTCGGCGATCTGCTGGAGCGAGCGCTCGCTGGGCCGGGCGCGCTCGTTCTCGATCTGGCTCAGGAAGGGCACGGACAACCCACTGCGCTCGGCCACGGCGGCGAGGGTGAGCGCCATGGCTCTGCGCCGCCTGCGGACGGCCACGCCCACCCGGAGCGTTTCCTTCTCGTCCATCTTCTCGGCTCCCTCCCTCTGCGACCACCTTACGCAGGGGCGGTACCACCGAGTAGCGCAACGGGGGGAAAGGCGAGGACCGCGGGGCGCCGCCGGGCGCCGGACACCCGCTGTCGGTGGGGTGCGGCATGATCGGGGATGTGACGCGACGCCTGATGCTCCTCGACACCGCCTCCCTCTACTTCCGCGCCTACTACGGGGTCCCCGACTCCGTGAAGGCCCCGGACGGCACGCCGGTGAACGCCGTGCGCGGGCTGCTGGACTTCATCGCCCGGCTGGTGCAGGACCGTCGCCCGGACGACCTGGTGGCCTGCATGGACGCCGACTGGCGGCCGGCGTGGCGGGTCGGGCTGATCCCGTCGTACAAGGCGCACCGGGTCGCGGTGGAGACGGAGGCCGGGCCGGACGAGGAGGAGGTCCCCGACACACTGTCGCCCCAGGTGCCGGTGATCGAGGCGGTGCTCGACGCGCTGGGCATCGCCCGGGTCGGCGTCGCCGGGTACGAGGCGGACGACGTCATCGGGACGCTGACGGGGCGGGCGGCGGGCCCGGTGGACATCGTGACCGGCGACCGGGACCTGTACCAGCTGGTGGACGACGCCCGGGGCGTCCGGGTGCTCTATCCGCTCAAGGGCGTCGGCACGCTCCAGGTGACGGACGAGGCGTGGCTGCGCGGGAAGTACGGCGTGGACGGGCCGGGTTACGCGGACCTGGCGCTGCTGCGCGGAGACCCGAGCGACGGGCTCCCGGGCGTGCCGGGCATCGGGGAGAAGACGGCGGCCAAGCTGCTCGACACGTACGGCGACCTGGCCGGGATCATGGCGGCGGTGGACGATCCGGCGTCCGGGCTGACGCCCGCGCAGCGCCGGCGGCTGGACGAGGCACGGGAGTACGTGGCGGTCGCGCCGAAGGTGGTACGGGTCGCCGGGGACGTACCGCTGCCGGAGCACGACCCGGCGCTGCCGTCGGAGCCGCGGGACCCGGCCGGGCTGGAGGCGCTGGCGGCGCGCTGGGGGCTGGGCGGGTCGCTCGACCGGCTCCTCGCGACGCTCCGGAACTGAAGTGTTAACTTAGGTAAGCCTAAGCAACCACACTCCCGGGGAGACCACCGTGGCGGAACAGCCGGCTCGCAAGGCACCGAAGGCGCGAGAGGCGGGTGTCGTGCGCACCGAGCGGCTCACGCCGCACATGGTGCGCGTCGTCCTCGGCGGCGACGGGCTGGACGGGTTCGCCGCGGACGAGTTCACCGACCACTACATCAAGCTGCTCTTCGGGGCGCCGGGCGTGACCTACCCGGAGCCGTTCGACATGGCGCGGATCCGCGAGGAGTTCCCGCGCGAGCAGTGGCCCACCACGCGGACGTACACGGTACGGGCGTGGGACGCCGCCCAGCGGGAGCTGACGGTCGACTTCGTCGTCCACGGCGACGAGGGGCTGGCCGGCCCGTGGGCGGCCCGGGCCCGGGTGGGTGACACGGTGCGGTTCCTGGGACCGGGCGGTGGGTACGCGCCGGACCCGGCCGCGGCGTGGCACCTGCTGGTGGGCGACGAGAGCGCGCTGCCGGCGATCGCCGCGTCGCTGGAGCGGCTGCCGGAGGACGCCGTGGGGCACGCCCTGATCGAGGTCGAGTCCCCGGACGACGAGCAGAAGGTCGCCGTCCCGCCGGGCGTGGAGGTCCGGTGGCTCCACCGCGGCGGCCGCGCAGTCGGCGAGGCGCTGCTGGCGGCGGTCGAGGGCCTGGACTTCCCGCCGGGCGACGTGCACGCGTTCGTCCACGGCGAGGCGGGCTTCGTGAAGGACCTGCGCCGGCACCTGCGCCTGGAGCGGCAGGTCCCGCGCGAGCGCCTCTCCATCTCGGGCTACTGGCGCCTGGGCAAGACGGACGAGGACTGGCGGGCGATCAAGCGCGACTGGAACGAGCAGGTGGAGCGCGAGCAGGAGGACCCCCCGGCCGCCGCCTGACCGCGCACGGGCACGCCCCGCCCCACGGCCGGGGCGGCCCGCGCCGCCCTCCCCCGAGCGCCCCGCCCATACCGGGCGGCCCCGCCCCGGCGCGCCGGGCGGCCGACGCCCCGGTACGCGCCCTGGCGGCCCCGACCGCCCCGGTCCGCACCGGGCAGCCGCCGGGCGTCCCGGCCCCTGCCGGGCGGCCGGCGCTGTGCCCCCGGGACGCACCCCGACCACCGGTCACGCGACTCCCCCGGCGGCGGGGCAGGCGACCGGCCCGCACTCAGGGCGCCGCCGGCCGCCACGCCGCGGCTGGCGGCCCGTACGCCTCCACGACACCGCACCCCGACCACCGGTCGAGGGTTCCCTCCGCGAGGGCCGGCGACCGCCCGCACGCCCCCGCCATCGCGCGACAGGGCGCCCCAGGCGTCGGTCGGCCAACCGGCGGGCGTCCCGCGCCTCGTCGGCCGCATGTCCGCCGCGTGTCCGCCGCACGCGCCTCCACCGGTGCGCGCCCCGTCGCCGACCGTTCCCGGCCCATGCCGGGGAGCCGGCCCGTTCCGTACAGCCCACAGCACCGCACCGCCGGGCACCCGAGCGCTTCGTGCGACCGGGCAGCCGCCGGACGTCCCGGCCCAATACCGCCACCGCGCGCACGGCCGCGCCCCGCGAAGCCCGCACCTGAGCGCCCGCACCCGTGGCCGTACCGGCGGTCGGCCGCCGGTCAGGCCGCGGCGTCCGGGCCGGAGCCCCGGCCCTCCCCGTCAGGCGCGCCCGGCTCACCACTCGCCTCACGCGCCACTGGCCCCTCCGGGCCACCGTCCCCGTACGCCCGGGCCGAGGCGTCAACGTGGGCGAGCCGGCGCAGGGCCGTCAACAGGGCGTCGCCCAGTACGGTCCCGACCACCGCGCTCTCGACCAGGCCCTCGCGCCTGGCGCTGCGCGCCGCGTAGGCGAGGTCGACGCCGGCGACCTTCTCCGCGGCATCCGCGTAGTCGTCCAGCAGCTCCACGAACGTGCCGTGCCCCACCCGTTCGAGCGCCGCGAGGGCGCCCGCCAGGGCCTCGGCCTGCGGGCTCTTGACGTTCACCCGCCAGCCGCGCCTCTCCACGAGATCCGCCACCGCGGCACGGGCCGCGTCCAGGGCGGCGTCGGGCTCGCCGACGTGGCGGGCGGCGAGGCGGTCGGCCGCCTCCCCCAGCACCTTGTGCACCGGCCTCTCGGTGTCGTCCACCGCGTCGAGCACCTCCCGGATCGCCGCGACCGAGAGGCCGCCGACGTCCAGGAGCGCGCGCACCAGCCGCAGCCTGCGCTCGTGCGACGCGTCGTAGCTGGCCTGGTTCGGGCTGCTCAGCCGCCCCGCCGGGAGGAGCCCCTCCCGTACGTAGTACTTGATCGTCGGCACCGACACCCCGGTCCTGCGGCTCAACTCGCCGATGCGCACGCCGTGCTCACCCTCTTCGCCCTCGTCAACGTCCGGCCTTGCCAACTCGCCGCCCATCATAGATAGTCCCACTACCGGATAGTGGTGAGTGCCACTATCCATTGCACTCCATCCAGTCCACCGAGGGGGATGCTGCTCCATGTCCGTTCACCGCCGGCTCGCCGGCCTCCACCGGCCCCTGACGGTCTTCGCCGGGGCGATGGCGGTCCTCGCCCTCGTCTCCGCGACCGGTCTGGTGGTCGACGACCGGGTCGTCGCGGGTGCGCCGAACTGGTCCAAGCCGCTGAAGTTCTCGGTCTCGTTCGTCGCCTTCTCCCTGTCGCTGGCGTGGATGCTCTCCCTGCTCCCGCGCTTACGGCGAGCGGGCTGGTGGGCGGGGACCGTCGTCGTGGCGACGAGCGCGATCGAGATGGTCGTGATCACGGGCCAGGCCGTCCGGGGCAAGCGCAGCCACTTCAACCAGGAAACGCCCTTCGACGCCGCCCTGTTCGACCTCATGGGGGCGACCATCGTGATCCTGTGGACGGCGACGCTCGTCCTCGCCGTCCTGCTCTTCCGCGCCCCGCTCGCCGACCGGGCGTCCACCTGGGCCATCAGGCTCAGCACGGCTCTCACGCTCGCCGGCACCGGCATCGGCTTCCTGATGACGCAACCGCAACCCGGTCAGGAGCGCGGCGTCTCCCGGACCGTCGGCGCGCACACCGTCGGAGCGCCGGACGGCGGACCCGGCATGCCGCTCACCGGCTGGTCGACGACCGGCGGCGACCTGCGGATCCCGCACTTCGTCGGCATGCACGCCCTCCAACTGCTCCCGCTGGTGGCCCTGGTGCTCCTCGGCCTGGCGCCGCGCTTCGCCCCGCTGCGCGACGAGCGGGTCCGGCTCCGCCTGGTGCTCGTGTCGGCCTCGGCGTACGCGGCGGTGCTGGCCCTGCTCACCTGGCAGGCGCTGCGCGGCCAGCCGCTGATCCACCCGGACGGCGCGACGCTCGGCGCGGCGTCACTCGTGCTCCTCGGCACCGCGGTGGCGACATGGGCGGTACTGCGCGGGCGCGGCCGCACCGGGCACGACACCTCCCGGTCCGGTCCTTCCAGGCACGGCGCCTCCCCCGTCCCGGCCTCCGCACACCCCTCCACAGAACCGGAGCACGCGGCATGACCGTCTTCCTCTTCGAGCTCTCCTTCTACCTGGCCGCACCGGTCTGGCTGTTGATGATCCTGGCGCCGAACTGGTCCTGGACGTCACGGATCGCGGCCTCGCCCCTCACCGTCGTCCCCATCCTGCTGGTCTACCTGGGCCTGGCCGCACCGGTGTTCCCCGACCTGTGGGCCGCCGTACGCGAACCGGACCTGGAGACCTTCCGCGCCCTGGTGGCCCTCGCCGACGGAGCCGGGGCGATCTGGGCCCAGGTCATCGCCTGGGACCTGCTGATCGGCCAGTGGATCTACCTGGAGGCCCGCCGCCTGGGTCTCCACCCCCTGGTGACCGGACCGCTGCTGGTCCTGACCATCCTCCTGTCCCCCATCGGCATGCTGCTCTTCCTGGCGGTGCGCACGGCCAGGAGGACCAGCCCCGCCCCCGCCCCGACCACCGCCGGGCACTCCCGCCTACGCTGACGGCATGTCACCCCTGTCCCGCTCCGGCCGCGTCGCCGGAACCGTCCTGGGCTCCGCCGTCGGCGACGCGCTCGGCGCCCCCTTCGAGTTCGGCCCGCCGGGGGCGTACTCCGCCCGCTTCCCCGACGGCGCCGGCCTGATGTGCGGCGGAGGCGGCTGGGACCCCGGCGAGGCCACGGACGACACGCAGATGGCCGTCCTCGTCGGGGAGTCCCTGCTGGAACGCGGCGGGCTCGACCTGCCGGACGTCTTCGACCGGTTCCGGCGGTGGGCGGCGGGCGAGCCGAAGGACATCGGCCTGCAGACCGAGGAGGTGCTGACGGGCGGCCACCCGTGGGACCTCGCGGCGCCGCTCCATTTCCAGCTGACCGGGCGGGCGGCGGGCAACGGGTCACTGATGCGGGCGGCCACGTCCGCGGTGTACTTCGCGGGCGCCGGCCGCGCCGGCACCATGGAGGCGGCCCGACGGCTCGCGGCGCTCACGCACGGCGACCGGGCGGCGTGGGAGGGCACGGCGGTCCTGCACGAGCTGGTGCGGGTCGCCCTGGACGGTGCCGAACCGACGGCGGCGGTGCCGGACGTCCTCGCCGCCGTCCACGCGGACCACCGGGAGCGGTGGGCCACCGTCCTGGCGCCGGACTGGCACCCGGACCTGGCCACGGAGTTCAACGGGGCGGTGTGGCCGTGCCTGGGCTCGGCCCTCTGGGCGCTGCGGACGACCGGCACGTTCGAGACCGCGCTGGCCGCCGCCGTCGACCTGGGCGGCGACACCGACACCGTCGCGGCCGTCACCGGGACGCTGGCGGGCGCGGTGTACGGGGACGAGGCGATTCCGGCCCGCTGGACGGCGCCCCTGCACGTACCGCTGCCGGGTCACGGCGACCGGGTGCTGCGCGCGCCGGACCTGGTCGCGCTGGCGGAGGCGCTCGCGGCGGGTCCCGCGCACCGACGCGCCGAGGGCCCGCCCGGACGACCGGACGGGCCCTCGACGGGTACGGCGACGGGCGGTCAGCCCACGGAGCTGTAGGCGACGACGCCGCGCAGCAGCGCGTCGACCGCCTTGCGGGCGTTCTTCGCGACCGTGCTGTTCTCCCGCGGCGCGGCCGCCGCGATCTGCCCGAGGACGTCGATCACCTGCTTGCACCAGCGGACGAAGTCGCCCGCCGGCATCTCGGCCTCGCGCAGCACCTCGTCGAGGCCCTTGTCCGAGGCCCACTGGTAGGCGGCCCAGGCGAATCCGAGGTCCGGTTCGCGCTGACCGACTCCCTCCGCCTGGTTGATGCGGAACTCCTCCTCCAGGGCGTCCAGTCGGCCCCAGATCCGCACCATCTCGCCGAGCGCGGCCTTGGCCCGGCCGGAGGGCAGCTTGGGCGCGACCGCGTCGTCGGCCTGCCGGGACTCGTAGACCAGCGCCGAGACGCACGCGGCGAGTTCGGCCGGGTTGAGCCCCTCCCAGACGCCGTCGCGCAGGCATTCGCTGGCCAGCAGGTCCAGTTCGCCGTACAGCCGGGCGAGCCGCTTGCCGTGCTCGGTGACCTCGTCGGCGCGCAGGTAGTCCATCTCCGTCAGGAGGGCGACGATCCGGTCGAAGGTACGCGCGATGGTGTTCGTACGCCCCTCGATGCGCCGCTCCAACTGGCGTGTGTCGCGCTGCAACCGGTGGTACCGCTCGGCCCACCGGGCGTGGTCCTCCCGTTCGTCGCACCCGTGGCAGGGGTGCGCGCGCAGGGCGGTCCGCAGGCGGGCGATCTCGCGGTCGTCGGCCGCCGCGGAGCGCTGCTTGCGGTGCCGTTCCGGCGCTATGTGCCCGGCCTTGGTGCGCAGCGCGGAGGCGAGGTCGCGCCGCGACTGCGGGGAGCGCGGGTTGAACGACTTGGGGATGCGCATCCGCTCCAGCGGCTCGACGGGCACCGGGAAGTCGATCGACGCCAGCCGCTTGACCTGCCTCTCGGCGGTGAGCACCAGCGGGCGCGGCCCGTCCTGGTGCTCGAAGCCCCGGTGGCCGTTGGCCCGTCCCGCGGGCAGCCCGGGGTCGAGCACCAGCGCCAGTCCGGCGAACTTGCCGGTCGGCACGTGGATGACGTCACCGGGCTTGAGCCGCTCCAGCGAGGTGGCGGCGGCCACCCGGCGCTGTGCGGCACCCTGCTTGGCCAGCTCCGTCTCACGGTCCTTCAGCTCGCGGCGCAGCCGCGCGTACTCCTCGAAGTCACCGAGGTGGCACGTCATGCCCTCCCGGTAGCCGTCGAGGCCCTCCTCGTTGCGCTGCACCTGGCGGGAGATGCCGACCACCGACCGGTCCGCCTGGAACTGGGCGAACGAGGTCTCCAGCAGCTCGCGCGACCGGTGCCGTCCGAACTGGTCGACCAGGTTGACCGCCATGTTGTACGACGGCTTGAAGCTGGAGCGCAGGGGGTACGTACGGGTGCCGGCCAGCCCTGCGAGGTGGCCGGGGTCCATGCCGCGCTGCCAGAGCACCACCGCGTGGCCCTCGACGTCGATGCCGCGCCGCCCGGCGCGCCCGGTCAGCTGGGTGTACTCGCCGGGGGTGATGTCGGCGTGCTGCTCGCCGTTCCACTTCACCAGCTTCTCCAGCACCACCGAGCGGGCGGGCATGTTGATGCCGAGCGCCAGCGTCTCGGTGGCGAACACGGCCTTGACCAGGCCGCGTACGAACAGCTCCTCGACGACCTCCTTGAAGGTCGGGAGCATGCCCGCGTGGTGGGCCGCGATGCCCCGCTCCAGGCCCTCCAGCCACTCGTAGTACCCGAGGACGTGCAGGTCCTCGGTGGGGATCGAGGCGGTGCGCTCCTCGACGATCTCCCGGACGCGGGCGCGCCCCTCCTCGTCGTTCAGGCGCAGCCCGGCGTACAGGCACTGCTGTACGGCGGCCTCGCAGCCCGCGCGGCTGAAGATGAACGTGATGGCGGGCAACAGCCCCTCGGCGTCCAGCCGCTCGATGACCTCGGGCCGCCCGGGGGTCCAGATGCGGGACCGCTGCCGCCGCTCCCGCTCGCGGTCGGCCTCGCGGCCGCGGCGCCGGTCACGGCCGCCCATGGGGCGGGAGTTCTCCATGCGCGCGAGGCGCACCAGGTCGGGGTTGACCTCCCGCCGGCCGGACCCGCGGCCGCCGTGGTCGGTCTCCTCCTCGAAGAGGTCGTAGATCCGCCGTCCGGCCAGGACGTGCTGCCACAGCGGCACGGGCCGGCTCTCGGAGACGATCACCTCGGTGTCGCCGCGGACCGTGTCGAGCCAGTCGCCGAACTCCTCGGCGTTGGACACGGTCGCGGAGAGCGACACCAGGGTCACGGAATCGGGGAGGTGGATGATCACTTCCTCCCAGACGGCTCCGCGGAACCGGTCCGAGAGGTAGTGCACCTCGTCCATCACCACATAGCCCAGGCCGCGGAGGGACTGCGAGCCCGCGTACAGCATGTTGCGGAGCACCTCGGTGGTCATGACCACCACGGGCGCCTCGGAGTTCACGCTGTTGTCGCCGGTCAGCAGGCCGACCCTGTCCGCCCCGTACCGCTTGACGAGGTCCGCGTACTTCTGGTTGGACAGGGCCTTGATGGGCGTGGTGTAGAAGCACTTGCGCCCCTGCTCGAGGGCGAGGTGCACGGCGAACTCACCGACGATGGTCTTGCCCGAGCCGGTGGGTGCCGCGACGAGTACCCCCTTGCCGGCCTCGAGGGCCTGGCATGCCTCGATCTGGAACGGGTCCAGGTCGAAGTCGTACAGGGCGCGGAAGGGAGCGAGCGCGGTCGCCTCCTCGGCGGCGCGGCGCCGGGCTGCTGCGTACGCTTCCGCGGGTGTGAGTTCTTCTGTCATCTTGCTATCGAGCCTACCCGGCGGCACTGACACTCAGCCGATCTTTATCCTCACGCTCTCCGCATCCTCACGGCGGACCGGACCTTCCCGCACGGCCCCCCTTGTCCACCGGCAACGTCTCGTCCTGCGACCCCCCGGTGGCGCTCCGTGCACAATGCGTTCGACAGACTCCATCGGCGGTTGGCATGATCGAACGCAGACCGCACGCATTTCACTACTCAACGCATTGACCGAGGGGGAACAATGAAGAACACTTCGGCTCGCGCGGGAACGGCCTTGGTCGCCACCGCAGTGTCCCTGAGCGCCGCACTGGCGCTGGCCACACCGGCGAGCGCCGCGCCCGCAGCCCAGTGCAGCAGCTGGCAGCGCGAAGAAATCGACACCATAGGCGCCAGTAACCTGATCGTGCAGGTCAAGTTGTGCGTGAGGCGCACAGCGAGCAACGCGATCACCGCTGAAGCGGAGACTCGCTGGACCGGCGGCGGAGGCGGTTTCAGCACCGGCCTCGACAAGTTCTCCATTCAGGTCCGACTGGAGCGCAACGACGCCACGGTGAAGTCCGCCAGCGCCAACTACACCGGACACATGAACAACTACCCGGAGTCGGCCCGAAAGCTGATCACTCCGTCGCACTACAGCAGCGTCCCTGGAGGGTGGACAGCAGACGGCGTGGTCACGTACGACATCGCCAATGACGGGGCCGGGGAGAAGACCTGGCAACTGGGCGGGTCGCCCTCCATCTGACCCTCTCGCAGCACCTCCGCCAGGGGGCCCACTCCCCAGTGGGCCCCCTACCTGCACATCAGGTCAGGTGATGTCGTCGTACCCGCTGCCGTTCAGCCGCTGCGACCGGCCGCCGTCCGCCTGCTCGGGCAGGGCAGGAGCCGAGGGTACGGGCTCGACGGCACCGATGGCCTCGGGGGTGAGGTCGAGCTGGGACGCTTCGTCCTCGCTCAGCTCGGCATCCCGGTTACTGCGTCGCCGACGGAGGTCGTTCAGCAGTGAGAATCCCGTCGCAAGGAAGTACAGCACAGCCAGCGGCCCCGCCAGCAGCAGCATGGAGAGCGGCTCGCCGCCTGGAGTGGCGATGGCCGCGAACGCGGTGAGACCGATGATCATGCCGCGCCACCAGCCGAGCATCCGCTTGCCGCTGATGGCGCCCGTCATGTTGAGGGCGATGAGCAGCAGGGGCAGCTCGAAAGCGAGACCGAAGACGATCACCATGCGGGTGATGAGGTCGAGGTAGTCGTCGAGCGAGATCTGGTTCTGCGTGTCGGAAGGCGTGAAGCTGAGCATGATCGCCGCTGTCTGCGGCAGGATCGCGTACGCCAGGTAGGCGCCCGCCACGAAGAGGGGGACTCCTACCGCCACGAATGCATAGGCATAGCGCCTCTCGTGCCGGTGCAATCCCGGAGCGACGAACGCCCACAGCTGGTAGAGCCACACGGGGGTCGCTGCCAGGACACCCGCCATGAGGGCGACCTTGAGGGCAATGGTGAAAGGCGAGATCAGCGTGTCCGTCTTCAGGACCGCGCACAACTGACCGTTCTTCTGGACGACGACCCCGCCCTCACAGCCGACCGAGCTGATGATCGGCTTCATGAGGAACTCGAAGATGTCCTTCTGGAAGAAGGCCGCCACAATCGTGACGACGAGAATCGCCAGGACCGCCTTCAGCAACCGGTTCCGCAGTTCACGCAAATGATCGACAAGGGGCATTCGCCCCTCGTCGTTCTTCTCCCGCTTGCGGGCAGACTTGAGCAACCCACTTCCCTTGTCTCGTGCGAGTGCGGCAGCCGTCAGCGCGTGTGCGTCAGCTCTTGGTGGTGTTCTGCTCGGCGACCGGGCGGGCGCTGCTCACGTCGCCGGGAGCGGCCTGGATGGTGCGCGGGGCGGGCTGCTGGGCCGTCGGGTCGGCGGTGGGCGCCGGCGCGGAATCCGCGTCGTCCTTCTTCATGGCCTTCGCCTCGCTCTTGAGGATGCGCGCCGACTTGCCCAGCGAACGCGCCATCTCGGGAAGCTTCTTGGCACCGAAGAGCAGCAGGATCACGACGATGATCAGAACGATCTCGAGGGGCTTCAGATTGCCGATCATGTGCGACTTCCTTCTCACCGAGGCGGCTGGGGAGTGGGCTTTACCTGTGCGACCGGACGGTTGTCCAGTCCCATGCTGCAAGGATCGTAACTCGCACGGGTAAACGTCGGGCAATCCCTGTGCATACTCCGCGTTCCCGGCGAAGACCCTGCGCCTGCGCCGGGACCAGCAGCGTACCTCTCGCTCCCGGGCCCGAGGAGACCGCGGGCGTCAGCGCAGTCCGTCGCCCGTGCGGGCCAGATCGGTGGCCGCCCGCTCCAGGTCCTCGGCGGCACGGTTGATCCGCTGTGTGGTGTACGTCACTTGACGGCCGAGCCGTTCGGCTTCGATGAACACCCGGATGCCGAGGACGCCGAGGACGGCGATACCGAGGAACCCCAGGGCGATGGCGAGCATGGGCCAGAACATGCGGAGAGCCTAGACGACGGTCAGACGGTGGAGTGGAGGCGGAGCGTCCGCACCCCGCCGCCGGTGAGGAGTTCGACGATGCGTTCACCCGCCGGCTTCCGCACGGCGGAGCCGCACTCCGGGCAGGTGAAGGAGTAGAAGGTGGTCCGCCGGCTGGCCCCGATCGCCAGGCGCAGGGAACCGGGCGGGAGTTCGAAGCGGGCCTGGCACTCGGAGCAGGCCGCCTTGAAGAGGACCGGCACCGACAGCGGCGCCATCGTTCCAGACATCACGGTCAATTCCCTCGATTCCCTGTACGCCTGCCCCGACGGCCGCCCTAGCGACCCCTCCGGCCCGTCCCGCCTACGCCTGGTCCTCGTACGCGGCCAGTGCCTCGCACGCCGCCTGCCGGGCGCTCGCCGCCAGCTCCGGCGGGGAGACGATCCGGCCCTCCCCGCCCAGCCGCAGCGCGAGCCGCCGGAGCGACGCCGGGTCCGGTGTACGCAGGGCGATGCGCAGCCCGCCGTCGGGCAGCTCCTCGGCGCTGTCGTGCGGGTAGTACTCGGCCACCCACCGGCCGCCGGGCCCCACCTCCACCACGACCTCCGGGTCGTCGGCCGACGGGTGGACCAGGCCCTCGGACAGGTCGCGCAGCTCGATCTCCGGCGGCGCGGAGGGGGCGTCCAGCAGCCGGATCTCGGCCACCCGGTCGAGCCGGAAGGTGCGTCGCGCCTCCGACAGGCGGCACCAGGCCTCCATGTAGGTGTGGCCGACGGCGAAGAGCCGGATGGGGTCGACCTCCCGCTCGGTGAGCTCGTCCCTGGCCGGCGAGTAGTAGCGCAGCCACAGCCGGCGCCGCTCCGAGATGGCGCGGTCGACCTCGGCGAACACCCCGCCCTCGGACTCGAACGTCACCGACAGCCGCGAGCTGGCGCCCGCCGCCTCGCCCGCCGCCGCCTCCAGCTTGGCAGTGGCGCGCAGCAGCGCCTCCCGGTCGCCCTCCCGCAGTCCGGGGAGGGTGGCGACGGCCCGCGCGGCGACCAGCAGCGCGGTCGCCTCGTCGGCGGCGAGCCGCAGCGGCTCGGCGACGTCGTCGGGGTTGTGCCACCAGATCTGCTCGCCGTCGGTGTCGATGTCGAGCAGGTCGCCGCCCCGGAAGCTGGTCCCGCACATGGGCAGCACGTCGAGGTCGGAGATCAGCTCGTCCTCGGTGATGCCGAACGCCCGGGCGACGTCTCCGACGTGCGCGCCGGGGCGCTCACGCAGGTAGGTCACCAGCGAGAGCATCCGCCTGGTCTGGTCGATCGCGTTCGCGGCCATCGTGTCCCCGTCCCCCTCAGCCCTTGGCCACGGCGCGCAGCCGGTCCATCACGTCGGCCCGCAGATCGGCGGGCTCCAGTACGACGACGTCCGGGCCGAACTCCACGAGCCAGGCGTCCAGGCCGTGCCCGTACGGGATCTCCAGTTCGTCCCAGCCGTCGCCCCGCTCCCGCACCGACAGGGCGCGGGCGCGCAGCGGGTAGCCGCAGTCGGTGCGCAGCCGGATGCGGGCGGACCGGGTCGCCGTCTCCCCCGCCCAGCTCTCGACCGTCTCGCGCACGGTCGACACGTCCGGTACCGGCGCGGTGAAGGCCCCGGCCCGGGAGCGGACCTTGCCGGTGATCCGCGAGAGCCGGAAGACGCGCTCGGCGCCGCGCTCGCGGTCCCAGCCGGCCAGGTACCAGTGGCCGCGCCAGCACTCCAGGGTCCAGGGCTCGACGTGGCGGGTCTCGGGACGGGCGGCGTTCGCCTTGCGGTACTCGAAGACGACGGGGCGCCGGTCGCGGCAGGCCAGCATCAGCGGCTCGAAGGCCGCCTCGTGGACGGGGATGCGTGGTTCGAGGGCGCTGTGCGGGGTGTCGTACGTGTCCTCCGCCTCCGGCATGCCGGCGGCCCGCAGCTTCTGGAGGGCCCCGCTGGCGGCGCCGGCGAGCCTTGCCTGCTGCCAGACCTTGGCGGCCAGGCCCAGCGCGGCGGCCTCCTCGGCGTCGAGCTGGATCGGGGGCAGCCGGTTGGAGTCGCGGCGGGCGAGGTAACCGGTCTCCCCGTCGAGGTTCTCGACGGTCTCGATGACGAGGCCGAGCTCCCGCAGGTCGTCCTTGTCCCGCTCGAACATGCGGTTGAAGGAGTCGTCGGAGCCGGCTTCCAGGTAGGCCTCGATCGAGCCGCGCAGTTCCCGCTTGCTCAGCGGGCGCCGGGTCCCGAGCAGGCACAGCGCCAGATTCATCAGCCGCTCGGCCTTGGCAATGGCCATCGACGCCCTGCACCTCTTCTTATGGAGTCACTTTTCCCGCTCAACGTACCGCCCCGGGGTGTCGCGGCAAAAGTCGCGCCGGGAGTGCGGGGGCGCGCCGGGAGCCGGGGCGGGAGTCGCGGCAAGACCGAGGGCCCGTGCCGACAGGCACGGGCCCTGGGACGTCCGGGACGGACGGATCAGCCGGCGGCGACCAGGTCGCAGACGAAGATCAGGGTCTCGCCCGGCGCGATGGCGTTGCCGGCACCGCGGTCGCCGTACGCGAGGTGCGGGGGGATGATCAGCTGGCGGCGGCCGCCGACCTTCATGCCCTGCACGCCCTGGTCCCAGCCCGCGATGACCCGGCCGGCACCGAGCGGGAACTGGAGCGGGGTGCCGCGATTCCAGGAGGAGTCGAACTCCTCACCGGTGGAGAAGGCCACGCCCACGTAGTGGACCTGGACCGTGTGGCCGGCCTTGGCCTCCGCGCCGTCGCCCTCCCAGATGTCCTTGATCTCCAGGCTCTTCGGCGGCTCGCCACCCGGGAAGTCGACCTCGGGCTTCTCGATGCTCACGGAAAACAGCGCTCCTCAGATGAATGTACTGATCAACCGGGACAGTCTTACATCACGGCGAGGATGTCGAGCGAGAAGACCAGGGTCGAGTTGGCGGGGATGTCCCCGGAGGCCTGCGCGCCGTAGCCCAGCTCCGGCGGGACGACGAGCATCACACGGCTGCCGACCTTCTTGCCCGCGAGCCCCTGCTGCCAGCCCTTGATCAGGCTCTGCAGGGGGAACTCGGCAAGCTCGCTCCGCTTGTAGCTGGAGTCGAACTCCTTGCCGCCCTCCCACAGGACGCCCTTGTACTGGAGCAGCAGCTTGTCCGTGGGCTTGACCGCCTGGCCGTCGCCCTCCAGGACGTAGTTCGCGACGAGGCCCTTCGGCGCGGGCTTCTTCGGTACGTCGATCGACGGGGCCGCGCCGTCGGTGTTGGTGCCGACCTTGGGCAGGTCGATGTTGTCCTGCGCGACCTCCCGGCCCTTCGCGGAGCTCTTGCCGTTGAAGGTGCCGCGGATGTCGACCACGAACACCAGGGTGTCGGTGCCCTTGATCCCGCCCTGCGGGTTGCCCTGGGTCCCGTAGCCGAGGGCCGGCGGGATCGCCAGCTCGACGCGGCTGCCGACCTTCTTGCCGGGCAGCGCCCGGTCCCAGCCCGGGATGAGCTGGCCGACGCCGATGGCACTGGTCAGCGGCGCCTTGCGGTCGTAGGAGTTGTCGAAGACCTTGGCGGTGTCCCAGATCTGCCCGAGGTAGTCGAACTGGAGGAAGTCGCCCTTGGCCACCGTCTGGCCGTTGCCGGCGATGAGCGTCTTGACCGCGAGGTCGGGGGACGGCGTGCCGGGTCCCTTGGCGACGGTCGGCTTCTGGCCGAACTTCGTGCCCGCGGTGACGGCCGGCAGCGGTCCGTCCACGATCTTCGTGGAGGGCTCCTTGGACGCGGACGGGCTCTCGTCGGTCTTGGCCTTGTCGGACTTGTCGTCGCCGCAGCCCGCGAGGGTGAGCAGGCCGGCGGGGACGGCGAGAAGGAGGGAGCGACGGCGCACGGAATGCCTCGTATCTTGGTCGGGTCTTCGGTCGGGATCTCGGGATCTCGGGATCTGCAGGTCTTCGCCATTCGAGCTCGCGAGGGTGTCGCGTCACTCTACGGCGTGACTCTACGACGTACGTGGGGCGTCGCACGATCAACTCACGGCGCCGCTCCCGACCGGTCCCCGACGCGTACGGACCCGTCGCGCCCGCTCTCCGCCCGCCCTCCGCCCGGTGACAGCGGGGTCGCCACGCGGTGCTCCCCGCCCCCGCCGCGCACGACCGGGCAGCACCGCGCACGGCCCCGGAACGCCGGACCGCCCCGGGCCGCGCGGGCCACGGGGCGGACTCGTCGTCCCGGGGCCGCGGGGGCCACGGGCGGGCGACCGGACCGGCCGGGAGGGCCGGCTCCGGCCGCTACATGCCGGCGATGAGCTTCTCCACCCGGTCGTCGACCGACCGGAAGGGGTCCTTGCACAGCACGGTCCGCTGCGCCTGGTCGTTGAGCTTCAGGTGCACCCAGTCGACGGTGAAGTCCCGCCGCTGCTCCTGCGCCCGGCGGATGAAGTCTCCGCGCAGCCGCGCCCTGGTGGTCTGCGGGGGCACCGACTTGCCCTCGAAGATCTTCAGGTCGTTGCAGATCCGGGCGGCCTGCCCCTTCTTCTCCAGCAGGTAGTAGAGCCCGCGCCGACGGTGGATGTCGTGGTACGCGAGGTCTATCTGCGCGACCCGCGGGTGCGACATGGTCATGTTGTGCTTGGCGCGGTAGCGCTCCAGCAGCTTGTACTTCATGACCCAGTCGATCTCGGTGCCGATCCGGTCGAGGTCCTCCTGCTCGATGGCGTCCAGCGTCCGGCCCCACAGCTCCAGGACCTGCGCGACGGTGCCCGTGCGGATGCCGCGCCGGTCGACGAAGTCGGCGGCCTTCTCGTAGTACTCGCGCTGCACCTCCAGCGCGGAGGCCTCCCGCCCGCTGGCGAGCCGGACCTTGCGCTGCCCGGTGATGTCGTGGCTGACCTCGCGGATCGCCCGGATCGGGTTCTCCAGGGTGAGGTCGCGCATCACCGTGCCGGCCTCGATCATGCGCAGGACGAGGTCGGTGGCGCCGACCTTCAGCAGCATGGTCGTCTCGGACATGTTCGAGTCGCCCACGATGACGTGGAGCCGGCGGTACCGCTCGGCGTCCGCGTGCGGCTCGTCGCGGGTGTTGATGATGGGCCGGGAGCGGGTCGTCGCGGAGCTGACGCCCTCCCAGATGTGCTCCGCCCGCTGGCTGACGCAGTAGACGGCGCCGCGCGGGGTCTGCAGCACCTTCCCGGCGCCGCAGAGCAGCTGCCTGGTGACGAGGAAGGGAATGAGGATGTCCGCGAGCCGCGAGAACTCCCCGTGGCGGGCGACGAGATAGTTCTCGTGGCAGCCGTAGGAGTTTCCCGCCGAGTCGGTGTTGTTCTTGAAGAGATAGACGTCGCCCGCGATTCCCTCCTCGTGCAGGCGGCGTTCGGCGTCGACGAGCAGACCCTCGAGAATGCGCTCGCCGGCCTTGTCGTGAGTGACCAGTTCGGTCACGTTGTCGCATTCTGGAGTTGCGTATTCCGGATGCGAACCCACGTCGAGGTAGAGGCGGGCGCCGTTCCGCAGGAAGACGTTGCTGCTGCGGCCCCATGACACGACACGGCGGAAGAGGTAGCGCGCCACTTCGTCAGGAGACAGTCGGCGCTGTCCCCTGAACGTGCACGTGACGCCGTACTCGTTCTCCAGCCCGAAAATGCGGCGGTCCATGACTGAACATTACGCCTGATGCCCTGTGCTGAAACCGGGTTCGACGGCACCGTTTCGATCATTTTCCGATGCCGCCACGACATCTCCGGTGTGTCGCGGCCGGTGGAGGGGAACCGCCAGTACGCGCCGGGTGGCCACGAGGACCAGCAGAGCGGCGAATCCGCCGGCCACCGCCACGGCGAAACTCGCGGTGGTGCCGGACAGCTGGACCACCGGTCCGGCGACGGCCGTTCCGGCGGCGGCGCCCACGCCGAAGGTGGTGACCAGCCAGGAGAAGGCCTCGGTGACCGTGCCGCGCGGGGCGTGGCGGTCGACGACGATGAACGCGCACGCGATGGCGGGCGCCAGGAACACGCCCGCGAGGGCGGCCAGGGCCGTCATCGCCACGACGCCCGGGGTGAGGGTCAGCGGCAGGTAGCCCAGCGCCAGCAGTCCGACGAGGACCCGCAGCCGGCTCTCCGGCGCGCCCGCCCACTGCCGCGCCCCGTACGCCACACCACCGATGAGCGCGCCGAGGCCCAGGGCGGCCATCAGCCAGCCGTAGACGGACTCGTTGCCGTGCCCCTCCGCGTACGCGATCCCGGCGACGGCGATGGAACCCATGGCGAGCCCGACGAAGAAGAACGCGCCGAGCAGGGCGAGCAGCCCGGGCGACCGCAGCGCGCCGAGCCAGTGGGCCTCGCGGGGCGCGGAGCGCCAGGCGCGGGAGGGCTCGGACAGGACGACGGAGAGGGCGCCGAGCACCCCGATCGCGTTGATGACCAGCAGCGCGGCGGCGGGCGACCGGAGCGCCACGAGCAGCGTGACCAGCAGGGGGCCGACGGTGAACATGATCTCCTGCGCGACCGCGTCCAGGGCGTACGCGCGGTGGACCCGGTCCTCGCGGCCCAGGACGCTCGGCCACAGGGCCCGCAGGCCGCCCTCCAGGGGCGGGGTGAAGAGGCCGGCGACCGCGACGGCCGCGTAGGCGAGCGGGAGCGGCTCCGTACCGGCCAGCACCAGCACCACCATGCCGAGGGCGGACACCAGGGCCGCCGGGAACTGCACGCGGGGCTGCCCGTGCAGGTCCACGGCACGGCCGAGCAGGGGCTGCCCGATGGCGTTGCCGACCCCGTACACGGCGGCGAGCCCGCCGGCCAGGCTGTAGCTGCCGCCCTCGGCGCGGGTGAACATCATGATCGCGATGGGTGCCGTGCCGTTGGGGAGGCGTCCGACGAGGGTCCCTATGAGGAGCCTGGCGGCATGAGGCGCCTTCAGGATGTCGGCGTACCCGCCCGGTGCGGCGGCCATGTGCTGCCCCTCTCCCCCGGCGATCACCGGGGTTTTACGTATAACGTCCTCCGTCATACGTACCATGACGGCATCCCGCGGGTCCACCTCGCGGTCGTGATCGTCGAAGCGGAGGCGTGCGTGCACCACCCGGACCCAGCGGTTCCCGGCCCGGCACCCCGGCGGGCGGACGGGCCCGGCACCGGACCGGGCGACGCCCCGGGGACCGGGGCCCCCGCGGCCGGGGGCGCCCCCGTGGCGGGCGCCGGCGCCGCACGCCCCACCAGCCGGGACGTCGCGCGGGTCGCGGGCGTCTCGCAGGCGACCGTGTCCCTGGTGCTGGGCGACAAGTGGCGCGGGCGGGTCTCGGAGCGCACCGCCCGGCTGGTGCGGGACGCGGCCGGCGAACTCGGCTACCGGCCCAACCTGGCGGCCCGCAACCTGCGCCTGGGGCGGACCAGGACCGCGCTGCTGGTGGTGCCCGCACTGACCAACGAGTTCTTCGCCCGCGTCTACACGGGCGCCGCGGCCGTGGCCGCCCGGCACGGTTTCGGCGTGGTCCTGTACCCCTCCCCGGAGGGCGTCGGCCCGGCACGGGACCCGTTCGCCTCCGCCCGCGCGGCCCTGGACGGGGTGATCGCCTCCTCCATGGCCGCCGACGCGCTGAGGGCGATCCGCGGCACCGACCTGCCGCTGGTGATGCTCGACAGCGACCCCGCCGACTCGGACGCCGCCGCCCATGTGAACCTCGACATCGCCGACGGCATGCGGCAGGTGACGGACCATCTGCTGGCGCTCGGTCACCGCCGCTTCGTGCACCTGTCGTCCGCCGTGCCGTCCTGGACCTTCGACGTGCGCGGCCGGGCCCTGGCCGCGTGCCTGGGCGGCGTCCCCGGAGTCGGC
Organism: Streptomyces noursei; assembly: GCF_001646665.1. Lineage (GTDB taxonomy): Bacteria > Actinomycetota > Actinomycetes > Streptomycetales > Streptomycetaceae > Streptomyces > Streptomyces lavendulocolor. The sequence continues at coordinate 129,998 of NZ_LWBU01000110.1, read as the reverse complement.
GTACGGACCGTCCCGGCGCCGCTGGAGGTGAACGGCGCCCGCGAGGCGGCCGAGCGCGCGCTGACCGCGCCGGGGCCGCGCCCCACCGCCCTGGTGTGCGACGACGACATCGTGGCGGCGGGCGCGTGCAAGGCGGTGCGGCGGCTGGGGCTACGGGTTCCGGAGGACGTGTCGGTCACCGGGTTCGACGACCTGGCGCTGGCCACGGCGGTGGAGCCGGAGCTGACCACGGTGCGGCTGCCCGCCGAACGGATCGGGGAGCGCGGCATGACGGCCCTCCTGGACGTCCTGGAGGGCCGTCCACCGGAGCGCGGCGACCTTCCGGTCACCCTGATGCCCCGCGGCTCCTCGGGGCCGCCTCCGGCCCCCTGACACGCCGGTGCCCCGGACCGCGCCGGCGGTCCGGGGCACTCGTGCGCGAGCCGGGGGTCAGTCCTCCGACTCCTCCGGCTCCTCGTCCGAGGGCGCGTCCGTCGGGGTGGAGGCCGAGGCGTCCGCCTCCAGGAGCCGGGAGAGCTGCCGGCCGACGATCCGCTTGAACTTGCGCTGCTGCGGGCGGGTGCGGTCCAGGATCGCCACTTCGAGCCGCTCCGCGGGGATCTCCCGCTCGCTGCCGTTGGTGTCCCGGGACAGCGCCTGCACGGCCAGCTTCAGCGCCTCGGCGAGCGACATCCCGTCGCGGTGCCGCTGGTCGAGGAAGCTGCTGATCTGCTCGGCGTTGCCGCCGACCGCGACCGAACCGTGCTCGTCGACGATCGATCCGTCGTGCGGCAGCCGGTAGATCTGGTCGCCCTCCGGGGAGGTGCCCACCTCGGCGACGACCAGCTCCACCTCGTAGGGCTTCTCGCCAGCGCTGGAGAAGATGGTGCCCAGCGTCTGGGCGTAGACGTTGGCCAGTCCACGGGCCGTCACGTCGTCGCGGTCGTAGGTGTAGCCGCGCAGGTCCGCGTAGCGCACCCCGCCGATCCGCAGGTTCTCGTACTCGTTGTACTTACCGGCCGCGGCGAAACCGATCCGGTCGTAGATCTCGCTGAACTTGTGCAGCGCACGGGACGGGTTCTCACCGACGAAGACGATGCCGTCGGCGTACTGCAGCACAACCAGGCTGCGTCCACGGGCGATGCCCTTGCGGGCGTACTCCGCCCGGTCCTGCATGGCCTGTGCGGGCGAGACATAGAACGGCGTCGTCACCGGCTATCCGTCCCTTTCTTCAGGTGGGCAAACATCAGAGCAGCGCGGCGCGCGGGCCGTCGGGCTGTTCGAGGCGGCGCTCCAGGATCGCGCGGGCGGTCTCGGAGGACTCGGCCTCGGTGAGCCGCCGGAAGCCCTCGTCGGTGATGACCGTGACGATCGGGTAGATCCGCCGGGCCACGTCCGGGCCGCCGGTCGCCGAGTCGTCGTCCGCGGCGTCGTAGAGCGCCTGCACGACCAGCGTGATGGCCTGCTGCTCCGTCAGGTCGTCACGGTAGAGCTTCTTCATCGCGCCCCGGGCGAAGATCGAACCGGAACCGGTGGCCGCGAAGCCGTGCTCCTCGGACCGGCCGCCCGTCACGTCGTAGCTGAAGATCCGGCCCTTCTCGCGGTCGACGTCCCAGCCGGCGAAGAGCGGCACCACGGCCAGGCCCTGCATCGCCATGCCCAGGTTGCTGCGGATCATCGTGGACAGGCGGTTCGCCTTGCCCTCCAGGGAGAGCTGCACGCCCTCGACCTTCTCGAAGTGCTCCAGCTCCAGCTGGAAGAGCTTGACCATCTCCACGGCGAGGCCGGCGGTGCCCGCGATGCCCACGGCCGAGTACTCGTCGGCCGGGAACACCTTCTCGATGTCGCGCTGGGCGATCATGTTGCCCATCGTGGCGCGCCGGTCACCGGCGAGCACCACGCCGCCGGGGAAGCTGGTGGCGACGATGGTCGTGCCGTGCGGCGCCTCGATGGCGCCCTGCAGCGGCGGCAAGGTCCGCTTGCCGGGCAGCAGCTCGGGCGAGTGGTCGGCCAGGAAGTCCATGAACGAGGAGGAGCCGGGCGTCAGGAAGGCTGCCGGCAGACGCCCGATGCTACGAGGGTTGGCTTCCACGCGTTTCCTTCCGAAATGAGGCGGCGGCCCGCCGCTGCGGCGGTCGGGCCGATCATGCGTGCTGTGCACGGACCTTACCCGTGCCGTCGCCGGTCATCCGTCCCGGTGCCGACGGCTTTCGCCGGCGGCACCGGAAGGGACAACGAGCTCTACTGTCCGCCCTTTTGCACGAAGGACCGTACGAAGTCCTCGGCGTTCTCCTCGAGGACGTCGTCGATCTCGTCGAGCACGGAGTCGACGTCGTCGGACAGCTTCTCCTGGCGCTCCTTGAGGTCCTCGGAGGCCTGCGCGTCCTGCGCCTGCTCCTCGACCTCCTCGGTGGAACGTGTGGCCTTCTGCTGCCCGCCGCCGGTGTCCTTGGTCGCCATATCCCTCACCCCGCTCGGTTTGCCCGCTTGGTTCGGTCTCTCAAGATCAGACCCTACAAGGACGGTCTGACATCGGCCCTGCACTTTCTCCAACGTCCAGGGAGTAGTCCCATGATTCCCGGGAGATCTCCGGGCCAAGCGCGTTTTCGCACGTGTACTCGGCCGCGGTCAGCGGCCGGACAGCACCCGGACCAGGTCCTCGGCCGTGCGGCAGCGGTCCAGCAGCTCCTTCACGTGGTTACGTGTACCGCGCAACGGTTCCAGCGTGGGCACCCGCTGCAGCGAGTCACGGCCCGGCAGGTCGAAGATCACCGAGTCCCAGGAGGCCGCGGCCACGTCGTCGGCGTACTGCTCCAGGCAGCGGCCCCGGAAGTAGGCCCTGGTGTCCTCAGGAGGCTTCGCTTGGGCCCGTGTGACGGCGTCCTCGTCCAGCAGCCGCTTCATCCTCCCGCGGGCCGCCAGACGGTTGTACAGGCCCTTCTCGGGGCGCACGTCGGCGTACTGCAGGTCCACCAGGTGGAGGCGCGCCGCGTCCCAGTCCAGGTCGTCACGGCGCCGGTAGCCCTCCATCAGCTCCCGCTTGGCCACCCAGTCCAGCTCGCCCGCCAGGCTCATCGGGTCGCTCTCCAGCCGGCTCAGCGTGTCCTCCCACCGGGCCAGCACGTCCTTGGTCTGCTCGTCGGCGTCGGCGCCGAACCGCTCCTCGACGTACTTGCGGGCCAGCTCGAAGTACTCCATCTGGAGTTGTACGGCGGTGAGTGTCCGGCCGCTGCGGAGCGTGATCAGGTACTGGAGGGAGGGGTCGTGCGAGACCTGGTGCAGGGTGCGCACCGGCTGGTCGACGGCGAGGTCGACCGTGATGAACCCGTCCTCGATCATCGACAGCACCAGGGCCGTGGTGCCCAGCTTGAGGTACGTCGAGATCTCGGAGAGGTTGGCGTCACCGATGATCACGTGGAGGCGGCGGTACCTCTCCGCGTCCGCGTGCGGCTCGTCGCGGGTGTTGATGATGGGCCGCTTGAGGGTGGTCTCCAGCCCCACCTCGACCTCGAAGTAGTCCGCGCGCTGGCTGATCTGGAAACCGTGCTCGTGGCCGTCCTGGCCGATGCCGACGCGGCCCGCGCCCGTGACGACCTGCCGGGAGACGAAGAAGGGCGTCAGGTGGCGCACGATGTCCGAGAACGGGGTCTCCCGCTTCATCAGGTAGTTCTCGTGCGTGCCGTAGGAGGCGCCCTTGTTGTCGGTGTTGTTCTTGTAGAGGTGGATCGGCTGGGCGCCGGGCAGCTGGGCCGCCCGCTCCGCGGCCTCCGCCATGATCCGCTCGCCGGCCTTGTCCCACAGCACGGCGTCCCGGGGATTGGTGACCTCGGGCGAGCTGTACTCGGGGTGCGCGTGGTCGACGTAGAGCCGTGCGCCGTTGGTGAGGATCACATTGGCCAGGCCGATGTCCTCGTCCGTGAGCTGGCTGGAGTCCGCGGCCTCGCGGGCGAGGTCGAAGCCGCGGGCGTCCCGCAGCGGGTTCTCCTCCTCGAAGTCCCAGCGGGCGCGCCGCGCCCGGTGCATCGCCGCCGCGTAGGCGTTGACGATCTGGGACGAGGTGAGCATGGCATTGGCGTTCGGGTGGCCGGGGACGGAGATCCCGTACTCCGTCTCGATGCCCATTACTCGCCGTACGGTCATGCGGCCCTCCTTGCCCGGCGGCGTCCCCGTCCGGGAACGGCGCTCAAGTACCGCTGCTTCCGAGATGCGTGTGCGGTGCCCGTCCCCGCACTGCGCGACTGGGCGGTACGGAAGAGCCTAGAACGCCTCTGCGCTGGTGGGGAGATCAATTGCGTCATTGCTGCGGTGTCGTCGGAACGATGGCCAGGGGCCGGTGAAAGCAGCCGGCCGCGGATGCCCTCCCCCGCCGTGGGCGGGGAATTCCCGGGCACCCGCAGCCGGAATGCGATCTACAGGTACTGACCGGTATTCGCCACCGTGTCGATGGAGCGACCGGTGTCGGCGCCCTGCTTTCCGGTGACGAGCGTGCGGATGAACACGATCCGCTCGCCCTTCTTTCCGGAGATCCGGGCCCAGTCGTCCGGGTTGGTGGTGTTCGGCAGGTCCTCGTTCTCCTTGAACTCGTCCACGCACGCCTGGAGGAGGTGGGAGACCCTCAGACCCTTCTGGTTGTGGTCGAGGAAGGCCTTGATGGCCATCTTCTTCGCCCGGTCGACGATGTTCTGGATCATCGCGCCGGAGTTGAAGTCCTTGAAGTACAGGACTTCCTTGTCACCGTTGGCGTAGGTGACCTCGAGGAACCGGTTCTCCTCGGATTCCGCGTACATCTGCTCCACGACCGACTGGATCATCGCCTGGGCCGCGGCTTCCTTGGACCCATTGTGCTCCGCCAGGTCGTCCGCGTGCAGCGGCAGCGACGGTGTCAGGTACTTGGCGAAGATGTCCTTCGCGGCCTCCGCGTCCGGACGCTCGATCTTGATCTTCACATCGAGCCGGCCGGGCCGGAGGATCGCGGGGTCGATCATGTCCTCGCGGTTGGAGGCGCCGATGACGATGACGTTCTCCAAGCCCTCCACACCGTCGATCTCGGCGAGCAGCTGGGGGACGATGGTGTTCTCCACGTCCGAGCTGACACCGGAGCCGCGGGTGCGGAAGAGGGACTCCATCTCGTCGAAGAAGACGATCACCGGAGTGCCCTCGCTCGCCTTCTCACGAGCGCGCTGGAAGACCAGGCGGATGTGCCGCTCGGTCTCGCCGACGTACTTGTTGAGGAGCTCGGGGCCCTTGATGTTGAGGAAGTAGCTCTTCCCCGCGGGCTGCCCGGTCACCTCGGCGACCTTCTTGGCAAGGGAGTTGGCGACCGCCTTCGCGATCAGCGTCTTGCCGCAGCCGGGCGGACCGTACAGAAGGATGCCCTTCGGCGGCCGCAGCTCGTGCTCCTGGAAGAGGTCGGGGTAGAGGTACGGAAGCTCGACCGCGTCGCGGATCAGCTCGATCTGGTTCCCCAGACCACCGATCTTCGTGTAGTCGACGTCCGGGACCTCTTCGAGGACGAGCTCCTCGACCTCGCTCTTCGGGATCACCTCGTAGACGTAACCGGACCTGGGCTCCAGCAGCAGGGCGTCGCCGGGGCGGATGGTGATGTCCAGCAGCGGCTCGGCGAGCCTCACCACCCTCTCCTCATCGGTGTGCCCGATCACCAGGGCGCGCTCGCCGTCCTCGAGGATCTCCTTGAGGGTGACGATGTCCCCGGCGCGCTCGAACTCCATGGCCTCGACCACGTTCAGCGCTTCGTTGAGCATCAGTTCCTGGCCGCGCCGGAGCTCGTCGAGCTCGACGCTGGGGCTGACGTTCACCCGGAGCTTGCGGCCCCCGGTGAAGATGTCGCAGGTGCCGTCCTCGTTCGCCTGCAGGAAGACACCGAAGCCGGCCGGCGGCTGCGCGAGCCGGTCGACCTCCTCCTTGAGGGCCACGATCTGGTCGCGGGCCTCACGGAGCGTATTGGCGAGTCGCTCGTTCTGTGCGGACACGCCGGCCAGGTTGGTCTGCAGCTCGACGATCCGCTCCTCGAGAATCCTCGTGTGACGCGGAGAGTCGGCGAGCTTACGTCGCAGGACGGCGATTTCCTGCTCGAGATAGGCAACCTGGCCGGCAGGGTCTTCAGACCCCCGCCCCGGCCGGATGCCGCGGTTGATGTCGTCGTCGTGGGCTGCCACGGTCCTCACCTCCTCCAAGGGGAGCTGGACGCTTTCTGACCCTACCTGGGCTGGTGATGATTGAAACCCCTAGATCACAAAGACTCTCGGGGTGTGTCCGATCTTCACCCTTGCGCTCTCCCTCGCATCAGGGGGATACCCACCCATCAACATTCGAAAGCGGGCGGTTGTATCGTCGGGGTGGTCAACACCCGTCAGGGTTGGCCCGACTTACCACACCAGAGGCAGGAACATGACCGTGCAGCACGAGGCTCCGACCACGGGCGCCGGCGAGGCCCTGGAGGTCTGGATCGACCAGGACCTCTGCACCGGGGACGGGATCTGCGCGCAGTACGCCCCCGAGGTCTTCGAGCTGGACATCGACGGTCTCGCGTACGTGAAGAGCGCCGACGACGAACTCCTCCAGGACCCGGGCGCCACCACGCCCGTGCCGCTGCCGCTCCTCCAGGACGTCGTGGACTCCGCCAAGGAGTGCCCCGGCGACTGCATCCACGTACGGCGCGTTTCGGACAGGGTCGAGGTCTACGGCCCTGACGCGGAGTGACCGGTCACGCACCCGTGGCGGCGGCCGCGGCGGACCGGACGAACTTGTCGCCCTCCCACCGCCACTTGACCGTCTCCCGCTGATCGGGACAGCAGCTCGGTACGTCCGGTGAGGAGTACCCGAACAGGGTCGCCGTGACCGCCCCGTCACGGACGGCGAGCCCGCCGACGCTGCGCCGCTCGGCCGGGTCCACCAGCGTGGCCACCACGCGCGGCGCCGCCGCGGCGCCGTTGCCGGAGCCCCGGGCCAGCACGTACACACCGCTCGGCGGCGTCCCGGAACCCGCTCGGCAGTGCGCCGCCACGACCGTCTCGGGGCGGCCGTCCCCGTCGAGGTCCCCCGTCGCCCGCCGTGCCACCACGCCGGGCGCGCCGCCGCATTCGAGCGGGTAGGTCACCGCCGCGGGGTCGGGTGCGGGGGCCGGGGCGGGCGCGGCCGCCGTCCGGATTCCGCCCGTCTGGGAGGCGGTGGCGGAACCGGGCTGGAGCATCCCGGCGGCGGCGACGACCGCGGCCGTCGCCGCGGCGGTGGCGAGCCAGTGCACGGGGCGGGCGTGGGTGTGCGCGAGGTCCGGGACGGCGGAGGTCTGCACGCGGGGTGTCTCCTGTGGGCTGTGCGGTGGCGTGGCCAGCATCGTGCCATATGTCACACCGGTGCGGAACCGGGGGGTCGCGCACCGCCGGCCGTGCCCCGGTGCGCGAACGTGAGGGCGCCGCCGTCGAGTTCCCCGCAGGTGGCGGGAACTCGACGGCGGCGCCGCCGCGTTGCCGGGGTGTCGTTCCCCGTGGTCTGCCTCTGTCAGCCCTTGTTGGGGCCCTCGTAGTCCTCGCCGTACGCGCCCTTGGCGGGGCGTCGGCGGCGCATCGGGGGCTCCACGCCGTCCGCGAGGCGGCGTGCGGTGACCAGGAAGCCGGTGTGGCCGATCATCCGGTGGTCGGGGCGGACCGCCAGGCCCTCCACGTGCCAGTTGCGGATCATCGACTCCCAGGGCTGCGGCTCGGCGTAGCAGCCGATCTCGCGGATGGACTCCACGGTGCGGGCCAGCTGGGTGGTGGTCGCCACGTAGCAACAGAGGATGCCGCCCGGGACGAGGGCCTTGGAGACGGCCTCCAGGCACTCCCAGGGGGCGAGCATGTCCAGGATGACCCGGTCGACGTCGGTGTCGGAGAGGTTGTCCTGGAGGTCGCCCACGGTGAGCTGCCAGGCGGGGTGCGGGCCGCCGAAGTAGCGCTCGACGTTGCCCCTGGCGATCTCGGCGAAGTCCTCGCGGCGCTCGTAGGAGTGCAGCATGCCGCTGTCGCCGATGGCGCGGAGCAGGAAGCTGCTGAGCGAGCCGGAGCCCACCCCCGCCTCGACGACGCGCGCGCCGGGGAAGATGTCGGCGAAGGCCAGGATCTGCCCCGCGTCCTTGGGGTAGACCACGGCGGCGCCGCGGGGCATGGACAGGACGTAGTCGGGGAGCAGGGGGCGCAGCGCGAGGTAGGCGACGTTTCCCGTGGTACGGACAACACTGCCCTCGGGAGCACCGATCAGCTCGTCGTGCGGGAAGGAACCCTTGTGGGTGTGGAAATTCTTCCCGGCCTCGAGCGTGAACGTGTAGTGGCGTCCCTTGGGGTCGGTGAGCTGGACCTGGTCCCCGACCTCGAAGGGCCCGCGACGGCGGGCGGCACCGGTCGGTTCGGACATGTGACCAGTGTATGGGCTTCAGGAACCCGGCCGTGCCATGGCCTGGACGAAGGCCCGCTCGACATCGGCGGTGGACAGCACCCCGTAGATCTCGCCGGACTCCTCGACCACCAGGTACTCGGTGGCCGGAGTTGTCCGCAGCTTGTCCAGGAGCGCCTCGCCGGCGAGGTCCGCGGGAACCCTCATGCCCTCGGTGAGGTCCTGGGCGAGGCCGCCGACGGCGACCCAGGGGCGGCGGTGCTGGGGGACGCCCACGATGGCCGTCTCGCGGACGAGGGCCGTGGGCTCCCCCTGGCCGTCCACGACGACGAGGGCCCGGGCGCCGGCCTCGTTGGCGCGGCGGAGCGCCTCGGAGAGCGGGGTGTCGGACCCGACGGGGACGGCGCGCCGGGTGAGGGTGCGGGCGCGGAGCTCGGGGAGGTGCTCGCGCAGCCGCGCCATGCGGAGGCTGTTGCCGGCGCCGGTCCAGATGATGGCGGCCAGGATGGCGGCGAGGAGCGCGTCCATCACGGTCTCCAGGCCGCTGATCTCCCGGGTGTCGTTGCCGAGGGCGCCGGTGTGGGTGAGCAGCGGCAGGCCGATGAGCACGGTGACGGCGAGGGCGCGGCCGACCCAGGCGGCGGCGACCGTGCCGCTCATGGGCTTGCCGGTGATCTTCCAGACGACCGCGCGGAGCATCCGGCCGCCGTCGAGCGGGAGGCCGGGCAGCAGGTTGAAGGCGGCGACGATGAGGTTGGAGATCATCAGGCCGGCGAGCAGGACCCCGGGGACGGTGCCGGGCTCGGCGGCGTACATCGCGGCGTAGAAGGCGCCGGCCAGGACCAGGGAGAGCAGGGGGCCGACGACGGCGAGGACGAACTCGCGGCCGGGGGTCTCGCACTCCTTCTCGATCTCGGAGACGCCGCCGAAGAACTGGAGCTGGATGCGGCGCACCGGGAGCTTGAAGCGGAGCGCGGCGACGGTGTGGGCCAGCTCGTGGACCAGCACCGAGGCGTAGAAGGCGACCGCGAAGAAGAGGGAGACCAGGTAGCGGGCGTTGCCGAGCTCGGGCAGGACCCGCTCGATCTGGCCGCCGAAGACCCAGGTGATGAGGGCCGCGACCAGGAACCAGCTGGGGGCGACGTACACGGGCACGCCGAAGATGCGGCCCATCAGGATGCCGCCGCCTTCCTGTGGCCGCTGCGGCTTTCCGCTGTCGGGAGCGGTGGCTCCGGCCGGCTCGGACCGCGGGCGGGGGTGCTCGCCGCTCTCGTCGTCCTTGTTCACAGGTTCCCTTCGGTGTGAAGCGTCACACGACGATCATGCAGTGTGGGAGGGTCTGGCGTCGATGGTATGCCGCTCGGTGTCAGTGGCGGGCCGTAGGGTTTGCAACCATGACCACGAGCCCCTCCAGCTCTCCCGGACCGTCCGCCTCCCCGAGCCCGGCCGCCGGCCCCGGCGCCGCCTCCGGGACCGGCCCCGACACCGCCTCCGGCACCGGCTCCGGCACCGGTGGCGCGCCCGGTCCCCGGCCGCCCGCGTCGCTCTCGCCGTCGCGCGCGAGCGACTTCATGCAGTGCCCGCTGCTGTACCGGTTCCGGGTGATCGACAAGCTGCCGGAGAAGCCGAGCGCGGCGGCGACGCGGGGCACGCTGGTGCACGCGGTGCTGGAGCGGCTCTTCGACGATCCCGCGGTGGAGCGGACGGTTCCGCGGGCCAGGGCGATGGTGCCGGGGCAGTGGACGCGGCTGCTGGAGTCCCGCCCCGAGCTCGGCGAGCTGTTCGAGGGGGACGCGGACGGCGAGCTGCTGGCGCGCTGGCTGGCCGAGGCGGAGCAGCTGGTCGAGCGGTGGTTCACGCTGGAGGACCCGACGCGGCTGGAGCCGGCGGAGCGGGAGCTGTTCGTGGAGACCGAGCTGGAGTCGGGGCTGCGGCTGCGGGGGGTGATCGACCGGGTCGACGTGGCGCCGACGGGCGAGGTGCGGATCGTCGACTACAAGACGGGCAAGGCCCCGCGCCCGGAGTACAGCGAGGGCGCGCTGTTCCAGATGAAGTTCTACGCGCTGGTGGTCTGGCGGCTGAAGGGCGTGGTGCCGCGCCGGCTCCAGCTGGTGTACCTGGGCAGTGGCGACGTGCTCACGTACGACCCGGTGGAGGCGGACCTGCTGCGGGTGGAGCGCAAGCTGCAGGCACTGTGGGAGGCGATCGCGCACGCCACCGAGACGGGTGACTGGCGGCCGCGGCCGACCAAGCTCTGCGGGTGGTGCGACCACCAGTCGGTGTGCCCCGAGTTCGGCGGAACTCCCCCGGTCTACCCGCTGCCGGTCGTGCCGGCCCCGCGGGCGGACACCCCCTAGCCGGCCGGCCGCGGGCGGCACCGTCGGCGGAGCGCGCGGTTCCGTGTCGACACGGTGCGCGGCGGCGGGACCGGCGGAGCCGGGGTGGGGCGGCCAGGGCAGAATGGGGCCGGTCAGCTGAGCCTTGGAGGAGTACCTGTGGCTATCCGCGTCCTACTGGTCGACGACCAACCGCTGCTGCGCACCGGCTTCCGGATGATCCTGGAGGCGGAGCAGGACATCGCGGTCGTCGGCGAGGCCGGCGACGGTCTCCAGGCCCTCGACCAGGTGCGTGCGCTCCAGCCCGACGTGGTGCTGATGGACATCCGGATGCCCCGGATGGACGGTGTGGAGGCGACGCGGCAGATCACCGGGCCCGGCCGGGACGGTCCGGCGAAGGTGCTGGTGCTGACCACGTTCGACCTCGACGAGTACGTGGTGGAGGCGCTGCGCGCCGGGGCCAGCGGCTTCCTGCTGAAGGACGCGCCGGCCAATGAGCTGGTGCAGGCCATCCGGGTGGTGGCGGCGGGCGAGGCGATGCTCGCGCCGAGCATCACGCGCCGGCTGCTCGACAAGTACGCGGACCACCTGCCGTCCGGCGAGGAGCCCGTGCCGGACGCGCTGAACACGCTGACGGACCGTGAGGTCGAGGTGCTGAAGCTGGTGGCGCGGGGGCTGTCGAACGCCGAGATCGCCGCGGACCTGTTCGTCAGCGAGACGACGGTGAAGACCCATGTGGGGCACGTGCTCACCAAGTTGGGGCTGCGCGACCGGGTCCAGGCGGCGGTGTACGCGTACGAGAGCGGTCTGGTGCGCCCCGGCGCCCAGTGACCCGCCGCTCCGCGGTTCGCGGGAAGCGCGGGGCACGGAACACGCGGTTCACGGAACGCGGAAGCGGGGTGTCCGACCCGGGTCGGACACCCCGCTTCGCCGTGCGCGGCTGGGATCAGCCCTTCTTGATCTCCCAGAAGCGGAAGACGGTGGAGGCGTCCAGCGTCCACTCCAGGCCCGTGATGCCGTCGCGGGCGACCGCGTACTGCTTGCCCTGCCACAGCGGCAGGATCGGCAGGTCCTTGGCGACCAGGTCCTGGAGCTTGCCGAAGTCCTCGTCGGCGGCGGTCCGGTCGGCGGTCGCGGCGGTGCGCGGGACCAGCGTGCCGGTGATCTTGCTGTTCTCGTAGTTGTTCTGGAGGACGTTGCCCTCGCCGAAGAACGGCGTCGTGAAGTTGTCCGGGTCCGGGTAGTCGGGGACCCAGCCCTTCACGTACACGCCGTACTTGCCGGCCTTGATGTCCTTCTCGTACTGCCCGAACTCGACGGACTTGACGTCCGCCTCGAACAGCCCGCTGGCGTTCAGCTGCTTGGCGATCGCCTTGAGGGTCTCGTCCGTGGAGGGGCCGTAACGGCTCGGCGTGGACCAGAGGGTGAGCTTCACCTTGCCGTCGATGTCCGCGGAGCGCAGGGCCTGCTCGGCCTTGTCGCGCTGCGGCTGATCGCCGTACTCGTTGACGAAGGCGGTGTTGTGGCCCGCGATGCCCGCCGGGATGATCGAGTACAGCGGGGTGGCGGTCGACCGGTAGACGTCGTTGACGAGCGTGTCGCGGTTGACGAGGTACGCGATGGCCTTGCGCACGCCGAGCTTGCCGACGACCGGGTCGTCGACGTTGAACACCAGGTGCTGGACCTCGGCGCTGGAGCCCTCGATGACCTCCACCTCGCGCTCCGAGGTGGTGCCGGAGGCCTGGATCTCGGCGATGTCGGCCGCGCCGAGGCCACGGTAGGCGACGTCGATCTCGCCCTTCTTCAGGGCCGTGGCGAGAGCCTTGCGGTCGCCGTGGAAGAACTTCAGCGTCACGCCGCCGTTCTTCACCTTGACCGTGCCCCGGTAGTCGGGGTTGGGCGAGAAGACGGCCTCGCCCTCCTGGAAGGAGTCGAGCTTGTACGGGCCCGAGCCGACGGCCTTGCTGTCGTCGCGCAGCTCGCCGTCCTTGTACTCGCGGTGGTCGACGATGGAGCCGGCACCCGAGGCGATCTTGCTCGGGAAGGTGGCGTCGGGGACCTTCAGCGTGAAGACGACGGTCTTGTCGTCCGGCGTGTCGATCTTGTCGATGGTCGCCAGCAGCGGCGCGGGGCCCGCCGGGTCGTTGATCTTCAGCGCCCGCTCGAACGAGAACTTGACGTCCTCGGAGGTGAGCGGGTTGCCGTTGCTGAACTTCAGTCCGTCGCGCAGCGTGCAGCGGTAGACCTTGCTGCCGCCCTGGTCGAAGCCGCACTTGTCGGCCGCCTCCGGCTGGGGCACCGAGGCGCCCTTGGGGAAGCTGAGCAGGGACTGGAAGACGTTGTTGAAGAGCAGCCAGGAGCCCGGGTCGTAACCGGCCGCGGGGTCCGTCGCCAGGACTTCGTCGGACATGCCGACGATCACCGAGCCGCCGGAGCCACCGGCGTCGCCGCCCTTCTCCTCACCGCAGCCGCTCAGCAGGGCGGCCGCGAGTCCCGCCGCCAGCGGGGCCGTCAGCCACTTGTTGTGTGCCTTCACAGGAACCTTGCCTCTGGATCTCATCGCCGGCCGAGCCCGTGTGCGCGGCCGGGTACAGCAGGGTCAGGCGATACCTCGGGCGAGCTCCCAGAGCTGCAGATCCGAGGAGGTGTTCAGCGCCCACTCCACACCGGTCAGGTCGTCGCGCGCGGCGACGTACTGCTTGCCCTGCCACAGCGGCAGCACAGGTACGTCGGTGGCGACGATGTCCTGGATCTGCGCGAAGGCGGACGAGGCGGCGTTGCGGTCGGCCGCGCGGCGCGACTCGGGCAGGAGCCGGGTGCGGGTGGCGCTGTTGACGTAGGGGGTGTTGAGGAAGTTGTCCGCGTCGAGGAACGGCGCGATGTAGTTGTCCGGGTCCGGGAAGTCGGGGAACCAGCCGAGGCCGTACACGGCGTACTCGCCGCGCTTCTGGGCCGGGCGGAACTCCGACCACTTGGCGCCTTCGACGGTGACGTCGAAGAGCTCGGTGGCGTTGAGCTGGTCGCGCAGTGCCTTGAACTCCTCGGCGGTGCCCGCGCCGTAGTGGTCGCTGGTGTAGTGCAGCGTCAGCTTCACCGGGGTGGTGATGCCGGCCTCGCGGAGGATGGCGGCGGCCTTCTTCCCGCTCGGCTCGCCGTACTTGTCGAGGAAGGAGTTGGTGTGTGCGGTGATGCTGGAGGGGATCAGCGAGTACAGCGGGGTCGCGGTCGACCCGTACACCTTGCCGGCGAGCTGGTTGCGGTCGACGACCGCGGCCATGGCCTGGCGGACCGCCTTGTCCTTGACGGACGGCGCTTCGGTGTTGAAGCCGAGGTAGCGGATCTCCAGCCCGGGCACCTCGGTGATCCTGATGCCGGGCTTGGGGTTGTCGTTGAGGTCCTTGACCTGCTCGGGCGACATGGTCCGGGTCATCATGGATATGTCGCCGGACTCCAGGGCCCGGCCCATGGCCTCGGCGTCGTCGAAGGACCGCAGCTCCACCCGGTCGTTGCGGAGCTTGATGTCGCCCTTGTAGCGGGTGTTCCTGGAGAAGACGACCTTGGTGACGCGGTCGCCGCTGACCTCGGCCTCCATGGTGTACGGGCCGGAGCCGTCGACCTGGAAGCCGTCGCGGAGCTTGTCGGCGTCGTACTTCTCGCTGCTCAGGATGCCGGCGACGGGCGTGGAGAGCTTGTACGGGAAGGTGGCGTCGGGGCTCTTGAGGTGGAAGACGACCTGGTCGTCGCCCTTGGTCTCGACGGTGTCGATGTTCGACAGCAGGCCGGCCGCGCCGTTGTCCGAGTTGATGGTGAGCGCCCGCTCGATGGAGAACTTGACGTCCTTGGAGGTGAGGGGCGTGCCGTCGGCGAAGGTGAGGCCGTCGCGCAGGGTGCAGCGGTAGCTCTCGCTGGCCCGGTCGGTGAAGCCGCACTGGGACGCCGCCTCGGGCACCGGGGCGCCTCCGCCGCGCGGGACGTGCAGCAGGGTCTGGACGGTCTGCCGCAGGACGTTCCAGACGCCGGTGTCGTAGGCGAAGGCCGGGTCGAAGGGGGCGGAGGCGTCCTTCGTGGCGGCGAACCGGTCGGTGGTACCGACGACGATGGCGTCACCGCCGGAGCTGCCACCCGTTGCGCCGCAGGCGGCGAGCACGGGGGCGAGCAGGCCGAGCACGGCCGGCAGCACCAAGGTCTTGCGGTTCATTCTGGACGTTCTCCTCATCCGGCACTGGGTACAGCGGCGTACGGACACTCCGCCGCGTCCGCCCGGTCGGGGCGGAGCGATCGGGCCGGGATACAGAGCGATCGATCCTGTGTTCCCGGCGGCTCGGTGGGCCGGACGGGACACGCGGAAACTGCGGCGAAGTTCTCGGCAAGAGATTAGTCGGCGCCACCAGGGGCACAGGAACGGGGCCGAGTTGAGGTCACATCGGACAGTGATCAGTAATGCACACGGGTCGATCACTATGCGTCGGAAGGATTCGTACACCCCTCCATCAATCAGGACACATGGACGGGTCCGTAGCAGCGCCTTTAGGGCATGTGCACCTTTCCGGCCATGCGTCGCAGGCCACGCTGAGTGACGAAGGTCACTCCTCCGGCCTCTGGTGACGGTCACGGAAAAGGCATGCTCCGGCGCCCTCGGTTTACCGCGCTATTTCCGCGGCACACCCTGGGTGCATGGTCAGTTCATTCGCGTGATCAATGTCCGCAGAAAACGCAGGTCGACTTCTTCCAGCGATCCCACGACGACCCGGCCCGGGGCCGGTGCGATGGGCGCGACGGACGGTACGGCGACCACGCGGCAGCCCGCCGCCTCGGCGGCGGCGACGCCCGTGGCGGTGTCCTCGATCACGGCGCATCTGCCCGGCTCGGCGCCGACCCCGCGGGCGGCGAGCAGGTACGGGTCGGGGTGCGGCTTGGTACGGGCCACCTCGTCGCCCGCGACGGTGAGTGTGAACCGGTCGCGGCCGAGCGAGTGGAGCACCCGGTCGATGATCCGCCGGTGCGAGGCGGAGACCAGCGCGGTGGGGACGTCGTGCGCGGCCAGTTCGGCGAGGAGCCGCTCGGCGCCCGGCATCAGCGGGACACCGCGCCCGATGCGCCGCTCGAACCGGTCGTTGAGCAGCACGGTGAGCTCGGCGAGGGTGATGTCGGCGCCGGTGGCCTCGATGAGGTAGCCCGCGCTGCGGGTCATCGGCCCGCCCACGACCACGTCCCGCCAGGACTCGTCGAGGGTGTGGCCCAGTTCGCCGAAGACCTCGACCTCCGCGTCCCACCAGAACCCTTCGGTGTCGACGAGCGTGCCGTCCATGTCGAGGAAAACCGCCTGGAGGGCGGAACCCCCGGCCGTGCGGGTCAAGGACGCGGGGACCGTACTGGTCATCGGCACACCTCCACGAGGGGACGAGAAGGCCGACCGCTCTCCCCGGTGGGACGTCCCGGCGGGGACGTCCGCGGCGGACCCCGCCGGGGATCCGCCGGGATGCGCGGGGAGAGCGACCGGCCTGCACTGGACCGACCAGTGTACGTCGCGGCGCTCGTCAGCGCGCGTTGAAGTACTTCGCCTCCGGGTGGTGGATGACGATGGCGTCGGTGGACTGCTCCGGGTGGAGCTGGAACTCCTCGGAGAGGTGGACGCCGATCCGCTCCGGCCGGAGCAGGTCCGCGATCTTCGCCCGGTCCTCCAGGTCGGGGCAGGCGCCGTAGCCGAGCGAGAACCGCGCGCCGCGGTACTTCAGGGCGAACATGTCCTCCACGTCGGCCGGGTCCTCCCCCGCGAAGCCGAGTTCGGCGCGCACGCGCGCGTGCCAGTACTCGGCGAGGGCCTCGGCCAACTGGACGGACAGGCCGTGCAGTTCGAGGTAGTCGCGGTACGAGTCGGAGGCGAACAGCTCGGCCGTGGCCTCGCCGATGCGCGAGCCGACGGTGACGACCTGGAGGCCGACGACGTCGGTCTCGCCGGACTCCTCGGGGCGGAAGAAGTCCGCCAGGCACAGCCGGCGGCCGCGGCGCTGGCGCGGGAAGGTGAAGCGGGTGCGCTCGTTGCCGCTCTCGTCCAGGAGGATGAGGTCGTCGCCCTTGGACACGCACGGGAAGTAGCCGTAGACGACCGCCGCCTCCAGCATGTTCCCGGTGTGGAGCTGGTCCAGCCAGCCGCGCAGCCGCGGACGGCCCTCCGTCTCCACGAGCTCCTCGTACGTCGGGCCGTCGCCCGCGCGGGCCTGCTTCAGGCCCCACTGGCCCTTGAAGAGGGCGCCCTCGTCCAGCCAGGAGGCGTACTCCTTGAGCTGGATGCCCTTGACGACCCGGGTGCCCCAGAACGGCGGGGCGGGCACGGGGTTGTCGGTTGCCACGTCGGAGCGGACGCCGCCCTCGGGGGCCGGCTCGTCCACCACGGCGCCCGCGGTGGGCCGCACGCGCCGCTGCTTGAGCTCCGGCAGGGTGGCGCCGGGGACACCGCGCTTGACGGCGATGAGGGCGTCCATCAGCCGCAGGCCCTCGAACGCGTCCCGCGCGTAGCGGACTTCGCCCTGGTAGATCTCGTGCAGGTCCTGTTCGACGTACGCGCGGGTGAGGGCGGCGCCGCCGAGGATGACCGGGTACTTCGCCGCCAGGTTGCGGGCGTTGAGCTCCTCCAGGTTCTCCTTCATGATCACGGTCGACTTGACCAGGAGGCCGGACATGCCGATGACGTCGGCCTTGTGCTCGTCCGCGGCTTCGAGGATGGCCGAAACCGGCTGCTTGATGCCGAGGTTGACGACGTTGTAGCCGTTGTTGGACAGGATGATGTCGACGAGGTTCTTGCCGATGTCGTGGACGTCGCCGCGCACGGTGGCCAGGACGATGGTGCCCTTGCCGTCGTCGTCGGTCTTCTCCATGTGCGGCTCCAGATGGGCCACCGCGGTCTTCATCACCTCGGCGGACTGGAGCACGAACGGCAGCTGCATCTGGCCGGAGCCGAACAGCTCACCGACGACCTTCATCCCGTCCAGCAGGGTGTCGTTGACGATGTCCAGGGCCGGACGGGTGGTGAGCGCCTCGTCGAGGTCGGCCTCCAGGCCGTTCTTCTCCCCGTCGATGATCCGGCGCTTGAGCCGCTCCTCCAGCGGCAGCGCGGCCAGCTCCTCGGCCTTGCCCGCCTTCATCGACTTGGTGTTGACGCCCTCGAACAGCTCCATCAGCCTCTGGAGCGGGTCATAGCCCTCGGTGCGCCGGTCGTAGATGAGGTCGAGGGCGCAGGTGACCTGCTCCTCGTCGAAGCGGGCGATCGGCAGGATCTTGCTGGCGTGCACGATCGCCGAGTCCAGCCCGGCCTTGACGCACTCGTCGAGGAAGACGGAGTTCAGCAGGATCCGGGCGGCGGGGTTCAGGCCGAAGGAGATGTTCGACAGACCCAGCGTGGTCTGCACGTCCGGGTGACGCCGCTTCAGCTCCCGGATCGCCTCGATGGTGGCGATGCCGTCCTTGCGGGACTCCTCCTGGCCGGTGCAGATGGTGAAGGTCAGGGTGTCGATCAGGATGTCGGACTCGTGGATGCCCCAGTTGCCCGTCAGGTCGGCGATCAGCCGTTCGGCGATCGCGACCTTGGTCTCGACGGTGCGGGCCTGCCCCTCCTCGTCGATGGTGAGCGCGATGAGGGCGGCGCCGTGCTCCTTGGCGAGCGCCGTGACCCTGGCGAAGCGGGACTCGGGCCCATCGCCGTCCTCGTAGTTCACCGAGTTGATCACCGCGCGGCCGCCGAGCTTCTCCAGCCCGGCCCGGATGACCTCCACCTCGGTGGAGTCCAGCACGATCGGCAGGGTCGAGGCGGTGGCGAAGCGGCCGGCCAGCTCCTCCATGTCGGCGACGCCGTCCCGGCCGACGTAGTCCACGCACAGGTCCAGCATGTGGGCGCCCTCGCGGATCTGGTCGCGGGCCATCTCCACACAGTCGTCCCAGCGACCCTCCAGCATCGCCTCCCGGAACTTCTTCGAACCGTTGGCGTTGGTCCGCTCGCCGATCGCCATGTACGCGGTGTCCTGGCGGAAGGGCACGGTCTGGTAGAGCGAGGCGGCACCCGGCTCCGGGTGGGGCCGGCGCTCGGCCGGGGCGAGGCCGCGGACCCGCTCGACGACCTGGCGCAGGTGCTCCGGCGTCGTACCGCAGCAGCCGCCCACCAGCGACAGCCCGTACTCGCGCACGAAGGCCTCCTGGGCGTCCGCCAGCTCCGGCGCCGTCAGCGGGTAGTGCGCGCCGTCCTTGCCCAGCACCGGCAGGCCCGCGTTGGGCATGCAGGACAGCGGCACGCGCGAGTGGCGGGCCAGGTACCGCAGGTGCTCGCTCATCTCCGCCGGGCCCGTGGCGCAGTTCAGACCGATCATGTCGATGCCGAGCGGCTCCAGCGCGGTGAGCGCCGCGCCGATCTCGGAGCCGAGCAGCATGGTGCCGGTGGTCTCGACGGTGACCGAACAGATCAGCGGCAGGTCGAGGCCGGCGATCTCCAGGGCGCGGCGGGCGCCGAGGATCGCGGCCTTGGTCTGGAGGAGGTCCTGGGTGGTCTCGACGAGGAGGGCGTCGGCGCCGCCGGCGATCAGGCCCTCGGCGTTCTGCTGGTAGGCGGCGCGGAGGGTGCCGTACGCGACGTGCCCCAGGGTGGGCAGCTTGGTGCCGGGGCCCATCGAGCCGAGCACCCAGCGCTGACGGCCGTCACCGGCGGTGAACCGGTCAGCGGTCTCGCGGGCGATCCGGGCACCCGCCTCGGACAGCTCCAGGATGCGGTCGGAGATGTCGTACTCGCCGAGGGCGGAGAAGTTCGCGTTGAAGGTGTTGGTCCCCACGCAGTCGACGCCGGCGGAGAAGTACTCCTCGTGGACCGTGCGGACGATGTCGGGCCGGGAGACGTTGAGGATCTCGTTGCAGCCCTCCAGGCCCTCGAAGTCCTCGAGCGTGGGGTCCTGCGCCTGGAGCATCGTGCCCATGGCTCCGTCGGACACGACCACGCGGGAGGCGAGCGCCTCCCGGAGGGCGGCGGCGCGGGTCCTGCTGTCAGCGGAAGGGGTCGGCGACGAGGCCATGGATGAGCTCCCAGGGATGCGACGGCTGTCGGCTTTGCGCCCTCGGGGGGAGGGCGCACCGGGCCAGAGTAACCGCGTACCCGCCGGGGCGGACATCTTGTTCCAGGTGGTGGGACGGCATGCTGGGGCGGCGTCCTCCGTTCGCACGCACCGCCGGGGGGAGTCGGCGATGTGGCTCAAGGTCGACAACGACCGATAGTGTTCAGCATTGTCGAACTGAGGGAGAAAGGCCGGGCGATGCCGAAGAACATCCAGTCGCTGGAACGAGCGGCAGCGATGCTGCGACTGCTCGCCGGCGGCGAGCGCCGACTCGGACTGTCGGACATCGCGTCGTCGCTGGACCTGGCCAAGGGTACGGCGCACGGGATCCTGCGCACCCTCCAGGCGGAGGGCTTCGTGGAGCAGGACCCCGCCTCCGGCCGCTACCAGCTCGGCGCGGAGCTGCTGCGCCTGGGCAACAGCTACCTCGACGTGCACGAGCTGCGCGCCCGCGCCCTGGTGTGGACCGACGACCTGGCCCGCTCCAGCGGCGAGAGCGTCCACCTGGGCGTGCTGCACCAGCACGGCGTGCTCGTCGTGCACCACGTCTTCCGGCCCGACGACAGCCGCCAGGTCCTGGAGGTCGGGGCCATGCAGCCGCTGCACTCCACGGCACTGGGCAAGGTCCTGTCCGCGTACGACCCGGTGGCGCACACGGAGGTCCTGGAGGTCGAGCGCAAGGCGTACACCCCGCGGACGGTCACGGACCTGGAGGACTTCGAGGCGGTGCTCGACATGACCCGGGCGCGCGGCTGGGCGGCGGACGTGGAGGAGACGTGGGAGGGCGTGGCCTCGGTGGCCGCCCCCATCCACGACCGGCGCCGCATGCCGGTGGGGGCGGTCGCCATCACGGGCGCCGTGGAGCGGGTCTGCGACGACGGGGAGCTGCGCCAGGAGCTGGTGGCGGCGGTGCGGGACTGCGCCCGCGCGGTCTCCCGGGATCTGGGCGCCGGGCGCTTCTGACGCCTCGGGCGCATCATCGGTAACGAACGAGTTTCGGCCAACAGAACTCTTGACGCCACGTTTACCAGGGGGCAAAACTGCCGTTCATCGGTCGGCATTGTCGAACACCTACCGGCAATACGCGCTAGAGTGTGGCAACGCCAGGAGGCCGGTTAACGCCCTCACCTGAGGGCGCGGACCACCGGAGGGACCCGGGGTTCGCCTTCCCCTGGACGAAGGACAAAGGAGTCGCGGGTGTCCAGCTCCGACATCTTCATCGGCGAGATCATTGGTACCGCCGTACTCATCCTGCTCGGCGGTGGCGTGGTCGCCGCCGTCGTACTCAAGCGCTCCAAGGCGCAGAACGCCGGCTGGCTGGCCATCACCTTCGGGTGGGGCTTCGCGGTCCTGACCGCCGTCTACATGACGGGCTCGCTGTCCGGCGCCCACCTCAACCCCGCCGTCACGGTCGGCATCGCGATCAAGGACGGGGACTGGAAGAACGTCCCGGTCTACTTCGCGGGCCAACTGCTCGGCGCCATGATCGGCGCGGCGCTGGTGTGGATCGCCTACTACGGGCAGTTCCACGCGCACCTCACCGACCGCGAGATCGTGGGCGACCCCGCCGACAAGGCGATCGAGGGCCCGCACAACGAGTCCGCCGGCAACGCCGGCCCCGTGCTCGGCGTCTTCTCCACCGGCCCCGAGATCCGCAACGTCTGGCAGAACCTGGCCACCGAGATACTCGGCACCGTCGTGCTGGTCCTCGCGGTCCTCACGCAGGGCCTCAACGACAGCGGCAAGGGCCTGGGCGTGCTCGGCGGTCTGATGGTCGCGTTCGTCGTGGTCTCCATCGGCCTCTCGCTCGGCGGCCCGACCGGCTACGCCATCAACCCCGCCCGTGACCTCGGTCCGCGCATCGTGCACGCCCTCCTCCCGCTGCCGAACAAGGGCGGCTCCGACTGGGGCTACGCCTGGATCCCCGTCGTCGGCCCGCTGATCGGCGGAGCCCTCGCCGCGGGTATCTACAACATCGCGTTCGCCTGAGCCGTCCTTCTCACACACTTACGGGAGCAACCGTGACCGACGCACACACCGCCGGCCCGTTCATCGCCGCCATCGACCAGGGCACCACCTCCAGCCGCTGCATCGTCTTCGACCGCGACGGACGCATCGTCTCCGTCGACCAGAAGGAGCACGAGCAGATCTTCCCCAAGCCGGGCTGGGTGGAGCACGACGCCGCCGAGATCTGGACCAACGTCCAGGAGGTCGTCGCCGGCGCCATCGAGAAGGCCGGCATCACCTCCGCCGACGTCAAGGCGATCGGCATCACCAACCAGCGCGAGACCACGCTGCTGTGGGACAAGAACACCGGTGAGCCCGTCCACAACGCCATCGTCTGGCAGGACACCCGCACCGACGCCCTCTGCCGGGAGCTCGGCCGCAACGTCGGCCAGGACCGCTTCCGCCGCGAGACCGGCCTGCCGCTCGCGTCGTACTTCGCCGGCCCGAAGATCCGCTGGATGCTGGACAACGTCGAGGGCCTGCGCGAGCGCGCCGAGCGCGGCGACATCCTCTTCGGCACCATGGACTCCTGGGTCATCTGGAACCTCACGGGCGGTGTGGACGGCGGTCGCCACGTCACCGACGTCACCAACGCCTCGCGGACCATGCTCATGAACCTCCACAACATGGAGTGGGACGACAAGATCGCCCAGTCCATGGAGGTCCCGCTCACGGTCCTGCCGGAGATCCGCTCCTCCGCCGAGGTCTACGGCCACGTCAAGGGCGGCGTCCTGGACGGCGTCCCGGTCGCCTCCGCGCTCGGCGACCAGCAGGCGGCCCTCTTCGGCCAGACCTGCTTCTCCGAGGGCGAGGCCAAGTCGACGTACGGCACCGGCACCTTCCTGCTGCTGAACACCGGCGAAAAGATCATCAACTCCTACTCGGGTCTGATCACCACCGTCGGTTACAAGATCGGCGACCAGGCCCCGGTGTACGCC
The DNA here is from genome assembly GCF_001646665.1 of Streptomyces noursei. Classification (GTDB taxonomy): domain Bacteria; phylum Actinomycetota; class Actinomycetes; order Streptomycetales; family Streptomycetaceae; genus Streptomyces; species Streptomyces lavendulocolor. The sequence goes on along the minus strand of NZ_LWBU01000110.1, from coordinate 107,264 downwards.
CTGGAAGGCTCCATCGCCGTCACCGGCTCCCTGGTGCAGTGGATGCGCGACCAGATGGGCCTGATCAACTCCGCCGCCGAGATCGAGACGCTCGCGTCCTCGGTCGAGGACAACGGCGGCGCGTACTTCGTACCGGCCTTCTCCGGCCTGTTCGCCCCGTACTGGCGCTCCGACGCCCGCGGTGTGATCGCCGGCCTCACCCGGTACGTCACCAAGGCGCACATCGCGCGCGCCGTGCTCGAGGCCACCGCCTGGCAGACCCGCGAGATCACCGACGCCATGACGAAGGACTCCGGCGTCGAACTGGCAGCGCTCAAGGTCGACGGCGGCATGACCTCCAACAACCTGCTGATGCAGACCCTCTCGGACTTCGTGGACGCCCCCGTGGTGCGCCCCATGGTCGCCGAGACGACCTGCCTCGGCGCCGCCTACGCCGCCGGCCTGGCCGTCGGCTTCTGGCCCGACACCGACGCGCTGCGCGCCAACTGGCGCAGGGCCGCCGAGTGGACCCCCCGCATGGACGCTGACAAGCGTGACAGCGAGTACAAGAACTGGCTCAAGGCCGTCGAGCGGACCATGGGCTGGATCGAGGACGAGGAGTAAATCGACATGACCACCCTGCAGAGCGTCCCCTCCCTCGGGACGCACCCGGCTGCCGGTTCCCTGCCGAGCCGTGCCGAGACGCGGGAGCAGCTCTCCAAGGCCACCTACGACCTCCTGGTGATCGGCGGCGGCATCCTGGGCATCTCCACGGCCTGGCACGCCGCGCAGTCCGGGCTGCGGGTGGCCCTGGTGGACGCCGGCGACTTCGCCGGCGCCACCTCCTCCGCCTCCTCCAAGCTCCTCCACGGCGGTCTGCGCTACCTGCAGACCGGCGCGGTGAAGCTGGTCGCGGAGAACCACTTCGAGCGCCGTGCGGTCTCCCGCCAGGTCGCCCCGCACCTGGCCAACCCGCTCACCTTCTACCTGCCGGTCTACAAGGGCGGACCGCACGGCGCCGCCAAGCTCGGCGCGGGCGTCTTCGCCTACTCGGCGCTCTCCGCCTTCGGCGACGGCGTCGGCCACCTCCTGAGCCCCGCCAAGGCCGCCCAGGACGTGCCGGAGCTGCGCACCGACAACCTGAAGGCCGTGGCCGTGTACGGCGACGACCAGATGAACGACGCCCGCATGGCCCTGATGACGGTCCGCGCCGCCGTCGACGCGGGCGCCACCGTCCTCAACCACGCCGAGGTCACCGGACTCCGCTTCACCAAGGGCCGGGTCACCGGCGCCGACCTGCGGGACCGCACCAGCGGCGACGAGTTCGGCGTCGACGCCCGCCTGGTCCTCAACGCCACCGGCCCGTGGGTCGACCACCTGCGCCGGATGGAGGACCCGAACGCGGCCCCCTCCATCCGCCTCTCCAAGGGCGCGCACCTCGTCCTGAAGCGCACCTCCCCCTGGAAGGCCGCGCTCGCCACCCCGATCGACAAGTACCGCATCACCTTCGCCCTCCCCTGGGAGGACATGCTGCTGCTCGGTACCACCGACGAGGAGTACGAGGGCGACCCGGGCGAGGTCGCGGTCAACGAGCAGGACATCACCCAGATCCTGGACGAGGCCGCGTTCTCCATCCGCGACCAGCAGCTGTCCCGGGACCTGATCACCTACTCGTTCGCCGGTCTGCGGGTCCTTCCCGGCGGGCCCGGCGACACCTCCAAGGCCAAGCGCGAGACGGTCGTCACCGAGGGCCGCGGCGGCATGCTGTCGGTGGCCGGCGGCAAGTGGACGACCTTCCGCCACATCGGCCGTACGGTGATGAACAAGCTGGCGTCCCTGCCCGGCCACCCGCTCGGCGAGGACATGGAGCCGATCTCCCGGCTCCCGAAGAAGCTGCCGCTGCCCGGCATAGCCAACCCGAACGCGGTGGCCCACCGGCTGCTCGTCGACGGCGGCACGCCCGGCCCGCGCATGGCCGCCGACACCGCCCGCCACCTGGCCACGCACTACGGCTCGCTCTCCTTCGACATCGCGCGCCTGGCCAACGACGACCCGCAGCTCGCCGAGCGCATCCACCCGGACGCGCCGGAGATCTGGGCCCAGGTCGCCTACGCCCGCGACCACGAGTGGGCCGAGACCGCGGACGACGTGCTGCGCCGCCGCACGACCCTGACCATCCGGGGCCTGGCGACGGACGAGATCCGCACCCGGGTCGAGGACGTGCTCGGCAAGAAGGCCTGACCGTACGGACCGGGCCACGGCCCCGCGGTCATGAGGGCGGCTCCCCCAGGGGGGCCGCCCTCGCCGTGCGTCCGCCGCACCGCGGGCCCGGCCGCCGGCCACGGTCGGCGGACCGGGCGCATGGTCCGGTCGCCGGGCCGGTCAGCGGTCCGGTCGCCGGGCGCACGGCCCGGCCACCCGTCAGCGATCCGGCTCCCCCGCCCCGCCGGGCAGCCCGGCACGGCGGCCCGCACGGCCGTCGGGCGGGCGGGCGGACCTCCGGGCGGGTGAACCGGCCGCCGGGGGCCGGGAGTTCCACCGGACCACCGTCGGGGCCGCCGCCGGACCACCGCCGGCGCCGCGGTGCGCGGCCCCGGCCCGCCGCCCGGCGGGCGGTGCCCGCGCGAACCGGCCGCCTTCCCCCCGTGTTTCCCCCGGTCGTCGTGGGTAGTGGCTCCCGGTCGGAACAGCATTCATCCCCGTACGGGGGCTGCGGGCGGGCCTCCGGAAAGCCGTAAGGTTGGTCCGTACGCACGGAACTTCGGAAGGAGGCCTGGGTGATCGAGCTCGAGGGGGTACCCGAGCTGATCGACCCGGTCATGGTGGCCGCGTTCGAGGGCTGGAACGACGCCGGCGACGCCGCCTCCACCGCGGTCGCGCACCTGGAACGGGAGTGGAAGGGCGAGGTGTTCGCGGCGCTCGACGCCGAGGACTATTACGACTTCCAGGTCAACCGGCCCACGGTGTACCTGGACGGCGGAGTACGGAAGATCACCTGGCCGACCACCCGGCTCTCGGTGGTCCGGGTCGGCGGTGACAAGCCGCGCGACCTGGTACTGGTGCGCGGCATCGAGCCGTCGATGCGCTGGCGCTCGTTCTGCAACGAACTGCTCGGCTTCGCCCATGAACTGGGCGTCGAGATGGTGGTGATCCTGGGCGCGCTGCTCGGCGACACCCCGCACACCCGGCCGGTCCCGGTCAGCGGCGTCACGTCCGACCCGGACCTCGCGCGCACCATGGACCTGGAGGAGACCCGGTACGAAGGCCCGACGGGCATCGTCGGCATCCTCCAGGAGGCGTGCACGCACGCGGGCGTGCCGGCGGTCAGCCTGTGGGCGGCGGTGCCGCACTACGTGTCGCAGCCACCCAACCCCAAGGCGACGCTGGCGCTCCTCAACCGGCTGGAGGACCTGATCGACCTCCGCATCCCGCTGGGTGAGCTGGCGGAGGACGCGCGGGCCTGGCAGGTCGGGGTGGACCAGCTGGCGTCCGAGGACAGCGAGGTGGCGGAGTACGTCCAGACCCTGGAGGAGGCGCGGGACACCGCGGAACTCCCCGAGGCGTCGGGCGAGGCCATCGCGCGCGAGTTCGAGCGGTACCTGCGGCGGCGGGACGGCGGGCCCGGCCACGCGACCGAGTCCGGCGACAGCTCGTACCTGCGCGACACCTCCAGCGGGCGGACCCGTCCGCCGAAGCCGCCGAAGGCCGAGGAGGCGGGCACCGGCGCCGGTGACGGCGCCTCCACGGACCCGCAGGACGCGCGGGACCTGCCGGGCGCCGGCGAGGCGCCGGGCGCACCGGAGACCCGGGACGCCGGGGGCGCACCGGACGCGCCGGACACCCCGGACACCCCCGGTCCCTCCGAGGACTGAACCGGACGCTCACGACGGCGGGGCGGCACCTGACGATCAGGTGCCG
>NZ_LWBU01000110.1:28860-103348 GCF_001646665.1 Streptomyces noursei | reverse complement strand
GCCGCCCCGCCGTCGTGAGCGGATGCCGTACGGCTCCGGCCTACAGCGCCACGCCCAGCAGGGCGTCGGCGATCCGGGAGACGAGCCCCGGCGCGGACTCGTCCGTACCGCCCTCCGCCTGCTGGCGGGCGGCCCAGCGGTCCACCGCCGCCAGGGCGGCCGGGGCGTCCAGGTCGTCGGCCAGCGCCTCGCGCACCTCCTCGACCAGCGCGTCGGCGGACGGCCCGTCGGGGCGGGAGACCGCGGCGCGCCAGCGGTCCAGCCGCTCCTGGGCCTCCTCGAGGACCGCGTCGGTCCACTCCCAGTCGGCGCGGTAGTGGTGGGACAGCAGCGCGAGCCGGATGGCGGCCGGGTCGACGCCCTGGCGGCGCAGCGCCGAGACGAAGACCAGGTTGCCCTTGGACTTGGACATCTTCTCGCCGTGCAGGGCGACCATGCCGGCGTGCACGTACGCCTTGGCGAACGGGTGCTCGCCGGTCAGCGCCTGGGCGTGCGAGGCGCCCATCTCGTGGTGCGGGAACACCAGGTCGGAGCCGCCGCCCTGGACGTCGAAGCCCATGCCGAGGTGGTCCAGGGCGATGGCCACGCACTCGATGTGCCAGCCCGGGCGGCCGCGCCCGAGGGTGCCGCCGTCCCAGCTGGGCTCGCCCTCGCGGGCGGCCATCCACAGCATCGGGTCGAGCGGGTTCTTCTTGCCCGGGCGGTCCGGGTCGCCGCCGCGCTCGGCGGACAGGGCCCGCATCAGCTCGGCGTCGTAGTGCGAGACCTCGCCGAAGTGCGGGTCGGCCTCCACGGAGAAGTAGACGTCGCCGTCGAGTTCGTACGCGGCGCCCGCGTCCCGGAGCCGCTCCACGAGCGGCACGATGCCGGGTATGGCCTCGACGGCGCCGATGTAGTGCTGCGGCGGGAGCATCCGCAGGGCGGTCATGTCCTCGCGGAAGAGGGCCGTCTCCTTCTCGGCGAGGGCGACCCAGTCGATGTCGTCGCGGACGGCCCGCTCCAGCAGCGGATCGTCCACGTCGGTGACGTTCTGGACGTAGTGGACCTGCCGCTTGGTGTCGAGCCACACGCGCTGAACGAGGTCGAACGCGTTGTAGGTCGCCGCGTGACCGATGTGGGTCGCGTCGTACGGCGTGATGCCGCACACGTAGATACGGGCGACGGGGCCGGGGTCGAGGGTCACTCGTCCACCGGTCGCGGTGTCGTGGATCCGGAGGTCGCGGCCCTTGCCGGGCAGGGCGGGGACCTCAGAAGCGGGCCAGGCATGCATGTCACGAGCGTAACCGGACGCCAGTTCCGGATACGAACCGGATGCGGAAATCATGACCGAACACGCCCTCTTGAACCTTCGCCCGGCATGTGCTGTGACCAGGCAGGACCGGCCTGACCGGTCAGACCGGCGGCCAGGGGATGGCGGGCCACTGGCCGGACGGCTCGGGGTGGCGGCCCGCGGAACGCAGCGCGGCGACCCGGATCCGTACCGCCGCGACCTCCGCCGGGGTGATCAGCTCCGCCAGACGGGCGGCGAGGGGCGCCCCGGGCGCCAGGGAGGCGTCCAGACGGGCCAGGACCTCCAGCGCCTCACCGGGCAGCGGCTCGCCCGCCCAGCCCCACAGCAGGGTGCGCAGCTTGTCGTCCACGTGGAAGGTGACGCCGTGGTCGATCGCGTACAGCCGGCCGTCCGGCGCGGGCAGCAGATGGCCGCCCTTGCGGTCCCCGTTGTTGATCACCGCGTCGAGCACGGCGAGCCGCCGCAGCCGTACGTCGTCGGCGTGCACCAGCAGCGCGGTGCGGTCCTCGTCGATCTGCGCCGGCCCGACCGCCTTCCAGCCCTCGCCGGGATCGTCGCCGTCGACCAGCGCCAGCAGGGAGGCGGACGGGTCGCCCTCGATCCACACCTGGACCATGCCCTGGCCGTACGGACCGTCCCGCAGGACGGTCGGCGGCACCAGGCCCCACCCGGTCGCCTCGGACACCTCGTAGGCCGCCACCTCGCGCTGCGCCAGCGTCCCGTCGCGGAAGTCCCACAGGGGACGCTCCCCGGCGACGGGCTTGTAGACGCAGTCGGCTTCCTGACCTTCGTACGCCACGGAACAGACCAGCACCGCGTTGGACGCCTCGCGCACCTGGCCGCGAACCGTCAGCTCGCCCTTGGCGAGCAGGTCGAGCAGCTCCACCGCCGTCAGGCTCCCCGGCGGTATCCGTTCTGGCGCGGGCATACGTGTCCTTCCGGATCGAGCGGCAGGCTGCACAGCGGGCACGGCGGCCGGCCCGCGTTGACCACGTCGAGGGCCCGCTTGGCGAACGCCCTCGCCTGCGCCCCCGTGAGCCGGACGCGCAGCATCGGCGGTCCGTTCTCCTCGTCCTGGAGCAGCCGCTCCTCGGCCTCCGCGAGGTCCTCCTCGGACTCCACGTCCAGCTCGACCAGCGCCTGCGCCTCGACGATCATGCGCTGTTCGTCGCCGTCCCAGGCCAGCGCCATCGTGCCGACCCGGAACTCCTCCTCGACCGGGGAGTCCAGCGGGGCGGTGTCCGTGACGTCGGACGGCGCGACCGCCGGGACCGGGGCGTTGCCCCCGGTGCGCCGCACCACCTCGTCCAGCAGCTCGTCGATCCGCTCGGCGAGCGCGGCCACCTGCGTCTTCTCCAGGGCTACGCTGGTGACCCGGCCTCCCGCGGAGGCCTGGAGGAAGAACGTACGGCGGCCAGGCAGCCCGACCGTGCCGGCCACGAAACGCTCCGGTGGGTCATAGAGGAACACCTGACGGGACACGTTCCCTCTCCCTTGCATCGGTTCGGACGGCGCTGCGGCCCGTCCACCCTACTGTGCGATTCGATCACGGTGCTCCCGCGCCGCCGCCCACCTCCGCGGCCTCGCCGCCGGGTTCCTCGCGCGGAATCAGCCCGGCGAGGTCGCCGGTGTCGCCGAGACGCAGAAGAGACGGCCTCAGACGGGTGTAACGGACCGCCGTCACGGAACAAGGATCCACATGGATCCGCTGGAACAGATCGAGATGCATCCCGAGTGCGTCGGCGACGAGCGACTTGATGATGTCGCCGTGCGAGCACATCAGGTAGACCGCGTCCTCCCCGTGGGCCGCCTCCACGCGCGCGTTCCAGTCGCGCACGGCCTCGACGGCACGGGCCTGCATGGCGCGCATCGACTCGCCGCCGGGGAACGCCGCGTTGGAGGGGTGCCGCTGGACGACCTCCATCAGGGGTTCGTCGGCGAGCTCGGCGAGTTTGCGCCCGGACCAGTCGCCGTAGTGGCACTCGCCGATCCGCTCCTCGGAGTGCACGGGCAGTCCGGGGCGGGCGTCGAGGAGCGGGGCGAGGGTCTCCCGGCACCGCTGGAGCGGACTGGTGACGACGGCCGCGAGCGGCACGCCGGCGAGCCGTGCGGGCAGCGCCGCGGCCTGCGCGGTGCCGCGCTCGTCCAGGGCGACCCCGGGCGTCCAGCCCGCGAGTACACCCGCCGTGTTGGCGGTGGAACGTCCGTGCCGTACGAGGATCAACGTGGCCATGCCTGCCAGCCTAGGCGGCTCCACGGGTGCGAGGCGCCCGGGGCCGGGGAAGAATACGCGCCGTGATCGTGGACTGTGCCATCTACCGGGACGGGCAGCGCAGCGACGGCCCGTCCGACTTCTCCGACGCTCTCGCGGCGGCCCGCGCCTCGGGCTCGGGCGACTCCTTCCTCTGGATCGGGCTGCACGAACCGACCGAGGAGGAGTTCGACCACGTGTCGGAGGAGTTCGGCCTCCACCCGCTGGCCGTGGAGGACGCCCTCAAGGCGCACCAGCGGCCCAAGCTGGAGGTCTACGACGACTCCCTGTTCATGGTCCTCAAACCGGTGGTGTACGAGCCGAGCACCGACACCGTCAGCACGAGCGAGCTGATGGTCTTCGTGGGCGACTCCTTCGTGGTGACGGTCCGGCACGGCGAGGGCGCGCCCCTGACGGCGGTGCGCAAGCGGCTGGAGGCGGAGCCGGAGGTGCTCAGGCACGGGCCGACGTCCGTGCTGTACGCGATCAGCGACGCGGTCGTCGACCACTACATCGAGGTGGCCGGCGAGCTCCAGGTCGACCTGGAGGAGATGGAGACGGAGGTCTTCCAGCCCGCGGGCGGCGACGCCAAGAACACGGCGGCCCGGATCTACACGTTCAAGCGGCAGGTGCTGGAGTTCCGCCGGGCGACCGGGCCGCTGGCGGCGCCGATGACCCGGCTGGCGGGCGCGGGCGTGCCCTTCGTGAGCGAGCACGCCCAGCCCTTCTTCCGGGACGTCAGCGACCACCTGACGCGCGCCACCGAGCAGGTGGAGGGGCTCGACCGGCTGCTGTCGGACATCCTGTCCGCCCACCTCGCGCAGATGGGTGTGCGGCAGAACGACGACATGCGCAAGATCTCGGCGTGGGCGGCGATGGCCGCGGTGCCCACGATGGTCGCGGGCGTGTACGGCATGAACTTCGACCACATGTGGGAGCTGCATCAGGTGTGGGGCTACCCGGCCGTGATCCTGCTGATGGCGGTGGCGGTCGTGGGCCTGTACCGGCTGTTCAAGCGCCGGGGCTGGCTGTAGCGCCGCCGGGCGGGGCTCAGTACGCCGGGGCGGGCTCGGCCGGCCCGCCGAGCGGGTCGCGCCGCTCCGGCATCCGCAGCTGCACCATGCGGCGCCAGCCGCCGGCCCGCTCGTAGGCGTACATCGCCCGGATGCCCAGGGCGAGGGCGGTCCGCTTGGCGCCCGGCCACCGCAGGATGCGGCCCATGTGGTCCATGACGGCGAGGCTGACGTCGCGGTAGACGGCGATCTCGGCGAGCGCGCACTCGCGCAGGGTGCGCTGGATGGCCCGGCCGTGTCCGGCGTACGCCAGGCGCAGGAGTTCCTCGTGGCAGTACGCCAGGTGGTTGTCCTCGTCGCCGCAGATCTGCCGGATCGCCTTGCCGACCTCCGGGTGGTCGCCGAAGTACTTGACGAGCATGTCCATCTGGTCGGCCGCGCGCTGCTCGGTGACGCGGCTGTGCGAGAGGTAGACGAGGACGTCCTCCTCCGTCAGCGGCTGGTCCCGGCGCAGCTTCTCGTGGGCCAGGCCGATACCGCGCTGCTCCAGCAGCATCGTGTAGTCGGTCCCGGGAGGCACGGCGACCGGTTCGAGGCCGCGCTTCTTGAGCAGGCCGTTGAAGATCCGGCCGTGCTTGTCCTCGTCGGCCCCGTGCCGGGTGACCTTCGGGGCGAGGTCCCGCATGCTCTCGGGGACGAGGGCGGCGATACGGGCGTTCTCCCAGCCGCCCTGCGCCTCCCCGCTGGCCGCGATGGAACAGAACAGCTGGTAGGAGTCGTCGTTGTCGATGATCTCCTGGAACAGGCTCCGGGCCGACAGCATCAGTGCCACCTCCATACGCGCGTCTGTGCGCACTTGCGCGAAGTCCGCAAAGAACGAGTCAAATGCCGCATGGAGGACGTGGCAACACCAGGGCCACGGGACTCCGCCGGATGGCGCAGCGCCGGGGCTCTCCGGGAGGCGGGGCATCCGGCCCGGGGCATGGGAGCGGCCGGCGCGGCCGGCGCGGCGGGCGCGGACGGGGCGGCCGTGTGCCGGCCGCGCCCCGGCAGTAACCCCGAGGGGGCGTGGAGCGTTGTGCATCACGACGGCCGTGGCGGGGATGACCCCGAGCCCCCACCACGGCCGCAGACCTGTCCGGGACGGCTAGTCGACCAGGCCCGCGCGCTCCAGCGCCTCGGTCCCCGCCCGCAGCGCCGCGATCCGCTCGTCGAGGGTGAAGCCCGCCGGGGCGAGGGTGAGGGTGGTGACGCCCGCGGCCGCGTAGGCCTGCATCCGGTCGGCGATCCGCTCCACGGACCCGAGCAGCGTCGTCTGGTCGATCAGCCGGTGCGGAACGGCGGCCGCCGCGCCCGCCTTGTCCCCGGAGAGGTACTTCTCCTGGATCTCGGCGGCCTCCTTCTCGTACCCCATGCGCTGGGCGAGCTGGTTGTAGAAGTTCTGCTTGCGGCTGCCCATGCCGCCGACGTACAGCGCGGTGTACGGCCGGAACATGTCGGCGAGTCCGTTCACGTCGTCGCCGATGGCCAGCGGGAGGGTCGGGCACACGTCGAACCCGTCCATCGTCAGGCCCGCCTTCTCCCGGCCCGCGCGGAGGTGGCGCAGCGCGGTCTCCTCCAGGTGCTCGGCCGACGGGAAGATGAGCAGCGCGCCGTCCGCGATCTCGCCGGTCTGCTCCAGGTTCTTGGGGCCGATGGCGGCGATGTAGAGCGGGATGTGCTCGCGCTGCGGATGGACCGTCAGCTTGATCGGCTTGCCGGGGCCGCCGGGCAGCGGGAGCGTCCAGTGATCGCCCTCGTGGGTCACCCGCTCGCGGGCCATCGCCTTGCGCACGATCTCCACGTACTCGCGGGTCCGGGCGAGCGGCTTGTCGAACCTGACGCCGTACCAGCCCTCGGAGACCTGCGGCCCGGAGACGCCGAGGCCGAGGCGGAAGCGGCCGCCGGAGAGCGAGTCGAGGGTCGCCGCCGTCATGGCCGTCATGGTGGGCTGCCGGGCCGGGATCTGCATGATCGCGGAGCCGATGTCGATGTTCTCGGTCTGCGCGCCGACCCAGGCCAGCACGGTCGGGGCGTCCGAGCCGTACGCCTCGGCGGCCCAGCAGACGTCGTAGCCGAGGCGGTCCGCCTCCTGGGCGACGGCGAGGTTGTCGCCGTCCATGCCCGCACCCCAGTAGCCGAGGTTGATGCCGAGCCGCATAGCCGGTCCCCTTACTCGTCGACACATTTACTGACCAGTAACGATCTGGGTCCGGACTCTAGCGCGCGGGCACTCGTCCCGTCAGGAGGGGGAAGGCCCCGCGCCGCACGGCGTTGTCCACAGGCTCTCTGCGCGTGGGCCTCTGGCCAGTAATCTCGCGGCCATGGAGCAGAGGCATCTCGGCCGTACCGGCCTGCGCGTGTCCCGGATCGGCCTCGGCACCCTCACCTGGGGGCGCGACACCGAGGAGCACGACGCGGCGGACCAGCTCAAGGCGTTCTGGGAGGCCGGCGGGACGCTGATCGACACGGCGGACGTGTACGGCGGCGGCGAGGCCGAGTACCTGCTCGGCCGGCTCGTGGAGCGGCTGGTCCCCCGGCGCGACCTGGTGATCGCGACGAAGGCCGGCAGCGTTCCGGACCCCGACCGGCGCGTCGACGGCTCGCGCGGACACCTGCTGGCGGCGCTGGACGCGTCCCTGGCCCGGCTCGGCACCGACTACGTGGACCTGTGGCAGGTCCACGCCTTCGACCCGGACACGCCGCTCGAGGAGACGCTCCAGGCCCTGGACATCGCGGTGGCCAGCGGCCGGGCGCGGTATGTGGGCGTGTCCAACTTCTGCGGCTGGCAGCTGGCGAAGGCCGCGACGTGGCAGCTGGCACCGGGCGGGGCGCGGGCGCGGCTGGCGAGCACACAGATGGAGTACTCGCTGCTCCAGCGGGGCGTGGAGCGGGAGGTGCTGCCCGCCGCGCGGGACCTGGGCCTCGGGCTGCTGCCGTCCTCGCCGCTGGGGCGGGGGGTGCTGACGGGCAAGTACCGGCACGCCACGCCGTCCGACTCGCGGGGCGCGTCCGACCGGCTGGCGCCGTTCGTGGAGCCCTACCTGGACGACTCGGCGACCCGGATCGTCGACGCCGTGATCACGGCGGCCGACGGACTCGCGGCCACGCCCCTCCAGGTGGCGCTGGCCTGGGTGCGCGACCGTCCGGGGGTGGTGGCGCCGGTCGTGGGCGCGCGCAACGCGCAGCAGCTCGCGGCCGCGTTGTCAGTGGAGACCCTTAGTCTTCCTGACGAGATCCGCCGGGCGCTCGACGATGTGTCGGCGCCCGTGCACCGCTATCCCGATCAGGACTGGAGCACGCTGTGACCGCGCTTCCCCGGGGGGAGACCCCCGGCCCCTCGGCCGACGACGACCGGGACGCCACCGCGTCCGCCGCCGCGGAGGACCTGGAGCCGGGCGACCCGGCCGGCCTGCCCGCCCAGCCCCCCGAGGACGCGGAGGCGGACGGGCAGGACGCGGGCGGGGCACCGGACGGCGCCGGCGGGACCGAGGGCGAGGACGCGGACGCGGGCGGGACGGACGCCGGGAGCGCGGCGGACGGGAGCCCCGCGGGCGGTGACGCCGGCGCTTCGGTGTCCGCTGCGGAGGCCGAGCTGGCCGCTCAGCGGGAGCTGCGGGCGCGCATCGAGCAGCGCAAGGCCGAGAAGGGCGGCACCATCGAGGCGGGCGGCAAGCTCAGCGGCACCGCGGCCGACCTGCTGGCCGCGGTCCGGGCCGTGGAGAGCGGCACGTCGTCCGGTACGGCGTTCTTCGACTCCCCCGCACCCGCACCACGGCGGCCCGCGCCGGAGCCCGCACCGTCCGCGCGCCCCGCGGCCGGCCCCGAGCCCGTCCGCCCCGCGCGGGTGGCGGCGCCCGAGACGGTCGCGGCGGTACGGGCCGTCCTGGCCGAGGGCGGCGCGCCCGAGGCGCTCGCCGCGCGGGTGGCCGCACTGCTGGGCGAGACGGCGGCGGACGTGCTGCGCGAGGACCCCTGGCAGCTGCTGTCGGTGCCGGGCGTCCGCCCCGAGCAGGCCGACGGTTTCGCCCGGGCGCTGCTCGGGGCGGAGTGCGGCCCCGGGGACGAGCGCCGGACGGTCGCGCTCGTCGGCTGGGTCCTCCAGCGGGCGGCCCTCCAGGGGCACACGGCGCTGGACGCCGCGGAGGTGCGGGCGGCCCTGGCGGAGCACGCGGTGCCCGCGCCGGAGGAGGCGGTGCGGCACGCGATCGCCGAGGGCGCGGTGCTGGTCTTCCACGACGGGGCCGACGAGGACGAGGACGAGGGCGGGGCCGGCGAGGAGGTGGCGGAGCAGGACGCCGAGCCGGTGCCGGTGCTCCTCGGGCTCGACCGGTACGCGCTGGCGGAGGAGAGCCTCGCCGACGGGCTCGCCCGGCTGGCCAGGAGCGGGCCGGACGCCCGCTGGCGGGACGCCCCGCCGACGGACCTGACCCGGGCGGTCGCCGAGCACGGGCTGGTCGCCCACACGGGGGGCGAGGCGGCGCGGGGCGAGGCGGTCGCGCTGGCCGGGGCGGCGCGCGGGCTCGGGCTCCGGGCCGCCGTCGCCGCGTACACGGAGAACGGCCGCCGCCGGCTGGGCGCGGACGTGCCGGCGTACACCCTGACCGGGCTGCTGTCCGGCGCCGGCGGCCCCGACCGGGACGAGGACGGGGCGCTCGCGCTGGACCTGCTGGTGGTGCTGGACGCCCCGCAACTGGACGTCGAGACCGCCGCGATGCTGGTCGAGGCCCTGCCGGACGGGTGCCGCCTGGTGCTCAGCGGCGACCCGGGCGTCCTGTGGTCCGCGGGCGCGGGGCGGGTCTTCGCGGACGTCCTGGCGGCGCGGGCGTGCCCGCAGGTGGCCTCGCGCACGCCGGACCCCGGGCCGATCGGGGAGCTGGTGTCCGGCATCGGGATCGGTGAGCTGGTCCCGGTGGAGGCGCCGGGCAAGGAGGTCGTGATCGTCCCGGTGCGGGACGCCGGCGAGGCGGTCCACCGCACGGTGCAGCTGGTCGCGGACTCGGTGCCGCGGGCGTTCGGCGTGCCGGCCGAGGAGACCCGGGTGATCACCGTCGGCCACGGCGGTTCGGTGGGCACACGGGCGCTCAACGCGGCGCTCAAGCAGCGGCTGAACCCGGGGCCCGGCCGCTTCGGCGGCTTCGACCCGGGCGACCGGGTCGCTCACGCGCCGGCCCCCGGCCGGACGGTGCCCGGCACCGTCCTGTCCGCCGACGCGGAGGGGCTGCACCTCGAATGCGAGGGCGAGCGGGTCCTCGTGCCGAGGGACCGGGTCGAGACGGCGCTCCGCCACGGCTGGGCGCTGACCGCGCACCAGGCGGTGGGCATGCGCTGGCCGGCGGCGGTCGTGGTGCTGCCCGGTGACGCCGCGGGAGCGCTGGACCGGGCGTGGGTCTACACCGCGTTCGGCCGCGGGGAGCGGCACCTGTCGGTGGTCCACGGCGTGGACCAGGCACTTCCGCGCGCGGTGTCCGAGTCGCTCCCCCGCCCCCGCACCACCCGTCTGCGTGCGCTCCTGGAGTCGCTCCTGGCCGCCCCGGAGGAGTGACGGCCCACGCCCGGGCCCCGTGACGGCACAGGCCCCCGTGACGACCGCCGGGCGGTCGTCACGGGGGCCTGGGGGCCGGTCTCGGGGCAGGGCCCCGGGTCAGGGGTGCCCGGGGTGTCAGACGGTGTCCGGGCGTGCGCTCTCCGGTTCCCCGTGGAACTCGTCCTCGTCGAACACCGCGCTCACGTCGAAGCGGCAGATCACCCGGCCCGGGTCCGCCTGGTCGAACGGGGTGCTCAGCCACTCGCCCGGTTCCGGGAGCTCGTCGGCGGCGGCCACCCACAGGGTGGAGTCGCCCTCCTCCAGGCCGAACTCCTTGTGCCGCGAGGCGATCTCGTCCGGTTCGAACTCGCCGAACAGCACGCCCAGCGCGGCGTGGACGCTCGCCCCCACCACCGCGGCCGCCTCCGCGCCGTCGTCCTCGCGGTCCAGGTCCGCGATGCGCTGCGACTGGGCCAGCAGCCGCTGCGGCTCGACCACCGCGTAGTCGCGGCGGATCAGCACGGTCAGCGCGTTCGGCTCCTCCGGGCCCTCATAGGGCGGGAGGGAGTCCTCCACGCCGGGGATCTCGAACGGAGTGACCTCGTCGTAGCGGTCGTAGAGCCGCTCGTCGTAGGCCTCGGCGGCGGTGGCGAGGGCGTTGAAGGCGGCGTAGACGGCCGGGTCGTCATCACCCGTGCGGTTCTCGACCGCCTCCAGGTGACGGTCCAGTGCGGCTTTGACCGCCTCGGCGGCGGCACGTACCTCGGCAGCGGTGGGCTGCGCAGCATCAGACATAGTGCAGACGCTATCCGTACCGGGCCGGTGCCCGCACAATAGATGCGATGCCGGAATACGAATTTGTCGACGTGTACGTACCTCGCGGGGTGTCCCGCAAGGAGGCGACCCGTCTGCTGACCGACCATGCCGAGTACGGACACTGGGAGTTGGACCGACTGAGTCTGCACCGGGACGGCAGCCGCCGTGTGCGGCTGCGCCGGCGCATCATCCGTCAGGTGCGCGCCACCTGGTGAAGGTGGCGAGCGGCACGGAGCGGGCCCCGCATGCGCGAGGCCCGCTCCGTCGTGTCCGCGAGGACGGGGACTACGAGGACTGCCGGGTACGGCGGTAGAGGACCGTGCCCCCGAGCAGCAGGCCCGCGCCCGCCGGGATCAGCATGCCGAGCGGGGCCGCACCGGTGAGCGCCAGCTCGTCGTCCGCCTGCGGCGGGGTGACGGTCTGCGGACCGGGCTCGTTCGGCTCGATCGGCGAACCGGGCTGGTCCGGGCTGTCCGGCTTGCCCGGCGTCCCCGGCTCGTCCGGCTCGTCGGGGGTACCGGGCTGGTCCGGGTTCCCGGGGTTGCCGGGCTCGTCGGGCTCGTCCGGGTTCCCCGGGTTGCCGGGCTCGTCCGGGTTCCCGGGGTTACCGGGCTCGTCCGGGTTCCCCGGGTTGCCCGGCTCGTCCGGGTTCCCGGGGTTGCCCGGCTGGTCCGGGTTCCCCGGCTTGTGCGGGTGACCGTTGGCGCAGCCGTTTCCGAACGACGGGTTGAGCGCGCCGACGACGTCGACGCTGTTGCCGCAGGCGTTGACCGGCACGTTGACCGGAGCCTGGACGTTGTTGCCGGAGGCGACACCCGGGGAGTTCGCGGCCGCCCCGCTCGCCTTGGCGCCGCTGGACTTGTTGACGCACTTGTTCCCGAACGACGGGTTGAGTGCCCCGACGACGTTCACGGTGTTGCCGCACGCGTTCACCGGCACGCTCACCGGTGCCTGCACGTTGTTCCCGGACGCGACGCCCGGAGAATTCGTCGCCGCCCCGTGGGCGTCGGCGCCGGTGTGCGCCTGGGCGAATCCGCCGCCGAGGGCGAGTACGCCACCCGCGGCCGCCACGATGGTCAGGCCCTTTCGCGTGACCTGTCGCATAGCTGGTTCCCTGCCTTCTAGGCTTTCCGAATACCTCCGGGCACAGCGCCGGGAGGTACGAATGTCCAGCGGCCCCGGAGCGCATGGCGCGCGCTCCGGGGCCGGCCGGGCTCAGACCACTAGGGGTCGAGGCTCAACGTCAGTCGTTGACGCAGACGTTCCCGAAGGCCGGGTTCAGCAGGCCGATGACGTTCACCGTGTTGCCACAGGCGTTGATCGGGATGTGGACGGGAACCTGGACCACATTGCCCGAGATGACACCGGGGGAGCCAACGGCGGCACCGTTCGCACCCGCATCGGCGACGGCCATGCCCGCGCCGGCCAGGACCAGCCCACCGGTGGCGGCCGCGACAGCGGCGACCTTCTTGATCATAATTCCTCCTTGTTGGCAATGCGGTCCCAACCGCGGACCGCATCACCTGTAACGACAGGGAGGTAATCGGGCTACGACCCGATGACTCCGTTCACCCTTTTCGGTCAGATGTGCACACGCGGGCGATTATTGGAGAGTCGTTTCACCTGACTATTCCTGGTAATCAGGCCGGGCCGGTCGGGGGCCTCAGCTGGCGTCGATGAAACGGTCCAGCACCCGGACGCCGAATTTCAGGCCCTCCACCGGCACGCGCTCGTCGACCCCGTGGAACATTCCGGCGAAGTCCAGCTCCGGCGGCAGCTTGAGCGGCGCGAAGCCGAAGCAGCGGATGCCGAGGTCGTCGAAGGATTTCGCGTCCGTGCCTCCGGACAGCATGTACGGCACCGCGCGGGCGATCGGGTCCTCCGCCCTGAGCGCCGACTGCATGGCGTCCACCAGGTCGCCGTCGAAGCTCGTCTCCAGCGCCTTGTCGGCGTGCACGTCCTCGCGCCGGACGCGCGGCCCGAGCAGCCGGTCGAGGTCGGCCAGGAACTCTTCCTCGTACCCCGGCAGGAAACGCCCGTCCACGTGCGCGGTCGCCTGCCCCGGGATGACGTTGACCTTGTACCCGGCGCCGAGCATGGTCGGGGCGGCCGAATTGCGGAGGGTGGCGCCGATCATCTTGGCGATCCCGCCGAGCTTGGCGAGCGTGGCGTCCATGTCCTCCGGGTCCAGCGGGGTGCCCAGCGCGTCGGACAGCTCGTCGAGGAAGGACCGCACCGTCTTGGTGACCCGCACCGGCCAGGTGTGCCGGCCGAGCCTGCCCACCGCCTCGCACAGCTCGGTGATGGCGTTGTCGTCGTTCGTCATCGAACCGTGGCCCGCGGTGCCGTCGACGGTCAGCCGCATCCAGTGCATGCCCTTCTGGGCCGTCTCCACCAGGTACAGGCGCAGGTTCTCGTTGACCGTGAACGAGAAACCGCCCACCTCGCCGATCGCCTCCGTGACGCCCTCGAAGAGATCGGGATGCTTGTCCACGAGGTGGCGGGCGCCGTACGTGCCGCCCGCCTCCTCGTCCGAGAGGAACGCCAGCACGATGTCGCGCGGGGGCTTGCGGCCGCTGCGCAGCCGGTCCCGTACGACCGCCAGGGTCATGGCGTCCATGTCCTTCATGTCGACCGCGCCCCGGCCCCAGACGCAGCCGTCCGCGATCTCGCCGGAGAAGGGGTGGTGCGTCCAGTCCTCGGCGTTGGCCGGGACGACGTCGGTGTGGCCGTGGATCAGGAGCGCGGGCCGGGACGGGTCCTCGCCCGCGATCCGCGCCACGGTGGAGGCCCGGCCCCGGTGGGACTCGATGATCTTCGGCTCGAGACCCACCTCCGCGAGCTTCTCGGCGACGTACTCGGCGGCCGCCCGCTCCCCCGGCCCCGAGTGGTCCCCGTAGTTGCTGGTGTCGATCCGGATGAGGTCGCGGCAGAGGTCGGTGACCTCGTCCTCGCCCGTGACGGTGGCGGTTCGCGCCGTGCTCGACTCGCTCACGCTGGTTCCTCCCGCGTAGCTGCTGCTGGGTCCTCCCATCCTGCCCCCTCCCCCGGCGGAGGCGGGGGCGTGATCGGGCCCTCCCAATGTTTGCTATGGTTTTCCACGTCGGAACGGCCGCAGGCCGCGAGACAGACACCTTGTCCGGGTGGCGGAATGGCAGACGCGCTAGCTTGAGGTGCTAGTGCCCTTTATCGGGCGTGGGGGTTCAAGTCCCCCCTCGGACACCAAGAGAAGCGCGGGTCCGGTCGACAGACCGGGCCCGCGCTTCCGTCCGTGCGGGCGTCGCATAGGCTCGGCCGCACCATGAAGAACACCGCCCATCCGCTGGAGCCCAAGGCCGACAAGGACACCGTGCGGCGGCACAACCTCAGCCTCGTCCTGCGGGCCGTGCGCGACGAGGGCGAGGCGACCCGGGCGGCGGTCGCGGCGCGAGTGGGACTGACGCGGGCGGCGGTCTCGTCCCTGGTCGAACAACTGCTGGCCGGGGGGTTCCTCACCGAGCAGGGCAAGACGTTCAGCGGGCAGGCGGGCCGGCCGGGCACCGCGCTCCGGGTGGCCCGCAGCGGACCCGCCGGGCTCGGCGTCGAGATCAACATCGACTACGTGTCCGTGTGCGTGGTCGACCTCGCCGGCACCGACCGGGTGCGGCTCACCGAACACGTGGACAACCGCGGCGTGGCACCCGCCGAGGTACTGGAGCGAGCCGCGCGCATCGCGGCCCGGACCCTCGGATCGGCGGCCGAACAGGACCTGCGCCCCGCCGGCGCGCGGCTCGCCCTGCCCGGGCTCGTCTCCGGCGGCACCGTGCGCCAGGCACCCAACCTGGGCTGGAACCAGGTCGCCGCGGAAACCCTGTTCGCCCGCGCCCTGGACGCCCAGTGCCCCGGGCGGCCGGCGCTGCCCGTCGGCTCGGACAACGAGGCCAACGCGGCGGCGCTCGCGGAGCTGTGGTTCGGCGTGGGCGCCGGGCCCGAGCCGGTGCGCGGCTTCCTCTACCTGACCGGTGAGATCGGCGTGGGCGGCGCCGTCGTCGTCGACGGCGAGCTGCTGCGCGGGGCGCACGGGTTCGCCGGCGAGATCGGGCACGCCATGGCCGACGCGGAGGGCCCCCGGTGCCGCTGCGGATCACGCGGGTGCCTGGAGCAGTACGCCGGCCAGGCCGCGCTGCTGCGGGGCGCCGGCCTCGACGAGACGGCCGGCATGCCCGGGGTCGCCGAACTGGAACGGCGCGCCCGCGCCGGCGACGCCCGGACCGTCGCCGCGCTCGAACGGGCCGGGCGGATGCTGGGGCTCGTGGTCTCCGGTGCGGTGAACCTGCTGGACCCGGAGGCCGTGGTGCTGGGCGGCATCTACCGGCCCCTGATGCCGTGGCTGGGCCCGGCGGCGGACCGGGAGCTGACCCTCCGGGTCGTCTCCGGGCTGTGGCCGGCGGGCAGCGGGCGGCTGCGGGCGTCGTCGTCCTCCGGCGACGCGGCGCGGGGCGCGGCGGCGGCGGTGGTCCGCGAGGTGGTCGCCGACCCGGCGGGGTACGCGGTCCGGGCCCCGAACTAACCGGGACGGTGCCGTACGGTGCGGCGCGGTGCTGTGCGGTGCGCCCTGGCGGGCGAGGCCGGGTGTCGGTTGCTGCCGGTGGGTCTGGGGCGGGGCCCCTCCGGGCTCACCTCCTCGCGGTTGGCGGGGCGCCCAGCCGGCTTTGTCGCCGTTACTCGCCGCCAATCCGCTGCGGGGGCGACCCTGCACGGCCCCTCCTCGCCGTACGCCGTGCAACAACCCGCCGTAGTCCACCTGCAGACGGCATACACGCCGGTACGAGGCCGAGCCCTCCACTCACCGGCTGGCAGATCGCCGACGGCCCCAGGGGCGCAGCCACTCACCGGCCCGCAGACGGGGGACGGCCCGGGGTGGGGCCGTGCAGGGTCGCCCCCGCAGGGATGGGGGTACCCCCTGCTCGAGCGCAGCGAGAGCTTGGGGGAGGCAAGGGGTGGGCTCCCTTGCGTGTGACCCAAGGCCGCCGGCCCCGAGGAGGTGAGCCCGGAGGGGCCACACCCCACCACCCACCGCACAGGTGCCGCACCAGGCGGAACCGCACAGAAGCCGGTCGCCCGGCCCCCGGGCGGGCGAGCGCCGAGGGGCCGCACCGGCACCGCGCCGGGGCGGAACCGCGGGGGTGCGAGCTCCCGGGCGGGGCGCCCTGCCGGGGGCGGGGCAAGCACCGACTCCGACGAGCAAGTGGCCGGGCGATCGCGGCGGGACGGTCAGCGGGTGGCCAGGAGGTGGTCCAGGGCCAGCTGGTCGAGGCGCTCGAAGGACATGGAGCGCGCGCCCGCGGCCTCCGGGTCGAAGGTGTCGTACGCGGACGGGTCGGCGAGCAGGCCGGCGAGGCCGTCCTCGGCGGTGGGGCGGGCGAGGTCGGGGAGGCGGGAGGCCGCGAGGGCCTCCTGGACCTCGGGGTCGGCGCGGAAGGCCGCGGCCCGCTCCTTGAGGACCAGGTAGTTGCGCATGCAGTTCTTCGCGGACTCCCAGACGCCGTCCTGGCCGTCGGTGCGGACGGGCTTGAAGTCGAAGTGGCGCGGCCCGTCGTAGTCGGCGCTCTCCAGCAGGCCGACCAGCCAGAACGCCTGGCGCAGGTCGCCCGCGCCGAAGCGGAAGTCCTGGTCGTACTTGATGCCGGACTGGCCGTTGAGGTCGATGTGGAAGAGTTTGCCCGCCCACAGGGCCTGGGCGATGCCGTGCGGGAAGTTGAGGCCCGCCATCTGTTCGTGGCCGACCTCGGGGTTGACGCCGACGAGGTCGGGGCGTTCGAGGCGCTCGATGAAGGCGAGGGCGTGGCCGATGGTGGGCAGCAGGATGTCGCCGCGCGGCTCGTTGGGCTTGGGCTCGATGGCGAAGCGCAGGTCGTAGCCCTGTTCGGTGACGTACTGGCCGAGGAGGTCGAACGCTTCCTTCATGCGGTCGAGGGCCGCCCGCACGTCCTTGGCGGCGCCCGATTCGGCGCCTTCGCGGCCGCCCCAGGCGACGTACACGCCGGCGCCGAGTTCGACAGCCAGGTCGATGTTGCGGATCGTCTTGCGGAGCGCGTAGCGGCGGACGTCCCGGTCGTTGGCGGTGAAGGCGCCGTCCTTGAAGACGGGGTGGGTGAAGAGGTTGGTCGTGGCCATCGGCACCTTCATGCCGGTGCGGTCCAGGGCGTCGCGGAAGCGCTTGACCACGGCCTCGCGTTCGGCGTCGGAGGAGCCGAAGGGGATCAGGTCGTCGTCGTGGAACGTCACGCCGTAGGCGCCGAGGCCGGCGAGGCGCTCCACCGTCTCGACGGGGTCGAGCGCGGGGCGGGTGGCGGTGCCGAAGGGGTCGGCGCCCTGCCAGCCGACGGTCCAGAGCCCGAAGGTGAACCTGTCCTCGGGGGCGGGGGTGAAGCGTTCCGGCATGTGGGCCTCCAGGTCTATTTGTTTTCTGACATTACTAATACGCTACGGACGGCCCGTCGCCAAGAGAGCTGAGAGGTATCGAGATGCAGTCGTCCCCGGCCGTGATCGGCGTGGACAGCTCCACCCAGTCCACCAAGGCGGTCCTGGTGGACGCCGCCTCCGGGAAGGTCCTGGCCACCGGCCGGGCCGCCCACACGGTGAGCGGCGAGGCCGGGGCGCGGGAGAGCGACCCCGAGGAGTGGTGGCGGGCGCTCGCCGGGGCGGTGGCCGAGGCGCTGACGGGCTTCGACGCCCGCGCGGTGACCGGCATCGCGGTCGCCGGGCAGCAGCACGGGCTGGTGGTCCTGGACTCCGCCGGCCGCCCGCTGCGGCCCGCGCTGCTGTGGAACGACACCCGCTCGGCACCGCAGGCCGCCGCCCTCACCGACCGGCTCGGGGCCGGGGACTGGCTCGCCCGCACCGGTTCCGTACCGGTGGCGTCGATGACGGCGACCAAGTGGCAGTGGCTGCGGGAGAACGAGCCGCGCACCGCCGGGGCCGCCGCGGGTGTGCGCCTCCCCCACGACTTCCTCACCGAGCGGCTCGCCGGGACGGCAGCGACCGACCCCGGCGACGCGTCCGGCACCTGCTGGTACGGCACGGCGACACGCGCCTACGACCCCGAGCTGCTGGACCTGCTCGGGCTGGACCGGGGCCTCCTCCCGGTGGTCGCCCCGGCCGGCGCCACCCGCGTCGGCTCGCTGACCGCGCCGGCGGCCCGGGAGCTGGGCCTGCCACAGGGCATCGCGGTCGCCGCTGGCACCGGCGACAACATGGCCGGGGCCGTGGGGCTCGGGCTGGGCGGGCACGGCCTGCTCGACCACCCGGTGGTCTCCCTCGGCACGTCCGGCACCGTCTTCGCGGCCACCCGCGCCCGGCCCGCGACGGCCGCGCTCGCCGGTTTCGCCGCCACGGACGGCACGTACCTGCCGCTCGGCTGCACGCTCAACTGCACGCTCGCCGTCGACAAGATCGCCGGTCTGCTGGGCCTGGACCGCGAGGACGCCGTCCCGGGCGGCGAGGCCGTGCTGCTGCCGTACCTGGACGGCGAGCGCACGCCCGACCTGCCGGGCGCGTCCGGCCTGCTCACCGGGCTGCGGCACGCCACGTCCCGGCAGCAGGTCCTCGGGGCCGCGTACGAGGGCGCCGTGTTCGGCGTCCTGCGGGTCCTCGACGAACTCCCGCACCCGGACGGGGACGTCCCGCTGCGGCTGATCGGCGGCGGGGCCCGGGGGCGTACCTGGGTGGAGACGGTGCGCCGCCTGTCCGGGCGGCCCGTCGTGCTGCCCCGTACCGCCGAGCTCGTGGCCCTGGGCGCCGCGGCCCTGGCGGCGGGCGCGGCGACCGGCGAGGATCCGGTGGCCGTGGCGACCGGGTGGGGCGGGGGCGCGGGCGTGACGCTGCCGGCGGTGGCGCGCGACCGCGCCGCCTGGGACCGGATCGCCGCCGTGCTGCCGGCCTTCGGCTCCCTGGGCACCGGGTGAGGCCCCGGGCCGGGCGCCCGGGGCGGGGCCGGGTGGTCGCACCGCTTACGGTGGGCGGGTGAGACGCAGGACGAGGACTCCGGCGGCCCCGCTGCCGCAGCGCGCCGGTATCGACCCGGTGCGGCTGCGCCTGCCCGCCGACCCCGAGGGGGCGTGGCCGACCGTCCGCGACCACCTGCTCGGGCGGTACGCGGGGGCGATCGGCGCCGAGCGGGTGGACGCGATGTTCGCGGCGGGCCGGTTCGTCGGGGCGGACGGGGCGGCGGTGGGGGCGGACGAGCCGTACGAGCCGGGGCGGTACGTGTGGTTCCACCGGGATTTCCCGGCCGAGGAGCGGGTGCCGTTCGAGGTGGGGATCGTGTACCGCGACGAGCGGATCGTCGTCGCCGACAAGCCGCACTTCCTGGCGACGACCCCGCGCGGGCGGCACGTCACGGAGACGGCGCTGGCACGGTTGCGGCGCGAGCTGGACCTTCCGTGGCTGCAGCCGGCGCACCGGCTGGACCGGCTGACGGCGGGGCTCGCCCTCTTCGTCGTACGGCCCGGGGAACGGGGTGCGTACCAGACGCTGTTCCGGGACCGTCGGGTGCGCAAGGAGTACGAGGCGGTGGCCCCGTACGAGCCGTCGTTGGAGCTTCCCGTGACCGTGCGCAGCCGGATCGTGAAGGAGCGGGGGGTGCCGGCGGCCCGGGAGGAGCCGGGCGAGCCGAACAGCGAGAGCCGTGTCGAGCTGCTGGAGCACCGGGGCGGGCTCGGCCGGTACCGGCTGGTGCCGGCGACCGGCCGGACCCATCAGCTGCGGGTCCACATGAACCGGCTGGGAGTGCCGATCCTGCACGACCCGCTGTATCCGGTGGTGCGGGAGGACGGGCCGGAGGACTACACGCGTCCGCTGCAGCTGCTGGCACGGACGCTGGAGTTCACCGACCCGGTCACGGGCGCCCCGATGCGGTTCGTGAGCCGGTTGCGGCTCAGTGGCCTCGGTTGATCCACTCCTCCAGGTGCGGGGCCTCGGCGCCGATCGTGGTGCTGTCGCCGTGCCCGGTGCGGACGACCGTGCCGGGCGGGAGGGTGAGCAGCCGGTCGCGGATCGAGCCGATGATGGTCGGGAAGTCGGAGAAGGACCGGCCGGTGGCGCCGGGCCCGCCCGCGAAGAGGGTGTCGCCGGTGAAGACGGTGCCCAGGTCGGGTGCGTACAGGCAGACCGCGCCAGGCGCGTGGCCGGGGGTGTGCAGGACGGTGAGGTCGGTGCCCGCGATGGTGAGGGTCTGGCCGTCGGTGAGCTCGCCGTCGGGGTGGCTGTCGGGGTGGGTCCGCTTCCACAGCGGCAGGTCGTCGGGGTGGAGCAGGATGCGGGCGCCGGTGGCGGCGGCGAGCGCGGGGGCGGCGTCGATGTGGTCGTTGTGGGCGTGGGTGCACACGATGGCCCGCAGCGTGCGGCCGTCGAGGGCGGCGAGGATCGCGTCGGCGTCGTGGGCGGCGTCGATGACGATGGCCTCGGCGCCGTCCCCCACGATCCAGACGTTGTTGTCGACGTCCCAGGTGCCGCCGTCGAGGGAGAAGGTGCCGGAGGTGACGAGGTGCCCGATGCGCGCGGTCATCCGAACATCACCACCGAGCGCAGCACGTCGCCCTCGTGCATCCGCGCGAACGCCTTCTCCACGTCGCCGAGGCCGATCTCCTCGGTGACGAACGCGGCGAGGTCGATTCGGCCCTGCTGGTGCAGGTCGATGAGCATCGGGAAGTCGCGGGAGGGCAGGCAGTCGCCGTACCAGGAGGACTTGAGCGCCCCGCCGCGCCCGAAGACGTCGAGGAGCGGGAGTTCCAGCTTCATGTCCGGCGTGGGTACGCCGACGAGGACGACCGTGCCGGCGAGGTCGCGGGCGTAGAACGCCTGCTGGTAGGTCTCGGGGCGGCCGACGGCCTCGATGACGACGTCGGCGCCGAATCCGCCGGTCAGCTCGCGGATCGCCTCGACCGGGTCGGTGGTGCGGGAGTTGACGGTGTGGGTGGCGCCCATGGTGCGGGCGGTCTCCAGCTTCCGGTCGTCGATGTCGACGGCGATGATGCGTGCGGCGCCCGCCAGGCGGGAGCCGACGATCGCCGCGTCGCCGACGCCGCCGCAGCCGATGACGGCGACGGAGTCGCCCCGGCCGACCTGGCCGGTATTGATCGCCGCGCCGATGCCCGCCATCACGCCGCAGCCGAGGAGGCCGGCGACGGCGGGGGCGGCGGCGGGGTCGACCTTGGTGCACTGGCCGGCGGCGACGAGCGTCTTCTCGGCGAACGCCCCGATGCCGAGCGCGGGTGAGAGTTCCGTCCCGTCGGTGAGCGTCATCCTCTGGCGGGCGTTGTGGGTGTCGAAGCAGTACCAGGGCCTGCCGCGCCGGCAGGCCCGGCACTTCCCGCAGACGGCCCGCCAGTTGAGGATCACGAAGTCGCCGGGCGCCACGTCGGTGACGCCGTCGCCGACCGTCTCGACCACGCCGGCGGCCTCGTGCCCGAGGAGGAAGGGGAAGTCGTCGTTGATGCCGCCCTGCTTGTAGTGCAGGTCGGTGTGGCACACCCCGCAGGCCTGGATCCGCACGACGGCCTCACCGGGGCCGGGGTCGGGCACCAGGATGGTCTCCACGCGCACCGGTTCGTTCTTCCCCGGGGCAATGACCCCTTTGACCTGCTGTGCCATCGTGGCGCTTCCCTTCGTCGAGCGGATGTCCGGCACCACTATCGCGGTCACCGCCGCCCGACGGGGTACATATTCGGCCGCGTACGAGGGCGCCCCCGCCGGACGGGTGTCCGGCGGGGGCGTCGTGGCGTGCCCGGTGGGTCAGTCCTGCGACCGCGCGGCGGCGAGCGCGGCGACCCGCCCGCGGACGACGAACCAGCCGCCGACCAGGAGGAGCGCGATGACCGGGACGAAGTTGACGGTCTTCTGGCCGACGCCGCCGCCGTACCACATCAGGAACAGGACGGTGGCGAGGAAGATCAGCGTCACGATCTGCGTGTACGGGGCCCAGGGCAGCCGGTAGGACGGGCGGGTGACCTTGCCCTCCTTGGCGCGAGCCCAGAACATCAGCGAGCAGAGCATGATCATGCCCCAGGTGCCGAGGATGCCGATGGAGGCGAGGTTCAGCACGATCTCGAAGGCCTCGCCCGGCATGAGGTAGTTCAGGCCGACACCGAGGACACCGAAGGCGGCGGTGAGCAGGATGCCGCCGTAGGGCACCTGGCCCTTGTTCATACGGGCGGTGAACTTGGGCGCGGAGCCCGACATGGCCATCGAGCGCAGGATGCGGCCGGTGGAGTACAGGCCGGAGTTCAGGCTGGAGAGGGCGGCGGTGAGGACGACCAGGTTCATGATGTGGGCCGTGCCGGGGATGCCGAGCTTGTCGAAGACGGTGACGAAGGGGCTCTGGTCGCCGGTGAAGGCGGTGTACGGCAGGAGCAGCGAGAGCAGCACGACGGAGCCGACGTAGAACAGGCCCACGCGCCACATGATCGAGTTGATCGCCTTCGGCATGATCTTCTCGGGGTTCTCGGTCTCACCGGCGGCGACGCCGACCAGCTCGACGGAGGCGTACGCGAAGACGACACCCTGGACGACCAGCAGCATCGGCAGCATGCCCATCGGGAACATGCCGCCGTTGTCGGTGATGGTGGCGAGGCCCGGGGTGTGGCCGCCGACCTCGTGCTGGGTCGCCACCAGGAAGATGCCGACGCACATGAAGAGCACCAGCGCGGCGACCTTGATGATCGCGAACCAGAACTCCATCTCGCCGAAGTACTTCACCGAGATCAGGTTCGCGGTGAGGACGACGGCGAGGGCGATCATGGCGAGCACCCACTGCGGGACGTCGCTGAACAGCGACCAGTAGTGCGCGAAGACCGCGGCCGCGGTGATGTCGGCGACGGCGGTGGTCGACCAGTTGAGGAAGTACAGCCAGCCGGCGGTGTAGGCGCCCTTCTCCCCCATGAACTCACGGGCGTAGGAGACGAAGGCACCGGAGGAGGGACGGTAGAGCACCAGCTCACCGAGGGCCCGGACGACGAAGAAGGCGAAGACGCCGCAGACGGCGTACGCGATGGCGAGGGAGGGGCCCGCGCCCGCGAGCCGGCCGCCGGCACCGAGGAAGAGGCCGGTCCCGATCGCGCCGCCGATGGCGATCATGTTGACGTGCCGGGACTTGAGGTCCTTGCTGTAACCGGCGTCACCGGCGTCGATGTGGGGGGTGCCCGTCGCCGCCGGGGATCCGGGGCTCAGGGTGTCGGCCGCAGGCATGGTGCGGTCACTCATCTGGAAGTCGCCTTTGTGAGGGGTCGTGCGGTATCAGCCGGCCGTACGCGGGTGATGAAGGTGGTCACCGCGGCAGAAGGCCAGGGCACATAGTCACGGCTCGGCCGCCGTTTTGGCTGTGGCCTATGTCACGTACAGGCTGATTTGAGGTGTTATTGAGGTTACTGGATGGTTAATCGGCATCGAGCCGCCCGAGGGGACCGGCCGGGGGCGGCTGTCGATCGGCCGGGAGCGGCGGACGGCGTCCGGCCTAGGGCGCCAGGACGTCCAGCTCGCGCAGTGCTCCCGTCGCGATCTCCCTGGTCAGCTCCTCGGCGCGGGCCGCGTCCCGCTCCCGTACGGCCTCGGCGACCTGTACGTGGAGGGTGACGGCGGCCGGGTCGGGGTCCTCGAACATCACCTGGTGGTGGGTGCGGCCCGCGAGGACCTCCGCGACCACGTCCCCGAGGCGGGCGAACATCTCGTTGCCCGAGGCGTTGAGGACGACGCGGTGGAAGGCGATGTCGTGGACGAGGTACGCCTCCAGCTGCCCGCCGCGCGAGGTGGCGACCATCCCCAGGGCCTCCTCCGTCAGCTCGCGGCACTGCTCGGGAGTGGCGTGCGTGGCGGCCAGACCGGCGGCGACCGGTTCGACGGCCGAGCGGAGCACGGTGAGCGACCGGAGCTGGCGGGGGCGGTCGCTGCCGGCCAGCCGCCAGCGGATGACCCGCGGGTCGTACACGTTCCACTGGGCGGTGGGGCGCACGGTGACGCCGACGCGGCGGCGCGACTCCACGAGGTGCATCGACTCCAGCACGCGGACGACCTCGCGGATCACGGTGCGTGACACCTCGAAGCGCTGGGCGAGCTCGTCGGTGCGCAGCACGCTGCCCGGCGGGTACTCCCCGGCCGTGAGGGCGAGCCCGAGGGTGTCCAGTACATGCGTATGGAGCCCCTGGGCCTGCGTCGTCATGTGCTTAGCGTAACCGGCACCGAAAAGTATGACTTTTATGTCACAGGCTCTTGAATACGTCGTACCGAATGGGTTCTAGTGTGCGGGCGACGGATGCCGCGGTGGTGTCCGGATCGATCGATGTCGAGGAAGACAGCGAGGCACCCACCCATGCAGCACCCACCCGTCGTCGTCGTGATGGGCGTGGCCGGGACCGGCAAGACCACCATCGGTCCGCTGGTCGCCGAGCGCCTCGGTGTCCCGTACGCCGAGGGCGACGACTTCCACCCCGAGGCGAACATCGCCAAGATGTCGGCCGGCGTCCCGCTGGACGACGACGACCGGTGGCCGTGGCTCGACGCGATCGGGCGCTGGGCCCACGGCCGGGCGGGCCTCGGCGGGGTGGTGAGCAGTTCGGCGCTCAAGCGGGCGTACCGCGACCGGCTGCGTACGGCCGCGCCCGGCGCCGTCTTCCTGCACCTGACCGGCGACCGGGCGCTGATCGAGGAGCGGATGGCCGCGCGCCGGGGCCACTTCATGCCCACCGCGCTGCTCGATTCGCAGTTCGCGGCGCTCCAGCCGCTCGGGGACGACGAGGCGGGCGTGACCGTCGACGTCTCGGGCGGCCCCGAGGACATCGCCGACCGGGCGGTCGCCGCACTGCGCCGGCTCGCCCCCGCCTGAGACCCGGCCACCACGGCCGCCCCCGACCCCGACCCGACCCGCCACCCCACCCGTCCCTGAACCCGAGGAACCCCTGTGACCAGTCTCAACGTCGAGATGCTGGCAGCGGACGCCACCGAACCGATCACCTCGGCCGGCAACGCGCAGCTGGGCATCGCCGTCCTGGCGGGCATCGCCGTCATCGTCCTGCTCATCACCAGGTTCAAGCTGCACGCGTTCCTGGCCCTGACGATCGGTTCGCTGGCGCTCGGCGCCTTCGCGGGCGCCCCGCTCGACGCGGCGATCGCCTCGTTCACCAAGGGCCTCGGCTCGACGGTCGCGGGCGTCGGTGTGCTGATCGCGCTCGGGGCCATCCTCGGCAAGCTGCTCGCCGACTCCGGGGGCGCCGACCAGATCGTGGACACGATCCTCGCCAGGGCGGGCGGGCGCGCCATGCCGTGGGCGATGGTGCTGATCGCGTCGGTGATCGGGCTGCCGCTCTTCTTCGAGGTCGGCATCGTGCTGCTGATCCCGGTGGTGCTGATGGTCGCCAAGCGGGGTGACTACTCGCTGATGCGGATCGGCGTCCCCGCCCTGGCGGGCCTCTCGGTGATGCACGGGCTGATACCGCCGCACCCCGGTCCGCTGGTCGCCATCGACGCGATCGGCGCGAACCTGGGCGTCACGCTGGCGCTGGGCATCGTCGTCGCCATCCCGACGGTGATCATCGCCGGCCCGCTGTTCTCCCGGTACGCGGCCCGGTGGGTGGACGTGCCGGTGCCCGAGCGGATGATCCCGCAGCGGGTGTCCGACGACCTGGAGCGGCGGCCCGGCTTCGGCGCCACGGTGGCGACCGTGCTGCTGCCCGTGGTGCTGATGCTGGTCAAGGCGCTGGTGGACATCGTCGTCGACGACCCGGAGAACCGTGTCCAGCGGGTGACCGACGTCATCGGCTCGCCGCTGATCGCCCTGCTGGCGGCCGTCCTGGTGGGCCTGTTCACGCTGGGCCGGGCGGCCGGCTTCAGCAAGGAGCGGATCTCCTCGACCGTGGAGACCTCGCTCGCCCCGATCGCCGGTGTGCTGCTGATCGTGGGCGCGGGCGGCGGCTTCAAGCAGACCCTGATCGACGTGGGCGTCGGCGGGATGATCCTGGACTTCTCCGAGGACTGGGCGATCCCCGCGCTGCTGCTGGCCTGGCTGATCGCGGTGGCGATCCGGCTGGCCACCGGGTCGGCGACGGTCGCCACCATCTCGGCGGCCGGTCTGGTCGCGCCGCTGGCCGCCGACATGTCGACCTCGCACGCCGCGCTGCTGGTGCTGGCGGTCGGTGCGGGCTCCCTCTTCTTCAGCCACGTCAACGACGCCGGTTTCTGGCTGGTGAAGGAGTACTTCGGGATGAGCGTCGGCCAGACGGTCAAGACGTGGTCGGTGATGGAGACGATCATCTCGGTCGTCGGCATCGTGTTCGTGCTGCTGCTGTCGCTGGTGCTGTAGGACGGCGGGCGGGCCACCGCGGCGGCACGGCGTCGCGGACATGGGGTCGCGGATATGGCGTCGCGGCCGGCGGCGGTGGCCTGCCAGACTGTCGCCCCATGGCGAACACCGAGCAGCTCAAGCCCTATCTGCTGGCTTTTCCCGGGCCGTTGCGCGACCGGCTGGTCGCCGCGGTGCTGTCGGGTGAGAAGACGTCGACGACCGGTCTGCTGGTCGAGTACGAGGCGGAGGGCGAGGAACTCCCGCCGGTCGGCGAGCGGTCGGCGCTCATCGACTCGGACGGCCGCGAGGTGGCGGTGCTGGAGCTGACGGAGGTCCGGGTCCTGCCGCTCGGCGAGGTGGACCTGCGCCACGCGCTCGACGAGGGGGAGGGCCACCGGTCGGTCGCCGAATGGCGCGCGGACCACGAGGCGTTCTGGCACGGCGACGAGATGCGCGAGGCCCTCGGGGACCCGGACTTCACGGTCGACGACACCACGCTGGTCGTCGCCGAGCGGTTCCGTGTCGTGGAGGACCTGCGGTGACCGGGGTCGACGAGGCGGTCGCCGGCGAGCTGCGGCTCCTCGACCCGGCCGTGCGGACGTCGCGGACGGAGGCGGCGCGGCTGCTGCACCCGGACTTCGCGGAGGTCGGCGCCTCCGGGCGGCGGTGGGGCCGGGACGACATGCTCGCCGCGCTCCCGGGGATGACGGGCGGCGACCCCGGCGGGCCGCGGTACGAGGTGTCCGGCATGACGGGCGTCCTGCTGGCGCCGGACCTGGTGCACCTGACGTACGAATCGGTCGTGGAGGGCCGCCGGGCCCGGCGCAGCTCCCTGTGGCGCCGGGACCCGGACCACGGGGGTGTCTGGAGGCTGTACTACCACCAGGCGACGCCGGTCCCGGAGGGCACGATCTAGACGACGGAACGGGCGGCGGCCCGGCCCGCCGCGCGGCCGGAGAAGATGCAGCCGCCGAGGAAGGTGCCCTCCAGGGAGCGGTAGCCGTGGACGCCGCCGCCGCCGAAGCCGGCCGCCTCGCCCGCCGCGTACACCCCGGGGAGCGGGTCGCCGCCGGCGGTGAGGACCCGGGACGACAGGTCGGTCTCCAGTCCGCCGAGCGACTTGCGGGTGAGGATGTTCAGGCGCACGGCGACCAGCGGGCCGGCCGCCGGGTCCAGGACGCGGTGCGGGGCGACCGTGCGGATCAGCCGGTCGCCGAGGTACTTGCGGGCGCCGCGGATGGCCGTGACCTGGGCGTCCTTGGTGAAGGGGTTGGCGATCTCCCGGTCCCGGGCGGTGATCTCGCGGCGCAGTTCCGCCTCGTCGATCAGCGGTTCCTTCGTCAGGGCGTTCATGCCGCGCACCAGGGCGGGCAGGTCCTTCTCGACGACGAAGTCGACGCCGTGGTCCATGAACGCCTTGACCGGGCCCGGCACGTCGGCGCGGGCGCGGTCCAGCACGCCGCGGACGGACCTGCCGGTGAGGTCCGGGTTCTGCTCGGAGCCGGAGAGGGTGAACTCCTTGCCGATGATGCGCCGGTTGAGGACGAACCAGGTGTGGCCGTGCCCGGTCCGCATGATGTGTTCGAGGGTGCCGAGCGTGTCGAAGCCGGGGAAGAGCGGGACGGGGAGCCGGCGCCCGGTCGCGTCGAGCCAGAGCGAGGACGGGCCGGGCAGGATGCGGATGCCGTGCCGGGCCCAGATGGGGTTCCAGTTCTCGATGCCCTCGGTGTAGTGCCACATCCGGTCGCGGTTGATGTGGTGGGCGCCGGCCGCCTCCGCGATGCCCAGCATCAGGCCGTCGACGTGCGCGGGAACGCCGGAGAGCATCTTCTCGGGCGGGGTGCCCAGGCGCTCGGGCCACTGGGCGCGGACCAGGTCGTGGTTGCCGCCGATGCCGCCGGAGGTGACGATCACGGCCTGCGCCCGGTACTCGAAGGCGCCGGTGACCCGCCGGCTGCTGGCCGTGCCCCGCTCGGCGCCGGACGGCTCCAGGATCTCGCCGCTGACGGTGTCGACGGCGCCCGCGGTGCGGCCGAGCCCGGTGACGCGGTGCCGGAACGCCAGGCGTACCAGACCCCGGGCGACGCCCGCGCGGACGCGCCGTTCGAAGGGGGCGACCAGGCCGGGGCCGGTCCCCCAGGTGATGTGGAACCGCGGCACCGAGTTGCCGTGTCCGGTGGCGTCGTAGCCGCCCCGTTCGGCCCAGCCGACGACCGGGAAGAAGCGGACGCCCTGCCGGCGCAGCCAGGCGCGCTTCTCGCCGGCCGCGAAGTCGACGTACGCCTCCGCCCACTTGCGCGGCCAGTGGTCCTCGGGGCGGTCGAAGCCGGCGGTGCCGAGCCAGTCCTGGAGGGCCAGCTCGTGGCTGTCGCGGATGCGCATCCGGCGCTGCTCGGGCGAGTCGACGAAGAACAGGCCGCCGAAGGACCAGTGCGCCTGGCCGCCGATGCTCTGCTCCGGTTCCTGGTCGAGGAGGATGACGCTGCGCCCCGCGTCGACCAGCTCGGCGGTGGCGACGAGGCCCGCGAGGCCCGCCCCGATCACGATCACGTCAGCGTCGTACGCCATGGGTCCTCATCCTTGTCGGCAGGGTGCTCTGATCTTCGGTACGCGGCGGTAACACGTCAACAGGCGGGCGGTGTTTTCATGGCGGCATGAACGCTGCCGAAGAGATCCTGGACGTCGTCGACGAGCACGACCGGGTGGTGGGGCGGCTGCCGCGCGGCGAGGTGTACGCGCGGGGCCTGCGCCACCGGTGCGTGTTCGTGCTCGCGCGGGACGCCGAGGACCGGGTGTTCGTGCACCGCCGCACGGCCACGAAGCTGGTCTTCCCGTCCCTGTACGACATGTTCGTGGGCGGTGTCGTCGGGGCGGGCGAGAGCTACGACGACGCGGCGCTGCGGGAGGCGGAGGAGGAGCTGGGCGTGCGCGGCCTGCCGAGGCCGACGCCGCGCTTGAAGTTCCTGTACGAGGACGGCGGCGGGCGCGGGTCGTGGTGGTCGTCCGTGTACGAGGTGCGGTGCGCGGTGCCGGTGGAGCCGCAGGCGGAGGAGGTGGCGTGGCACGCGTTCTGGCCGGAGCGGGAGGTCGAGGCGCGTCTGGGCGTGTGGGAGTGGGTGCCGGACGGGCTGGCGGCGTACGAGCGGCTGCGGGAGTACCGGAGGGCTGGGGGCGCGCCCCGCCGGTAGTCTGATCATGTGACCGATTTCGTGCGGGGTCTGCGGCTGTGGTTCTCGCCGCAGCGGATCCGGGAAGAGGGCGACACACCCGACTACCGGTTCTCCCTCGCCAACGAGCGCACCTTCCTGGCCTGGATCCGCACCGCGCTCGCCCTCGTCGGCGGCGGGTTCGCGGTGGACCAGTTCCTGCCGGACCTGCGCTGGGGCGTGCGGGTCGGGATGGCGCTGGCGCTGCTCGCCGCCGGGGCGCTGTGCGCGCTGCGGGCGGTGAACCACTGGGCGCGGTGCGAGCGGGCGATGCGGCGGGGCGAGGACCTGCCCGTCAGCCGCTTCCCCACACTGCTGAGCCTGGCCGTGGGCCTGGTCGCCGGCGCGATGGTGGTGGTCGTGCTCTTCGGCTGGAGCGGCTGATGACGGGCGGCGCGGCCGGTGTGCGCGACCCCGGGCTCCAGCCGGAGCGGACACGGCTGGCGTGGCGCCGCACGACGCTGTCGGCCACCGTCGCCGCGGTGCTGGCCGCCAAGCAGGCGGTGCACGAAGAGGTCACGGCGGCCGGGCTGATCGGCGCGGGGCTGTCGTTGCTGGTGTGGCTGGGGTTCCTGGGGGTGGCGCACCGGCGGATGGTGGCGCTGGGGACGGCGCGGCCGCGTGCGTTGTCGGCGCGCGGGGCGGTCGTGGCCGCGGCGTGCACGGTGGCGCTGGCCGCGTTCGCGGTGGGCGTGGTGCTGTAGCCGCTCAGTGGTCGTGGTCCACGGTCACCACGACCTTGCCGTGCAGGCCGCCCTCCATGTTGGCGCGCTGGGCGTCGGCGGCCCGCTCCAGGGGGAAGGACGCGGCGACCCGGACCGTCAGGGCGCCCTCCTCCACCAGACCGGCGAGCGCCGTGAGGTCGTCCGTGTCGGGGCGTACCCAGTAGTACCGGCCGCCCAGGGCGATCACCTCGCCGTCCGCGATGGACGCGAGCCGGCCGTCGGGGGCGAGCAGGGCGGCCGATTCCTTGAGGACCTGGCCGCCGACCGTGTCGAGGGCGGCGTCCACGCCGCGCGGCGCCAGCTCGCGGACGCGGGCGGTGAAGCCGTCGCCGTACGGCACCGGCTCGGCGCCGAGTTCGCGCACCCGGTCCTGGCCCTCGTCGCGGGAGGCGCCGATGACGCGGGCGCCGAGGTGCCGGGCGATCTGCACGGCCATCGAGCCGACGGCGCCGGACGCGGCGTGCACCAGGAGGGTGTCGCCGGAACGGACGTGCAGGGCCCGGTGCAGCGCCTGATAGGCGGTGAGCCCGGCCAGCGGCAGCGCGGCCGACTCCTCGAAGCCCAGGTTGCGCGGCTTGCGGGCGAGGGTGCGGACGGGGGCGGCGACGTACTCGGCGAAGGTGCCGTGGCACAGCACGTCCTCGCGCACGTACCCCATGACCTCGTCCCCGACGGAGAACTCGGTCACGGACACCCCGGGCTGGACGACCACCCCGGAGACGTCCCACCCGGGGATCACCGGGAAGACGGTGTCGAAGATCGTGTCGAGGTACCCCGCCTGGGCCTTCCAGTCGACGGGGTTCACGGCCGCCGCGCGGACCTGGACGAGCACCTTGTCCGGCCCCACCTTGGGGTCGGGGCGCTCGCCGAACTCCAGGACCTCGGGGCCGCCGTAGCGGCTGTAGCTGATCGCCTTCATGGTCCGACCCTCCGGCCGGTCCGGCCCGCCCGCAAGCCGGGACCGATCGCCACCGGGCGGACGGGACTAGCCTGGAGGTGTCACCGAAGCCGACGCGCCGGAGGCCCGTGATGACCGTCCTCCACCAGGAACACTCCGCCCACGCCCACACCCACGGCCCCGCCTGCGGGCACCGGGCCATGGTCCACCACGACCACCTCGACTACGTGCACGACGGGCACCTCCACCGGGAGCACTCGGGACACTGGGACGAGTGCGAGCCGGGCGAGCACGTGGCCCACAGCGGGCACGCCCATGTGCACGGCGACGGCTGCGGCCATCCGGCCGTGGCGCACGGCGACCACGTCGACTACGTCCACGAGGGCCACCGGCACGCCGCGCACGAGGACCACTGGGACGACCACTGATCCCCGCCCCGCCCGCCCGGCACGCGCGCGTGCGGGGCGGGCGGGGACGCGCCGGGCCGGCACGCCCGGGTGAACGGGGGCACGCGCGCGGGCGGGGTGTCACCAGCGCGGCGTGGGCGGGGTGGTCCAGGCGGGGTCGGCCTCGCGCATGGCCGCGGCGTCGTCGCGTTCGCGCAGGGTGCCGTCGTCGTCGAGCCAGCGCCGGTGGAGGGCGGCGAGCCGCCCGCGGTCGAGCTCGACGCCGAGACCGGGCGCGTCGGGGACGGTGAGCCGGCCGTCGCGGAAGACGTGGCGGGCGGTGATGACGTCCTCGGTCTGCCACGGGTAGTGGCTGTCGCACGCGTGGTCGAGGCGGGGGACGGTGGCCGCCACGTGGGTCATCGCGGCGAGGCTGATGCCCAGGTGGGTGTTGGAGTGCATGGAGAGGCCCACTCCGAAGGCGCCGCAGACGGCCGCCAGTTCGCGGGTCCGGTGCAGGCCGCCCCAGTAGTGGTGGTCGGAGAGCACCACCTGGACGGCGTCGCGGGTGAAGGCCTCGGCGATCTCGTCGAAGGTCGTCACGCACATGATTGGTGGCGAGCGGCATGTCGGTGGCGGCGGCGACGGCGGCCATGCCGTCGGTGCCGCTCACCGGGTCCTCCAGGTACTCCAGGACGCCGGCGAGCCGCTCGGCGACGTACAGTGCCGTCTCCACCGACCAGGCGCCGTTGGGGTCCAGGCGCAGCGGCCGGCCGGGGAAGGCCTCCGCCAGCGCGCGGACGGCCGCGATCTCCCGGTCCGGTTCGAAGACGCCCCCCTTCAGCTTGAAGGAGCGGAAGCCGTGCTCGGCGACGAGGCGCCGGGCCTGGGCGACGATGCCGGCCGGGTCGAGGGCCGCGCCCCAGTCGTCCTTCTCGCCGCCCTCCGGGTGGGCGGCCCAGCGGTGGAAGAGGTAGGCGCTGTAGTCGACGGTGTCGCGGACCTTGCCGCCCAGGAGGGCGTGCACGGGCAGTCCCAGGGTCTTGCCGAGGGCGTCCAGGCAGGCGACCTCGAAGCCGGAGACCACGGACGCCCGCGTCTTGCCGGCCGTTCTCACGCCCCGCAGCCCGCCCGCGTCGACGCCCTCCTCGGGGGTGGGTGAGCCGCCGCACACCCGCTCGGCCAGGCCGGGGAGGCCGTTCACGTCCGTGACCGGTCGGCCCGACAGCGCCCCGGCGAGCGGCCGGGCGAGGTCCAGATACGCGCCGTCGCCGTAGGTCTCGCCCACCCCGCTGACACCACCGCGTGTGATGACCTCGATGACGAGCCGTGGGGTGTAGGGCTGGTGGACGCCCTGGGTGTTGAGGAGGGGAGGGTCCGCGATCAGGACCGGGGTGAGCCGAACGTCGTCGATCAGCAGCGCTGTGTCCATACATGAACTCTATTCAGCATCCCGACCACAAGGCCAGACGTGCGCACCGGGTTTCCGGCCCGGCACTGGACGACATACCGACTGGTCGGTCATGCTGCTGCGTACGCCACTGTCCTTCCCGTCACCGGAGGTGCGAACGATGAGCTCAGCTCCCCCACCAGGCCTCGATCCCGAGCGGTTGCGCGGCTACCTCGACCGCGAGCGGCCCGGCCTGGTGAGCGGACCGCTCAGCGCCCGCCTCGTCGAGGGCGGCCGGTCGAACCTCACGTACGTCGTCACCGACGGCACCGGCCAGTGGGTGGTGCGCCGCCCGCCGCTGGGCCACGTGCTGGCGACCGCGCACGACATGCGGCGCGAGCACCGGGTGATCAGCGCCCTGCACCCGACGGCCGTGCCGGTCCCGGAACCGCTGGTGCTGTGCCAGGACGAGGAGGTGCTCGGGGCGCCGTTCTACGTCATGGAGTTCGTGACCGGGACGCCGTACCGCACCGCCGACCAGCTCGCGCCCCTCGGTCCCGAGCGCACCCGGGCCGCGGTCCTGGGGCTGGTCGACACCCTCGTCGACCTGCACGCGGTCGACCCGGAGGCGGTCGGGCTCGGCGACTTCGGGCGGCCCGAGGGCTTCCTGGACCGGCAGCTGCGGCGCTGGGGCAAGCAACTGGACGCCTCCCGCAGCCGTGACCTGTCCGGGATCGACGAGCTGCACGCCGCGCTCGGCCGCGCGCTGCCGCCCTCCCCCGCCCCGGCGGTCGTCCACGGCGACTACCGCCTCGACAACGCGCTGCTGGGCGAGGACGACCGGGTGCGGGCCGTCCTGGACTGGGAGATGTCCACGCTCGGCGACCCGCTCACCGACCTGGGCCTGCTGGCCATGTACAGCGTCCGGCTGGACCTGCCGCACTCCCCCGTCTCCACCACGGCGGCGGCGCCCGGCCACCCCTCGCCCGCCGAGCTGGTCGAGCGCTACGCCACCCGCTCCGGCCGCGACACCTCCGCCATCTCCTGGTACACGGCGTTCGCCTGGTTCAAGCTCGCCGTGATCCTGGAGGGCATCCACTACCGCTACACCCTCGGGCAGACCGTCGGCGCGGGTTTCGACCGCATCGGCGACCTGGTGCCCGTCTTCATCGAGCACGGCCTCACCACTCTCCAGGAAGGCTGACCGACACCCATGGACTTCGCATTCGACGCGCGCACCGAGGAGCTGCGGGCGAAACTCCTCGCCTTCATGGACGAGTTCGTGTACCCGGCGGAGGAGGTGGAGCACGAGCAGCGGGCGAAGCTCGCCTCGCCGTGGGACACCCCGGCCGTGGTCGAGGAGCTCAAGGCGGAGGCGCGCAGGCAGGGCCTGTGGAACCTCTTCCTGCCCGACGAGCAGCACGGGGCGGGCCTGACGAACCTCCAGTACGCGCCGCTTGCCGAGATCACGGGCCGCTCCCCGCACCTGGCGCCCACCGCGCTGAACTGCGCCGCCCCCGACACCGGCAACATGGAGGTGCTGGCCCAGTTCGGTGACGAGCGGCAGAAGGAGCGGTGGCTCCGGCCGCTGCTCGCCGGGGAGATCCGGTCCGCCTTCGCCATGACGGAGCCGGAGGTCGCCTCCTCGGACGCGACGAATATCGAGACCCGTATCCGGCGGGACGGCGACGACTACGTCATCAACGGCCGGAAGTGGTACATCTCCGGGGCGATGAACCCCGACTGCGCGATCTTCATCGTGATGGGCAAGACGGATCCGGACGGCGAGGACATCCGCCGCCAGCAGTCCATGGTCCTCGTCCCCCGGGACACCCCGGGGCTGCACGTCCGGCGCGCGATGCAGGTGTACGGGTACGAGGACCACTCCCACGGCGGCCACGCCGAGGTGGTGTTCGAGGACGTCCGGGTGCCGGCGGCGAACCTGATCGGCGAGGAGGGCGGCGGGTTCGCCATCGCCCAGGCCCGGCTCGGGCCCGGCCGGATCCACCACTGCATGCGGCTGATCGGCATGGCCGAGCGGGCCATCGAACTGATGTGCCGCCGGGCCGTGTCCCGGACGGCCTTCGGCAAGCCCCTGGCCGCCCAGGGGCAGGTGCAGGGGTGGATCGCGGACGCCCGGGTGACGGTGGAGCAGCTTCGGCTGCTGGTGCTGAAGACCGCCTGGCTGATGGACACGGTCGGCAACCGGGGCGCGCACACCGAGATCCAGTCCATCAAGATCGCCACGCCCCGCGCGGTGGTGGACATCATCGACAAGGCGGTCCAGGTGCACGGCGCGGGTGGCGTCAGCCAGGACTTCCCGCTCGCCGAGCTGTGGGCCGCCGCCCGCACGCTGAAGCTGGCGGACGGCCCCGACGAGGTGCACCAGCGCTCGCTGGCGCGGCGGGAGCTGAGGAAGTACGCCTGACGGTCACGACCGTACGGTGCGAGGAGCCCGGGGCCGCGGTCGGCCCCGGGCTCTACCACATGTGCGGTGCCCGGCGGGTGCGAACGGCTTCAAGTCGGCGGGATCCGGTGCCGAGAGCCTATTTTCGGCCAAGGATTCCCGACTTGCCGGGGTCCGGACAACCCGCAGTGCCGACCGGCGACTCTCACGGGCCGGAGACGGGATCGCGCCATGACCACGCGCGGCCCCGCCGCCGTACGCCGTCCCGACAGGCACTCGCAGAACGAGGGAACGATGACCAGATCCCCCCAGGCCCGTCTCGGGCGCTCGGTGATCGCCGGAGCCGCGGCCGTCGCCGTGACCGCCGGTATCGTCGCCGCCGCGCCCGACGGCGAGGCCGCGCCCGCCGCCCCCGCCGCCCCGCGGCTCAGCCTGATCGCCGCCTCGCAGTCGGTGACCCTCGACTCGTACAAGGAGGAGCCCGGCGTCTACCTCGACCTGGGCACCTACGTCACCGCCGAGAACGCCCCGCTGGAACTGAAGGTGACCCGCAAGTCCTACAAGGACCCGGTGGTGGCCGCGCAGGTCCTCCGGGAGGGCGGCAGGACCACGGAGAAGGCCCTGCCCAAGGGGCTGGTGAAGGACTTCGCCGGTCTGCCGGGCTTCGTCCAGGTCACCCTCACCGACGCGGCGGGCAGGACCGTGCTGAACAGGTCCGAGGCGTTCTGCCCCAACAACGCGTCCGGGCGGGTGCGCCCCGACGCCCCGGCCACCTCGAAGTACCCCGAGAGCTGCCCCACCAACCCGTTCACCCTCGGCTCCGTGTGGGGCGTGGAGAAGGGCTGGGCCGCCAACACCTACGCGGGTGTCTACTCCGAGCCCGTGGTCCTGAAGCCCGGGAAGTACACGGCCAAGGTGTCCGTCGCCAAGCGCTACCGCGACGTGTTCGGCATCGCCGACAAGCCCCAGACGGTCAAGGTCACCGTGCGGGAGATCAGTTCGGAGGGCGGTGCGGGCGCGGCGCCCGCCGCGCGCCGCGACGCCCGCGCGGCGGGCCACCCGGCGGCCCACGCCGGTCACGGCACCGCGGCCGGCCACGCCGCGCCCGCGGGACGGGCGGGGCACGCGGGCCACGGCGCTAAGGGCGGCCACGCGGGTCACGGAGCGGTGGACCCGGCCGCCCCGGCGGCCCCCACGAGCGGCGCCGGACCCTCGTACAACGTCGGCCACGGGCCCCTGGTCCCTGCCCCGCCCGCCGTGCCGTGGGCCGTGAAGAAGCAGGCCCTCAAGGCCGGGGCGCGCATGGGCGACGGCGCCGGGCGGACCGACGGCTCGCGCAAGGCACCGGCGGTGAAGCCGGCGGCCAAGCGGCCGACGGGCAAGGCGGTCGTGCCGGACGTGCCCAAGCCCGACCTGCGTTCGCTGCCCGCCTACGGCATCACCGTCAGCGAGCCGGCCACCGAGGGCCCCGACAAGGGCAAGGACTTCCTCGCCTTCAGCGCCAACGTGTGGAACGCCGGCCCCGCGCAGCTGGTCGTGGACGGCTTCCGCGCGCCCGGCAAGGAGCTGATGGACGCCTACCAGTACTTCTACGACGCGAAGGGCAAGCAGGTCGGCTACACCCCGACCGGCACCATGGAGTGGGACCCGCGCCCGGGTCACGAGCACTGGCACTTCACCGACTTCGCCAGCTACCGGCTGCTGAAGGCCGATCAGAAGGAGGCCGTGCGCAGCGGCAAGGAGGCTTTCTGCCTGGCCAACACCGACGCGGTCGACTACACGGTGAAGAACGCCAACTGGCACCCGTACAACACGGACCTGTCCACGGCGTGCGGCCAGCGGAACTCCATCTCGGTGCGTGAGGTGCTGGACGTGGGTTCCGGCGACACCTACACCCAGGACCTGCCCGGCCAGTCGTTCGACATCACCTCGCTGCCGAACGGCACCTACTACATCCAGGTGCTGGCCAACCCGGAGAAGCGGCTCAAGGAGACCGACCTCACCAACAACAGCGCCCTGCGGAAGATCGTCCTGGGCGGCAAGAAGGGCGCGCGCACGGTGACCGTGCCGGCGCACGACCTGGTGGACGCCAACTGACGCTCCGCGTCAGGCCCGCAAGGCCCTCAGCAGCAGGTCGGCCAGGTGCTCGGCCACCTGCTGGGGGCTGAGCGGGCCGTCCGGCCGGTACCAGGTGGACAGGTGGTGGACCGAGCCGAAGTGGTAGT
The DNA here is from genome assembly GCF_001646665.1 of Streptomyces noursei. Lineage (GTDB taxonomy): Bacteria > Actinomycetota > Actinomycetes > Streptomycetales > Streptomycetaceae > Streptomyces > Streptomyces lavendulocolor. Next base: position 65,864 of record NZ_LWBU01000110.1, on the reverse strand, counting down.
CCACCACCAGGTCCGCGGGGGTGGCCGTGGAGAAGACGCCCTGCTCCTGCCCCTCCTCGATGAGGGCCCGGAACCGCTCGTGGTAGCGGCGCCGCTCCGCGCGGACCTGCTTGTTCTTCTCCGGGCTCAGGTGGTGCATCGACCGGAAGAAGATCGACGCGTCGTCGAGGTTCTCGATGGTGGTGACGACCACGTCGGCGGCGGCGTCCCGCAGCCGCTGCTCCACGGGCGCGTCCGCGCCCGCGAAGGCGTCCAGCCGTTCCTGCTGGAGCCGCAGCACGCGCGAGTACACCTCCTGGAGCAGGTCCTCCTTGGAGCCGAAGTAGTGGTAGAGGGCACCCTTGGTGACGCCGGCCGCCTCGACGATCTCCTGGACGGAGGTGCGGTCGTACCCCTGTTCGGCGAAGAGCCGGGTGGCGGTGGCCAGCAGCCTCTGGGGGACGGGGGTGCCGTTCCCGTCCGTCGTCCTGGCCATGTGCCGCCACCTTTCTCGTACGTGTGCGTGTCGCCGTCTTACGCGGGGTAACGCAGTTCCCGCCTGAGGATCTTCCCACTGGTCGTCTTCGGCAGATCCGGCAGGATCTCGACCTCGCGGGGATATTTGTACGCCGCGAGGCGCCGCTCGCAGTACGCGGACAGCTCCGCCGGCTCCGCCGCGGCTCCCGGGCACAGACTGACGTAGGCCTTGACCGTCTCCCCCCGGTAGGCGTCGGGGACACCCACGACGGCCGCCTCGCGGACCGCCGGATGGGTGTGGAGCACGTCCTCGACCTCGCGCGGCCACACCTTGAACCCCGAGGCGTTGATCATGTCCTTCTTGCGGTCGACCACGTACAGCCAGCCGTCCCGGTCCATGAAGCCGATGTCGCCGGTGCGCAGCTCGCCGTCCGGGAAGCTCTCGGCGGTGGCCTGCGGCATCCGCCAGTAGCCGGGGACCACCTGCGGGCCGCGCACCGTGATCTCGCCCTGCTCGCCGAACGGCACCTCCTCGCCGTTCTCGTCCAGGATCCGGACGACGGTCTCGGGGCCGGGGACGCCGACCGAGAGGGTGCCGGAGGCGGGGTCGACCGGGGCCTCCTTGTCGGGCGGCACGGAGGCGCAGGGGGCGGTGCACTCGGTGAGGCCGTAGCCGTTGCGGAGGTAGGGGCCGAAGCCGGCCCGGAACTTCTCGACCAGCGCCGGGGGGACCGGGGCGCCGCCGGAGGAGATCACCTGGAAGGAGGCGAAGTGGCCGGGCGTGGCCCCGGGGTGGGCGGCGAGCGCCATGAAGGCGGTGGAGGGGCCGACGGTGTAGGCGGGGCGGTGCTCGGCGAAGGCGTCCAGGACGACGCCCGCCTCGAAGCGGTACGCGAGGACGAGGGTGCCCGCGTTGGCGACGCAGGCGGCCAGCTCGCACACCATGCCGGTGATGTGGAAGAGCGGCGCGAGGGCGAAGTAGCCGGAGCCTTCGGCGACGGGGTGGCCGGTGCGCTGCCGCTCGGCGTTGTACATGATCCCGCGGTGCAGGTTCATGGCGCCCTTGGGCGTGCCGCTGGTGCCGGAGGTGTAGCTGATCAGGGCCACGTCGGCGCCGGTGAGGTCGCGCCCGTACTGCGGCGCCGGGTGGTCCGCGCGGGCCACGGCGACCAGGTCGTCGGTGTCGGACGGCACGGGCAGCCGTTCGAAGCCCAGGACGCGCGGGTCGTCGCGGGTCTGGAGGTCCTTCTCGCAGGCGGTGAGGGCGAAGCGCACGGGCGAGGCGGCGGCCGTCTCGCGCAGGTACCCCTCCCAGGCGCGGTCGGAGCAGATCAGGACGCTCGCCCCGGAGTCGGCCAGGACGTGGGCGACCTCGGCCGACTTGTACATCGGGTTCAGCGGGACGACGGTGGCGCCGGCCTTCCAGGCACCGAGCAGGGCGAGGACGAAGTGCGGGGTGTTCTGGAGCATCAGGGCGACCCGGTCGCCGCGGCCGACGCCCCGGGCGGCCAGGTGTCCGGCCACCGAGTCGGAGAGCGCGTCGGTCTCGCGGTAGCTCAGGCGCCCGTCGAAGTAGGCGAGAGCGGTGCGGCCGGGGGCCCTGGCGACGGCGGCGCGGAAGGCGTGCAGGACGGTGGCCGCCGGCCGCACCGGGGCCCGCTGGGCCTCGCTCAGCTGTGCGAGCCACGGTCTGGCCACGTAGACCGAGGTCTTCGGGTTCACTCGCCGTCGCCCTCCCACTTCTGCTGGATGTGGCTCATATTGTTCAGCCAGCGCTCCGGGTCGCCCGCACGGGCCCGGTAGTAGGCGGCGACCTCGGGGTGGGGCAGGATCAGGAACCGGTCGGCCTCGATGCCCTCGAAGAGCGCGTCGGCGACGTCCTCGGGCTCGATGGCGGTGGGGGCGAGGACCAGGTCGCCCGCCGAGCCGGCGGCGGTGAGCATGTCCGTACGGACGCCCTGCGGGCAGATCGCGTGCACCTTCAGGCCGCGGTGGCGGTAGGTGAGCGAGAGCCATTCGGCGAAGGCGTACGCGCCGTGCTTGGACACGCTGTAGGGCGCGGCGCCGACCATGGTGAGGAGTCCGGCCGCCGAGACGGTGGAGACGAAGCGGCCGGAGCCGCGCTCCAGCCAGTCGGGCAGCAGGGTGCGGGCGGCGCGGACGTGGGCCATCACGTTGACGTCCCAGGCGGCTGCCCAGACGTGCTCCTCGGCGAAGGCGTCGCCGGGCGAGGCGAGGCCGGCGTTGGCGCAGTAGACGTCGACGGTGCCGCCGAGCGCGTCGCGGGCCTCCTCGACGACGGTGGAGGCGTCGCCCGGGACGGCGGTCCCGCCGATCTCGTCGGCGACGGCCTTGGTGCGGCCGGGGTCGATGTCGTTGACGACGACGCGGGCGCCTTCGGCGGCGAATCTGCGGGCGAGCGCGGCCCCGATGCCGCCGCCCGCTCCGGTGACCACCACGCCCGCGCCCTGGACCGTACTCATGGGACCCGCCTCTCGTCGTGACTGCTCGGCCTCGGCTCCTGACCGGGTGGACAGACTAACCGGTCGGTATGTGGCGGGGGAAGGGTGTCGCGGCGCCCGGACGACGTCGTGCCGCGTTCGTTCCCCGCGGCGGGCGGCCGCGCTAGCGTGCGAGTCCCGGATCGGTCGAGCGTCACGGAGGTGTCGGATGAGCGTGTCCAGGCGGGGTCTGCTGGTCGCCGGTGGCGCGGTGGGTGCGGTGGCCGCCGCGCCGGGCCGGGCGGGGGCCCACGGGGGCGGCGGCCGCCGGGTGCGGACCGGCTTCGACCGGCTCGCGGCCGACGGGTACGCGGCGCTGGCGGGGCAGCGGGTGGGGGTGGTGACCAACCCGACGGGGGTGACCGCCGGGGTGCGGCACGTGGTGGACGTCATGCACGCCGACGACCGCGTGGACCTGGTGGCGGTGTTCGGGCCCGAGCACGGTTTCCGCGGCACGGCCCAGGCGGGCGGTTCGGAGGGGCGGTACGACGATCCGGCGACGGGGCTGCCGGTGTACGACACGTACCTGAAGAGCGGGCGGGCGCTGGCGGACGTGTTCACCGCGTCGGGGGTCGACACGGTCGTCTTCGACATCCAGGACGTGGGCGCGCGTTTCTACACGTACATCTGGACGCTGTACGACTGCATGGTGTCGGCGGCGCTGGCGGGGAAACGTTTCATGGTGCTGGACCGGCCCAACCCGGTGACCGGGCGGGCCGCTCTCGGGCCCGTCCTGGACCGGGCGTTCGCGACGTTCGTGGGGCGTGAGCCGATCGCGCAGGCGCACGGGATGACGGTGGCGGAGCTGGCGCGGCTGTTCAACGGCGAGTTCCTGGCGGAGCCGGTGGAGCTGGCGACGGTGCGGATGTCCGGGTGGCGGCGGACCGACTTCTTCGACGCGACGGGGCTGCCGTGGGTGCCGCCGAGCCCCAACATGCCGACGCCGGACACCGCGCTGGTGTACGCGGGTACGTGCCTGTTCGAGGGGACGAACCTGTCGGAGGGGCGGGGCACGACCCGGCCCTTCGAACTGCTGGGCGCGGACGGTGTCGACCGGCGGTGGGCGGAGGCGGCGAACGCGCTGGAGCTGCCGGGCGTGCGCTTCCGCGAGGCGTACTTCGCTCCGGTGTTCTCCAAGTTCCAGGGCAGGACGGTGGGCGGGGTGCAGGTGCACGTGGACGACCGGGAGGCGTTCGATCCCGTGCGGACGGGTATCGGACTGCTGGTGACGGCGAAACGGAGCTGGAGCGGTTTCGCCTGGCGGGCGGACAACTGGATCGACAAGCTGACCGGATCGGCGAAGGTGAGGACCCTGATCGAGGCGGGCGCGGACACCGACGAGGTGGCCGGCGCCTGGGAGGCGGACCTGGCGGCCTTCCGGTCCGTGCGGCGGCGGTACCTGATGTACCGCTGACCGTGGGCGGACCGCCGCTGGCCGAACCGGCCACGGACGGGCGAACGTTCGCGATTCCGTCCGGCCGTCCGGAACGGTGGTATCCCGCCGATGCCGCCGATCGTGCGATGCGACCGGTGAGGACGCATTTGTGCGGCGCCCGGCGTGCGCGCACCCCCGCTGTGGTGAGGGAGCGTCAGTTCCGCGGAATCACCACACGGGTGGCCGTGGGGGCATTTCACGTCAGATGTCCTGCTGATGGACCCCATTCGTTTTTCGATGGAGCCGAACTGGGAACCCGTACGTCCATTCATCGACGCCGAAGTACGAGTGACGGAGGTGGCAGTGCGATGGCCGGATTCCGGAGTTTGGCGAGACAGGTTCGGGACCCACGGTGCGATCTGGCGCTGCGGCGGTATTCGCTGCGCAAGTGCCTGGAACGGTTCGCCCCTTACGGGCACCGGGCCACCTGGGACCACCTGTGCTCCAGGCACAGGTTCGGACCCGAGGACCGGGAGCCCGATCCGGCGCGGCTGGTGGCCGCGCTCGACGAACTGGAGGAGGCGCGGGCGGTCTGGCTCGCCTACGAGGAGCAGTTCGCGGCGCGCCGCAGGCGCGAGAAGCACGACGGGCTGCGGCGGCCCGGCTGGATCGACGACTGGCACCGGCGCACCTGGGGCGGCAACGGCATAGCGCGGTGCGACGACCCGTCGCTGCACCCGACGGTGCCCCTGGCGGAGGCGCTGCGCCGGCTGATCACCGCCCTGGAGACCGGGCCGGGCGAGCACTGCCCGGTGTGCGCGGGGGACGCGATCGTCTGGCGGCCGGACCTGTCGAACGAGCCCTGGTTCGGGCCCGTGTGCACGCGGTGCGGGGTGGTGGTGCCGCAGGCGGTGCTGACGCCCGAGGCCCTGGCGCTGGCCAAGCGCGGCCGGCGCAAGGAGCTCGCGTCGGTGGCGTGAGCCCGGTCGCGGACGGGCGGCACGGGTCCGGCTGCCGGCGGGTGCGCGCGCCGGCGTCGGTACGCGCCCGTGGTCCCGCGGCCGCGCGCCGCGCGTGCCTCGCACGGGCGGGCCGGGCGGGGGTCGTGGCCGGGGCGGACGGGGAGCCGGGACGGACGGGGAGCCGGGACGGCGGCCGCGCGTGGAGCGGGGGCCGCGCGTCGTTGGTGGCGGGGCGTCGTCGGTGGTGGGTGGCACCATCGGGGCATGATCCAGGTCTGTGTGAACGGGAGCCGCGGCACGGGGGATTCGGCCGCCGTGCCCATGTCGCCGGCCGCGATGGCCGGGTCGGCCGCGGGCGCGGTGGCGGCCGGGGCCGCCGAGGTGCACGTGCACCCCAAGTCGCCCTGCGGGGACGACACGCTGTCGCCGCGCGCGGTGGCCGCGGTGCTGACGGCCGTGCGCGGGGCGGTGGACGTCCCGGTCGGGGTGACCACCGGGGCGTGGGCGGAGCCCGAGCCGCGGCGGCGGGTGGAGCGGGTGCGGTCCTGGACGGTGCTGCCCGACCTCGCCTCGGTCAACTGGCACGAGCCGGGCGCGGAGGAGGTCGCCGCCGTGCTGCTGGAGCGGGGCGTGGGCGTGGAGGCGGGCCTCTGGTCGGGGACGGACGGGGTGCGGCGGTTCCTGGCGTCGTCGCTGGCGCCCCGGGTGTCCCGCGTGCTGGCGGAGGTGACGGACCCGGACCCGGTGACCGCCGGGGACACCGCCCGGGCACTGCTGGCGGAAGTGGGCGATGCCCACGGCCTGCCGGTGCTGCTGCACGGCGAGGACGGCGGGGCGTGGCCGGTGCTGCGCCTGGCGTTGCGCCGTGGGCTGGACACCCGCGTCGGCCTGGAGGACACGCTGCTGCTGCCCGACGGGCGGCCCGCGGACTCCAACGCGCGGCTGGTCGCCGAGGCATGTGCGCTACGGGACGCTACCAAGCGGTGAATTCGGTGGGCCACCGCTTTCCCGTCCGGCGACAGTGGGGGCGATGAACAACCCGCCACAAGGAGCACACCCATGTCGACCCTGCGTGTCACCGCGGAACTGCTGACCGTCCACGACCATCCGAACGCCGACGCCCTCGAGCTCGCGCAGGTCGGCCTGTACCGCGCGGTCGTCGCCAAGGGCGCCTACCGCACCGGCGAGGCCGCCGTGTACATCCCCGAGCAGGCGGTGCTGCCGGCCGGGCTCGTGGAGGAGCTGGGGCTGACCGGGCGGCTGGCCGGGAAGGCGTCGAACCGGGTGAAGGCCGTGCGGCTGCGCGGTGAGTTGTCGCAGGGCCTCGTCTGCCGGCCGCGCGCGCTGGCGGACGTGGACCTGGCGCGGGCGGCGGCCGAGGGCACCGACTTCGCGGAGGTGCTGGGCATCACCAAGTGGGTGCCGCCGGTGCCGACGACGATGAACGGTGACGTGGAGGCCGCCCCCGACCTGCTGCCGTGGGTCGACATCGAGAACATCCAGCGGTACCCGGGCATCTTCGAGCCGGGCGAGCCGGTCGTCCTGACGGAGAAGCTGCACGGCACGGCCTGCCTGATGACGTACGTCGCCGGGGAGGACCGGGTGCACGTCTCCTCCAAGGGCTACGGCGCCAAGGGCCTGGCCCTGACGGAGGACCCACGCAACCTGTACTGGCGGGCGATCCGGGCGTACGACGTGCCGGCGGTCGCCGCGGACCTCGCCGCGCGGCTGGGCGCGACCAGGATCGGCGTGTTCGGCGAGGTGTACGGCGCCGGGGTGCAGGACCTGGCGTACGGCGCCGACGGCCGGAGCCGGGAGCTGGGGTACGCCGTCTTCGACGTCGCGGCCGAGGTCGACGGGCAGGTCCGCTGGCTGGACCCGGCCGGGACGGTGGAGGGCGCGCTGCCGCTGGTGCCGCGGCTGTACTCGGGGCCGTACGACATCGCGAAGGTGCTGGAGCTGGCCACCGGCAGGGAGACCGTCTCGGGGCGGGAGCTGCACCTGCGCGAGGGCGTGGTCGTCCGGCCGGCCACCGAGCGGTACAGCCCGGTGGTGGGCGGCCGGGCGATAGCGAAGGCGGTGAGCCCCGCCTACCTCACCCGGAAGGGCGGCACGGAGTACGAGTGAGCTTTCTTGAGTGCCCTCTTGTCAACCCTCGGGGCCGGAGTTATAAGGAAAGGGCAGACGGTCAGCAGCATCCGTGAGCGAGCGGAGGAGGGACCGACGATGCTGATGCGGACCGACCCCTTCCAGGAACTCGACCGGCTCACCGAGCGCCTGCTGGGCACCAGCGCGCACCCGGCGGCCATGCCGATGGACGCCTACCGGGACGGGGACACCTTCGTCGTCCTGCTCGACCTTCCGGGCGTCCCGCCCGAGAGCATCGACCTGGACGTGGAGCGCAACGTGCTCACCGTGCGCGCCGAGCGCCGGGCCGCCCCGGACGGCGACACGGAGATGGTGGTCGCCGAGCGGCCGGCCGGCACGTTCGGCCGCCGGCTGTTCCTGGGCGAGACGCTGGACACCGAACGCATCGAGGCGTCCTACGACAAGGGCGTCCTGGCCCTGCGCATCCCGGTCGCCGAGCAGGCCCAGCCGCGCAGGATCACGATCGGGGGCGGCGGCGAGCGCGGGCGGATCAGCGCCTGACCGGCCCACCCCGCAGCGTGGGGGCGGGGGCGGTCCCGCCGGCCCCGCCCCGCCCTTCAACGAGGCCGAGGGAGAGAGATGCGCATGCAGTGGGACGCGTTCCTGGCCGCGGTTCAGGAACGCGGTGAGTACCCCTCCCGGCGGGAGGCCGACCGGGCCGCCCGCGTCGTCCTGGCCCTGCTCGGCGCCCATCTGGTGGGCAACGAGCGGGCCGAACTGGCCGCCGGGCTGCCGGAGACGTGCGCCCTGGTGCTGCTCAACCCGCTCCCCGCGGCCGAACCGCTCGGACCGGAGCGGTTCGTGCGGGCCACGGCGGCGTGGATCGAGGGCGCCACGGAGGAGACGGCCCAGTGGGACGTCGGCGCGGTCCTCAGCGTGGTGGCGGACACGGCGGGCGACGACCTGATGCGCCGGATACTCCTCCAGCTCCCGCCGGGCTACGACCTGCTGTTCGGCCGCCCCGGCATGAGCGAACCGGGCCTGCCCCCGGAGGCGTGACCCCCGGCGGGGACCGGCCCGTCCGCCGCGCCCCTGGTGCTGCCTCCCCGACGGCCGCGGCCGGTGCCGCTGTTCACGGACGGGTGGTGTCGGGCGTCGCCGGGCGGCGGCGCTCGGGCATGAGGCGCGACCCGGCGATGCGCTCGCCTATGACGTCGTCCGGGTTGGAGAGCACGCACGTCTTGAGGGAGAGGCAGCCGCAGCCGATGCAGTCGGTGAGGTGGTCACGCAGCCGGCTCAGCTGGTCGATCCGCTCGTCGAGTTCCGCACGCCACGTCTCGGACAGGCGCGCCCAGTCCTCCCTCGTGGGTGTCCGCTCCTCGGGGAGTTCCGCCAGGGCGTCGCGGATCGTCGCGAGCGGGATGCCCACGCGCTGGGCGGCACGGACGAAGGCGACGCGGCGCAGGGCGTCCCGGCTGTAGCGGCGCTGGTTGCCGCTGGTGCGGCGGCTGCTGATGAGGCCCTTGGACTCGTAGAAGTGCAGGGCCGAGACGGCCGCCCCGCTGCGCGCGGAGAGCTGGCCGACGGTGAGCTCGTGGATCTTCTCTGGAATCTGCGGCACCCCTCGAACCCTACTGGGCGGCGCGGGGCGGTCCGTTGACAGGACCGCGTCCCCCGCACCATGCTGAGCAAGCGCTTAGACATCGAGTGTCAGGGGAGCCGGAACATGGCAGAGCCGAGGATCTTCACGTCCGCCGACGAACTGCGCGCAGCGGTCGGCGAGCAGCTGGGGCACAGCGACTGGCTGGAGATCGAGCAGAAGCGGATCGATCTGTTCGCCGAGGCCACGGGCGACCACCAGTGGATCCACGTGGACCCGGAGCGGGCCGCGGCGGGGCCGTTCGGGACGACCATCGCGCACGGGTACCTCACCCTGTCGCTGATCCCCCTCCTCGTACCGCAGGTCATGCGGGTCGAGGGCATGAGGATGGGCGTCAACTACGGAGCCAACAAGGTGCGCTTCCCCGCCCCCGTGCCGGTCGGCTCGCGGCTGCGCGCGACGGCCGTGCTGCGGGGCGTCGAGGACGCGGGCGGCGGCGTGCAGGTGACCGCCCTGGTGACGGTGGAGCGCGAGGGCGGCGACAAGCCGGTGTGCGTCGCCGAGTCGGTGTCCCGCTACTACTTCTGAGCCCCGGGCGCCTCGGCGCCCACCATCCGCAGCACGAGGTCGGCGTAGAGCGCGCCGACCTCGTCGGGCGTCCGGCGCCCCTCGGTGTTGAACCAGCGGGCCACGTCGATGCAGAGCGAGAGCACCGCGAGGGTGGTGCCGGAGACATCGGGGACGTCGAACTCCCCTGTGGCCACGCCCTCGTTGATGATGCGGCGCACCGTGGCGTCGCTCCTGCGGCGCAGCTCGAAGATCTCCGCGCGGTGCTCGTCGCCGAGCGAGTCGAGCTCGTACTGGACCACGCGGGCGGTGGTGCGCCGCCCGGCGTGCCAGCGGACGAAGGAGCGTACGGCGTCGGCGAGCCGCTCGGTGGCGCCGCCGGGCCCGTCGGCGGCGGCCTGGAGGATGTCCAGCGCCTTCACGTGGCCGATGCGGCTGATCCGGTGGAGGAGCTCCTCCTTGGTCTTGTAGTGGATGTAGAGCGCGGCCGGGCTCATCCCGGCCCTGCCCGCGATGTCCCGGGTGGTGGTGGCGTGGTAGCCGCGCTCGGCGAAGGCCTCGACGGCGGCGACGAGCAGCCGCCTGGCCGCGTCAGGCGTCACCTCGTCCCATGGCGTGTCCTCGCCGCCGGCCGTTTCCTCCGCCGCACTCATCGCTCGCTCGCCCCTTCCGGTGGTCACAGGACGAACACCATACCCCGACAGTGAGCAAGCGCTTAGAGCTTCTGGAAGGGGTCGTGCTCGGCGAGCAGCTTCTCCAGCCGGGCCTGGTCGACCCGGCTGACGATCTGCCCGGCTTCCTGCCGGTCGCGGACGACCTTGGCGAGGGTGAAGGCGGAGGTGGTGAGGTAGAGGACGGCGATGCCCAGGAAGGCCCGGACCCAGGCGTCGGCCTCCAGGTTGAAGACGCCGAGGGCGACCGCGCCCAGGGCGATCCCGAAGGAGGCGACCGCCTGGCCGTAGTAGGCCGCCGTGTTCTGCTGCTTGACCGGTGTGTCACTCATGGGGACATGATCGGCGGCTGTGGCGCGGCCCACATCCGTCGCCGTACTCACCCGGCACTCAGAAGGCGGAGACCCCCGTCAGGGCGCGGCCGATGATGAGCTTCTGGATCTGGCTGGTGCCCTCGTACAGGGTCATGACGCGGGCGTCGCGCAGCAGCTTGCCGACCGGGTACTCGTCGATGTAGCCGTAGCCGCCGAAGACCTGGAGGGCGTTGCCGGCCGAGCGGACGGCGGCCTCGGAGGCGAACAGTTTCGCCTGGGAGGCGGCCGTGGCGAACTCCCGTCCGCGATCGACGAGATCGGCGACCCGCCAGGTCAGCAGCCGGGCCGCGTCCACGTCGACGGCGATGTCGCTGATCAGTTCCTGGACGAGCTGGTACGCGGCGATGGGCCTGCCGAACTGCTCGCGCTCCCCCGCGTACCGCACGGCCGCGTCCAGTGCGGCCTGGGCGATGCCGACGCAGCCGGCGGCCACGGACATCCGGCCCTTGGCGAGCGCCGACATGGCGATGGAGAACCCCTTGCCCTCCGGGCCCATGAGCGCCGAGGCGGGCACGCGGACGTCCTCAAGGACGAGTTCGGCGGTGGCCTGGCCGCGCAGGCCGAGCTTGCCGTGGATCGTGCGGCGGGTGAGGCCGGGCGTGTCGGTGGGGACCAGGAAGGCGGAGACGCCCCGGTGGCCGGGGGTGTCGTTGGTGCGGGCGAAGAGCAGCACCACGTCCGCCCAGGTGCCGTTGGTGATGAACATCTTGGTGCCGTTGATGACGTAGTCGCCGCCGTCGGGCACGGCCCGGGTGGTGAGGTTCCCGGCGTCGGAGCCGGTGCCGGGCTCGGTGAGGCCGAAGCAGCCGAGGGCGTCGCCGGCGGTGAGGCGGGGCAGCCAGTGCCTCTTCTGCCGCTCGTCGCCCCAGGCCGCGATGGTCTTGGCGACCAGACCCAGCGAGACGGACACGATGCCGCGCACCGACGAGTCGCCGCGCCCCAGCTCCTCGGTGACCAGGCAGTACGCCAGGTGGTCACCGCCGGAGCCGCCGTACTCCTCGGGCACGGTGAGGCCGAGGAAGCCGAGGGAGCCGAGCTTCTTGACGATCGACCTGTCGACGTTCTCGGCCCGGTCCCACTCGGCGGCGTACGGGGCGATCTCGCGCCGGACGAAGTCCTCGGCGAGCTGCCTGACGGCCGTCTGCTCCTCGCTCAGCTCCAGGTTCATACGCGGTCACCCCACTTTAACTACCACTGCTAGTTTCTTGTCCCCGGCCTACTATGTGCCGCATGGCCCGACCGCGCAAGCCCCTCCTCAGCAGAGACCGCATCGTCGCCACGGCCGGTGCGCTGGTGGACGCGGAGGGACTGGACGCCGTCTCCACCCGTCGCCTCGCCGCCGAACTGGGCGTCAGCGGGCCGTCGCTCTACAACCACTTCCGCACCAAGGACGAGATCCTGGAGGCCGTCGCGGACGCGGTGAGCGCGAAGGTCGACCTGTCGATGTTCGACGAGCACGACGGCCGCGACTGGCGCACCGCCCTGCACGACTGGGCCGTCTCCTACCGCGCGGCCCTCACCGACCACCCCAACATCGTGCCGGTGCTCGCCCGCGGGCCCGGCCGCCGCCCGGCCGGGCTCCGCGTCGCCGACGCCGTGTTCGGCGCCATGGTGCGCGCCGGCTGGCCCCCGGCCCAGGCCACCCACATCGGCGCGCTGATGCGGTACTTCATCACCGGCTCGGCGCTCGGCTCGTTCGCCCGCGGCTTCGTCGACGACGAGACGGCCTACGACCCGGCGGACTACCCCCACCTGGGCCAGGCCCACCTGCTCGCCGAACGGCAGCAGCAGGTCGACGAGGGCGCCTTCGAGACGGGCCTGCGCGCCCTGCTGGACGGACTCGCGGTGCGGTACGAGGCGGCGGTACGTCACTGACCCGGGCGGCGCGCGGCGCGGTACGAGGCGGCGCTACGTCACTGACCCGGGCCGCGCGCGGCGCGGGGGCGGGCAGGGGTGTGACGCCCCCGGCCTCGTATGCGGCCGGGGGCGTCGGGAAGGGTGCCGGGGCGGCGGCCTAGAAGACGACCAGGGCCCGTCCGCCCCTGCCCGCGATCATGTTGTCGAACGCCGCCGGGATGCCGTCCAGGGAGATGCGCTCGGTGACGAGCGCGCCCAGGTCGAAGCGCCCGGCCCGGATGTGGGCGGCGATGGCCGGCAGGTCCTCGGCGGGGCGCGAGTTGCCGTACACGCAGCCGGAGAGCGTACGGCCCCAGTGGAAGATCTCCAGGGCATGGAAGCTCACCTGCTGCTCCTTGCCGCCGATGCCGACGACCGTGGTGCGGCCGCCGCGCCGGGTGCAGTCCCAGGCGGTGCGGATGGTGACGGCACGGCCCACGCACTCGACGGCCACGTCCGCGCCGTGCCCGCCGGTGAGCTTCCTGACCTCCTTGGCGGTGGTCTCGGAGGCCACGAGGTATTCGGTGGCGCCGGCCTGCCGGGCCAGTTCCTCCTTCTCGGGCGACACGTCGACGGCGATGATCGTCCCCGCGCCCGCGATGCGGGCGGCCTGGAGGGTGGCGAGGCCCACTCCGCCGACGCCGAACACGACCACCGACTCGCCCTCGCGCACCCGCGCGGAGTGGTGGACCGCCCCGTACCCGGTGAGGACGGCGCAGCCGAGCAGGGCCGCGTCGGTGAGCGGTACGCCGTCGGGGGCGGGCAGCACGCACCCGGCCGGCACGACGGTCTCCTCGGCGAACGCGGCGACGTTCAGTCCGGGGTGCAGCCGCGTGCCGTCCTCGGCGACGGCGTGGACCCTGCCCGCTCCGGTGAGCGCCTCGGCGCAGAGCCACACCTCGCCCAGCGCGCAGGGGTGGCAGGAGCCGCAGGACGGCGCCCAGTTGAGCACGACCCCGTCGCCGGGGGCGACGTGGCCGACGCCCTCCCCGACGGCGAGCACCGTTCCGGCGCCCTCGTGGCCGAGGACCGCCGGGACGGGCAGCCGCATGGTGCCGTTGGACAGGGACAGGTCGGAGTGGCACACACCGGCCGCGGCGAGGCGGATCCTCACCTGGCCGGGGCCGGGCTCCGGGAGTTCGATGCCGGTGATCTCCAGAGGAGCACCTATGGCGGGCAGGACGGCGGCTCGGACCACGATCGTTGTCTCCCGGTGTCGTTCAGAACTGAAGGGACTTGGTCTGCAGGTACTCGGTGAGGCCGTGCGCGCCCAGCTCGCGCCCGACGCCCGACTGCTTGTAGCCGCCGAACGGGGCCAGCGGGTTGAACCGGCCGCCGTTGATGTCGACCTGACCGGTCTCCATGCGGCGCGCGAAGGCGACGGCCGTCTCGTCGTCGGCCGCCCACACCGCGCCGGCGAGACCGTACACGGTGCCGTTGGCGATGCGCAGGGCGTCGTCCTCGTCCTCGTACGGCAGGATCGAGACGACCGGGCCGAAGATCTCCTCCCGGGCGATGGTCATGTCGGGCGTGACGTCGGCGAAGACGGTGGGGCTGACGTAGTACCCCTTGTCGAGGGGCGCCTCGGGGCCGCCGGCGACGAGCCGGGCGCCCTCGGCGATGCCCTTCTCGATGTAGCCGCGCACCCGCTCCTGCTGCTTGGCGTTGACGAGCGGGCCGACGCGGTCGCCCGGCACGTACTTGGCGACCGCCGCGGCCGCGAGGTCGGCGGCCTCGTCCTGGAGGTCGCGGTGGACCAGCATCCGGGTCCAGGCGCTGCAGGTCTGGCCGGAGTTGGACATCACGTTGGCGATGCCGACGGAGACCGCCCTGGCGAGATCGGCGCCGGGCAGGATGACGTTGGCGGACTTGCCGCCGAGCTCCAGGGCGACGCGCTTGACGGCCGCGCCTGCCGCGGCGCCGATCCTCCTGCCGACGGCGGTGGAGCCGGTGAAGGAGACCATGTCGACGCCGTCGTGCTCGGCGAGGGCCTGCCCGGCGACCGGGCCGAGACCCGTCACCAGGTTGAACACACCGGCGGGCAGGCCGGCCGCGTCGACGGCCTCGGCGAACAGCTGGGCGGTCAGGGGCGTGTCCTCGGCCGGCTTGAGGACGATCGTGCACCCGGCGGCCAGGGCGGGCGCGACCTTCGCGACGATCTGGTGCAGGGGGTAGTTCCAGGGCGTGATGGCGCCCACCACGCCGACCGGCTCCATCAGGACGGTGGAGTTCCCCACCTTCTCCTCGAAGGCGTACGTGGCGGCCAGGTCGGCGTACGTGCCGGCGACGACGACCGGCAGGCCGGCGTGGATGGCCTGGGCGGTCTGCGGCGGTGCACCGAGCTCCGCCGTGATGGTCCCGGCCATCTCGTCCTTGCGGGCGGCCAGGGCGTCGCGCAGGGCGGCGATGCGCGCGGCCCGGTCGGCCGGGGCCGTGGCGGCCCACGCGGGGAGCGCGGCGCGGGCGGCCCGGACCGCGGCGTCGACGTCCTCGGCCGTGCCGGCCGGGACGTGGCCGATGACCTGCTCGTCGGCCGGGTTCACCACCGCGATGGTGCCGGTGCCGGCGGCGGGCCGCCACGCGCCGTCGATGTACATCCCGTCGTGGGCCTTCATCCGCTTCTCCTTCGGCCTTCGGAGCTGTTCCGTTGGATCGTCCCTCCCAAACTAGCGGTGGTAGTTTTTGGACGCCAGGGGCTGCGGGACCGACCACATCACATCAGAAGTCCACCGAGGTCCGTTCGTCGAGGCGGGCCACGGACTCCTGGCCGAATGCGCGCTCGTAGGCGTCGCGGATCCGCTCGACCGCCGGGTCGCGTACGTGCGCCTCCCCGGCCGGGTAGAGCAGGACCAGTTCGTACGACCGCTCCCGCGCGATCCGGCCGCTCGCGTCCCGCCACTGCCCGCGCCCCTCCCGGACGGTCAGCCCCTCGGGGAAGGCGGGGGTGACCTCGCGGTCGACGAAGGCCGTGAACTGCCGGTCCGTGACGGCCGGCCCCCCGTCGGGCCGCTCCGTGCCGAAGAGCAGCCGCGTCTCCACGTACGCCGCGCCGCGGGCGGTGGGCGCGGCACCGCCGGACCGGTCGTCGAGGGCCGCGTACGCGGCGGGGGCGCCGGCCGCGAGGAGGACCGCCGCGGTGGTGAGCGCCAGGCGGGAGCGGGTGGTGGTGGGCATGACCGGGTGGGGGCGGGTGCGTGTGGGCATGACCGGGCGGCCTTCCGTGCGGGGCGGGGTGCCGATCACTCTGACACTCGGGTGCGCCACCGGGCGGCCGAACCACCGGGCCGGACCGGAACCGGACGCGCTGGGACCGGACGACCGGACCCGATCGGCCGGAACCGGACGGGCGGGACCCTCCGGGGTCACCGCCGTGGGCGGGTTCCGCAGCGGGCCGCCCGGGTGCCGCCGGCCGCCCCGGTGGGGGTCCCCGCGCCACCGCCGGGGGCCGCCGCCTCCGGGCCGAGCGTCCCGCCGGTCCCCCGGCCCGCCCGGGCGCCCAGGCCCGCCGCCGCCAGGAGCAGGGCGCCCAGCATCACGAACGGGGCGGCCGTACCGGCGACGCCGGCGACCAGCCCGGCGGACGCCGGTGCCGCGACCTGGCCGAGCCGGTTGCCCGTCAGGCGCAGGGCGAGGGCCGTGGAGCGCGCCTCCTGGGGGGCGGCCCGGACCACGGTGGTCATCGACAACGGCTGGCCGGCCCCCAGGCAGAAGCCGAGCACGGCCAGCATCGCGGCGAGCGCCCACACGGGCACGGGCAGCGCGATGCCGGCGCACAGCACCCCGGCGAGCAGGCAGGTCACGGTCAGCAGCGCCGTGCGGCCCAGCAGCCGGAGCATCGGGGTCATCACCAGCCGGCAGGCGATGGTGGCGGCGGCGCGCAGGCTCAGCAGCAGTCCGACGGTGGCCGGCGGGATGGAGCGCTGCTCGCCCACGACCGGCAGGTAGGCGGTCAGGATGTCGGTCGCGGAGAGCACGGCGAGGCTGACGAAGATGCCGGCGGGCACCCCGCGCGTGCGCAGGATGCGGTGGACGGGGACCGCGTCCCGTTCCACGCGCGCGTGCCGGGGGCCGGCGTCGCGCTGCTCGACGCGCCAGAGGGAGGTGAGGGCCACCGCGGCGACCGCGGCCGACACCACCAGGGCGAGCGTGCCGCCGCGGCCCGGGGCGTCGCCGACGAGGAGCCCCGCGGCGACCGGCCCGACGAGCTGCCCGAGCGAGGCACCGATGGTGAAGTGCCCGAAGTCGCGGTCCTGTTCGGCCGGCGCGGACCGGCGGGCCACGAGGGACTGGGCGCCGATCACGAAGCACAGGTGGCCGAGCCCCATCACGCCGCTCCACGCGGCCATCCACGCCAGTGAGCCGGCCGTTCCGCTCAGCGCGCAGCCGCCGGCGATGAGCACGACACCGGTGGGCAGCAGGGGCGCGCACCGGCCGCGGTCGGTCCTGCGCCCGACCGGTACGGCGGCGAACAGCGGCAGCAGCGCGTACGCGCCCGCGATGACGCCGATCGCGCGCTCGTCCGCGCCCAGCGAGAGGGCGCGGTACGAGACGGCGGGCCGCGCCATCGACACCGCCGCCTGGGCGAAGCCGAAGGCGATGACGAGGCGCAGCAGCCAGTACCGCTTCATCAGATGATGCCGAGGAGCAGTCCGGCGCCCAGCACCACCAGCGAGGTCAGCGCCGCCCACTTGACGGTGAAGCGGGTGTGGTCGCCGAACTCGACCTTCGCCATGCCCACCAGGACGTACACCGCGGGCACGAGCGGGCTGGACATGTGCAGGGCCTGGCCCACCAGGGAGGCGCGGGCGATCTCCAGCGGTGACACGCCGTGCGCGGCGCCGGCCTCCGCGAGGACGGGCAGGACGCCGAAGTAGAAGCCGTCGTTGGACATGAAGTACGTCAGGGGCAGGCTCAACAGGCCGGTGACGAGGGCCATGTGCGGGCCCATGGCCTCCGGGACGGCGCCGACGAGCCAGTCGGCCATGTGCTTGACCATGCCGGTTCCGGTGAGGACCCCGGTGAAGACGGCGGCGGCGAAGACCATGCCGGCGACGTTGAGGACGTTGTCGGCGTGGGCGGCGATGCGCGCCTTCTGGTCGGGCATGTGCGGGAAGTTGACCGTGAGGGCGAGGGCCGCGCCGATCAGGAAGAGCACCGGGATGGGCAGCAGCTCCATGATCATGGCGGTGAGGAGGGCCACCGTCAGTGCCGCGTTGAACCAGTACAGCCGGGGGCGGAGGGTGGGACGCTCCGGGTCGAGTCCCTGGAACCCCTCGTCGGCCGCCGGTCCCGCGCCGTCGACGTCACCGTCACCGTCACCGGCCGGGGGCGTGCCCGGGGCCGGGGCCGGGGGCATGGACGCGCCCGGGGCCGGGGACGTGAGCGCCGGTGCGGTGACGGACCGCTCCGTGCCGCCGTCGCCGCCCGCCGCGGCCAGTACGGTCCCGGTCCGCGGCTCCAGGGCCTCGTCCAGGGTGAGGTGGCCCAGGCGCTTGCGCTCCCGCCGCCCCAGGACGTACGCGAGGGCGAAGACGAACAGCAGGCCGGCGCCGAGGGCCGGGATCATCGGTACGAAGATGTCGCCGGCGTCCAGCTTGAGCGCGGTGGCGGCGCGGGCCGTGGGGCCGCCCCAGGGCAGCGTGTTCATCACGCCGTTGGCGGTGGCGGCGACGCCGGTCATCACGACCAGGCTCATCCCGAGGCGCTTGTAGAGCGGGTACATGGCCGAGACGGTGATCATGAAGGTGGTCGACCCGTCGCCGTCCAGCGAGACGATCGCGGCGAGGACCGCCGTACCGACCACGATCCGCAGCGGATCGGCCTTGCAGAAGCGCAGGATGCCCCGGACGATCGGGTCGAAGAGGCCGACGTCGATCATCACGCCGAAGTAGACGATGGCGAACATCAGCATCGCGGCGGTGGGCGCGAGATTGCCGACGCCTTCGAGTACGTAGTCGCCGAGCTGTGCGCCCTGTCCGACGAGGACGCAGAAGAGGGCGGGGACGAGGACGAGCGCCGCGATCGGCGACATCTTCTTCATCATGATCAGGACCAGGAAGGTCGCGATCATGGCGAAGCCGAGGACTGTCAGCATGGAGGACACCTAACGTTCACCCTTGAACTCCACCGGGGGCGGCGGCCCGGATGACGTTAGGTGCCTCGTTCAGCCGTCAGCAAGATGTCGACGCGTGAGCAATACGAGCAAAACCCCAGGTCAGCTGGCTGGTGCTACGCGGACGGGGAAGCCGTTGAGCACGGCGGTGCCGGACAGCGGGTCGAGCCGGCTCCCGTCGAGCAGCTGGTTCACATTGACGCCCGGCCGTCCGGCGGCGACCGCCATGCGGGTCCCCGGCCGGTCGTGGCCCCAGCCGTGCGGGATGCTCACCACGCCGGGGCGCACGGCGTCCGTGACCTCGACGGGGACACGCAGCTCGCCGCCCTCGGCCTTGACGCGGGCGGTGCCGCCGTCGGTGAGGCCCAGGCGGTCCGCGTCCTCGGGGTGGACCTGGAGGGTGCAGGTGTTGGTGCCGCTGTTGAGCGTGGGGACGTTGTGCATCCAGCTGTTGTTGGAGCGCAGGTGACGGCGGCCGACGAGGACGAGGGAGTCGCCGGGTGCCGACAGGGCCTCCCGAAGCCGGGGCAGGTCGGCGGCGACGGGTTCCGGCAGGAGTTCGACGCGTCCGCTGCGGGTCTTGAGGACCTGGGGGACGCGGGGCTCCAGCGGGCCGAGGTCGATGCCGTGGGGGTGCGCCCGCAGCCGGTCGAGGGTGAGGCCGTAGGGACCGAGGCGCAGCATCAGGTCCAGCCGCCGCTCGGCGCCGGTGCGGCCGGTGAGGCGGACCGCGTACTCCTGGGGGTCCTGGCCGTGGGCGGGCGAGTGCGGCTCGGTGACGACCCTGGCGAGGGTGCGGGCGATGACCATGTCGTCGACGGTGTGCGGTGCGGCCCCGTGCATGCCGGTCGCGGCCAGGATCAGCCGGGCGTGGATCTCGCACTCGTCCATGCGGCCCGGCTCCAGGGGGACGGGCGCGGGGGTGTACCGGACCTGGTTGCGGACGGCGAAGCCGTTGAACGCGAAGTCGAAGTGGGCGCTCTGGGCGGGGGGCGGCGGCGGCAGGATCACGTCGGCGTGCCGTGAGGTCTCGTTGAGGTACGGGTCGACGCTCACCATGAAGTCCAGTGCGCCGAGGGCGCGGTCGAGGCGGTCGCCGTCGGGGGCGGAGAGGACCGGGTTGGCGGCGATGGCGACGAGCGCGCGGATGCGGCCCTCGCCGGGGGTCTCGATCTCCTCCGCGAGGGCGGCCATGGGCAGTTCGCCCTTGGCCTCGGGGTGCCCGGAGACACGGCTCGTCCAGCGGCCGAGCGCGAAGCCCTTGCCGGGACCGGCGGGGCGGGGCGCGGGGACCGTCGCGGAGAGCGGGAACAGCGCGCCGCCGGGCCGGTCGAGGTTGCCGGTGAGGACGTTGAGGACGTCGACGAGCCAGTTGGTGAGGGTGCCGTACGCGACGGTGCTGCCGCCGACCCGCCCGTAGACGGCCGCCGCCGGCGCCGCCGCCAGTTCGCGGGCGAGCGCCCGGATGGTGCCGGCGTCCACGTCGCACGCGCCGGCGACCGTCTCGGGCGTGAAGTCCCGTACGGCGGCCTCGACCTCCTCGACCCCCTGGACGTGCGCGGCGAGTGCCCCGAGGTCGGTGAGGCCCTCCTCGTACAGCACGTGGACGAGGGCGGCGAGCAGGAGCGCGTCGGTGCCGGGGCGGACGGCGACGTGCCGGTCGGCCAGGCGCGCGGTGCGGGTGCGGCGCGGGTCGACGACCGTGAGCGTGCCGCCGCGTTTGCGCAGCGCCTTGAGTTTGCCGGGGAAGTCGGGCGCGGTGCACAGGCTGCCGTTGGACTCCAGCGGGTTGGCGCCGATCACCAGCAGGTGGGCGGTGCGGTCCAGGTCGGGGACGGGGATGGCGAAGGGGTCGCCGAACATCAGCCCGCTGGAGACGTGCTTGGGCATCTGGTCCAGCGTGGACGCGGTGAAGAGGCTGCGGGTGCGCAGGGCGCCGAGGAGGACCGGCGGGTAGAGCGCCCCCGCCATGGTGTGGACGTTGGGGTTGCCGAGGACGACCCCGACGGCGTCGGCGCCGTGCCGCTCGACGAGCGGCGGCAGCCGGCGCGCGATCAGGTCGAACGCCTCCTCCCAGCCGGCCTCCGCCAGGGTGCCGTCCGCCCGGCGCACGAGCGGGGCACGCAGGCGGTCGGGGTCGGCGTCGAGCTCGCCGAACGACGCGCCCTTGGGGCAGATGAACCCCTGGCTGAAGACGTCGTCCCGGTCACCGCGCGCGCCGGTGACACGCGTGCCGTCGAGGGTGAGGGTGAGCCCGCAGGTGGCTTCGCAGAGCGGGCAGATACGCAGGGCGGTGGGCATGGAGGCCTCCCGGGGCGGCGGCAGCCGTGGGGCCGCGGCGGCGTGACACGCAGACACCGCCGAGCATACCGACCGGTACGCATGGTGGCGATGGGTCAGCCCCGGAGGACCGGCGCGAGATAGGCGTGGAGCAGTGCGCGGGTCTCGTCGATCAGCTCGGGGTCGCCCGGCGGCCCCGCCCGGAAGGCGAGCCGCAGGAGCGCGTCGGTCGCCTCGACCGCCACGAGCACCTTGCGGCGCAGCACCTCGCCGGAGGAGTGGTGGAGGTACCCGCCGAGCAGGCCGCGGATCCGTTCGGCGACGAGGTGGTTCACCCCGTGCTCGTCACCGTCGCGGCCGGCGTTTCCGTCGCCATCGTGGTCGCCGTCGCGGTCGCCGTTCCGGTCCGGGGACGCGTCCGGGGCCGCGTCCGGGGCCGCCTCCCGCGGCGCGGCGGGGACGCCGAAGTCCACGAGCGCGAAGCCCGGCTCGGTGCGCCTCATGGCGATGTACGCGTCGAGCACGGCGTCCACGGCGCCATGCGCGTCGAGGTCCGGCCGCTGCGCCAGCCGGGCCGCCACGCGCTCGGCGTAGCGGTCGAGGTTGCGGTGGGCGAGCGCGGCGGCCATGGCGCGCTTGCCGGAGAAGAAGCGGTAGACCGACCCGATCGGCACGCCCGCCCGCACCGCCACCTCGCGGGTGCTCAGCCGCTCGTAGCCGGCCTCCTCGATGAGCTGGGCGCAGGCGTCGAGGATCCGGGCCAGGCGCTCGGCGCTGCGCCGCTGCACGGGCACGCGGCGAAGCGGGGGCGGCGGGGGCACGGGCCCATGATGCCGTGCCGTGCCGCGGGAACCCGCGCCGCGCCGGGAGCGTCCAAGACCCACCCCCGTTGACGCGGGCGCTCTGGAATCCTACGGTCTTACATAGGATTCCATTCGGGGCAGGCAGAGCGACAGGAGCGGGCGACGATGACGAGCGATGTCACCGAACAGGCGAAGAAGATCGCGGAGGCCTTGGAGTACTCCACCGGCTTCGGCAACGAGCACAGCTCCGAGGCCGTCCCCGGCGCCCTGCCGCTCGGCCGGAACTCCCCCCAGCGCGCGCCGCTGGGCCTGTACGCGGAGCAGCTGAGCGGCTCCGCCTTCACCGAGCCGCGCGCCCACAACCAGCGCTCGTGGCTCTACCGGATCCGCCCGTCGGCCGCGCACCCGCCGTTCGTCCGCACCGGCAACGGCGCCCTGCGCACCGCGCCCTTCACCGAGACCGTCGCCGACCCCAACCGGCTGCGCTGGAACCCGCTCCCGGAGCCGGTGCCCGGCACGGACTGGCTGGCCGGCCTGTGGACCCTCGGCGGCAACGGCGACGCGGCGCAGCGCACCGGCATGGCCGTGCACCTCTACCACGCCGACACGTCGATGGAGCGGGTGTTCAGCGACGCCGACGGCGAACTGCTGATCGTCCCCGAGCGCGGCGGGCTGCTGCTCCGCACCGAGCTGGGCAACCTCGCCGCCCGCCCGGGCGAGGTCGCGCTGATCCCGCGCGGGATCCGCTTCCGCGTCGAACTGCTCGACGAGACCGCGCGCGGGTACGTCTGCGAGAACTACGGCCGGCCGTTCCAGCTGCCCGACCTCGGCCCGATCGGCGCCAACGGCCTGGCCAACCCCCGGGACTTCCGGGCGCCGGTGGCCGCGTACGAGGACGTGGAGGGCGAGGTGGAGGTGGTGAACAAGTTCTGCGGCAACCTGTGGACCGCGACGTACGACCACTCGCCCCTCGACGTCGTCGCCTGGCACGGCAACCACGTCCCGTACGTGTACGACCTGCGCACCTTCAACGTGATCGGGACCATCTCCTACGACCACCCGGACCCGTCGATCTTCACGGTGCTCACCTCGCCGTCCGACACCCCGGGACTCGCGGGCGTGGACTTCGTCGTCTTCGCGCCGCGCTGGCTCGTCGGCGAGGACACCTTCCGCCCGCCGTACTTCCACCGCAACGTGATGAGCGAGTACATGGGCCTGATCGAGGGCGCGTACGACGCCAAGGCCGAGGGCTTCGTCCCGGGCGGCGGCTCGCTGCACAACATGATGTCGGCGCACGGCCCGGACCGGGAGACGTTCGACAGGGCGAGCGCGGCGGACCTGGTGCCGCAGCGGATCGACGACGGCCTGGCGTTCATGTTCGAGACGCGCTGGCCCATCACGGCCACCGGCCAGGCGGCGGAGGCCGACCACCTGCAGCGCGGGTACGACGACGTGTGGCAGGGTCTTGAGCGCCACTTTCGGCCGTAGTACGGAGTACACGTGACCGCTTTCGCCCCCGACTCGCTGGTCCTGAACCGCAAGCTCCCGCTGTGGTACCAGGTCTCGCAGTCCCTCCGCGCCTCCATACTCGGGCGCGCGCCGGACGCCTCGCTGCGCCTGCCCACCGAGGAGCAGCTGGCCACGCACTACGGCGTCAGCGTCCTGACCATGCGGCAGGCGCTGAAGGAGCTGGAGGCGGAGGGGCTGATCAGCCGGCACCGGCGGCGCGGCACGTTCATCGAGCCGGGCGCCCGGCGCAGCGCCCCGCGCCGGCTGCTGGGCTCGATCGACGCGATCGTGGCCCAGCAGTCGGGCGAGCGGACGACGATCCTCGGCCACGGCGAGGACAAGGTCCCCGGCGACCTGGCCGAGCACTTCCCGGGCCTCGCGGAGGTGGTCACCTACCGGCGGCTGCGCTGCGACGGCGAGAGCGGCGAGCCGACGAACTGGGCGGAGAACGCGGTCCGCCCCGAGGTGGCCGCCCGGATCGACCTGGCCGACCTGGAGCGGTGGCCGATGACCAAGGTGCTCCGGGACGCGGTCGGGGTGCGGATCAGCCGCATCACCGACACCGTGGAGGCCCGGCTCGCGGACCCCGAGACTGCCGGCCTGCTCCAGGTCCCGCTGCTGTCGCCGATCCTGCACTACACGGGCGTGACCTACGACGAGGACGGGCGGGTGGTCGACGTGGCGCGCATCCGCTACCGGGGCGACCGGTTCTCCTTCACGGTCACGGTGGAGGCGGACTGAGCACGGGGCGGGTGCGGGCGGGCGGGCGCGGGCACGGTGGAGCCGGCCTGCGTGGGGCGGGCGGGTGCGGTGGAGCCGGACCGGCCGGTGCGGGCGGGCACGGTGGAGCCGGACCGTGCGCGGTCACTAGCATGCCGCCCGTGACGGATGACGCGCCGCTGCTCGACGACCTGATGCCCTGGTCCGTGGCGCCGCTGCGGCTGGGCCGCGGCTGGGTCGTCGCCCCGGATGCCCGCACCCTGCGGGCCCGCTGGGCGGCGCTGGTGGGGGCCGAGGAGAGCGCCAGGGAAGCCCTGTTCCGGCCCTCGCGGGCCCGGACGCCGAACAGTTCGGTCGCCGCCCTGCCGGGGCAGCGGACCGGGACGGCCCGGCTGGCGCGGGAGGCGGGGCCGTGCCCCGAGCCGGTCCGGCTGGTCCACGGGCCGTTCGACGAGCAGTGGCTGCTGCCGGACCACCGGCTCCTGGACGCCGCCCGCCCGGAACTGTGGCGGGTGGCCGACGAGCGGCAGGTGTTCGCCGTCGAGCAGGGGTACGTGCCCCGGGCGGCGGGCCCCGCGCTGCTGGTGACGGCGGCGCTGCCGGACGGCCGCTCACCGGCGGGCCGGCCGGGCCGCATCCGCCCGCTGTACCGGCGCCCCGGCGGGCGGGAGCCGAACGTCGCGCCCGGGCTGCCGGAGCTGCTGGCCGGCCGGTACGGCACCGGCGTCACCCCGGAGGACCTGCTGGCCTGGGCGCTGGTGGCCGCCCGCCCCTCCCCCGCCGGGTGCGCCGTCCCGCTGCCGGCCGACCCCGCCGTCTGGGCGGCCGGAGTGGCCCTGGGCCGCCGCATGAGGGACGTCCAGCTGCGCGGCGCCCGGGGCGGGGAGCGCCCCCGGCTGCCCGGCGGGCGCCGTCCGTACGTCCGCGCCGCGCTCCCGGCCCGGCCGCGCGGCCTGGCGTACGACGCCGGGGACGAGGCCCTGCTGGTCGGCGACGGCGGCCGGATCTCGCCCGTACCGGCCGAGGCGTGGGAGTACCGGGTGGGCGGGGTGCGGATGCTGGAGCTGTGGTTCGAGCGCCGCACCGGGCACGCCGAGCCGGGCACCCTGGAGGCGATCGGCCCGGCGGCCTGGCCGCAGGAGTGGACCTCCGAACTGCTGGAGCTGATCACCGTGCTGGCCCTCCAGGCCCAGCTGGAGTCCGCGCGTCCGGACATGTCCGGCGCGGAGCGGCTCACCCGCACCGCCCTGCGCGCGGCCGGCGTGCTGCCCGCGCCCGCCGCGGCACGGCGCCCGGCCTCCGTCCTGGACCGGGAGGAGGAGGGTCCCGAGGGCCAGCTGGCGCTGCTGTAGCCCCCGGGCCCGGCGCCCGCGTCCCGGCCACCGGCTTCGGGATCCCGGCTCCCGTGTCCCGGGGTGACGCCCGGAGGGGGTGACAAGGGTGGCACGTACACGATAGGTACGGCTGCATGAGCACTCAGCCGCTGCCTCTCCGGGGGATCACCGTCGTCGCCGTCGAGCAGGCCGTCTCCGCGCCGTTCGCCACCCGCCAGCTCGCCGACCTGGGCGCCCGGGTGGTCAAGATCGAGCGACCGGACGGCGGTGACTTCGCGCGCGGCTACGACACCGCGGCCGGGGGCCTCGCCTCGCACTTCGTGTGGTGCAACCGGGGCAAGGAGTCGGTGGCCGTGGACCTCAAGGACCCGCGCGGCATCGCCGTCGTCCGCCGCCTGGTCGCCGGCGCGGACGTGTTCGTGCAGAACCTGGGGCAGGGGGCGGCGGCCCGGCTGGGGCTCGACGCGGCGACCCTGTGCGCGGCGCACCCGCGGCTGATCGGGGTGGACATCTCCGGGTACGGGGCGGGCGGGCCGTACGCGCACAAGCGGGCGTACGACATGCTCGTCCAGTGCGAGGCGGGGCTCGTGTCGGTGACGGGGACGCCCGAGCAGCCGGTCAAGGCGGGGATCCCGGCGGCCGACATCGCGGCGGCCATGTACGCCTTCTCGGGGGTGCTGGCGGCCCTGGTGCGGCGGGGGACGACGGGCCTGGGCGGGCCGGTGGAGATCTCCATGCTGGAGTCGCTCGCCGAGTGGATGGGCCACCCCCTGCACCACGGGATGCACGGCGGCGAGGCCCCGGCGCGTACCGGGGTCGCCCACGCCGTCATCGCGCCCTACGACGCGTACCCGACGGCCGACGGGGGCCAGGTGCTGCTGTCGGTGCAGAACGACCGCGAGTGGCGGCGGCTGGCCGAACAGGTGCTGGGCAGGCCGGAGTTGGGCGACGACCCGGCGTTCGCGACGAACACGGCGCGGGTGGCGCACCGGGCGAAGACGGACGCGGTGGTGGCGGAGGCGCTGGCGGGGCTGGCGACGGCGGAGGCGGTCGACCGCCTGGAGGCCGCCGGCATCGCGTGCGCCCGGCTCAACTCGGTGGCGGACGTGGCGGCCCATCCGCAGCTCGCGGCCCGCGACCGGTGGCGGGAGGTGGACACCGCGGTGGGTCCGCTGCGGGCCATGCTGCCGCCGATCACCCTGCCGGGCGGGGCGGAGCCGTGCATGGGCGCGGTACCGGCGCTGGGGGAACACACGGACGCGGTACTGCGGGAGCTGGGTGTGCCGGACGGCGAGCGCCTGGAACTGCGGCGCGACGGTGTGGTGGCTTGACAGCCGGCGGCCGGCCCCTCAGGGGCCGCCTTCCTCGTCCCGCACTCGGCGGGCGCACCACCATGGGGCCGGGCGGCCCGGGGCACGCTACTGCGGCGGCCCCGCCGGCGGGCGGCCGGGCCCCGGCGGGACGGCGCCCGCACGGTCCTCGGACGGTGTCACCGG
This sequence comes from Streptomyces noursei, assembly GCF_001646665.1. Taxonomy (GTDB): domain Bacteria; phylum Actinomycetota; class Actinomycetes; order Streptomycetales; family Streptomycetaceae; genus Streptomyces; species Streptomyces lavendulocolor. The sequence continues at coordinate 39,120 of NZ_LWBU01000110.1, read as the reverse complement.
CTGCCGGCCGCGGGCCGCGGCCGGGACGTTCGTGCACGGCGGGTGGGGTACGGGCGGGCCGGGCAGCCGGGTGACGTCAGGCGTGGTTGCCGAAGAGCGAGCGGCGCAGGCGGCGCAGCGGTGCGAAGAGCCGGACGCGCGCGCTCTTGCTCATGCGGGTGTGGGCGACGTCACGCGACGTCAACTCCCGCATCAGCAGGGTCGCTTCGGCCGCTTCGCGCTGCGGGACGGCCGGGCCGCCCAGCACCGAGAGATGGCGGTCGAGGCGCGTGCTGGTCGCGCTGCTCCCGCATGTGATCGCAGGCACCCGAGGCCTGCTGCGCACCGTTATCTGTTCCATGTCACTCCCCACCCGTACGAGGGCACCCGGCCGCTGCAGATTAACCCTATCGTCCCCGCATCTCATGCGTGTATCCCGGTGACGGGATTCACCACACATGTACGAGGGTTGACGACTACCCTCCGAATACGATTGATTCCAGGGCGAGTTGGACACCCTTCCGGCGGGGCCGGGATGGGGCGGCTTGCGGTCGTTTGCCCGAAGGCCCTTGTGGCACACGGATGGTGGCAGAAATACGTACGTCTCACGGGGTGTCGGAGCGGCGGTCCCGATCCTCCGGTGAAGGGGAAGGCCGGGACGCACCGCGACCGGGCCCGGGTGGTGTCCCGGGGCCCGGCCGGGGCGCCGTTCGGTGGGGCGGGGGCTTCGCGGTCACGGGTGTGGTGCCGGGGCGAGGTGCCGGGGCGGCGGGCGGGGACGCCTGCCGTCGCGGCGGACCCCGGGCCGGACCGGTCCGCCGGGGCGCGGCTCCTTACAGCGCTGCCTTGAAGGTGGGCAGGTAGCCGCCGGACTGTCCGGCGGCGGTGGGGTGGTAGGACTCGCCGATGTTGAGCCAGTTGACGCTGTGCAGCCAGGACGCGCTCGAACAGATCTCGTGGCCGGTGAACGCCGGGGTGACGTCGGCCCACGCGAAGCCGTGGTCGGCGGCGCGTTTGGCGGTCGCCGCGTTGAGGTGGTCGGCGCCGCCGTTGATGGCGCGGCGCTCGTTCTCGGTCAGGCCGGCGAGGCAGCTGCCGCCGAGCTTGTAGAAGCGGGGGTAGCCGAGCACGACGACCCGTGCCGACGGGGCCTTGGTCCTGATCGCCGAGTACACCGAGTCGAGACGGCCGGGGAGGGTGGTGTCGACGTAGCTCTTCGCCTCGTTGACGCGGGCGATGCAGGTGGCCTCGGACTGGAGGACGCAGGTGGTCATGACGTCGGCGAAGCCGGCGTCGTTCCCGCCGACGGTGAGGGAGACGAGGTCGGTGGCGGAGGAGAGCGGTCCCAGCTGACCCGCCGTCACGTCATGGGTGCGGGCGCCTGAGCATGCCGTGAACGCGAAGGACGAGGGGGAGTTCGCGGCTGCCCAGAGCTTGGGGAAGGCTCGGGTGCTGCGCTTGCAGTTGCCGCTCGCGCTGTCGTAGCTCCCGGCACCGACTCCGGAGGAGTAGGAGTCGCCGAGTGCCACGTAGTCGAGGGCTGCGGCCGACGAGTCGGCCTGCGCCGCCCCTGCCCCGGTGAGGGTCAGGGCGGCGCCGAGGAGGAGTGAGGTGGTGAACGCCGCGGCTCGGGACAGTTTCATGGAACCTCCCTTTGGCAGGATTTCTGCCTAAAAAGTTCGTAGCAGGATGCAGTGTCCATGCCAATAGCCCGGCGTGGCGTGGAGTTGACGTCGAGTCAAAGTCTGCTCGGGCGCGAGGCGCGATATCCGCAGGTACCGGGGCAACTCACCCGTGCGGAGTCTTTTTTGTCGGACCGACGCCAGACCCCTGGCGCCGCACCGCGTCCGAGGGGTACGCGGAGTCCGGCGCGGCCGGCCGGGTGGCCGGGTGGCCGGCGGCCGGGCGGTCACCGCGTCCGGCGGGCCGAGGGCAGCACGCCGGCAGGCGGTCGGCACGCCCGGCGGGCGGTGTCGGCGCGTCCGGCGGGCGGTGTCGGCGCGTCCGGCGGGCGGTCGGCCCGCCGAGGGGAACACGCACATAAACACCGTGCGGCGGGCGCGCGTGTGCCGGATCATGGGGCGCATGTCTGCCAACCCCCATGAGGCCCTGCCGATCCGGCTCACCGTCGACGACAGCGATTCCCCTGCCGACGTCGTCGACGCGCTGTTCCTCGGGCGCTTCGCGACGGGCGAGCAGCCGTACGCGCACAGTTCCTCGCTGGACCGCGTCAAGTCCGGCGCGACCCTGCTCCCGCCGGGGGCCTCGGTGCTGCGCTCGGCCCGTGACGACGACCGCAGCGCCACGCTCGCCGAGGGCGAGGGGTGGACGCTGCTGGTCTCCCGCTGGAACCGGGGCGCCGACGTCACCGTCACGGCGGTCGAGCCGGAGCTGGCCGAGCGGGTGCTGAAGCAGGCCACGGACGGCGCGAAGGACGACCCGGAGCCGCAGCCGGACAACGTGACGATGGGCTTTTGGTACGTGTCGCCGCGCCGGGGCCCGCACCGCACGACCCGCCGCATCGCCGCCGGGTCGTGGGAAGAGGTGCGGCCCAACTACACCTCGCCCGTGGCCGAGGCGATGGACCGGCTGATGAAGGTCACGCCCGACGACATCTCCGGCCGCCTGCTCCTGCTGCACGGCCCGCCCGGCACCGGCAAGACCTCGGCGCTGCGCACGCTCGCCCGCTCGTGGCGCGACTGGTGCCAGGTCGACTGCGTGCTGGATCCGGAACGGCTGTTCAACGACGTCGGCTACCTGATGGACATCGCGATCGGCGAGGACGAGGGGACGGCGAACGGCCGGTGGCGGCTGCTGCTCCTGGAGGACTGCGACGAGCTGATCCGCGGCGAGGCCAAGCACACGGCGGGCCAGGCCCTGTCACGGCTGCTGAACCTGACGGACGGGCTGCTCGGACAGGGCCGCAACGTCCTGGTCGGGGTCACCACCAACGAGGACCTGGAGCGCCTGCACCCGGCGGTGGTCCGCCCCGGCCGCTGCCTGGCCCGCATCGAGGTCGGCCCGCTGACCCGGCCGGAGGCGGTCACATGGCTCGGCACCGAGGAGGGCATCGGGCGCGACGGGGCGACGCTGGCGGAGCTGTACGCGCTGCGGCGCGGTACCGGCCCGGCGGCCATCCCGGACCAGGCGCGCGGCGCGGACGCGGGACTGTACCTGTAGCGGGCGCGCGCGCCGGGCGGCGGACGGCGGGCCCGCGGCGGCGCCGGCAGGCGCGTACCGGCTACCGCTCGTAGACCGCCCGCAGCGCGTCCGCCACGGCCGCATCGGCGTCGGCGCGGTCGAGGCCCAGGCGGTGGGCCTCGGCCGCGTACGCGGCGGCCGCCGTCGCCGCCCGGCGGGCGGCGGCGTCACCGGCTGCCGCCACGAACGTGCCGGCCCGGCCCCGGGTCTCGATCACCCCGTCGCTCTCCAGCACCCGGTACGCCTTGGCGACGGTGTTCGCCGCGAGGCCCAGCTCGTCGGCGAGGCCCCGGACGGTCGGCAGCTTGTGGCCGACGGGGAGGCGGCCCGAGCGGGCCTGGTCGGAGATCTGGGCGCGCAGCTGCTCGTACGGGGCCGTCGGGGAGCCCGCGTCGATGGAGATCTTCAAGGTCACGGGGCGATTGTCCCCCACGGCGCCGAAAAGGGGAGGCGATGATCATCCGCCCCGCGTAGCCTGCGGCCCCATGACCGTACTTGTGCGTGACTTCCGTCCCGACGATGCCGAGGCCGTGACCCGGGTGCGGCGGGCCGCGCTGCCGTTCGAGGTGACGACGCCCCGGGCCGTCCTCGCCCAGGTCGCCTCGGCGCACCCGGCCCGGAAGTACCGGCTGCTGATAGCGGAGAAGGACGGGGAGATCGTCGGCACGGCCAACGTCGGCATCGCCCACGAGTCCGGCACGCCCGGACTGTCGTACGCCAACCCGCAGGTCCACCCCGAGCACCGGGGCTCGGGCGCGGGCGGGCTGCTGCTGCGTACCGCCGAGGAGCACCTGGCGGCCGAGGGCGCCGAGAGCGTGTACGCCTGGGTGCTGGACGAGCCGGGGTTCCGGGCGTTCGCGGAGAAGCGCGGCTACCGGCCCACCCGCCCGGCGCACTTCCTGCGGCTGGACCTGGCGGGCGGCACGCTGCCGGAGCCGCCGGCCGCGCTTCCCCCCGGCGTGGAACTGCGCACCGCCGCCGCCTACGCCGGCGACCCGCGCCCGCTGTTCGAGGCGGACGCCGAGGTGACGGCCGACGAGCCGAGCGACATCGGCGCCGACCTGGACGACTACGAGGCCTGGCTCGCCGACACCTGGAACAACCCGCTGCTCGACCACGAGTTGACCACCGTGGTGACGGTGGACGGCCGGATCGCGGCCTTCACCGCCGCCCACACCGACGGCGTGAGCCGCTACCACTCCGGCATGACCGGGACGCTGCGCGCGTACCGGGGGCGCGGCCTGGCGAAGCTCGCCAAGACCGACTCGCTGCTGCGGGCCCGGGCGGCGGGCTACACGGACGCGTTCACCAGCAACGACGCGGAGAACGGGCCGATGCTGGCGATCAACGAGTGGTTCGGGTACGAGATCTGCGCGACGGAGGTCCGGCATGTCCGCGCCCTCGGTTGAGGTGCGTCTCGTCAAGGCCGGGCGGACGAAGATCCGCTATCCGGCCGAGGTGCTGGCGGACGACGGCACCCGGATCACCGTCCGCGCGCCGTGGGCGGCCGACGGGGTGCGGGACTTCGGCTTCGTCCGCTTCGAGCCGGGTGACGTCTTCACCGAGCACTACTGGCGCGACCGGTGGTACGCGGTGAAGGAGGTGCGCGCCGGGGACGGCGCCCTGAAGGGCTGGTACTGCGACGTCACCCGGCCCGCCGCCGTCGACGGCGACCGCGGCGAGCTGGTCGTGGAGGACCTGGACCTGGACCTGTGGGTGTCGGCGGACGGCTCCGAGGTGCTGCGCCTGGACGAGGACGAGTTCGCGGCGAGCGGCCTCGCGGAGCGGGACCCCGCCGCCGCGGCGGCCGCCCTCGCGGCCCTCGACACCCTGGAGGCCCTGGCCCGCGCGGGTGCCCTGCCGGGTGCCCCGGCGGGCGGTCCGGGGACGGGCTCGCGGTAGAGGACGCGTACGGCGTCATCCGTGCGCGGAGGGGGCCGCGCTCCCCGGGGCGGGCGCTCTGCGCCACCTGGAGCGCCCCGCCGCGACCGGCCGCCCGGAACGGCGCCCCGCGCTGGAGGGCCGGTTCCACGCGGAGGTCTGGCCCCGCCTGGCGGAGATGAAGCGGTCCATGCGCGCCGACCTGGGCGTCGGCGACGCCTAGCACGCCCGCCGGTAGGTGTGGCGGACGCTCTGCGCTCCGGGAAGTGCTGCCCCGCCGGGTCAGCGGGTCGCCTCGTGGCTTCCCGCGGGGCCGTACGGGAAGCCACCGCCCGCGGCGCCGAGCGGCGTAGGGGCGGGCGGTGGGCGCCCTGTCGCCGGGGGCGGACGACCGCGAGTGGCCGTATCTGAGCGTCCTCTTAGCCTCGCCTTAAGCGGAGCATAAGAATCCTCATCTGCCGCCGCAGGCCGCCGGATCCGGCCTCCCCGCGGGCTAGTTTGCTGATCACCGGGGCCGGTCCGGATCGTCGGTACCGAGGCCGGGGGGCTGTGCCGCCCGTCCGGTTCCCGTCCCCGCAACCCCCCACATCTGCTCGTCCCGCCGAAGGAGAACGTCACCATGACCGCTCGTCGCCGCACGCCCGCAGCCGCCGCCCTCGCCCTGGGCATCGCGCCGCTCGCGCTCGCCGGCCTGACCGCGTCGCCCGCCGCGGCGCACGGCACGATGACCGATCCGGTCAGCCGGGTGTCCGCCTGCTACGCGGAGGGCCCGGAGAGCCCGGACTCGGCGGCGTGCAAGGCGGCGGTCGCGGCGAGCGGTCCGCAGGCGTTCTACGACTGGAACGAGGTCAACATCGCCAACGCCGCCGGCAACCACCAGCGGCTGATACCGGACGGGAAGCTGTGCAGCGCGAACCGTGACAAGTACAAGGGGCTCGACCTGCCGCGCGGCGACTGGCCGTCGTCCGCCATGACCGCCGGCACGCACACCTTCCGCTACCGCGCGACCGCCCCGCACAAGGGCTCCTTCGAGCTGTACATCACCAAGGACGGCTACGACCCGTCCAAGCCGCTGAAGTGGTCGGACCTGGAGGCGAAGCCCTTCGCGAAGGTCACGAACCCGAAGCTGGAGAACGGCGCCTACGTCTTCGACGGCACCGTCCCCGCCAAGTCCGGCCGCCACCTGGTCTACTCGATCTGGCAGCGCTCGGACTCCCCCGAGGCCTTCTACACCTGCTCCGACGTGGTGTTCGGGAAGGACAACGGCCAGGCGGGCGGCGCCCCCGCCCCGGTCGCGTCGGCCCCCTCCGACGAGCAGATCGAGCAGGGCACGGACAAGTCGACGGTCGACCACGGCGGACACGGCGGTGACGACCACGACGCCCGGCCCGCCGAGCCCGCGAACCCCGCCGCCGAGGAGCCGAAGCAGCCCGCCGCGGCGAAGCCCGCGGAGCCGGCCGAGCAGGAGCAGACGCAGGCGGAGGCGACGGAGCAGGCCGAGCAGGCCGGCACGCTCCAGGCCAACGGTGCCGGCACCCCGTCGCCCGTCGCCGCCCCGGCCGGCGAGAACCTGGCCGAGACCGGCGGCAGCGGCAGCACGCCGTACCTCGCCGGCGGTGGCGCGGCGGTGCTGGCGATCGGCGCCGCGGTCGTGTTCGCCACGGCGCGCCGCAGGGCCACGCGCTGACGACCGGTGTGACCGGGAAGGGGCCCGTCCGGATCCGGACGGGCCCCTTCGCGTCGTTCCGTCAGCCGACGACGGACGCGCAGGTGGTGGGCTTCGCGTGCGCCGGGTCCAGCGCGTTGACGACCTCGTGGTACGCGATGCGGTCGAACAGCCCGATCGCCACGTGCTCGGAGAAGTCCAGGGGGCACAGGTCCTGGAGGAGCACGTTGCGCACACCCGGTCCGTCGAGGTACTGGGACTGGTAGGGGGTGACGACCTCTTCGTACTTGGTGGCGATGACGGTGTAGCGGACGCCGGGGACGGTGTCACCGCCCGCGTTCAGCTTGGTGAGGAACGGCGAGCCGGCGATCTGGTCGGCGAGGGCCGGGGTCTTCTCGCTCAGCAGGTGGGCCGCGCCGGGGAAGTACGGCAGCAGCTTGGTGAGGCCGTGGAGCGTGGTGCCGTGGTTGTCGGGGGCGAGTCCGATCAGGGCGTTCACCTTGTCGGCGCCGCCGAGGAACTTGAGGTAGTGGCGCGGCATCATGCCGCCCTGCGAGTGGCCGACGAGGTCGGCCTCGGCGGCCCCGGTGGCGGCGAGGACCTTGTCGACGTACGCGTCGAGCTGTTCGGCGGACTTCTCGATGGGGCCGAGGCCGTGGAAGAAGGGCACGCCGGGCAGTTGCCCGTAGTCGAGGGAGAAGACGCAGTAGCCGCGCCTGACCAGGTAGGGGGCGAGGGCGAGCCAGTTGTCGACGGAGTTGCCGAAGGTGCCGTGGACCAGGACGACGGGGCGGGGGTGGGCGGACGACGGCCGGCAGGTGTAGTCGTTCCAGCCGCTGCTGGGGCCCTGGGCCTGGGCGGCGGAGGCGGGGGCGAGGGTGGCGGCGACGGCCAGCAGCAGGACGGCCGAGGCTCTGAGCGCGCGGCGTACCCGTGCGGGCAGGCGTGAGGGCAGCATCGAGTGGTCTCCTTGCGGCTCAAGGAAATGGGGATGTGGGGCGGTGGCGGTACGCCCCGTGGCCCGGACCACTGGTGGGGAGGCACAGCGAATGCCGTGCCCATGCCAAGTTACGCACGGGTAGGAGAAACAGGGAAGTTACGCGTCGGTAAAAACTGACGGATCACCACCTCACCGGCAGCCGCGGCGGGAAGCGCCGGATCGTCGCGGTGTCCCACTCCACCTCCCCCGCGGGCACCGCGAGGCGCAGGCCCGGGAAGCGGGCGAGCAGCGCCCCCACGGCCACCCTCAGCTCCGCCAGCGCCAGCGGGGCGGCGACGCAGTGGTGCCCGCCCCAGCCGAAGGTCATGTGGGGGTGGGCCGGCCGGTCCGGGTCCAGCTCATGGGGGTCGCGGAACACCGCGGGGCACCGGTTGGCGGCCAGGTAGGAGACGTGGACGAAGTCGCCCGCGCGGATGCGTACGCCCTCCACCTCCACGTCCTCCAGCGCGACGCGCGGGATGCCGACGCCCTTGCGGAACGGGATGAGGCGCAGCAGCTCGTCCAGGACCGCGGGCAGCCGGCCGGGGTCGTCCGCCGGCGCGGCCCACCGGCCGGGGCGGGTGAGCAGGCTGTAGACGATGTTGCCGATCTGGCAGGTGGCCGTGTCGTTGCCGCTCAGGACGAGGGTCATCGCCAGGACGGCCAGCTCCTCGTCGCTCAGGGGTTCGTCGCCCTCGCCGCCGGCACCGTCACCGGCGCCGGCCATCGCGCTGATGAGGTCGTCCCCCGGCGCCCGGCGCCGCTCCACGACCAGGCCGGTGAAGTACTCGCGCAGGTACCGTTTCGCGTCCGCCGCCGCCCGGCGGGCCGCCGGCGCCGTGGCCGGCATCTGGTGCGTACGGCGCAGCAGTACGGGCCGGTCGGCCGGGTCCACGCCCAGCAGCTCGCAGATGGTGTGGTGCGGCAGCGGGGTGGCCAGGTGGCGGGCGAGGTCGGCCGGCGGGCCGTGGTCGGCCATGGCGTCCAGCAGCCGGTGGGTCACCCGCTCGACGGCCGGCGCCATGCGCTCCACCCGCTTCTTGGTGAACGCCCGTGCGGCGGCACGGCGCAGGCGGGCGCTGCGCGACGGGTCCAGCACGTTGACCGACTCCGGGGAGACGATGGGTTCCGGCGTCAGCCGGGGGGAGTCCCGGCCGACGATGGCCGCGCGGCTGAAGCGCGGGTCGGTGGTCACCCTCCGTACGCCGTCGAAGCTCAGCACCAGCCACGCCCCGGTGTCGCCGTAGGGCAGCCGGACGCGGGTCACCGGGCCCCTCGCCATGAGGTCGGCGAGCAGCGGGTCGAAGTCGAGGGCCTGGTGGAAGTCGAAGGGGCAGGTGACGACGTCCGGGTCCGGCCATGCGGGCGGATGTGGGCGGCCGTTCGACCGGGTGGACTGTTTCACGGGCATATTCCGCATATGCCGCATCTTGCGGTACCCGACCGTCCCGCGCACTCCTCAAGGCCGTGACCGCACGGCAGAAAGCGGTGAGACATGCCCACCGACCCGCAGCACGCCGGCGCGCGCCGAGGAGCACCGGTGCAGGGCGCCGTGGACGTCCTGGTCGTCGGCGCCGGCCCGACCGGGCTCGCCCTCGCCTGTGACCTCGCCCGCCGCGGCGTACGCACCCACGTCGTCGAGGCGGGCGAGCGGCTCTTCGGGGGCTCGCGCGGCAAGAGCCTGCAGCCCCGCACCCAGGAGGCGCTCGACGACCTCGGCGTCATGGACGCCCTCCGGGCGGCGGGCGGGCCGTTCCCGCCCATGCAGACCTGGCGCGACGGCCGCCGGGACGGCACCTGGCGGCTGCTCGAACCGGACCCCGGGGCGCCCGTGTCGCGGTTTCCGGAGCCGTGGCTGGTGCCGCAGTGGCGTACGCAGGAGATCCTCCGCGACCGGCTCCTCGCCCTGGGCGGGACGGTCGAGCACGGCACCCGGCTCGCCTCCCTGCACCAGACGGACCGGCACGTGCTGGCCGAACTGGCGCACGACGACGGCAGCCGCCGGACGCTGACCGTGCCGTACCTGGTCGGGTGCGACGGCGGGCGCAGCACCGTGCGGGACGCGCTGGGCATCGCCATGAAGGGCGAGGACGGCGGACTGCACCCCGCCGTGGTGGCGGACGTCCGCATCCGGGGCCTGGACCGCGACCACTGGCACATCTGGCTCGACGACCCGGACGCCCGGGGCGTGGGCAGCCTGCTGCTGTGCCCGCTGCCGGGCACCGACGACTTCCAGCTCAACGCCCGCGCCGACGACGAGGAGCGCGACCTCACCCCCGAGGCGGTGCGGCAGCTGATCGCCGCCCGCACCCACCTGCCCGCCGACGCCGTCACCGACGTGCTGTGGCACTCGTACTACGAGCCGCGTACGGCGCTGGCCGAGCGGTTCCGCGACGGTCGGGTGTTCCTCGCCGGCGACGCCGCGCACGCCCACCCGCCGGGCGGTGGGCAGGGCCTGAACATCAGCGTCCAGGACGCCTACAACCTGGGCTGGAAGCTGGGGCAGGTGCTGCGCCACCACGCCCCGGACGCACTGCTGGACAGCTACGAGGCC
>NZ_LWBU01000110.1:0-28848 GCF_001646665.1 Streptomyces noursei | reverse complement strand
CGCCGCCCCGCCGCCGCGCACGTCCTGGAGCTCAGCTCCCGGCCGTACCGGACGGGCCGCAGTCCGGAAGGGGGCAGCGAGAAGGCGCGTGACCGGGGCCGGCTCACCCATCTGCTGTCGGTGCACTACCGCGACAGCGCGCTGAGCACCGAGACCCGGGAGCGGCTCGCCGGGACCGCGGTCCGGGCGGGCGACCGCGTACCGGACCTGCCGTGCGGCACGGAGGACGGCCCGCGGCGGCTGCTGGAGCTGATGCGCGGCCCGCACTTCACCCTCCTCGCGGTGGACCGCACCCCGCCCCGCGTGCCGCCGGCCGTCGTCACGATCCGGGTGCCCGACGGCGAACTGGCGGAGGCGCTCGGCGCGGGCCTGTTCCTGGTCCGCCCCGACGGCCACATCGGCCTCGCCACCCAGGACCCCGCCCACCTCGACCGCTACCTGGCGAAGGTCGGGCTCACCGACTAGCGCGGACCCCCGGCCGCCGAAACGGCCCCGGCGCACCGGCGGGCGGCCCCCCCCCCCCGGCCCCCCCCCCCCCCCCCCCGCCCCCGGGCGAGGGCCGGCCCCCCCGACGGGCGCGCCCCCCCGCCCGCCAAACCGCCCCCGGCGCCCGGGGGGGCGCCCCGGGGGGGGCGCGGGGGCCGCACGCCGGTGTCCTCACCGGGTCGCCGCCGCGTCAGTTCGCGGTGACGAGGGAGACGTTGTCGAGGGTGACGGCCGTCTTGGCGGGGTTGCCACCGATCTCGAAGTTGAGCGATCCGGTGGTGGTGTCGATGGTGGACGTGAAGGTGTAGGTGTACCGCTTGAGGCCGGTGCCGAGGTCGACGACCTGGTCGAGGGTGGAGGTGTAGGGCTCCTCGCCGAGCTGGACGATGGCCCGGACCTGTGCGGCGGCCGACGCCTTGGCGTCGAACGTCAGGGTGTAGGTGCCGCCCTTGCGGAGGGTCAGCGCGCCCTGTCCGGCGATGGCTTCCCACGAGGCGGTGGTGTCCGCCTCGACGGTGGCGAGCAGCGTGCCGTCGGCGTGGACGATCGAGGCCCGCTCGGCGGCCCACCAGTCGTCGACGTTCGTGGTGAAGGTGCCGTTGCGGATCAGGTCGACGTACCGGACCGGCCCCGGGGTGACGACGGGAGCGCCGAAGCCGCCGTTGCCGTTCCCGGGGTAGGCGTAGACGCTGCCGTTGGTGTGGAGGGCGATCAGGTCGCCCTTCTTGTCGCCGTTGAAGTCGGCGCCGGACAGCAGACGCATGTTCTGCCAGCCGTCGCCGGTCTTCTTGGCCGCGTGGAAGGTGCCGTTGCCCTTTCCGGCGTACAGGTACAGGGTGCCGCTGTTGTGGACGGCGTAGAGGTCGGCCCTGTCGTCGTCGTTGAAGTCGCCGGCGACGAGCAGGCGCATGTTGGACCAGCCGGAGCTGGACAGCGTCCCCGCGGCGAAGTTCTTGCCGTTGCCCGGGTAGAAGAAGAGGTTGCCGTTGGTGTGGGCGGCGATCAGGTCGCCCTTCTTGTCGCCGTTGAAGTCGGCGGCGGCGACCAGACGTATCGCGCCCCAGCCGCTTCCGGCCACGGAGGAACCGCTCACCCCGCTCTTGCCGTTGCCCGGGTAGAGGTAGAGGTTGCCGTTGGTGTTGGCGGCGAGGATGTCGCCCTTGCCGTCACCGGTGAAGTCCGTGGCGGCCAGCAGCCGCATGCCGCTCCACTTGCCCTCGCTGACCTTGGCGCGCTTGCCGAACTTGCCCTTGCCGTCACCCGGCTGGACATAGAGGTAGTCGTCGGCGGCATCGATCGTGAGCAGATCGGCCTTGCCGTCACCGTTGAAGTCGGTGGCCGTCATCAGCTGCGACCACGACCGCCCCACGGTGGTGGCGATCCAGTCGGCCATGTCGTCCGTACGGGTGGCGACGGCGTCGGTGCGCGTCTCGGTCTCACCCAGGCACCCGCCCTGACGCGACCGGGTGGCCACACCCACCAGCTCGACGCGCCCCTCGGCCTCCCGCAGCAACGGCGCGCCGGTGTCGCCCTTGCACAGGGCGTCGGTCTCGGTGGCACCGCTCAAGGTGAGCTCGGTATCCGACACGGTGCCGGTCTTCATCGAAGCGGTGTGGGCCGTGCCGGGCACCCACTCGGTCCGGGTCCGGCCGAACCCGACCGCCTGCAGAACGTCCCCCTCCCCGGCCGGGGAAGCGGCCAGCCCGACCGGCGCCATGCCGGTGGCCGGCGTGGCCAGGCGCGCCATGACCAGATCGCGGGTCGGTGAAGGCACCAGCTCGACAACCTCGGCGACGTGCCCACCCGACCCGGTCAGCGAGCTGCGCCCGACGGTCGCGGTGGTCTTCAGGGTGGGCTTGCCCGGCGCGACGTTCGTGGGGGCCGCGGGATCGGTGGCGAAGCACGCCGCGGCGGTCAGCACCCACTGACCGTCGACCAGGGTGCCGGAGCAGGAGCGCGCGGTGGCGCCGTCACCGATGTGGAGCCGGGCCACAGCGGCCCGGGTGTCGGCGGGGGAATCGGGGCCGGTAGCGGCTGTGGCAGGCATACCGGTAAGGACGGTGGCGCCGGTGACGGCGGCAAGGGCCGCGGCGAGCACGGCGGAGCGGCTATGTGCACGGGACACGGTGGCAAAATTCCTGTCTAGGGGTACGGGCGCAGAGGGGTGGCAGAGAACCGGAAGTGGCGTCAGGCACCGAGCAACGCGGTGCGGACGGCGTGCGGCACATCTGCGGCCCGACTGCGGAAGGGTCTTCTGAGCGGCGGCCGGAGGTCAGCCGGTGACGCGCAGCTCGACCAGCGTCGTCATCGGCTTGCCGAGCCCCTGACCGACAGTCTTGAAGTCGTCCTTGGCGACGTTGACGGTCTGGGAGTCACCAGCGTCCGTGGTCAGCTTCGCCGACACCGGGTGGTCGGCAGTCTCGATGTAGAACACGCGCGGCACTTCGAGGGTGAGGAACCCGGACTTGGCGGTGGCCCGGAAACAGAACAGCTTGGGCTTGTCCTGCTCGTCGGGGCCACGGGTGACCTGGACGTTGATCTGTGCCTTGTCGGAGCTGTCGCAGTCGGCGAGGAGGATGTTGCCGTCACCACGGATCAGCTTGATCGTCTTCTGTTCGAGAATCTGCGCGGCGTTGGGGTAGTCGAACGTCTCGATGGCGTACGGCACCGGCGCGTCTGCCGCGGGCGCATCGACGGCGGGCGGCGAGGCGAGTGCGGGTACGGCGAGGGCCAGGGCAGCGGCCCCGGCGAGGGCGGCGCCAGCCATCAGCTTGCGGGCATGCGTGAACACGTGGGGCGTCCTTACAGGAAGCGGCTGCTTGGCAGCCGCGGATCGAACGACAGGGAACTCGCAGCGCCACACGCGGAGTTCAGACACTCATCAGCGAATCTCAGTTGATAAGAAACTACTCGCCCACAATGACTGTCAATTCGCCATAAGGTGAACTAGATCACCACTCTCCGGGTCGTTAATCCTGATCAAGGTCGGGTAGTGTGCGGCGAACTCGGACTGTGTGTACCCAGTCGCCCTCAGCGACCTCCGTTCCTGGCGCCACACGCCGCACACGCCGAGCGGGGGCGGGTCGCGTTCGCCTCTCTTGAACGCGAACATTCAGAACGTGCACTTCTCGACCGCTCCCTCGAACCGGCCTCCGGCGACGATGTGTCGCCGGCGATGAGATGAGTGATCTTGAGTCGAAGACTGCGTGCCCTCCGGCACGCGAGAAGGGCGTGGCGCACCCTGCGGGCGCTGTTGGTGAGCCTGTTGCCGGTTGCCTTGGTCGTGGGGCTGTTGGGCTCCGCACCGGCTCTGGCTGACGATGGTTTAGACGATGACGAGCGCCTGGTCAGCGCGATACCCGCCACCGACCGTGGCAAGGTCGTGGAACTCTGGAAGGAAGGCGGGCCCGGCGTCAAGGCTGCCGCCGAGGTTGCCCTCACCGGCAGCGACGCCGAGGTGAAGCACTTCCTTGACAAGGTTGCCCCTGGGCTTCAGGTCGATGACGACCGGGTTTCTGTGGCTCAGATCGCCACGGTGGGCGGCATCAACGTCCAGGCAGCGGCCCGCAAGGCGCTGTCGGGGTCCGACGCGGGTCTGCAGGCGTTTCTCAAGGACGGGTGGAAGCATCCGCTCGAGGAGGACCAGCGGCTCCGTGTCGCCCAGTTGATGGACGCCGGCGGGCCCGGTGTCCAGGAGGCCGGCAAGGCCGCGCTCAACGGGTCCGCCACCGACGTCCAGGCGTTCCTCAACAAGGGCCAGTACACGGCGCGTGAGGATGACGAACGGCTGCAGCTGGCCCAGATCCTGAGCACCGGCGGGCCGAACGTACGGGCCGCGGGCAAGATCGCCATGAGGGGCAGCCCGGCCGACATCCGCGAGTTCCTGGAGGTGGGCCAGCACATTGCTCGCGATCGGGACCGCGAGCACGCCACGATCGCCGAGCTCTCCGAGCAGGCCGTCGAGGCTGGGCGCCAGGCCCTGGTGGCGACCAAGGCCGCGGAGGAGACCTCCAAGCGCGCCATCGCGGCCGCGGCACTGGCCAAGACGGCAGCCGAGAAGGCGGCCAAGGAGACCGAGCTCGCGCGTAACGACGCGCTCAGCGCCGCCGCTGCGGCGGGCCGCGCGGCCAAGGCCGCCGACCAGGCCGCCTCCGCGGCCCAGCAGGCCATCAGTGCTGCACGCGCCGCCAACAACTCCGCCCGCATCGCCGCCAACGCCGCGGCCCAGGCCGCCTCGGCAGCCGCGGGCGCCGCGGGCGCCGCGTCAACCGCACGGGGTGCGGCGACCGCCGCCGCCGTCAACGCGAGCGACGCGTCCAAAGCACGTACCGCCGCGGAGAACGCGCGGTCCGCGGCACAGGGCGCCGACAAGGCGGCCGAGGCCTCCAACCAGGCCAGCATCGCCGCGGACCGCGCCGCGGACGCCGCCGACGCCGCCAGCCAGGCCGGCACCAACGCGCAGAACGCGGCCAGCGCGGCCAGGAGCGCCAGCGACTTCGCCGACCAGGCCGGTGTGCACTCCCAGACGGCCCGGCACGCCGCTGCCCGCGCCGACCGACAGGCCAAGGAGGCATCCCGGGCCGCCCAGGAGGCCAGGAACCTGGCCCGCAAGTCGGCGCAGGCAGCCCGGGACGCACGCGACGACGCCCGCTCGGCGGCCACGCACGCCCGCAACGCCGCCAAGGCGGCGGACGAGGCGGCCGAACACGCCGGTGACGCCGCGACGGCGGCCGCGCAGTCCACTGCTCACGCCAAGGCTGCCCAGGAGGCCGCCACCCGTGCGTCGGACGCGGTCGCCAAGGCCGTCAAGACCCACCAGTTGGCGCAGCAGATCGAGAAGGAGGACCGCGCCGAACGCGCGAACGCCGGCATGGAGAAGGCCATCGCCCTGGCCGACTCCACCGCTGCCTTCGACCATGCGCGTAAGGACGCAGTCAAGGAGGCGAAGGACCTGGAGGCCGAGGCCGGGAAGCTGGCCGCGGAGGTGAACACGCCCGGCGCCGACGCCAAGGATGTCGCCCTCAAGGCCCGCAAGATCGCTATCAGCGCGATGAAGGTTCGGGGCCCCTGGAGTCGTGCGGCCGCCGAGGTCGCCCTCGCGGGCACGGACAAGGACGTCACCGACTACATCCGCACCGGATGGGCCCAGGCCGCCCAGCAGGACGACCGCACCCGGGTCGAGACCCTTGGCCTCCTCTCGGAGATCGAACCGGTCCGGAACCAGGCGGTGACCGCGCTCTCCGGCGACGCCACCAAGATCACCTCCTTTCTGGAGAAGGGCCAGTACGCGGCGGCGTCCGACGCATTCCGCGTGCAGATCGCGCAGATCATCAGCAAGGGCGGACCCAACGTTCAGGAGAGCGGCCGCGCCGCCCTGAACTCGGGTTCCGAGGAGCACTACCGGCAGTTCCTCGTCACCGGGCAGTTCACCGCTCAGTACGACGACGACCGTCTCATCGCCGCAGCTCTCGCCGACATGGGCTCCACGGCACCCGACAAGTGCTCCGTCAGCGAAGCTACGGTCGCCGCCTGCATCGCCCTCAAGGCCCCGGCCCAGGCTCTGCACGAGTTCGCCGTCTCCGGCCAGTTCAAGGCCAAGCGCAAGGACCTGCTCGCGGCCACTCACGACCTGCAGATCAGCAAGCTCGTCCAGGACGCCGCCAAGATCGCGGCGACTGCGCAGGAGAACGCCGACCGGGCCCGAGCCGTCGCAGCCGACGCCCGCGATGCCGCCACTGAGGCCGACCAGTACCGCAAGCAGGCCGAGGCCTCGAAGAACAAGGCCGAGGGCTACGCCAAGCAGGCAGCCGAATCGGCGAAGAAGGCCACCGAGGCCGCCAACCGCGCAGCCGAGTCGGCGAAGAAGGCCACCGAGGCCGAGGCACAGGCCAGGCAGTCCGCCCGTGAGGCCAACCACTCTGCAGCCCTTGCTGAGTCATCCGCAGCTGCCGCGCGCGGTTCGGCCGACGCGGCCTGGTCCCACGCCAATGAGGCCAAGCAGTCGGCGATCGCGGCCGGTAAGGACTCGGAGGCGGCGGACAAGGCGGCGAAGGACGCACTCGCGGCATGGGTCACCAAGAGCCGCGAGGAGGCCGAAGCCGCCCTCAAGGAGGAGAACCGCAAGAACCTTGCCGCGCTGCAGGAGATGGAAGAAGCCTTTGCCGATGCGGCAGCTGACGCGGACACCAGTGTCTGGGACATGGTCTCTGGCGTCGGACACGTGCTGCTGGACGGCGTTGGGCTGATCCCGGCCGTCGGTGAGTTCGCCGACCTGGCAAACGCGGGCTGGTACGGCCTCGAAGGTGACGCGACCAACGCCTCGCTGTCCGCAGCCTCAGCAGTCCCGATAATCGGCTGGGGGGCCACCGGCGCCAAGTGGGGCAAGAAGGCATTCGTCGGCGCCGAAGCCTTCATGAAGGCCGAGCGGGCCAGCGGATCCGTGGCCCACATCTGGGCGAGCAATAAGAAGTTCCCTAACGTCAAAAATGCCCTGGAACATTGGAACAAGCACCGCGCTGAATTTCCCGAGCTCCAGAACGCCAAGCAGTACGTGGAGAAGGCTCACTACTATCGCCAGGCGGCTATGGATGCCAAACCCCCAGCCGGGTACCGCGTCTGGGAACGCGTCGACAAGAGCGGCAATCTCAACGGTTATGTCGTCTACGAGAAGAAATCCAATACTCTCGTCTCCTACGACAGTGGCGGTGTGCCGAAGAGCATGAACCGGCCGGCTCCGAAGAGTGCCAGCAACCCGAGAGGTTTCAACACCGACATGTGGCCCACGCTTGAGGACTACCTCAAGGCCCAAGGCCAGCGCGAGCGCTGAGGAACGAGGGAAAGCATGACCTCCGACATCCCACCGCCCCCCGGTCCCGACGAAGAGTCCGTCTGCCGGGTGTGCGGGTATGACGACGGTGACCTCTTCTGGGAAGACGGATGGCCTACCGCGCTCATTTGCGTGTGCTGCGGGAACGAATCGGACGTGTCCGACACAAGCCTCATGGGAGTCCGGAACTATCGAGGCTACTGGACGGGGCACGGTGCCGCATGGCACTCCCCCGCCTTCAAGCCCCAGGACTGGGACATCCTCGAGCAGTTGGCCCACATCCCCACGGAATGGCGCTAGGACCTGTGTCGAACGGGGGCGGGGTATCCGAACCGTTCAGGTTCGGGGCAGGGGCGGTGGTGCTCAATCTGGCGCCGCGGCGAAGCGAGTACGTGGCCTGTGCCGGCGGAGGCGTGGTTCTGAGTGCCGGCGAGACCAGCTTCATACGCCAGACGGATCGGTGGACCGTGAGCGAATTCAGCAGCCGGTCCACCGGGTAATGCCCGCACCCCACTCCTGGGCGGAGGCCGCCCACGCTTTGGACTTTGCAAAGCGCGGGCGGCCCTCCGGCTTCACGTACAAGGTGGTATTCCAGCGGTGCCACGACTGCCAGGAGCACAACATCGTCCGCAAGAATGACCATCGATCTCCTGGGGACAATGGCTGAAGCCGAGGCCGAGCCGGCACGGCGCGAAATCCCCGATGGTCGGCCAGGCCCGTCAGGCCGCCAGTGAGCCCGGGACGATCGCGCCCGGGCCGAACCTGGCACGGGCCCTGTCCGCCACCGCCTCGATACGGCGGGCCTTGTCGTCGGACGGGTCGAGGGAGAGTTGGTGCGCGGCCTTGTCGGCGGGCATCAGGCCCTCGGCGCGCAGGCCGATGCCCCGGACGCGGGCGCGCTGGAGTCCCAGGGCCTCGTGCATCGCGTACGCGGTCTCGGTGAGCGCGGCCGTGTGGGCGGTCGGTTCGCGCAGGGTGCGGGTGCGGGTGGTCGCCGACCGGTCGGCGTACCGCACGGTCAGGGTCAGCGAGCGGCACACCTGATCCTCGCTCCGCATCCGCGCACCCAGTTCCCCGGCGAGGGACAGCAGGGCGCGGCGGTGCCGGTCGCGGTCCAGCTCGTCACGGTCGAAGGCCCGTTC
This sequence comes from Streptomyces noursei, assembly GCF_001646665.1. Classification (GTDB taxonomy): domain Bacteria; phylum Actinomycetota; class Actinomycetes; order Streptomycetales; family Streptomycetaceae; genus Streptomyces; species Streptomyces lavendulocolor. Next base: position 20,394 of record NZ_LWBU01000110.1, on the reverse strand, counting down.
GGCGGCGACCGACCGGGACGCGGCGTTGGGGACGACCGCCGTGCGGTCGATGCCCTGCGCCCGCTCCCACAGCTCGCGCCCCGCCCGCGCGCCGACGATCCGCTGGAGGACGGCGAGCGGCGCGGCGGCGACGCGCCCGACGGAGTCCAGCCCGTAGGAGCAGAGCGTCCGGGCGGTGGCCGGGCCGACCCCGTCCAGCGCGGCGACCGGCTTGCCGCGCAGGAAGGTCTCCGGGTCGTCGGCCACCAGGGTCGTCCCGGGGGCCGCGTCCCGTGCCGCCATGCGGGCGAGCATCGGGTTCGGCCCGGCGCCGATGACGCAGTCCACGCCGTACAGGGCGAGCGCCCTGACCCGGATCACGGCGGCCAGTTCGGTGGGGCCGCGCCCGAAGTACCGCACGGCGCCGCGCACGTCGGCGAGCGCGGCGTCGGGCGGGGCGGCCTCGACGACGGGGGTGAACTCGCCCAGCAGGGCGACCAGGTGCGGCAGGAGCGACTCGTACATCGGCTCCAGCCGGAATCGTACGTACAGGATCATCCCGCGCTCCCCTGGCTCTGGTGCCACAGCTTCTTCGGGACCTTCTCCGCCCCTTCGCCCGCCGGGCGCAGGTCCGCCCAGGGGTTCATCTCGTAGCCGGTGGGCATGGTGATGCGGCGGCCGCTGTCGGAGGGGGAACCGGGAGGGGCTCCGGGTGCCGGTTCCGCCAGCCGGGCCGCCACCGCGTCCAGGCCGCCCTCGCGCCGCAGTTCAACCAGTTCGGCGAGGTTCCAGGCGGCCGAGGCGACCACGCTGAAGCTGCGCGGGCCGCGCCGCTGCACCACGCCGCGCACCAGCAGCAGCCAGGAGTGGAAGACGGTGTGCGCGCACCGCTCGTGGCTGTCGTCGAAGAAGGCCAGGTCGACCAGGCCCGTCCCGTCGTCGAGGGTGGTGAAGATGACGCGCTTGCCGGACCGGATCGGCGGGGTCTGGGTGGCCACCTTGGAGCCCGCGACCAGCACGGTCCGGCCGTTCGGCACCGCGCGCAGCCGTTGTGCGGAGACCACGCCGAGTTCGGCCAGGAAGGCGTGGTGGTCGGTCATCAGGTTCCGCGAGGCGTCCATGGAGAGCACGCCGAGTTCGGCGCTGAGCCGCTCGGCCTCGTCGAGGTCCGGCAGTCCGATGGGCGCGGACCTCCGGCCGCCGGCGAGCGGGAGCTGGTCGCCGTAGGAGCCGGAGCCGCGCTGGAGGCGGTGGAGTTCGGCGAGGTGCAGCAGCAGGTCGCGCCGGTTGCCACCGAACGCGTCGAGCGCGCCGACCTGGGCGAGCCGTTCGGCGACGGGACGGCTGGGCCTGGCCCGTTCCCAGAAGTCCAGCAGTGAGGCGTACGGCCGGCCGGCCTCGATGCGGGCGGCCTCCGCCTCGCTCATGCCGTGGACGTCGGAGAGCGCGAGCCGCAGGCCCCACTTCCCCAGGGAACCAGACACCAGTTCGATCCGGTGGGCGACCGCCGACCGGTTCACGTCCACCGGAAGCACCGGCACCCCCCGCCGCCGCGCGTCGGCCAGCAGCAGCCGCTTGGGGTACATGCCGGGATCGTGGGTGAGCAACCCGGCGTAGAAGGCGGCCGGGTGATGCGCCTTCAGCCACGCCGACTGGTACGTCGGTACGGCGAACGCCACCGCGTGCGCCTTGCAGAAGCCGTACGAGCCGAAGGCCTCGACGATCTCCCAGGTCCGGGCGACCACGTCGTCCGCGTACCCCCTCTCCTTCGCGTGCCGCGCGAACCAGTCCTTGATCCGGCCCTGCGACTCGGGATCGGACAGTCCGCGCCGTACCGCGTCGGCCTCCTCCCGCCCGCAGCCGGTCATGATGTCGAGGATCTTGATGATCTGCTCGTGGAAGACGACGACCCCGTACGTCTCCTTCAGCGCGTCCTCCAGGTCGCGGTGCGGGTAGCGGGCCGGCGCGCGGCCGTGCCGGGCCTCGATGAACGGCCGCACCATGTCGGCCGCGACCGGACCGGGCCGGAACAGGGAGATGTCGACCACCAGGTCGTGGAAGGTGGACGGCTGGAGCCGCCCCACCAGGTCGCGCTGGCCCGGCGACTCGATCTGGAAGCAGCCCAGCGTCTCGGCGGACTTGATCATCCGGTACGTGGCGGGGTCGCCCGGCCGCACCTGCTCCGGGTCGTCGAGGTCGACGACCTCGCCGGTCGCCCGCTCGATCTCGGCGACCGCGTGCGCCATCGCGGACTGCATCCGCACCCCGAGCACGTCGAGCTTGAGCAGGCCCAGCTCCTCCACGTCGTCCTTGTCGAACTGCGACATCGGGAAGCCCTCGCCACTGGTCGGCACCACCGGCGTGCGCGACGGCAGCGAGGAGTCGGAGAGCAGCACCCCGCACGGGTGCATGGCGACGCCGCGCGGCAGCGCGTCCAGCGCCTCGACCAGCTCCCACAGCCTCCCGTACCTCTCCCGCTCGCCGGCCAGCCGGCGCAGCTCGGGCAGCTCGTCCAGCGCGGCACGGGCGTCCCGGGCGCGGATGTGCGGGAATGCCTTGGCGATCCGGTCGATCTCGGCGGGGTCCATCGACAGCGCGGCGCCCACGTCGCGCACGGCGTGGCGCACCCGGTACGTCTCGGGCATGGCGACGGCGGCGACCCGCTCGGGGCCGAAGCGGTCGAGGATGGCTCGGTAGACCTCCAGGCGGCGGGCGGACTCCACGTCGATGTCGATGTCGGGCAGCACGGGCCGCCGCACCGACAGGAAGCGCTCCATCAGCAGGCCCTGTTCGACCGGGTCGGCGTGTGCGATGCCGAGGAGGTGGTTGACCAGGGAGCCCGCGCCCGAGCCGCGGGCGGCGACCCGGATGCCCATCCCCCGGGTGTCGTCGACGACCTGGGCGACGGTGAGGAAGTACGAGGCGAAGCCGAGCCGCTCGATGGTGCGCAGCTCGTCCTCCAGCCGGTCCCAGTACTCCCGCTTCCGGTCGTGGCCGCGCAGCACCATCCCGGCGGCGCAGCGGGAGCGCAGCACCCGCTCGGCGGTGCGCCGGCCGGCGCCGACCAGGTGGGCCTCGGGGAAGTGGACGGAACCGATGCCCAGGTCGCCCTCGGGGTCGACCAGGCACGCGGCGGCGGCCTCCTCGGTCATGGCGAGGAGCCGGTGGGCGGCGTCGCGGCCCATCCCGGCGGCCTCGGCGACGCGCTCGGCGGTGGCCGCCATCGCGGCGGGGTCCTTCAGCCAGCGCTCCCCGCTGTCGAGCCCCTTGCGGGGGTCGATGGGCACCAGGCGGCGGGCCGCGTCGAGGACGTCGGCGACCGGGCCCTGGCCGGGGTCGGCGTACCGCACGGCGTTGGTGAGCACGGCGCGCACGCCCTGCTCGGCGGCGAAGCCCAGGGTGCGGGCGGCGTGCCGGAGGGAGCCGGGTCCCGTGCCGGTGCGCCCGTGGTGGACGACCTCCAGCCGCAGGGCGTCGCCGTGGGCGTCGCGCCAGGGGGCGAGGAGCCGGGCGGCGTGGTCGGGGCGGCCGGCGGCGAGGGCGCGGCCGATCCCGGAGTCGGGCCCGAGCAGCACGGTCACGCCGTCGCCGTGGTTCTCCCGCCACGGCAGCCGGGGGGTGCCGTCCGCGGTGTGCGCGGCGGTGATCAGCCGGCACAGGGTGGCCCAGCCCTGGCGGGAGCGGGCGAGGAAGACCGCGCGGGGTGCGGACTCGTCGACGAAGGCGCCGCCGCGCACGGGGGTGCGGCGCCGCTCGGTGCCCGCCCGGGAGCGGCCGGCGGCACCGGGGCGGTCGCCGTGGCCGTACCCGTCGCCGTCGGCCGGGAAGCCGGGGTGGTCCGTGAAGCCCGGATGGTCCGGGGAGCCGGGGCGGTCCGGGAAGCCGGGGCGGCCCGAGGAGCCGGGGCGGCCCGGCGAGCCCGCCCGGCCCTGGTGGCCGGGGAAGCCGGGGCCGCCCCGGTGGCCAGGGCCCGCGGAGCCCGTCTCCCCGGCCGGCCCGGCGATCGCGAGGTCGACGCCGAAGACCGGGCGGACGCCCTCCTTGGCGCAGGCCGCGGCGAAGCGGACCGCGCCCGCGACGGTGTCGCGGTCGGTCAGGGCGACGGCGTCCATGCCGCGCTCGGCGGCGCGCGCCGCCAGCCGCTCCGGGTGCGAGGCCCCATAGCGCAGGGAGAAGCCCGAAACGGTGTGCAGATGCGTGAACCCTGGCACCCGCACCTCCTGGATCAATCCGGTCTCACCTCCCCCTCTTCCACCATAGACCAGTTTCGAACATTCGTACGACACGAATCGGGTCCGCCATTCGGCCCGCCCCACCTGCGTGAACGGGGTGCGCCCCGGAGCGTGGGGACATGAAGCTCGCCGCCGAAGTCAGGAACGCCGTCACCCCCCGCGCCGCGCTGCTGGTCGTCGGCGTCCTCGCCCTCCAACTGCTGTTCATCGCCTCCTACGTGGGCGCGCTGCACGACCCGAAGCCCACGGACGTCCCCTTCGGCGTGGTGGCGCCCGAGGCGGCCGCCGCCGGGGCCGCGGACCGGCTGGCGAAGCTGCCCGGCGACCCGCTCGACCCCCGGGTGCTCCCCGACCGGGAGGAGGCCCGGCGGCAGATCATGGACCGGGAGATCGACGGCGCCCTGATCATCGACCCGAGGGGCACCACCGACACCCTGCTGGTCGCCTCCGGCGGCGGCACCGTCCTCGCCAACGCCCTCGGCACGATCGTCACCGAGGTCGAGAAGCCGCAGAACCGCACGGTGCGGACGGTGGACGTGGCTCCCGCCTCCCCCCAGGACTTCGACGGCCTGTCCGCGTTCTACCTGGTGGTGGGGTGGTGCGTGGGCGGCTACCTGCTCGCCTCGATCCTGGCGATCAGCGCGGGATCCCGGCCCGCAAACCCGCAGCGCGCCGTCATCCGGCTCGCCGTCCTGGCGCTCTCCGCGCTCCTCGGGGGCCTCGGCGGCGCGGTGATCGTCGGCCCGGTCCTCGGTGCCCTGCCCGGCAGCGTCGCCGCCCTGTGGGGGCTGGGCACCCTGGTGGTCTTCGCGGTGGGCGCGGTGACGCTCGCGCTCCAGGCGGTCTTCGGGATCGTCGGGATCGGCCTGGCGGTCCTGCTGATCGTGATCGCGGGCAACCCGAGCGCGGGCGGCGCCTTCCCCGCCCCGATGCTGCCCGACTTCTGGCGGGCCATCGGCCCCGCCCTGCCGCCGGGCGCGGGCACCTGGGCGGCCCGCTCGATCGCGTACTTCAAGAGCAACGCGCTCTCCGGGGCGATGCAGGTCCTCGCCATCTGGGCCGTCCTCGGGACCGTGGTCACCCTGGTGATGTCCGCGGTCCGCCGGCGGACCGGCCGGGAGGACGACCGGCCCGCCGGCGCCGATCCCTCCTGAACAGTGTCCGGCGGATCCCGTGGCCACTAGGCTGCGACGATGGACCGCTCAACCGATGCACCCGAGCGCCTCGACCGTCCCGCCGATCCGGCCCGGGTGAACGACTACGACGGTTTCGCCGAGGCGTACTCGGCGGAGACCGAGTACAACCTCGTGAACGCGCACTACGTGCGGCCCGCGATGCTGGACCTCGCCGGAGAGGTCGCCGGCCGCCGGGTCCTGGACGCCGGCTGCGGCTCCGGCCCCCTGTCCGCGGCACTTCGCGACCGCGGCGCCGTCGTCACCGGCATCGATTCCAGCGCCAGGATGCTGTCCCTGGCCGAGCGACGGCTCGGTGACGACGCGGACCTGCACCAGGTCGACCTTCGTGACCACTTGCCCTTCGACGATGGCGCGTTCGACGTCGTGGTCTCCTCGCTGGTCCTGCACTACCTGGAGGACTGGGGGCCGACACTGGCCGAGTTGCGGCGTGTGCTCAGGCCCGGCGGGCGGCTGATCGCATCGGTGGACCATCCGTTCGTGGCCTACACGATCCAGGAACCTCGGCCCGACTACTTCGCGACCACCAGCTATACCTTCGACTGGACGTTCGGCGGGCAGACCGTCCCGATGAAGTTCTGGCGCAAGCCGCTGCACGCGATGACCGATGCCTTCACCACCGCCGGCTTCCGCCTGGTCGGCATCAGCGAGCCGCAGCCCGACCCGGCCGCCCGTGAACTCTTCCCCGACGGCTTCCACGACCTTTCGGCCAGACCCTGCTTCCTGTTCTTCGTCGTCGAGGTGCCGCCTTCCACCACCGGCTCGGACGGTTAGAACCGGTCCGGCCGATCAGGTGACTCCTCCGTCGTCGGATCGCCGCCCCGGGCCGCCCCGGCCCCCGCCCGCTCAGGCCACACCGCGCTCCCACGTGCCGCAGCCCCAGTAGGCGTCGTCGGCCCGGTCGCCGACGCACGCGCGCACATGGACGGCCCTCCCCTCGGGGACGTCGTAGGACCTGCTGTTCTCGTCGCCGCCGCCCCCGGTGGCCCAGACCACGACCTCCGGGGCGCTGTCCCCGGTCACGTTGCCGAGCAGCACGGCGTCCAGGCCGTCGCGTCCGCACACGTCCTCGATCCAGAACCGGTCGCCGTCGTGCAGGAAGCGGCCCTGCGACCCGATGTCGCCGGTGCAACGGGCGGACGCCTTGGTGGTGCCGAACGAGTTCCAGCTGTGGGTGCCGGCGGCGGCGGGCGACGCGGCCGTGCCCAGCGCCAGGGCGCAGACGGCGCCCACGGTGACCACGGCACGCGACGAACGGCGGTGCGACGGCTTTCCGAACATGCGGTCTCCCAGGTGATCCGTTGGTTCTCCGCCCCCATCCTGCCCACCGCACAAGCCGGGCAAAGGCGATGATCGGCCACATCGGGGACCGGACACGGAAGGGCCCCGGACCGCCGGTGGTGCGGCGGCCCGGGGCCCCTGACTGGGTGTCACCTCAGGACGTGCGACGTCCGTCGTACGGATGCGTCGGCCCGTACGTCACCTGTTGCGCCGGCCGTACGTCAGCCAGTGCGTCACCCGGTGCGCCGGGCCGTACGTCAGCCGATCTGCGCGCCCAGGGTGCTGAGCGCCTCGGTGACCGGCTGGAAGAACGTCTCGCCGCCCGAGGAGCAGTCACCGCTGCCGCCCGAGGTGAGGCCGACCGCCGCGTCGCCCGAGAAGAGCGCGCCGCCGCTGTCGCCGGGCTCGGCGCAGACGTTCGTCTGGATGAGCCCCTCGACGACCTGCCCGCTGCCGTAGTTCACGGTGGCGTCGAGGCCGGTGACCTCGCCCTCGTGGACCTGGGTGGTCGAGCCGCTGCGGGTCACCTTCATGCCGACGGTCGCCTCGGCCGCCTTGGTGATCGCCTGGCTGCCGCCGTTGTAGAGGTTGACCTCGCTCGGGTGCGCCGTGTCACCGGCGTACTTGACCAGCGCGAAGTCGTTGCCCGGGAACTGCGAGTCGACCATGGTGCCGATCGCCGCGCCGCCCTGGGAGTCCGACCACTCGCTGCCGGACTCGCCGCAGTGGCCGGCCGTGATGAAGTGCGGGGCTCCGTCCTTGACCACGTTGAAGCCGAGCGAGCAGCGGCCGCCGCCGGAGTGGATGGCGTCACCGCCCGCGAGGAAGGGCTTGAACTCGCCCTGCGTGCGGCGCAGCTCGGCCTTGGCGCCGAGCCCCTTCACGACCTGGTCGAGCTTCTCCCAGTTCGCGCCCTTGACCGTGCGGTCGGCGGTGACGACGACCTTGTTGCTCACCGGGTCCACGGCCCAGGACGTGCCGGGTATGGCCGCCCGGCTCTTCAGCGTCTGGCGGGCGCCCGTCAGCTCGGCCAGGGTGTGCTCGACGAGTCTGGCCTTGCCGCCCGCCTTGCGCACGGCGTCGGCGGCGCCCTCGTCGACCACGTTGACGACGAGGTTCTTGGCGGCGGCGTCGTAGTACGCGCCGGCCGCGTCGTCGCCGAGCGACGTGTCGAGCGTCGCGGCGAGGGATGCCGCCGCCGGCGCCGACAGGGTCTTCACGGTGGTCCGGGGTGCTTCCTCGCTGGCGTTCGCAGTCTGGAAGGTGACTCCCACTCCGAGCAGAGCGACCACGGCTCCGCCGGCGATCGCCGCACGCCGGGTGGGTATGCGTCGGTGCTTCACAACGTCGACCTCTCCTGTGGGGGGCCGTGCCGGGGTACGTGGGGTGCCCTGACACGGAGGATGGTCACCCCACCTTCCCGATACCAACCGGTAGCACACAAGGTCGAGTTGCGGACGCGCACACGACCTTCACTCCACGCCCCCGTCGCTCCCACCACTCCCGGCGCCCCCGCCGGTTCCGTTTGCGAACACCCGGCACGTTCCCCCTGGCGACAAAGAGACCCCGCCCGTGCACCCTGAGGGGTAGTCATCGACGGACACGGTGAAGGAGGCGGGGGGCTTGCGACGTCGGGTGCGCGCGGCGGACGGCCGGCATCTGATGGTGGAACGTCTGGGGGACCCGCAGGGCCGTCCGGTCTTCCTGCTGCACGGCACGCCCGGCAGCAGACTGGGACCGGCCCCGCGGGGCATGGTGCTCTACCAGCGCGGTATGCAACTGATCGCGTACGACCGTCCCGGCTACGGCGGTTCGGACCGGCTGGCGGGCCGCAGCGTCGCCGACGTGGCCTCGGACGTGGCGGACATCGCGGACGCGCTCGGGCTGGAGCGGTTCGCCGTGGTGGGCCGGTCCGGCGGCGCCCCGCACGCGCTGGCCTGCGCGGCCCTGCTGCCGCACCGGGTGACCCGTACCGCCGCGCTGGTGACGCTGGCGCCCAGGGACGCGGACGGGCTGGACTGGTTCGAGGGCATGGCCGCGTCGAACGTCACGGAGTACACCCACGCGACCCTCGATCCCGAGGGCGTCGCGGCCCGGCTCACCCCGCGCGCCGACGCGATCCGCCAGGACCCGGTCCGGCTCCTGGACGACCTGCGGCGCGAACTGACCGCGTCCGACCGGATGGTGGTCTCGGACGCGGGCGTACGGTCGATGCTGCTGCGCAACTACCAGGAGGCGCTGCGCACCTCCGCGTACGGCTGGATCGACGACGCGCTCGCCTTCTGCAGCCCCTGGGGGTTCGACCCGGCCGACATCCCGGGCGAGGTGCTGCTCTGGCACGGCGAGCAGGACGTGTTCTCGCCGGTGGGCCACTCGCGGTGGCTCGCCGAGCGGATCCCGGGCGCGACGGCCGTCCTGGAGCCGGCCGCCGCGCACTTCGACGCCCTGCACGCCCTGCCCCGCGTCCTGACCTGGCTGCTGGACACGGACGGGTGAGCGCCGGGGGGACCACCCCCGGTGGAGGTCCCCCCGGCGGAACCAGGGGGAGAACCGAGCCCTCGGGACTAGACGGCCAGCGGTTCCAGGTCCCGGTGCACCCGGCGCTCGTCCCGCGCCAGGCGGGTGAGCGCGTGGTCGTCGCCGAGCTGGCGGGCCAGTTCGTCGGCGGTCTCCGTGCGCAGCTGGGCCGCCTCGTCCTTGCGGCCCAGCGCGCCGAGGGTGACCGCCAGGTTGGACGCGACGCCCAGCACCTCCGGGTGGTGGCCGCCCAGGACCTCGCGCAGGGCGCGCACGGTGTTCTGCTCGATCGCCAGGGCCTCGTCGAGTTCACCGAGGTCGGCCTTGGCGTTGGCGAGGTTCACGGTGCAGAACAGGGCGTGCGGGTGCCGTTCGCCGAGGACCTCCCGCATGACCCGGAGGGCGGCCTGGAGCAGTTGTTCGGCGCTCTCCGGGGCCCCGCAGCCCCACTGGTAGATGCCCAGGTTGTTGAGGGCGGCCAGGGTGTACGGGTGCCGCTCGCCGGGAACCTCCCGGTACTGGTCGACGACCTCCTGCGCCAGGTCGCGGGCGGCCACCGGTTCCCCGGCCGCGAACATGTCGGCGGCCAGGTTCAGGTCGCAGGCCAGCGAGTCGGGGTGGGCGTAGGTGTACTTGGCGCGGTAGCGGTTGCGGGTGGCGGTGGTGAGCCGCCGCGCGTCCTCCAGTCTGCCCGCCCGGCGCAGGGACACGGCGAGGCTCTTGCCCGCGGCCAGGGTCCCGGGGAAGGCCCGGCCGAGGGTCTCCTTGTAGCTGTCGTACGTGCGCGCGAGCAGCGTCACCGAGTCCTCGTACCGGCCGACCTCCCGCAGGTCCCGGGCGAGCGAGGCGGCGGAGGAGAGGGTGTACGGGTGCTCGGGCCCCAGCACCTCGGTGCGCCGGTCGAAGACCTCCTGGTCGATCTCGCGGGCGCGGGAGTACTGGCCCACCATGCGGAGGTTGAGCGCCAGGTTGTTGGCGGCGGCCAGGGTGCGCGGGTGGGAGTCGTGGAAGATCTGGCTGAATCCCTCGTGCGCCTCGGTGGCCAGCTCCATGGCCCTGCCGTACTGGCCGAGTGCGCCGAGGTCCATGGCGAGGCTGGAGGTGGTCATGTAGGTGTGCGGGTGGGACCGGCCGAGGACGGCGCGCTGCCGTTCGAGGGTGACCTCGTCCAGCTCCCGCGCCTCCACGTACCGGCCCTGGGAGCGGAGGATGTTGGAGAGGTGGAAGCGCAGGTAGAGGTACTGGAGGTCGTCGTTGCCGAGCATCTCGCGCCAGGCGTCGCGCAGGTCCTCCGCGAGGGCGCCGGCGGTCTGCCAGTCGCCGCGCTTCCAGAGGTAGCGGACGCGGTCGATGAGCAGCCGGCGGGTCTCGGGCTCCTTGCAGTACCGGGCCTCCGAGGTGCCCAGGTGCGGCCAGATGGTGGCGAACCGGGGCCAGGTCTCGGGGTTGTCGATGGGCTCGTCGTCGTCCGGCCGGGCTCCGGCGAGGATCCGGTGGACGGCGTGCCGGGCGTCCCGCTGCTCCTGCTCGGTGAGCTGGGCGCGGATGACCGCCTGCACCAGCCGGTGGACCTGGATGGAGTTGGACACCTGGTCGACCTTGGCCAGGGCGAACCGTCCGATCTCGCGGATCACCCGGCCGAGCACCAGCTTCTCCTGGAGGGAGGCGTCGTACGGCTTGAGGGCCTCGATCATCTCCTTGCTGTAGAGCAGGTTGGCGTGGATCGGCTCGGGCGCGAAGAACGCGCACAGCTGGAGCAGCCGCACGGCGGCCGGTGAGCGTTCCTTGAGGCGGGCGATCGAGACGTTCCAGGTGGCGGCGACCGGCTCGGGGTAGCCGGCCGGCTGGTTGAGTGCCAGGGTCCGTGCGGCGGCCTCCTGGAGCTGTTCCAGGTAGGCGCCGACGGGGGTGGCGGTCTCCGCGATCCAGGCCGCCGCCTGTTCGACGGCGAGCGGCAGGTCGCCGACCGCCTCGGCGACCTGGTCGGCGTCCTCGGCGCCCAGGCCCTTGGCGCGGCGCTGGAGGTGCTCGACGGACTCCTCGCGCAGGAACACGTCGACGGGGAGGGCGTCGCCGTACTGGGACCAGGTCTGGTTCCTGGAGGTGACGAGGATGTGCCCGCCGGTGGGGAAGAACCGCTTCAGCGCGTCGGGGTCGTCGGCGTTGTCGAAGACGAGCAGCCAGCGGTTGGTCGGGACGCCGCGCCGGAGCAGGTCGATGGCCTCCTGGGAGGCGGCGGCCATGTCGTCGCCGCCCTGCGCGCCGAGACGGACGGCCAGCTCGGCGAGGCCGGCGATCACGTCGTCGGTCTGCTCGGCGGACATCCACCACACCAGGTCGTAGTCGGCCATGAAGCGGTGCACGTACTCGAGCGCGACCTGCGTCTTGCCGACGCCGCCGAGCCCGTACAGGGTCTGCGGCTGGGGCAGGACGACGGCCATCCCGCCGCCGAGCTGGTCGCGCATCCGCTCCAGGACCATGGACCGGCCGGTGAAGCCGGGGTTGCGGGGCGGGGCGTTCCAGATCTTCGGCACGGTCCCGGGGAAGCGAGGTCCGGGCGGCACGCCCTCGTTGAGTTTGACGGGCCGGTCCAGGGCGCGCAGCAGCGCGGCGGTGGCGTGCACCTCGTCGAGCCGGAACAGGTCGACGGGGTTGCGGTCGATGTACGGGGTGGTGAGCCGGACGTCCCCGACGCGCACCGGCAGCAGGTGGCGGCGTCCGCCGCCCGGGTCCTCGGCGGCGGCGCGCTCCCACACCTCGACCGCGCGGGCGGACTTGAGGTAGGCGCTGGACAGCAGGACGACGGTGCGGGCGGCGTTCTCGGCGGCGTGCAGCGTGTCGCCGCCGCTCGTGGCCGGGTCGGCGGAGACGTCGCGCGGGACGACGCGGAAGCCGGCGCGGGTGAGGACGGACTCGATCCAGTCGGCCCACATGCGGTTCTCGGCGACGTACGAGAGGAACAGGTCGGCGGGCAGGGCGGGGCGGCGGCGGGTGAAGGCGTCGCGGATCCGCAGCCGCACCTCCTCGTTGACCGCGGGCATGGCGGTGACGTCCCCGTCGGTGACGACGGCGGTCAGCCGCTCGAAGGCGGAGAGGAGCGAGTTGGCGATCCCGGCGTCGTCGCCGAAGGTGGCGAGGGTCTCCTCGTAGGCGTAGTAGGGGCGGTACGGGATCTCCACGGCGCCCCAGTAGGAGGCGAGCTCCTCGCCGGTCAGCCCGGTGGGGAAGCCGTCGAACTTGAGCCGGGCCAGCGCCCGGCCGGCGTCGGCCTTCTCCTTCTCGCCCTCGTCGATCCGCATGGGCACGGGGAAGATCCGGATGCCCCGGCCGCCGTACCGTTCGTCGATCTGGCGGGCGACGGCGGCGGCGCCGTCCATGGACTGGTCGCTGAGGGTGAAGCAGTCGACCAGGGCGTCGGGCAGGTGGACGGTGCAGATGTCGGCGATGTCGCTGAGGCCGGTGCGGCTGTCGATGAGGACGTAGTCGTAGTTGGCCTTCATGTCGTCGCGCAGGGCGTCGAAGAAGTGCCCGCCGCCGAGGCGGTCGTAGAAGTTGTCCCAGTCGAAGGTGGAGACGGTGGCGGAGTACTCGCGGTTCTGCTTGCCGGCGGAGACGAAGTCGAGGGTGCCGCCGTCGGGGAACTCCCAGCCGAGCGCCTCGGGTGTGAGGGAGACGGCGTGCGGCTGGATGCGCGCGTAGTCGCGGTGCCAGTCGTCGGGCCGCTGCACGGGGCTGGTGGCGGCCCAGGCGTATTCGGTGATCAGGTCGATGACGCCGGTGGTGGCGCCGAGGGTGGACGGGTCGAGGAAGGGGTGGAAGAAGCGGTGCAGGCCGGGTGCTTCCAGGTCCCAGTCGACGGCCAGGACCCGTTTGCCGTTCGCGGCGAGAATCCAGGCCGTGTTGGCCAGGGCCATCGTCCGTCCCGTACCACCCTTGTAGGAGTAGAAGGTGACGATGCGTCCGTCACGACTGGCTGTCATCCAGGTCCTCCGCATCGGGCGCGATGTGGTGCGTCTCGGGAATGAAGTGGGTGGTGCCCGGTTCGCCCGCCATCGGGCCGCGCAGCCGGGGCCGTTCGGTGTGCCGGCCGCCCGCGGGCGGGTAGACGGCGGCGTGCCGCAGGTACTGCTGCGCGGCCGCCTCCACCACCTGGGGCAGGATCTGGCCGAACGCCTCCATGCTGGGTACGCCTCTGGCGGCGGCGCGGCTCGCGGCACGGCCCTGGCCCATCTTGATGGGCATGGTCTCCTCGAGCGTCCGGTTGAGTTCGGCGTCCGCCGCCCTGCTCTGGTGGTCCGCGAGGTTGCGCGGGACGACGACGCTCACCCAGGGGCGGTGTTCGGCGTCGAAGGCGGCGAGCCGTTCGCGGCGCTCCTCGTCCTTCAGGGCCCAGCGGTCGAGGAGCAGGATCTCGGGGCGGCTGGGGGGCTGTTTGGCGTCGGGCGGGCCGGAGTCGTGGTCGAAGGAGGAGACGGTGGCCTGGTAGTTGAGCGAGCGGACCAGGTCCTCGGTGACGAAGGCGAGCGGGCGGGCCGCGTCGGGGCGGTAGGGGTTCCAGTCCTGCGGCATGTCGCCGTAGTAGGCGGGGTCGCGGCCCTCGGGGAGGTCGTGGCGGGTGGGGGCGGCGACGGTGACGTGGAGGGGGCGCGGGCCGCGGCCGGGGGTGCCGAAGGCGCTGGGCGCGGAGCGGTAGTCGACGGGTCTGCTGGGGCTGATGCCCGCGGTGTCGGCGACGGAGACGATCCGTTTGGCCAGTTCGTAGACGGCCCGTTCGTACTCCTCGGCGAATATGCGGAGTTTGATGAGGCCGTAGAGGCCGTCGGTGACGTACCGGTCGCCGAAGTCGCGGTGGTTGAACTGCAACCGTTCGGCGGGGCCGGGCAGTTGCTCGGGGGGCACCGGTACCCACAGGGCGGGCACGATGGCGTCGGCGGGTCTGTTGTGCTTGGCGTGGTGGTAGATCGCCCGGGTGGCGAAGGCGTACCACTCCTTGCCGCACATCTCGCTGGCGAAGTAGCGGGGCGAGAACAGGGGGACGAAGACGCGGCAGGTGGCCAGGACTTCTCCCAGCCGTTCCGACCAGCCCTCGCCGGACCGTATCTCCCGGTCCATGAACCCGGCGGGGGAACCGGCGGGGAGATCGGTCATGGCCATCACATGACCGCACAGATCGCGGAAGAGCCGTTCGACCCACATGTCGGGATCGGGGCCACCGGCTCCGTACCTCGGCGTGTGGGCGTAACTCAGGAAGAAATACGGCCGATGGTCCGCCGCTCGCGCTTGCGGTGACGCCTGCACACGACCCCCGTCCTATGTGATCACTCGCATCCGGGATGAGAAGGATACGAGCTGATTAATCATTCCGGAGCAGGCTTTGCTGCACCCCCACGACGTTCAGTCATTCACCGCTGCTTTTCGGTCATCCCCGGGACGGCGTGACGGACCGGTCCCTTGATCGGCACAGTTCCTTGCGCACCCCGGCGACCAGGAGTTTCCCGCTCACGGTGAGTTCGGCCGCGTTTTCGAGCAGGTCGAGAGCCTTTTCGGCATGATCGGCGTGGCCTTCCTCGTACGCCGAGAGTCCGGCCCGTTCGTACGCCCCCGCGAGCAGCGCGGAGACCGGGACCGGCGTTTCCTGCCAGGGCGCGGGGTGCTGCCACGCGCCGTCCAGCGCGTAGAGGTCCGTGACGTCGAGCAGCGCCCGCAGTTTGGCCCGCCGGAATCCGCGCAGCAGGGCGGCCGCGAACTCCCGGTCGCCGCCGGCCGCCACCGGCAGGCCCAGCGCCCCGTACCCGTGCCGGCCGACGACCGGTTCCGTACCGGTCACCGGCGTCAGGGTGGTCAGGCTCCCCGCGGCCTCCCCGGCCTGTTCCGGCACCGCGTCCCCGAGCAGCGCCCAGGCCCGGTCCAGGCGCCCGCTCCACTCCGCCGCCTCGCCCGGCGCGAGCCGCCCGGTGGCGGGCACGGCGAAGCGGTCGCGGTGGGGGTCCAGGTCGTCGAGCGCGGCACCGTGCGCCCCGCGCCGCACCGGCCGCCAGCCGGCGCCCTCCTCGTCGAGCCGTCCGACGCGCCGCTCGGCACCCCCGGCCGCGCGCAGCAGGAAGCCGTCCCCGGTCGCCCGGACCTCCACCGGACCGGCCGCCTCGACCGTCCCGAGGGTCGGCAGGTGCAGCGCGCCGCCCCGGTGCGCGATGCGGACCGGGACGTCGACCCGGCCGCGTACGGCGGCGGCGGCCACGTACCGCGCCAGCTCCCCCGCCGGGCCGGCGGCCCCGGGGCGGCCGGCCCGCAGGGCGTCCAGGCAGTCGAGGAGCCAGGTGCGCGTGTAGGGGTGGGCGAGCACCTCGTCGAGCCCGTCGGAGTGCCGCTCCACGGTCCCGGCCAGCTCCCAAGCCTCGGCCCACGGCTCGCCGCCGCGCCCGTCGAGTTCGCTGTGGAGTTCGGCGAGGAGGACGCGGGTGAGGTCGTGCTGCTCGGCGACGAGTGCGCCGGGGTCGGCCACCGCGGGTGCCGCGGTGGCGGAAGCGGTGCGGTCCTCGACGCCCCGGACGAGCGCCTCCAGGTCGGCGCAGTAGACGGACGGGTTGGCGAAGCCGCTGCCGGCCCGGTAGCGGTGGGTGTAGAGGCCGCCGCCGCAGGACCGGACGACGGGGCACCGCCGGCAGCTCTCGGCGACTCCGGCGAGGCCGAGCTGGCGGACCCGGACGCCCGGGTGCGCGGCGACGTCGTCGAGGGAGTGCCGGAACACGTCGAAGCCGGTGGCGGCGGCGCCCTCGTAGGCGCTCTTGAGCGAGTCGACCTGCTCCAGGGTGCCGTCCGTCTCGACGACCACGAGGTCGGTGGGGGCGAGGCCCAGGGACTCGGTGAGGCTGGGGCCGCCATTGAGCGTGGACAGCACGGACTCGAAGAGCCGCACGGGGACGGGCCTGCCCCGGTCGTTCCACCGGTCGAAGACGGCGAGGATCCACTCGGCGTACGCGGTGGGCGAGCCGTCCGGGCGGGGCGGGGGCTCCTCCCAGGTGGCGTGCGGCAGCAGGAAGTCGATGCGCGGGGGCGCGAGGGCGAGGAGCGCGTCGTACACGGCGACGGGGTCGTTGGCGACGTCGATGGTGCACAGCAGACCGAGGTCGAGGTGGCGGTAGCGCTCCTGGTGCAGCAGCTCGACGGCCTTGAGCACGAGGGGGTGGCTGCTGCGTCCGTCCGCGAAGCGGCGGTGGCGGTCGTTGGCCGTCCTGTCACCGTCGAGGGAGATGCCCACCTTCACGCCGTACTCGTCGAAGAGATCGAGGTAGCGGGGGCTGAGCTGGAGGCCGTTGGTGTGGATCCGCAGATCGAGGTCGGTGACCGGGGCGAGGGCGGCGGTCAGTTCCTCGCAGACGCGCCTCAGCCGCGCGGGCCCTGCCAGCAGGGGCTCCCCTCCGTGCAGGATCACTGACACGGAGGGCAGGGCATGTGTCTTGGCATGCTCGGCCAGTCGCAGAGCTGTCCAGGAAATGGCCTGGTCAGAGATTGCCTTGGGGCGGGTACGCCAGCTCTGATCAGCGTGTTCGTAGATGTAGCAGTGGTCACAGGCAAGATCACACCTGCTGTGGACCTTCAGGACGATCTCGCGGAATGGGACCAGGGGTCCGTTCATTCCGCCAGTTTAGAGCGCCGAGTTGAAGGTGGGGACGCGCTCGGTACGGTCGCTCACGGAAGGGAGGACCCGGCTGAGCTTCTTGGTCGCTGCCGCGCCCCGCACGTCGATCTCGGCGAGAGGAACGCGATTCTTCTTCGCTACAGCGAAGGTGACTGAAGTCTGAAAGCTCACGACGGCCGTCCTTGGGGGAGTGGGTCGGTTGGGGATAACCGCACCGTTGCAGTGTCGGCGGCACGACTTTACTCTCATGCCCACCTACGGCAAATCAGCGCAAGGGGTTGAAACAAAAGCGTTGCGCCAGTATTCCCCGACCTACCCGGAACGAGCCATTCCACCAAAAGAGTGAAGACAAAACCGCAGACGGGGGTGCGCATGACCGGGTTTCAGGGCCCACTGCAGAGCATGGTCTTCCGAAACGCAGATCTGCCCGCGCTGTTCCACCGGGCCGACGAGACAGCCATCGCCCGGCAGCGCGACGCGGTGCGGGACACCCGCCTGCAGCTGTGGCTGCTGGTCCTGGGCGCCTGCCTGGCCGCGGCACCCGGCGGCTGGCGGGTCGGCGACACGTTCCAACCGGCCGCGGCGCTCAGCGCGGCGGCGTACGCGGGCGTGCTCCTCGTCACCTACCGGGCCTCCCGGCGCCGCGCGAAATCGCAATGGCAACTGAACCGTTCGGCGGCCGAGTTCATCAAATCCATGTGCTGGCGGTACGCCGTCCACGGCGCCCCCTTCGACGCCGACTTCCCCGACCCGGACGGGGAGTTCCTCTCGCGGCTGGAGGCGGGGCTCGCCGAACTGCGCAAGGTGGGCTGGGCCGACCCGAGGGCCTCTGCGCCGGCCGACGACCGGAGCGAGCTCATCACCCCGGCCATGCGGATGCTGCGCGGCAAACCCTTCCGGGTACGCAAGGAGACGTACGTCAGGGACCGGCTGATCGAGCAGCGGAACTGGTACCACAGGAAGACGGTGCTGTCGCGGCGGGCGACCACGCTCTGGTCGGCCACCATCTCGGTGCTCACCGCCCTCGCCCTCTTCCTGGGCGTGTTGCGGACCTTCTCGGTCGGTGACTCGGCCGTACCGGCCGCCCTCCTGTCGGCCGCCGCGGCCGCGTGCGTGGCGTGGAGCGAGATCCGCCGCCACCAGCCGCTGATAGCCGCGCACTCCCTGGTCGAGGAGGACCTCGCGGCGATGCACACGGCGATGGAGACCGTCATCGGCGAGGACAGGTGGGCCGCGGCGGTCTACGAGACCGAGCGCGTCGTCTCCCCCCAGCACACCGACTGGCTGGTGCAGCACCGCCGGTAGGGCGGGTCAGGACCGCTCGACGCCCGCGCGCCAGATGACCGTCACCGGTTTCCCGAGGCCGCGGGCGTAGCCGACGATGTCGCCGGTGCCGCCGAGGCCGCGGGCCGGGCGGCCGTCCCAGACGGCGAGCAGCCGGTCGCAGTGGTCGGCGATGTAGGCGCCGGCCGCGTAGTAGGCCTCGTCGGTGGAGCGGGGGTAGTCCATCCGCACCTCGCGGGTGGCCCGCTTGCGCAGCCAGTGGTAGCGGGCCAGTTCGCCGGGGTCGGCGAAGCCGTCCTCGTAGTCCCCGCTGGGGATGACGGCGGTCAGCTCGGCCCCGCAGGCCAGGGCGGCGTCCGCGAACATCTGGTCCGCACCGGCGGCCAGGCTGGACAGTGCCTCCACCCCGCCGCCCGGGTGCCGGCCGGCGGCGCGGACGGCGGCGCGGACGGCGGCCAGGAGGGCCTCGCGCACATGGGCGTGGAGTTCGTCGGGGATGTCCCTGTGACCGGTCACTCCGATGCGCCTCATCCGCCCCCGCTTCCCGAAGTCGCCCTGTGGCCGCGCCGCCACATCCTCTCAAATGTGGGCGCTTCCGGGCAGGGCGTCGAGCCCCCGGCCGGATGTCCGGCCGGGGGCTCGCGTGCGCCGGGCGGTGCGGGTCAGTAGACGCTGACGCGGTACGCGTTCAGCGCCTCGGTGACCGGCTGGAAGAAGGTCGTGCCCCCGGAGGAGCAGTTCCCGCTGCCGCCGGAGGTGAGGCCGATGGCGCGGCTGCCGGAGTAGAGCGGGCCGCCGCTGTCGCCGGGCTCGGCGCACACGTTGGTGCGGATCATGCCGTAGACGACGTCCCCGCCGCCGTAGTTGACCGTGGCGTTCAGGCCGGTGACCGAGCCGCTGTGGGTGCCGGTGGTGGAGCCGCGGCGGGTGACGGACATGCCGACGGTGGCGTTGGCGGCACTGGTGATGTCGACGTTGCCGACGGTGCCTGGCTTGGCGATGGAGCTGTTGGAGTAGCGGACTATCCCGTAGTCGTTGTTGGGGAAGCTGGATCCGGTGGTCGGGCCGAGCACGGTGGTCCGGCCGGAGTTGGCGTACCAGGTGCCCGCTCCGTCGGTGCAGTGGCCGGCGGTGAGGAAGTAGGTGGTGCCCGCGCTGTCGCGGACGTTGAAGCCGAGCGAGCAGCGCCAGCTGCTGGCGTAGACGGCGTCGCCGCCGGAGATCAGCTTGGTGAACTTCCCGGGGGTGCGCTCGATTCTCAGGGCGCCGGCGTTGGCACCGGCCTGCCTCTTGATCTCGGCGATCTCGGCCTGGGAGACGGTCGAGTCGACGGTGACGACCAGCTTGCCGCCGGCCGGGTCGACGTGCCAGGCGGTGCCCGGTACGTCCGCCTCCAGGACGGCCGAGCCGGCGGCTGACAGCTGGGCGGCGCTGAAGGACGGGGACGGTTCGGCGTTCGCGGCGGGGACCGCGAGGGTGGCGGCGGCGGCGAGACCGGTCGCGACGGCGAGCAGACGGGGTCGTCCGGCTGTGCCGCTGCGGGGGGTGGTGCGCTTGATCCTCACTTGTCGTTCCTCCCGAGGGGGATCGGGGGCCCACCGTGGGGGGGGGGGGTGGTGCGCTTGATCCTCACTTGTCGTTCCTCCCGAGGGGAATCGGGGGCCCACCGTGGGGGACGGGCCCGTGAGGCGCAGTCAGGTTCCGGCGGCTTCGCGGACGTCCGGTTTTCGGACATGCCGTGCCCCTGACAAGCGCTGCTTCGGGAGTATTCGTGCGGCCGGCCACGGGTCGCAAGGGCGTGTTTCGGCCGAGCGGGTACGGGCGCGACGGATCGCCCGGCGGGCCGTGCCCCTCCGCCGGGTCGCGCCGGTGTGACGTGCCGGCCGCCCGGCACGTTCCCCTCCTCCGCCGGGGCGGGCGCCGGAAGGGCGCCGCGGGCGGGGAACGAGCGGGCGCAGCACGTGGCGTGGACGCCGGGCCGGGGGGCCTGCCGGGGGCCGCGCCCGGTCGTGCCCGGCTCCCGGGGTGCCGCGGCGCGTGCGGGGCTGAGGGGCGCGGGAGGCGGGGCCGGTGGCGGGGCTTGCCGCTGGTCGCACCGGCCGGAGCGGGCTTGCCGCTGGTCGTGCCGGCCGCGGCCCCTGCGGCGGTCTCGGGGGCCGCCCGGCGGCGGGGCCCCGGCGCATGTGCGGGTTCACCTCCGCCCCGGCCGCCGCGCCGGCGCCCGTACGGTGCCGGTGCGCTCCCGGCCGCCTGCCGCCCCGTCCGGCGT
>NZ_LWBU01000109.1 GCF_001646665.1 Streptomyces noursei | reverse complement strand
CCCCGCCCCCCCCCCGCGGCCCCCGGCCCCCGGCCCCCCCCCCCCCCCCTCCACCGCCCCGCCCCCCCCCGCCCCCCCCCCCCCCCCCCGCCGGCGCGCCGCACCCCCGCCCCCGCCGCGGCCCCGCGGCCCGGGGCCGTGGAGCGCCCGGGCCGCGAAGCGGGCGGGGGGCGCGCGTGTGCCGCCCCGGGGGCGGCCCGCGAGGGGCGGGGGGCCCCCCCCCCGGCG
>NZ_LWBU01000108.1 GCF_001646665.1 Streptomyces noursei | reverse complement strand
GCGGGCGCCCCCCGGGCCCGGGCCCGGCGGAGGGCGCCACGCCACAGCCCCCCGCCGACGCCCCCGCCAGCGGGCGCCGGGCGCGGCGGGGGGCGCCGCCGCGCGGCGGGGACCCGCGCAGCCCCGCCCCCCCCCGCGCCCCCGCCCGCCCACGCCCCCCCCCCCCACCCCCCCCCCCCCGGCCTGGCCGCCCCCCGCCCGGCCCCCCCCCTGGAACCGCCTTTCCGCCGGCCGGAGGAGTCCTCCGCCGGGCTGGAAATCCCCCCCCCCGCCCCCCCCCCCCGACCCAGCCCCGGCCCCTGCCCTCCCCCCGGGCCCTCCCCCCCCGCCCCCCCCCCCCTGACCCTCCCCGCCCCGCCCGTCCCGCCCCACCGCCCCGCCTCGCCCCCACCCCATCACCCCGCCGACCCGCCCCCCCCCCACCCCCCCCCCCCCCCACCGCACGCGCCCCACCACCCCCACAACCCACCCCCCCCCCCCCCCCCCCCCCCCCCCCCCCACC
>NZ_LWBU01000107.1 GCF_001646665.1 Streptomyces noursei | reverse complement strand
CGCAGCGCCCCGCGACCGGGGGGAGGGGGGAGGCGCCGGCGGCCGACCGACCCGCGGGCAGCGCCACCGACCGCGCGGCGCCGGCCCCCCCCCGCCCCGCGCAGCGGCCCACCGGCCGGGCGCGCCGGCGGGGGCGGGGAGGGACGCCCGCGCGGCGGGGGCCCCCGCCCCCCCCGTCCGCGGCGGCCCCGCGGGCGAGGGGACCGGCCCGCGCCCGCGCGGCGCGCCGGGCGGCGCGGGGGGGGGCGGGGCGCCGGCCGCGGGGCGCGGGGGGGGCGGGGCGGGGCGGGGGCGCGCGCGCGCGGGCCGGTCGCCCGCGCGCCCGGCCCGGGGGGGGGCGGGGGGCGCGGGGGCGGGCG
>NZ_LWBU01000106.1 GCF_001646665.1 Streptomyces noursei | reverse complement strand
CGCGCGGCCCCCCCGCCCACACACCGCCGGGTCCCCCCCCTCCCCCCCCCCCCCCGCCCCGGTCCCCCGGCCCCCCCCGCCCCCCCGCGCCGGGAGCCCCGCCCCCGCGCGCACCCCCCCGGCGGGCGCCACCCCGCCGAGGGGCAGCCCCCGCAGGTTCAGGTGCGGGCACACCCCCCCCGGGACGACCGCCGCGCCCGTCCCCACCCCCCCCCCCCCCCCGGCCGCCACCCCCTCCCCCTCCCCCCCCACCTCGTGCCGCACGGCGACCGCACCGCCCCTGTGACCCCCCCTCGCCTAATCTCCCCCCGTGAGC
>NZ_LWBU01000105.1 GCF_001646665.1 Streptomyces noursei | reverse complement strand
GGGGGGCGCGGGGGGGGGAGGGGGGGGGGGGGGAGGGGGGGGCGGGGGGGGGGGCGGGGGGGGGGGGGGGGGGGAGGGGGGAGGTGGGCGGGGGGGGGGCGGGGGCGGAGGGGGGGGCGGGGGGGCGGTCGGAGGCCGGGGTGAAGGGGGGCGGGCGGGGGGGCGGGGGGGGGGGGGGGGGGCCGCCCGGGGGCGCCGGAGGGGGGGGGGGGGGG
>NZ_LWBU01000104.1 GCF_001646665.1 Streptomyces noursei | reverse complement strand
CGTAGAAGTCCCCGCCGACGCGCTCGGTGTCCTTGGAGGCGCGGTATCCGCCGGCGAACTCCACCCCGTGCACCTGCCGCAGTACGGGCGGGAGCAGTTCGGCCATGAGCGTGGCGGTGATGCCGGACTGCTCCTGGTACAGGCGGGGCGCGGGCAGCGCCGCGCCCGCGCGGGGGGCGGAAACCCGGGGGAACACCCCCTCGGGGGCGGCGGAGGGCGCCCGGGCGCTGCGCCGGGGCAGGGTCAGCGCGGCCGCCGGGGAGGCGGGGCCGGGGAGCGGGGGGAGGGGGGGCGGGGCCGGGGGGG
>NZ_LWBU01000103.1 GCF_001646665.1 Streptomyces noursei | reverse complement strand
CCCCCCGCGGCCCACCCCCCCCCCCCCCCCCCCCCCCCGCGCCGGGGGGCCCCCCCCCCCCCCCGCCCCCCCCACCCCCCGCCCCCCCCCCCCCCCCCCCGCCCGCGCCCCCCCTTGCCGCCCGGGGGGGGAGGAACCCCGGGGCGGGCCCCCCCCCCCGGGGGCGCCGCCCCGCCGTGCCGCCGGCCGGTGCCGCCCCGGCCGGTGCGGCTCCACCGCCGCGACGCGCCCGCCGCGCACGACGACGTCCACGTCCTCGCGGACCGACGTCCCGTCGCCGGTGCCGTCCCAGAACCGCCCGGCGCGCACGACCGTGTCGGCGGGCTCGGCGCGCCGGTAGTCCAGCGGTACGCGCACCGTGCGCGGGCCGCCTCC
>NZ_LWBU01000102.1 GCF_001646665.1 Streptomyces noursei | reverse complement strand
GGCCAAGGCCCCCCCGGCCGCGCCCGCCGGCCGCGGGGGGGGTGTCGGGGGCCCGGCCCCCGCTCCCCCCCGCGCGCGGCCCCCCGCCCGCCCCGCCCCCCCCCGCCCCCCCTTCCCCGCCCCCCCCCCCCCCCTGCCCCGCCGGGGCCCCCCCCCCCCCGCCGGTGCCGCACCCGCCCGCCCCCCCCGCCCCGACCCGCCCCCCCCCCCCACGGCCCCCCCCGACCGCCCCCGCGGTGGCCCCCGCCCCCCCGAGGCGCCCCGGGTCCGGCGCCTCGTGCCCCCCCCCCGCCCCCCCCCCCGTGTCCACCCCCCCCGCCCCCCCCTGCACCCCCCGGCTCCCCACCCCCGTCCCCGGGCCCGCCGTGAACGGCCGCGCCGCACTCGGCATCTCCGCCGACCCCGCCCCGTCCCG
>NZ_LWBU01000101.1 GCF_001646665.1 Streptomyces noursei | reverse complement strand
ACAATTTTTAGCCTCAGTCCCTGGACCTTGTGTCCGGGGACTGAGGCATTTTTGCGTTCCGGGGCCGGGGCCACACCCCTGTGCGCCGGCGGGGGCGGGCTGACGGTAAAGTCAGGGGGCATCGTTGGCACGTTTCCCAGGAGGCACCCGGGTGGAGGTTCAGGAGACTCGCGTTCAGACGGACCGGGTCCTCACCATCCCCAACATCCTGAGCATGGCTCGCCTCGCGGGTGTTCCGCTGTTCCTGTGGCTGATCCTCCGCCCCGAGTTCGGCGGTCCGAAGAGCGACGGCTGGGCGTTGCTCGTCCTCATGCTCAGCGGTGTCAGCGACTACCTCGACGGCAAGCTCGCGCGCCGCTGGAACCAGATCAGCAGCCTCGGGCGGCTCCTCGACCCGGCCGCCGACCGGCTCTACATCCTTTCCACACTGCTCGGTCTGACCTGGCGTGAGATCCTCCCCCTCTGGCTCACCGCGGCCCTTTTGGCCCGCGAACTGATGCTGCTGGTGATGGTGGGAATCCTCCGCCGGCACGGGTATCCACCGCCGCAGGTGAACTTCCTGGGGAAGGCGGCTACGTTCAACTTGATGTACGCCTTCCCGCTCCTCCTGCTCAGTGACGGCAGTGGATGGCTTGCGTCACTCGCTGAAGTTTTCGGGTGGGCGTTCGCCGGATGGGGTACAACTCTCTATTGGTGGGCAGGGATCCTGTATGTGGTCCAGGTCCGCCGACTTGTCAAGGCGGATACCGTGGCCGATTGAGCCCGTCTGTTCGGTGCCGTGTGGTGAGAGACAGTGCCCCGTGTTCGTTCTGGAGCACCGCTGTCACGGACGGGTGAAGTCGGCTTGACCGTCACTTCTGCAAGGAGGACGCTTCCGACATGAAGGCCGTCGTAATGGCCGGTGGCGAGGGAACCCGCCTTCGCCCCATGACCTCGAGCATGCCCAAGCCGCTCCTGCCGGTGGCCAACCGGCCGATCATGGAGCACGTGCTGCGGCTGCTCAAGAGGCACGGTCTCAATGAGACCGTGGTGACCGTGCAGTTCCTCGCCTCACTCGTGAAGAACTATTTCGGTGACGGCGAAGAGCTCGGCATGGAACTCACCTATGCCAACGAGGAGAAGCCACTCGGTACCGCGGGAAGTGTCAAGAATGCCGAAGAGGCGCTCAAGGACGACGCCTTCCTCGTCATTTCCGGTGACGCGCTCACCGATTTCGACCTGACCGACCTCATCGCGTTCCACAAGGAAAAGGGCGCGATGGTCACGGTGTGCCTGACGCGGGTGCCGAACCCCCTGGAGTTCGGCATCACCATCGTGGACGAGGAAGGCAAGGTGGAGCGCTTCCTGGAGAAGCCCACCTGGGGGCAGGTCTTCTCCGACACGGTCAACACCGGTATCTACGTCATGGAGCCCGAGGTCTTCGACTACGTCGAGGCGGACGTGCCCGTCGACTGGTCCGGCGATGTCTTCCCCCAGCTCATGAAGGAGGGCAAGCCGATCTACGGCTATGTCGCCGAGGGCTACTGGGAGGACGTCGGCACCCACGAGAGCTATGTGAAGGCCCAGGCCGACGTGCTCGAGGGCAAGGTCGACGTCGAACTCGACGGCTTCGAGATCTCGCCCGGAGTCTGGGTGGCGGAGGGTGCGGAGGTGCACCCGGACGCGGTGCTGCGCGGACCCCTCTACATCGGTGACTACGCCAAGGTCGAGGCCGGTGTGGAAATCCGGGAACACACCGTCGTCGGGTCCAACGTGGTCGTGAAGAGCGGTGCGTTCCTGCACAAGGCGGTCGTCCACGACAACGTCTACATCGGTCAGCACAGCAATCTCCGAGGCTGTGTGATCGGCAAGAACACCGACATCATGCGGGCCGCCCGGATCGAGGACGGGGCCGTCATCGGTGACGAGTGCCTCGTCGGTGAAGAATCGATCGTCCAGGGCAATGTCCGGGTATATCCGTTCAAGACCATCGAGGCCGGCGCCTTCGTCAACACCTCGGTGATCTGGGAGTCGCGGGGACAGGCGCACCTGTTCGGCGCGCGCGGGGTCTCCGGCATCCTCAACGTCGAGATCACGCCCGAACTGGCCGTCCGGCTGGCGGGCGCGTACGCCACGACGCTCAAGAAGGGCGCCACGGTCACCACGGCACGTGACCACTCCCGAGGTGCACGAGCACTCAAACGAGCCGTGATCTCGGCGCTCCAGGCCAGTGCCATCGACGTGCGCGACCTGGAGAACGTGCCGCTGCCCGTCGCCCGTCAGCAGACGGCCCGGGGCAGCGCCGGCGGCATCATGATCCGCACGACGCCGGGTGTTCCCGACTCGGTGGACATCATGTTCTTCGACGAGCGGGGCGCCGACCTGTCCCAGGCGGGGCAGCGCAAGCTCGACCGGGTGTTCGCGCGCCAGGAGTACCGGCGGGCGTTCCCTGGCGAGATCGGTGACCTGAGCTTCCCGTCGAGCGTGTTCGACTCGTACACCGGATCGCTGCTGCGGAACGTCGACACGACGGGCGTCGCGGACGCGGGACTCAAGGTCGTCGTCGACGCGTCGAACGGCAGCGCCGGCCTCGTCCTGCCCAGCCTGCTGGGCCGGCTCGGAGTGGACTCACTGACGATCAACCCCGGTCTGGACGAGTCGCGGCCCACCGAGTCCGCCGAGTCCCGCCGGGCCGGCCTCGTGCGGCTCGGCGAGATAGTGGCGTCGGCGCGTGCGGCGTTCGGCGTGCGTTTCGACACGGTCGGTGAGCGGCTGTCGCTCGTCGACGAGCGCGGCCGGATCATCGAGGACGACCGGGCGCTCCTGGTGATGCTGGACCTGGTGGCCGCCGAGCGGCGCAGCGGGCGTGTGGCGCTGCCGGTGACGACCACCCGGATCGCCGAGCAGGTCGCGGCGTACCACGGCACACAGGTGGACTGGACGACGACGTCTCCGGACGATCTGACCCGGGTCGGCCGCGAGGAGTCGACGATCTTCGGCGGTGACGGCCGTGGTGGCTTCATCGTTCCGGAGTTCAGCAGCGTCTTCGACGGCACGGCGGCGTTCGTGCGGCTGATCGGCCTGGTGGCGCGTACGCAGCTCACGCTGAGCCAGATCGACGCGCGCATTCCGCGGGCGCACGTGCTCAAGCGGGACCTCGCGACGCCGTGGGCCGTCAAGGGCCTGGTGATGCGCCGGGTCGTGGAGGCGGCCGGC
Source organism: Streptomyces noursei (assembly GCF_001646665.1). Classification (GTDB taxonomy): domain Bacteria; phylum Actinomycetota; class Actinomycetes; order Streptomycetales; family Streptomycetaceae; genus Streptomyces; species Streptomyces lavendulocolor. Next base: position 212,169 of record NZ_LWBU01000101.1, on the reverse strand, counting down.
GACCGGCACGTGGACACTACCGACGGTGTCCGGGTGGTGGAGGCCGACGGCCGGTGGGTGATGGTGCTGCCCGACCCGGCCGAGGCCGTCACCCATCTGTGGGCCGAGGGACCCGACGACGCGTCCGCGCAGGCACTGCTGGACGAGTGGGCCGCGGTGGTGGACAGCGCGGGCCGCTGACGCCCGCTGTGGAGCGGCAGAGCCGGGAGGTGCCCTGGGGCGCCTCCCGGCTCTTCGGTGGGGCCATTCGGCGGTAGCCCCCGCGACGTGCGACGATGTGCGGCATGTCGCAGCAGCCCCCCGTTCGGAGCACCGGCTCCCCGCCACCGCGTCCCGACGCGTCCATGTCGCTGCTGAACAACGTGATGGACCACGCGCTCGACGACGGCTACGCGGAGGCCTCGGCCCGCCGGGCCTCCGAGGGCGGCGGGCTGCCCCGTACGCTCCGCGCCAAACTGGGACTGGCCGCGGGGCTCGTCCTGGCCGCGCTCGTGGTGACCCTGGGAGCCGCGCAGGCGCAGATATCGGCACCGGTGGTGGCGAAGGAGCGCGAGGAGCTCATCGACCGCATCGAGTCGGAGACCTCGGCGGCGGACGGTCTCGAGAAGCGGATCGAGTCGCTGCGTACCGAGGTGGGGGAGCGGCAGCGCAAGGCGCTGGAGCAGCACGGCGGGGACCAGGGGCAGCTCGTCGCGCTCCTGTCGGGGGCGACGCCGGTCCGCGGGCCGGGCGTGAAGCTCGTCGTCGACGACGCCAAGGACACCGAAGAGGGTGGTGGCGGGCCGCGGGAGAGCAGCGGTTTCGCCGACACGGGCCGGGTCCGGGACCGGGACATGCAGCGGATCGTCAACGGTCTGTGGCAGGCCGGCGCGGAAGCCGTCGCGATCAACGGGCAGCGCCTGACCGCCCTGTCGGCGATCCGGGCGGCGGGCGACGCCATACTGGTCGACAACAAGCCGCTGGTACCGCCGTACACGGTCCTGGCGGTCGGGGACGGAAAAAAGCTGAGCACGACGTTCCAGGACAGCGCCGACGGGCAGTACCTGCACGTGCTGCAGGAGAACTTCGGTATCCGCACCAGCATTTCGGACCAGGGCGAGGTGCGTCTGCCGGCCGCGCCGAGCCTGATCGTACGTACAGCACAGCCGAGCGACGCCGGAGCCGGGACGGGTGACGGTCCGCGCACGGCAGAGACAGGGAAGGGCACATCTTGATCGCGGTACTGGGCCTCGTCGTGGGAGTCGTGGTCGGACTGTTCATCCGGCCCGAGGTGCCGGCGGTGGTGGAGCCCTATCTCCCGATCGCGGTCGTGGCCGCTCTGGACGCCGTCTTCGGTGGGCTGCGGGCCATGCTCGACGGGATCTTCGTGGACAAGGTCTTCGTCGTCTCCTTCCTGTCGAACGTCGTCGTGGCCGCGCTGATCGTGTTCCTCGGCGACAAGCTGGGTGTCGGCGCGCAGCTGTCCACCGGTGTGGTCGTCGTGCTCGGCATCCGGATCTTCTCCAACGCCGCCGCCATCCGGCGGCACGTGTTCCGGGCGTGAGGCCGATGAGCAACAACGAAGAGACACCCAAGCCGACTCCCGAGGAGTCCCCGGCCCCGGCTCCTGGCCCGGCTCCGGCTCCGGGCCCGCCTCCGCCGGCCGCCGCGAGCCCGGACCCCCCGGCCGCGGAGCCGGATCCGGCCCCCGGGCCCGAGACGCGTACGGCCGAGCCGACGGGCCGCCAGCGGCTGGTCGCCGGCCTGTGGCCGCCGCGCGTCACGCGGGCGCAACTCATCGTGGCGCTGCTGCTGTTCGGTCTCGGGCTGGGGCTGGCCATCCAGGTCCGTTCGACCAGCGACACCGGCGCCCTGCGCGGGGCGCGGCAGGAGGACCTGGTGCGCATCCTGGACGAGCTGGACGACCGCACGCAGCGCCTGGAGGACGAGAAGGCCCGCCTGGAGGCCCAGCGCACCGAGCTGGAGAACAGCTCCGACCAGGCGGAGGAGGCGCGCCGGCAGACCCTGGAGAAGGAGCGGCAACTGGGGATCCTGGCCGGTACCGTGGCCGCCCAGGGGCCCGGCATCACGCTCACCATCGACGACGGTGCGGGTGCGGTCGAGTCCGACATGCTGCTCGACGCGATCCAGGAGCTGAGGGCGGCGGGCGCGGAGGCGATCCAGGTCAACGGCGTCCGGGTGGTCGCCGACTCGTACTTCTCCGGTGACGCCGGGGACATAGAGGTGGACGGCCGGAAGATCAAGGCGCCGTACCGCTTCAAGGTCATCGGCAAGCCGCAGGACCTGGAGCCGGCGCTGAACATCCCCGGCGGTGTCGTGCAGACGCTGGAGAAGGAGCAGGCCACCGCCACCGTCACCCGGTCGCAGAAGATCGTCGTGGACGCCTTGCGACCGGCGGAGCGGCCTGACTACGCTCGGTCGTCATCGCAGTGAGGCGGGGGTGCATGGGGGTGACGCGGCAGGGGTCCGTCGTCGTTGGCGGGCCGTACCGGGGTGCGGGAGCGGGATCCGGTGTGCGCGGACGCACGGCGGGAACCGGAAGAGGGGTGCCGCGACGAGGGGTTGCGGGGGGTCGGCGCATCACATACGTGGTGCGTGATGGAAACTGTCCGGAGGATACGGACGTTGTGATGATGTCCGGGTCGGCAGGTGTGTTCATTCAGGGTTCGTCCTGCCCCACGGGCGGGTCTGTTTCGTTCAAGGGGAATCGCCCGTGAAGTTGTTTGCGAAGTTGTTCGGCAAGAGCGCACGCGAGGACGGCGGCAGCAGCGCCAGGCATCGCGCGCCGCGCCATGACCAGAGCGAGGAGCAGGGTGGCGAGCGCCCGCTCTTCCGTGACGAGGTTGCGCGCCCGGGTGGTGACATTCCGGGGGGTCAGGGCGCGTCTGTTGACCCTGCCGGTTCCGGCCGCATAGGTTTCGGGGACCCATCAACCTCGAGTGCGGGTGGAGGGTTTACGCCCGACCCGTACGCGACGAGTGCCCACGCGGGCCAGCCGCGGCAGGAGGATTCGTCCATGCCGGTGTGTACGAGGTGCGGACACCGCAACGCCGAGGCGAGCCGGTTCTGCTCCAACTGCGGTGCGCCGCTGCGCGGCGGTGTCCCGGCGGAGCGGGCGTCCGAGACGACGTCGACGATCTCGATCTCCGGCCTGGAGGCGTACGACTCCGAGGTCACCGGCCAGACGCAGCTGCCGTCGCTGTCTCCCGAGGCGCAGGCAGCCGTCGAGGCGCTGCCGCTGGGGTCGGCGCTGCTGGTGGTGCGGCGCGGTCCGAACTCGGGCAGCCGCTTCCTCCTGGACAGCGACCTGACCACGGCCGGCCGGCACCCGCAGAGCGACATCTTCCTGGACGACGTGACGGTGTCGCGCCGCCACGTGGAGTTCCGCAGGTCGCCCGACGGGAGCTTCACCGTGTCGGACGTCGGCAGCCTCAACGGCACCTACGTCAACCGTGAGCGGATCGACTCCGTTCCGCTGGCGAACGGCGACGAGGTGCAGATCGGCAAGTACCGGCTGGTCTTCTACGCGAGCCAGCGGGGCGTGTGACCCGGCAGGGGAGGCCCATGCTGCGAACCACGACGGGCGGTGCCGGCAACGGCACCGCCGGCGCCGAGCAGCTGGTGAGCATCGGGACGGTGCTCAACCAGCTGCGCGAGGAGTTCCCCGAGGTCACGATCTCCAAGATCCGGTTCCTGGAGGCGGAGGGGCTCGTCGAGCCGCAGAGGACGGCTTCCGGATACCGGAAGTTCAGTCCGCGTGATGTGGAGCGGCTGGCACGGATCCTGCGGATGCAGCGGGACCACTACCTGCCGCTGAAGGTGATCCGGGAGCATCTGGACGCGGTGGAGCGGGGCGAGCAGGTGGAGCTGCCGGCCGCCCCCGGGCCGCAGCGCGACCCCCTGGACGGCGATCCTTGGGACGCGGCGCAGGACCGCCCGACCGCCGCCAGGGTCGGCCGGGCGGAGCTGCTGGCCGCCGCGGGTGCCGGTGAGGACGAGCTGGCCGAGTGGGAGGCGTACGGCCTCGTCGTTCAGGGCGTGGACGGCGGGTACGACGCCGAGGCGGTGACCGTGGCGAAACTTGTCGCGGATCTGGGCAGATTCGGTCTGGAACCGCGGCACCTGCGGGCCGTGAAGGCGGCCGCCGAGCGGGAGGCGGGGCTGGTCGAACAGGTCGTCGCACCCCTGCGCAGGCACCGTAATCCGCAGACCAGGGCCCATGCCGAGGCGACCGCGAAGGAGCTGGCGGCACTGTCCGTACGGCTGCACGCGGCCCTGGTGCAGACGGCTCTCGGGATCCGTTTGCCCTGATCTTGACAGGGCCCGACTATCCAAACCGGTCCGGCACGTCCTAGGGTTGCAATGTGAACGAGCTCGATGTTGTCGGTGTCCGGGTGGAAATGCCGTCCAACCAGCCGATCGTGCTCCTGCGTGAAGTGGGAGGCGACCGGTACCTCCCGATCTGGATCGGTCCGGGGGAGGCGACGGCGATCGCCTTCGCCCAGCAGGGCATGGCTCCCGCCCGCCCGCTCACCCATGACCTTTTCAAGGACGTGCTCGAGGCCGTGGGCCAGGAGCTGACCGAGGTCCGGATCACGGACCTGCGGGAAGGGGTCTTCTACGCGGAGCTGGTCTTCGCCAGCGGTGTGGAGGTGAGCGCGCGGCCGTCCGACGCCATAGCGCTGGCGCTGCGCACCGGGACCCCGATCTACGGGAGCGACGGCGTGCTCGACGACGCCGGGATCGCCATTCCGGACGAGCAGGAGGACGAGGTGGAGAAGTTCCGCGAGTTCCTCGACCAGATCTCGCCCGAGGACTTCGGCACCAGCAGCCAGTGACGGCGGGTGGCCCGCAGCCGATGGAGAGCCGGCGGGCACGCCGCGCCGTCGGGCCTGTCCGTCCGGCCGCCCGCAGGGGCCGTGTGTGATCTGCCGCCCCCGGGCCCTTGGGCGTGACCTGCCGCTCCGGTTTCCGCTCCGGCGGTGGTCTTCGGGACGGCCGTCCGGACGCTGCCCCGCCCTCCCCGGAAGGGTGCTTCTCCGGGGGTGTTTCCGCCCATTCGGTCAGCCTTACCCGCTTTTGGGATACGGGAAACCACTCTCAGGGTGATTATCACTCGGCGTGCCGAGTGTGGCGATCGTTGACGCACCCCTGGCGACTGCCTACCGTCGAGATGGCAGGTCAAGGACGGAGGGTCGGCGTGATGAGCAGCGGCGACGGTGCGACTGGGGGCCTCCCCGGACGAAGTCTGGGGCAGGGGCCGTATCCGCTTCACGGGGGTGCGGCCGAACCGCTTCACGCGGGCGTGGCCGGCACGGGTGCCGACGCGGCGCAGGGGCACGGGACCGATCCGGAGACCGACACGATCGGCTACCGGGGGCCCACCGCCTGCGCGGCCGCGGGCATCACGTACCGGCAGCTCGACTACTGGGCGCGGACCGGACTGGTCGAGCCGAGCGTGCGGCCCGCCTACGGGTCCGGGACGCAGCGGCTGTACAGCTTCCGGGACGTGGTCGTCCTCAAGATCGTCAAGCGGTTCCTGGACACGGGCGTGGCACTGCAGAACATCCGCGCGGCGGTCCAGCACCTGCGGGCGCGGGGCTTCAGCGACCTCGAGCGGATGACGCTGATGAGCGACGGCGCGACGGTCTACGAGTGCTCGTCGCCCGACGAGGTCGTCGACCTGCTCCAGGGCGGCCAGGGGGTCTTCGGGATCGCCGTGGGCGTGGTGTGGCGGGACGTCGAGGCGGCGCTCTCGCAACTGCACGGGGAGCGCGTGGACACCGGTGAGACGCTCGTGCGGCACAACCCGTCGGACGAGCTGGCGCGCCGGAGGCGTGACCGGGCGGTATGACGGCCCGCCCCGTGGACGGGGCGGTGCGTGCGGGGCACATCGGCGTGCGGGGCGATTGTCAGTGGCGTAGGGCAGCATCGGTGATGTGAGATCCGCCCCGACCATCCTGCATCTGGACATGGATGCCTTCTTCGCGGCCGCCGAGCAGGCGGCGAAGCCGAGCCTGCGCGGGAAACCGGTGGTGGTCGGTGGGCTGGGGCCGCGCGGGGTCGTCGCCACCGCGTCGTACGAGGCCCGGCGTTTCGGGGTGCACTCGGCGATGCCGATGGCGCAGGCGCGGCGGCTGGCGCCCAACGCCGCGTATCTGGTGCCCCGCTTCTCGCTGTACCGGGCGGTGAGCGAGCAGGTCATGGAGCTGTTGCGGCGGCTGTCCCCGCTCGTGGAGCCGCTCAGCCTCGACGAGGCCTTCGTTGACCTGGAGGCCGGGGGCTCGGCGCGGGACGCGGCCACGGCGCGCGAGGCGGGTGAGCGGTTGCGCGCGGACATCCGCGCGGTCACGGGGCTCACCGGGTCGGTGGGGCTGGCCGGGTCCAAGATGATCGCGAAGATCGCTTCCGAGGAGGCCAAGCCGGACGGACTGGTCCTCATCGAGCCGGGCACGGAGCGGGAGCTGCTTGGGCCCAGGTCGGTGCGGATCCTGCCGGGGGTGGGTCCCGCCACGGGCGAGCATCTGCGGCGGGCCGGGATGACGACGGTGGCGGACCTGACCGGGGCGGGCGAGGACGAGCTCGTACGGCTGCTGGGGAAGGCGCACGGGGAGTCGCTGTACCGGATGGCCAGGGGGTACGACGACCGGCCGGTGGTCGCGGAGCGGGACGCCAAGTCGGTGTCCGTGGAGGACACCTTCGACGTGGACCTGCACGACCGGCTGCGGGTGCGGATCGAGGTGGAGCGCCTGGCCGAGCGGTGCGTCCAGCGGCTCCGGGGCGCGGGGCGGTCCGGGCGGACGGTGGTGCTGAAGGTGCGGCGCTACGACTTCTCGACGCTGACCCGGTCCGAGACGCTGCGGGGCCCGACGGACGACCCCGTGGTGGTGCGGGAGGCGGCGGCGCGGCTGCTGGAGGCGGTGGACACCACCGGCGGGGTGAGGTTGCTGGGCGTCGGTGTCACGGGCCTGGCCGACTACACGCAGGAGGACCTGTTCGCCCAGGCCGCGGCGGAACGGGCGGCCGCGGAGGCGGAGGCGGCCGAGGCGTCGGGAGCGGAGCCGGGCGGTGCGCACGGCGGGGACGGGGCGGAGGAGGAGCGCTCGCCCGGGGGCGCCGCCGTCGTACCGGCGGTTCCTGCCGGGGCCGGGGGCCCGGGGGGCACGGGGACCGGGGGAGCGGGTGCGCCGGACGGGCAGGCGGTGGCCGCGGCCGCCGGGCGGAGCGAGCCGGAGGGCGAGGAGCGGCGGTGGGCGGCCGGCCAGGACGTGCGGCACGCCGAGTACGGCGCCGGGTGGGTGCAGGGCAGCGGGCTGGGGCGGGTGACGGTGCGGTTCGAGGAGCCGTGGTCGGCGGCGCCCGGGCGGGTGCGGACGTTCCGCGCCGACGATCCGGAGCTGGAACCGTCCGATCCGCTGCCGCTGGTGGCGGGTCAGTCCTCCTGGCCGGCGAGCCTGCCGAAGTCCCGGTCCGAGGACGGGGGAGGCGGGAGCGCCAGACCGTAGTGGTGGTAGAGCTGGAGCTCCTGCTCGGGCGAGAGGTGGCGGCCGACTCCGAAGTCGGGGGCGTCCTTGATCAGGGCCCGGTCGAAGGGGACGTGCAGTCCGTCGTCCGCCACGTCGCTGGGCTCCAGGGGGACGAAGGCGTCGCGGCTGAACAGGCCCGTCCGGACGGCGGCCCACTCCGGTGCGCCCGTGGCGTCGTCCAGGTAGACCTCGTCGACGGTTCCGATCTTGTGGCCGTTGCGGTCGAAGGCCTTGCGGCCGATCAGGCTGCGCGGATCGATATCGGTCTGCACGGTCCCTCCATCTGCTCGCAACCGCTCTTAAGCACTACGAAAGTGCACATCGGTGACGTCGGCCACTCGAGGGATCGGTCGGGGACCGCGCTGGTAGGCTGGCAGACGGCCGCTGACCCCGTGCGGGAGAGTCCTCCGGAGAAACCTTTCGGAGGCGCCGAAGGAGCAAATCCTCCCCGGAATCTCTCAGGCACCCGGTACCGCACGGATGAGGTCACTCTGGAAAGCAGGGCGGGCGTCGGACGGCATCCGCTCTCACCGACGGTGAAAGCCGGTCCGTCCCGTTCTCGGGGAGGCCCGGTGAAGCTCTCAGGTTGAGATGACAGAGGGGGAGGCCGTCCGGGCACCCGCGCCGTGGTGCCCCTCGCAGGTCGTATCGACCAGGAGGCCTCCGCATGACCGCCAACCGCATTCCGCTCTCCGTACTCGAACAGGGCATCCCGTTCGAGCAGCGGCACATCGGGCCCGACGACGAGGCCCGCGCCAAGATGCTGGCGCAGGTCGGCTACGGATCGCTCGACGAGCTCACCGCCGCCGCGGTGCCGGACGTGATCAAGAGCGCCGGGGCCCTCGGTCTGCCCGACGCGCGCACCGAGGCCGAGGTCCTGGCCGAGCTCCGCTCGCTCGCCGACCGCAACCAGGTGCTCGCGCCGATGATCGGCCTCGGCTACTACGGCACCTTCACCCCGCCGGTCATCCTGCGCAACGTCATGGAGAACCCGGCCTGGTACACCGCGTACACGCCGTACCAGCCGGAGATCTCCCAGGGCCGCCTGGAGGCGCTGCTCAACTTCCAGACCATGGTCGCCGACCTGACCGGTCTGCCCACCTCCGGCGCCTCCCTGCTCGACGAGGGCACCGCCGCCGCCGAGGCCATGTCCCTGGCCCGCCGCGTCGGCAAGGTCAAGAACGGCGTCTTCCTGGTCGACGCCGACGCCCTGCCGCAGACCATCGCCGTCATCGAGACCCGCGCCGAGCCGACCGGCGTCGAGGTCGTCGTCGCCGACCTGAGCGAGGGCATCCCGGCCGAGGTCGCCGAGCGCGGTGTCTTCGGCGTGCTGCTGCAGTACCCCGGTGCCTCCGGTGCCGTCCGGGACATCAAGGCCGTCATCGACCAGGCGCACGAGCTGGGCGCGATCGTCACCGTCGCCGCCGACCTGCTGGCGCTCACCCTGCTCACCTCGCCCGGCGAGCTGGGCGCCGACATCGCGGTGGGCACCACCCAGCGCTTCGGCGTGCCGATGGGCTTCGGCGGCCCGCACGCCGGTTTCATGGCCGTGCGCGACACGTTCGCCCGCAGCCTGCCGGGCCGGCTCGTCGGCGTCTCCGTCGACGCGGACGGGAACAAGGCGTACCGCCTCGCCCTGCAGACCCGCGAGCAGCACATCCGCCGCGAGAAGGCCACCAGCAACATCTGCACCGCGCAGGTGCTGCTCGCCGTCATGGCCGGCATGTACGCCGTCTACCACGGCCCCGACGGCCTCCGGCAGATCGCCCGGCGCGTCCACCGCTACGCCGTCGTCCTCGCCGAGGGCCTGCGTGCCGGTGGCGTGGAGGTCGTCCACGACTCCTTCTTCGACACCGTGACCGTGCGCGTGCCCGGCAAGGCCGCCGAGGCCGTCGCCGCCGCCCGCGAGAACGGGGTGAACCTGCGCCTCGTCGACGCCGACCACGTCTCGGCCGCCTGCGACGAGACCACCGGCCGCGCCCAGATCGCCGCCGTGTGGGGCGCCTTCGGCGTGAGCGGCGACATCGAGGCGCTGGACGCCGGCACCGCCGACGTCCTGCCCGAGGCGCGCCTGCGCACCGACGCGTACCTCACGCACCCCGTCTTCCACGCCCACCGCTCCGAGACCGCGATGCTGCGCTACCTGCGCAAGCTCGCCGACCGCGACTACGCGCTGGACCGCGGCATGATCCCGCTCGGCTCCTGCACCATGAAGCTGAACGCGACCACCGAGATGGAGCCGGTGACGTGGCCGGAGTTCGGCCACATGCACCCCTTCGCGCCGGTCGACCAGGCGCAGGGCTACCTGACCCTGATCCGTGAGCTGGAGGAGCGCCTCGCCGAGGTCACCGGCTACGACAAGGTCTCCATCCAGCCCAACGCCGGTTCGCAGGGCGAGCTGGCCGGTCTGCTCGCCGTCCGCGCCTACCACCGCGCCAACGGCGACACCGGGCGCACGGTCTGCCTGATCCCCTCGTCCGCGCACGGGACCAACGCGGCCAGCGCCGTGATGGCCGGGATGAAGGTCGTGGTCGTCAAGACCGCCGACGACGGCGAGATCGACGTCGAGGACCTGCGCGCCAAGATCGAGCAGTACCACGACGAGCTGTCCGTCCTGATGATCACCTACCCGTCCACGCACGGTGTGTTCGAGGAGCACGTCGCCGACATCTGCGCGCAGGTCCACGAGGCCGGCGGTCAGGTGTACGTGGACGGCGCCAACCTCAACGCGCTGGTGGGGCTGGCCAAGCCCGGCCACTTCGGCGGCGACGTCTCGCACCTGAACCTGCACAAGACGTTCTGCATCCCGCACGGCGGCGGCGGCCCCGGCGTCGGTCCGGTCGGTGTGCGCGAGCACCTCGCCCCGTACCTGCCCAACCACCCCCTCCAGCCGAGCGCCGGCCCGGACACGGGCGTGGGCCCGATCTCGGCCGCTCCGTGGGGCTCGGCCGGCATCCTGCCGATCTCCTGGGCGTACGTCCGGCTGATGGGCGGCGAGGGCCTCAAGCGGGCCACGCAGGTGGCCGTCCTCGCGGCCAACTACATCGCCAAGCGCCTGGAGCCGCACTACCCGGTGCTCTACACCGGCCCGGCCGGGCTCGTCGCCCACGAGTGCATCGTGGACCTGCGCCCGATCTCCAAGGCGACCGGTGTCAGCGTCGACGACATCGCCAAGCGCCTGATCGACTACGGCTTCCACGCGCCGACCATGTCGTTCCCGGTGGCCGGCACGCTGATGATCGAGCCGACCGAGAGCGAGGACCTGGCCGAGCTGGACCGGTTCTGCGACACGATGATCGCGATCCGCGCGGAGGTCGAGAAGGTCGCGTCGGGCGAGTGGCCGGCGGACGACAACCCGCTGCGCAACGCCCCGCACACGGCCGCCGCGCTGGGCGGCGAGTGGTCGCACGCGTACAGCCGTGAGGAGGCGGTCTTCCCGGCCGGCGTCTCGGCCGCGGACAAGTACTGGCCGCCGGTGCGCCGCATCGACGGTGCGTTCGGCGACCGCAACCTGGTGTGCTCCTGCCCGCCGCTGGACGAGTACGACAACTGACGGTCATGGCGAAGGGCCGGTACGGAGGCGGACTCCGTACCGGCCCTTCGCCGTGCGGCGCGTGCGGTTCGTGCGGTGCGTTCGGATCGTGCAGGTGGTGCGGTGGCGCGGTGGTGCGTTTGGTGCGGGCGGTGCTCGTGGGGTGGTGCGGGTGGTTCTCCGCGGTGCCTCAGGCGGCCGTCGCTACCTTCGCGGCGCTCAGCGGCCGGTGCGGCGCGATGATCTGGCCGTCCGGCAGCAGTTCACCGGTGTCCTCGAAGAGCAGGACGCCGTTGCACAGCAGGCTCCAGCCCTGTTCCGGGTGGTGGGCCACCAGGCGGGCCGCCTCCCTGTCGGCGGAGTCGGCGGTCGGACAGGCTGGCTGGTGCTGGCACATGGGTCGGTTCTTTCGCTGCGGTGTGGTGTGTGTCCTGCGGCTCGATGCGGTGTTCATGGCCGCCCCCCGTTTTGTCGGTCGGTCCTTTCCCAGTGTTGCCCCACCGGCGTCAATCCGCAGGGATTTCGCGGCAGCGCTTCCTACTGCTTAATGACGTGTCACCCGCGCGGATGGTTCAGCTCAACCCCCCTGTCCCTTCGGGTGGTTCGGGATGGCCTTACCGGGCTAGTCCGAACGGACGGGGGCGGTCATCACGCCGTTGACTCCAGCAGCGGCGGCGGAACCAGCCGCAGCGTCAGCACCGGCAGCAGGTCGGCGACCCGGTACGGCAGGTGCGGGGCGATCCCGGGGGGCGCGGGGGCGAGCGGGACCAGGAGGTCCGCCGGGGCGGGCGCCCCGGTGGCCGGATCGGCTCCGGTGTCGCCGTGCAGCCAGAGCGTGAGCATGTACAGGTCGGGCACCGACAGCAGGCGCGGCTGGTAGCGGGTCCCCATCGACTCCGCCTGGCGCACCGCCCGCTCGGTGGAGGCGAGGTAGGGGCCCTCGAAGAAGTGGGAGAAGGCCCAGCCGTCCGGGGTGAGGACGGTGTCCGCCGCCGCCACCGGACGCTCGCCGCCGCGGATCAGGAACCGCCAGCCGGCCAGTCGGGTGCGCGGCCCGCCGGCGGGCGGGGCGACGGGGTCGCGGACGTCCAGCACGTGCAGGGGCAGCGGGAGTTCGGGGCTCAGCGGTCCCTGGACGGACCGGAGAGCGGGGGTGTGGGCCTCGCGGACGGCGGGGGAGCCGAGGGCCGCGAGGACACTGCGCAGGGCAGGCGCGGGGGCAGGGGACACGTGCAGCGGCATGGTGGGTCGCCTCTCAGTCAAGAGACAGGGTGATGCGGAGGAGGAGGTGCGGACAGCAGTGTCGGCGTCGGGGTCAGAGGGTGCCGGAGGGGGCCGGGTGGGCCGTGGCCGGACTCGACTCTCTGCCTCGTTCGCGGAGTTTATACGACGCGTGTTCACGCAATGTTTCCGCTAGCCGTCGGCGATATTACCGTCAAGGCGTAAACGCGTCTTTGAAATGCGGCGTTTCTGTGGATTTCCCGTGACCGCAGGCCTGCCGCCTGCGCCGCTGCCCGGATCGCGGTAGGCCGAATGGCGTCACCGTTCAGGCCGACGGAGTAGGCCGCTCCGGGCCGTCGTGACGACTCCCCGCCGCCGGTAACTGCCCGCTGCCCCATGCCTCCGGAATGTGCCGGACAAACAATGTATCCAGCCTACCGCCCAAGCCCTGTCCGCGCGGGCGTTACAGATCAGTCCGGCTGGGCATTATCGTCCGTGACGCGGGCGGACGACGCCGCGCGCCGCCCACTCGAGGAGGGACGCTTCGATGGGGGAGAAGATCGCGGCAGGTGGTTTCGACCTGTCCGATCGGCAGAGGTACCGCAGGAAACTCCAGGAGTGCCTGACGGGACTTGAGCGACTCCTTGCCGACAAGAGGTTCGACCGGCCACGGAATCTCGTGGGTCTGGAGATCGAGCTGAATCTGGCGGGTGCCGACGGCATGCCGCGGATGATGAATGCCGAAGTGCTGGAACGCATCGCGAGCCGGGATTTCCAGACGGAACTGGGAATGTTCAACCTGGAAGTCAACATCGCCCCGCACCGGCTCGGCGGGCGGGTCTTCGACCAGCTCGCCGAGGAACTGCGGACGGGCCTCGCGTACGCGCACCGCAAGGCGCAGGAGGTCGATGCCGGCATTGTGATGATCGGTATTCTGCCGACGCTCTCGCAGGACGACCTGGTGTCCGGGAACCTCTCGGACGTCGACCGTTACCGGCTGCTCAACGACGAGATCGTGACCGCGCGCGGCGAGGACTTCACCCTCGACATCGAGGGGGTGGAGCGGCTCAGCTGCACGGCGAGCTCCATCGTCCCCGAGGCGGCGTGCACCTCGGTGCAGCTCCACCTCCAGGTGACGCCCGAGCGGTTCGCCGACGTGTGGAACGCCGCGCAGGCCGTCGCGGCCGTCCAGATCGCGGTGGGTGCCAACGCGCCCTTCCTCTTCGGCCGCGAGCTGTGGCGCGAGTCCCGGCCGCCCCTGTTCACCCAGGCCACGGACACCCGCCCGCCGGAACTGCAGGCGCAGGGGGTGCGGCCGCGCACCTGGTTCGGGGAGCGGTGGATCTCCTCGGCGTACGAGCTCTTCGAGGAGAACGTCCGGTACTTCCCCGCCCTGCTGCCGATCTGCGACGACGAGGAGCCGCTGCGCGTCATCGACGAGGGCGGGGTCCCGAATCTGCAGGAGCTCGCCCTGCACAACGGCACCGTCTACCGCTGGAACCGGCCGGTGTACGGCGTGGTGGACGGCGTGCCGCACCTGCGCGTCGAGAACCGGGTGCTGCCGGCCGGGCCCACCATCGACGACGTCCTCGCCAATGCCGCGTTCTACTACGGCCTGGTCCGCGCCCTCGCCGAGGAGCCCCGGCCCGTGTGGAAGCGGCTCTCGTTCGAGGACGCCGCCGCCAACTTCGACGCCGCCTGCCGGTACGGCATCGATGCGGAGCTGCGCTGGCCCCGGCCGGGGCGGGGCGGCGGGGTCACCACGGTGCCGGCGGTGAAGCTGGTCCGGGACGAACTGCTGCCGCTCGCCGCCGCGGGCCTCGACGCCTGGGGCGTGGAGCGCTCCGACCGCAAGCGGTACCTGGGCATCGTCGAGGAGCGGTGCAAGCGCCGGGTGAACGGCGCGTCCTGGCAGGTGGAGACGTTCCACCGGGCGCTGGAGGCGGGGCTCGGCCGGGAGGCGGCGCTGGCCGCGACGACCCGTCAGTACTGCCGGCTGATGCGGCAGGGGAATCCCGTGCACACCTGGCCGGTCGGCTTCCCCGGGCACCCGGGGGCGCACCTGGAGGGCTGAGCGGGCGCCGGGGCGCCGGGGCGCCGGGAGCGGGGGCGGGTCGGCCCCGGCTGGGTACGCGGTGCGGTCGTCGGGCAAGCTGTGACACCCATGGCGGTCGACCGAGGCAGGTGTGCGCGTACGTGGCTGGATCTCTTCCCGCTCAGGGCGTGGAGGTGCGGACCCTGCGGTCCGAGACGCTGATCGTCCTGGCGCTCTCCCTCGGAGCGAGCGGGGTCTCGGCGCTGATCAGCTTCATCGGTTCGCTGACGAAGCCGGGCGGCCTGAAGGAGCAGGCGGCGACGCTCAACGGCTCGTACGCCCCCGGGCGCCCCTGGCTCGACCTGGCCTGGCAGCTCTTCGGGATCGCCAGCGCGCTGGTGCCCGTCGTGCTGGTGGCGCACCTGCTGATGCGGGAGGGCGCCGGGATGCGGGCGATCGGGTTCGACCGCACCAGGCCGTGGCCGGATCTGGGGCGCGGGGCGCTGGTGGCCGCCGGCATCGGCAGCGCGGGCCTCGCGTTCTACCTGGCCGCGCGGGCCGGCGGGGCGAACCTCACGGTGGTGCCCGAGGCGCTGCCCGATGTGTGGTGGAAGTACCCGGTACTGATCCTGTCGGCGGTGCAGAACTCCGTGCTGGAGGAGGTCATCGTCGTCGGGTACCTGCTGCGGCGGCTGGACCAGTTGGGGTGGAGCCCCGTGGCGGCGCTGATGGCGAGCTCGGTGCTGCGCGGTTCGTACCACCTGTACCAGGGCATCGGCGGGTTCATCGGCAACATGGTGATGGGCGCGGTCTTCGTGCTGCTGTACCGGCGGTGGGGGCGGGTCGGGCCCCTGGTCGTGGCGCACGCGCTGCTCGACATCGTGGCGTTCGTCGGCTACGCGCTGCTCGCGGGCCGGGTGGGGTGGCTGCCCACGGCGTGAGGCGGTCATAAAGTCGGCGGTCACGCCGAAGGGGGCGTACGGAACCTTCCGTACGCCCCATCGGCGTGACTGCCGTCGCGACGTCGTGCCGCCGAGCCGCCGTCCCGGTCAGGCCAGCAGATCCCCCTCGATGACCGTCACGGCGCGGCCGGTCAGGAGCGTCCGCTCACCGAGCAGCGTCGTCCGCACCAGACCGGTGCGGACGCCGCCCTGCAGGCCGGTCAGCTCGGTGCGGCCGAGGCGGGCCGACCAGAAGGGGGCGAGCGCGGTGTGCGCGCTGCCCGTCACCGGGTCCTCGTCGATGCCGAGGGCCGGGAAGAAGCAGCGGGAGACGAAGTCGTAGTCGCGCCCCGGGTGCTCCGCGGCGGCGGTGGTGATGATGCCGCGCTCCGACATGGAGGCCAGGGCCGCGAGGTCGGGCGCGAGGGACCGCACCGACTGCTCGTCGGGCAACTCGACCAGGAGGTCCCCGATGTGCGCGGCGGTGTCGTGGACGCCGAGCACCTCGGCGCCGAGCGCCTTGGCGAGTCCCTCGGGCGCGGGGACGGCCTCCAGTGTGGAAGTGGGGAAGTCCATGGTGAGGGAGCCGTCGTCGGCGGCGGTGGCGGAGAGGATCCCGCACCGCGCCGTGAAGCGGACGGTGCCGGTCGCGCGGCCGGTGGTGTGGAGGACGTGCGCGGTGGCGAGTGTGGCGTGGCCGCACATGTCGACCTCGGCGACCGGTGTGAACCAGCGCAGTGCCCAGTCGGCCCCGCCGCCCGGGGGCAGCGGGTGGGCGAAGGCCGTCTCGGAGAGGTTGACCTCCGCGGCGACCTTCTGGAGCCAGTGGTCGTCCGGGAAGGCGTCCAGCAGCACGACCCCGGCCGGGTTTCCGGAGAAGGGGCGGTCGGTGAAGGCGTCGACGATTCGAATCCGCATGAGCCGACCGTAGGGGCGGGGCCACCGCCGTGACCAAGGCCAATCGCGGCCGGGTGGACCGATCCGGGCCGGCGGGTCTTCCGGGACTTGTTCGGCGAACGGTTCCGATATATCGTTGATGCATCGCGACCGATCAAAGATGTCCTTACGATGACGAAGGGGGCGTGCGACATGCGTACGCAGAGGAACTGTGGTCCCGGCCGTCGCGGCTGGGGCGGCGAGCGCCCGGGTGACTTCGAGGGGCGGCGGGGCGCCTTCGGCCCGTTCGGCCCCGGGTTCGGCGGCGGCCCGTTCGCGGGCGGCCCCTTCGGTGGCGGGCGGGGCCGGGGCGGCGGCCGGGGCCGGGCGCGGCGCGGTGATGTCCGCGCCTCGATCCTCGCGCTGCTGAAGGACCGCCCGATGCACGGCTACGAGATGATCCAGGAGATCGCCGAACGCACCGACGGCGCCTGGCGTCCCAGCCCGGGCTCGGTCTACCCGACCCTTCAGCTGCTGGAGGACGAGGGGCTCATCGCCAGCCGGAGCGAGGGCGGCAAGAAGCTGTTCACGCTCACCGACGGCGGGCGCACGGAGGCCGAGGCGGTGGCCGACGCCCCGTGGGAGGACGCCGGGCACGGTGTCGACCGGGAGGCCCTGCACGAGGTGCGGCAGGCCGGCTTCGGTCTGCTGGAGGCGTTCGGGCAGGTCTGGAAGACGGGGGACGCCGACCAGCGGCAGAAGGCTCTCGCCGTCATCAACGACGCCCGCAAGAAGCTCTACCTCATCCTCGCCGACGAGCACTGACGCGTCGCCGGCCGGGCGCTGGCCGAACGCCGCCCGAACACCGCCCCGGGCCCCGCTGTACGCACCGCGGGGCCCGGGGCCGTCACTGAGTCGGGGGTGTCGGGGAGCGGACGGGCGTCCGGCGTGTTTGGGGGTGGTGGGCGGCGGGCGGTGTCCGGGAGTGGCCGGTGGCGGGCTGAGGCGATGCGTGCGCGTCCGTGCGCGGTGTGCCGGTGCGCGGTGCGGCAGCGAGGCGGGTGCCGGCGGGGCGGCGTCGGCTGCGGTGGGACCGCTGAGGAGCGTGCCGGTGGCGTCGCGTCGGTTCCGGTCGGACCTCGCCCGGGCGCGTGCCGCCGCCGCGGTCGGACGCGCGCACAAGCGCGCCCCTCCCGCAACGCTGACGGACCGTCATGTCCCGGCCGGGCCGGCCGGGTGACGCCCGGCGTCGCCGAGTCGTCTCAACAGGTGTCACGGGCTTTACGCTCCTGACGGGCCCCTGCCATGATGTGCCGATGCACGCGTCTCAGGGGAGAAGCGCCGGCCTGGGACTCGCCCTGGCCTCGGCGTTCGCATTCGGTGGATCAGGCGTCGCGGCGAAGCCGCTGATCGAGGCGGGGCTCGACCCGCTGCACGTGGTGTGGCTGCGGGTGACCGGCGCCGCGCTCGTCATGCTGCCCGTGGCATGGCGGCACCGCGCCCTGCTGCGCCGCAAACCGGCCCTGCTCGCCGGTTTCGGCCTCCTCGCGGTCGCCGGTGTCCAGGCCTGCTACTTCGCGGCGATCTCCCGCATCCCCGTCGGCGTCGCCCTGCTCGTCGAGTACCTGGCCCCCGCGCTGGTGCTCGGGTGGGTGCGCTTCGTGCAGCGGCGGCCCGTGACGCGCGCCGCCGGGGTCGGGGTGGTCCTCGCCGTCGGAGGGCTCGCCTGCGTCGTGGAGGTGTGGTCCGGGCTGAGCTTCGACCTCCTCGGGCTGGTCCTCGCACTGGGTGCGGCCTGCTGCCAGGTCGGCTACTTCGTCCTGTCCGACCAGGGCAGCGACGAGGCCGACCCGGTCGACCCGCTGGGTGTCATCGCCTACGGCCTGCTCATCGGCTCCCTCGTGCTCACCGCCGTGGCGCGCCCCTGGACCATGGACGGATCGGTGCTCGCCGGCACCGCCGACATGGGCGGAACGACCGCTCCGGCGTGGCTGCTGCTCGGCTGGATCGTGCTGATCGCCACCGTCCTGGCGTACGTCACCGGGGTCATCGCCGTCCGAAGGCTCTCCCCGCAGGTGGCCGGCGTGGTGGCCTGCCTCGAAGCGGTCATCGCGACCGTACTGGCCTGGGTGCTGCTCGACGAGCACCTGTCCGGGCCGCAGATCCTGGGCGGTGCGGTGGTCCTGGTGGGCGCCTTCATCGCCCAGTCGTCGACGCCCAGGGCGCCGGCGGGCCCGGTGGCCGGATCGGAGCAGGTGCCCGCCGAGGGCGAGTTGTCGGCCGGGCGCGCCGCCCCGTAAGGTCGCGACCATGCATGCGACCGTACTTCCGCCGCCCGCCGCGTAACGCGGGCGGCACCACCGACTCCTGACGCAGACCGGCCCGGGCAGTCCCCGGGTGGCTCGTCGCTGCCCGCGTGCGCAGTCGAACGGCCCCTCATCCGTCTGTTGCCGTACGGAGAAGTCACGTGTCGCACATCTCCGCTGTGCCCGTCGGGCGCAGCCTCTTCTACCTGATCGTCGCCGGGGTCGCCTGGGGAACCGCCGGGGCGGCGGCCTCACTGGTGTTCCTGGTCAGCGATCTCGGCCCCCTGGCCCTGTCGTTCTGGCGCTGCGTCGGCGGCCTGGTGCTGCTCCTCGGCGTACTGGCGGTGCGCCGTCGCCGCGTCGCGCGGACGGTCGAGTCCGGCCGGCGGAGGGCGCTGCGCGTCCTCGGTACGGGCACCGGGCTCGCCCTCTTCCAGAGCGCCTACTTCGCCGCCGTCGAGGCGACCGGCCTCGCGGTCGCCACGGTCGTCACCCTGGGCGCCGGGCCCGTCCTCATCGCGCTCGGCGCACGGCTCACCATGGGCGAGCGGCTGGGGCGGGGCGGGGCCGTCGCGGTCGCGGGCGCCCTGGCCGGGCTCGTCGTGCTGGTACTCGGCGGCGGCGGTGTCGCCGTACGGCCCGCCGGGGTGGCCCTGGCGGTGCTGTCGGCCGCCGGGTACGCCGGGATCACCCTGCTGACGCGGTGGCTCGGGAGGGACGGCGGAGGCGGTGACGCGCTGGCCACGAGCACCTGGGCCTTCGCGGTCGGCGCCGTCGGACTGCTGCCGATGGCCGCCTCCGAAGGGCTGGTCCCGCACACCGCCGAACTGGCGAAGGTGGTGGGGCTGCTGGTGTACGTGGCGGCCGTGCCGACCGCGCTCGCGTACGCGCTGTACTTCGCCGGCGCGGCCGTGGTGCGCGCCGCGACCGTCTCCGTGATCATGCTGCTGGAGCCGGTGAGCGCGGCCGTCATCGCGGTCACGGTGCTCGGCGAGCGGCTGACCGGGGCGACGGTGCTCGGGACGCTGCTGCTGCTCACGGCCGTCGTCGGGCTGGCCGCCGCGGAGGCGCGGGGTGCGGTGGGCAGGCGGCGGGCGGAGGCGCCGGCCTGATCCCGGGTGCCCGCCGGACCCGGAGGCCTGCCGGCGGTCGTCCCCGCGGGGCGTCGTATCCGGGGCGTGCCGGCGGTCGTCCCCGCGGGGCGTCGTATCCGGGGCCTGCCGGCGGTCGTCTCCGGGGGCTCGTCGTATCCGGGGTGTGCGGGCGCCGGTGCCGGGTGCGGCTGTCAGAGGGCGGTGACGTATCCCGGAACGGGGGTCGACGGCCCCAGGTCCGAGGCGGGGACCGGGGTGCCGTAGGCCGTCCTCACCGGTACGACCCCGGCCCAGTGCGGAAGCCCGAGGTCCTCCGGCTCGTCGTGGGGGCCGCCGGTCCTGAGCTTGGCGGACACCTCGTCCAGGTCCAGGCGCAGGACGGCGGTCGCGGCCAGCTCCTTGGCGTCGGCGGGACGCGAGTCGGCGGAGCGGCCGGGGACGACGTGGTCGACGAGGGCGTCGAGCGCGGTGCGCTTCTCGTCGGGGTCGGTCACCTGGTGGGCGATGCCGTGGACGACGACCGAGCGGTAGTTGATGGAGTGGTGGAAGGCGGATCGGGCCAGCACCAGCCCGTCGACGTGGGTGACGGTCAGGCAGACCGGCAGGCCCGGGTCCGCCTGGCCCGCCATGCGCAGCGGGCGGGAGCCGGTGGACCCGTGCACGTACAGACGCTCGCCCACGCGGCCGTAGAGGGTGGGCAGCACGACCGGCGCGCCGTCCCGGACGAAGCCGAGGTGGCAGACGTACGCCTCGTCGAGTATCGCGTGCACCAGGTCCCGGTCGTAGGCGGCGCGGTCCCGGGAGCGGGTCGGCACGGTGCGGTCGGTGGGCTGGTAGGCGGTCTCGGTCCCCGGCATTGCGCTCTCCATTGCACTAGTGCATAATCTGGTTTGTGCTAGGAGAGTATCGGATCGTCGGGCGTCGCGCATCGGAGATCGCCGCGAGCGTCGAGCGGGGAGTGGGCTCCGGGGAGCTGGAGCCGGGCCAACTGCTGCCCCCCATGCGGGAGTTGGCGGCCTCGCTGGGGGTCAACCCCAACACGGTCGCGGCTGCGTACCGCACCCTGCGCGAGCGCGGGGTGATCGAGACGGCCGGGCGCAGAGGCAGCCGGGTGCGGCCGCGCCCCGCGACGACCGCGCGCGGCTCCCTCCGGATCGACGCCCCCGCGGGCGTACGCGACCTGGGGGAGGGCAACCCCGACCCGGCCCTGCTGCCCCCGCTCGGCGACGCGCTGGCGGCCGCCGCCCGGCACGAGGCCGCCGAGCCCGGGCTCTACGGGCAGGCCCCGGTGGACGAGGACTTCGCCCGGCTCGCCCGCGCGGCGCTGGACGCCGACGGCGTGCCGGACGGGCCGGTCGCCGTCACGTCCGGATCGCTGGACGCCATCGAGCGGGTGCTCTCCGCCCATCTGAGGCCCGGTGACGCCGTGGCGGTCGAGGACCCCGGCTGGGCCGCCCTCCTCGACCTGGTGCCGGCGCTCGGGCTGAGGCCCGTGCCGGTCGCCCTCGACGACGACGGCCCGCTGCCCGGGGAGGTCCAGCGGGCGGTGCGCGACGCCGGGGCGCGGGCCCTGATCGTGACCGACCGGGCGCAGAACCCGACCGGGGCGGCGGTGGGCGCCGCGCGGGCCGCGGAGCTGCGGAGGGTGCTGGCCGCGCACCCGGGCGTGCTGCTCATCGAGGACGACCACGGGCACGGGTTCGTGGACGCGCCGCTGCATCCGCTCGCGGGCGTGACCGACCACTGGGCGCTGGTGCGTTCGGTCGCCAAGGCGTACGGGCCCGATCTGCGGGTCGCGGTGCTGACCGGCGACGCGGTCACCGTCGACCGGGTGCTGGGCCGGCAGAACCTCGGGCCCGGCTGGGTGAGCCGTCTGCTGCAGCGTGCCGTCGTGCACCTGTGGCGGACCGGCGCGGTGGACGCGCGGGCCGTGGCGGCGGCGTACGCACTGCGGCGGGACGCGCTGGTGGCGGCCCTGGCGCGGCGGGGCGTCGCGGCGCACGGGCGCAGCGGCATGAACGTCTGGGTGCCGGTGGCCGACGAGACCGGGACGGTGACCCGCCTGCTCCAGGCCGGGTGGGCGGTGGCGCCGGGGGCCCGGTTCCGGCTGGCGGCCGGACCGGGCGTACGGATCACCGTCTCGGGCCTGCCACCCGCGGACCTGGAGCCGCTCGCCGACGCGGTCGCGGCGGCGGTGGGGCCGGTGGAGGGGCGCAGCTACGGCTGACGGGACCCGCCGGACCTCGGGCGGCTCTGCGTGAGGGCCGCCCCGGCCAGCACGACCAGTGCCCCGACCGGGGTGTTCCACGTCAGTGCCTCGCCGAGGAGCGTGACCCCGGCGGCGGTGGCGATGACCGGGATGAAGTACGTGACCATCTGGCCGGTCGTCGGGCCGACCTCGGCGACGATCCCGTACTGGATCAGAACCGCCAGGCCGGTGCCCAGCGCCCCGAGCGCGACGACCGCGAGCAGCGGCACGACCGGGAAGGCGGCCGGCCACGTGGTGAACAGCGGGGTGACAACGGCCAGTTGCAGCGTGGCCAGGAAGAGCTGCGCCCCGGTGAGCGACAGGTGCGACTCGCTGCGGCCCGCGAGCGTGCGGCGGACGTAGATCCAGCCGACGGGGTAGCTGAGCGAGGCCAGCAGCGCCATCGCGGTGCCCCTGGCGTCCAGGCCGGAGAAGCCCTGCCACGCCCCGAGCACGGTCAGGACGCCGAGGAAGCCGATGCCGAGCCCCGCCACGCGGCGGCGCGTCGGGCGGTCCTCGGACAGTGCGACCATCGACAGGACCATGCCCCACAGCGGGGAGGTGGCGTTGCAGATGCCGGCCAGCGTCGAGGGGATGGTGAGCTCGGCGTACGCGAACAGCGAGAACGGCAGGGCGTTGAGGAAGAACGCCGCCACCGCGAGGTGTCCCCAGGTGCGGGCGCCGCGCGGCGGCTTCGCGCGCTGCACCGCCATGGCGACGGCGAGCACCGCCGTGCCGAACAACAGGCGGCCGAAGGTCACCTGGAAGGGAGCGTAGGCCGTGGTGCCCACCTTGATGAGGAGGAAGCTGAAGCCCCAGACCAGGGAGAGCACGGCGAAGCGGACACGCCAGTCGACCGCGCGGCGGCGCGCGGGCGGCGCGGTCGTCGTGGCGGCGGCGCCGGGACCGGGCGCGACGGGCGCGACGGGCGAGGCGGGTGACGGAGGGGAGGCCGATGGGGCGGGGGACGCGGGGGACGCGGGGGACGACGGGTCGGACGGTGCGGTCGCGGTGCTCATGACGACCACCTTGGCCCGCCGTACGTCGTAGAACAAGCGAGAATTCCTGACGCCATTCGCTTAGCATTGCTTACATGTTGAACCTGGAGCGCCTGCGCACCCTTGACGCCCTCGCCCGCCACGGCTCGGTGAGCGGTGCGGCGGAGGGTCTGCACGTGACGACCTCGGCGGTCTCCCAGCAGCTCGCCAAACTGGAGCGGGAGGTCGGCCAGCAGCTCGTCGCCAAGAACGGGCGCGGCGTGCGGCTGACCGACGCGGGGCTGCTGCTGGCCGACCACGCGGCGCGGATCCTGTCCCAGGTGGAGCTGGCGCAGGCGGACATCGAGGCCCAGCGCGGCCAGGTGGTGGGCGAGGTCCGGCTGGCCGGGTTCCCCACGGCGGCGCGTGGGCTCTTCCCCGCCGCCATCACCGCGCTGCGGGAGGACCACCCCGATCTGGTCGTCCGCACCAGCGAACTGGAGCCCGAGCACGGCGTCCGCAAGGTGATGCGCGGCGACATGGACCTCGCGGTCGTGCTCGACTGGAGCAACAAGCGGCTCCCCGTGCCTGCCGGGCTGGCCAGGGCGGAGCTGCTCGACGACGCCGCCGACGTGGCCCTGCCGGCGGACCACCCGCTCGCCGGGCGCGCGGAGCTGGACCTGGAGGAGCTGGCCGACGAGGACTGGGTGTCCTGGCCGGAGGGCGAGTTCTGCTACGAGTGGCTGATGTTCACCCTGCGCTCCCAGGGCGTCGAGCCGCGCATCGCGCACCTCGCCGGGGAGCACCACACGCAGCTGGCGCTCATCCGGGCGGGCCTCGGCGTCTGCGTCACGCCCCGCCTCGGGCGCGGAGCCGTCCCGGAGGGCGTCGCCCTCGTGCCCGTACGCCACCAGATGCGGCGGCACATCTACGCGGTGTGGCGGGCGGACGCCGACCGGCGGCCGTCGATCAGGGCGGTGGTGGAGGCGCTGCGCGAGGCGGGGAAGGCAGCCGGCAGCTGACGGGCCCGAGGCGGCTCGGGGAGGCTCGGCCGGTCAGGGCAGCTTGCGGAAGTCCCAGGAGACGACCGCGTCCGGGATCAGGCGCAGCCACGCGTGGCGTCCGTCGTGCGGCATCGCGTCGGTGCCGAAGTACTTGCGGGCGAACAGCGCCTCCACCGGCTCCAGTTCGGGGCACGGCTCGCCCGAGCGCGGCGCTTCCCCCGCCGTGACCGCCGTGCCGGACAACTCCACGCCCCGCAGCTCGCCGTACTCCTCCCCGTCGTCGACCACGACCGCGATGCGCGGGTCGCGACGCAGGTCCGCCCAGCGCCGGCTGCGCGTCAGGGAGTACAGCCACAACGACGTCCCGTCCCAGGCGAACCACAGGGCGCCGACGTGCGGCCGGCCGTCGGGCGACACGGTCGCCACCCGGCAGGTCCGCTGCCCGGTGAGGTACGCGTCGAGCTCCGGCCCGGACATCATGATGCGCCGGCCCCGCCGCTGGGCGACCGCCATGGAACCCCTCCTCCTGATGCGCTGCCAGGAATCATGGGCGCTGCCCCCGCCCGGCGCAACGGTCCGCAAGGTCATGGCTTGTCCGTGGGACGGGACACCGCCTGCCCGCCGAACGCTCGCCCCGCGTGGCCCGGCTCACCGGGTCGCGCTCCGACGGAAGGATTCGGCGTGCGTACCTGGGCGGCTCGCAGAGCGTCGAGGAGCCTGGTGCGCAGGAGCTCTACGGCGGGGGAGTGCCGGCCTCGGCGGGTGATGAGTCCGAGCCGGGCGTGCGTGGCGGCGTCGGTGAGCGGAACGGTCCGCAGGCCGGTGCCCTGTGCGGAGGAGGCGCTGAGAACGGCGGCGCCGGCACCGCGCTCGGCGAGGCGGAGCAGGGTGTCCGGGGAACTGGCGTCGATGTCCACGCGCGGGGCGAGGCCGGCCCTGTGGCAGGAGTCCTCGTAGGCGGCACGGATGCCGGTGCCCGGGGAGAGGCAGAGGATCTTCTCCCCCCGGAGGTCGGCGAGGCGCAGCTCCCTCCCGTCGAGAGGGTGCCCGGCCGGGACGACGGTGATGATCGGCTCGTCGATCACGACGCCCACCTCCAGGCCCGGGGCGACATCGCCGGCGTAACCGATCAGGGCCAGGTCGAGGGAGCCGGAGAGGACTTGGGTCTGGAGGCCGTCGGAGTAGCCCTCGTGAAGGCTGAGCTCGATGCCGGGGTGGGTGCGTCCGAGGTCGGCGACGGTGTCGAGGAAAGCCGGGATCGAGCAGCCCATGATCATGCCGAGACGGACCCGGCCGCGGACGGCATCGGCGAACTCGGCGGCGGTGTGCCGGATGGCCTCGAACGTGGCGAGGGCGTTCTTCGCGAGAGGGAGAACGGCCTCGCCGACCGGGGTGAGGCGGACCCGACGCCCGGAGCGGTCGAGCAGCTGCTGGCCCAGTTCCTGCTCCAGCTTGGCCACTTGGGTGCTGATGCCGGACTGGCTGACGTGCAGGCGATGGGCGGCGGCGGTGAAGGTGCCCTCGTCCATGACCGCGGCGAAGTAGCGCAGCTGGTGTATCTCCATATTCAGTGATGATAGAAGCCATCTCCACTATCTGTTGGACGGATGGAGCGGGCCGACCGGAGGATGGAGGCATGACCAGGACGAAGACTGCGCGAGAGCTTGCCGAGACCTACTTCACCGCCTGGGAGGAGGGCGACTTCGCAGTTCTGCGGGGGGTGCTGGCCGAGGATGTCGACTTCGTCGGAGCGCTGGGAACGGCGTCGGGGATTGAGGAGGCGCTCGCCGGGTTGAAGGGGCTCGGTCGGGTGCTGGAGAAGATCGACGTGAAGGTGCGCGTGGCGGAGGGCGATGAGGTGATCACCTGGTTCGACCTGCACACCAGCGTTGCGCCGCCTGCACCGACGGCGAACTGGATGCATGTGGAGGACGGGAAGGTCACCCGGATCCGGGTGACCTTCGACCCCCGCGGACTGCTGGCGGGATTCGAGAGGCGGAACTGACCGACGGGGACGACTCGGACACCACGTCGATCAGAGCCGTCACCGCCTGGCTCCGTCCGCGAGAACGGACAGCGGAGGTTCACCACTTGGGGAGGCACTGGAGCCCGCCGAGGATTCGAACGGTGATGCTCAGCGTCGTGGCTGTGCTTCGGCCCCACAGCGAAGGGGAAACACGTTGGCCGGTCTGCCACGGAGCTGCGACGATGCCCCTGTTTCCCGAGCGGAGGACGTTTGTTCGTTTTCGTGTGTGTGCGGTGTGGCTCCGAGCTGACCGCCCCGTTGTCCCAGGTCGCCCTGCCGGCCCACGCTCGCCAGAAGTACGGGAACGGGCTTCAGCTCCCGGTGCTCATGGAATCGGGGACGTTCGCCGTGGAACCGGAGCCCTGGGGGCCGCCGTGGCGAAGGTGGGAGGAGATCGATCCGGACGAGGCGGCTGCCCGCGGCGCCCACGCGCCGGTCCACGCCCTGTCCGACGGCGTGTCCGGCGCGGTTGTCATCGCACCGGGGGACACCCGTGGCGCCGTGCTGGTCCCGGAGAAGCGCGGCGGCGCCTGCTGTGGCTTCGACGGGGGTGACGGCCCCAACATGGCCTGCGCGGCGTGCGGTCTTCTCGTGGCGAGCAGGGTCGACGACTGCTCGCTCTGGCAGGCCGTTTGGCTCGCCCCGGACGCCGTGCGCCGCCTTCCCGTCGAAGGCGCCGACGCCGGGCTGTCGTCCTGGGCGGATCTGCTCGCGGAGGGGGCCGGCGTGCCCCCGTCCGAGCCGATCGCCTCGTGGGGAGAGCCGTTCCGGGCGAGCGACCGGTGGCACTGGAGCCCACGGTGGGTGGCGGCGGCCGGGCAGGCGCTCGCCCACCTCCTGGTGGCCTCCGAAGGCCGGGCGGTAGCCGTGCCGGACGGCCTGACCGCAACAATGTTCCAACGCGCCCTCGACACCCTGCTGCCGGCCGGTGGGCCGAGGCGGCGCGCCGTCCTGGCCGGACCGGGACAGCCGGCCCACGACGGCGCCGACATCCTCCTCGTGCCGTCCCACCCGCAGACCGGGAAGGCATGGACCCCGGCCACTTCGGCGCGCTTGGTCCCGTTGCCGTTCGGGGTGTGGCTCCGGCTGGTCTTCCCCGAGCCGCAACTGCCCGCCCCCTCATCGGGTCCCATGCCCGACGGCGTCCTTCGCGACGACCCGCCCACGCCGAACGTCCATGACGTGTTCCGGATCGACTGGGAAGTCTTCCGACGAACCCTGTCCCGGCTGCCGGCCGTCCGCACCCCGTGGCTGCGCGAGATCCACGACCACCTCACGCAGCACGTGCGCACCGGCCTCCTCTAGCGGAGTGACAGAAATGCGCTGAAGCAGCTCGCACGCCGCGGCGAGCTCTGACCGCCCAGTGGTCGAGCCGAGCGCCACCGCGTTCGGCGGGAAGATTGGCCGACGTCGACGCCTGGATGGCGAGGGCCGAAGCCTCGTACGAAAGGCGCCGGACCGGTTCCTTCTGGGACGACCACCAGCACGACTGACGCCCTGTCGACCGACAGCACCGCGGGGGCCCCGCGCGAGCGGGTGGGACGGGGACCGTCGTCCGGGGTGAGCGGCCGGGGCGGGCGAGGCGGCCCGGGAGGTGGTCGGTACGGGTGGCCGGCGGCCGCGGCCGGGCGGGAGGGCCGGGGCGGGCGAGGCGGCCCGGGAGGTGGTCGGTACGGGTGGCCGGCGGCCGCGGCCGGGCGGGAGGGCCGGCGAGGAGGTCGTACGCCCGCCCTCCGCCGGCGGCGGTGTCACGCCAGCCTGATCGCGTCGCCCTCCACCACGATGGACGCGGCCGCGAGCGGAGCGGTGGCAGGGCCCGCCTTGACGCTGCCGTCACCCGCGTCGAACTTGCTCCCGTGACACGGGCAGTTGATGATCCCGTCGGCGACGTCCTTGACGGCGCAGCCCGCGTGCGTGCACTTCGACGAGAAGGCCTTGAACTGGCCCGCCGCCGGCTGCGTCACCACGACGTCGCCGACGACCTTGCCGCCGCCCTCGGGGATGTCCGCCGTCTTCGCCAGCACCTTGCCCCCGGCCCCCGCCCCGGTGCCGCCCCCGGCGGCCGCGCCCGCGGAGCTCCCGCCCGCCGGTGTGTCGCCGACGGACGACGCCGGTGCGTCCGATCCCCCGCAGGCGGTGAGCACCGCGGCCAGGCCGGCCCCACCCGCCGCCGCGACGACGGCACGGCGCCCCACCGCTCCGCTGGTCCCCTGCGCTCCGGTCATGTCCCGCACCCCTTCCGTGGTGGTCAACGCGTCGTGGGGGAGTACGGGAGCACGGCCGGAGGCGTTCAGCCGCCCAGGGACCCGCGCAGGAACTCCACCTCCGCCGTCAGCAGACCGCTCGCCATGTCCTCACGGGTCACCTGGTGGGTCGCTCCCGGCAGAGGCAGGACACTGTGCGGCCGGCCGGCCGCCAGCAGCGCGGCGGAGAGGCGCAGGGTGTGCGCCGCCACCACGTTGTCGTCGGCGAGCCCGTGCACCAGGAGCAGCGGCCGGGTGAGCAGGTGTGCGTGCGGCACATGGGAGGAGCGGTCGTACTGTTCCGGCCGAACGTCCGGGTGGCCGAGGAAACGCTCTTCCCAGTGCGTGTCGTAGAGCCGGCGGTCGGTCGGGGCGGCGCCCGCCACAGCCGCGTGGAACACGTCCGGGCGGTGCAGTACGGCGCCGATGGCGAGGTACCCGCCGTACGACCAGCCCCGGATGCCCACCCGCCCGAGGTCCAGGTCCGGGCAGCGGCCCGCCGCCGCGTGCAGCGCGTCCACCTGGTCCTCCAGGGGCGCGGTCAGCCGGTCGCCGTGGACCGCGGTCTCCCACGTCCGGCCGCGCCCCGGCGTCCCGCGCCCGTCGGTGATCAGGACCGCGAAGCCCTGCTCGGCGAACCACTGCGCCACCGCGCCGTGCCACCCGCCCGCCCGCACGGCCAGCTGCACGCCGTGGCCGCCGTACGGGCTCAACAGCACCGGCAGCCGGCCCGAACCGGGCCTGTGCCACGACGGCAGGTGCAGGTGGGCCCGGAGCCGCCGCGCCCCCAGTGACAGGTGCACGGGCCGGGGCATCACCAGGGGCGTCGCGGCCCGCACGGCGATGCGCCCGGCCGGCTCACCGCCGTGCAGGACGGTCACCGTGTGCCCTCCCGGCGTCCGGCTGTCCAGCACCACGGTGTCGCCGCCCACCGCCGCGGTGTGCACGCCCGGTTCGTGACTGACACGGCCGAACCCGCCTTCCGGGTCGTACGCCCACACGTGCGTCTCGGCGGGGTCCTCGCCGGCGGTGAACCACACCCGCTCGCCGACCGCCCCCAGGACGGCACGCACGTGCAGCCCCGGCGGGCTCGGCACGTCACCGACGCGCAGTCCGCGCACGTCGTCGCGTACGCCGGTGAGGACCGGCGCCCCGCCGGCGGTGCGGAATGGAACGCCGGGTGCGAGGGCCACCCAGGCCGGGTCGCGGCGGACCGCCAGGGGGCGGGTGCCGCCCGTGGCGGGGTCGACCGCCAGCCACTGGACCGTCCGCTGGTCACGGGTCTGGACCTCGGCGAAGGGTCCGGTGGCGTCCCAGCCGGCGGCCGTGACGTACTCGAACCGGGTGTCCGTCCAGGCGCCCGGCGGATGGCCGTCCGCGTCCGCCGCCTCCGGCATCCGCACGGGCGTCCGCCGCCCGTCCAGGCGGACGACGTGCAGCGACACCTCCGCGTTGGACGTGCCGGCGGCCGGGTAGCGGACGGCGCGCGGCGGCTTCGCCGGATCGGCCGGGTCCGTGAGGTACCACCGGCCCACGCGCGCGTGGTCGGTGCGTGCCACCAGCAGGGCGTCCCCGTCCGGCGACCACCAGTGCCCGCGCGTCCGCCCGATCGACTCCGCCGACACGTGGTCCGACAGCCCGTACGTCACCTCCGGCCCCTCCGGCACGGCCAGCGCCCGGTCCTCCGCCCCGTCGGCGGTCCGGACGACGCGCAGGGCTCCCTCCGACACGTACGCGACGAGCGAACCGTCCGGCGACGGCCGCGGGTCCACGGCCGGCCCCGCCGTCGGCACCCGCCACGGCGCGCCGCCGCCGGTGCGTACCGCCCATACGGCACCGCCCAGCGCGAACACCGCCACGCGCGCGTGCCGGTCCACGGCGTAGCCGGTCACCCCGCCGGACGTGACTCGGGCGCGCTCCCGGCGCACCCGCTCGGCCTCCGGCACCTCGCCCTCCGCGGCGCCCAGCGCGGTGGGGTCGGCCAGCAGCCGCTCCGTCCCGTCCTCGTACAGCCACAGCCGCCCGACGGGGTCGGTCCCCGAACCGGTGCGCACGAACAGCACCCGCCGGCCGTCGGGGGAGACGGCGAACTCCCCGGGGACGCCGAGCGAGAAGCGGCGGGTACGGGCGAACTGCGCCGGAAAACCGGGCACTTGGAGGGTGGTCGCGGCGGTCATGGGGGAGATCATGACAGGCACGTAATACGGATGACGTTTTCAGGGTCTTCAGGGGTCGTGCCGCGTTCACGCGACCGGATTCTCCCCAGGGGTGCCGTCCCGGCGGCCTGTGGTGGCATGCAGGCCGGCCCATCGGAGGATCGTGCCGTGAGTGCGACGGCATCCGTGACCGGTGCGCTGAGCAGGCAGGAAAGGCCGATGGGGGATATGGACGACGAGACCGGACCTGCGGTGCCGGAAGTGGTGGAGAGCCCCGCGCTGCGGGCGCAGCCGACCGGCAAGGTGGCCCGGTGGATGCTGCACCACCAGGTGCAGCCGGTCGGACCCGCGGCCGGTGAGGGGCACGGCGAGCCGCACGCCTGGTGGAAGGTGATGTGCCTGACCGGGGTGGACTACTTCTCCAGTCTGGCCTACGTGCCGGCGATCGCCGCGCTGGCGGCCGGGGCCGTATCGCCGTTGGCGACGCTGCTGATCGTGGCGCTGACTCTGCTCGGGATGCTGCCGATGTACCGGCGGGTGGCGAAGGAGAGCCCGCACGGGGCCGGGTCGGTGGCGATGCTGGAGGACCTGCTGCCGTTCTGGTGGGGCAAGCTGTTCGTGCTGGTCCTGCTCGGCTTCGTGGCGACGTCATGGATCATCACGATCACGCTGTCCACCGCGGACGCCTCCGTGCACGTGGTTGAGAACCCCTTCTTCCCCCAGGCCCTGCACGGCCACGAGGTCGCCCTCACGGTGGCGCTGCTGCTCGTCCTCGGCGGAGTGTTCCTGCTCGGGTTCAGCGAAGCGGTCAGCGTGGCCATCCCCCTGGTCGCGGTCTTCCTCGTGCTGAACGCCGTCGTGATCGCGGTGGGCCTGGCACACGTGGTCACCACCCCGGGAGCCTGGTCCGCGTGGACGGATGCCCTCGTCGAAGGCGGAGGTGGCCCGGGCGACCTGCTGGGCCCGGCACTGCTCGCCTTCCCCCTGCTGGTGCTCGGCCTGTCGGGCTTCGAGACCGGGGTCAGCATGATGCCGCTGGTCGCCGCCGAAGGCGCTGATGAGAAGCAGCGCCTGCGCTCACGCATTCGCAACACCCGCAAGCTGCTGACCACCGCCGCGCTCATCATGAGCGTCTACCTGCTGTCCGCAAGCTTCGTCACCACCGTCCTCATCCCTCACGAGGAGTTCGAACCGGGTGGCGCCGCCAACGGCCGCGCCCTGGCCTGGCTGGCCCATGAGCACGTCGGAGAGACCTTCGGCACCGTCTACGACATCAGCACCATCCTGATCCTGTGGTTCGCCGGTGCCTCCGCCATGGCAGGACTGATCAACATCGTCCCCCGCTACCTGCCCGACTACGGCATGGCCCCGGAATGGGGGCGTGCCGTACGACCGGTCGTCCTCGTCTACACCGCCGTGTGCATCGCCATCACGATCGCCTTCGACGCCGACGTGGACTCCCAGGCGGGTGCCTACGCCACCGGCATCCTGGCCATGATGGTCTCCGGCGCCTTCGCCTTCGCCGTCACCGTCTCCGTCGCTCGCCGTCGCCGTCGCGCGACCGCCATCGGCTTCGCCCTCCTCACAGCCGTCCTGTTCTACGCCCTGGGCGCCAACATCATCGACAAGCCCGACGGCATCGCCATCTCGGGCTTCTTCATCGCGGGCATCATCATCGTCTCGCTGGTCTCCCGGGTCTCCCGCACCACCGAACTGCGCGCCGACCGTATCGTCTTCGATGCCGCCGCCCGTCGGTTCATCACCGACACCCTGGCCCACGACAACGCCATAAACATCATCGCCAACCGCCGTGAGGCCGGTGACCACGCCGAATACAGCGCCAAGGAGCGCGAGCAGCGCGGCACCAATCCCGTGCCCGCCCCGGCCGACGTGCTGTTCCTGGAAATCGACGTCGTCGACCCCTCCGACTTCAGCGAGACCCTCACCGTGCGAGGCGTCGAAGTCGACGGATACCGCGTCCTGCGCGCCGAAGCCCCGGCAGCGCCCAACGCCATCGCCGCCATCCTGCTCGCCCTCCGCGACACCACCGGCATCCAGCCGCACTGCTACTTCGCCTGGGCCGAGGGCAGCCCGCTCAAGCACATGTTCCGCTACTTCCTCCTCGGCCGCGGCGACACCGCACCCGTCACCCGCGAGATCATCCGCAAGCACGAACCCGACCCCACCCGCCGCCCCGGCATCCACGTAGGCGGCTGACCGCCGAGGTTCCGGGACCAGGTGATGGTCCAACACCTGGTCCCGGCCACGCGTCCGGTGGGCGGCCGCGTACCTTCCAGCCGGCGCGACGACCCCCGCGGAGTGATCGGGGCTTCATCCCCGAGTACGTCGTGGGGTCCACCGCCCGCGCCCCCGGATCGACGCGCCGCCGGGCGCCTGTCCTCGGGCCGGAGCCGGTCCACCACCGGAGAGCTCGAAGACGGTGCGCGATATCTCCCGCTCGGCGCGCCGGGACAGTTCCCGTAGCGGGGTGGCCCCGCACAGCAGAGTGCCCCGCCCCAGCGACGCACGGACGCCGACATCGAACAGGTGCCACAGGGCCGGATCGTCGATGAGGACGCGCGGGTCGAGGACGACCTGTGCGCCGGCGAGATCCCGTAATACAAGTCGCTCGGCGACGCCGTCCGACCAGTGGACCGATACGAGCAGGTCGGTGCGGATGCTATGACGGCTCAGCAGCCCATGTGTCGTCAGCCATCCGGGGCCGGCGGTCACGCGAGAAGGCAGGAGCACGACGAACAACAGCGCGGCGAGTACCGTCCACACAGTGAGCCTGGCCGCGTTGAGGCCCCCGGAGAGGCCGTCGACGGCCAGGAGCATCAGCAAGAACACCGCGGAACAGCAGCACGCGCCGCGCGCTTTCCCCGGCCAGCCCTCGTCGGTCACGGACCGAGGGATACGTCGTCCCATGCGTCCGACGCTACGGATCGCCGACAGGCAGGGGCGCCGACGTTGACAAAGCACTGACGGCGCGTGGACGAACCTTGACGAGGTGTTGACCACGGCGTCAACAAGTGCTGAAGGCAAGCTGGTCGACTGTCGTCGCGCCTCCAGTGCCGTACTCCCGCAGCCGCAGAGGAGTGCGGGCTGAGCACATCCCCGCGGAGGAGCTCATCGCACCCTGCTGACCGGCCGGACTGCTGCACGGCGGAGACGTGCCGGCCACCGCGCACGCCCAGGCGCACGCGCCGCGTCAACGTCGTGTCAGCTCTCACCGATGCACCGCCATGGTGTCGTCAAGACGACTGGTGGCCCCGTCTCCGCGGCGGGACCCTGCCCGTACGGAAGGTCACTACATCAAGGAGTCGGTCCGGTATGGAAGCGGAGAACGTCGTCGGGCTCATCGTCGCCCTCGCCCTCGTCGGATACCTGGTGGCAGCGGTGAGGTACCCGGGGAAGTTCTGACGCGCGGACGGCCTGTGTGACCGGGCGGTGCCGCCCCACACCGCCGCGCCGGCTTCGAGCCGCACAGGCCACCGCGGCCGAATGACGGCGTACGGGGTCCGTCAATACCGAGCTGACGGCCGTATGGGAGCCGTCAACGAGCTCTGCGGCCTGGCTGAGACGCGGTTTCCTCGAACGGTCCGAGGGACGGATCTTCATCTCATCGTCTTCATTCAGGAGCTCTCGATGGCCGACGTGGCCTTCGTCGTCACCACGATCGCGGTGTTCGCGCTGGTGGCCTTCATCGCCAAGGGGGTGGCGAAGCTGTGACTGCCGAGAACATCGTCGGGCTGGTCGTGGCCGTCGCTCTACTGGGTTACCTGGTCCTCGCCCTGGTCAAGCCGGAGAGGTTCTGAGCACATCCATGAGCCCTTTCCTCGCTGGTGTGCTCCAGATGCTCGCGCTGATCGCCGCGCTGGCCCTGGCATACCGCCCGCTCGGCGACCACATGGCCCGGGTCTACTCCTCCGACCGCCACCTGCGGGTGGAGAAGTGGATCTACAAGACCATCGGCGCCAACCCCGACGCCGAGATGCGCTGGCCCGCCTACCTGCGCGGTGTCCTGGCCTTCTCGGTTGTGAGCGTGCTCTTCCTCTACGGCCTGCAGCGGCTCCAGGGCGCGCTGCCCGGCTCGCTCGGCTTCGTGTCGATCGACCCGGACCAGGCGTTCAACACCGCCGCGTCGTTCGTGTCGAACACCAACTGGCAGTCGTACTACGGCGAGCAGGCCATGGGCCACGTCGTGCAGACCGGAGGCCTGGCGGTGCAGAACTTCGTCTCCGCCGCCGTCGGCATCGCGGTCGCCGTCGCGCTGGTACGCGGCTTCGCCAGGTCCCGCACCGGTGAGCTGGGCAACTTCTGGGCCGACCTGGTGCGCGGTGTCGTCCGGATCCTGCTGCCGATCTCCGTCATCGGCGCGATCGTCCTGGTCGCCTGTGGCGCCATCCAGAACTTCACCGGCATCCACGAGGTCGGGCAGTTCATGGGCGGCTCCCAGCAGTGGAACGGCGGCGCGGTCGCCTCGCAGGAGGTCATCAAGGAGCTGGGAACGAACGGCGGCGGCTACTTCAACGCCAACTCCGCCCACCCCTTCGAAAATCCCAACGGCTTCACCAACCTGTTCGAAATCTTTCTGATCCTCCTGATCCCGTTCTCGCTCACCCGCACCTTCGGGCGGATGGTCGGCTCTCTGAGGCAGGGCTACGCGATCCTCGGCACCATGGCGACCATCTGGGCCGGGTTCGTGCTGCTGATGTGGGCAACGGAGTTCGCCGGCCACGGTCCGGCCTTCGAGGCCGCGGGCGGTGCGATGGAGGGCAAGGAGACCCGCTTCGGGATCGGCGCCTCGTCGATCTTCGCGGTCTCCACGACCCTGACTTCCACCGGTGCCGTGAACTCCTTCCACTCCTCGTACACCGGGCTGGGCGGCGGGATCACGATGCTCGGCATGATGCTGGGTGAGATCGCGCCCGGCGGAGTGGGCTCCGGACTGTACGGCATGCTGATCATGGCGATCATCGCGGTGTTCATCGCCGGACTGATGGTCGGTCGTACGCCCGAGTACCTGGGCAAGAAGATCTCCACCCGCGAGATCAAGCTGGCGGCCTGCTACATCCTGGTCACCCCCGCGCTGGTGCTCTGCTTCACCGCCGCCGCCATGGCACTCGACACCCCGGTGACCTCCATGACGAACAGTGGTGCGCACGGTTTCTCCGAGGTCCTGTACGCCTACACCTCCGGCGCCAACAACAACGGCAGCGCCTTCGCCGGCCTGAACGCCGACACGCAGTGGTTCAACACCACCATCGGACTCGCCATGCTGCTCGGCCGGTTCGTGCCGATGGTGTTCGTGCTGGCACTCGCCGGCTCGCTCGCCGAGCAGACGCCGGTGCCCAGGACGGCGGGCACCCTGCGCACGGAGAAGCCGCTGTTCACCGGCCTGCTCGTCGGCACCATCGTCATCATCGCCGGCCTGACCTACTTCCCCGCCCTCGCGCTGGGACCGCTCGCCGAAGGACTGGCGTCATGACCACCGACGTAACGAAACAAGAGAACCCCATGTCCACGGCCTCTGCGGCCCCAGCGCCCCACCACGATGTGCCGACGGGTCACAAGCCCGACGCGGGCCGGGTCGCCGGCGGCCTGTTCGACCCCGGGCAACTGGTCACGTCCTTCCCGGACGCGATCCGTAAGCTCAACCCCCGGGTGATGGTCAAGTCCCCGGTGATGTTCGTGGTCCTCGTCGGCTCCGTCGCCACCACGCTGCTGGCTTGTAAGGATCCCGGCGACTGGTTCGGCTGGGCGATCGCCGCGTGGCTGTGGCTCACCACGATCTTCGCCAACCTGGCCGAGGCGGTTGCCGAGGGCCGCGGCAAGGCCCAGGCCGACACGCTGCGCAAGGCCAAGACCGACACGGTCGCCCGCCGTCTGGGCGACAGCGGCGAGGAGCGCGTGCCCGGCACCGAGCTGCGGATCGGCGACCTCGTCGTGTGCGAGGCCGGCGACATCATTCCGGGCGACGGCGACGTCGTCGAGGGCGTGGCGTCCGTCGACGAGTCCGCCATCACGGGCGAGTCGGCGCCGGTCATCCGGGAGTCCGGCGGCGACCGGTCGGCCGTCACCGGCGGTACGAAGGTCCTGTCCGACCGGATCGTCATCAAGATCACGACGAAGCCCGGCGAGACGTTCATCGACCGGATGATCAACCTCGTCGAGGGTGCCGCCCGGCAGAAGACCCCCAACGAGATCGCGCTGAACATCCTGCTCGCCTCGCTCACGATCGTGTTCCTCATCGCCGTGGTGACCCTGAAGCCGTTCGCCGTCCACGCGGGCGCCGACGCGCAGACCTCGATGATCGTCCTCGTCGCCCTGCTGGTCTGCCTGATCCCGACGACGATCGGCGCGCTGCTGTCGGCGATCGGCATCGCGGGCATGGACCGGCTCGTCCAGCGCAACGTGCTGGCCATGTCGGGCCGCGCCGTCGAGGCGGCGGGTGACGTGTCGACGCTGCTGCTCGACAAGACCGGCACCATCACGCTCGGCAACCGGCAGGCCGCCGAGTTCGTGCCCGTCAAGGGCACCACGGCCGCCGAGGTGGCGGACGCCGCCCAGCTCTCGTCGCTCGCCGATGAGACGCCCGAGGGCCGCTCCATCGTCGTACTGGCCAAGGAGAAGTACGGGCTGCGTGAGCGCCACCAGGGCGAACTGGCCCACGCCGAATGGATCGCGTTCACGGCCCAGACCCGGATGTCCGGCGTTGACGTCGACGGGCGCAAGGTCCGCAAGGGCGCGACGGCTTCGGTCATCGCGTGGGTGAAGGAGCGCGGCGGCCGGGTCGCCGACGACGCCGACGAGATCGCGAACGACATCTCGGAGGCCGGCGGCACACCGCTGCTCGTGGCGGCCGAGGACGACAAGGGCGTACGGGTCCTGGGCGTCATCCACCTCAAGGACGTCGTCAAGGAGGGTATGCGGGAGCGGTTCGACGAACTGCGCCGCATGGGCATCAAGACGGTGATGATCACGGGTGACAACCCGTTGACCGCCCGGGCCATCGCCGAGGAAGCGGGAGTGGACGACTTCCTCGCCGAGGCCACCCCCGAGGACAAGATGGCCCTCATCAAGCGGGAGCAGGCCGGTGGCAAGCTCGTCGCGATGACCGGCGACGGTACGAACGACGCCCCCGCCCTCGCCCAGGCCGACGTCGGGGTGGCGATGAACACCGGCACCTCGGCCGCCAAGGAGGCCGGGAACATGGTGGACCTCGACTCCAACCCCACCAAGCTGATCGAGATCGTCGAGATCGGCAAGCAGCTCCTCATCACCCGGGGCGCCCTGACCACGTTCTCGATCGCCAACGACGTGGCGAAGTACTTCGCGATCATTCCGGCGATGTTCGCGATCGCCCATCCCGGCCTGGACAAGCTCAACATCATGGGCCTGGCCTCGCCCGAGTCGGCGATCCTTTCCGCGGTGATCTTCAATGCGCTGGTCATCGTCGCTCTGGTGCCGCTGGCTCTGAGGGGCGTGCGGTACCGGCCCATGAGCGCCGACCGGATGCTCCGCCGGAACCTGGGGATCTACGGCCTCGGCGGCCTCGTCGCACCGTTCCTCGGCATCAAGCTCATCGACCTGCTCCTCTCCCTCATCCCTGGCGTCGGGTGACCACCATGAACACGTCCGTACGAAGCACCGCACGTCTGATCGGCGCCGGGCTGCGCGCCCTGCTGGTCCTGACCCTGGTCACCGGGGTGCTCTACCCCCTGGCCGTCACCGGCGTCGCCCAAGGGCTGCTCCCCGGCAAGGCCAACGGCTCCGAGATCAGGAGTGAGGGCAGGGTCGTAGGCTCCGAACTCATCGGCCAGCGCTACGACCTGCCGGTGAAGGGGGGCGGGCGGACCCGGGTGCCGGACCTGAGGTGGTTCCAGCCGCGCCCGTCCAACGGCCTGGGCACCAACACCGTCAACACCCAGTACGAGCTGCTTCTCTCCGGAGCCACCAACCGCGCCGGAGACAATGCCGAGCTGCTCCGGTGGGTGAAGGACGCCAAGGCCGCCGCGGTGAAGGACAACAGCACCGCCACCCACAAGGTGAAGCCCGGCGACGTGCCGGCCGACGCCGTCACCTCCTCCGGCTCCGGCCTGGACCCCCACATCTCGCCGGAGTACGCCAGGCTTCAGGCCCCCCGTGTCGCCGAGAAGAACCAGCTCGACGTCGCGCAGGTCGAGAAGCTTGTCGCCGAGCACACCGACGGCCGGATCCTCGGCTTCATCGGTGAGCCCCGCGTCAACGTCCTCAAGCTCAACATCGCACTGAAGGACCTGGCCACGCGCTGATGGCCGTCCTCGTGACGACCGACGACCTCACCGTCGACCGCCACGTGAAGAAGGTCCGCCGCGGGAGGCGCGACGTCCGGCTGACGCCCAGCGCATGGCACCTGCTGAAGATCCTGATCAGCGAGGTGTCCGCGGCCCAGTTGCGCACCGAGCCCGGAACGGGCTACCGCTTCGAGACGCAGGACGGAAGACACCATGGCACGCGGCAAGCTGCGGATCTACCTCGGCGCGGCGCCGGGCGTCGGCAAGACGTACGCGATGCTCTCCGAGGCGCACCGCCGCGTGGAGCGTGGTACGGACTGCGTCGTGGCTTTCGTCGAGCACCACAACCGGCCCCGTACGGAGGTGATGCTGCACGGCCTGGAGCAGGTCCCGCGCCGAGAAGTCGCCTACAGAGGCAGCGTCTTCACCGAGATGGACGTCGACGCCGTCCTGGCCCGCCGGCCCGCCGTCGCCCTCGTGGACGAGATGGCCCACACCAACGTCCCCGGGTCACGCAACGCCAAGCGCTGGCAGGACGTCGAGGTGCTGCTCGCCGCCGGCATCGACGTGATCTCCACCGTCAACATCCAGCACCTGGAGTCCCTGGGCGACGTCGTGGAATCGATCACCGGCGTACGGCAGCGGGAGACGGTCCCCGACGAGGTGGTGCGCCGCGCCGACCAGATCGAGCTGGTCGACATGTCGCCGCAGGCGCTCCGCCGCCGTATGGCGCACGGCAACATCTACAAGCCGGACAAGGTCGACGCGGCCCTCTCCAACTACTTCCGCCCCGGCAACCTCACCGCCCTGCGCGAGCTCGCCCTGCTGTGGACTGCCGACCGGGTCGACGAATACCTCCAGGAGTACCGGACCGAACACCGGGTCTCGAAGATCTGGGGGTCCCGCGAACGCATCGTCGTCGGCCTCACGGGCGGCCCCGAGGGCCGCACCCTCATCCGCCGGGCCGCCCGGCTGGCGGAGAAGGGCGCGGGAGGAGAGGTCCTCGCCGTCTGCATCGCCCGCAGCGACGGCCTGACAGCCGCCTCCCCCAGGGAACTCGCGGTCCAGCGCGCCCTGATCGAAGACTTGGGAGGCACCTTCCACCACGTCATAGGCGACGACGTGCCCACCGCACTGCTCGAATTCGCGCGCGGCGTCAACGCCACCCAGATCGTCCTGGGCGTCAGCCGCCGGCGCTCCTGGCAGTACATCTTCGGGCCGGGCGTCAGCGCCGTCGTCGCCCGCGACTCCGGCCCCGACCTCGACGTCCACATCGTCACCCACGACGAGGCCGCCAAGGGCCGCCGCCTGCCCACCGCCCGTACCGCTCGGATCGGACGCTCCCGCACCATCTGGGGATGGCTGACCGGCCTGGCAGGGCCGGCACTCCTCACCCTCCTGCTCACCCACGTCGACGCCGATCTGGGTCTGGCCAACGACGTGCTGCTGTTCCTGTCCCTCACCGTGGCCTCCGCCATGCTCGGCGGCCTGCTCCCGGCGCTGGCATCGGCTGCCGTCGGCTCCCTGCTGCTGAACTGGTTCTTCACGCCCCCTGTCCGCGAGCTGACCATCGCCGACCCGAAGAACCTGGTCGCCCTCCTGATCTTCGTGGGAGTGGCGATCTCCGTCGCCTCCGTGGTCGATGTCGCCGCTCGCCGGACCCATCAGGCCGCCCGGCTGCGCGCCGAGTCCGAGACGCTGTCCTTCCTGGCGGGCACCATCCTGCGCGGGGAGTCGAGCCTGGACGCCCTGCTGGAACGGGTCCGCGAGACGTTCTCCATGGAGTCGGTCGCGCTGCTGGAGCGGGGGAGCGACGTCGAACCATGGAACCGCGCCGGCAGCGTCGGCCCCCACCCGGTCGCCCGGCCCGACGACGCCGACGTCGACATGCCGGTCGGCGACCGCATGTCCCTCGCGCTGTCCGGGCGAGCCCTGCCCGCCGAGGACCGCCGGGTGCTGGGCGCCTTCGCCGCCCAGGCCGCCGTGGTACTGGACCGGCAGCGGCTGGTCGGTGAGGCCGAGGAGGCGCGCAAGCTGGCCGAGGGCAACAGGATCCGTACGTCGCTGCTGGCGGCCGTCAGCCATGACCTGCGTACGCCCTTGGCCGCCATCAAGGCCGCCGTCACCTCGCTGCGCTCCGACGACGTCCACTGGTCCGAGGAGGACCAGGCGGAGCTGCTGGAAAGCATCGAGGTCGGCACGGACCGCCTCGACCACCTGGTCGGCAACCTCCTCGACATGTCCCGCCTGGAGACGGGCATGGTCACCCCGCTGATCCGCGAGACGGATCTGGACGAAGTGGTGCCGATGGCGCTGGGCGGCGTACCGGAGGGCAGCGCCGAGCTCGACATTCCCGAATCGCTCCCCATGGTCGCCGTCGACCGCGGACTGCTGGAGCGTGCGGTCGCGAACATCGTCGAGAACGCCGTCAAATACAGCCCCGACGGCACACCGGTCCTGGTGTCGGCCAGCACCATCGCCGACCGCGTCGAACTCCGCGTCATCGACCGCGGCCCCGGCATCCCCGACGAGGCCAAGGACCGCGTCTTCGCCCCCTTCCAGCGCTACGGCGATGCCCCGAGCGGCGCCGGAGTCGGTCTCGGCCTCGCAGTGGCCCGCGGCTTCGCCGAGGCCATCGGAGGCACCCTGACCGCCG
This sequence comes from Streptomyces noursei, assembly GCF_001646665.1. Classification (GTDB taxonomy): domain Bacteria; phylum Actinomycetota; class Actinomycetes; order Streptomycetales; family Streptomycetaceae; genus Streptomyces; species Streptomyces lavendulocolor. Next base: position 171,049 of record NZ_LWBU01000101.1, on the reverse strand, counting down.
AGGACACCCCCGGCGGCGGCCTGACCATGGTCCTGACCCTCCGGCCGGCGGCGGATCACCCGGGCCCCGACCTCCCTGGGACCGCCACCACCTGAAGGCCCCGCAAGGGCAGGGACGACTCGCACGGGCAGTCCTCGCCCCGGCGCGGGAAAGGTGCGGCGCACCGTGAGGGCGGCGGGCGACGCGTCGGGAGCGGGCTGACCGATGACCGTTCCACCGGGGTGGGCTGCCGTCCCCGGTCGCAGTACCACCCCTGGCCACCTTCTCGACGGTCGCCGCGTGCTTCGCACCCTGGGAGCTCCGCGCGCCGCGCCGGACCTGCGGGCGGTGATCGTGCAGAGCCTTGCCAGGCGGGCCCCGATCAGACAGGCACTGCCTGGGAAGGTGCTCGTCAGGCGGTGTGCGGGTGGACGGTGGCTTCGCCGGTGAGGCGGATGCCGACCCTGTGGCCGGGTTCCTGGCGGAGCGGGCCGGGCGTGCGGATGTCGACCGCCTGGTCCAGGCCCTCGACGGCCACGGTGATCATGGCGTCGTGCCCGTAGAAGCACACATCGGTCACGACGCCTTCGGCGTCGGCATCATCGGGCTCGGTGAGCCGGAGCTGCTCGGGGCGGAGGAGGACCAGGCCGTCCCGGAGTCCTTCGGGGGCGGTCGCGAGGGCGATGCGCCCGAGGGCGGTGCTGGCCGTGTCCCTGTCGACGGTGCCCGGCACGAGGACGGCGTCGCCGACGAAGGAAGCCAGCCACGGGTCGACGGGCCGGTGGTAGAGGTCTTGCGGGGTGGCGCACTGGGCGACGCGCCCATCGCGGAGCACGGCGACGAGGTCGGCGATGGAGAGGGCCTCCTGCTGGTCGTGGGTGACGAGCAGGCCGGTGGCGCCGCTCTCGCGGAGCACGGCACGCACCTCCGCCCGTACGGCCCCGCGCAGCGCGCTGTCGAGCGCGCTGAACGGTTCGTCGAGCAGCACGAGATGGGGCTGGGGAGCGAGCGCGCGGGCGAGTGCCACACGCTGCTGCTGGCCGCCGGAGAGTTCGTGCGGCATGCGGTCGGCATAACCCGGCAGGCCCACCAGATCCAGCATCTCCGCCACACGGGCACGCTTGCCCGCCCGGTCGAGGTCCCTGAGCCCGAAGGCGATGTTCCGGGCCACGCTCAGATGCGGGAAGAGCGCGCCCTCCTGCGGAACGATGCCGATGCGGCGCCGTTCGGGCGGCAGGTGGACGCCGGGCCCGCCGAGGAGCCGGCCCGCGACGGTCACCGTGCCGGCGTCGGCCTCCAGGAAGCCGGCGATCACCCGTAGCAGGGTGGTCTTGCCGCAGCCCGACGGGCCGAGGACGGCCGCGAGGCCACCCCCGGGGACGGTGAGGTCGAGGCCGTCGAGGACGGGCTTGCCGGGACCGTAGGCCTTGACCACCCCCGTGACCTGAAGGTCGTTCATGTGTACATCACTCATGGTCGGTGCCTTCCGAGGAGGTACGAGGGGACCGCGGCGAGCAGGATCAGCGCGGCCGCGTACGGGGCGGCCGCTGCGAACGATCCGGTGCCGGTCTCCGTCCACAGCCGGGTGGCGAGGGTGTCCATGCCGGTGGGGCGCAGCAGCAGCGTGGCCGGGAGTTCCTTCATGCAGACGACGAAGGTGAGGGCCGCGCCCGCCGCGATGCCGGGAGCGGCGAGCGGCACGGTGACCTCGCGAAGGACGCCGAAGGGGCCGCGGCCCAGCGAGCGGGCCACGTCGTCGAGGACGGGCGGCGCCTGGAGCACGGCGGCGCGGGTGGCGGCCACCGCGACGGGCAGGAAGAGCACCGCGTACGCGCACAGCAGCAGCGGGGTCTCCTGGTAGAGCGGGCGGGCGTAGCGCACGGCGAGGAAGACGAGCGCCAGCGCGACGGTGATGCCGGGCACGGCGTGACCCGCGTACGCGGCCTGTTCGAGGAGGTGGGCGAGCCGGCCGCGGTGGCGGGCGGCGATGACGCCGATCGGCAGCGCGAGCAGGGTGGTGAGCGCGGCTCCCCCGGCGGCGACGCCGAGGGTGGTGAGCGTGGTCCCGGCGAGCGTGGCCGGGTCCCAGGCGGCGGAGGAGCCGACGGCCAGCCAGTAGCCGAGGGTGGCGAGCGGGAAGCCGACGGCCACGGCGACGATCATCCCGCACCAGCCGAGGGCGAGCGGTCGGAGCCGGCCCAGGGTGGCGGGGACGGCCCGCCGGGCGGTTCCCGTGCCCGTGCGGGCATAGTCGGCGCGGCCGCGGGTGCGGGTCTCGGCGGCGACGAGCAGTACGGTCATGAGCACCAGGACGGCACTGAGCGCGGCGGCCGGGGTGCGGTCGAAACTCGCCCGGTAGGAGGTGTAGATGCCGCGGGTGAAGGTGTCGTACCGCATGAGGGAGACGGCTCCGAAGTCGGAGAGCACGTAGAGCGCGACGAGCAGTCCGCCCCCGGCCGCGGCGGGCCGCAGCTGGGGCAGGGTGACGCGCAGGAAGGTGCCGAAGGGGCCGTGGCCGAGGGAGCGTGCCGCCTCTTCGTGACCGGGGTCGGTGCCGCGCAGGGCGGCGGCGACCGGAAGGTACACGTACGGGAAGCTTGCCAGGGTCAGTGCGATCGCCGAGCCCGCGAAGCCGGCGAGGGAGGGCGCGGCGGACAGCCAGGCGAAGGCGGTGACGTAACTGGGCACCGCCAGCGGCAGCGTGACGAGCACCGACCAGGCCCTGGCGCCGGGCAGTGCGGTGCGCACGGTCAGCCAGGCGAGGGAGACGCCGATGAGCAGGCAGGCGGTGACGACCACGGCCGTCAGGCCGAAGCTGCGCAGGAGGAGTTCGCCGGTGCGGGAGTCGGCGACGACGTCCCGGGCGAAGGCCGGACCGCGTTCGAGAGCGCGCACGCCGAGGTATCCGAGCGGGAGCACGGCGAGGGCGGCCGCGAGCACGGCGGGCACGATCAGGATCGAGGACGGCCGGCCGGTGGCACGCGCCCGCCCGGCGGGTGCCTGGGCACTCACCGGGCGGGGGTCGCGACGGGCCGGGGCGGAGCGCTCCGGTGCGGTCACGTCAGACCAGTCCGACGTCCTGGAGCATGGCCAGCGTCTCCTTGAGGGAGGCGAGCTTGCCGAGGTCGATCTTCGGCGGCTGAAGGGTCTCCAGGGCGGGGACGCCCTGGGCCGGCTTCACTCCTGCGGCGAGCGGGTACTCGTGCGTCTCCTCGGCGAAGTAGCTCTGGGAATCGGCGGAGAGCAGGAAGTCGACGGCCTTCTGGGCGTAGCCGGCCTGCTTCTTGTCGGCGCCCTTGAGAATGCCCACGCCCGCGACGTTGACGAGGCCGCCAGGGTCGCCCTTGGGCAGGTAGTGGATCTTCGCCTTGACCTTGTCGGCGCCCTTCTCGGCGACCTGCTCGTACCAGTAGTAGTGGTTGAGCAGCCCGATGGCGACCTCGCCCTTGTCGACGGCCTCCATGACGTTGTTGTTGTTCTCGTACGCCTTGGGCTGCTTGGCCTTGAGGTTCTCGAGCCAGGTGCGGGTGGCCTCGTCGCCCTCCAGGACGCGCATGCCGGTGACGAACGCCTGGAAGGAGGCGTTGGTCGGCGCGAAGCCGATCTTGCCCTTCCATTCCGGCTTCACCAGGTCGTGGACGCTGTTGGGCGGCGTGGGAACCTGCTCGGGGTTGTACGCGAGGACGCGCACGCGGCCGCTGACACCGGTCCAGTCACCGGCGGAGCCGCGGTGTGCGGGGCCGACCTTGTCGAGCGTGGCCTTCGGAAGCGGGGTGAGTCGCTGTTCCGTGGACAGTGCGCCGAGGGCGCCGGCGTCCTGGGAGAGGAAGAGCCCTGCCTCGGTCCTGTCGCCCTCCTCCAGGAGCTGGGCGGACAGTTCGGCGCTGTCGCCGTAGCGGACCTCGACGTTGGCGTCGAGGTGCTTCTCCAGCTTCTCGATGAGCGGCTTCACGAGGTTCTCGTTGCGGCCGGAGTAGATGACGAGGTCGGCCGGTTCGTCGCTGCCACAGGCGGCGAGCGCGGGTGCGAGCAGGGCGGCCGCGGCTATGGCGGTCAAGCTGCGGGCCAGGGGGCGGCGCATACGGGTGGAGCCTTCCTGCCGTCATTCATGAAGAGAACCTGTGAATAAAGTATTGATAAGGTAAAGCTAACCTAAGGTCAAGTCAGGCTTTGATAACGGCGGGGCCACGAATGGGCATCCGGAGGAACCTCCCCCTCTTCTGGTAAGGAACGCCTTACCTACGATGCGCCCGTGACGCTCCTCCCCGCCCCGCCCGTCGGCGGCCACGCCCTCCCGCTCGCCCGCGACCTCGTGCTGCACGGCGACCGCACCGCCCTGGTGACCTCCGACGGCGAACTCTCCTACCGTGAGCTGGCCACGCGGGTCGAGGACATGGCACGGCGCCTCGGCCCGGAGCGGCGACTGGTCCTGCTGCCCGGCGCCAACACCGTCGGCGCGCTCGTCGTCCACCTCGCCGCGCTGTCGGCCGGCCACGCGGTGCTGCTCGTGCCCGGCGACCACCCCGAGGCGGCCGCCGCGCTCACCGCCGCGTACGACCCGGACGTCGTGGTCCACCCGGAGGCCGTCGGGGAGTGGCGCGTCGAGGAACGGCGCCCCGCCTCGGCGCACACCCTCCACCCCGACCTCGCGCTGCTCCTCAGCACCTCCGGCTCCACCGGCTCGCCCAAACTGGTCCGGCTCTCCTACGAGAACCTCCAGGCGAACGCCGAGTCGATCGCCACGTACCTCGCCATCCGCGACACCGACCGTGCCGCGACCACCCTGCCGATGCACTACTGCTACGGCCTGTCGGTGATCCACAGTCATCTGCTGCGCGGTGCCGGGCTCGTCATGACCGGCCTGTCGGTGGCCGACGCCTGCTTCTGGGACCTCTTCCGGACGGCCGGCGCAACCGCGCTCGCCGGCGTCCCGTACACCTTCGACCTGCTCGACCGGATCGGCTTCGCCGAGATGGACCTCCCCCGACTGCGGTACGTCACCCAGGCCGGCGGCCGCCTCGCCCCCGAGCGGGTGCGGCACTACGCCGAACTGGGAGCCCGGCGCGGCTGGGACCTGTTCGTCATGTACGGCCAGACCGAGGCGACCGCCCGCATGGCCTACCTGCCGCCGGCACTCGCCGCCGAACACCCCGGGGCGATCGGAGTCCCCGTCCCGGGCGGCTCCTTCCGGCTGGAACCGGTCGAGGATGCGTCCCATGCCGATGGAGCCGGCGAACTCGTCTACTCCGGCCCGAACGTCATGCTCGGCTACGCCCACACCCCCGACGACCTCGCCCTCGGCCGTACGGTCGACGCCCTGCGCACCGGCGACCTCGCCCGCCGAACCGAGCACGGTCTGTACGAGATCGTCGGGCGGCGCAGCCGCTTCCTGAAGATCGCCGGCCTGCGCATCGACCCCCAGCGGATAGAGGCCGTGCTCGAACGTCACGGCCTGGCAGCCCTGTGCAGCGGCGACGACGAGGGTCTGGCCCTCGCTGTCGTCCGCGCGGCCGGGTGGGACGAGCGACGGATCCGAAGAAGCCTGGTGGACGAGTGCGGCCTGCCCGCCCGCGCCGTACACGTCCACCTGCTGCCCGAACTCCCCAGGCTGCCCACGGGCAAGCCCGACTACCAGGCGGTACGCGCCCTGAACCGCCCGGCCCAGACGGCCCTGCCCTGCGGAGACGGCACCCCGGACGACCTGTGCGCGCTCTACGCCCGGCTCCTGGACCGCCCCGATGTGACGCCGGACAGCTCCTTCGTGTCCCTCGGCGGTGACTCCCTGTCGTACGTCGAGATGTCCCTCCACCTCGAACAGCGACTGGGGAAGCTGCCGCCGAACTGGCACACGACACCGATCGGAGAACTGGAACGCCGCGCGGCACCCCACCGGGACGGCGACCGGACCCGGTGGCGGAGCGTGGAGACCAGCGTCGTCCTGCGTGCGGTGGCCATCGTGTGCGTCGTCGGGTCACACATCCGGCTCTTCGAGATCCGGGGCGGAGCCCATCTCCTGCTCGCCGTCGCCGGGTTCAACTTCGCCCGCTTCCTGCTCTCCTCGCCCGAACGCGGCGAACGGACGCGCCGCACGGCCCGCAGCATCGCGCGGATCGCCGTCCCCACCATGGCCTGGACCGCCTTCGCGCTCCTCATCAGCGACGACTACGACCTGTCCAATCTCCTCCTCGTGCACAACGCGCTGTGGCCCGAGGACATGGGGACCGGGATCCACCTCTGGTTCGTCGAGGCCCTCGTCTACATCCTGCTGGCCCTGACGGTGCTGCTCGCCGTCCCCGCGGTTCACCGCCTGGAGCAACGCTCCCCGTACGGCCTGCCGGTCGCCCTGGCGGGCCTCGGCCTGCTCACCCGCTACGAACTGCTGGGCCTGCCGGCTCGCGCCCATATAACCGACGCCGTCACGGTCTTCTGGCTGTTCGCCCTCGGCTGGGCCGCGGCCCAGTCCCGCACCGCGCCACAGAGGCTGCTGGTGACGATCGCCGCTCTGGCCGCCGTCCCGGGCTTCTTCCCCGGCGAGCCGCGCAGGGAACTGTTCGTCATGGCGGGCTTCTGCCTGCTCGTATGGTTCCCGACCCTGCCGAGCGTCCACCGGGTCAACCAGGCGGCCGGCCTGCTCGCCGGCAGCTCACTCGCCATTTATCTGACGCACTGGCAGGTCTACCCCGTGTTCGACGGCCTGTCGAAGCACCTCGCGCTCGTGGTCTCCCTCGCGTTCGGCATCGGCTACGCCTCGGCCGTCCGCCGACTTGTTCAGCAGGTCACCGCCCTGCGCGCGAATCGCGGCGCCGACTCACTCCGGCGGGGCGCTGAGGGCGGCGGTCGCTGTCGCGCCGGCCGCGAACCCTGACGCCACGGAAGAGGACGACCTCCTTGGCGCGCTGAAAACGCAGCCATTGAGGTCGACGCCTTGATGATGGGCCTCGTCCAGCGTGTCAACGCAGGGCCATGTGGCGGTGGTCGGTGCGGTGCCCGACCCGGATGCGGTGCAGGCCCACGTGCCCGAAGCCGAACGTTCCCCGTCCTACTTGCGCCGCCCCCTTCCCATGGAGGGCAGTAGGCCCCCTGGGCGCCGAGACGCCATTCTGTCCGGAAGGCCGGTTCCTTGCTGCCCTCCGGACGTTCGCCCCCCTGGCGTGCCAGTCGGTACGGCCTGGTTCCCGCGACGCCGGCGGCATCGGTCCTCGCGGCTGTGCCGGAGTCGCCAACACCGTCGTCCCCGCCCGCTCCGGGGGTGGCGGAGGTGCTTCTGAGCTTCCGCCCGACACCGTTGCCACGAGGCCCTCGGCACCGCCACGGGGCTCCGACGCTCCTCGCCGGTGATCACCCTCGGTTACTATGTTCACTTCATGCCGGAAGCCGGCGACATGGGGCTCGGCACCATCGACGGTCTGCTGGGGGAGCGGGGAGGCCGGCCCGCCGGCCGGAGCTCCCCGGATCCTCCCCGGCGCCGTTGACCGGTGATGCCCGCCCTCCACGCCCCGGAGAAGTCGTCCGCGAGTTGCAAGGCTGAAGAGATGGGTGGCCTGGGAAGTGTTGGAAGAGGTCGTAGCGACCCGCTATGTCACGCCTCTGCGTGAGGGCGGCTCGCTCCCGGGGATCGTCGAGGCCGACGATCTCGGGACGTACGTCATGAAGTTGTCTACCTGGTGGCGCTGACCAGCGTCGATGCGGCTGTGCCCGCCCCTGACCTGCGCGGATAGATCTTTCAGCGTCTTTCGGGATCGTGCTGCGTTACGCGGCCGATTCTCCCCACGCGCTCCCCAGGACCGTCGATACTCCCCAAATTCTCCCCAGGAAGTGCCCTTGGCAGCACCTCCGGTGGCATGTGACGCCATGCCACCGAAGGTGCCGCCCAGGGCACGTAGATAGAGGGTCATAGCGCCACTGCCTGCTGGCCCCCGAGCGGGAGACCGTAGCTCATCCAGGGCCGGAGGGAAGCCGCAGTCCACCGCCGCCTCGCCGACTGAAACGACGTCTAAGCTGGCTGTCCCTCCGCGTTGAGTGGAGGAGTTGTTGCAGGGGAGGACGCCAGCTGGCCGCGCCGGTGCTGCTAGGCACTGCTGCCGTGGACGCAGGCCGTGTCCGGCTGTGTGCGTGAGAGGGGCGACGGAACATGGATCGTGGACAGGAGCAGCTCGGGGAGCGCGTCTTGGCGCAGGCTGCAGCGATCTTCTCTGCTCGCTCTGATGTTGGTGCGACGGAGTTGCTCCGCGCGGTGGAGAGGCTGGATTTCGAGCAGACGGAGGACGGGTATAGGACGTCCACTAACTGGCACGACTACTACTGGGCGGCGGTCTTCTACATCGACGTCGTGGACGTCCCCAGCTTTGACGACGAGGTACTAGACCACCTACTGCCGACGGTCGCCGAAGTAGCCGGTCAAAACGGTCGCCCAGACGTCGACCGGATTCTGATCAAGCCGGCACTCCGCGATCCAGACGTGAACTGGCGGCAGGCGCTGGAGGCGGGGCAGTCGCCAACACTCCTCCGACCGGACGATGTGCGCACTGGTGAGGGCAAACGGGCTCGCATCACCGAAGTCACCCGCATGCGGCTTTTCGACACCCTTCGTCTGCAGAACGTCGACTGGTCCGGCAGGGTGGAAGAGCCAGACTTCCTCAAGCGAATCTTCGATCTGGATGCGTTCGCAAGCTACGATCCTCGCTTCACAACCGCCGAAGGGGACATCTACCAGCACCGCGTCAACAACTATGACTGGGAGGACGACTGGGTCTTCACTGATGATCGGTTCGGATTGAATCGCGGCCCGGACGCGGTCATCCTCCGTTTCCTCGCCGAAATGCTCCACCCTGTCGTGCGCACTGACGCAGAAGAGTTGCGCCAGTTGCTGGAAATCTTTAACACCCTGCTAGCCCGCGACGGTTATGCACTCGTACCCGTCGACTCCATCAGCGGCTACACCATCTACGGCGGGCGCCGCGTTCCAGTTCAGGCCCGACCCGTGATCTCAGGCTCTTCCCCGCTGGCGTCCCACCGTGCATCTGCGGCCAAGGACGGTGCCGTAAACCTGTACGACCTGGTGCGCGCTCAAGCCCGCGGCGACCGGAAGGACTACCGTCTCGATCGACTCCCCATGGAGGAGGGTGGACAGGCCCAAGTCTTCCGGGCCGTTCACAAGCCGACCGAGGCCGAGGTCGCTTTCAAGCGCCGCAGTTCGCAACGGGACACGCCGACCGCGCGGATGAAACGAGAGATCGAGATCTCTCAATTGCTTGGCCGACACCCCCACTACATGCCCATCCTTGACTCCAACCCGGATGACGGGTGGCTCGTCATGCCTATGGCACAGGCGACCGCGGAGGACAGACACGACGACCTCAAGGCCCCATCACAGCTGCGCGTCCTGGTCGAGGCGCTGATGGACGTGCTGGAACTCGCTCACGCGCACGACTGGCTTCACCGCGACGTCAAACCGTCCAACATCCTTCTACTGGACAGCCGATGGACCCTTGGGGACTGGGGAATCGTCCGCCGGCCGAGAGGCCAGACCACCAAGGTCGGGCGGACTCGTTTCGAGATCGGGACGGAGGGCTTCGCGGCACCTGAACTCTTCATTGACGCACATGAAGCCACGCCGGCCGCCGACATCTACGGCATCGGACGCGTCATCGCATGGGCGCTGACAGGCAAGTATCCGCAGATGAATGTGCCGCTCCTGCCTGCCCCAGGCCCGTGGAGGAACGTCACCCGCATTGCTACCCATCCCGATCCTGAACAGCGGTCGCAGAGCATCAAGGACCTCCGTGACCTGATCAACCGCGAACTCACTGAACCAGCGGAACCTCCGACCGAACAAGCGAAGCGGCTATGGGAGCGGACGCGTGCCGGTGATCCGGCAGCCGTGGCTTCCCTGCTCGAACTGATCGCAGACCATCCTGAAAACTACGAGCTGTACGTACGTGCCTTGACGGGTCTTCCTGCCGAAGAGGTGGGGCCCTGGCTGTCCCGTAACCCTCAGGGGAGCGAACGCGTCTTCAAGGCTCTGGCCAACCACGCCGGTGGCCGAGGAACAGGGCGTGTCCAGTTCGCCGAGGCTGCCCGCGCCGCTGTTTGGCTTCACACCATTGCGAACTTCGCCGCAGCCAAGGAGGACTGGGACCTCCTCGACGAGTCCACCCGTACGATGTGCACCTGGGACGCTGCGTGGGACCAATGGAGTGCCCAGGACCGGATCGCGCCCTGGCTCCGCTCTTTGTCGGGCCAGGCAGCGCAACTTGTAGCCGCAGTGCTGCGTGATCACCCTCGTTCTGCGCGGCACTTCTCCGGCTTGGTGCAGGACAGAATTGTCGATCTTCGGATTCGCGAGGCCATTCGTGCGGCCGTCGGGCCCCGCCCGACTTACTGATCGTTTCAGAATGAGTTCGGTGCAGGGGCTTGCCGGTGGAGCTTGGTGGCGGCGTAGTGTTGCGGGGCGGATGATCTTGTGCCTGATGGCCTGTGGGAATGCATCGTTCCCGCTGCTGCCGCCTCGCCCGCCGAGGCGTCACCCGTGCCCCGGACGCCTGCCGGCGGACGACTGCCTGGAGATAGTCGCGGTCTCCCGATGAACTCAAGGGCACCACGTGGCGTCGCCGGCCAGCTGGTTACGGTTGGTGGCTTCCTGTGCAATACGGCGGCCCGACAGCAGTACCTCATGAGTCCTCTGTCGCAGTCTGGGCGGCAGCCAGGCCGTAAGCGTGTGGGCGCGCTCATCGGAAACTATCTGACCCGGGGCGGAGGCGTGGCTCAGGAGAAGGTCGTACAACGCGGAGGCGGGTTCGACCGGGGGCAGCCCGCACTGGGTGGCTGTTACTGAGGCGCGGGCGGGAATCGACAGCCCTTCAGCATCTAGGTCGCCGTAGTAGACGATTCGTTGGATTCCATGGATCTCTTTGACCGTTTCGATGGAGGCTTCGAAGGCTCGTCCGGAGCCGAAGGCCACGGCTCTGGTGCGCCCGGGATTCGGGGTGAGCAGGTCTCGGAGTGTGGCGTAAGTGTCGCTGTTCTCGGCGATCAGGAGGGTGTCTCCGTCGCCGAGCAGTCGGTAGGCGAGGGGCGGTGGCTCGCGAAAGGTGCCGAGCTGTTCCAGGGTAAGGCGGCCGGGGGCGAAGAGCGCACCGGATAGGAGACCATCGAGGCGCTTTTCGTCCTGAAAGATCTCGTACGAGCGCTCGCGCAGGGGGATCGGTACGCGAAGTTCAGGACGATTGCTGGTGTCGCGGAACCATCGGTTGATGAGGCCCAGGTCTTCGTGGTGGGCGGAGGTGAGGTACGCCGTGTGAGACCAGTCGAGTTCAGGGCGGTAGGAGCGCCGTGTGGCGACAGAAGCGGGCCTGCGGGGGGCGACTGCGGGCAACCGGATTTGTTCGGGCAGGGCGGGACGGCCTGCGTCCCATTTGTGTCTCTGGCCGTGCGGGAGTCGCAGGGTGCCGGCCTCGGAGAGTTCTTCGAGCAGGGTGGCCAGTGCGGTGCGGGAGTCCTCACCACGGGCGGTGCCGGGGAGGGCCGCAGTGAAGGCTTCCATCACCATGGCGCGCGGCACGGTGGCCTTCTCGGCGCGAGCGTGCAGTGCGGCACTGAGGCGGGCGGCGCCTGGTGAGATACGAGGAAGCTGCTCGGGGGTGGGCGCCGTCATCGGTTCGTATCCCCCTTGGTGAACAGGCGTGCGGAGCTGAGGTATCCGTTTGCTTCGGGCCCGTGGGTGTCCGGGGCGGTCCGAGGGGTGGGGATGAGGGCGTTGCGGACGTGGTCGTCGAGGCGGATGCGGGAGAGGCCGGTGCGGGCTTCGGCGTCGTTGCGCAGCTGGATGGTGGCGGGGAATCGGGCCGTGACGGCTTCGTCGCTCAGACCGGTGGTGTAAATGAGCTGGATGCCGAGGGCTGCCGCCATCTGGGTCTGGATGTCGACGAGGTACGGGGCGTTGGCGCGGCCGATGGGATTGTCCAGGAGGAGCAGTCCGCCGTGGCGGGTGCGGCTGCGAGGGCCGGGGGAGGTGCGCAGCGCGGCGAGGGTGCAGTAGAGCAGGATGGCGCCAGTCAGTTCCTGGCCACCGGAGAAGATCTTGCCCATTTTCTCGACGGGCACGCGTTCGATTCGTTGGGTGGCGTTGGGTTTCATGACCTCGGCGGTGAAGCGGGGAACGGCTGCGTGCAGGCAGCGCATGACTACCTCGGTGCCTTTGAGTTTGCGGGTGCGTGGGTTGGCGGCGAGGTTGTCGATGGTTTCGCGCATATGGGCGGTGAGCACGGAGGGCTCGGGCTTCCTGTAGCGGATGGTGAGGAAGCGCTGCCCTGCCCAGGGCGTGGGACCGTCGGGGAAGAGGGAGAACCGGCTTGCTTGGTCCACTTGCTGGAGAAGTTCGGTGACGAAGCCGCTGAGCTGGGACACAAGGGCCTCACGCGCCTTGCTCATACCTTCGAGCTGGGTCGTCAGGGCTGCGGCAGCGCCGTGCAGCGCCGTAGTCCACTCTCGGGCGGCCGCGGGGATGTGCCGCCGGTCAAGAGCCGAGATCTGGTTGCGCAAAGGGATGTCGAGTTGCTCGAAGCGGACGTCGCCGGCCTGGTCCTTGAGCAAGGACACGCTGTCTTCGACGCGTCGCTCCGTGCTGGTGAGCTTGCGCTGGGCGTCTTCGTAGCGGGCTGTGGCTTGCCGTACGGCGGGTTCGACCGCATCGGCGGTGCCTTCGTAGGGGTCCGCTGCCGGTTGAACGCCGAGCTGCTCGATCGTGGTCTCCAGGCGCGCCAGGACATGACCGAAGGCGTCCAGTTCGCGAGTGTGCTGGGTCTGCTGCCTACGAGCGGCGTTGTACTCCTCGCCGGCGCCGCGTTCGGCCCTCTGCGCCTCCGCCTGGGCGTGTTCGGCGCGGGCGGTCAGGTCGTAAGCCTCTTCGAGAGAGTGTGGGGTCCACTCGGCGACGTCTTGAGCGCTGATGTCTTCTGCTGTGGTGGCGAGCGTGCGGTGTCGTTCCTTGAGACGGCTCTCCTTGTCCCGAAGGCGCCGTAGCTGGTCGTGGAGACTGTCGATCTGCTGGCCTAGATCGCGTTGCACGGCGTCGCGCTGGACGTCATCTGCCGCGGCGGGAGAACGGCTGTACTCCTGGGCGAAGGGCTTGACCCGGTCGGGGACCTGCGCCCATTCGTCCTGGCAGGCGCGCAACGCGTCTTCTGCTTGCTTGGCACGCTGACGCTGGTCTTCTCCGATGTCCACACTGCGTAGGTCCTCGACTGCCTGCTCGTAGCGGTGCTGGAGGACGGTGAGCGCTTCGCCGGGAGCTCCCTTGGCGTGCTGATCTTGCTCGGCCTCGGGCGTGGCGGTTACCTTCTTTCGCGCCTGGGCATGGCTCTGGGCCTGCTGGACGGCGGCTTCCACCGCCTGGGTCATGCGTGCGATGTCACTGTGGGCGGTCTCCTCTTTCTCGCCCAGCTCCTCGAGTTCCCGCTGACGCTGCTGAGCTTCTTCCTCGAGCGCGGTGATCCGGTCGCGTGCCTGGCTGGCTTTCGCCTCGCCTTCCGCGAGGTGGCGCATCGCTTGCGCGGCCTCGGCGGCTTCGCGGTGAGCCGTTTCCTGTTGTGTGTAGACCTCCTCGGCAGCGGTGACGGCATCGTCATGCTGTGCGGCGCTGGCGCGCGCGACCTCAAGGCCGGCCTGGGATGCCTGCGCTGCCGTTCGGAGCTCCTGGAGCTGTCCGAGCCGGACCTCTACGCTCACGGGGCCGATCTCGTCCAGCCAGTACGTGATCTTGTTGCCCAGGTCGCGGGTGACACCGATGCGTTCACCGAGCTCATCCAGTGCCTGCGCGGAGGCCGCCAGGCGTGCTTCAACCTCGGCTCGTTCGAGTGCCGCAGCCTGTTCGTCATGCAGGGCCGGGGTCGGCTCGGGCACCATCCGGCCGCCTGTGTCGGGTACCGGCGTCAGCATCCGTTCCCCGGTTCCTACCGCGACGGCCGCCGTGGGCAGGGGACGGGTGTGCTCCAAATGACGCTGCGCCTGATCCAGCGCTGCGGGGCCGCCGCCTACGATGATGCCGCCGACCAGGTCCGGCTGGTCGTTGATGAGGCGCTGGTGATCGTCCGGCGGGACGTTGTCGCGCAGCCACTGCCAGCCGGGGACGGCGTCGATGCCCTGGGCACAGAGGTCGGCACACAGGGTGCGGACCTCCTTGGTGGCGGGCAGGAGGCCGTCGCTGGTGTCCAGGGCGGCGAGGAGTTCTTCATCCGCGCTGTGCTGGAGCTGTGTCCGCCTGAGCGCACCGTCCAGAGCGGTGATCTTCCGCTCGATCAAGCTCTGCAGGGCAGCGCAGTGGTCGGCGAGCCAGGTCAGGGCATCGCCGTCTCGCAGGTCTTCGAGGCCGATCTGAAGTAGTTCTGGAGTCACGGGGTGGCGGCGCACGGACTCGGCGCGGACGCGTAGCCGGTCGGTCTCCTCTTCGGCCGCGTCTGCTGCGCGGCGGTCATCGAGAGCCCGCTCCTGCAGTGCAGGCAGCTGCTGATATGCCTGTGTCCGGCGGCTGCGGGCCTCATCCTGTGCCTTCTTGACCTCTACACGGAGCTGGCCGTGGTGATCAGCTTCGCCGTCCATCCGGGAGGCGGCGTCCGCGGCGCTTTCGCCGGGGTGCACCTGTCCTTCTTCCCGTGCCGTGCGCAGCTGCTCTTCGAAGTCCTGCACCTGACGGCGCAACTGACGCTGCTCTCCCTCAGCCGTACCGGCTTCCCTGTGGAGCGAGTCGCTTCGCTCGCGCCACTGCTGGATCTTGCTGCGAGACTCGGAGATCTCCCTCTCCAGATCGCCGGCCACGGCGCGTGCCTGCGTTTCAGCCGCCGCATAGCCAGCCCGCAGGGCCGCCGCGGCGATATCACACGCCTGCACATATGGGGCGGCTGTCTCCTCGGCTTCGGAGAGGGCCCGCTGCATATGGCCGTGGCGCTCCTGGGCAGCCGCGTGACGCACAGCGACCGGGACACTGCGCCAGCCCGCAAGGCGGTCTTCCAGCCGCTGCATCGTCGCGGCTACTCGCTTCTGTTCCTCGGCTGATTCGCCCAGCTCGATACCGCAGGCAGCCCAACGCACATGCGCCATACGTGCATTGGTGACGTCCAGTTCCTGCTTGGCTGCTTCATGTGCCTGGTGCGCAGCATTAACCGTACCTGTGGTGGTCTGCGCCGCGGCGGTGAGGATCTGATGCCGACGCATCAGCCCTGCGGCAAGTGCGACGAGGTCGACCTTGGCCTGCCCAGCCTCGCGCTGCTGGTTGGTGTGCTCGTGGTACCGCTCGGCCACACGGGCGCAGATCTCCTCCATGGCCAGCGCGAACTCCCGCTCCTTGATCAGTTTCTCGCGCTGGTCGTGGGCGCCGGCATAGGTCTCGAAGGTACTGCCGAGGCTGGTGTACTTGTCGTCGTCGTTCGCTTTCTCCAGCAGCCACTGGACGAACGCTGCCGCACTGGAGGTGGTGAAGGCCTCGGCCGCCCCGCTCTCGGTGGCGTTCATCTTGCGCTGGACATCGAAGAGGTCAGGTTCGAGACCCAGACCGGCCTGATGTTTCTCCCACTTCTCCTGCCCGTCCACGATCTGCAGTTCCAACGCCTCGACGGCGGCCTGTAGTTCGCTCAGCTCGTTGCAGTAATGGTCGAATGGCAGCCAGTGACCATCACGGTGGAAAGGGAGATCGTCCGCGGCCAGGGCGGCACCTGGGTGGAAGCTGTAGAAGCGGCGCTTGAGCTTGCCATCGCCCTCGGGCGCGAGGATCTGCGCGGTGACCAAGAGCCTGCCAGTCCGGGCATCAGCCCACTCCAGGACGATATGGGAGGGCTGAGCCGGAGAAACGACGAAGCTCCGCAGCTCCTCCGGGTCATGGTGACGCAGCGGGATCGTGGTGCAGGTGATGCCAGTCAGCAGCACACCCTTGCCGCCGCCGTTCTGGAGCATGACCAGACTGGCCGGCGAGGGCCGCTGCGTGACGTGTCCGGGCGTTGGCATCAGGGATGCTGTCTCAACCAGGGGGCCCACGCCAGAGAAGTCCAGGTTCACGTCTTCGTAGCGGGCATCGAGCGGCCCGAAGTTGCGCAGCAGGATGCGGTTCAACTCGTACATGGAGAGGGGTCCTTACATCGCGATGGCGTCAGGTGGCTAGGGCGGAGTCCGGGAGCATGCCGTGGTCGGTAGCGTCAGGCAGCTTCGGAGCCTCGGAAGGGAGTGGCGCATCGTGATGCGGCAAGGCCGCCACGCCCAGGGCGGCCAGTACCTGGAGCATTTCCCGGGCTGCCTGGTCACGGATGTGCAGCCTGTACAGGACGTTGGTGGCGTACGTGCCGCCCTCTTCCTCACTGGTCGCGCGGACGAACCCGCGCTGCTCGAGATGCGTGAACGCCCTCCTCACCAGCGCGTAAGTCGCCGAGCGCGGAGTCCTGTCCTTGTCCGTACGACCGGTGGGGTTGCGACGCAGGTAGGCCCGCCACAATCCCTCCAGGCCGGGGCTGCCGGCCGGCGGGTCGGTGTCCTCGTCGGCGGCTGCAGCACGGCGCTCAAGGATGGTCGCATAAGCCCTAACGTCTTCATCGACTTTCTGCACCGAGACCCGGGCGACGTGCTCGTCGTCGTCCAAGTGCTCCGGACGTGGGAAGGCTCGCGACGCGATGGCCAGGTGGGCGAGCAGGTACAGCGGCCGGTTCTCCGCATTGGGCACGAGGTCGGTGACCGAGACAGCGAAGTCCGTCTCGCGCGTGGTTGCCAGGACCAGTCCCGCCTGCGGGTGCACCTCCTGGACCGTGAGGTCAAAGCCCTGCGCGACCTTCCGCACCAGCTGTGCGAAGTCCGGCTCCGTATCGAACCGCCGCACGAGACGGGCGTAGTCTCCAGAACGCGCTGGGGACTTGCCGCGTGTCATGGCCAGAGCCACCGTCCGGGCTGCTGCGGCAACATCGTCGTACTGCGTCATGCACTCGGCTCCAGATCGTCATTCGTGGCGCGGGGAGCAAACTCTGGCGAATGGGACGGTTGCATATCGAGGGCCGCATCAACGTTGTCGAAGGCCGGTTCGCCCACGGCCGGCAACAGGAGGAAGTCGCTGCCACCGAAATCCGGGTCGTCCAACTCAGTCCCGTCGTCCACGACAACGACGGCTTCCTCACCGCGCGCCAGCTCGGCGACCGGGACATGCCGAAACCGATGCGCGGTCTCCATAGCCAGCAGATGGCCAGTGTCGTCACCGGGCCCTCTGCCCTCGCCCCACTCGCGGGCACGCTCGAGCAACCGAGACAGTCGCACGCCTTCCTCGGGGACGGCCGAAAGCAGCCCGTCCAGCCATGCGTGCTGCGCGTCGTCGAACCTCGGTGGATCGTAGGTGTCTTCCCAGTCGTCCGATGCGCCCACCGCGACCAGCTCAACCTCGGCCTGTTCCGGAATCCGTGTGAGGGCCTCGAAGTAGTCCGACAGGTACATCACCCGCGGGCGGATGGGACCGAGTACCCCGCGCACGAACGCCTCCAGGGGCCGCTTGCTGTCCTCGATACTGAGCTCGAGCGCCGGCTCCAGGAGCTGGCTGCGCAGGTGCACCCGTGTATGGACCACGGGTGCTACGAAGATCTGCCGGTCCTGCTGGCGCCGGAACTCGGGAACCACCCTGAGCAACATGTCGATGAGCATCAAGTGCCGCTGCAGACAATCCTCGATCAGTGCATCCAGAGCCTCCAGCTGCTGCCGCTTGCGTTCCTCTTCCGTGACCTCGAGCAGCTGCGCCACCTGCGCCTTCAGCTGAGTCTCCGCCCGAGACCTCTCCTCAACGTGCTCCTGCGCCTCCTTCAGCGGGCCCTCAAGATCCGCCGCCCAGTCGATGGCTCGTACGTTGCGTTTCATCTCCTCCATGCGGTCCATCAGCTCCTTCGCGTACCGGATGCTCTGGACATGGGCGGTGCGGGCGGCCTGCCACGCCTCACCGATCCGCGCACGCTTTAGCAACGCGACCAACTTGGCTTCCGCCGCAATCTGCTCGGACGCGATGTCCACATCGACCGCATGGACGAGCACCGTGATGGCCGCATCAGTAACGGTCAGCGCAGCCTGCCCGGCTTCGTCCGGCACGTCTTTGAGGATCTGGAACGGAAACTCCCTGACGACGAAGCCGTCGCCCGTCACGCTGCCGATCTCGTGCCGAAAGCACCGGTCGTGTCTCTCGGTGTTGATCAGGCGTTCCACCAGCCAGCGCGCGACTTCTCGATACTCGGCACCCGCCCGCCCGGGAACCTGGAGCGCCGCAGACTCAGCTACCCGTTCCACGACGGCTTCCTGCCGAACTGCCGTCCGCGCCCCTATCCGCAGCGTCACGAAGTCGATCGCCGCCAGGGCGAGTTCGGCCAGCCGGTACCCCTCCCAGCCCCGCTCCCGCTTCGCCGAACTGTCGTCGAGCGCCAATAGCGGCCGCACCACGGCCAGCGCCTTCATCCGCGACGTGATGCTCTCGTACGCCGCAGATGACTCGCCAAAGAACACTGAGAGCCCTCCCAACACCAGTCCCACGACAGGGAATTCACGCTAGGACACGGCACTGACAATGCCTTAGAATCGAACGTGAAAGCGATATATTTCGGCCGGAGGTCCGGCATCCTTCCTTTCCGTGACGGATTTACTCGGCAACGGCTTGCTGTGGGGTGGGTGCGGTGACTGGCTCTCGGAGTTGTGCGAGATGCGCCAAGTACTTAGAAGGCGCCTGCTCTATCCATAGAACTACGGGGCCTGACCTGCTAAAACGCAGTGCCCAGGCGCCCGTCCCGGCGGCCTGTGGGACGTATGTGGAGGCTGCAGACCCCTGGGGAGCCGTGGGACGCGAGCGCCCCGCCGGGCCGTACGTGGGGTCTCACGGAATCTTCACGGCTCCGAAGGCCCATACGGAAACAATTCGATCACCGTCCGGCGTTGCATCCCCGTAATCAGAGAAAGGACGGTGTCGGGGCTGAGGCTGTTCAACACGAAAGACGACGTGACCGGGGTCATGCCGCGCCTGGCTGAGGTCGAGGCAGATGTGCAGGGTCTCGTCGAGGCTCACATGGAGACGCTGTTGGGCGTTCGATTCCTGGCGAGCGAATACAGCACAGGACCGGTCCACGGGGGCCGGATCGACTCGCTGGGACTGGACGAGAACGGATCGCCGGTCATCGTCGAGTACAAGCGAGGAGTCGACGCCGGCGTCATCAACCAGGGCCTGTTCTATCTCGGCTGGCTGGTGGACCACCGAGCCGAGTTCGAGCACCTGGTCCGCGACCGGCTCGGGGCTACGGCCGCGTCCCAGGTGCTGTGGAGAAGCCCGCGCCTGATCTGCATCGCTGGCGACTTCACCCGCTACGACGTGCACGCCGTGCGCGAGCACCGGCGTTCGATAGACCTGGTCCGCTACCGATTCTTCGGCGGCGAACTGGTCGGCCTTGAGACCGTGGCGTCCGTCAGCGGCGGCGTGCCGGTGGCCCGCCGGGCGCGTCGGCAGGCGGTCGCCCAGGCGGCTAACGTCCAGGGCACGTCGATGATGGAGCTGGCGAGCGCGGTCGACGAGGCGCTGCTTGGGCTCGGGGACGGTGTGAACCGCATCGAGCGCAAGACGTACCGGGCGTATCAGCGGCTGCGGAACTTCGCCTGCGTTTGTCCGCCGCAGCGGACCAAGGTCCTGGTCTACCTGAAGGTCGACCCGGAGGACGTCGATCTTGTTCCGGGCTTCACCCGGGACGTGTCCGGTCTCGGACACCACGGGACGGGTGATCTGGAGGTGCAGCTCCGTACGCCGAGGGACGTGGAGCGGGCACGGAACCTGTTCCGCGCGAGTTACGCGGCTGCGTGATCGCAAGCTGGCCTCCGAGACGTGTTCGATTCGCGGTTGCTCTGTGATCGTCGGGAGATGCCTTTCAATGGGCGGGCAGGGCGTGGCGGTGGACTATCAATGGTGCGCGGGATCGCCGGTTTGGCTAACCGGCGATCCCGCGCTACGTTGCGCCGCTTAGGATCTGCTGACCACCGTCGGCCTCTACTGGTTCACCCGCACTGGCCCTGCGGCCGTGGACTTCTACTGGGAACAGGCGCACGCCGAGAACACCGGCTAGACAGGAGCCTCCGACCTCCCACAGCGCTCATCCCTCTTCTGCAGCAACCCCCTGGGCCGCAAGGTGCTCGGACCCCCGTCCGGCCCCGACACCGTCTCCTTCCACGAGCACACCGAAGGCGGCCACCTTCCCGCCCGGAGTTGCCCTGCTGGTGCTACCCGGACCGCCGTGTGCGGCGGGTTTCGAGCCCGGCGAGTTGGAGGCCCGGGGTGTCGTAGGGCATCAACGAGCTCTCTTCGATCAAGGGCACGATGACCGGCCACAGTCCCTCGGCGGCTGGGGAGGGGTTACCGATGTGGCGTTCGGTCACGGCCGCTGCGGCCCCCGCCAGCAGGTCGGCCAGCTGGATGGAAGGGTGGTCGGCGGAAGAGCCGCGGAGCACGGTGTGCACGGGGGCGCCCCTCTCGCGGGTCAGGAGGGTCATGCCTATCGGACTGGTGGCGTACTCCAGCACGGTGCGCAGGACATCGTCGGTAAATGTGTGCTGCTCATCGGTGAGGAGACTGACGAGCCCGAGGCTGTGTCCCCATCGGCGGGCTGTCTGAGTCACCGCCGGGATAAGCATCTCCAGGGACGGGAACGGGGAGTCCTCCTGGTGGAGGGCCGCCGCGTACGGCCGGGTGGAGCGCACCTGGGCCAGCACCTCAGTTACGGGCCGCCGAGTCGAGGCGCCCCATGCATGTTCGACCGCTGCGAAGAACGCCTCCAACGCGGCTTCCTCCCGTCCCAGCGCGCGCTGGGAAGCCAGGGCCACGAACGAGGACATCAGCGCATCGAACAGCGCGCCCGGAAGGGCACGCGGTCCCTGGAGCGCCAGTGTCCGGGCCATGGCGCGTGCCTGGCCCTCGGCGTACAGGTTCCGCCCTTCGGCGTGCGCCTTCTCCTCCAGCAGTAGATCGATCGCCTTCGCTGCTACGGCGTACTCCTTGTCGACCACGTACACCGAGCAGCGTTCGTGCAGAGCGCCGGCCGGGCCCCACAGATCCTACAGCAGGGACCACCGCTCCTCGCGGTCCTTGAACAGGCGGAACTTCAGCTCCCCGGCCTGCTGGATCCGGGCCTGCTTACGCAGGGTGTCGATCAGTGGGGCTGCCTCGGCGTCGTCGATGGCGACGGACGCGAGGACAAGGAAACGGCGCTGCCGGCCGACGAGCTGCTCGCCATCCCATCCAGACTCGTCGCACGCAATCCAGCGCCCTTCGCCGGCGTGATCCGAGGTCGGCTCGTTCTGGTTGAGTTGGGCGTACTTTTCTCCGGTCAAGGCGATGACGCCATTGTCCATGTGGCAATCCGGTTATCGGACTGGCCCCGCTCACGTACTACGTGGTCGGCGGGCAGATGGAAGCACGGTGGGATACGTGTGCCCCTGGCGGCCCTGATCCCCGGCGCCCCGTTCTTTCCTCAACTCGCTCTGCACTGAGGCTTCGTGGAGGCGGTTCACCTGATCTGGTGAACTCTGCCGTTTCGGCTCGCCGGGGCGCCGAGACCGGTGGCACATTCGGCGGTGCACGTCGGTGGCTCATCACCGGCGTCCGCCTCATGCCGCTTCCGGCGGAGCAGGAGCAAGCTGCGAGATTCCCAAGCGCCCCATGGTGTTGTCGGGTTGATCCTTCTTCGGACGTTGGCAGGCGGACCGTACGGGGCAGGGAGTCCGCGCATCTCAGTTCACGGGTGCCGGTTCACGCCTTGCCGGCACGAGGCTTCGGCGCTCGGGCGCGTGTCATGCCCCCGAGAGACGGGGCTTGTGCTTGCCCGGCACGGCCGGGTGGAAGGACGACACCATGGCCATGAAACGGCCTGACGGTATCTACCCCTACATCGGCACCCCCATCTGGGGTGAGCGCCTCGCGGACGCCGTCGAGAACACCTGCGCGGACCTGGAGGTGGTACCGCCTCCCCGGCAGGCGATCACCGAGGGTCTCGCTACCGCTCTCCCGGACACCGAGATCAAGAATCTGATCTCCACCCAGCGCGGCAGGAAGGTTCTCAAGCCGACTGCCCACCGGCTCGTGCAGGCCGGTGCTGACCAGGTGCTGCTGCTGATGTGCGACGTCCACGGCGCCGCGGCTGCCCCGTGGCACCTCAACGACCGCACTGTCCCGGCCTGGTCGCCGCCCCTCCCGGAGGCCAACCAGCGCGTCGAGGACCTCGTCGCCGCCGAGGTGGCGCTGGAGGAGGCCCAGAAGGCCGCGAAGTCCGCCGAGAAGGAGGTGGAGGCTTGCCGTCGCGCGCCGGGAAACGAGTCGTACACCGCGCAGGCGCTGGCGGCGGCCACGCAGAAGCACCAGGAGGCCCTTCGCCTCGTGAACGAGCTTGAGGGCAGGCGCCAGGTCCTCCTCGCCGCCCTGGGCAACCGAAGGCCGCGCCCGGTGGTCCGCTCCGCGGAGGAGGGGGAGCCGAAGGCGGCGCTCGTCCTGGCGGAACAGCCGTACGCGGTGGCCGTCCACCTGCAGCGCTACGCCGCCGCGAGCCTGGAGCGTGCCGGCAGGACCCGCGGGTACGACCTGGTGGAGTCCCTGGTGGACGCGGGCCAGCTCTCCAAGGGCATGAACGTCCTTCAGCAGTGGCAGATCACCAACTCCGACGGCACGGTGTCGAAGCCGTGGCGGCTGGCCGCCGTGACCGGCAACAACCGGGCGCTGGCCCGTCTGGACGTCTTCCGCGTACGTCCGGAGCACCTGGTGACGGGAATGCCCCAGTCCCTGGTGTCCCTGCCGAAGGAAAAGACCGACCCCGGGCTGCTGCTGCTGAGTCTGCGGGAAATCCTGAACCGGATCTCCACCCGGCTCAACCAGGACGCTGCCAACCCGGAAACGGAGCTGACCGACCCGTCGCTGCGGGCGGGGAAGATCGCCACGGTGTCCGCGGAGATCGTGATCGGCTGCAGCAGGCCGGAGGCGCTGGAACACGTCCTGCGGACACTGAACGTCAACGACCACCTGCGCGGCATCCAACCCTACGACGAGGACGCGCGCCGGATCGCCCTGTTCGCGACGCTCGTCGACTCCTATGCCAAGGAGTCGGTCCTGGACGCGGCCCTCGCCGAGGCGTTCCCCAACGCCCGCGGTGCGGACCTTCTCGACCTGGCCGGGGTGCGCGACGCGCTGACCGCCAACGGGCCGCTCGATCCGCTCGAACCGCTCGTCCCCGCAGGCGAGGAGGTCTCCCCCGTCGTGCTGCGCGACATCGCGGTGCGGGCCATCACCGCTCTCGTGTTTCCCGGGATCCCGCCCGAGACCACGCCGAAGTCGAGCAGGCGGACCGTCCGTGACACGGGGCGGTTCTGGCCGATCGTGCGGGGCGCACTGCAGGAGCCGGCGTGGAGCCAGATCCGGGCGAAGACGGCCGAGGCGCGTACGCGGCTGTGGTCCGCGGCTGTCGCGCAGCTTTTCCTGCACCGGGGCAACATCCTCTCCGCGCTGGGCTTCTTCGGTACGTCGGAGACCCAGAAGGGCGCCGGGCCGGACCCCCGGCCGCTCAAGGAACTGTTCCTCGGGGCGGAGGCCGGTGACGCCGGTGCCTGGGCCGCCCTGGTCCAGCGGATGGCGCCTGTGCTGATCCACGCGCCGCAGCCGTTCATCACGCCCGGCCAGGGCAGTGAGGCGAACGACGGGCGCAAGGGCGTGCGCCGCACCCCCAGCAGTGCCCTCGCCGCTCTCACCCTGGCGTACACGCAGAGCAACGTCCCGAACATCAGCCGGGTCCTTCTCCTGGCGTTCGCGAAGGCCGTGCTGGAGCACCCGGACGCGACGCGGCCGCCTGAGGCGCAGGACGGCACGCCCCTGGTCTGCTACGGCGAGCAGCACTGGAGCGAGGAGGACCGGACGCCGATCACCGCGGGCATGGTGATTGCCCCGGACATCGAGGGCCGGCCCACCGGCTACGTCGCCGACAAGGCGTGGTTCGACGAGATGTTCCCCGTGGAGCTCGGCCGCCCCGCCCCGGCCGGAGGAGACGCCAGCACTTCCATGGGCACCGGGAACAGTGCTGGTGCCGGCGACGGCGGCACCTCCCGCGAGGAGGTGCGGGTCGACCCCCGCGAGCAGCTGGACGCCCTGCGGCAGCAGCTGCCCGCCCGTGTCGAGCTCGTCGAGGGGAGCTACCAACGGGCCGTGGACTCCGCCCACACGCTGATGACGGACTTTGAGGAGGCACGCCGTCTGCGGGCCCAGCTCGGAGAGGATCCGCTGCCGGCCGATCAGCGGATCGAGTGGATGGAGAAGCTGTCGAAGGCGCGGGACGCGGCCCGGGCCAGCGTGACGTCGCTCGACCAGGTGGAGACGCTGATCCTGCAGATCTGACTGGCATGGAAGGTCTGATCTCTTCAGTAAGCGGGCCCGCACGTCCTTGGTAAGTGCGGGCCCGCCTCTGTTCACCGGCACCATCGCGCTGGAGGCGAGGGCGACATGGAATACCTACACCTGGAAGCAGCCTTGGCCAGGGCAGGCGTCATTCCGCCGCGCGCCGAGGGGTCGAAAGCCTGGCAGTGGGCGGGGGCTCCGAAGGACGGCTTCCATGTGCTTCGGCATACCTACGCCTGGATCATGCTGGAAGCCTCGGTGGCTTGGACACTCTTCACCTTTGATCACTCTCGGTTACTATGCTCACTTCGTGCCGGAGGCCGGCAGCAGGGGGGCGCGGCACCATCGACGGTCTGCTTGGGGAGCCCGGGGGATCAGCTTGCTAGCCGAAACTCCCCAGATTCTCCCCAGCGCTGTTAACCCGGCCTCTACGCTCCGGAGAAACCTTCCGTGAATTGCAAGGTTGAAGAGATGGGTGGCCTGGGAAAGTGTTGCAAGAGGTCGTAGCGACCCGCTATGTCACACCCTTGCGTGAGGGTGGATCCCTCCCGGGGATCGTAGAGGCCGACGATTTCAGCATATACGTCATGATGTCCACTAGCGAGCCGCTCTGACCTGCGGTGATGTGGTTCGCATCCGCTTTGACCTGCGTCGATGGCCCTTTCACCGTCTTTCAGAGTCGTCGCGCGTTGTGTGGTCGATTCCCCCCCCAGCCGCTCCCCCAGAGCCGCTCGTACTCCCCAGATTCTCCCCAGCGAGCTCCCGCGACGGGGAATCCGGCGGCGCCGTGTCCGACTCGTTGGGTGCCTCAAGGGGGCTACGGAGGGCTATCGAGTCGCTTGCCGAGCCCCTTATGCGCATGGTGCTGTTGCGGTCCTTGGCCGTTCTAGCGGGTGACCGCCACTTTCACGGCGACCAGGATCGTAAGTCGGCAACTGTCCGTCCTGCCGGGTGGCGAGCGCCGGCTTCCAGATCTGGTCATTGAAGGCGCTGCTCCATGGGGCCGTTTCGGCAGGAGCCGTGAACACGAGCCGGTGAGTCACCTTCCATCCGCTCGGCGTCAGCCGCGGCGACGTGACCTCGACCGGCGGGAAGCGCTTCATGTGCTCGCGCAGAGCCGCCGAGACTTCCGGGTCCAGCGGGAGGTCCCGGAGCTCTGTGGAGTCCATGTAGCGACGTCTGCCTCCAGGCACGGCAAACGTCACATGGCATGCGGTGCGGAGGGCGGTCAGCGGCGAGGGGGCGGCCTTTGCGCATGGTCGGCCGTCTGACTGGGACCGAGGTGGTCTGGGGCGCCGTACCCCCGCTGTCACGACGGCGCGGGCGTGTGAGGCAACCGCACCACCGGGAATGAGCTGTCCGGGAGCAGCTGCTGCCGCGATGTGGCGACTGCCGGTGTGGTTGCTCCGTGTCGATGCCAGTCTCGATATGGCTGATCGTCGTGTCGTCTTCGGCAGCAAACCGGTCGGCGGTCGCCTCGCCACCCGGTGATTATGTCAGTGTGGCGACGAGAACCACGCCAATCAAGTTCAAGAGAACACCCACTATCTCGAAGATAGAGTAGCCCAGCCATTTCCTTTTGGCGTACTGATGGGGGTCGAGGCTGAGAATGAATGCATCAATTCCGATGACGATGAGAGCAACCGCAACAATCAGGACCGCCCCCAAAGTTGGCGACCAGTCTTCCGGAATGGCTAGAATTACACCTACGGCAGTAAGCAGGACTGCCGGAACGATTTGAGTCGCGTCGGCTGCGAAGGCTATGTATTTCCTGATGAAATCGTCATGCAGGTGGGCTGGCTTTACCTGCCCGGGCGACATGTGAGCTTCGCTTGCATTTATGATTCTGACAATTTCTCTCTGGACCTTTCTTACGAAGAGAGGGCTGAGAAGATACATGAGAATCGATGCTGTGAAAGGAATGTAGTCCTTCACGTTCACTCCAGGAAGCCCATCAAGCCGCGTCAACGCGTATGGATGTTTCGCCCTGAGAGTGGTATGAGGGGAGATGCTTCCTGCGCCAGAGGGGCTTGATTTCTGTTTCTTCCACCAATATGACTTGGTCAATCCCGTTGCCTGTGACAGTGAGAGGGAACTCGATAGGAGGGCAGCTACCCCTAGGGGGGACGCGAATGGTTTCACTGTGGCGAACCCGAATGGCATTCTTCAGTTTGTACCGGATCACGCTGCCTTCGCAGCGGAGCTTGACTAGTATGTCGTATTCTAGGTCTGTCGGGTTATCGAATACGACATACTGGCTGCACCCAGAGGCTCCTACGGTGCACTTCTCTCCGGGGGCGATGTAAGTTCTTCCCGTTATCCAGCCGGGAAGCCCTTTGAGCTCCGTTGAGCATTTGCGTTTCTTCTTCCCTTGAGATGACTTCATGTCCCAGTCCGGGGTTGTGGTCAGGAATCCTCGCGCCCGCTTCCCCCCGCTTCCCTTATGACGTCGGCGACCTCGCGGATAACTGCAGGCGTTCCTGTTTCGGTAATGAAATTCTGAACTGTCCGCAGATAGAGCCCAGTGCCCGACGCTGACACTAGCGTGATCTGTCCATTTGGGGCCTCGGAAGTAAATACCTGGAATGACAAAGATGAGTCATCCCAGTCGAAGCGTATGAAATCGCAGCCTGTTTCAAGTGTGTCCAGGGGGAAGCTGTCTGCCCATTCGAGAGCGCTTTTTATCTCGTCCTCGTGTCGCGACCCGTTGATTGCAATCATGGCCGTGCCTTGTGTGGCTCTTCCTAGATCCATGAAATTGCGAGGAGTGCAATCGGCGGTCCAGCTGAAGACGTCTCTTGGGCCGCGGGCGTCCACGCTCAGGAAGTCTTGAGGGGTTATCTCTATATGGAATATTGAGCCCTCTGGTGTAGGCACTTGATAAGTGGAATGCGGCATGGTGTTCTCCGCTGATCCGGCAATTTGAAGCCGCGCGATATTAAGGAGGCGAGACCGCGAGTACTTCTGGTAGGCGCCACACCACATCGCCCGTGTGTTACGAAAGCTCCTCCGCGATTCCATGGTCGCTCCAAGATTGAGCACGTGCATCTCGGGGACCTCCTTGCAGCCCCGGGCGTCGTGGGCAAGGGGCGGGCGGTTCGGCTGCTTTGGGGGCTGGGTTTCGAGGCGAACACCCTTCGGTGCAGTGCCAGAAGCATCTATGAGCAGCTGGCGTAGATGAAGGAGATGCCAACTTGGATCGGTGCGAGCTGCGCCAGGACGGGGCGGCCTGCGTCAGGGATATCTTCGATGCGCAAGCACCGATGCGTACGGGCCTCACCAGGGTCATCTTTGGTGACAATCTGTCGGAAACCGCATGGGTTCTGGTGCAATTACGATAGAGCGTCAACGAACCCGCGTCAGCGAGGAGTTGACCTGAATGAGTGACCTAGTCCGAATCGGTTCCAGGGCGAGCAAGCTGGCGAAGGCGCAGGTCACC
Organism: Streptomyces noursei; assembly: GCF_001646665.1. Lineage (GTDB taxonomy): Bacteria > Actinomycetota > Actinomycetes > Streptomycetales > Streptomycetaceae > Streptomyces > Streptomyces lavendulocolor. The sequence continues at coordinate 143,234 of NZ_LWBU01000101.1, read as the reverse complement.
GAGTGGCTTACGTCCATCACGGCCCAGTTCCCTGGTGTGCGGTTCAAGCGGGAGGTCATCCTCGAAGGCGGTGATCAGGACCGCGTCACGCCCACCCTTGCCGAGGTCGCCAAGACGGCTGGCGGGTCGGCGTTCTCCACCAATCAGGAAGAGGCCCTGGTCGCTGGCCGGGTCGACGTGATCGTTCACTCCTTGAAAGACCTTCCCACCACCATCACCGACGGGACGACGCTGCTCATCACGCCCGGACCGCGTGAAGACGTACGGGACGTGCTGTGCGGCGCCACCCTTGAGAGCCTCCCCGAGGGCGCCCGCGTAGGCACGGGGGCCCCTCGGCGGGTGGCTCAGCTCCTTGCCTTTCGGCCGGACCTGGAGGTCGTGCCGATCCGCGGCAACGTTCCGGGGAGGTTGGCGCGGGCCAGCAAGGGCAGCCTTGACGCGGTCGTACTCGCGGCGGCGGGGTTGCGTCGGCTCGGCCTGATGCCTGAGGTACACCAGGTGCTCGACCCAGTCATCTTCCCGCCGTCCCCCCGGGCAAGGCGCTCTCGGCATCCAGGTCCGCACCGACTCGCCAGCCGCCCGGCTCCTGGAGGGAACCGGAGACCGCCAGGTCGATGCGTGCGTGCGCGCTGAGCGCGCGTTGCTGGCAGAACTTCATGGCGGGTGCTCGGTTCCGGTCGCAGCGTGGGGGAGGGTCGAGTCGGATGGCTTGCTGTACCTGTCGGCTGCCGTCACCTCCCTGGACGGGGCGACGCAGGTCAATGGGGCAGGGTCCGGGCCGCTGGACGACCCGGAGAAGCTCGGCGCCTGTATCGCCGCCGACCTGCTGGCTCAGGGCGCGGCCGGCATCCTGGCAGCCATCAGGAAGCCCTGAGCTCCCGGGCGATCTCCAGGGCGCCGGCTGACCCCTCCAGCTACGGGCGGCAGGAGGACCATCGCCTCACCTGGCCAGCAGCGCCTGGAGTGTATGGGTGCCGCCGAGCAGCCTGCGCTCACACTTTCTTCACGGCTTCGAAGGCGCTCGCGGAAACAATCCCGCACCTGCCCGACGTTGTCGATCTCCGAATCGAGGAGGGGAAGGTGTCGGGCCTGAAGTTGTTCCGCACGAACACGACTAATAGCGGCGTGACCGAGGTCACGCCGCGTCTTGCTGAGTTCGAGGCGGATGTGCAGGGCCTCGTCGAGGCGAACATGGAGAAGCTCTTGGGCGTCCGATTCCTGGCGAGCGAGTACGAAACGGGGCCGGTCCACGGGGGACGGATCGACTCGCTCGGGCTGGATGAGAATGGGGCGCCGGTCATCGTCGAGTACAAGCGTGGCGTTGACGCCGGCGTCATTAACCAGGGTTTGTTCTACCTCTCGTGGCTGATGGACCACCGGTCGGAGTTCGAGCACCTGGTCCGCGACCGGCTCGGGGTTACGGCCGCGTCCCAGGTGCTGTGGAGTGGACCGCGCCTGATCTGTATCGCCGGCGACTTCACGCGCTACGACGTTCACGCCGTACGCGAGCACCGGAGATCGATCGACCTGGTCCGCTACCGACTCTTCGGCAGCGACCTGCTCGGCCTCGAGACCGTGGCGTCCGTGAGCGGTGGGGCGCAGGTACTACGGCGGTCGCGTCGGCAGGCGGTCGCACGGGCCGCAGCCGATGTCCAGGGTGCCTCGATGGCCGAGCTGGCGAACGCGGTCGACGAGGCCCTGCTCGGGCTCGGGGACGGTGTGAACCGCGTCGAGCGCAAGACCTACCGGGCTTATCAGCGGCTGCGGAACTTCGCCTGTCTCTGTCCGCCGCAGCGGAGCAAGCTCCTGGTCTACCTGAAGGTCGACCCGAAGCACGTCGACCTCGTTCCCGGGTTCACCAGAGACGTGTCCGGGCTCGGCCACCACGGGACGGGGGATCTGGAGGTGCAGCTCCGCACGCTGAGGGACGTGGAGCGGGCTCAGGATCTGTTCCGGGCGAGCTACGTGGCGGCGTGATCGCGTGCCGGCTTCTCGGCGTTACGCGCCGCGTCGTGGCTGGTCTGGGGGCGTCGGGAGGTGCCTTTCGACGAGCGGGCAGGGCATGGCGGTGGGCTACTAATGGTGCGCGGGATCGCCGGTTTGGCTAACCGGCGATCCCGCGCTATGTTGCCCACCGTGCTGGGGGAGCGGGCCCCGGAACTCCTGGGAATGGCCTCCAATTCCGCCGGTGGGCAGATCCATGGGGGTGGCTATCAGCCCATGCAAGCCCTGGCGCGTGTGAGGTGCGTAGGGATGGGCTGATAAAGCTCGCGGCGCTCCTCATAGTCGCCCAGCTTGTCCTTGTAGAAGGAGGCTCTGTCCCCGCAACGGCGGGAGAAGCGGACTTGGAGTGCGCCTGGTTGCCCTGCGGTGCTACGGGCGTAGAAGCGGCAGCCCCAATAGGACTCAGGTGGCTGGCCGCAGGAGCAGTCCAGATGTGTGCCCACGATTGTCAGGCCGCATTCTGGGTCCGTCAGCAGATTCGTGAAGCCCTGGTGGTAGCACGGTGCGTCCGTCACGGGATCATTGATGTACTCGATGATCCATTCCGAGCCGCCGTCATCTGTGAGGTTGGTCCAGGCCGTGGTGCTCAGGGGAACGCCAATGGTTCGGAACAATGGTGCGCGGCGCAGCAAGCCGCTGGCGAGCCAGGCAGAGGGCTTCTTTCGGTAGTGGTGCCGGCTGAGGGTGGTTCGGGTGGTCGGTTGCCGGAAGGGTGCTTCGCGGCGATGCCATCGGTGAGGGTGGCTGTCGTGACAGAACCGCTTTCCATCACCTTCATTCTCATACCGTTGCAGGACCAAAGCGGTGGCCCAGTCCTGGGCGGGAATGCCCAAAATGGTGAGGGAGCCCGGTAGTCCCATCCGTCGGATGTGAATACCGTCGTTGTCCGTAGTGAAGCGGGCACCCGGAATGCCACGTACCTCACCGTGCTCGTCGAAGCAGGGGACGAGGGCGCGGACCAGTTCCTTGGCCATGGATTCCGAGTCGACGAGCTGGGAGACATCGTTCTCGAACGTCAAGGTGAGGCTGTCGGTTCGAGCATTGGCGGACCGGATGCCCCAGGGGTTGCGGGTTTCGACCATCGGCCAGGCGAGGCCCGACAGGACGTAGCATTCTAGGAGAGCTTGGCTGGCGTGCGCCTCGGGAATCAGTCGTGAGTCCGGGGGCAAGGACTTCACGCGCTTGAGCGCTTCGGTCCAGGTCACGCCAGTGGCCAGTTGCAGCTTTTCGGCGCGTCGTTCCAGACGGGTGCTCTTCACGAAAGGCTTTCCGCCGCGGCTGCCTGTCCCGACCCAGGATGCGCGGCTGTCTTCCGCGGTGCACAAACTGAACTGAACTGCGATGCCAGCCGAGTTGGCTCGTCTCAGTGCACCCCGTCGGGTGGGCACACCGCACGTCGGACCTCGCTAGGCCCATACGACGCACCCTACGGACATGGCATGCAGCGGGCCGAGTCTGCGGAACGGACACGCTGAAAGATTCACGCGGTCGGGCTACTGCTGCTCACGTCGTGGATTCCACGAATCCCGTGCGAGCAGCTGGCGGCTGCGCATTCTCTATGGCGCGCCCAAGCCGTACAGCCCCGCGATTACGCCCGGCGACAGGCTGCTCGTGAATCCCGTCTGGGGGACACGGCGGAGAATGGCCTGCCAAAGTTCGGGTGCAAGGCGGGAGGGAGGGCGCTCGATCGTGGCCCGGAAGTCAAGCACGGCCGTGTTGCCGACGTCGCCGAGGACGAACTGCTGGTCCCGGCCGTAGCTTTCGTCCGTGTCACCGCGGAACCTCTTGAGGAGGAGAGGCAGACCGCACACCGGGTCCACCAGGGCGGCGATGAAGTTGTGCGGCCCTGGTCCCTGCTCGTGCACATGCGACGAGCGCAACACCAGCCGCGCCACGTCGAAGGCGGCGCCTCGGTAGCCGTCGATCAGGAAGGTGTTGGCGACGGTGTGCAGGAGGCCAGCGCGTCGGAGCAGTCCGCTAGTCAACCAGGCCCCACGCTGTGTGACCTGGGTGTAGCGGTCGTTGTCGTCTTCCCATTGAGCGCGGTGCTCCCGCTCCACCTGAGTCCAGGACCGTGGCGAGGAACGCCAACACAACTGCATGCTGTCCGGGTCGATCCATTTGTCCAGGGTGCTGGCCTCGGCACTGCGCCAGAGTCTGGCTGGTAGCCCGAACAGCCGCAGCCGGGCGGACTCTCCCAGTACCTGCAGTTCGATCGCAGTCCGATCCCGGCGAGTGATGCGCAGGCCGGGCACACCCTGCACCTCTTCGTCTGAGGCGCATGACGGCAGCAGGTGGAAAAGAATCTCCGATGCCCGCTCCCTGCTCTCAACACCGAGGGCGATGCCGTTTGGTTCGGGGCGAACCACGGTGATCCCTAGGGGAAAGCGGGTGTAGACGTCGCGGAACTCCAGGAGCGCGAGGAGTACCCGGGCCTCAAGGCGCTGTTGAGCCGGCGAGGCGGCTTCTGGAATCGGTGACTCGCCCCCCTGCAATCCATCGATCGCCCGGCGGGCCTGTTGGACGCTCTCGCCCGTGTAGAGGCGCCGGAGAAGGGACAGGTCTTGGTGCAGTGCGCTCACGGGTCTCCTGCACGTCTCGGCCCAGGACGTACGGAAGCGAGATCCTGTGGGATGCGCGGAGATTCGTGATGCTGACCGGTTCACCCGAGCGTGGAGGAACAGGGCCGAATCGCCTCCGGGGAGCGGTGGTCAAGCCGCAGTTGCATCGTAGATCACGCGGAAGCCCCTTGGCAGTGACCCGGCCAGATTTCGGGCTCCCATCACCTGGAAGGGGGACCTGTTCTAGCCTTCGCACCCACCATCGTGCTGCCAGCCCCTGATCTTCTACCCGGCCACACTCTCGAGACCGTCGGCGAATTTCCTGTCCATGAGGAAGGCGTGCGAGGTCGGAAGGTACATGTTGTCCCGACCCGGGATCACCTGAGCCGCTGACTGCTGGGCCGGCGGAGCGGCGAGGTAGGTGTTGAACAGCGGGCTGTCGCGCATGTGCATCGGGAGACGCTCGTAGGCCGGCAGATACTCCATGTTGCACTTACGGCATAGCAGCCCTCGCACGCATTTGCCGCAAGACGAGCCGGGCCCGCAGCATGCGTGGTCGTGATCGATGTGCCAGTGGGACATCTTCGCGTGCGGAATTCCGAAGTCATCTTCTTCTTCGTTATCGCCGCACAGTGCACACGCGAAGTCCTGTGACCGCAGGATGGCGTTGTATCGGGCGATCGTCAGGCCGTACCGCCACATCCGGCGTTGCAGTTGTCGGCACTTGCGGCATACCCGCCCGCGTACTAAGGAGCAGACCCAGTCTTCACACAGCGGACACCACTGATCAGGGGCTATGCCGTCAAACACGCCGGCAAGCTAACAGAAGCGTGTGACAAGGAAGTTGGCGGCGGACAGGAGTGGAGCGAGTCGAGGAGCTGCAGGGGGAGGGGGCGGTTGCTGACGGCTGCGGCACCCGCTTCACGCTCTGTGAGTGACCGCGGACCCGATGTCAGTGGCGAATGGTGGGATGGATGTGCGCCAGTTGCCGCCGCTCCAGGAGTCGCCCGAATGAGTTCACGTGTTACGGTCCCGCCCCCTCGCGAGCCGAAGATGACACCAGAGCGAGCCCGCCATCTCGCTCTGGTCGCACGGATCGGACAAGAGCGGCGAGCAGCTGGGCTGCACCCTGACGAGGCCCGGTGCGGCAGGCCCTTGAGTGACGGGATCCGGCAGTGCCAGTCGTGGCCGCTGCCCGGCCTCGGCGGATGTGCCCGCCACCTCAACGATGAGGAATGGCAAGACACCATGGACTACCCGCACGCGTATCTCCGCGACGTCTTCGGTGGGTGCGTCCAGTTGACGGTAGAGCAGCAGATCGAACGTAGGCTTTGGGCCACCCAGCCACCTGCCTGCCACTCCTGGCCGTACCCGAGGGCGGTGCCGTTGCCCGACGAGGACCCCGTCGAACTGCTTGTTGCTTGGCAAGCGGGCCGTTGCGCCGCATGCGGGCACTCGTTTCACGCTGACCCAGTGGTCGACCATTGCCATGAGACCGGCCTCGTCCGCGGCATCCTTTGCTCTCAGTGCAACAACGCCGAGGGAATCGCGCCGCCGCGTCATCCCCGGTGGTTCAGATACCGGACGATGCCGCCGGCGCTGATCCTCGGATTGCACCTCCAGTACGGGAAGCCGGTGCGCCGTCGTCTCAGCCAAGCACTTGCCAAGGTGGAAGGCGCGGCAGTCCCGGGAGGATGACCGACCGGCCGCGTCGGGCGCGCCCTGCGCGTCGGGTGTGTTGGGCGTGTCCGCGGACCGTCACAGGCTCCGGCTAGCTGACTGTTGGTTGGGGATCTGCGGAAGGTTGGGTGGCGTGGGCGACGCCCTCAGCGAGGCTGGCCAGGAGCGGGGCGGGGGGCGTAGGGGGATGCATGGATAGCCCAGGTGGCACGGTTGATGTCGGGGCCGGCCCACACGGTCCAGGTCGCCAGGCTGCTGTTCGCGTTTTGGGCGGCGAAGGCGTCGAAATGGACGCCGGCGTCCCCGGTCAGGCTCGTCCAGCGGATCCAACGTCCGTCGACCGTGTGCTCCCAACCGGCGTCGGTATGGCGCCTGGTGGCCGCAGCGACGGTCTTCTCTTCGACCTGACCGCCGACGGCTGTGTCCCAGCCATCACCCTCGGCGAGGTGATGCAGCAGAGTCTGGAGCACAGGCGCCGGGGTGGCGCCGGTCGCGGTGAGGTGCCACATGCGGTCGGAGACGGGTGTCTCGTATGCGGCTACGGTCCAGGCGGTCTCGCGGGGGTAGGCTTCGTGGACGCACTCGATGCGCAGGGTCTGGGACTCGTGGATCGCGTGGGTCGTCTCGTCGGACCAGGTCCGTTCCCTGTCAAGTTCTGCGTGTTGAGACTGAATGGTCGGCATGTTGCTCTTCGCTGCTGCGCGGCCGGGCTCACGTGCTCCTCTCCTGCGGGGGACGATGGCCCGCGGTCCGGATGGCTGAAGGGCCCTGTGGCGGCGGGGCTGCTCCCGCAGCCAGCGGGCGGTTGACGTGGACCATCCCCGCGGCCGAACTGCATCGCCATACGCTTCTCCTATGAAGCCGAGCGACTTCTTCATCCAGATACCGGACGACAACTGGAACATGCACGACGAGTTCGACTCGAAGCTCGCCCAGCAGTTGCGTCAGGGTGACCTGCAGGATCACAGCGACCTGGAGGCGGGGTACGCGCTCGCGCGGCTCATGAAGTCGGAGCTGACGGCCTACGGCACTGACCAGAGTCAGAAGAAGCTCACAGACGAAGACAGTGCACTGGCCATCCGCGCGCTCAAGGCCGTCTTGCGTCGCCTTGATGTCCCCTTCGATCCGCCGTTCAACGACTTCGACGGGTGGCACGGATACTGGAGCGCTCAAGGCATGACACATGGTGGCTCTTGGGCGCTGCGTCGCGGGTACATCAATGAGCTCTTCACTCCGGTGCTCGCCAAGTTGGAGGAGTTGGAGGACTTAGCGTCGGACACCCTGGGCTTCCGGGGAGTGGACGGCGAGATGAAGAACATCATCTTCGCGTCCACCAGCTACAAGCCTGAGATCATCCTTCGCGATGCCATCAGCAACACCATCGAGGTCGTGGCCAACGCCGATACCTGCCTCGTCTACAACCGCGCGCTTACTCGCGCTGGCCTAACGTGGGGTGAGCTGACCTCCTGGTGGCGGCAGGAGCAAAATCTCGACTCAGCGACGGACGTCGAGGTACAGCAACACCTCTTCCGTAGGTTGTTGGCTTCCCTGGGGAGCCCGCCGGAAGAGTTGCTATTCCGTACCTACTGCGAGCGCTACGTCAAGGAAGACGGCGGGAATCTGCCCGCACTCCTCCCGCAGGTGTACCTGCACTACGACCCGCTCACCCGCCAGCAGCGCCGAGCGCTCAACAAGCCGGCCCGTCTCAACCGTGAACGCATGGACTTTCTGCTCATGCTGCCGAGCGGTGCACGCGTCGTCCTGGAGGTGGACGGAGTCCAGCACTACTCAGTCGGCTCCGGTGACGATAGAAAGCCCTCGCCCCAGCTGTACGGCGAGATGACGGCGGAGGACCGGGCCTTGCGACTGCGCGGTTACGAGGTCTTCAGGTTCGGAGGCCATGAACTCATGGGCGATAGCGCGCCAGACATGTTGCGCGAGTTCTTTACCGCGCTCGACGAGCGGTTCGGCTCAACGCAGTCAGCCCGCCCGCGGTAGCCGTTGGTTCGAGCTGAGCGAGGACGCGGGGCCGATGCACGGTAGGTCGACGGTATCCACGGCGCCTACGGGCCGACGTGTCACGCGAAGGCCAGACGGTTCACCAACCCGCCCTGGTAGCAGCCGTTTTCCGCCCTCGACCCTCCATCTCCATCCATACTGCTGCGGTGCACACCTTCCGCCACGCAGACACCGACACGAGTCCAGATCGTCCCCAAGCGACCACGTGGGAGGAGTACCGGTCTTCATTGCTGCCCCAGTGGAGGAGCCTTCTTGATTCCTCGCCCAGTGAGCGGGAGATGCAAGAGTTCTTGGAGCTGCACCCCTGCTTCCTCCCTGGTGCAACGGACAACATCGGCCCGGGAGGTCATCACGGGCCCTCGTTCTCCGCCGTGATTCGACAGCCTCCTCTGAAAGGTCTTGGTCCAACGCGCGTCCCAGACTTCATGTGGGTCCGGCGGGACACAGGAGCCATCCGGCCGATCTGCATCGAAATCGAGAGCCCTCGGAAGACGTGGTTCAACAAGGGGTCGAGGACACCGACCGCCGAATTGACGCAGGCGATCGACCAACTCACGGAGTGGAAGGTCTGGTTCTCGTCTCCAGAGAACCAGCTCATTTTTGCGAAGACATACGCCCCCAGGTACTCGCACCGCCCGGTTGAGCCTCAGTTCGTCCTCGTCTACGGGCGAGACTCGGAGTTCCGTGCAGCGACGTCACCTCACGACAATCCCGACTACATGAGGCAGAAGCGCGACCACATGCCTCGGGATCGCGAGCACTACTACACCTACGACCAGTTGGCTCCAGAGCGAGAAGCAGCGGACTACGCCACCCTCACGTACCAAGTGGACGCATGGAGCTTGCACTCCGTACCGCCAACCTTCTCAACGGGCTACCACATCACGGACATGGGCGAGGCCATCAGTGATCCGTCAGAAGGGCTATCCCGAGCAAACCTCATGAGCCCGGAGCGAAGGGCGTACATCGTCGAGCGCTGGGAGTACTGGCGCAAAATTGCTTTCTCAAGGCATGACTACTTCATCACCGTTGGTCGCGAGTAGCCGCGATCACCGACCCCATGCCGCTACCGAAAGCCGTGCCCTTCTAAGGGACATGGCCGACGCCAGATTGGCGCTCCAGTTCTAGCCTGTGGGAAGGCGCGCACCCTCAGCTACCCGAAGGCGAGGGCTGCTCACTGGTCACTCGAACGATCTTGAATATCGCCATGCTCACAAAGATCGGCGAGGCGCTGTCGCCGATGGGGTGGTCGTCGATCGTGCCCGAGTAGACGGCGAGGTTCTTGACCTTCAGCTCGTTCAGAAGCTCGGTGATCCCACGCTGAGCATCTCGCACTGCTGCGCGGGACCTTGCTTCCACGTCGCCGGAGATCTCAAGCCAGTCCGTGAACGTTTGGACAACGCCGTCTATTAGGTCCTCTTCCTCCTCGGTGCAACCATCCGGCTCGACCGCTGGCAACCAAGCAAGGGAGACGGAGAGGATTGGCCAGAGATCTCGGCCCGTCTGCATGTGGCTGAGCTGTACGAACTGAGGCTTCTCCGGAGGCTTCGGCTTGGGCTCGGCCGCCGAGATGACGTCGATGATCCTGTCGACCAGCTCCCGCTTGAGCTTGCTGATCTCATCGGCGAGCGTCTTGAGCCCCCACACCTCGATGATGACATCGGGGTGCAACGGGCGAAGCTCGTTGTCGATGAACTGGTCGACCTCGCCCGGCAGCGTGTCGTTAGTGAGGAAGCGCCACACCCTCACGTTCTGATGCTCCTGGAGGCAGCCCTCCAAGTCACCGCGAATCTTCGCCTTGGTCTTGTCGATCCGCTCACCGCGCGTGGCGTGCGCTGCGAAGAACACTCGGGCCTTCGCGCAGTAGCCATCGTTCTTAGTGTCGCCCTTCGGCCCGGCCGCCCGCACTGGCTGGTAGTCACCGGGGTACAGCGCCAATCCGAGGCGATCCATGCAGTCCTGGAAGGCGTTGCCCTCCAGGCGAAGAAGCTGACCTTCAACGAGCTTCCGAAGCGAGTTGTGATCCACGGCAGCTATTACCCCACAGCCCCTACGTGGTGCGCAGCTGGGTTGCCGGGACCAAGGGGGCGGGGTCTGGCCGTGGAGATAGACGCTCTTGCCGCTGCCGAGGTAGGTGCCGACCGCGACGGTGGTGTGGCCGTCCTCGGCGTGGGCGTGGATGAGGAGCTGGCCATGGCGGATGTCGTCACGGAGTGGGGCTCCTTATGCCGGTCGCCGAGTCAACAGAGGACCCGACGACCGGCGGGCGGGGGTTCAGCGCGAATTGCGTGCGGCGGGCGGAGTGGTGGTCCGCGGCGGGCCGGCCCGGGGCACGCCAGTGGACCTGACGCGCCCGGGCTGGTCGGTCGGCGTCGGTGAGGGGGAGGTGGCGTGCTGCCATCGGGTCCGTACGGCTGATAGGTCCGCGAGCGCGCGACGGCTGCCGACGACGAGCTGGTACGGCGTGGTGGCCGGGTCCTGAGTGAACGCCTCGATGCCCCGGCCGGTGTGGTGAGCGGTGGCCAGGACGGCGCGCTGCAGGACGCGCTCGCCCCAGTGTTCTGGGGAACCGACCGGCCCGGCCAGCAGGTCCAGCAGCTCACGTGGGTCGGCGCCGGTGCCCAGGAGGCCGCGGTGCTGCGCTTCCCAGAGGACGGTCACGGGGTCGACGGGCGTGCTGCGGCGGAGGAGGGTGGTCAGGCACTGCCACAGCCCGCCGTGCACGGGCTGCGTGAAGTCGCCGGGGGTCAGCCAGCGCATCTGCTCGATGCCGCTGGGGTACGCGGTCGCGGTCGCGAGGAGCAGTCGCTCCTCGTCGGCCGCTTCCTCGTCGTGGGGTGTGGTCGGCACGGGTACCGGCGTGCGGGGCAGGGAGCCGGCGTGTGGTGGGAACCGGGCGGCGGCGTCATCCACCACGGTGGCGAGGACGTCGGCCGCATCGAGGGTGGTGGCGACGCGCTGCGGGAGCGAGGCGTCGCGGGCGGTGTGCATGAGCCGCTGGGCGGCGGTGGCCAGCTGGCGTCGGCAGTGATCTGCCTCGATCATGCGGGCGTACGCGGGCGCGTGCCGGGGCCATGGGCAGACCTGGATCATGGTGTGGAGGTAGGGGGCGTTCAGGCCGCGTGCGTGCTCCCGGGCGGCGGTGAGTACGGCGTCGAGCCACTGCGTGCTTTTGGCGTGCTCGGCCGGGTCGGGGGCTGGCAGGGAGCGGATCGCGGCGAACAGGGCGGCGTGAGCGGCGGTGGAGAACGACTCCGGGCCGATGCCCGCCAAGTCGCGCAGGCGCCGCGGTTCGAGCAGGAGAGCGCCGAGGAGGGCCTGCTCGACGTGGAACACCGCCTGCGGCGGCGGGATCGCCTCGAGGCCGTCCTCGTCGGGACCGGGTATGTGCGGCATCAGGCGGCCAGGGCGAAGTCGTCGGGGTTGAGGGGCACGTTCAGGTGCGGGGCCAGGAGGTGGGCCGCGAGCAGCGGGGGCACGGCGTTGCCGATCTGCGAGAACTGCTGGCCCTTGTTGCCGGCCCAGGGGTAATCGGCCGGGAAGGTCTGCAGGATGCCGGCCTCACGCGCGGTGATCCGGATCGGGTCCGGGACGGGCGCCACCTCCGTGTCCGCCTCCAGCCCGGCGGAAGGCTCGGCGACCCAGGTGCACTCATTGGCGCGGTGACCGAAGAACAGCGTCCCGGCCGGCTCGGACAGGGCCCGGACGGTGGCGTTGGCCTGGTTGTTGCTGCGCAGTGACCATGACCAGCGGCGCGCCTCGGCGGTGAAGGTCGGCGCCGGAGCGGTCGCGGAGCGGTTCTCGCGGGTTCCGTGCCGGGCCGCCCATCCCGCGCCTTCGCGGCGGGACTGCAGGACGACCCCGTCCGGCCGCGGCGTCCAGGTGCCGCGTTCCCGGGCGTCGGACAGTGTCTTACGGGAGCCGGAAGGGAAGGGTTCGGGGCCGCCGCCGGGCCCGCCGCCGGCGCACACGGTGGGCACGGGCCGGTCGGTGGCGCCCCACCCCAGTGCCTCGGCCATGCTGACCCAGCGGACGCGGCCCGGGCCGAACAGCGAGTCGGGTTCGCCGAGTCGGGCATGCGTCGGAGCGGGGGGTTGAGCCGTACGGACCCGGGAGGCGAGCAGGATCGCCCGCCTCCTGGTCTGCGGTACGCCGTAGTCGGCGGCGTTGAGGATGCCCGTCCAGACGGAGAATCCCCAGCCGCGGAGCACGGCCGCGTACTGCCTCCACAGGGGCAGGACGTCGGGTACTTCCTCCATGGCAACCCACTCCGGCTCGCCGACCATGTTCAGGGCGTGGAGGTAGCGCATGGGCTCGGCCGCGAGCAGGGAGCGTTCGTCGCGGCAGGCGGCGAGGAGGCGTTCGCGGGTGTCGCGTCCGGCGGCGAGGTTCTCGACGGCCTCGTGTACGAGCGGCTGGTCAACCAGGCCGAGGCGTTTGCCGGCCATGCTCCACGCCTGGCACGGAGGAGACGCGATCAGCCCGCGTGTCCGGCCGACCCAGGGCCACGTCGGATACATCGCAACATCGGTCCGGACGGTCAACTGCCCGGCCGCTGCTCGGGTCTTACAGGCCCACTCGTCCCATTCCAGGCCGATATCCCGCGCACCGAGCACTGCCAGGGCCCGGCTCCAGCCACCCGGTCCCGCGAAGAGATCAAGTATCAAGTGGCCAGCCCGAAGTCGTCCTGCGTCGGCGCGTCCGCGTCTCCGCGGCACGACCAGTACAAGGTTGAGCGGAGGCATGGGGTGGTGTGGCTCCGGGAGATCGGTCAGAGAGAAACGGTGGGGAGGCGCAGCGGGAGATTCGGTCGGTGACCAGCTGTGCGTGGCGTAGGGGCAGTGCGTGGGTGGCGTCCGGGACGGTTTCCAGATGGGCGCTGGGCAGACAAGTGGCAAGACGAGCGGTCTGCTCGGGCGGGATGTGGGCGTCGAGGCTTCCGGCCACAAGGTGGACCCGCGCGCCGAGCTGCTGCAGCGGATGGGGGTCGGGCTGCTGGTCGGCGAGGTCGTGCCACAGGGCGGCGATGTCGCCGGTCACCGTGGCGTGCAGGCCCTGCCGGCACGGCAACGGCGGCCCATCGGACGCGGGCCGTGCGTGTGAGTGCAGCGCCCACCGGTTGGTGGTGGGAAGGTGCCGCCGGACCATATCGAGCAGGTACGGCGCGTGCGTGCACGCTGACGCGAGAAGGTTGCGGCCCAGCGTGAGGATGGACTGGGCCGGGCCGGTGCCCGTGCGGGTGCTGATACCGGCGTACGGGGGCGAGATCAGCACCAGCCCGCGGATGCGGGGCGCGAGGTGGGGGTGGCGCGCGACCAGGCGCATGAGCGTCATCGCTCCCATGGAGTGGCCGGCGAGCACGAGCGGGCCGCGTGGCGCTGTCATTTCAAGAACCTGGGCGAGGTCGTCGGCCAGTTGGTTGAGGCTCAGGGCGGCGGTGCCGCGGGTTGAGTAGCCGTGCGCGCGCTGGTCGTAGCGCACGACGCGCATCCCCTCGCGCAGCAGGAGTGGTACGTGCGAGCGCCACAGGGCAGCGGTGACCGAGAGCCCGTGCACGAGGACTGCCGTCACGGGTGCTTGGGCGGGACCGTCGACGTAGGTGGCGAGCCGGGCACCATCGGGGAGTCGTATCGATCTCATGCTGCCGTCCCGAAGTCGGTCTGCCTCGGTGTGTGCTTGGCGACCGCCCGCTTAGTGATGCCGTCGGAGGCCCGCTTGGAGGCGGCGGCCAGTTCGTCGGCGCCGGGCTCCAAGTACCACGGGCGAAGGTCGAGCATCGCGGCGCGCATGCCGGTGGCGAAGCACAGCGCGGTGCCCTTGGGCAGGGCGCGGATCGCGTCGGCCGGCAGGATCCGCTCCTGTCGCATCGACACGGAGGTCGACTTGCCGGACTCGGAATGTGAGGTGGACGTCGTCTCGACGTCGTGGTCGCCGATCAGCCGGGACAGCTTGTCGGCGAAGTCGGGGTCGTCGATGCCGGAGCCGATCACCTTGACGGTGGACGCGGACCACATGGCGTCCATGCCCGCGTCCCCCCAGACCTTCTGGCCCTGGCGGTAGGACTGCAGGATCGTGATAGGGATGATCCCGCGGGAGCCGAGGTGCGAGTACAAGTCCGGAAGGTCCGAAATTTTGCACACGTTGGCGGCCTCGTCGAGGATCGCGAGCATCGGCGGGTCGAGCCGCCCGCCGGCGCGCTCGGCCTGCGCGGTCGCGGCGCGCATCACCGAGTCCGCGCACGCGGCGATCAGCGCGCTGGCGCCGCCTCCGCCGTCCTTGCTCAACAGGAAGAGCGTGTCGGTGGACGTGACGAACTCGGCCGGACGGAACTCGCGCACGTCCTTCTGCGGGGTGACCCAGGCGGCGATCTCGCTGTTCAGCAGCGCGGCGGCATACTGGCGGGCGGTCTCGTAGATGCCATCGCGCGTCTCCGGCGGTCCCTCGACCGTCCCCTTGAGCTGGGCGGCGACGGCGGCGAAGTCGTGGTCACGGAGGATGTCGAGTGGAGTGCGGTCGGCGGGGAAGGCCAGCCACTGCATGACGTCGGTGATCGGCCGCTCGTCGAGGGCCGCGGCCAGGAACAACTGGGACAGGATGTTAGATCCGGCCTTGGACCAGAAGTCACCCTGCTGGCTCGCGTCCACCGAGGCGGCGAGGAAGTGGCCGGCCAACCGCCCGGCGCCGTCCAGGGTTTTGGCGTCCGCCAACGGGTTCCACCACATCTCGCGTGCTGCGTGCGCGATCTGCTGCGGATCCATCGACCACACCCGACCGACGCGTGCGCGGGCGTCGTAGGTGGCGGTGAACGCATCACCCGCAGCCTTGTTCGAGGTCAGCAGAACCGGGCCGGGCGCGGCGAGTACGGAGGGGATCGCGAGCGAGGTGGTCTTACCCGAGCGCGGCGCCATGATGGCGACGGCCACATCCTCATAGCCCATGCGCACCTCGTGCTTGGTGCCCTGCAGGTTGCCGAGCAAGATGCCGGTGTCGCGGGCCTCGATGTGCTTGGTGTCCTTCAGGCTCGGGCGCAGCGAGCGGGCCTTGGCGGTGATCGCCTTGGCCATCAGCGGCTCGATGTCCCGGGCCTTGGCCATGCCGCTGATCTTCTTCCGGCCGCCGCCGCGGCTCTTGTGCCGCGCCCACAGGACGCCGGTCACGGCGCCGAGCGCGAGCAGGGCTGCGATCGGGACGATCCGAGCGCCGATGAGCAGGGACGTTTCTCCGACCTGGGGCCAGAGCTGGTCAGGGTGGAGCAGGGCGGCGGTCGGCTGGTAGGGCGCCCAGTGGTCGGCGGTCAGCCATGCGGTGATGTTGCCGGACAGCCAGGCGAGATGGGACAGCGGGACGACGACGCCGAGCACGCCGAGGAGGAGGCGCAGGACGAGGTCGTACCCGTCGGAGGAAGGGTTGGAGGAGGGTGGCAAAGGGCTACGTGCTTCCGGGCGGGGACGAAGGGGTTAGCGGCTGCGGGTGTTCTTGGCCGGTGACCGTCGAAGGGGGCTCGGACTCGCCGGCGTGCTGGCGCGGCGCGCGGCGAGGGCGTGGACGCGTTCTTCCAGGGCGGAGGCGACGTGCGCGGCGGGGACTTCCCGCCGCGTGACGGTGATGAGATCCGGGCCCCGAGTGGGGAGGTTGATGACGGAGGCCGTACGCAGCACCGGGCTGGGGTCGGTCAGTGCTGCGGTGAACGCGGTGATCAGGTGGGGCGGCGTGTGCTCGCCGAATCGGGCCTGCCACAGAGGAGGGCCGGTGCGATCGAGGGCGGCTCCGACCCACCAGCAGCCGGTGGTCTCGTTGACCTCGACGCGGATCGTGCCGTCGGCCGAGGCGAGACGGTTGTGGCTGTAGGCCGGTGACCAGCCGGATTTCTGGAGCGGTTCCAGCGGGTCCCAGTCGTCAGCAGGATCGACGGCGGGACTGGTGAGGGTGTCGGTGAAAGCGGCGATGAGTTCGACCGGGGTGCGGGCACCGAAGCTCGCGTACCAGGCGGGCCGGTCGGGCTGGTGGGCGTGGTGGAGCGTCCACCACTGGCCGTCCGGGTCGGGCTCGAGCCGGAGGAGGGCCCTCTGGTCGGGGCTGGAGAGGATGACGCGCGGCATCAGGGGGTCGTGGCCGTAGCTCCAGCCGCAGGCCCGATGGAGAGGGACGGTGACCCAGGAGGGATCTCCGCCTCCGGCCAGGTGCCGAGGGGCGACGAAGTCGACATCGACGATCTCGGGGGACTTCGGCATGGTCACCTCCGCACCGTGCTGGCCCGGCCGGACGCGGGGACCGTGGTCGCGGTCGGTGGCGGGGCCAGGGTCGAGGGGGCGTGGCGGGCAGCTGTGTTGATGTCGAGGACGGCCTGGCCGCGGGAGGCCCAGTCGTCGAGGTAGCTCCAGGCTTCGGCGTGGTACTCGGCGAGGGCGTCGTCGTACGCCGGGATTCCGGGGCAGGCGGCAGCGAGGCTGTCGCGCGTCTGCCGCCATTCCTCATGCAGTACATCCAGGCGGCCGAGCGCATTCTGCAGGACGCCCAGCTGCCATACCCAGCGGCTCTGTACCGCGTGGGAGGGGAGTTGGGCGAGCTGCGTCTCGGCGGTGGCCAGCAGGTGGCGGGCGCCAGCGTGGACGGTTTCGAATGCGGCGGCGGTGTCGGCGTCGCGCTGGCTCTGGCGGAGTCCGTAGGCGTGGTCGTCGTACGGCCAGCCGTCGAGGCCGGTGTGCTCGTCGGAGTACGCGTCCCAGGCGTCGAGGATCTTCTTGCTGTCGCGGATGAAGGCGTCGAGGTGACGCAGCATCTCGCGGTGTGCGGCGGGATCGAGGGAAATTGTGGGGTGTCCTATCGGGATCAGCGGCGGGCGGTGGAACGGGTGGTGCTTTCCTTCGCCGGGAGCGTCATGGCCTCTGGCCGGCGGCGCGCGCCGCGGGCCTGCCTGCGGATGCCGGCGAGTCGGGCGGCGTGGGCCTCGACGACCTGCTCCGGGGTGAGCGGGCTCGGCTTCTGAACGGCGCCGTGGGCGGTGCGGTCGTACATGCCGCGCTGGAGCGGGGCGCGGTCAGCGAGCGTGGTGATGAAGGCGGTCACGAGGTGCTCCGGTGTGTTGCCGTCGAACCAGGCGTGCCAGATCCGGGGGCTCGCAGCGAAGGGTCGGGGGTGGTCCCGGACGTCGATGTGCCAGGACGTACGGTCTGGTTCGCGCCACGGCACGGTGCCGTCGCCCTTCTTGGGCCGGCGCTCCACCCTGCATCCCGGTGGATCGGAGACGGCGGCCCCGCGGCCGTCGATGAGCCAGCCGGCAGCTTCCAGCGCTGGCAGGGGGTTGGCCGGCTCGGCGGGTGCAGGTGCGACGAGGGCGTCGGTGAGGGCGGCGAGGACCTCGGCGGGGACGAGTTCGCCGAACTCGGCGTACCAGCCCGGTTCGCTGCCGGTGGGCTCGGCCCGCAGCCGCCACCACGCGGAGGTGGCGGACTGCGGGTCGAAATGCAGGCTGTGCCGCTGATCGGGGCTGCGCAGGACGATCTCGGCGCTGAGCGGGTCGGCGGTGGGTCTCCATCCGGCGGCGGCCAGGCCGTGGGTGACGTGGCGGGCGTCTCCGGGGCCGGCGAGGTGGCGGGGGCTGGTGTCGAACGGGATCCGCCAGGCGTGCTTGTCGGCGAAGGCGGCGAGCTGCCGTTCGCTCAGCGGCACGAGCCGCACTCCGGCTCGGTGGCGACGGCGCTGCCGTACAGGCCCCGGAGGCCGTCCAGGACGTAGTGGAGGGTGTGCTGGTCTGCCTGCTCCCATGCGGCGGTGCGCAGGTCCGTGATCAGGAAGCCGACTTCTGGGGTGCGCGGGGTGTCCGGGTGGTCCTGCACGGCGCGGGCGAGGGCGCGCAAGGTGTCGGCGAGCTGGACGGGCAGGCCCGTGTACTCGTCGAGCAGAGGCGCGACGAGGGCGAGCGCCTCTTCGGGGTCGGGGCTCTCACGCAGGTAGTCGGCAAGAAGGGAAAGGGTCTCGGTCGCCGTGCGGACCGTGTCCGGGGTGAGTGCGGGCATCAAGCTCCTCGGTTCGTGGGGTGAGGGTGATCAGCGGTAGGTGCGGGCGCCACCAGCGTTGGCGTGGGGGCGGGCCGCGGTGCGGGGCCGGCTACTGCGGGCGGCGTTGCGAGCCCAGGTGGCGGCGCGGGCGGCGGTGATCCGGGCCTGCTGCCAGGCGCTGAGCTGGGAGGGCAGGACGGACACGGACGTGGTGCGGATCTGGGCGCTGTGTGGAACCCGTCCGAGCGGGCGCATCACGGGTTCGGGGCTGGCGAGCGCGGTCGAGAAGGCTTCCACCAGGTGCATCGGGGTGCTGGGGGCGAACTGGGCTGTCCAGCCGTTGCCTTGCTTGTCCTTCGCCCCGGACCACCACATCGCCTCGCCGTCAGGGCCCTGGTGGAACTGCATCCAGGCGCTGCCGTCGGGGCTGGTCGCGGTCACGTGCTCGGCGTTGGGCGGACGGTCCCACCCCTGCTCGCGCAAAGGTGCCCACACGTTGGGGGCGTGCGCGGAGCGGGGGCGGGTGAGGGCGTCGGTGAGACCGGCGACGATCTCCACCGGCGTTTGCCGCCCGAGGACTGCCCACCACTGCTCTTGATGTCCGCTCGCGGCACCGTGGATGGTCCACCCGCCGGGCAGTACGAAGGGGTCGTAGGTGATACGGACCGCGCGGTCCGGGCTTTCCATGGCAAGGGGACCGCCCGCCTTGGACTTGTCCCGCCAACCCGAAGCGCGCAGGAACTCGGAGACGTGCCGGAGGTCACCGCCGCCGGCGAGGGCGCGGGGCTCGACAAGGTAGTGCTGCTGCGCCTGCTCGCCGACCCCCCAGCCCTGCCACTGCTTCCTCTTCACCGGCGCCGCCGTACGACGAGTGGAGCAGGGGCCGGCGGCTTCGCCGGTGCGGTCTCAGGTCGGTTGCCGGCGTGCTGGAGGATCTCTCGGTGCTCGTCCAGGTCCCCGCCGATGGCGTCGAGCTCGTTCGTGGCCCGCCCCAGGGCGAGCCACACCTCAGCGGGCAGGGCGCCGCGCTCGGCCTGGACCTTGGCGAACATGCTGCTGACGGAGACGAGGTGGGTGACGCCGGCGAGGACGCCGTCCGCAGGGTCGACAACGCGTGCGATGACCTGCGTTGCTTCATGCGGGGGGAGTATCGCGAGGTGGTCGCCGAGCTGGCCGAGCTGGCGGGCGATCTCGTCGGCCAGCCGCACCGGGTACGGGTGGGAGTGGGGCATGCTCCTCCAGGACGGGGGTCGGTATCAGTGGTGGTGGCGGTGGCCGATCCGCCGGGCTTCGCCGAGGACGGCTCCGGGGCGGGCAGGTGCCGGCGGGGAGGGGCGGTGGGGGCTGGTGGTGATGCAGGCGCGTAGGTAGCGGCGGAACAGGGCGGTGGCGAGGCGGGGTGTGAGGCGGTGGCTGATCGGCGGGGGCTTGCTGGGTGTTACTGGGTTCTCCGATAAGGCTGTCGGTGCGGGGCGGGCGGCCCCGAGTAGGGAGCCGGGGCCGCCCGACGGGCGTTACGGGGTACGCCGGGACGGTGTGGGGCGAGGGGCGGAGGCAGCCCGTGGCGGCTGCTGTTTGACGGGGCGCGGCTTGCTGGCGCGGACTTCCCGCACGGCCTGCTGGTAGGCGGTTTCGTCGAGCAGGTCGGGGTCGATGTTGACCTTGTATCCGGCCATCAGCAGCGTCGGGACCGCCCTGCTCGCCAGGTGCTTCTGCTCATCGGCACCGAGGTGGTCGGGCACGGTGTGCCAGATGTACAGGGGGGTGCCGACGGGGTACTCGTGGCGTTCCATCCCGAGCTGTTCCAGCAGGTCGTGGAGCTTGGCCGGGGCGCCGGTGGGAGTGGCGGCGTGGATGGTGGTGGTCAACGCTTTGACGTAGATCTCGACGTCGGTGCCGTAATCATCGGCACGATTGCCCATGGGCGGTTCTCCAGTTCAGCGGCGTCGGGGTGCGGGGGCGGACGGCTGCCTCGCGGGGCTCGGCGGCGGTGTTGTGGCTGTCGACCGCTCGGGAGCCCGCGCGGCGTGATTGCGGGCGGCGAGGATCTGGTGGGCGGCGCGCGACAGCGCGTTGGCCGTGTTGCCGAGGTCGGCGACGGGGTCGGGGTCTGCGCTTCGGCGTCCGCGGCGGGGGACAAGGCGATCCAGGCCCTGACGACAACGTCCCGGGTGAGCGGCAGCAGGCCGCTGGCCGGCCCGGCAATCGCGGTCAGGACCTCGGCGACCTCGGTGCTGCTCTCAGCGTGGGAGGCCCGCTCGGCGAGCTGAGCGAGGTAGCGCAGGCCGCGTCGCGTTCGCCGTTCGGCGCGGTCAGCGCGTTCAGGGCGGGGTCGAGGTGGACGCTTGACCGGCGCAGAGCAGGGCGTGCGATGCCGCGGTGGCCTTCAGGCGCTGCTGCTCGATCGGGAGGCCGTGGGGAAGACGGTGGTAGTCCCCGCGGGGGCCGGGAGCGGTCAGGAAGCCACCGGTGCGCTGGAGGATGTCCGCCGCTCGCTCGGTCCCGCCGATCGCGACGACCAGCCCGTGCGTGGGTCCTTGGTGATGGTGACGTACTCCAGCACCAGGACGGGCTCCCCTGGCTTCATCGAGCCCTGGAGGCCGGCGTTCGTGTGGCGGCAGGGGCCGGCGGCAGGACGGCACTGGGCGCGGTCCGAGCTGCGGGGTGCTGGAGCGCCGTGCCGATGCCGAGCGCGTCGAGCTGCGGGCCGATCGCGCGCAGGGCGCGAGCCTGGGCCCTGGTGTCGTCCGCGCCGAGGCGGTAGATACCGGTGTGCGGATCCTGGATGAAGCCGTGAGCTACCAGGACGGCGCCGGCTGCGTCACCGACGGGCGCGGCGGCAACGCTGCCGTCCTGCTGCCAGGTCAGAACGACCCGATCCGGCTGGGACGGCTGGATGCCACCCAGGGCGTTGTGCCGGACCTGGGCGAGCGCGGCTTCGTAGCGGGCGAGCAGGTCGCCGACGACCTGCTCGGTCCCCAGGAACGGATCGTCCACGAGCGCAATGCCGTTGGGCTCGGATACGGCGCCGTACGCCTCGTCGGGCAGGGCGCGCGGGGCGACGGCGGCAACGAGGAATCCGTCGCGTTCGTCGTGCCGTTCCAGGACGACGAGCCGGGCTCCGTCCGGGCGGCTCAGGACGGCCGCCTGCTGGAGCGGGTGCTCAGCGAGTGACGCGGCGACGAGGCCCAGGTCCCAGATGCGGTCAGCCAGTTCGGCGAGGTCGTCCTTGTGCTCGGGAGGGAAACTGGTCCAGGCGCCCGGGAGTTCGCCGGCGAGGACGTCGGCGTACGAGGCGAGGCGCTCGGAGTTGTCGTAGTCGTGCATGGTGTCCTTGAGCGAGGTGGGGGTCAGCGGCGCAGCCCGGCAGCCACCGGAGGCGGCGGGGCCGGCAGCGTGCGCGGCGGGGGCGGGCAGGCACACACGGCGGAGCGCTCGCGCTCAGTGGCGGGGACCTCTGCGGCGCAGGCGCTGCGGCTGGGGTGCGGAGCGTGCCGGTCGACGAGCGCGTTGCGGGTCTCGGCGAGGTCGGTACGGATGGTGTGCAGGTGCTCGCCGGCGAGGTAACGCAGCCGGCGGGCGATGTGCGGGTCGGCCGCACCGCCGAGCCCGTCATGGAACTCGGCTGCGGCGGTGACCACGTGGCTCAGGGCGGTGAGGATGCCGTCGTGGGCAGCGGTCAGTTCGGTGAGGGCGTCGGCCGCCTCGTCGGTGGTGGTGGCTTCGCGGATCCGTTCGGCGAGGTGAGCCACGGAGGTGCCCAGCGGCAGGTAACGGGTCGGGCGGGCCTCTGTCTCGAAGCCCTCGTCGCAGTCCACGTGGTATCCGGCGGATCGCAGCCGGGCGACGGCTTCGGTGGCGAGGCGGGCTTCCTCGTCCTGAGCGAAGCCGGTCGGGGCGCGGTGGTAGGTCTCGTGGACGCGGACGACGGCGACGAAACCAGCGCGCTGGAGGATGCTGTGCGCCTCCTGATCTCCACCTCGGGCGAGGACCTCGTCGGAGTGCGGATCGCGGCGGATATCCAGGAAGCGGTCGGCAACAGGCAAAGAGACGTTTCTCCTACGGTGATCGGTGTGCGGCATGCCGGACAGCGGGTGGTGCAGCGGCGACGCGGGGCTGGACCGCGGCACTCAGGTGTCCTGCGGTGTCACCCAGGTCTTGCTGGACGGCGTACAGGCGGCGGGCGATCAGTTCCAGGCGATGCGCCGTGTCGGCACCAGCGGCTCCGGGCTGTCGGGCGACCTGGTGGGCGGTGTGCTCGACGAGCCCGCGCACAGTGGCCAAGGGGCCGGTCTGCTCGTCGGCGAGCTGCGCGAGGATGGCCGCGAGCTGGGTGGCTGCTGTCGGAGCGTGCCGGGCGACGGCCTGCGGCCTGGGAGTGCTTCGAACGGGGACCAGGTGGAGGTCCTGCTCGATGCGGCGCGCCTCGGCCGACAGGTGCCGCAGGACCTCGGCAGGTTGCGTGTGCCAGGAGCCGTCGAGACGGATCAGGTTGGCGATCAGATCGAGGCGTCCGGGCTGGGCCTGGACGGCGATCCACCGGCAGCCGGTCGCCTCGCCAGGAACTTCGATGCCCGCGGCGCGGGCCAGCCGGTGCGCGGCTTCGGCCCATTCGGTGCCGGTCAGCTCACGGTCGTCGGGATGGAGCCGGACGTCGAGGTGGAAGATCGCCCGGCGGTCACCCTGCGGGCTCGCGACGAAGGGCTGCTCCAACAGCGGGTCTTCCAGGTGCTCGCCCCACTGGGTGGCGGTCCACATGGCATGCTCGTCGTCCAGGGTGTAGGAGCCGAGCCCCGGCCAGTAGGCCACGACGGTCTCCTCCGGTAGCCCGCCCCGATGGGCACCGAACGCCCCAGCGCTTCGCCGAGCGGTTCGTACGGCCCGTGGGTGCGCGGGTTGATGCGGGGTATCACGCCGCCGAACCTTCGAAAGCGCGGGCCGACAAGTGCTGGAGAACGTCCCGGGCGGCGGCGATCAGGGAACGCTCGCGCACCAGATCCGCGTGCACCGTGACGTCACCCGGCGGCAGAAAATCCAGGGCCCGGTCGATGGCCGCGAGCCCTTCGTCGTAGCGGCCGAGTCTGCGTAGTGCGCCGGCCACCCGGAACAACACGATCGGATCAGTGCCCGCGGTGCCGAAGGCAGGCTGGGCGCTGAGGGCGAGGAGCTGCTCCGCACCGTGGTCCAGGTCGTGGCCGAGCCACAGTCCGTGCAGCAGAACGTGGAGGGTCTTGGTGTGATCGCCGGCTTCGGCGAGGACCTCGTCCATCAGGGCCAGGCCCTCGGGGCGGGACTGGCCCAGCAGCGCGAAGGCGTACAGCGCGCGGCTGTAGCAGTCGAGCTCGGAGGCCGCGCTGGGCGGAAGCTGTTCGACGAACGCTTGGAGGGTGGCACAGCGGAAGTCGTAGCGAAGGGCGCTCAGATACAGATGCCGGTACGTACGGGCGATGACCGGGTCGAGACCGGGGGCGGTGATCTCGTCGGGGTCCAGCAGGTCGAGAACACTGCGCCCCGGTGCACGGGCGGCCCATGCCGCATCAGCGCATACCTCCGCGGATTCCCGCCAGTTCACGTGCTGGTCGCGCAGCTCCTCTGCCAACCGGACGGGCCAGAACGGGGTGGACAGGTACGTGGTGGCACGAGTCCTGGTCTTGAGGAGGGCGACTGCCTGGCCGGGGTCGCGGACGGGCAGGATCACGAGCCGCTCCGGGCGTCGGCGACGTGTACGAGCTGGCCGAGGGCGGTGGTGGTGTACCAGCCGCAGTCGATCAGGGCGTTGTCGTCGGTGTACTTCGACAGAAGGGCATCTTCCATGGCCCGGAGATGGATCAGGCAGTCCGGGCAGCGACGCGAGAGGTGCACGAGGTAGCGGGGGTGGGCGGTGATGTACGACTGCGCGCCGCCGGTCGCATCGCGCAGCCGCCATCCGTCCTCGTCGGTCGGGGTGTGCAAGGACGGGGCGACCACGCGCATGGCGTCTCCCCACAGTTCTCCGCCGGCGACCCCCTTCAGGACGACGACCGTGTCACCGGCCTGGAAGTGCTGGTGTGTGATGTCCCGGTCCGGGGTGAGTGGGTCGGGCGTCGGAGCGAACACCGGAGTGGGCGGGGGCTGGGACATGCGGTTCCTTCCACGCGAGGAGGGTGGCGGTGGGAGGAACAATGGTCCGGAGGATCGCCGGTTTGGCTAACCGGCGATCGTCGGCTATGTTCCGCCTCCGTCAGCGGAAGGGGTTCTCTGTCCCGCGGTCGTCCTCGCCCGCGGCGTCGAGGAGTTCGAGCAGGTCGGTGCCCTCCGCATCCCGCTGGTCGATCCACCATCCGGCGCGGGTGATGGAGCGGGCCTTCTCTTCCAGCTCCGCCCAGTCCGCCTCGTCCCAGGACCCCTCGACGACCAGCGCGGTGTGCGCGGAGGTCATCAGCTGGTGCCGGGACCGCTCGCCCCAGGCCAGGGCCTTCTCCGGGCCCTCTAGCTGCGGCATGTCGAACTGCTTCGCCCACTCGACGGCAGCCTGCTGCTCCTCGGCGCGCTTGGCGGCGAGCCACTCCTTCGTGGACTCGGTGTCGGCATTGCGAGCTGCCTTCCAGCAGTCGGTGCAGTCCCGGCCGGCGAGCCAGCGGGCGAATCCGGCGCGCTTGTCGGCGGGACGGTTGGACAGGTCGTGGACGACCTCGTGGGAGCACGAGTGCTCGACAGTCCACTGTGTACGGACAGCCATAGATGAATCTCCTCAAATAGGTATGAAAGTCAGAGGCTTGCGGTGTTGTTCTGGGCGGCCTTGTGCCGGCCTCGGGGTGGGCGGCGGTGTCGACCGGCCCTGATGAGTCGTCCGGCCGGGCCGAGGTGCGGGCGCGCGGCGAGCAGGACGGCGAGGGCGAACGCGGCGCCGGCGGCGGGGAGTGCGGCGCTGGCGAGGGGGTGCTCGGCGAGGCGTCCGGCGAGGGCGGTGCCGGCGGCCTGGCCGGCGCCGATCGACAGGATCAACCATGCGTACGCCTCGCTGGTGCGGCCCGCGGGGGTGAGGACGTCGGTGGTGACGTAGGCGCAGGCGACCACGACGGTGAGGAACGCACCGGGCACGATGACGGCGCCGATGGCCGCGTACGGTCCCGGGAGGGCGAGGAGTGGGAGCCACCCGGCCAGGAACGCGGCCCCGGCGGTGATCAGTCGGCCGGTGGTGGTGCTGGTCCAGGTGCGGCGTCCGTAGACGAGGCCCCCCAGGAAGCTGCCGGTCGAGAACGCGGCGGGCAGGATCCCGGACAGCATGTCCTGGTCGTGGCGCTCGGCCATGGCGATCGACCACACGTTCATGGACCCGATCGCGAACCCGATGCCGGAGAGGGAGACGAAGAGCAGCACCAGGCTGGAGCTGGCCAGCCTCCGCCCGCGCCCGCCGTCCGTGCCCGTCGCCTGCGCGGGACGCCAGCGCCGGGAGGGCGGTGCGCAGGCGACGGTGGCGGTGCCGACGAGACCGAGGGCGGCGGTGACGCCGAGCGCGAGGGACGGGCTGTACGCGGAGGCGAGCGCGGCGACGAGCAGGGGGCCGACGATGTACAGCAGGCCCTGCGTGCCGGTGTCGAGGGCGAGCGCGGCGTGCCGCAGCCTCGGATCGGGCAGCACACTTGGCCACAGGGCCCGCAGCCCGGCCTCCAGGGGCGGCGTGGTCAGGCCGGCTGCGACGACCACCGCCGTGGCGAGGGCCGGACTTCCTTGGGGCCCGACCACAGGCAGGGCCACCAACACCGCGGAGTTGAGCAGGGCGGCGGGCAGGTGCACGGCGGTCTGGCCGTGGCGGTCCATGAGGCGTCCCTTGACCGGCTGGGCGAGCGCGGAGGACAGCCCGTACAGGGCGCTGAGCAGTCCGCCGAAGGCGATGCTGCCTCCGGTCGCGGTGGCCCACAGGAGGATGGCGACGGGCGCCATGCCGTTGGGGAGGCGGCCGGTGAGGGTGCCGCCGAGGAGGCGGGCGATGTACGGGCTGCCCAGCACCGCGCCATAGGTGATGCGCGGTGCCGGGGCCGGGGGTGCGGTCAGGGACAACGGGTGCTTTCTCTCGGGGAGCGGTGCCTAGCGGTGGCGGGCGGTGGTGGTGCGGGGTGGCGGCGTGGGCGGTGTGGCGTCCACGGCGGGGCGCGGGCGGACCCGTAGGGCGGGGGTGCGGTGCGGTGGCAGGACGGCGACGGTCGCGCCGAGGTCCTCGGCCGCGTCGTGCACTTCGCGGGTGAGAAATTCGATCTGCCGACCGAGTGAGGTGAGCCGGGCGGCGACCTGTTGGCCCTGCACGGTCTCCAGTGCGCTCGCGAACTGGCCTGCGGTCTCCAGGAGTTCCCGGAGGCGGATCATCGGGCCCGCGTTGTAGCCGCGCTGGGTGGCGCCGAAGAGCGCGTTTGACGCGTCGCCGGCGTGCTGGGCCTCGATGACGTCCCGGATGAGTTCCTGCAGCGACATCTCGGGGGCGGGCACGGGGCGGTTGAACTCCGAGACGTCCGCGCGCAGCACGCCGGGCGGGACCGGGGCGGGCAGCACCTGTCCGGCCTCGTATTCGTGGGCGAAGTGCCCGATCACCTGCCAGCCGGGGGCGTCCGGGTCGCCTCTGAGGGCGACCACCCTCGAGTCGTCGTCCTCGATCAGATGGGCGAGGGTGATGGGCTGCCCGTCAACGGCGTACCAGGACTCGGTCAGCTCCAGCTCGCCTCGGCGCTGCGCGGCCTGGGCCCGCTCGGTCCACGCCTGCTGTTCTTCGTCGGTCAGCGGGGCCTTGTGGTGCTGGTGCTGGTTCTGATCGGCGAGGTTGCCGGCAATAAGGCCGTGGTCCGCCCAGGCCGCGAGGTAGGGCCACAGGGCCGCATGCTGCGTCCGTACGGCGGAACCGGGGGCGGCGGGCCGGTCGAGCGCCCGCCGGATCTCGGCGGCGGAGACGGCGAGGCCGTCCAGCAGGGTCCGCCACCCGGTGATGTGCCGGGCGGGCGGCAGCTCGTCGAGCTCACGGCGGGCGAGATCGAGCAGTGCATCGGCGTACGGGGCGAGGTGCGTGGCGTACGCCTCCACGGCGGCCTTGTCGCGGTGGGCTCGTGCGGCTGCTGCGGCGCCTTCGTGAACGGTGCGGCCGTAGCGGTCGCGGGTCATGTCGAGCGCGATCTCGGTCTCGCGGGCGATGACGGCCATCCGGAGACGGAAGTCGCGTGCTCGGGTTCCGAGGTCGCCTGCCACGGGCAGCGGGCTTTCGGGGGCCGGGTCGCTTCCGGGCGTCATCGAGATCGCCCGCCACCCGAGGCCGTCAGGTGGACGGTCGGCGCGTAGGTGGGCTTCGGCGGAATCGGCCGGGCCGACGGTGGCGAGGTGGTGGGCGCCGTGCCGCGCTGTGTCGTGCGGCCGGCGGATGCCTGGGCGAGACGGCTGCGGCGTTCCAGGAGCCCATTCGGCAAAGCGGGCCGTGGTGGGCCGGCCGAAGCGGAGGGGTCGAGAGCTATGTCGGCGTGCACGGCGTAGCCCTGGCGCCGTAGATCGTGGACGGCCTGGCGGGTGCGGCGAGGGCCGTCGCGTTCGGGTTCGCTGAGCCTGAACAGCCCGGGTTGGCCGGCGACAGGTTCGAACTCTTCGCGCAGCAAGAACCACTGGGCGAGGTGCGAAGGCATGGAGGAAGTGAAGGAGGCGACGAAGCCGTGTTCCTTGTGGGTGCCGAAGACAAAGTGGGTGCCGGGTTCCAAGAGGGCGGGCAACTCCTCACGAGGTCGGTGGTGGAGCAGGTCAGCGGCCGGGTGCCGGACGGGCGGCAGGCAGGGGGGCGCAGCGGCGCGGATACGGCAAGGGACGGGCGCCGGTGCGGTGCGCTCACGCGGGCTTGGCGCAGGAAGGTTTCTCCATCGGTGAGCCAGGTCTCGATGGCCGGCCACGCCCGCGCGTGGCGTTCCTGGGGTGGGAGAGGCCCGCTGTGTACCGCCTCCTCCAGCAGGACCTCGGCGTCGGCCACGGCGTCGGCCAGGCGGGAGAGCGCTGCGGCGTCCTGTGGCCATGGGCTGCTGGCGGGCCTGCACCGGTCGAGCAGAGTCGGGGCGTGGTCCACGACGGTGAGGAAGCTGCACCAGGCGTGGTCGAGGAACGCCTCGGTCGCGGCGCCGAGGGCATTGGCGCTGAGCGGGGTGGCGTCGCTGCAGCGGGCGGAGGCGGCCATGGCCTGCCAGGTGTCGCGCTCGGAGCGGATGCGCTGGAGCACGGTGGAGATGGCCGCGGTCCGGCGGGCATGGACGGCCTGCTCGTAGGAAGGGAGGTACCGGTCGGCGACGGCCTGGGCCGCACGTCCGGGGAATGGCGGCAGGACGATGCTGCGCGGGGCGTGCGGATCGCCGAAGCCCTCCTCCAGCCCCTTCGGTGCGAAGGCCCCGATAAGATAGTCGAGTTGGCGTCCGGGGCGCTCGGTATGCAGCAGGGTGGTGCCGTGCACCATGTCGGTGAGGGTGGCGGCGTAGGGGATCCGTTCGCTCTGGAGGGCGCGGCCGAGTTCGCCGCTGTCCCATATCCAGGGCACGAGGTCCTCCTGCCAGACAGGGTGGGAGTAGATCTGGACCGTCGCCCTCCACTGGCCGGGGAGAAGCTGCGCGATGTCCCGGGCGGCGTCACCGATGAATCTGCGACTGCTCGTGCTCACGCTGGTTCGGTGCCGGTCAGCACAGCGGACCAGGTCGGCCACGGTGGCGCTGGAGGCGTCCGCTGGCAGGTGGTAGACACCGCGCTCGTCACGCTCGAAGCCGGTCTCCGTAAGGGCGGTGTGCGCCCACGGGTACTGCTCGCCCGTGGCCATGGCGACGATGCCTGCCTCCCGGCTGTGCGACAGGATGATCTGCGCGTCAGCCATGGACCAGGTGCTCGTGATTGCGCAGAACGGAGAGCAGGCTGCGGCCGTACTGCCAGGCGTGCTCTCGGGCCGCCGACTCCACTTGCTCGTAACCGGGTTGGGCCGTCATCTGCCCGGGGTGCTTGCGGTACCTGTACACGGGTACCGGCAGCAGAACTCCGGGCGCGAGGTTCGTGACCCCGATGGCGCAGTAGTCCTCGCCCTGGACGAGGCCGCCCATCGGGGCAGCGCGGACGAGGTCGGTACGGGCGAGGATCGTGGTCGGCCCGATCGGGATCGTGTCCGCCGGGGACTTCCAGTACGTCCACACATCCCCGGCCTCGTGACGGCCGGGCGGCGTGGGGCATCGCCACAAGGTGCTCGAGCCGTCGGGGTGCTGGTCCTCGCTCCAGCCCGCACACCAGCCGACCTTGGCCGATTCCATGGCGTTCAGCCGCACGGACATGGCGTCGTCAGTGAACTCATCGTCGTCGTCCGCCCAGTTCACATACGGAGTGCGGACCTGGGTGAGGGCGAGGTTGCGGGCGCAGGCGGCGCCGACCGGGCGCGGCAGTGCGAGGGTCCGGACGCGAGGGTCGGCTGCCAGCGGGGCCGGCAGGCGATCGGGGGAGGCTCCGTCGAGCGCGATCACGGCTTCCCACGGCACGGACTGCCGGGTGAGGCTGGCGTGCATGGCGGTCAGGTAGCCGAGCCGGTCCTCGCGCAGGCGGCTGGCGATGACGACGGTGATCAGGGGCGTGGCGTACGAGGGCAGGAAAGGCTCCGGGGAATGAGGAATGGAGGGGCTAGCGGCGCGCGGCAGGGCGTGGTGTGCCGGCCTTCGCCGGGGCCGGCGCGGGAGTGCTCTGGGGCGGCGTACTGCGTACGGCCCTGATGACCGGCGCCGGCGCGAGGGAGGACCAGGCTCCGGGGTGGTTGCTGAAGACGGTGCGCGGGTCGGTGGACCAGTCCACGACCGGGCCGATGTCCTCGTGAAGCAGGCTGATCACCTCGATTCCCTTCCGGCGCAGGACATAGCCCCACTGCATGTCCTGGTCGGCGGCGGTTTCGTCGGTGACCGTCATGCGAACCGGCGGGGAGCCGTCCGGGGTGATCAGGTGATCCAGGGTGCGGCTGGGCCACTGCTCGCCCCCGGTCAGCGCGGTGACGAGCGCGGGCGGGGCGCCGTCGAGGAGATCGGTGCCCAGCTCGTCCCAGCCAATGGCGACGTCATCGATGAGGTGACGGGACATGGTCTCCACATCGGGCCCGAACCTGTGCTGGTAGGCGGCCAGAAGCATGGGCAGCTTCTCGCTCGGCTGGCCGTCGAGGTGCACGTATATGCCGGTGTAGCCGGTCTCGGTGGGTCGGGCGATGAAGGAACGGGTCGACAGGAGGGGTCTCCAGGGAAGTTCGGGATTACCGGCTGGGTGCCGGGCCGGGGGGTGGGGGGTGCGGTCGGGGCCGGGGGGAGCGCCGTCGAGACCGCGGCCTGGCCTGTCGGGGGAAGGTTTGGCGTTGGCGCCGGGTCGTACGCGGCGCGCAGAGTCCTGAGATCGGCTTCGTCCGCGATGGCCGCCACGGACAGGCTGCGGCTGGCCGCCTCCATCAGCAGCTTGGGCGGCGAGCCCTTCGCCGCGCCGCGGTGCTGGCCGCGCCACTGGGCGGCGGCGAGGAGGTAGTCGCTCACCGCCCGCAGTACGGGCTCGGCGGCATCCAGAAGATGTTGGGTGACGGCGCTGACCTCGGCAGGAGTCTCCGCCGCAGTGAGCGCGGCCAGGTAGGGGGCGAGGTCAGGGCTGGGCAGGGACGTGTCCGGCAGCGGATGCTCCGCGAGGAACGGCTTGGCGTCCCGCTTTGCCCACCGGAGTAGATCTCCGCGGGTGGCGATGCCGTACCGGGCGGCGGCGATCTGGTCGGCGTCGCGGCCGACGTTGTCGTACAGCTCGAAGTCGGGGTGTTGCATCAGCGGGTGGGGTCCTAGACGGAGGTGCTGGGGCCGGCGGCCTTGGCGTCGGTGCGGCGGCAGCCGTAGCCCAGGAGGCTGGACGGCTCGGGCACGCTCGGGACGGAGGCGATGTCGGAGCAGGTGAACGTGTAGGTGAAGGCGGGGCCGGGGCTGGTGCCGAGCCACGCGCGGTCCTGCTTCTCCGGCACGATCCCCAGGCCCGGGGCGGTCACCGCGTCGTGCTGGGTGTGGGTGTGGGAGAAGATCACGAGTGCCCCCGTGGTGGTCCTCAGCGCGTAGGCGTCGGCGAACTGCGGGTCGGCGGAGGTGAAGCGGGTGGTGCCGCGCGGGCCGAACTTCTGGGTCGTCTCCTCATGAACCTTGATCTGCCGCTGGGAGGCTTCGGAGGGGTTGAAGACCTTCTTCCCGGTCGTCTCGCCTCCGGTGGCGAAGTTGTCGGTCACGGCGGAGCGGAGCACGCCGACCGGCGCGGCCAGGGAGGAGGAGGTGGCGTCGACCGCGGTGGCGTACCCGTCCTTGTCGAGCACGATCTGCGGGAGCTGCTTCGGATCGTCGATGTCGATGGTGGCGACCATCTCCCACTGCTGCTTGGACTTCGTGCTCTCCGCCAGGATCAGGACGCGGGCGTACTGCTGCTGGCTGCCGGCCCGGGTGACGGCGGCGAACCACCGCTGCTGTCCGGCCTTCAGGCGCGAGGTCGGTGGCGGACAGGTCGTACGACCACGGTCGGTACGGCTCACGATCACCCTTGGGCAGGGCCTCGTCCTGCTTGATGTCGGCCAGCGACATCGCGTATCGGGGCCCGCCCTCGACGGTGTCGAGAAGGGCGCGGTCCTGGCTCTGGCGAGCGAGGTTGTTGGTCTTCGAGTAGTGGGTGAGGGCCTCGCGCGCCTGCGCCTGGGTGAGCGAAGGGACCGGCGTCGGCTTCGGCGCAGTGCTGGCTGTGGGGGTCTGCTTGGACTCGGCGGTGTCGCCGTCGTTGGTGCAACCGGTCAGGGCCAAGGAGGCACCGACGGCGCAGGCGATCAGCGGCAGGGCGTGGCGGGTGACGCGGATGGGGACTCCAGTGAGCTCGGGGCGGGCAGGCCAGCGCCTCCAGGTGGACGTGGCTGCTGGTGCGGCGGGACGAGGGACGAGGCGCGGTCACCGACGCAGTGCCGACCACGTCGGGTGCACCGGCCCGCCGCGCGGCGAGGAGCCGGGCGTCAGCGTCTTTGCCGCAGTTGCGCTGGCGGGACGGCGGGCAGGGGCAGGCGCGACGTACGAGGCGGGGCCGCTGAAGGCCGGGGTGCCGGTGGTGGGGGGTTCAGCGCCCGCATTCGGTCCTCAGCGACGTGCAGGACTTCCCCGAGGTTTCGGATCTCGGCCGCGGCGTCGGCAAGGTCGTACGACAAGTCGAAGCCGTCGTCCTGCTCGGCTTCCTTGGCCTTCTCCCCGGCGGCTTCGAAGAACTCGCCGAGCCGCTCCAGCAGGCCGTCGGTCGGATCCAGGATCTGGTGCAGCATGGCGGCTGCGTCCGCATGCGACTCGGTCCCGTTGAGGCGGTCGGTGAGAGCGAGGAGGGCGTCGCCGTAGACGTACGTCGAGGTGCGGCCCGCACTGGGGGAGAGGTTCGGAGACTGAGGGGCGCGGGGCTGTGAGGCTGTGGACACGAGCGGGCCTTCGGTGGACGAACGAGGAACGGGCAGCAGCCCGAGCTGGGTGAGCCGCTGGTCGATGGCCTCGACCACGTGCTTGGCGCTGCCGCCGGCACGTGCTTCGGGCCGCTCAGAGGCACCAGCGTCGGCTGCGGGGGTCGAGTCGTAGATCACCTCGAACAGTGCGTGATCATCCGGGTGTTGGCGAGTCACGATCCACGCCTCGGGGTCTCCAGGTGGACGGTTGGAGGAGGGCTCCTGCGGCGGGCCGATGATCAGGTAACTGTCGTCGGGGAGCGAGACGTGCACGATGTACGCGCTGAGTCCGAACTCGATGTCGCACTCCAGCCCGCGCTGCCGCAGGGGCGTGGTGATGTGCGCGTGGCGGCGCCACAGCTCCTGCCACCAGGTGGTGTTCACGTTGCGGTGGTTAGGGAGCGGAGCGAGCGAAGCCGCGTCGACAGGCGAGCTGCGGGTGCCCGGGTCGGAGGTGTCCGGGGTGTTCAGGGGGCTCCTTGTGAAGGGGTGGGGCGTCGGCCAGAGTCAGCGGTGACGAGGGCCGATCCTGGGCAGCGGTGGCGGCACGGGGCTTTCGCGGTGGGAGTGCGCGCGGAAGAAGCGGTGGAGTTCGAGGTGGTCGTCGAGTTCCTTGACCGCGTCGCGGAGGGCCACCGACGTGCGCCGCAGGTACCCGCGTGCCGTGGCGTGGTCGATGACCATGCGGTTCTTCGCGTAGTGCTGGCCGGTCGGGCTGGAGGAGTTCGGCAGGTCAAGTGCGGTCTCAGCAGTCTCCGCGAAATGCGATGACGCGCGGGTCGACATGGTGCTCGCCGTCGCGAGGTGGGCCAAGGTGGCACGGCCGGCGCGGTTCGCGCTGTGAGGGCTCC
Source organism: Streptomyces noursei (assembly GCF_001646665.1). Classification (GTDB taxonomy): domain Bacteria; phylum Actinomycetota; class Actinomycetes; order Streptomycetales; family Streptomycetaceae; genus Streptomyces; species Streptomyces lavendulocolor. The sequence goes on along the minus strand of NZ_LWBU01000101.1, from coordinate 109,648 downwards.
CGGCGAAGTCGGCAGTGAGCCGCAGGACCTCGCAGGAAAGGTCCTGCGCATCGGTGGCGTGCTGGAAGAGCTCGGTGAAGGACAGTTCGGCCGGCACGTGACCGCTCTCGTCCAGCAGCTGCCACTGCTTGGCGTTGTCCAAGCACTCGGACTTCAGGGAGGTGAGCGTGCCGATCAGGCGGAGGGCCTCGTCGCGTGGTATCAGTTCGCGTTGAATATCGGGTTCCATGAGCCTCTCGCGGTTCAGTGCATGCGAGCGTCGGTGTCGAAGAGGGCCAGCTCGTGGCTGTGCAGCAGGTGCTGCACGATGAAAGATCGACCGGCCACCTTCCACAGGCCCCTGCCGCGGTTGAGGTGGGCGATGGCGTCCATCTCGACGGAGGTCAGTCCGAGCAGGGAGGCCGCGGCGTGGAGCTGGTCGGTCTCCTGGCGGTAGATGATGCGGGTGCTGCAGTCGGCGAGCAGGCCCTCGGCCAGGGCGCGGCCCTGGGATCCGGCATCGCCGGCGGTGAGCAGGTCGGACAGCCGGTGGATCACCATGAGGTTGGCGATGCCGAGTCCGCGGGAGAGCTTCCATTGGGCCTGCATGCGCTGCAACAAGCCGACATGGCGCATCAGGCGCCACGCCTCGTCGTACACGATCCAGCGTCGGCCGCCGTTCGGGTCGGAGAGGGCGGACTCCATCCAGGCGGAGGCGCACGTCATCGCAAGGACCAGCGCCGTGTCGTCGCCCGAGCCGCCGAGTCGGGACAGGTCGATGGTGAGCATCGGCGCGCCGGGATCGAAGGCGATGGTGGAGGGGGCGTCGAACATGCCGGCCAAGTCACCGTGGACGAGGCGGCGCATCGCATGGGCCAGGTCACGGGCCGCGTCGCCGAGCTGTCCCGACACCATCCCGGCGGCCTCATCCAGCGCGCCGGAGTTGTTGAGGGTGGCGGCGACGTCACCGAGGAGTGGGGTGCTGCCGGTGTCGGCGGCGCGGGTGACGACGGCGTCGAGGGCGATGTCCAGGGCCGTGTGCTCCATGGGCATCAGGTCCCGGCCCAGGACGGTACGGGCCAGGGAGCCGAGCAGGAGAAGGCGCCGCTTGCGGATCTCGCCGACCCAGTCGGCCTCGGAGACGCTCGCCGGGCGCGGGGCCGCGTCCAGCGGGTTCAGCCTGCCGGGCAGTCCTGGCCCGAGGGCTACGGATCGGCCGCCGAGGGCTTCTGCCACCGGTGTCCACTCGCCCTTGGGGTCACACGGGACGTAGACGCGGTACCCGAAGGCGACCGAGCGCAGCGCGAAGGACTTGGCCAGGGCGCTCTTGCCCTGGCCGATGACGCCGGCCAACAGGATGTTGGGGTTGGTGAAGCCCTCGACCTTGCCGTACAGCGCGAAGGGGTCGAAGACGAACGACGCCTCGGCGTGCACATCGCGGCCGATGTAAATGCCCTCGGCGCCGAGGCCGCCCTCGGCCAGGAACGGGTACGCGCCGGCGGCTACGGCGGTGGTCATGCGGTGGGCGGGGAGCTTCAGCCGGTTCTTGCGGGCGGAGGCGGGTCCGGGGCGTCCGCTCGGGGGGTAGAGGGCAGCGGGCGTCTCGTGCTCGGCGTGTGTGCTCTCTGCCTGGTGGGCGGTGGCTTCGGCGCGGGCCTTGGCGGTGGCTTCGGCGAGCTGGCGACGGGCCTGTTTGCGGCTGGCCCGGTCGGTTCCGTGGGGAGTGAACAGCGGAGATGCGGAGGCGCGGCGGGCGCGGCGGGCGGGCCGGTGGCTCATCGGGGGCCCTCGATTCTGCGGGTGGTGATCATCGCACGCAGGCCGTGGTGCGCGTGCGGAGGTCGGTGGGGGTGGTCTTGCGCCGGACCACGTGCCCGGCGGCGAGGTGGCGCTGGCAGATGGTCAGCACGGGCGGCCCCTCGGGCAGCCGTTCCGGATGACACCTAATCGCCCCGGCGCCTTCTGCCGCCGTGTTGCTGGGCAGCAGGTGGAAGGCCGAGTGGATCTCGGCGGTGGCCTGCCACATGCGGGTGTGGGCGGTGGCGAGGTGGCGGCCGGCGGCAGGGTGCGGTGGCCGGGTGGTCTCGGCGAGCTGGTCCAGGAGCTGGTGCAGGGCGGTGAGGTGGGCGTGCAGTACGTCAAGGTGCAGGCGGTGCACCGGCGTTGGCGGGGTGGCGTCCTGCCGTGTCAGAGCACGGGTGTGGTGGCGGACTCCGGCGCTCGCGGCACGAAGGTAGGGGTGCGCGTCCTCTGGACGCGTGCGAGAGGTCAAAGGTGGTGGTCCTTCCTGCCGGGAGGCAGGGGCGGCAGGCAGCGGTGGCGCTGCCGCAGCGTGATCGGAAAGGGACGGCTCAGGGTCCTCGCCATCAGGCACGGCTCAGGCCGGCGGGGGAATGGTGCCCGGTCACAGAGCGGTGCGGGCGAGTGGCAGCGCGGTGAGGGTGAAGGCGTCGGGCTGCTGGTAGTTGAGCCGTCGCAGATCGACGCCGGAGGTGACGGCGCTGGTCTCGATCTGCGCGCAGGCCGCGTCCAGGAGGGCATCAGTCTCGGCCGTGACGGTGACCAGGCCGGTCAGGGCTACGTCCGCGTGCCCGGCGATGAGCTGGCGCTCTCGCATTTTGACGTCGGCGTACTCGACGGAGTCTTCCTCGCTGTCGACCTGTCCCCGGCGGGCGCGCTCGTTCGCGTCGGCGATGATCGCGGCCTTCTTCCGCTGGACGTCCCGCAGCGCAGACTCGAGCCCCTGCGGCGCGTATATAAGGGACAGGCTGCGCCGCACTCCGGCCGTGAACATGATCCCGTGCAGGAAGCCGGCTCCCATTTCGGTGCGCGGCCAGTTCTCCACCCAGTACGTGGCGTGGCGGGCCGAGTCGGTGGCGAGGCGGTCGTACTCCTCGAACTGGACGACAGGTCCGGCGGCTGCGGGGTCCGCCTCGGCGCGGCCGGAGTCGGACCACTGCTGGAGCGCGGCGAGGGCCTTCGGGTCGTAGGCGGTGCGGATGACGGCGGCGATCTCACGGGCGCTCAGCCAGCCCGTGACCATGAGCCCGGCGTTCCGGGCGGCCTGGGCGATGGAGGCGGTCGTCTGCTCCATGACGGTGAACGCGCCCGGCAGTCCGCCGCCGGCCTGGCTGATCAGGCGCTTGGCGGCCTTCAGGTCGAGGGAGATGGCGAGGTAGGTCTCGTGCGGGGCGGCGGCGGGGCCGGCCGAGGCGACCAGTTCCGAGTAGATCTGTCCGGCGACTGGGGCCTGGGGCTGCCCGTTCTGGGTCCAGTGGCGGGTGAGGGTGTCGCCGCTGTCGGGGACGGTGCGCTCCAGGACCTGCACGGTGGCGATGTGTCCGGTCCGTGCGATGCCCGCGAGCGCACGTCCCCAACTGGCCACGTTGTGGTTCTGGGTGGCGGGGTCGAGGAGGGCGAAGGCGCGAGAGGTGACGCGGGCGATGGCGGTCAGGGTCTGCCGGTGCGGGTCGTGGACCGCTGCAGCGCCGTTGGCGGAGTCGCCGGGGGTGACCACCTTGAGGGAGGCGGTGGTGCCGGGCAGGTGAAGGACGCCTTCCTGCCGGGGCCGGGTGACGGGCCGGGCGAGCCAGAGGGTCTGGCCGGTGCGTCGGCGCTGCGCGTAGCGGGTGACGATCGGCGCCCAGTCGATCAGGGAGCGGCCGTGCCGGCGTATCGCGACGAGAGCGCCCGATGCGGCCCAGAGCGGGGTCAGGGCGACGGCGCCGAGCAGTCCGGTGGAGAGCACCGTCATCAGCAGCAGGGCCAGTGTGCACGACACGAGGACGAGTTGGGGAAGGGAGAGGCCGAGGAGGATGCCGCGACGGGACCGGTGCGGAAATTTCACCGTGACCGGGGCGACGGAAAGGTCAGTCATGGGGCGGGTCCTGGAGGCGCGGGTGGGGGCCCGGGGGCGGGAGCGCGCGGTGCGTCCCGCCCCCGGGAAGCGGGCAGAGGATCAGGGGCCGGTCGGGGGCGGGGGCGGCCCAGCCGGTCCGCTGGTCGTGGCGTTCTGTTGGCTGGAGGACGGCGGTGCGCCCTGGGGCGGCGGGGTCGTGGTCGGGGGAGCGGATTGCCATCCGCCGCCCTGGCTGGACGCGGCGCTCGGTCCGGACCCACCCGGGCCTGGGCTGCCTCCTACCTGGCTGCTGGTGTCGTCGGAGACGCTTGTCGGCGAGGGCTGGACGGCCTTCTCCAGGCCGGACTTGATGGCATCACCACCGGGCGAGACGCCCGTGTCACCGCCTTGCGCGTCTTCCTTGCCACCGCCTCCACCGGTCGAGTGGGAGGCGATGTCGCCGGGGAAGCCGCCTCCGCCTGCGGCGTCGGGGCCTTGGGGAGCGGCGCCTGCTCCGGCTGCCGCGCCGCCGGTTCCGGCGGTGGCGGCTGCCGCCGCGGCCTTGCGGGTCGCGTTCTCGGCGTGTGCCTTGGCGACTTGGGCTCCGGCGCCGCCGGCGCGGTGGATGGACTCGCCGTCGGTTCCGTCGGCGGCCCAGTGCACGAATTTGAAGACCGCGTACGGGCACAGCAGCACCAGGACCATGATCACGATGCCGGACATGACGTCGGCGAGGGCACTGATGCCGTCCTTGGCCTCGGTCTTGCCCATGGCGGCGATGCCAAGCACGAAGATCACGGTCATCAACAGCTTGGAGACGACGAGGGTGGCGGTGGCTTCGATCCAGCCCTTGCGCGAGCGGCGTGCGACCTCCCAGCCGCCGCCGGCGCTGGCGAAGATCGCCAGGGTGACCATGACGAGGATGCCGACCTTGCGGACCATCATCACGCACCAGTAGAGGAAGGCGCCGATGGCGGCGCCGAGGCCGGCCACGACCGGGACGAGCCAGCCCAGTCCGGCCAGGGCGCCGATCTGGCTCACCTTTACGATGCGGCGTACGGCCGACTCGATGTCCAGGCTCGCGGCCTTGAACAGGCCGTCGGAGATCGCGTCGACCACCTCGACGGCGACCGTGGTGAAGGCGATGGCGCAGAAGGCGAACAGGACGCCCGACATGGTGCCGGTGAATGCTTGGGTGAGGGCTTGGCCGTCGCGTCTGACGGCGGCCCGGACGAGCTGTGCGCAGAAGGTTGCGACCAGCAGGACCAGGCCCAGCGGCAGCAGCATCTCGTAGTTGTCGCGGAACCAGCCGGCGTTCAGGTCGACCTTCGTGGTGGTGTTGACGGCCTTGGCCGCCAGGTCGGCAGCGGCGGCAGCGAGTTCGCCTGCCGACTTCGCCATCCAGTCGCCGATGGCCTTGCCGGGATCCGAGGCGAAGTCGACCGCGTCACCGACGGCGCACAGCTTGTCTGCCAGGGGGAAATCGCAGAAACCCACAGAGAGTTGCCCATCCTTTTTTGTGTCAGGCGCGGGTCACTGCGTGACGCTCGGAGCGATGGCGGCCAGGGCGCAGTCGTGGTTGGGCCGGCACTGCACGGCCAGGGTCACGGCGCGTTCCTCGGCTCCACCGCCGTCCTTCTTCCAGGCGATCTGCTGCTTGCCGTTGACGGTGACGACGTAGATGTACGCCTTGGTGATCGCGGACGGGTCGTCGGCCAGGGCCTGCTTGAACGCGGAGGGGTAGTGGCCCTCGGTGACACTGGCGGTGGCGTGCTGGTCCTGGTCGGCCATGCGCGACCACAGCACTGGATCCGGGACTTGGCCCAAGACCGATGCCCAGTCGGCGTACGTGGGCTCGTTGGTCATCCACGCGCGCATGCCGGCGAGCTGCTGGTCGCGGCTGGTGTTGCGGGTGTCGTAGGACCACAGCATCTGGGCCACGGCCTTGGCGTAGGCGACCGGCTCGGCGATCTGCGGGGGTTTGGGCACCGATCCGGATCCGGGGGCGGGCTTCGGGGCGGCCTCGGAGGAGGGCGGGCTGCTGGCCGGCGCCGAGGCGGCGTGGTCCGGTCCCTGGCGGCCGTTGCCGTTCCCGCTGAGCCAGGCGACGGTGGCGGCGGTTGCGAGCAGGACGGTGACGACCACAGTGACGATCGCGATCCGCTTGTTGGCCGACCAGCCGATGCCGTACGAGGACAGGGAGAGGGAGGGGAGTCGTTTCTGCATCAGTGGACCTGGGACCCGAGAGCCGAGAAGAAGGCGACGATGCCGTTCGCGGCGCCCAGGCCGAGGGCGGCGCCCGCGGCGACGACGGCGCCCTTCTTGCCGTTGGCCTCGGCCTGGTGGCCACCGGTGTGGTGGCCCCAGGCCCACACGCCGAGGGAGACGGCTAGGGCGCCGACGACGGCGATGATCCCGAACATGTTGATCGAGTTGACGACGTTCTTCAGCACGGCGAGGCCGGGCAGGCCGCCGCCCGCGGGGGTGATGCCGGGGTCGAAGGCGAGCTGGATGACGCGGTCTGCGAGAGGGAGGGGCATGGGTGTGGCGAGGCTCCTTGCGAACGCAGGCCAGGCGAGGGGCCGGCGGGAAAGGGGGAAGCGGAGGGGGAGGCGCGCTCGGCGCGCGGGAAGTGGCCGCGGCGGCGACCCGCCCGCAGCAGCGGGGTGCGGGCGGGAGCGGCGTCAGATGACGCGGCGGGCGGCGAGGATGTCCCAGTCCTTGATCGGGGTGATCCGGACGGGCTTGCCGGTGCGCGGAGCCTCGATTACGAGGCCCTCGCCCATGTACATGCCGACATGCTCGGGGCGGCTCGCGGCGCCGCGGCTGAAGATCAGGTCACCGGGCTGGAGGTGGCTGGGGGAGACAGCCTTGCCTTCGTTGACCTGCGTGTACGTGGTGCGGGTGAGGGTGATGCCGGCGTGGGCGTACGCCTGCTGCATCAGCGAGCTGCAGTCGCAGCGGCCCATCGGGTCGGGGCCGTGCGCGGCGGTGCAGCTGCCGCCCCACTGGTACTGCGTACCGAGCTGGTGCATCGCCCAGTCCAGGGCCTTACGGGCCCTGGGGTCGGCATCCTTGGGGATCTTGTATCCCTTCGGGACGCTCCCCTCGGGGATACGACCGAAGCCGGATCCGTCCTTGGACGGAGCACAGCCGGTGCCGGTGGCGGACTCCTTGTCCGGCTCCTTGTCGTCCTTGTCCTTGCCGGTGCTCGGGAAGGTCTTGGCGATGGCTTCCTGCAGCGCGGTGGACAGCTCCTCCCACTGCGCGTACGCGTCCGGGTAGCCGGACTTCTGCACGGCCTGTGCCGCCTGGGCGACGGTCATCTGCTGCCAACCCTTGACCTTCAGCAGCTCCTTGTAGAAGCGCTCGCTCGCGTAGACGGGATCGCGGATCTGCTGGGCGGTGCCCCATCCCTGAGAAGGGCGTTGCTGGAACAAGCCGAGCGAGTCCCGGTCGCCGTAGTTGAGGTTGCGCAGCCGCGACTCCTGCATCGCCGTGGCGAGCGCGATGATCTGGCCCTTCTTGGGCACGTCGAGGCTGTTGCCGGTGGCCACGATGGTCCGCGCGTTAGGGACCTGCTCGGCGGGCAGATCCAAGCCTTCGATGTGGACGTCCTTGCCGGACGCGCCGTCGAGGATGTCAGTGACGTGCTTGGCGACCTCGTCGGAGTCGATGTCGGTCAGGCAGCCGCTGAAAGAGCCGGAGGTCTGCACGGCTTCGGCGGAGGAGGCCATCATCATGGCTGTTCCGGCGAGCAGGAGTGGGGAGAGGAAGACGACGCCGATGCCGGCGGCGACCGCCTTCAACCGGCGCGGACCGCTCGTACGTCAGCGGTTTCGGGCATGGGTGGGCTGTTAGGCGTCATGAACGTGTCCTTCGGGGTGCGGTGTCCGGCGTGCCGCGTGCGCGTGGCGGGTGGAAGGGCGCGGCAGCCGGGGTGGGCGATCGGGGTGGCCAGCGCGGGTGAGTTGCCGCTCGTTCCGCGTGGCCGTGCCGTGAGCTAGGTGTGCCGGGGCAGGGGGTACCTCCGTGAGGTGTGGTGGGGAGTAGCCAGCGGCGGTGTGCGCCGGGCGGTTCAAAAACAGTAGGACCGGATCGGCGGCTGACCAAAAAGTCGGCATGAGGTGCCGGAATCCGGCACCTCAGCACCGGACTTCTTGGTCGTCGGCGCATTCACCCCTACAGTTTTTGGACTCCCCTCGCCCTCCTCGGTCTGCGGCCCTGGGCTTCTCCATGCCCAATTCCGGTCTGCGAGGACTCGTATGCGAGACGGGAATCTCCCTCCACGCTTCCACACCCGAATTGGGGCCCTCTTTGCCTTTTTCTCTGCACCAGGGTGACGCTCTCAGTGTCCTTGCCGACCTGCCGGACGACTGCGTCGACTCCGTCATCACCGACCCGCCGTACAACAGCGGTGGCCGGACCGCGAAGGAGCGCACCACGCGCTCGGCGAAGCAGAAGTACACCTCCGCCGACGCCCAGCACGCCCTGCCGGACTTCACCGGCGAGAACATGGACCAGCGCAGCTACGGGTTCTGGCTGACGCAGATCATGACCGAAGCCCACCGCCTCACGAAGAGCGGTGGTACGGCGCTGTTGTTCACCGACTGGCGTCAGCTCCCCACCACGACGGACGCGATCCAGGCGGCCGGCTGGCTCTGGCGCGGCGTGCTGGCGTGGCACAAGCCGCAGGCCAGGCCGCAGAAGGGCCGGTTCACCCAGAACTGCGAGTTCATCGTGTGGGCCTCCAAGGGTGCGATCGACGGCTCCCGGAACCCGGTCTACCTGCCCGGCCTCTACAGCGCCTCGCAGCCCTCGGGGGCAAAGCGCCAGCACATCACGCAGAAGCCGGTCTCCGTGATGCGCGAGCTGGTCAAGATCAGCCCCGAGGGAGGCACGGTGCTCGACTTCTGCGCTGGCTCCGGCTCCACGGGCGTCGCCGCCCTGCTGGAGGGCCGGGACTTCATCGGCGTGGAGAAGACCGAGCACTACGCGTCAATCGCAGCCGACCGGCTCACCGAGACGGTCCGCGAAACCCTCACCCAGGACGACGTGGTCCTGTCCGTCTGAGGCCGGCACCCGCGCTTCCCAGGCGAATTCCGACGCCATTTCCAGCCCTGGGTGACATCCCGCCGTGGCGCGAGCAGTTCGTCGACCGGCCCACTCATCGCTGTTTCCGCTTTCCCTGTTTCCGCCCCTCGTAGGAGGCCCCGCGTTCCATGTCTAAATCCGTAGAACCCTCGGACCGTGGGGAGTTTGAGCCGGTGCGTATTCCGGACCCCCATCTGGAGGGAATCGAGGCGAGCGTCCGGAGGCTGATGGAGCAGTCGGCGCAGCAGGCCCAGCAGCTCGACCATCTCGCCTCCGCGCCATCGCCGGGTGGATCACCGTTCGCGGCGTTCGGCATGCCCGGGCTCGGCGGACCGCCCCCGGCTGCGCCGCCGGAGCCGCGCCCGATTCTGGAACTGGACGGCGAGGAGCGCGAGGACGAGCTCGATGCCTTGTCCGACTGGGTCGATGACTTCCTTCTGCCCGTCTATGGGGCGGAGGTCACCACCGCGGCGCCCTGGTGCCCGCAGTGGCAGGAGCACGACGACGTCGTTGCATGGCTTCATGCCCTGTGGCTCGCATACCAGCAGCACAAGGACCCCGAGGCCGGGTTGAGTGGCCTGTTCGTGTGGCACCGGGACTTCCTCACCCACGCCATCGCGGCGATCCGCGCGCCGGGCGGTCCGCTGTCGGCCTGCATGACCTCACCCGAGCGTCCCGCCCACCGGCTCCTTCCGGGCCCGCCGCCTTCGGCTCGTACCGAGAAGGCGACGGCGGGCGCGGTGGAGGCGGCCGGGCCCCCTGAGCCGGACGAGCCGACGTCGTGAACGGGGGGCAGCAACCGGCTTTCGGCCTGAGCTTCGACCCCCGAGCCCTGACCGATCTCCTCCAGGCGCCCAGCGACATCCGCGATCTCACCCTCGCCTACCTGCAGGAAGTCGTGAACGCACAGCGCTTCGGGCTTCGGCTCACGGGCGACCTGGAGGGCTACCGCAAGCTGTTCGTGGACTCCCGCAAGGACTGGCGCGTCGTCTACGGCGTCCGCCCGGCGCCCGCCGAGTCCACGCACCAGCGGGAGATCCACGTCGTCGCCATCCGGCCGCGGGCGGGCAACGACGTCTACGACGAGGTCGGCCGCCGCCTGGGGATGACCCGCCGGCCGCTGAGCGCCCGCACCCACGCAGCACGCTCCCGCTCCCCCCAGCTGGCGACCCGCAGCCCCGCACCGCGCCCCACTCCGCCGCCCTCCGCGCTGCCGGGCCTGCCCCGCCCCGCACACAACCCCTCGCACCATCACGCCCGCTGAACGACGGAGCCCCGCCTATGTCCCCTGACCCCGCGCCGGCAGCAGTCCGGCGTGCGGTGTCTCCACTCGACCATCGCATCGAAGCCGTCACCGGCCATGACGTCGACACCCTGTGGGCCTACCGCGACCGCGGCGTCCTCGACGAGCCACATGCCCACCTGGTCGACCGGCACCGCGAGCTGGCCCGGGCCGAGACCGGCGTGACCTTCTACCGCGTTCTCCTCCACCGCCTGTCCAGCGGCGAGTTCCCTGTCGACGGCGCCCTGTTCGCGCGCATCGACCGCACCGTGGACCAGTTGGAGGAGGCCGCCACCGCACGCGACGCTGCCGCCCGGAAGGTGATCACCGCCCTGGAGTCCATCGAGGCCGCCGCCGCAACATCCTCGGCGCCCAGCGAAACGCCGCTGTCGTCTGCCGAGCAGGCGGCGCTGCTGGCCATCGCCGGCGGGGCCAAGCTCTACGAGCATCTCCTGACCGGCCGGATGTCCGTGACCACTGCCTCCGGCACCCGCATCCCCTACGCCGAGCTACAGCAGCTGGAGGGTGCCGGCCTGGTCTCCCGTGATACCGGCCACGCCGTGCACGCCGGCCAACCCGTCGGACTGACCGATGCCGGCCGCGCCGCGCTGTTCGCCGCGCGCCGGCCGCCCACCACTCACGTGCCGAAGCCCTCGGCTCGCCCCGGGGCCTGGCCGTCCACCCCAGCACGGCGGCGCTGAACTCCCCGAAAGGCCCTTGTTGTCCCCCAGCGAACCGGTACCCGCCAGGAAGCCCCTTCCCGCAGTCGAATTCGACGTGGACGACCTCGACGCCGACGAGGAGATTCACCTCGACTTCTACCGTCAGGTCGAAGTGCGGTCCGACATGCTCGTCCCCCTGGCGGAACACCACACCGTCAACGGTGTGCACAGCTACTACGTCCTGTTCGACCGCACCGCCACCTGGGGCCACCCCGGCACACCCCAGTACGTCGCCGTGCACCTGCAGCGGAACCAGGAGCAGCGGACGTTCGCCTTCGAGAAGGCTCCGCTGCCGCTGCCCGCGATGGCGCAGTCCTGGCTGATCCACCTCGGCTGCCCCTCCGACGCCATCGGCCTCGACCCCGAACTGGGTCCCCCGCCGGCGGACGAGGCGACACAGGCGCTGGAGCAACGCCTCGCGGGTGACGGCGACCACTACGCGATGGGCTACTCCTACACCAGCGACGACCCGGACGACATGGTCACCGTCGTGGCACTGCGCGCTCTCGACGAGCGAGCCCCCTCACCGTTCCGCGTCGTGGTCGAGGAGGTCGACACGGACGCGTGGACCCACACCCTGCGCGAGGGCGGCTTCACCACGGTCGAGGAGGCCCTTCGGTGGTGCGACGACCGGCTCAGAGGCGAGGCCGGCCCCCTGCCGCCGGTCCGGCCGGCAGCGTCAGTCACCCGCCCGGCTGCCCTGCCGAAGGCCCCCGCTCCGCGCCCGTCCGGACGATCCCGCTGAATTCCGAGGCCAACCGGCGCGGCGAAACATAGCCGACGATCGCCGGTTAGCCAAACCGGCGATTCTCCGGACTCTTATACAGCCGCCGGGACAACTCCTGCGGCGCCATTCCCCGCAATTCCCATGCCTCATGGAGGTTTCTTCCGCATGCGCTCAACCCGTATTGCCATATCCGCTGCGCTGCTCGGCGCGCTCGCTGTGCCGGTGCTGTCCGCCACCGCCGCGAGCGCGGCGCCCGTCGCCACCGCGGCAACTGCCCTGCCGACGAGCAGCTGCTCGTCTCTGCCGCCGCTCCCGTACGAGGTGCACACGAAGGCCGTGACCATCCGGTCCAAGGCCACCACGAAGTCCACCGTGGTCGGAGTGCTCTACCGCAGTCACAAGTTCACCGTGCACAACAAGAGCGGCAACTGGCTCTACATCACGGACAGGGCGACCGGCGTAAAGGGCTGGGTCTCCGGTACCTACGTCTACCGAGACGTCCGCATGTGCCTCAGCTGACAGGCACGCAGCCCTAACCGGCTTACCTCACAGCTGGGTTGTTCGACCGCCCGTCATTTCCCTGCCTTGAAGCTCCAGGTGCCGTCTTCCGAAAAAGGAGTTCCCGTTGTCCGACGACATCCCCGAAGACACAGCGGATGTCCTGGGTGTGCTCACCGAACGGATCGAAGCCCACTTCGGAATGGGCATGGATCAGTTGGGGGCCGCAGTTGCCGTCGCGCCGGCCGCGAACCCTGACGCCACCGAGGTCGTCAAGTGGCACGGCCATCTCGTCGAGGCCCAGGCTGTGCTCGACCGAGCGGAGGACGACCTCCTCGCCGCGCTGGAAACGCAGCCCAGTGAGGTCGACGACCCCACGATGGGCCTCGCCCAGCGCGTCAACGCGGCCGTCACGGCACGCGACGGCCGGGCCCAGGTCGTGGCCTGGCTTCTCGATCCGGACGCTCCGGGGAAGAAGGGCCTCGCTGCCGAACGCCTCGCCCGTCTCAGCCGTGGAGCCCACAAGGGCCCGGCGGTGCCGACCAGCGCTCCGCACCGCCCCGCGATTGGGCCGGCGTCGGTGCCGCGAGCGGGAAGGGCCGTGCTGTGAGCGTCCGGCTGAAGTCCAGTACCGCAGACGGCCAGCTGCGGGAGGTCTTCGGCGCCCCGGTCGCCGAGCTGTACACGACGGCTACCGCACCCGATGCGCCTCCCGCGCTGACCCGCGCCCTGGAACTGCGCTCCTTCCTCGCCCTGGCCGAGGAGCAGGTCGCCCGCGTCCGCGACCGCGTGCACGAGGCGATGGCGCCCGACCGGGACATGGGCGAGCTGTCAGCCGGTGACCTCCGCTTCGACGCGCAGTGGCTGGAGGCTGCGCTCGATGCCCGCGACGGCTACCGCGCCGCGCTCGGCGGGCTGCTGCGCACCATGCCGCCCCCCGACCAGCAGTCCCGCCCCGTCCGTACGGCGCAGCCGGTGGTCGCCGCCGCCCTGCCCCCGTCCCTCGCCGCCCCGGCCCCCGCGCGTGCCGGGGCGGCAAGGGCCCGCCGACAGTGAAAGCCCCCGCTTGCCCCACTCGACGTCCACCGAGATAGCCGGACGGATCGAGGACCTGTACGGCGCACCGCTCGCCGACCTCGAAGCCCACGCCCGCGACCAGCCGCCGGGCATGCTCTCCGCCCTGCTCGGCATGCACGACGACCTCACCCTCGCCGAGCGCAGCATCGACTTCCATCGCGACCGCCTCACCCAGCTCCTCCACCTCGAGCGGCAGATCGGCGGACACGAGGTCTCCCACCTTCTCGACGGCGCCCGCCGGCTCGCCGAAGCGGTCGCCGTCCGCGACGCCCAGACCAAGTCGGCCCTGGCTGTTCTGCAGAGCCTGGCGCGCGTCCCGGCCCCGGCGCAGTCCCCGCCGACTCCCTCGCTGCCGCCCCCGGCCCCGCCTCGTCCCGCCGAGAGCACGGCGCACCGCCGCTGACACGCAGGCGATTTCCCTTTACTCAACCAGGAGTTCCTCCCTTGGCCATCACCGCTCTGCCCCCTGACACCGATGCCGACATCGCCCGGGTCACCGAAGCCCTCGCCATGATCACCCCGCGATGGAACGTCCGGATCCTGCTGGCCCTGTCCGGTCCGCCGCTGCGGTACAGCGAGCTGGCGGGCAAGGTGTCCTGGCTGCAGAACGGCCAGCTCCACCCCAAGCTCAAGTCGCTGTGCGACGCCGGCCTCGTCCAGCGCACCGAACACACCTCGCGGCACGTCACCTACGGACACACCGACCGCGGCGCAGCCCTGCTGCCGGTACTGCCGATGCTCGTCACCTGGGCCGAGGAACATCTGGAGAAGGCGGACCGCCCGCTGCCCGCGATCGAGCAGATCGAGGACAGCCTCACCCTGCTCACCCGGCGGCATGCCGCCGCCATCCTGTGGGTGCTGAAGTCCCGCGGCGAGGTCAGCGGCCGGGCGCTCGCCAGGATCGTCATGCCCAGCAGCGATTGGACCAACGTGTACCCGCCGCTGCGGCAGCTCGTGGCCGACGGTCTGGTCGACACCGAGGGCACTGGCCAGCCCTACCGCCTGTCCGTGGCGGGCGAGGGCCTGGGGCCCGTCTTCGGTGCCCTGTCCGCGTGGTCCTCCGGGCATCCCCTCACCCGTGCTGCCCAGCACCCGGTCTGGGGACGCCCGGGGGCCGCATCCGCGCCGAAGCAGTGGGTCAGCAATCAATCGCTGCCAGCTCCCGCAACCTCGTCGGCTGCCCGGGCGGCAGCGGCCTCTCGCCCGACGTGGCACAACCGCGACCTGTTCTCGCACACCGCGACGACCCCCCCGATGGCGGCGCTCGCGGCAGGGGGCCCGCGCCGATGACTGCCTCCTTCACTCCGGCCGAACTCCACAACGCACTGGCCCTGTTGTCCTCGCCGGGCCTGATCCGGCTGATCACCGAGATCGACGACAACGGACCGATCCCGCCGAGAAGGCTCGCCGCCACCCTCCCCGACCTCTCTTCGCACCACCTTCGCCGGACCACCCACGTTGCCCGCGCGCACGGTCTCGCCCGCGTCGTACCCGGCGCCGGCCTTACCCTCACCGACGCAGGTTCCGAGCTGGCCGACGTCTACGACGCCACCGCCCGCTGGGCCCGCCGCCACGCCTACCCCACCCGTGTCTGCGACTTCACCACCCGCCTCCAGCACTCCCTGAGCCTCCTGGTCCCCGCGCTCGTCGCCGACCGAGCCGACGACTCCCCACGCCCAGCGGACGAGGAGACGATTGGCGCCGGGGCCGCAACGGATCTCGCCCACCCTCGCGCTCTGCTGCCGCAGTGGCTGGACGCCAACCCACAGGTCGGCCTGCTCCTTGAAGCAGAGCCGGTCGCGTGAGCGCAGGCGCCACCCCCCGGCACGCCCACCACACCGGGGGGCTGCTGGGCAGCATCTACCTGCCGCGCACGGTGGACGCCCTCGCGTTCGCCATGTCCACCTACGGCATCCCGCTCCTGGTGCTCGTCACCACGCGCTCCGCGGCGCTGACGGGCCTGGCGTTCGTCCTGGAGTGGATTCCCCGGCTGGCAGCGTTCGGTTGGGCCGGCGGGATCGTTGACCGGCGCGGGGCAGCGGTCGTCTTCTTCCTCGCCTCCCTCGGCCGCGCGCTGGTCATCGCCGCCGGAGCAGTCCTTCTCTACCTCCACCCCTCCGGCGCCGTGGCGAGCGTGACGGTGATGGCGCTCGCTGCCGTGACCGGGGTGCTCACCGAGTTCAGTTACATCGCGGCCGAGACCGCGGGGGCAGCCGCCGGCCGCCGCGCGGGGGAGCGGGCCCACCGTGTCCAAGCCGTCCTGCTCGGGATCGACCAGACCGCCACCCTGGCCGGCCCGGCATTGGCAGGAGTGCTGCTGCTCGCCGGACCTTGGCAGATGCTCGCGGTCATCACGGCGTTCTCGCTGCTCGCCGCGGTGCTGGCGCTGCGTACACTGCCGTCGCCGATCCCCCCGGCCCGGGCGCCGAAGGGCAACACGGGTGCGGGACTGCTCACCGGGTGGCGGACCATCCGGTCTCTGCCCGCGCTCGGCTGGCTCGTGACCGGCCTGACCCTGTCCAACCTCGCCATCGGCTTCCTCCAGGCGGCCGGTCCGGTGATCGTCGTCCACCACTACGGGCAGTCGACCACCGCTGTCGGTCTGGTCTGGTCCGCCGCTGCCAGCGCGACGCTCCTGAGCGTCACGCTCTGCCGGTTCGCGATCGACCGCCTGGGCCTGTGGCCGGTCGGCGCGGCCTGCGCCGCCTTCGCCTCGATCGCCACCCTCGCCGCCGCCCAAGCCCCCGACTACCTGTCCTATCTGATCCTGGTCGCCGTCCTGATGGCGGCCGAGGGCGGCATGACGGTCGTCCTGCGCACCCTGCGCTCCCGCCTGATCCCGCCGGAGACGTTCGGCAGCACCTTGTCGGTGACCATCCTCATCCTCCTGCTGCCCTTCCCCGTCGCCGGCGTGCTCACCGCGCTCACCCCGCCCGACGCGCTGGGCCACGTCATCACCGCGTGCGCCGTCCTGCAGACCCTCGGCTTGTTCCCGGCCTTCGTCCGCCTGCGCACCGATCCCGCCCTGCGCACCTGACCCTCTGCGCTCCTCAGCCTGTGGAGAACTCCCCGCCATGTCCGTTGCCTGCCCCAGGACGCACCGTCCGAGCGGTCGCACCATCACCGAGCAGTTCCACGCCTTCGACGCGCGGCACCCGCACGTCTACCGCGCGCTGGAGCGCATGGCCGCCCGGCGCCTCGCTGCCGGCGCCACGCGCGTCAGCCTCAAGGACCTCTTCGAGGACTTGCGTCGCCAACTCCCGTACGGCCCCGGCCTGAACGACAACTTCACCGCCCTGTACGCCAGGCGGCTGATCGCCGCTCATCCCCACTGGGCCAGCGCCTTCGAGCTACGCCGCCGCCGTGCCGACTAACCGCCCTCTTCCCTCGCCTTCGTCCAACGATCCGGAGAACTCCTTCTTGTCCGCTCGCCCCCTCGCGCTCGTCGTCTCTCCCGGCGATGAGACCTATCGCGGCTACTGCCTGGAGCAGGTGGCCGCCGCGTACGACGTCGTCCTGCTGACCGGCACCGAGCCGTCGTGGGAGAAGCCGTACATCGTCGACCACGCCGTCGTCGACCTCCACGACGACGCCGCGCTGCTCGCCGCGGGCCGGGCTCTGGCGGCACGCCACCACCTCGCCGGCGTCGTCACCTGGCAGGAGCGGCACCTTGTCTCCACCGCCCGCCTTGCCCGCGCGCTCGGTCTGCCCGCGGACTCCGTCGAGGTGATGCGGGCCTGCCGTAACAAGGCCACCGCCCGTACGCTGTTCGCCCGCCACGGGGTGCCGTCGGCCGCCTCGATGAAGGCCCGCACCCTGGCGGAGGCGGCACGGGCGACGGCGACCATCGGGTTCCCCGCCGTCATCAAGCCCGCCGCGTTCGCCGGCAGCATCGGCGTGATCCGCATCGACAGCCCCGAGGAACTGCCCGCCGCCTTCGAGTTCGCCTCGGCCGGAGCGACCCAGAGCCGCGAGGACACCGGTGTCCTGGTCGAGGAGTACCTCGACGGCCCGGAAGTCTCGGTCGAGTGCGTCACCCACCGCGGTGAGACGACCGCCGTCGCCGTGACCCGCAAGAGCCTCGGGCCCGCCCCGTACTTCTACGAGATCGGGCACACCGTCGATGCCACCGACCCGCTCCTCGCGCAGGTCGCCCCCGCGGCCACCGCCGCGGTAAAGGCCCTGGGGATCACTGACGGCGTGCAGCACGTCGAGATGCGCCTCGTGGATGGCCAGCCCCGGCTGATCGAGGTCAACGCGCGCATCGGCGGCGACCTGATCGGTCACCTCGTCCGTCTCGCCACCGGCATCGACCTGCCGAAGGCCGCCACCGACCTCGCCTGCGGCCGAGCTCCGGACCTCACCCCTGCCCGCCGCCAGGCCGCCGGCATCCGCATGCTTTACCCGGCCGCCTCCGGCACGCTCACGCAGCGGCAGGTCAACCAGCCATTCGCCGCTCACAACCCGTGGCTGCGGCAGATGCAGTGGATGCGACAGGTCGGCGACCTGCTCCTCCTTCCGCCCGAGGGTGACCTGTTCACCGCCCGGGCCGGGTTCTACATCGTCACCGGCCGCGACACCGCCGAGGTCAACGAACGCCTCGACACGGCCGCCGAAGAGATCACCGTGACGACGCGGGCGGAACGATGAGCCACCAGCCCGACCCGCGCCACGATATCGACGGAGACGTCTACGTCTCCCCGCGCTACCTCGCCGCCAGCACCGGGACCGGCGACCCCGCCCTCGCGCCGCTCCTCGCCCTCGGCTGGGACCTCCAGCACGACGAGGACGGCAACGTGTATGTGAGCGCCCCCGACCGGCGCGTATGCCTGGGCTACCTGCCCGAAGGCGAGGACGACGGGCTCTGGCGCATCAACGCCTACAAGGACCCGTTCGGCCCGCCGACGTGGGGCGTTTGTTTCAACGACCGCTTCCCCACCGAGTTCGTGACCGCCTCATCACCGCTCTTGCCACGGCGTACGAACAGGGGCCGGACGCCTACCTCGCCAGGCCGGTGGTAGGCATCGACGAGCACGAGCCCTTTCTCGCCGTCGTCCCTCTGCTCCAGCAGGGCTGGGAGATGGCCCGCCCCCGCAGGGGCGTCTTCGCGGTAAACGCGCCGGACGGGCCCGCCGGAATGGAGTTCACCACCGGCGACCTCGACCCAGAGGCCGAGCTGACCACGCGCGACGCCCGCTGGCAGCTGTGGGCCGGCAAGTCCATCGACCGTCCCGCCTGGTACGCGACCGCCAGCACCGACACCCCCGTCCCCCTGCTCACCGCCGTCACCCAGTGCGTCTCCGACCCGGCCCCGCTGCCCCGTTGGCGACAGGACACCTACAGCTACATCAAGGGCATGGCCCAGCTCACCCCCATCCTGCCGCCCGAACCGCCGGTCCCCACCCCACTCGATGTCCAACGGTCTGCCGCAGCACGCCGCCCGGCCGCGCTCCCCGCTCCCAGCGTCCCGCGCTCGAGCACCACCAGCCGTCCGGCCCTGCCCGGCCCGCGCCGTTAAACCGCCCCGTTGACCAGAGGATCCTCTTGTCCCTGCACGCCCCGGAGTTTTTCGCCGAACTCCGCCTCCCCTTCCCCAGCGGCACCACCGTAGGCAGCACGTACTACGCCACGCCCATCGCGGGCGCACCCCTACGACTGCAGATCGGCTTCACGGATACGCAGTACCGGAACGCGTACGGCGGCCTGCGCCTGACCGTGATTCACATCGACCGGGGCACGATCGACGCGGTGGCGCTCAGCTTCGCCGAGCACGGCACTTTCCGCCGCCGTCAGGGGGCCTTGCATCAGCGCAACATGCCCGGCACCTTCAACATCACGCTCGCCAGGCCGGGGCAACCCGCATGGGAGGGAGCCGACTTCACGGGGCTGCGCGATGCCATCGAGCAGTACACCGCCGTCTGGTTCCCCGGCGCGTGGACCGCGTCCGCGCCGAGCCGTGCTGCGGCCAAGACCGCCCACCAGACTCCCGCCCCGCCGCCGGCGCTTCCGGTCGCTGGCCGGACCCGATGACCTCCCACCACCTGATCAAGGAGCACCTCTTCCCGTGCACGCTCGTATCGTCCGTGGCGCCGTCCGATCCGCTGCCGTCGCCGCCGCGGTGACCGGCACCCTCACCTGGGCGCCGACCGCGACCGCCCAGTCGTCCGAGCCGACGCCCTCGGCCTCCGCTGCCTCCACCGAGACACCGGCCCCGGATGCGGGCAGCATCGCGATCACCAAGAAGGACGCGGCCGGGGACGTCCTCCCCGGCGCCGAGTTCCTCCTGCTCGACTCCACCGGCAAGGAGGCCGGACGCGGGAAGACCGACGCGCAGGGCAAGCTGACATTCCCCGACCTCGCTCCCGGTGTGTACCGGCTGAAGGAAACGACCTCCGGCAGCCCGCTCCACGAGGTCGTCCCCGACCAGGACGTCATCGTCACCCCAGGTGTGACCACACCGCTGACGATCACCGACCCGTTCAAGGCCGCCAAGGTTCTCCTCCAGGCCAAGGACGACAAGACCGGAAAGCTGCTGCCCGGATCCACCGTGAACATCGGAACAGGCAGCGAGACCCTGCTCACCCTGACCACCGGGTCGCAGGGAACAGCCACCGGAGAGCTGCCCGTGACCAGCCGGAAGACCGAATTCTGGGTCAAGCAGGTCAAGGCCCCCGCCGGCTACGACCTCTACAAGCCGTCGAAGACGTTCACCGCAGGCCCCGGCGCGCCGGTCACCGTGACCGTCACCAACGCCAAGACCGCCACCACGCCGAAGCCTGACCCGTCGGATAAGCCGACGCACGAGCCCACCGGCACCCCGTCCAGACCTGCGGACAAGCCGAGCGACAGCGGGACCGGCGGGTCGAAGCCCTCCCCGACGGGCACCAACACGCCGGACGCCGTCTCCACGCCCACCGCAGCGGCCGACGGGCTTAACGACAACACGACGCCGAAGACTCCGGCTGTCTCCCTCGCCCACACCGGCGCCGACGCCACCCCGTGGATTGCCGGCGGCGCGGGTCTCCTCGTCGCCGCAGGCGCCGTCGCTCTGGTCGTCACCCGCCGTCGCACGGCGGCCGAGTCCAAGCCGGACGGCAACGCCGAGACCATCTAACCGAAGATCACCCACCATCAGCAGGCCCCTGGGACGTCATTCCGGGGGCCTGCTCTCGTCTACCGCCGTGTACCCGCTGGGTCCACCCCGCGCCGCCGTACGCAGAGCCACGCGCTGCCCGGTCCCGGCCTCATGCCAGTACGGGTGCCACCACAGCTGGACCGACAGCTCCAACAGGCGCCTACGCAGTACCGTCGTCCGCTCACGGTGGACCGGGTCGGCGAGGCTCCGCCGCGCCCGGGGCGGGAATCGCCCAGGGCTGCCGGACAACCTGCCCAGAATCTACAGCAATGTAGAAACTTAGCGGGGTGAATGGCACAGTTGACTGCGGACCGCATGGGTCGCACGGCCGAACCGAGGTGGGGCCTGCGGCCACGATGCACCAGCGCCCCGATGCCGCAGCGCCAGCGCGCCGGTGGACGGCCGGTTCGGCGGGTTGCTCCGCCGCTGCCGCCGTGACGGGCGAACGTCGGTGGGAAGATCGTCCGGTCTGTACGATGAACCGCCCCGCCGCGGCCGGTGGGGCTCTTGAGGCGGGAGGTTGACGGCATGGATGTGCAGAACACGGGCGGTGCCGACCCTTCCCGCCGCCGGGCTCAGGGGGAGCTGGAGGCCCAGGTGCTCTCCGCGCTGGGCCGGGCTCCGGGCCCGGTCACCGCGGGCTGGGTGCAGGAGCACATCGGAGGCGGCATCGCCTACACCACGGTGATGACGATCCTGACCCGGCTGCAGGCCAAGGGCGCGGTCGCCCGGGAGCGGGTGGGCCGGTCGTTTCAGTGGACGCCGGTCGCCGACGAGGCTGGCCTTGCCGCCTGGAGGATGAGGCGGGTCCTGGACGCTGAGAGTGACCGGCAGGCCGTACTGGCCAGCTTCGTGACCACCCTGTCGCCCCGGGATGAGCAGCTGCTGCGGGAGCTGCTGGCGCAGGCGCCCGAGGACGGGGAAGACTGACGGCCATGGGGGTCTTCGTCTTCCTGCCGCTGGTGTTGCCCTTAACGGCGTGGCCGGTCGCGCGGCTGGCCGAACAGCATCTGCATCCGCGGACCGCGACGTGGCTCCTGACGGGGGTCGCGGCGGTGCTGGCGGTGTGCAGCACGCTGTGCCTGGCGCTGCTGATGGTGGTCGGAACCGCGCAGCTGCCCGGCAACCCGCTGCCCGACGGCTGGTCGGATCCCGAGGTCCGCGAGGCGGTGCCGTACGACGAGGTCGCGGGCAAGGCGGCCATCCCGGCGCTTCTCGCGGTGATTACCTCGTGCTGGTCGGCCGCGTGGCGCCACCGGCGGGTACGCAAGGCCAGTGGGCGAGCTCTTCGAGGTCTGCCCACTCGCTCGGTGGCCGTGCTGCCCGACGGGATGCCGTACGCGTACGCGCTGCCGGGCGGCCGACGGGACCGGATCGTGGTGAGTACCGGCATGCTCGCCGCCCTGTCCTCACGTGAGCGGCGGGCCCTGTTCGCCCATGAGCGTGCCCATCTGGCCGGCCAGCACCACCGGTTCCTGCTGGCCGTGCAGCTCGCCGCGCGGGCCAACCCGTTCCTGCGCCCGCTGCGCTCGGCGGTGACCTATACCGCCGAGCGGTGGGCTGATGAGGACGCGGCCCGCGCGGTCGGCAGCCGCCGCACGGTGGCCGTGGCGATCGGCAGGGCCGCCTTGATCAGCCGTGGTTCTCCGCTGGCCACGCTCGCCTCTCTCGCCGCGGCGGGACCGGTGCCGCGCCGGGTCGCGGCCCTCCTGGGCCCCGCCCCACACGCCCACCGCTGGCCGTCGCTGTTCACCGCGGTGGGGCTAGCCACCTGGGGCGCTGCGGCCGGCACCACGGTCTCCGCGCTGTCGTCGGCGAACTCGGCCGTCACCCTCTTCTTCATCCTTCACGCCGCCACGCCCCTCTAGGGCCCTGGTGGCACGCGCGCTGCCTGCGGGAGAAGCTGAAGAGGGCGGTCGTCGGTGCGCGAGGGCCGGTGACGGGAGGCGACGTGATGTCCGGGCCGGTAGTGGTCGGGGTGGACGGATCCGCCGCTGCTCTGGCCGCCGTGGACGCTGCCGCTCGCGAGGCGCGGATGCGGGACGTGGAGCTGCACATCGTTCATGCCTTCGTCTGGCCCGCCCTGCACGTCCCGCAGGGAACCTCGCCTCTGGGCCCGCCAGCCGGGGGTGTGCGCGAGAGAGTCGAGCAGATACTCGCCGAGGCCCTCACCCGGGCCCAGGCCGCGGCCCCCGGCGTTCAGGCGAGCCACGGTGTGATCGCGGGTGAGGCGGTCACCGCGCTGGAGGCGGAATCGCGGACCGCGCAGCTCCTCGTGGTCGGGCATCGCAGCTCGGACGGCTTCGCCCATGTGCTGCTGGGGTCAACGGCGACCAACCTGGCCGCCCATGCCGCATGTCCGGTGATGGTGGTCCGTGGCCGACCGGAGCCGGCCGGGCCCGTGCTGGTGGCGGTGGACGGCTCCGCTCAGGGGCAGGCGGCGGTCGCGTTCGCGTTCACCGAGGCGGCCTTGCGGGGCGCGGACCTGGTGGCTCTGCACGCCTGGACCACCTGGACCGATCATGAGAAGCCCGCCCCGGGCCGCCCGCTGGAGATAGTGGACCTGATCGGCGACGTGCGCCAACTCCAGGCGACGGAGGAGCGACTGCTGGCCGAGGCCCTGTCCGGGCACCGCGAGCGGTACCCGGACCTGACCGTTCATCTGCGCCTGGTGCGCGGACGCACCCGCCCGGCGCTGATCGAGGCGACCGGCAGTGCCCAGCTGATCGTGGTCGGCGCGCGCTGGCGCGGCGGTTTCACCGGCCTACTGCTGGGCTCGGTCAGCCAGGCCGTCCTCCATCACGCCCAGTGCCCGGTGACCGTCGTACGTGCGGGGGTGGCCTGACACATCACCTACATCCGCGCGCAGGCGCTCAGCGCCCATTGCCCGGCACAGGGCACCTGGATGCCGCGAAGGCAGAAGGCTGCGGCTGCCCCAGCACTCGGTCCGATCTGCGCGGAGCCCGCCGGCCCCACCCTCGGGTGGGCGGGCGCTGGCGGTTAGAGGTCGAACTCGTGCGGGGGAAGGTCGAGGGTGTAGCAGGCTTCGCGGACGACGGCCTGCTCGGTCTTGTCGAAGTCGCCGTCGGCACCGCCGATGACGATGCCGATCTGAATAACGGCGCGGGCCTCGGCGGGCTTCTTCTTCGCCTTGGTGACCTCCTGCAAGACGCTGACCTTGCCGAAGTCGAAGTCACTGGTCAGCTTGCTGAGGTTCTCGTCGAAGCGCCGCTGCAGGTCAGCGGCGTCGAAGTTGCGCAGCACGTCGTTTGTAGCGATCAGCTGGGCGACTCGCTGGCGTTCGGAGGGGTCGATGGTGCCGTCGGCCGCGGCGACGAGGGCGCACATCGCCATGGACGCGTCGCGGAAGGCGCCGGACTTGAGGTCGTTCTTCTTCGCTTCCAGCTGCGTCTGCATCTGCTGGGCGGATTCCTTGAGGCGGTCCCACAGGGCCATGGAGAACTCCATTGGTTCGTAGGGGTGTCCGGGCCGGGACGACGGGCCGGCCCGGACCATTCAGTTCTACACCAACGTAGAAGTTGGTAGGTGGGCGAAGGTGGCGTGGCTTACGCCTCCTCGTCCCCGCCCTCGTCGTCGCCTTCGAAGAAGTCGCCGATCTCGTCTACGGCTTCGGCTGCGACCATGCCGCCGACGACCCCGACGGCCAGGCCGGCGGCGCCGGCGGCAGCGACGGTGCCCATGCCGGGGCCGGACCGGTGGCCGCCGTGGTGGCTGTCATGCCCGTGGTGGCCGTGCTCGTCCTTGTGGGCGTGGCTGGCGTGCACGTCGTCGTGCCCGTACGGGTGGTGGGCGGTGCGGGCGGTGTGGGCGTCGATGAGCAGGCTGATCCAGGAGCCGACGACGGCGTTCCAGTCGCGGTGCGCCGCCCCCTCGTGGCTGACGACGTGGCGGGCGAGCGCGTCGTGACCGCCGGAGAAGAGCCCGCCGCGCTTATCCGCCTCCAGAACGACCTCCATCCCGCCCGGGTTGGCGAGGAAGGTCACCTCGATCTCGTTCACCAGGTGCGCGTACTGCGGGGCCGGGGTGAGCTCGAGCTCCTGATAGAAGGGCAGTTGCTGGCCGGTGCCGCCGATGCGCCCGTATTCGAGGTCAGCGGACTTGAAGCCGAAGCCGAGCTGGCCGAAGGCTTCCAGGATCGCCTCCTGGACGGGCAGCGGGCTCACCGCGAGGGGGTCGAGGTCGCCCTTGTCCTTGGCTCCGGCCACCCCGAGCTCGGTCCGCACACCCAGGACGATGCCCAGCGGCTGGCCGTGTAGCTGAGTGATCGGGGTCTCCCACGGGAGCGTGATCGCGAACGGCACGGCGCGCTGCTCACCTTCGGCAAGGCGGAAGCCACCGCCGACGTTGAACCGCTCGAAGATGACCGTGCCCTCGTGCTCGCCGTCGTCGTGCTCGGCCTCGACGCGGGCGACGAGTTCGAGGCTGATGTGCTCGATGTCGAAGTCGGCCCGGCCGCCGGTGAGGCGGACCTCGCCGGTCAGAGTGCCGCCGGGCACCGCGGTGACCGGGTCGAGAACGGTGTCCACGGCGGGGCCGCCGACACCCATCGAGCCGAGCAGGCGCTTGAACACCATCGTGGCGTTCTCCTTCACGTATCTCGCGCTGTGTTTCGTTGGGATGCTCGCAGCGGCGCCGCAGGCAAGGTTTCTGGGCCTGCGGCACCGCGCGGGCGCGGGTGTTACTTCGCCGCGTCCAGAGCCGCGAGGGCCTTGGCCCAGCCGACGTACTTCAGCTCGGCGAGGTCGGCGACGGTCTTGACGCCGAATGCCTCCCTGAGCAGCTCCCCCTGCCGGTCCGAGACGCCCTTGAGCGCGGACACGGGCGCGGCCAGCACCTCGGGCAGGCCCTTGTCCGCCCACGCCTTGTCCAGCACCTTGTCCAGGTCGATCGAAGCCATGCTGTTTCCCCTCCTGCTCGACGCACCCCGAAAGGGTGCGCGCACGTCACCGGGCAGCACGGAATGCACCGCCCCGCCCTGGCGTAATCTACAAGCATGTAGAAGCATAGGAGCAGCACGACAGACGTGGAGTACGCAGGCGCAGGTTGGCCGGGAAATTCCGCACCGGCTCACCCTTCTCGCTGAGTGAGACCCTCTGGCCAGGGTCTTTACTACTCCTTTACAGTTGTGTCGCCGATACTGACCGCCAAGCCACAGGGCCGCGCCCCGGTCCGCCGAGTGAAGAAGGAGCAGCAGACCCGCAATGGGTGAACCTCCCAGTACGAGCCGTGCCACGCCTTGCCCGCAGATCGTTAAGCCGGGAGCGGGGGTGGCACGGTGACCGAGCTGCTGCTGCTCCTGCTCGCTCTCGCGCTGACGCTGGCGTGTGCGGTGTTCGTCGCCGCCGAGTTCTCTCTCACCACAGTCGAGCGCAGTGATCTCGAACGCGCCGCCCAGGCCGGTGAGCGGGGCGCCGAAGGCGCCCTGAAGGCCGCCAAGCGCCTGACCTTCCAGCTCTCCGGTGCCCAGCTGGGCATCACGGTGACCTCGCTGGTCATCGGCATGCTCGCCGAGCCGTCTGTCTCCGCACTGCTGCGCGGGCCCCTGACCTCGGTCGGCCTGCCCGCCGGAGCGGTGTCGACCACAGCGACCCTGCTCGGTGTGGCGATCTCGACCGTCGTGCTGATGGTGGTCGGTGAGCTGGTGCCGAAGAACTGGGCGATTTCCCGGCCGCTGGCCGTCGCCAAGGTCGTCGCCGGCCCGCAGCGCGCCTTCACGGCCGCGTTCGGCCCGCTGATCCGGCACCTGAACAACACCGCCAACCGCCTGGTGCGCCGCTTCGGCCTGGAACCGGCCGAGGAACTGGCCTCCGCCCGCACCCCGGAGGAGCTGGTCGCGCTCGCCCGGCATTCCGCCCGCGCGGGCGCGATCGAGGCGGACTCCGCCGAGCTGTTCGTCAAGACCCTGCATCTGGCCGAGCTGACCGCGGAGAACGTGATGACCCCACGTGTGGACGTGCAGGCCCTGGAAGCCCACGCCACCGCTGCGGATGCGGCGAACCTGACGCTGGCCACGGGCCTGTCCCGCTTCCCCGTCTACCGCGACACGCTCGACCAGGTCATCGGCACCGTCCACATCCGCGACGTCCTCGCCCTGGAGGAGGACCAGCGGGTCAAGACCGAGGTCACCGAGCTGATGACCGAGCCGCTGCTCGTGCCGCACTCCCTGCCCGTGGACACCCTCCTCGGCCGGCTGCGCAAGGCCCGCACCATGGCCGTGATCATCGACGAGTACGGCGGCACCGCAGGCGTCGCCACGGTCGAGGACATCGTGGAAGAGGTCATCGGCGAGGTCCGCGACGAGCACGACCCACTGGAGGTCCCCGACCTCCTCGAAGCCCCCGCGCAGGACGGCCGCCGGGTGTGGGAAGCCGACGGCAGCGTCCGCGTGGATGAGCTGGCCGAGATCGGCTTCGCCGTGCCCGAGGGACCGTACGAGACGCTCGCCGGCCTGATCGCCACCCGCCTGGAGCGCATCCCCGTCCAGGGCGACACGGTCACCGTCGACGGCTGGGAACTCACGGTGCTCGACATAGAACACCGCCGCGCCGACCGGATCACGCTCACCGCACCGGCCGATACCGGCGCCACCGACGAGGAGACCGGCCGATGACCGCGATCCAGCTGCTGATCGGCGCCTTCACGCTGATCACCAACGCCTTCTTCGTCGGTGCCGAGTTCGCCCTCATCTCCGTACGACGCAGCCAGATCGAACCGGCCGCCCTCAAGGGCAACCGGCGGGCCAAGACCACCCTGTGGGGCGTGGAGCACCTCTCGGCCATGATGGCCACCGCCCAGCTCGGCATCACCGTCTCCTCACTGGTCCTGGGCGCGGTCGCCGAACCGGCCATCGCGCACCTGCTGGAACCCCCGTTCCACGCCATCGGCGTCCCCGACGCGCTGATCCACCCGATCGCGTTCGTCATCGCGCTCACCCTGGCCACCTACCTGCACATGCTCATCGGCGAGATGGTGCCCAAGAACATCGCGCTCGCCGCACCCGCGCCCACCGCCCTGCTGCTGGGCCCGCCGCTGGTGGCCCTCACGCGCGGCCTGCGGCCGTTCGTCTTCGGCATCAACGCCTTCGCCAACATGCTGCTGCGGCTGCTGAAGGTTGAGCCCAAGGACGAAGTCGCTGCGGTCTTCACCGACGACGAACTCGCCCGCCTCGTCAAGGACTCGTCCGCCGCCGGCCTCCTCGCGCCCGAGGACGGAGAGCGCCTCCAGGACGCCCTGGAGCTCGGCACGCGCCCTGTCGGCGAAGTGATGGTGCCACTGGAGCGGATCGTCACCGTCGGCCACGACATCACACCGCAGGGCCTGGAACGGGCGGCGGCCGCACACGGGTTCTCCCGCCTGCCGGTCACCGGACCAGGCGAGGAGATCCTGGGCTACCTGCACATCAAGGACGCCCTCGGTGCCCACGACCGCACCGCACCCTTCCCCCGCACGTCCCTGCATCCGATCACCAAGGTCGCCCTCGACACACCCCTCGACGACACCATGACCGCCATGCGAGCAGCCGACACCCACCTCGCCGCCGTCACCGGCACCAAGGGCACCGTCATCGGCTTCGTCACCATGGAAGACGTCCTCGACGAACTCGTCGGCGCCCACGACCCCAGCGCCTGACCCACACGGAACAGCGGCCGGCATCCCATGCTCGGGATGTCGGCCGTCGGCATCCCACCCACCCGTACGCCTGCCCGCAGAACGCCCCAGGCCGCCCCACGTCGACAGCCCGTACCGCCCGGACCTGATTCGTGGACTCAACGAATCAACGACCGCAACTCGGCCTTTAAAGGGCCCAACTCCGGCTCGTGCACGTCAAGTCAGACCCGAGGCCCACGAGAGTCCGCCTACCCTGTGTCGGTGATCTCCGTCACGCGATGTGTGTGTAAAGCAATACGATCGGTCGCGGTTCCCGCAGCCCAGCCCCGACCCAAAGCCTCCCGCCAATGGGGAACGACACGTGTGGGACACGGCGAGTGCGGCAGCAAACCTTCGGAACGCGTGGCCACCTGTGGTGCTCAAAGTGGCCAACTGGCCTGCTCAGTCACATCTCCACGGGCTAGGCGCGGATCGGGGGCACGTCGTAG
The DNA here is from genome assembly GCF_001646665.1 of Streptomyces noursei. Classification (GTDB taxonomy): domain Bacteria; phylum Actinomycetota; class Actinomycetes; order Streptomycetales; family Streptomycetaceae; genus Streptomyces; species Streptomyces lavendulocolor. The sequence continues at coordinate 81,179 of NZ_LWBU01000101.1, read as the reverse complement.
CGGCTGACGGCCAGGTACGTCTCCGGCGTCGCCGCTTCGAGAAGACCCTCGTCACCCTCCAGATCAAGCTTCGGTTCCTCGGGACGGCGCAGCAGGTCACTCCAGTCGCTCGTCGCACCCCGCTCGTAGGCTTCACGGAGCAGGGGGCGCAGCCGGGGACGGGCTTCCTCCTGCTGCTCGCGGAAGATCCGCCGCCGGGTGAGTCGCTGTTCTTCCTGAGCATCCTCGCTCAGCCCCGAGTCGTCGGCCAGCTGGTCCTCGGCGCGCAGCCCCGGGGTGCGCCGGGCGATGGCGAGATCTTCCTCGTGGAGGCGCTCGCAGGCTGCGAACAGCTTCCGGGACATGCCGAGGTGGACCTCGGTTCCGGGGATGCGGCAGGTGAGGAAGTCGTCGAGCCCCATGGAGCGGATCCCGGCACGCAGGTTGTGCTGCTCACCGTGGAGCGCCGCTCCGCGGGCGTCGGTTCGCATGGCGAGCGTGAGGGTGTCGTCTTCCAGGGGGGTGGTCAGACCGGAGCGTCGGCGACGGGAAGCGCGGTCAGCCGGCACAGGCACCGTGCGCAGCTGAGAGGCGGGAGCGGAGCGCAGCGCCAGGTAGGCGAGCATCTGGGCGCGGGCCGCGCCGATGAGCGCGTCGTCGCTGTCGCCGAGGCGGTCTTCGAGGTTCCCCGGACCCGCCGCTGCCTGGTCGTCGGTGTCGGATCCGCCTGGGATGAGCGGCGGCTGGCCGGGGTGCAGGTCGTGGTCGATGGTGAGGAAGAGGTCGTCTCCGGGCCGCACAGAGGCGCCGACCAGCACGGTGCGGTGCGCGTACGAGCCGAGAATCTTGCTGCCAGCCGCCAGTTGTGCCCACCCCTTGCGGAGTACGTCGACACCGACATTGCCGCCCTTGGCCTCGATAAGCCAGTACATCTCCTCCGTCTCGTGCCGTCCCCACAGGTCGGGCAGTTTCTTCTTCGGGTCCTTGAAGGTTTCGCTCAGGGCGGGGATGGGGCCGCCGAGTTCGAGGTGTTCGGTCTGACCGAGGCCGAGCAGCGAGCGGCAGGCCCACTCGGTCATCGTCATGCCCAGCCGGTAGGCAGCGGCGTTCTTCGCCGTGCGCTCGGTTCCGTGCGCGTAGACCGGGTTCAGGGTCAGGCGCCGGCCCTTGGCGCCCGCTACGGGGTGCCGGGGCTCGACGGGGTGCGCGCCGAGGTAGGCGTACAGCGGGGCGACCCGCGCGACGAGTTCCCCGTGCGCGTACCGCGGCTGGTTCTGCAGGTGCGGGGTGACGTCGCGGCCGACCTCGGTGGCGGCCTTGATGATCTCGCGCCACGTGGTGGTCGGGGCGTACCAGCCATCCGCTGCCGGGAACCCGTCCGACCCGGTCCACGCCTTGTGCTCGGCCGTCCGCCACTGCCTCTTGGGCTTGTCCGCGGGCCCGTTACGGAACAGGACCGGTATATCGAAGCTGTCGGCGTAGGTGAGCGGCGGCTCGTCGGGTACGTCTGCGGGGATCATGGGGTCCATGGGGATAACCCTGGCACGGGCCTGGGCCCTCCCCGGGGCCGGGTGGCGGGCACGCCGATCTGCATGGCTCCTGCCGTCATGGCGCAGTCGCGGCCATGACCCATGGCGGCTGGTGTTGTTTGCCTGCCCCCGTCTCCTCACGTTGTGCTGCTCACGGTCGGTGGGGCCAGAAGATCGACGAGGGGAGCCGGACGGAGGGCAGGTGCACCGCCTGGATCGGTCCCAGAGCGGCGGCAGCAGCATGAAGGGCTTCGTCGTAGGTGCCGGAGCCAAGGACCTCAGCAGAGCAGGCAGGACAGTCTCCGGGGCGGCGGGCGTGACCGGCGTTGCGATCCCTGGAGCCTCGGACGTGCGTGAAGGCGTCGTCGGGAAAGTCGGCCCGCACGGCATGCCAGGCCCCGACCCGTTCGGCGTCGGGCAGCCCGGCCGCTACCGCCGGCCGCATCGGTGGCAGCAGCCGCCCGTGGTCCTGGACGAGGAACACCCGGTCGGTGAAGTCGATGCTGTCCCCCTTGGGGCGCTCCTGCTCCAGCCATGCCTGGGCCTCCTCGCGGGTGCCCGGCCCCCACAGGTAATCCGTCGGGAACCGTGTGGTGTCGTAGCGGGTGTCGAACTCCGCCCAGTGAGCGTCATTCCAGCGACTGCCCGGGATGAAGGGGATGGCCCGTACCACGACGTACTGGTACTCGTCGCTCTCGTGATCTTCCATGGGGTCGGGGGCGGTGAGCGCGCTGGCGGGTTCCATCCGTGCCTGCCCGGAGCCGTTCCAGCTCAGCACGATGATCTCCCGGTGCAGGGGTGCTGGGTATAGGCGCCCATCGGGGGTGGCCTGCCCCCACAGCTGGTTGATCAGCTCCGCCAGATCCCGCACCGTTCGGGCCGCATCGACGGGGGTGTCGACATGGTGGCCGGAGGGGTGGGCAACGTAGTTACGCAGCTTGGCCAGCGCGTCTTCGACCGCGCGGCTGCGCCGCCCGCGGAGCAGACCCGCCGTACGCGCCCACAGGCGGAGCCCGTGCAGCATCCCGTTGAACTCGATGGCGTGGGTGTCGACGACCAGCTTCGCGCGTTGCCGTGTCATCCGGTCCGCGCGCTTCTTGACGTCGTCGTACGACGTGACGGTGTAGGACACGTCCGGGGCCTGGGGGAGACGGAAGGTGATGGTGCCGGAGCACCACTCCATGAAGCGGTCGCGCAACGCCTGCTCGTAGATGAGGAGCGCCTGGTCGCCGACCATGGTGTACACGTCGTAGCACAGCACGCCGTAGGCGAAGACGGTGCGAAGCCGCTCGAAGGAGTCGCGTGTTCCGGCCGCGACGCCCTCCGCCAGGTCGCAGTCGGCGATCTGCCGTTGCTGGAATTCCGTGGCGTATTCGGGCTTCATGCGGCCGCCGAGACCGTAGGGGTTGAACGCCAGAGACAGGTCGTCCGCAGCGCGCAGCTCCTCAAGCGGCCGGATCTCCATGTACTTCTCCTCACGATGGGAAACGGGCCAGCTTGCACCTCCGGGCCTCTAGTTGGCCACCTCTTTCCTTCAGGCGACTTCGTGAGAGCGACGCGAAGGGGCGGAAGGCAACAGTTCGCCGGGGGCAGACAGGAAAGCGCGCGGAAAGACTGGCCAACGCGTTCGAGACCATGTCAACGTAGACGACCTTGCAAGAAACCCCAGGTCAAAGAGGTGATTGCCCGTGACCATGGCTCCCGTTGGCCCCGGATTCTCCACCACCGTCGAGGCCCTCCGGCTGCGCGAGTGGCAGCTCGGGCCCGGCCAGCCCACGCTCGTGATGGACCAATTCTCCGCCGACGACTTCAACCTGATCGTGGACGACCGTGCGGACGTGCACGTCAGCAGCAAGGACGGCCGCTTCTACCTTGGCTGGTTCCCGCTCGGTCGCCCCGGCACCGACGGCGAAGGATGGAAGATCGCCGTCACCGGCACAGCCAAGGTGCGCGGCTACCACCTGTCCTTCGACACCGAGACGCCGGCCGGCATCGTCGCCGCCGCAGTGGCACGCGTGCTGGAAACCTCACGGCGGGTGTGACAGCGCAGGGATCGGCCGGGAGTGCTCACCGAGTGCGGTCGCCGACTCCCGGCGGCAGGCCCTACTACCGCTCACCGTTTTCCTCACAAAAGGGAGGCTGTTCGTGACGCATCCGGAGATGACCGTCGACGAGCTCATCACCCTGTTGTCCGGCTTCGACCGGAGCGCTCCGGTCCGTCAGGCCATGAACCCGTTCTTCCCCATGGCACACCGCCTCGCGCAGGTCGTGCAGTCCGTGGATGAGACCGGCCGGACCGTCGTCTACCTCGCAGAGGGGCGGGTCGAGGACACACAGCTCGGCCATCTTCCGCCCGAGGTGGCCGTCGCTCTTGCCTGGCAGGGCCCCGTCCAGGCACCACCGCGCCGCCCCCGCCGAACTACCGGCGGCAAGTAGAACCGCACCGAGCCTTTGGAGGCGCCTCTGTACCCCGACTTCCCGCTCGACCCGTCCACCCCGTCCGGTGGTCAGCCCGCGTTCTGGGTCGGTCCCCGGCACCTGGCCGGTGACGACAAGCGCCTCTACGACACCGTTGCCGACACGCTCGCCGGCCTGGGCTGGACGAGCCTGACGATCGTTCGCGGTCGCCACCAGCCGGATGAAGCAGATGAGGACCGCCAGGTCCTGCGCAGCACCGTCCTGCACATCAGCCCCGATTCCCTCCGGTGGGCCCAGTGGAGCCTGGCGGATGAGCCGTTCCACCTGGGGGATCTGCCGATCGCCTGGCAGATCTCCGCCCGCGCGGACACGAGCAGCCCGCTCGCCCAGTGGTCGGCGTACTTCACCCCCGACGTCCCTGGCGAGTCCGTGGCCGACTTCCTCATCGCGCTCGATGCCCGTGACCAGCCCGCCGTGCCGATCGCCGGCCCCGAGCTGGTACTCGACGCCGTCGCCGCCCACGGCTGGCTCCGCGATATCGACCAGCCCCAGGCGGCGGCGACGGACCCGACGTTCACCTCGCACATCAGCCTCGGCGAGGTGCCGCCCCTCATCCAGGACGCCGACCCCCGCGCCCTGACCACTGAGGCTGACGAAGTGGGACCGGCTGGGTGGCAGGCGTGGGCCGAGCCCGCGCTCGGCGCACCGTGCCTGTGGGCGGTGTCCTTCGGCGCCAGCGTCCCGGACGATCTCGTCGCGGCCTTCGCCGCCTCCCTCAGCTCGACCGCACCGGTCCTGCGGCGGGTGCTGCCCGAGGCCACCCAGGAGCGGCTCCTGCGCGCCCCGGCCATCTAGTGCCCTGCGCTCGTCCTCCTGACCGACGCATACAGCCCGGCCTCTCCCGAAGGGAGGGTCGGGCTTCTTGCTGCTCGAGCCCGGTCTGTCCGTGCACACGATGCTGTTGCCGGCGGTCTGGGCCGGAGGCAGCAGTATGTCGGTGCCGGGATGAAGGCGCACGCTTTACCCGGCCGCCCGTGCGCATGGGGCTTCACACCCTGGGGGCCGGGTCAGGCGGCACGCGCTGCTCAGGGCGTGGGCTAACAGGCGGATGCCCCCGACCGTGAGGGTCGGGGGCATCCGTGTATCTGGTTCGGTCAGCTCGTGGCCGTGGCCGTGGCCGTGGCCTTGGCGAGGGCTTTGTCGAGGTGGCGGTCGACGAGGGCCGGCGAACCGGAGACGATCAGCAGCAGACTGCCGTCGCGGATCGCGACCTGCTTCACCACGGTGTTCCGTCCTCCGGAGGAGAAGGTCAGGAGCTGGCTCCACTGCTCGTCACCGCGGTCGTGGGGTGCGGTCAGCTTCTGCGAGGCGATGTCGATCGGGGTACCGCCCGCGACGACCTGATAGGTGGGGCAGCCGGTCATGGCGTCGAAGATCTGGCCGATGCCGTCGGACAGCTTGTTCGCGCTGTCGCTGTAAAGCTCCTCGGAGATTTCGGAGCTGCTGCCGGCGTAGGTGAAGGTGGCCTTCGCCTTGCGGGGGAAGGCGAGCGAACCGCCGGTGGCCGCCTCGCCGCCCAGTTCGCTCAGGGCCGGGCAGCCGATGACGGTGACGTCGTCGTGGCGGGCGGGGCGCTCCGGCTTGCGCAGGTAGCCGCTGCCGAGGTCGCTCTCGTCGAGCAGGCGCGACGCGAGCGCGGCCGACGAGAGCGTGACGGTCCTCTGGGCGGCGTCGGCCGGCTTCTCCGTACGGGCGGAGGGGGTGGTGTCGGGCTTCGTGCCGGTGGAGCAGGCGGGGACGGCGAGAAGGGCGGCGGTGATGCCGAGGGCGGTGGTGGCGACGCGAACGCGCATACGGAACTGACCCCTTGGTGCTTGGCGACGGGTGGTCAGTGCGGGCCTCGGGCCCGTGAGGTCGTAGGGGTAGGGGTCAGTGGCCGAGGTGGCGCAGGCAGTCCTCGAACGTGGCGTGCATCGCGTCCGCCGGCCCGGCGCTCCGGTTGTACCAGGCGGTGTCCAGACGGTTCTCCTGCTGCTGATGTCCGGCCCGGCAGCGCAGCCAGATCTCGCCGTGGGTGGAGAGGATGAGCCAGTCCCGGTACGCGCCGCACTCAGTGCAGGTGACCAACTCGCCGTCGAGGACGAGCGGCTGCGCCCACGGCATCATCCTGCCGTCGAGCTGGTCGTGGCTGGGCACGCGCAGCTCCGGCGGAAGGAAGTCGTCCACCGCAGTAGCCGGCTCGCTGCGCTCCGGCCCGGCCGACGGCCCACCGATTCCTGGGGGGACCTGGTCCTGCAGCCGCGCCGACAGCTCGAAGAATCGGCGCTGCGCCTCGCTGGGCTCCGCCACCCGGCGGCGTATCCGGTGGAACACCCTGATCTCTCCCTCGCCTCGTCCTGCTTCCGTCATGATCGTCCCCTACGCCCCTAGGAGCTTCAATTCACAGAGTCAACAGTCCGCTTCCAGCGAGTCAGAGACTGGGGGTCACCGCGTCTTGCCCGCCACATCCTTCCCGCCGCGCCGTGAGCCAGGTGCAGACGGCCGGGAGGTTGTCCTGCGTGTCGTGGCCGGGCCACCCGTGGTGCCGTTCGAGGGCAGTTCCGATGGGTCGGCGGGCAGGTCGGCCATCCGCCGCAGCCGCCACACGAGCACGTCGCTGACCGAGTCCGCGGTGTCGAGTTCCCGGCGCCTGACCGCGTCGGACAGGAGGGTGGCCGGGTCGTGGCCGGCGGCTTCGGCGTCTGCGATGGTCGCGGCCAGGGCGTACCAGCCGGGCTCGGCGAGAATCCGTTCGGCCAGTCTGGGCAGCGCTTCGCGCAGCAACACCGTCTGCCGCTGGAGCATCGGCCGGTTCAGGCGCCGGCCTCGCTGGTAGAGCACGCCGAGGGGTTGGGCGGCGGCGGCCTGATAGGCGGCGCGAAGGTGCTCGGCGGCCCGTGCGGCTGCGGCGGCCTGCTGCGCGTGGCCCTTCTTCGCGTGCCAGTGCGCGGCAGCGGTGATCAGGAAGAACAACATGTCGATCGCCATCGCGGTGCTCGCGCCGTCCTCGCCGCGGCCGAGGGCCGGGCCGCCGTGGACGAGGTCGCGGGCAGCCTGCCGCAGGGCCCGGTCGTGCCCGCGTACGGCGCGGACGTGGGAGCGCGAAGCCCGCTCGAAGGCCGTTGCGGCGTCTCGCAGTTCACGGCGGGTGTGGGCGGCGGACGTCTTTGCGAGGGCGTCCAGGACCTCTCCCACTGCGGCGATGTGGGCGGCGGCGACTGCGTCCTCGCCGTGCTCGACGACCAGCACGGCCTGCCACGCGGCCGACGCCGTCCTGCGCCGGGCCGCGGTCGGAGTACCCGGCCCCGAACGGACCCCGTCCTCCTGCCGGGGAGCCGGGCCGTTCTGGGTATCGGCGGACCAGCGCTCGCGGATGCGGGGCAGCGAGAGGTCTGGGGCGAGGCGCGCGCCGGGGTAGAACACCGGCTCGCCGTCCTTGTTGCGGTCGTCGGGCAGGGCGACCTTGTATCCGAGGAGGTCCCCGGAGGGCGCGACACGCTTACGGATCAGGAGGCCGTCACGGGCGAGCCGGTCGAAGAACTCCTCGTCGCTGGTCGCGCCGGCCACCGCTCGCCGTACCGTCTCGCGCAGTTCTTCACGGGCGGTGCGCTCGCGGCCCTGGCGTTCGGCCTTGTGGCGTTCGGCGCTGGTGGGCCGCTGAGCGGCGGTGCCGTCGCCGGGTGCGACCTGGTGGAGGCCGAGTTCCTTTTCGATGAGCCGGACCTCGGCCTGGGCGCGGGCGCCGGAGCGGTAGTCGTCGGGGCGATGGCCGTCCTCGGTCACGAGGGTGGCGACGATGTGGATGTGGTCGTCCGCGTGCCGTACGGCTGCCCACCGGCAGCCGGGCTGTCCGTCGCCGGGGTCGATGCCGGTCGCGGCGACGATCCGGCGGGCGACCTCGGCCCACTCCTCGTCGGACAGGGTCCGGTCGCCGGGCGCGGTGCGGACGGAGGTGTGCCACACGTGCTTGGCGGGCCGGGCGTGCGTCGGCAGCGCCTGGACGGGCTGGTCCAGGAGCTGCTGGAGTGCCTTTAGCGTGGTGTTCGGGTCGCGGCCGGGGTCGGGGGCCATGCCGTCGAAGGAGGCCACGAGGTGGGAGTCCACGTGTTCCTCGTGCCTGCCGGGGCCGTAGAGGTAGGCGAGCAGGCCGATGGTCCGGTCGCCTGGCGCGTTGACGCTCGGGATCATGCTGCCTGCTGTTCGAGGACGGCGGTCGCGGCGGCATGCACTGCGTCGGCGGCCCGCCGCACGGCCGCGAGGCTTGCCTCTAGCTGAGGTGAGATTTCGGCACCGGAGTTCAGGGCCTTCGTCACCTGATTGAGATTGCTGCCGGCCCAGCCGAGCTTGCGCCGGCTGTCGAACAGCGCGGTCAGAACATCGCGTTCGGTGGCGATCTCGGCGTTCGTTCGGTTGAGATCCCGGGCCGCAGCGAGCGCGGCACGGGCGAGGAAGCCGCCGACGGTCAGGTTGCACTGGGCGGCGGCGGAGGAGATCAGGGCGAACTCGGCATCGTTGAAGCGGGTAGTACGCAGGTGGCGGCGCTTCTTCTCGGGCGGCTGACGTGGACGCTGACGGGCAGGTCGCTCACGAGGTCGACGATTCGGCTTGCGCTCCTCCTCCGGCTTCGATCCGCCCTCGGTCGAAGCCCCCCGGACCTGCGCCCCCCGGTGCAGGTCCTCTTCCGCCCCCTCGGGGGTGGACTCGGCGGAAGTACTACTTCCGCCCCAACTTGCTCGCCGCGAGACCGTGTTGGAGTCGCTCGCAAGTGCCGGGGTGTTGCCGTTCTGGATCGGGTGCGTCATCGGGAGTCGGGCCTCGTGGAGCGGATGCGGTGCTGGATGGTTGCGGCCAGTTCGACGACGTCGGCCGGCCCGGTGAGGACGGGGACGGGTCCGTCGGTCTGGAACTGGACGAGCCACTGGCCGGTCGGGGCCAGGACTGCGGCGTACAGGAGGCGTCGGCGGATCAGGACGTCCGCCCAGGCGCCGGCCTCGGCGATCGTGGGCTCGGATGTGCGAACGGAGCGCGGTATCACGGTGTGTTTCCTGGAGAGGGCGGTGGCCCGGCGGGGAGCCGGGCCACCTATGTGCGAGTAGGGACGTTGAGCTGGGTTCTTGCCGGTTCAGCCGCACTCGGGGCAGCGCGCGACGTGGCTGCTGAGCGCCCTGGCCATCCGCTGCTTCGTCGATGCAGCCTGCTTCGCGCTGGACTTGGCCGCCGGCCTGCCCTCGTGCCGCTTGGAGTGGGCGATCATGTAGCCGATCTCCCGCTGGTACTCCGCACGGACGGTGTTGAACTGGTGGCAGGTCTTCATCGGGCGGTGCTCCTTGTATTTATGGTGTCGTCGCTCCGCAGTTGCTGGAGGACGAGGCTCAGCCGGTCGTTCCGGCCGCCCTTGAGGCCCTCGCGTCGGAGGATCTCCCGTAGTTGGACCCGGGTGACGGCCCCGTTGCCATCCCGTGCGAGCAGTGCGGGGACGTGGGGGCGGACCTGCTGGACGAGCTGGTCTACGGACTGCTCCGGCTCACGTGGCGGACGCTGTGCTTGTGGGCTTCGGGACCGGCCACTTCGCTTTCCCTTGACCTTGGCCTTGGTGGTCGGCTTCCGGCGGAGGGGGACCTTGTGTCCCCAGTCCCCGGTGGGGTCGGTCCCCGTGTCGGCGCCCTTCGGTCCCCGGTCCCCGGTGGGGTCGGTCCCCGTGTCGGTGTCGGTCGGTCCCCGGTCCCCGGTGGGGCCGGTCCCCGTGTCGGTGTCGGTCGGTCCCCAGTCCCCGGTCGGGCCGGTCCCCGACTCGGCGCCCTTCGGTCCCCGGTCGCAAACCTGGGCGTGACCAGGCACTTCGACCGGCGGGCAGCCGGTCCCCGCGTCACCGTCCTGTTCGGTGGGCTCCGTCTTGGCGGGTTCGGAGTCGGTGTCGGTGTCGGTCGGTCCCCGGTCCCCAACGGGCTCGGTCCCCGCGTCGCCGCTCTCGGTCCCCGCGTCATGTTCCCTGGCTCCGGGGACCGGTCCCCCCTCCTCACGCGGTCCCCGGTCCCCGATCAGTTCGGCGTGACCGTGGGGACCGGCCGCGGGGACCGCCGTGCTCGGCATCCGCGGCGAGGGCACCGTCGCAGTCGTGGCACTGCCACGTGGCGGGGACCAGGGGGAGGGGAGCGGGACCGTGGCGAGCGCGAGGGCGTGCCGGCGGGCGGCGAGCTGGTCGAGCAGCTGCGCGCGCTGGAGGGGGTCGGTGCCGACCGATGCCCTGCCGAGGGCCTTCGACAGCCGCCGGGTGAGGCGTCGGCCGCGCCAGCTCCGCTGCTGCTCGGGCGTGCGCTCCGCGAGGAGGGCGGCGAGGGCGACCGCACGGGTGGTGGCCCGGTCACGGGTGATCTGCGCGGCGTCGCGGTCCCGGGCGGCGATGCCCAGGCGGGACAGCAGGCGTTCGCGTGCCTCCCGCCCCAGGGTGGCAATCAACCCGCGGGACGCGGCGCCCGGCGTGCGCAGGCGCAGTTCGATTCCCATGGCGAGGTGCCACAGCATCGCCGCCATGATCGGGCCGACGAAGGCGCGGACGGTGCCGCCGACGGGGCCGCTCTCGGCGAAGGCGGGGATCACCTGGACTCCGGTGATCACCCAGACCAGCGTGCCGGGTAGGCCGGGCGCGCCCTGTGTGGCCAGGTTCTGCCGGGCCATCAGCGCGGTCGCGAAGAGAGCGAGCTCCGCTGCGGCGAACATCGCGGCGCGTTGGGCGGTGCCGGCCATGTTGAGGTAGTCGGCGGCGAAGCGCCAGCTCGTGTCCGCGCTGTAGGCGGTACAGCCGAGCGCGGCGAACGCGGCGACCTTGACCGCCGGACTGCCGAGACGCTTCTGCGGGCGCGTGTCCCGCCGCCGCATCGCCCAAGCAGTCAGCATCAGGACAAGGGCGGCGGGCACGCCGATCGCGAGGAGGAGAGACGGGTCCGGAGCGGCACCGAGGGACAGGACGGGGTGGGTCATGCGGCCTTTCCGAGAGGGGAGTGCGCCGAGGTGGACGCCACCGGACGGGTCACCGGCTGCCGTGTGCCGGGCTGGGCGAGTGCGGGGCCACCGGTGGTCGGGGCGGTCTTCTTCCCCTTCTTCTTCGGCCGGGGCACGCCGTAGGTGCGGTCGCGGTCGAAGACCTTGTTGGCCGCCTGCCGCAGCAGGTCACGGGCGTGCTTGTGGCTGATCTGCAGCGCGGCGGCGAGCCGGTCGGGTCGCCAGCCCCGGACATAGGCGTGGTCGATGACGACCTGGCGCTCGACCTCGGTCAGGTGCACGTCGCGACCGTTGAAGAACGCGATCACGCGGCTGTAGTCGAGGCGCTGGGGCAGTCCGTCGTGCCAGGGGCGCCGCTCCGCCTCGGTGAGCCCGCCCCAGATGCCCTCCTTGAGGACGTTCTCCAGGGCGTAGTTGAGGCAGTCGCCGCGCACCGGGCACCAGCCGCACAGCTCCTTAGCCTCGGCGATGGCCTCGTGGTCCCGCGGGAGCGGGAAGAACACGGCGTCGGCGTCCTCGGGGTCCATGCCGTGGCACGCTCCTCGGTTCTGCCAGCTCGTGTCTCCGATGCCGCGCAGGCCGGTGGCCGGCGCGTGGTGGGTGGTGATGTGACGCAAGGGTGTCTCCGATGTGCTGCCGCGTCGGCCGGTCGGGGCCGGCGCTGGGCGGACGCGGCGTCGGGTACCGGCTGCGGCGCAGGGACGTGCGCCGCAGCCGAGGCGGGACGATGGTGTTTCGGCGGTGCACCTGACTGGTGCACTGGCCTTGCGTGCCGGTCAGGCCATCGCGGGCTGCCGGACCTGCTCGGTCTGCTGGGCCTGCTGTGCGGCGGCGATGTCGAGGCGGCCGGGGTGCGGCGTGGCGCGCGGGGCGGTCCCGCGTGCCCCGCCGTCGGGGCCGACCCTTCGGCGGCGGCACGGCTCACCGGGCTGGGCCAGGCACCACTCGCAGCGAACGCTCAGGGCGTCGGGCTGGCCCTGGGCTACGGCCGCCTCACGCGCGGCACGGGCGGGCCGGTAGGGCGCGAGGGCAGCTCGGGCGGCGGGCGGTATGCAGGAGCCGATCGCCCGCAGCCGGGCCTCCAGCTTCGGGTCGACCCCGTCGCGACCGCTGGTGATCGCCCGGGCCTGCGCGGGCTGCGCGAGGCCGGCGGCGACGGCGCGGCGAGCCCCGGCCAGTTCGGCCGTCCAGGCGGCCTGGTTGTCAGGGTCGATGGACGGCGTGGGGTCGGAGTGCCGGGCCAGGCGGTCGCGCCGGTAGCTCTCCCAGGGACGAGCCACGTCCGCGGGCAGGATTTGGTACGGCGAGGTGCGGATGTGCTGCCGGGCGGCGACACGGGCATCCCAGCCGTGCGGCGTGGCCATCGGCACGTCGCCGAGCAGTTCGTGCCACTGGGCGAGCTGGTCGCGGGCCTCGCCCTGGTCGGTGCGGATGGTGCGGGGGTCGAGCCGACCGATGTAGGCCAGCAGGGCTGCGATTTCGCGGCGATCCATGGTCAGCCCTCCGTTCCGGTCGGCTCGTCGAGGGCGGCGAGAAGGGCGGCGGTGTGGGCCTCGGCCCGCGTCATGCCGCCCGGCGCACCGGAACCTCCGCCGGGCACGGCGTAGAGGTTCGGGCGGCTGGGGGCGTGCTCTCGGGCGATCCAGGAGCGCCAGTCGGCAGCCCAGACAGCGGCCGGTCGCGGCTTGAAGTCTGCCCGGTGCGCGCGCCACTTCGCATCGGCTGCCTGCAGGCCCTGTTCGCCGAGGCGGTCGAGGTGTCCCTGCCGGCGGGCCCAGGCGTGGGTGGCTGGGTCGACCTGCCACTCGGCAGCCGAGAGGACGGCGGCACCACTGCTGTACCTACGGTTCAGATCCGGTTCACTACGGTTCTGTGTGCCGGTTTCCGGTACATCGCTGTGCCGGTTTCCGGTATGCCGAGGTGCCGGTTTCCGTCGGGACCTGCTGGTTTCCGCTACTGCCGGTTTCCGGACCGTCTCGCGGGATTCCGGTACCTCACGCGGGCGGATTCCGTACCGCCGCAGGGCCGAGAGCCGAAGTGTCGGGCTCGCCTCCGGATCGTCCGCCGTCGCCTGGTCGGCGTCCTCCTGTTCTCCCATGGCTTGTGCCAGGGCCTTCGCGGCGAGGGGCAGGCGGTAGACCGTGCTGCGCTGGGGGCCGGTGAGGTCGTCCAGCTGCTCCAGCTCACCGCCGGCGACCAGTCGACCGAGGGCTTCGCGCACCGTGGAGACGGAGGCGCGGGTGCGCTTGGCCAGGCTGGACAGCGACGCCCAGGAGACGCACTGTTCGTCGGCCACCCGGTCGGCGATCGACAGCAGGACCAGGCGTGCCGTTCCCCGGCTGGAGCTGTGCTCCCACACCCACTCGCGGGCTTCGCTGCTCATCGGCCGCTCCCGCGCGCGAGGCGGGGCCGGTGGCTTACCGAAGCCGGGGCGGTGTGATGCGGCTCGGGGCAGGAAGGCGCCGGTCCGGAGGTGGCTGCCGCGCAGGCCAGGCGGAAGGGCCTTTTGCGCAGGGCAGGAGGCATGCAAGAATCCCCTTTGCAGTGTTGCCACGCTGACGCGCCCGGTGGAATGGGATCAGCGTGGTGATGGTGGGCAATCGCCGCCCTTGCCGGGGCGGTTATGCCGTCAGGCGTTCGGCGTCCGGGAGTTCACTCTCGGACGCCGCCGCTGTTTACGGACCTATATGGCCGGTCCGTGTGCCGCTCGCTCCTCGCATTCGCCGCGCCGGGCAGGGCTGCCCGGGGGACGAGGAACATACGCACGGGCCTGCGGCAAGATCCAGAGTTGGTTCTTAATCTCTGTACTAGTCGCAGAGCGTGACGAGGCGAGACGCCAGGTTGTCGCTCGCACGTGTCGCCAAGGCTGCCGGAGAATCGTTGCCGCGATTCCTGGGAGCGCTCGACAGACGCCATGGATGGAGGCGGCGGGCGAGGCTGGGCAGCCGACTGCTTGCTCCGGGTCTCGGAGGTGAGCGTCACGGTGCCCCCACGTGTCTCATGCACAACGCCTTGTCGAACCTGCTGGCCAGAGCGATTTAAGCCAAGCGTCATCAAGGCAGTCAACGGCGATCTTTTGTCCGCTTTAGTCGCAAACGTCGTCACGGTGGCAGGCGCCTGACCTCCGGCCTACGTGACCGTAAGTCGCTTGCCAGGTAAGGGGAGTGGCGTTTGGGGGTGGATCTGATAAGGCATTAGATAATGTGGTCTAGACCGAACGCGAGGTGGTCCGACGAAAATCGGCAACCTTTTTCCGGTTTTCCCGGCGGCCCACTTGTTGATCAGGGGTGACGTCCGATTCGGGTGCGAATGTACGCGATGTCGGCTCCATCTGGTTCGACGTTAAACCAGTGCAGGGATGCCCCTTTGTGCCCCATGCCACATGCGATCAAGATCGCTTAAATGTTGCGTATGGTTCCTGTCGGGAGATGGTGGGGCGGGGGTTCGGTGCATGCACTGGACCCTTTTGCGCGCCCGGAAATGGGAGTCTCCGCAAAGGCGTAAAGGCAGGTTTTTCGTGGTCACAAATGAACAAGGCCCCGGCAGCGACGAGGCTGCGGACAAGGAGGTCCCGGGTCAGGTCGCCGGCTCGGGGGGCGAAGTGACCTCTGGGGACGATGTCGAGCAGCCAGTGGCCGGCCAGTTCATGGGGTTCGGCGCACTGCTGCGGAGATGGCGCAGGAACGCACGGGTCAACCAGACGCTGGCGGCCAAGGCCCTGGACATGGGCGAGCGGACGTACCGCAAGATCGAGCGTGGCGCGATCCCGCCCAGGCTGACCCGGGAGCAGGTCGAGTCCCTGGCGACGCTGCTCAACCTGGACCGTGACGAGCGTCATGCGCTGGTGCTCTACAACATCGGTTCCGCCCTGGTGCCGCCGAGCGGTTCCGGGCAGCCCGAGCTGCAGCAGGCGCTGCGCCTGCTCATCGACCGGCAGATGCCCAGCCCCGCGTACCTGTGTGACCAGCACTGGAACATCTTGGGTTTCAACACTGCGATGGCCGAGTGGTGGCCATGGGTGATGGAGCCGGGTGCGAACTTGATTCGCTGGGCCCTGACCGAACCGGAGGCCCGTGCCCAGTACCAGGACTGGGACAAGCACGCGTCGGCGTACGTAAAGATCTTGAAATTCGCCCAGGCCACCAGGCCGAATGATGCAGAGCTGCGCCGGCTGATCGACGACGTCAAGAAGGATGTCGACGTGCGGCAGGTGTGGGAAACCGAGTACGACATGGGCGAGACGCGCGATGGCCACGTCTTCCGGATGAACATACCGACGCTGGACTGGGAGACCGTCGAGGTCGTGAGCCATGTCCTCTACCCGGCGTCGATGCCCGACTGCCGCTTCGTGGTGATCACCTGGGTCGAGGGCGGAGGGGACGACGAGCGGGACGCCCTGGGAGGCACCCGCGACGCCTGGGCCGCCACGACGGCGAACCAGGACGATGTGGCTATCGCGCGGCGACACGCGGAAAACCGCGCGGCCGAAGATGCCGCCACCCGCTGGCGCCGGGAAGCGGCGGCGCTCGCCTCCCGGACAGTCGTCTCAACCGCCGAGGAAGCGGCGGCCCTTGCAGGGGCGGACGGCGTACCGCTGCCGGCCATCAGCCAGGTTCTGGGCAGGGATGTCCAGCTGACGCTCGCCCCCGACCAGCGCACCGTGGTGTGGGCTGTCGAGGAGGCGATCGGGATCTGGTCCGTCACTCACGTCTCGCCGGCCACGGTGGTCGCCCGCGTGCCCAGGGGCGTCCTACAGGGGGCCGCCTCGCCGAGATGCGTCAGCTGGTCCGCGCCGCACTGCCGGCCGACAGTGCGGCGGCAACCGCCCGCATTGGCGAGCTTCTCCACGAGCGCGACACCGAGCAGCGCGTGCTCCGCGACGTCCTGCAGTCGATCCAGGAGAGTGGCACCGGCGAGCTCGGCGCCCAGGGCGCTGGCCAAGAACCCTAGGCCATGAGGCCCGCCGTGTAACCGAATGGCGCGCAAGCGCCCAGCTGGTGCAGTCGCTGCCGCACCAAGCCCTTCGCACAGAAAGACCTCTTCGTGAACACCTACACCTATCCGCTGCCGCTGCGTTGGGCGGACGCGGACTCTTACGGGCACGTCAACAACTCGCTGTTCCTCACCTACCTGGAGGAGGCGCGTACCCGCATGTTCCAGGACATGCTGCCGGCGGACGAAGCTGGACGGCGCCAGCGAGCCTTCGTGGTCAGCCAGTCCGTCGTCGACTACCGCGCCCCGCTGACGTACCGCGAGGAGCCGGTCGACGTGCAGGTCTGGGTCATCAGCTGCCGTGGGGCTCGGCTCGAACTCGGATACGCCATCCGGGACGCCGAGCGTACGTACGCGGAAGCCGTGACGAAGATGGCCGCGTACGACCTGGACACCGGCCGACCGCGGCGCATCTCCGCAGCCGAGCTGAAGTTTCTCGCTCGTTACACGGAGTCCTGACCCCCGGTCCTGTGGCCGGTCGCCAGCGGCCCGTACGCGCGGTGCCTCGCCCTGCACAGCCCGGGGCGCCGCTCCGCCGCCCCGGGCATGGCGGCTCGCTGATGACCGGATGGAGCCACCGAGGGGTAGGTCCAACTTCCGGGCCGCGGCCGCATGTGCCCTCCGCGTCTGGACCCGGTCGTCACGGTCGCCCGGCGGAACAAACACCGCCGTGCGCCCCGCGGCCTGGCTGCTCTCGACCGTGTCGCGCCGCTCATGGCCGTACCCTCAGGAGTCGGGCGGCGCCGGCGTCCAGGAGCTGCTCTCCCGCCCGGCGTCCGACAGCGGTGAGGTCGGAGGCAGGACCGCTCGTGACGGTGCGAGGGGGCGCACCGCCGACTGGGTCGAGGACGACGGCGTGCACGGTGACGCACTCGGCTTCCTCTTCGAGGGTGGCGTGAACGGAGGCGGCGGTGAGGCAGCCGCCCCGCAGGGTGGCGAGGGTGGCACGTTCGGCGTCCACGAGGACGCTTGGTGGGCCTGTGGGTGAGTGGGGCGAGGAGCTGGCTGGTGGTGTGACCGTGCCCGGCAGCCGCGACCTGTGGGCGCCGGTCGCCTATGTGCAGACCCCCGTGACAGCGAAGCCGAAGGGCACCTGCAAGGCCATCCTCGACTTCTACGGCGCCTGCACCAAGCGGATGGACCTGCCCGAGATGGTCCGCCAGGTCGCCGACTCTCTCGGTGATCCTGGTGTATGCAGGCCACCGGTGTGGTGCGTGTCAGCGCGGTGAGGGCGGAGCGGCGTGCCATAGGGGCGGGGCCCATGGGGAGATGTCGTCGGCACGGCTGCGTCATCGTCACTGCTGCATGTGGCGGTAGCGGGGGGTTGGGTCTCGGGCGGGGAAGGCGGGGCCGGGGGCTGATAGGCGGAGGAGGTCGTCTGCGTGGGGCTGGGGAGGCATTCGGCCGGTGCGGGTGATTCCCGGGGGGGAGCGGTGGGGCAGGCGGGTGCGGTGATCGACGGGGTGGGGGGGAGCGGGCGGGTGTGGCTGGGGGTGGCTGTGGGGGTGGGTTCGGTGGGCTGGGGTGTGGGGGCGGGGGCTGCGCTGTGGGGAGGCCTGGTGGTCGGTGCGGGGGCCGTTGTCGTCAGCGTGGCGGGAAGCTTCGCCGGCTGGGCCGAGGCGGGAGTGAAGGTGATTGCCGGATTCAGCGGTGTGATGTTGATGTCGGCCCTCACGGCGGTGCAGGCTGCGCCTGCGCCTGCGATCAGGGCGCAGGCAGCAGCGATGAGGAGCAGTGTCCGCATGAAGATCGCCTCTTTTCGATGGGGTCACCGGGTTTGAGGGGTGGCGGGGGTCAGGAGGTGCTGAGGGTCTGAATGAACTGTTTGAGGCCGTTAAAGAACTGCTCGATGCCGTGGACGATGTCGAGGAAGGTGTGGGCGGTCTGGACGGGGGCGATGGCGATCAGGAACAGCAGGATGATGAGGACGAGCCAGAAGAGCGGTCCGCGCGGCGTACTCAGCACGGTGGCGTCTCCCTCCTACAGAGATCGGGCGCAGGCAGGTGCGTTGAGGGCGCCGGCGTTCCGTCAGGCGGGGGTGAGGAGCACGAGCCGCCCAGCGGGCGGCCCGCTGTCCGGACAGGAGTAGCGGGGCCAGTGGCGTCGGCTGCACAGAACGCGTGTGTTGAGAAGCGGACGGGGCCGCTTGGATGTGTGGTGCGGCACGCGGGGCCGGTAAGGCTGGAGAGTGTGCACCGTGCTGGCGATGCCCTGCAGGGCGCGTGTCGCCCGCCATTCGCCGGCGTCCTGGGGGAAGGTCCAGCGGGAGGGTGAGGTGGAGCTCGACGGTGGCGAGAGAGCCGAGTTCCAGACCGGCCAGGGATGACTGGGGTGATCCGCTGGGCAGGTACGTCGAAGTTTTCGGCCGGCGCGGCCGCAAGGATGTCGTACATGTGCGCCATGTGAGGTCTTTTGTGGTTGTGGTGTCTGCGGCGCCGCCGCGTGGTTGTGGAGGCAGGCTGCGGGGTGGGCGGGCCAGTTCAGGGTGATCGATCCCCAGGCCGGTGCGGACCTGAACGCGGTCGGCGGGGTACGGGGCCGGGACGGGCCACGGCCGTGCGCCGGTGTCGTGCATGGCCTACGAGAGAAAGACGGCGGCGGTGTTGCCCACCTCTCGGATGGTGCGGTAGCCGCAGCGGGCGGCGACGGCATCGAGGATCCGCTGGTGGGCCTGGTGCCCAATAGATGCCTCGGCGCTGTTCGCGGGCCAGCCGGCTCGGTCGAGCACGGTGTGGGAGGACAGCGTCGTGCGTTGTGCGGCATGGGTACAGACATCTGCGCCGGGCATGGGGGAGGGAGAGCTGCTCTGGGGGCGGCTGATGGCTCTGCACGTGGCGGGCGCCGCCCGCAGCGGTCGTGGCGAGAATTGCGGCGTGCTCCGTCAAACGCCGTGATCGCGCCCGCTTCGTCGGCGGTGCCGCGTCGAAGGAGCAGGGCGGCACCGCCGCCGGCGGGGTAGCGGTGTCCCGTCTGGGAGGGGCGGTGCTGCGCGGGTATGTCTGCGCCGCGATGACCAGCGGACGCTCGTACATCCCCGTCGGCAGCATGCTGCCGGCCGCGGTGTGGACGAAGCCAGAGCAGACCGCTGAGATGTCGAACGCGGGCAGAGTCGGCCGGGCCCGGCCGGCGGGCGGCCTTTGGTGCGGTGGCCGGGCACCACAGGCCGGGCAAGGTGGTGGCGATGACCACACGGTCTGCTGCTTCGGTGACGCGGACTGGACCGTCGCACGGCCTGCGGCGCCGCCAGATCACCCCAGCGACAGGCGCGTTGAGCATGGAGCGTCCCCCTCACCGGGCCGCACTGCGACGAAGAGACTGCAAGCGTGAGGGCTGGCCCGTCGGCGGCGCCGAAGGGACCCACGCGGGGCACGTGGCCGGTGGCACGAAGACCGGCAGTGCGCCCGGCTTGCGGTGGCGTGCGGGCCAGCCACAGGCCTCAGGGGGCGCTCCGCGGGGGAGCCGGGGGCATGCCGGTGCGGGTCTTTGCTCGGGGCGGCGACAGGGCCGGCCTGGATTCTTCGCCGTCCGGCACAGGCCGCTCCCCCCAGGCCGGCCCCGCGGTCGGCCTGAGGTTCGCCGCTCGGCCGCCCGGTGGCACTGTCACGCCGGATGAACTCGCAGGCGTGTTGTTTCGATGTCATCTCGTCTCACACTCCCCTGGTGTTGGCGGGACGCAGGCCAAACCTTGGACGGTGACGGTGATGAGGGCTTGCAGGGCCGGGTGCTGCTCGTGGATCACCGCCGGGAGCGGACCGGACGGCCAGGCGTATGCCGGGGCCTCCTCGCGGAGGTGATGACGGGTCATTTGCCAGGCAGGCGGATGGCGCAGCCGGACGGCCCGGCGGTGGTGCGGGGGCGGTCGGCCACAGGGGCCGGGTTGTCAACGGCGTGGGCAGGCCGGGGACCTACTCGGCGATGCGGGTGCGATACGACCAGCGGTAGACGGCGCAGTGCAGGCCGTCGTGTTCGGCTGTTTCCCCGGTGGCGACGAAGTGTTCACGGCCGCCGTACCAGGTGACGGTCACTTTGTCGGCGGGCGGGTCGAGCGGGTGGAGCCGGTGGGCGGCGGGGAGTTCTTCGGGGCCTTCCACCAGGAGGGCATGGGTCAGAGGGGACATTCTTCCTCCTTGTGCTGCTGGCGGTTGCTGGTGACGGGGGTGGTGTCCCGTACGCGGGGGTGGGGCGGTGGGGCCGGGGCTGGTGCCCGGTGCTGTCGCCTGCCGGGGGTGTGTCGAGCAGGAGACGGGCGGTGGTTGCGGGAGCGGTGGCGGGGTGGGCGGTGAGGTGGACGGGGCGTAGTTGTGGTTGGCGGGTGGTGAGGGTGCGCAGGAGGCGGGTGAGGTCTGCTTGCTCGGGGCAGGGGATGGTGTCGGTCCTGGCGGCGGTGCGGGTCAGGATGTAGAGGCGGGTGTGCCGGTCGGGCAGGCGGTGGGCGAGGCGGGCCAGCCAGCGGACGGTGGACTGGGCAGGGTTGGCGTGCGCCGGGCCGGGGCGGGGCGGAGGCGGGAGGATGGCTACGACGTGGGCGGCGCCGGTGAGGCGGCGGATGAGGGCGGTGCCGCCGATGATGGTGCTGCGTTGGCCCAGGCGTTCCAGTTCCCGGCTGAGCTGGGCTGGCAGGCAGTCCGCGTCGGTGGTGTGGGCGGTGGTGAGCAGTAGCCAGGTGTCGGCGGGGGGTTGCGGGGTGTCTGCGGGTGGCTGGCGCGTGCGGTGCCCTGTATCCGGGGGCTGCGCGCGCCGGGTGTGGGGGTGGCTGCGGCCCCGCCGGGCGGCGGCGCTGCCGCGCGGGCCGCTCAGGCGGGGCGGCGTCATGTGAGCCTCTTTTGCCGGGGTGTTGTGGGGTCAAGCTGCGGGTGCGGGTGTGAGGAGGTGCTGGTCGGTGAGCTGGCCGAGGAGGTAGCGGGTCAGGGCGGCGGCGGTGGGGTTGGTCCACAGCGCGGTGTGGGGGAAGGTGCAGTGCAGGTCGCGTTGGAGCCGGTTGCGTACTTCCGTGGCGCGCAGGGAGTCCAAGCCGAGCAGCGTCAGGGAGGTTTCGGCGGTGCAGCGTCCCTCTTCCAGGCCCAGGGTGGTGGTGATGTGCTGGATGATGATGCCTTCCAGGAGGCTAGGACGCTGCTCGTCGGGGGCGGCGCGCAGGACGGCCAGTGCGTCGTCGCCACCACTGCCCGGCCCGGTGGCGTGTTGGGTGGGGGCCAGGTCGGTGAAGTAGGCCAGTTCGGCGGTGTCGGGGTAGGCGGCGAGCCATTGGGCGGGGTTGAGGGGGCTGTAGCCGGTGCGGGTCCGGTCGTGGCGCAGGATCGTTTCCAGGGCGGCGATGCCTTCCTCGGGGTCGATCATGGTGTGGCCGAGCTGTTGGAGGTGCTGTCCGCGGCCGTGCTGGGCCCAGGCTCCCCAGTTGATGGCGGTGGCGGGCAGGTTCTGGGCGCGTCGCCAGGTGCAGAACTCATCCATCCAGCCGTTGGCGCTGGCGTACGCGCCCTGTCCGGGGCTGCCCAGGACGGCGGCGATGGAGGAGAAGGCGACCCACCAGTCCAGGTCGAGGCCGGCGGTGGCGCGGTGCAGGTTCCAGGTGCCGTCGGCTTTGGGGCGCCAGACGCGGGTGAGGAGTTCGGGGGTGATGTTGGGGGCGGTGGCGTCCTCGATGACGGCGGCGCAGTGCAGGACACCGCGCAGACAGAAGCCCGCTGCCTGGGCGGTGTCTACGAGGTGTCCGGCGGTGGCCGCCTCGGCGAGGTCGGCGCACACCACATCGACGCGGGTGCCCTTGGCGCGGAGGTTTTCGATGAGGCGGGTGGCTTCGGCGCTGGGCTGGGAGCGGCCGGTCAGGACGAGGTGGGGGGCGCCGCTGCGGGCGAGCCAGCGGGCACAGAGCAGGCCCAGGCCGCCCAGGCCGCCGGTGATCAGGTAGCTGCCCTCGGGGCGTACCACGGTGACGTCGCGAGGGCGGACGGGGAGGGCGGTGGTGCCGTGGCCGGGCCAGGTGAGGATGAGTTTCCCGGTGTGCCGGGCTGCGGCCATGGTGCGGAAGACCTCGGCGGCGTCCTTGATGGGCCGGCAGGTGACGGGAAGCGGCGGCAGGGTGCCGTCCGCGAACGCCGCCGACAACTCCTCGTACAGGTCGGCGATGAGGGCCGGGTCCTTTCGCAGCAGCAGGTGCATGTCGATGCTGGCGAAGGTGATGTGGCGGCGGAAGGGCAGCAGGCTCAGGCGGGTGCCGCCGTAGATGTCGCGTTTGCCGATCTCCAGGAACCGGCCGTGCCGGGCGAGGAGGTCCAGGCTCGCGCTCTGGGCCGGCCCGGTCAGCGAGTTGAGGACGACGTCCACGCCCCGGCCGTGGGTGAGGGAGCGGATCTGCTCGGCGAAGTCCAGGCTGCGGGAGTCCATCACCTGCTTGAGGCCCAGCTCCCGCAGGTAGGCGCGCTTGGTCTCACTGCCCGCGGTGGCCCACACTTCGGCTCCGTGGGCGCGGGCCACGTGCAGAGCGGCCAGGCCGGTGCCGCCGGAGGCGCTGTGGATCAGGACGCTCTCCCCGGGCCGCACCCGCGCCTGGTGGTGCAGGGCGTACCAGGCGGTGAGGTAGGCGATCGGCAGGCCGGCGGCCTGCTCAAGGGAGAGGGTGTCGGGGACGGGCAGCGTCCAGTCGGCGCGGACCCGCACGAACGACGCCATGGGAGTGTCGAGGGCGACCGTGGTCACGCGGTCGCCGATGCGGCGGTCGGTGACCTGCTCCCCGACGGCGGTGATGATCCCCGCAGAGTCCGCCACCGCGGCCGCCGCCGGGTCTCCCGGCATGCGCATCTGCTGGTAGAAGCCCAGGGCCATGAGGACGTTGGCGTAGTTGAGGCTGGTGGCGTGGACGTGGATCTCGACCTCGTCCGGGCCAGGCGGCGGGCGGTGGCCCGCGGTCAGCCGCAGCGAGCCGAGGTCACCCACGTGCTGCTGGTCGAGCAGGACGCGGTCGGCCGCCCAGTCGATGGGCCTGTGCTGCTGGTCGGTGTCAGTCAGCGGCCGGGTGCACAGGCGGGCGGTGTAGCGGTGGCCGCCGCGGTGGGCGATGTCGTCCTGGCCGTCGGGGCAGGCCAGCAACTCCTGGGCGATGTCGCCGGTGCTGGTGGCGGAGTCGGTGTCCAGGACGGTGGGGCGCAGTTCAGGGTGTTCGTAGCTCACAACGCGCAGCAGGGCGCGCACCCCCGACTGGCTGAGGTCAGGGACATCGTCGGGCAGGACCTGGTGGGCGGTCGAGGTGATGGCCCACAGGCGCGGCGGGCTGTCACCGCCCTCGGACAGCAGGGGCTGGACGATGTCCAGCAGAAGCCGTTCGGCGTGGTGGCGGGCACGTGACGGCGCGTCCTCGTCCACGGCACCATCAGAGCCGAACAGGACGGCGACGCCCTCCAGCGGCGCCTGAGCAAACCGTAGGCAGTCCCGCAAGCGGGTGCGGGCCGGGCCGGTACCGGCGGTGTCCTGCTCGTGCTGGTGCGCGGTGTCGGCGGGCGTGGGCAGGGTGGCCAGGGTGGTGGTGGCGCCATGGGATTCCAGCACGCCGGCGACCTCCCGAGCGGTTTGTGTGCCGCCCGCGTCCACCACAAGCCACCTGCCACCAGCGGCCGGCGCCGGCTCGGGGAGGGGTGTTTGTTCCCAGCGGGTCTGGAGCAGGCGGCTGTCGAACTCCTCCTGCTCTGAGCGGGCCGGGAGCCGCACGAGTTCCCCGCCCTCCGCTGTGGCCAGGACGGCGCCGTCCGCGTCAAGGAGGCGGACGGTGGCCGTGGCACCGTCGTCTGTGGCCCCGCGTTCCAGGCGGATGTGGCAGTAGCGGCCCCGGGTGATGTCCCCGAACAGGCGCACCTCACCGATGCGGGTGATCAGCACCACCCCGTCGGCGGGGGCACGGGTGGCGAGCCACGCCATCAGGACTGCCTGGAGGCAGATGTCCATGGATGCTGGGTGCCAGTGCAGGTCGCGCACGGGCGGGCGGGCCGTGTCGGGCAGGACCAGTTCGGCGAGCACGCTCACCTCTTCCTCTGCCTGACGGTGGTTCACCCGCAGCGACACCAGGCCGGCGAACGCCGGGCCGTAATCCAAACCGAAGTGTTCGCGTACGTGTGCGTACAGCTCCTCGGCGGACTCCTTGTGTGTGTGCTCGGCGCGCAGCCTGTCCATGTCGGCGGGCGCCGGGGGGGCGGCGCGATGGTGGAACAGGCGGGCGGTGGCGTGCACGGTCCTGCCGGCGGCGTCGGCGCCGGGCACACTCAGCTCCCATAGGGCGCTGTCGGCTGAGGTGGTGGTGGCGTGCGCGGTCACCGTGACTGGTTCGGTCAGCGGCAGGACGTTGCGCAGTTCGAGGTCCTGCACGCACACGGCGGTGGGTTCGGCCGCGAACAGGTCAGTGGCGGCGGCCAGGGCCATCTCACACATGGCGGCGCCGGGCAGGACGGCGGTGCCGTCCACACGGTGATCCTCCAGCCACGGCAGGTCTGTGGTGTCCAGGACGTTCTGCCAGTAATGGGTGCCGTCCTGCCCGGGGTCGGCCAGGTACGGGCCGGTCAGAGGGTGCACCCTGGGCGGGGTGAGGCGCGCGATCTCGTGGTGCTCGCGCTCCCAGGAGGTCGGCGGCACATCGGCCAGCTCCCCGTGCGGGTACCGGCGCTCCCATGCAACGGGGTGGCCTGCGCAGTGCAGTTCGGCGAGCCGGGCAGCGAAAGCGGCCGGGCCGGCGGCGTTACGGCGCATGGAGGCGATGACGGCCGTGTCGTTGGTCCCGGCATCGGTGAGGGTTTCGCGCAGGGCGTGCCCGAGCAGGGGGTGGGGGGAGATCTCCAGGAAGACCCGGTAGCCGTCTGCGGCCAGCGCCCGCACGGCTGGGGCGAACTGCACCGGTTCACGCTGGTTGGCCGCCCAGTAGGCGGCATCCAGCACAACATCGGCGCGCGGGTTTTCGCGCACGGTGGTGTAGAACGGCACTGTCGGCGGCTGGGCCACCACCTCCTCCAGGACGTCTTGCAGGTCGTCCAGGATGCTGTCCATGTGCCGGGTGTGTGAGGCGACGTCCACGTTCACCAAGCGGGCGAACACGTCGTGCTGCTGCCAGTAGGCGACCATGTCCGCCACCTGCTTCGCGTTGCCGCCCACCACCGTGGAGGCGGGGGATGCGATCACGGCGACGTCGACGCTGTCCGCGCCTTGCTCGGCGAGGTCGTGCTCGACCTGCTCGCGGGGCAGGGCGACAGAGGCCATCCGGCCTGTGTCTCCTGTGCGCAGGGCCAGGCGGGAGCGGCGGCAGATCACCCGGGCCCCGTCCGCCAGGTCCAGGGCGCCCGCCGTCACAGCCGCGGCCACCTCGCCCATGGAGTGGCCGACCACCGCGGCCGGGCTGATGCCGTGGGCCCGCCACATCGCGGCGATGCCCAACTGCACGGCGAACAAGGTGGGCTGCACCCGGTCGAAGCCGGTCACCTCCGCGGGCGAGCCCAGCGTCTCTCGCAGGGAGAACCCGGACTCGGCGGCCACCAGCGGCTCCAGGTCGTCGATCACCCGGGTGAACGCCGCATCGACGTCCAGCAGGTTCTGGCCCATGCCCGCCCACTGCGAGCCATGCCCGGAGAACATCCACACCGGTCCAGGACCGGTATCGTGGAGCGCCGTCGCCTCGACCACGCCGTCCACCGTCTCGTTCTGGGCCAGGGAGCACAGCTTGTCCGCGAGTTCCTTGGTGCTGCCGGCCACCACCGCGGCACGATGACGCAGGTGTGAACGGCGGACGGTGAGCGTGTAGGCGATGTTCTCAAGCGGGGTGTCCTGGCCGTGCTGGTCCACCCAGTGGGCCAGGCGGGCGGCGCCGGCCCGGACGGCCGCCGCCGTCCCGCCGGAGAGGGGGAATATCTGCGGCACACCGGAACTGTCCCGCTGTCCCACCGCACCGGCCGCGCTCTGAGCGAGGGGTACTGGGGCCTGTTCGACGATCACGTGGGCGTTGGTGCCGTTGATCCCGAATGCGGAGACTGCGGCCAGCCGGGCCGGGCCCGGTACCGGCCAGGGCACCGGCTGCGTCGGCACGAACAGGCGGGTGGAGTCCGCGTCGATCTGCGGGTTCCAACGCGTGAAGTGCAGCGACGCCGGAATGGTGCCCGAGCGCACCGCGAGGATCGCTTTGAGCAGTCCGGCCACGCCAGCAGCGGGCTCAGCGTGACCGATGTTCGTTTTGACCGAACCGAGTGCGCACCGGGCCTGGCCCTGCCCGTAGACGGAGGCGAGTGCGGCGAACTCGATGGGGTCGCCGACCGCCGTGCCGGTCCCGTGTGCCTCGATCATGCCGATATCGCCCGGCTCTACGCCGGCGCGGCGCAATGCCTCACGGGCCAGGGCCGCCTGGGGCGGCGCGGACGGCGCGGTGAACCGGGTGCCGTGCCCGGTGTGGTTGATCGCGGAGCCCCGCAGCACGGCCAGGACCTGGTCGCCGTCGCGTAGGGCGTCCTCATGCCGCTTCAGCGCCACCACGCCGCAGCCTTCACTGCGTACATAGCCGTCAGCGTCGGCGTCGAACGCCCGGGAGCGGCCGGTGGGGGAAAATGCCGACCAGCTCGCGAGGACAGCAGCGGTCTCCGGCACCAGATTCAAGGTCACCCCGCCCGCCAGTGCCAGGTCGGCCTCCCCGGCCCGCAGACTCTGGCAGGCCAGGTGCACAGCGGTCAGGCTGGAGGCGCACTGAGCGTCCAGGGTGATGTTCGGGCCGCGTATGTCCAGCAGGTAGGCGAGGCGTCCCGAACCCACGCTGGCTAACCCGGTGTACAGGGCGTAGGGCTCGTCTCCCAGCTCCAGGGGGCGCCGGCTGCGCACTTCGTAGTCGTGACTGTAGATCCCGAAGAACAGGCCGGTCCGTGAGCCCTTCAGGGACAGTGGAGGGATGCCCGCGTGCTCCAGTGCCTCCCACGACACCTCCCACAGCAACCGGTGCTGCGGGTCCACCCACGCCGCCTCCTGCTTGTTGATCCCGAAGAACTCGGGCTCGTAGGCGTAGATGTCACCATCGAGGAAGCCGCCGTAGCGCATCCGCTCGGCCACCGGTCCGGGCAGCACCGCCAGTTGCTCCTGCGTCCACCGCTCGGCGGGCACCTCGCGCACCGCTTCACGACCCTCTTCCAGTAACCGGCCCAGTGCCTCTAGCGAGTTGGCCCCGCCGGGGTAGCGACATCCTGCGCCCACCACCGCGATCGGCTCATCCGCCGTCTCACGCCCCTCGACTGTCATCAGCAGTCCTCTCCTTCGTCGTTCCTTAGTTGGTCCTTGGTCGATGCGCCGCCTCACGGCGCCTTGGTGTGCGGGCTGCCCCGTGGGGCAGGGGAGACTGCCAGCCCTCGCCCGAATCCGGCGCACCCGCACCCGCCTCATTGCGGCAGCATGCATATGCCCCCTCTGTATTCCGGTGGGCATCGGATGCCGACAAGGGGACTACCCCTGGCGAGAAACGTTACTGCAGAAAACCCCTGCGGGAACGGAGCGCCGAAGAGTGCACAAGGCGTACGGGTGTCAGAAGAAACGAGCCCGCTCGCGCTGGCAACGCCTGCGTGCGACCGCGTGCGCCATGCGGTGAAGCCAGAAACCATCACCCGGCACCTCACTTCCGCATGACATGCCCCTCCTTCTCCGTATTCCCCGAGCGCCCCAGAGGCAGCCGGGACTATCGCACTTTCACGGCAGGAATATTCGGCACCACCGCACCCCGAACTTCTGGGGCAACAGAGAAACGAGTTGCCGCGCGTTCTCGCCCTCCGCCCCGCCCCGCCCCTCCAACAGGCCGCATAAATCCGGCCGTTCCAAGCACACAACCCGAGCACGGGAGTGAACCCTCTTGACAGGAAGCCGGAACAGGGCGTTAACGTCAGAGGGCCGGCAGAGGATTCCGAACCCCGTTTGCAGGTGCCTGAGAAAAATGTAAGCCGCAGCCCATCGAAGGTTCTTCCCAGATTTTCCGGTTGTTTTTCCGTTGCGCACTAATTCGGGCTGTTGCCATGAAGGGGGACGGGGGCGGATGTCAACAGCCCAAGACACCTGCCCCCCTGTGCCGGACCGATCAGGAGTCATCCGTGCGCCCCATGGGGGCAATGAACGCGCCTGGGCGGAAGGTTCCCGCGCCGACTGATTCCGTCCAGGCGCCCCGCCAGCAGAACGAGATATCACCGCACCCACGAGAAGGAGGATCTTGCTATGGCGAGGAAGAACGCCCTCACCCGGCTGGTCCGCAACAGTGAACGCATGGACAAGGACATCCGCCGGGGAATCCGCAAGGGCCTGGGCACCAAGAAGAAGAAGTCGAAGAACAAGAAGCGGGCGAAGAAGAACCAGCGTCAGATCAACGCGCTCGCCGGCCAGATCGGACAGCTCACCCAGCAGGTCTCCACCCTCGCCACCGTCGTGGCCGAGGACCGCAAGGGCAAACCGGCCGCGTAGCCTGCCCGCCCTTCCGCGCAGTGCGACGGACGAGGAGCATGCATGGCCCAGGGGCGTACCCGCCGCACCGTCCGCATCCTGTCCCGGTCCTTCGCCGACGAGGCCGGCCGCACCCTGAGCACCCGGCGCGGCCGGCCCGCCGTCCCCGACTCTGAGGACCGCAAGCTGCACAGGGCACAGACATTCCGCCGGACACTGGAGACGCTGGGCCCGCTGTATGTGAAAGTCGGACAGATCCTGGCCACCCGCCCGGACTTCGTCCCGAAATACATCCGGGACGAACTGGAGAACCTCAACGACAAGGCCAACGTCGAACCGTTCGCCCGGTTCGCAACGGTCCTGGAGGAAGACCTGGGCGCCGACTGGCGAGCACAGTTCAGGGAGATCAACACCGAACAGCCGCTGGGCGCCGCCTCTTTGGCCCAGGCATACAAGGCCGTCACCACCGATGGCACCCCCTGCGTCATCAAGGTGCAGCGCCCCAACGCCTCCGTGGCAGTCCTGGGCGACATGGCCGTTCTGAACAACCTTGCCCGGCTGATAGCGAAGGCGGCCCCGCACTTCAACGAAATCGTGGACGTCAAGGCCATGCTGGAAGTCCTTTTCACCGTCATGGAAGCCGAACTGGACTTCACACGCGAGGCACGCAACATGAAGGACGCCAGGAAAGCCGCCAGGCACTTCAAACGGATACGAGTGCCCAAGGTCATCACCGCCACCCCCCGGGTTCTGGTACAAACCTTCGCGGACGGTGTGCCCATCAATCGGGTGAAGAGTGACGACCTCAGCATGAAGCAGCGAAAAAAAATCTCCTACCAGCTCATCCAGTTCATGTTCCGCTGCTACTTCCTGGAAAGAAAATTCCACGCCGACCCGCACCCGGGAAACATCATCATCAGCCCCGACGGCAAAGCACACCTCATCGACTGGGGCATGGTCGGACGCCTCGACCGCACCACCAGCGCCGCCATCCTGGGCACCTTCATGGCAATGGCCCACAACGACGGCACCGCCATGGCCAGACAATGGGTCACCCTGGGCACCGCCACCCCGTGGAGCAACGTATCGGCCTTCATCGGCGACCTCACCCGCATCGTCCCCCACTGGACCGACGCCACCCTGGCCGAACTCAACTTCGGCGTCGCCCTCATGACACTGCTGCGCTACTCGTCCCACCGCGGCATTCAGATCACACCGCTCGTCTCGGTCGTGGGAAAATCCGTCGCCAACATCGAAGGATCCGTGCGCTTCCTCTACCCCAAACTGAAACTGTCCACCGCGCTGCGCAGAACACTCAAAGACATCATGCGAGACCTGCTGCTGGACACCCTCACCGAAGAACAAGCCGCCCAGAGCGCCCTGCACCTGCTGGGCACCCTCACCCAGACCCCCGCCCAACTGCAGGCATCCCTCACCGACCTCTCGACCCGCCAGCTCACCGTCCAGACCCGCACCAACCTGGGTGACCCCATCACTCCCGGCCGCCGTCAACGGATCCCGGGACGCAGCGGTGCGGTGCCGGCCGCCGCTCTAGGCGCCGCCTTCGGCCGGATCCGCGAACGAGCACGGAGGAAGTCATGACCGCCGCGACGCCACCCACCAACCCACGCCTTCGGCGAGTTCACCGCACACCCTCGGCCCCCGCCCAGGCCACAGTCACCGCCACGCCCCTGCCCTCCCCGCAACGCCCCGCCATCTGCCCGCACCACCACACTTCGCGCCGGTGTCCCTGATCAGCGACCTGGACGGGACGCGACTGTGCATCGTTCGGTGTGACTCCTGACCAAGGAAGATGCATCGATGACCAGCGGCCCTCGATGAACACGCCAGACAGGTGGTCACCAACATCAGTCACGCACCGTGACCAAAAGCGGATATCGACCCGCCAACTATTGCCCTCAAGATCCGCCAACCAGCTCCCTCCTGCTGCAGACGACCTGCGCCGCAGGGAGCATCACCCGCCAAGTACGATCCTCGGTCACACCACGGACCCTTGTTCGGCCCGGACGCCCACCGACGCACCGGTGGCCGACACGCCGACATTGGATACGCCTGTGACACTTGGGCTTTCGGGCCCCAACGCCCTGGGACCGTCCTGGACGACCCAGCAATGCCGTTCCTGCGGACTTCAAGGGGCAGCCGGGGGACTGGCCAGTCATAGAACCGGCTGAGAGTGAAGGAGCCTGCTGGCCCTCGCGAGGTCCTCCGGTGTGTCGACCGCGAGACCGTCGTCTATGACGCGGAGCATCCGTACACCATGGCCGTGTTCGACGAAGCGCAGCATCTCCACGCCTTCGGTGCGCTCCAGCGGCCCCTGCGGGAGGTGCCGGAACAGGCTGAGGGCCGTTCCGGTGAAGCCGTAGAGTCCGAGCTGCCGCAGGTACTTCGGCCGGTCCCCGCGCGGGTAGGGGATCGGCTGTCGGGAGAACAACAGGGCATTGCTCGCGGCGTCAACGACGACCTTGACGACGTTGTGGTCCAGGACGGTACCGACGTCGTCCAGCTCCGTGTACGCGTTCACCGCGAGCGTCCCGGGCGGCAGGTGTTCCAGGGCTTCCGAGACGGCGTCGATCGCGACGGGCGAGATGAACGGCTCGTCGCCTTGGACGTTGATGTATGCACCGGCGGGCAGGCGCTCCGCGCACTCTGCGACGCGATCGGTGCCGGTGAGGTGTTCTCCGGTGCGCACGCACTCGATGCCCAGGCCCTGACACGCCACCTCGATGCGTTCGTCGTCGGTGGCGACTACCACGCCATCGAGGCGCTTCGCTTCCAGGCAGCGCTGGTAGACGTGCCACAGCAGCGGCTTGCCCCTGAGCTGTGCCAGGGACTTCCCTGGAAAGCGGGAGGCTCCCCAGCGGCAGGGGATGACGGCTAAGTGGCGTCGGGGCGCGGTGCTCGGCGGTGCGGCGGTGGTGGCGGCCACGGCGTACTCCCGTTGGTGGGTGTCAGGAACGGGTGGGGCGGGGGAGGAGGGCCAGCTTGGCGCGGACGGTCGGCGATGCGGCATTCTCGAAGGAGCACCACTCGTAACCGCCGACCTCTTCGGCCTGGAGTGTCACGGTGTGTTGGGTGCGGAGGACGAAGGCCCAGCGGAAGTCCACGTGCTGGTGGGCCGACTCGCCCTTCGCGGCGTTCGCGGCGATGTCGTGCACGTCGATGTCCAGCGGCACGGTCTCGAAGCCCGGGAGGGGGACGACGGCGTCACGAGGGATACCGGTCTCCTCGAATAGTTCACGTAGAGCGGCACCAGGCAGGTCCTGGTCGCCCGGCTCGTTGTGGCCGCCGGGCGCGAGGGCCTTGCCCGTCACGTTGTGGTGGATGTGCAGTACCCGGTCTGCGGCGTCGATGACGATGGCGCTGCACGTGACGTGCGTGGGGAACGTCTTGCGGCTGGTCGGATCGTTCTCGCCGTCGAGAGCGGCCAAGAGCGCGGTCAGGACGTCTCGCTCGTCCGGGTAGCGGTCGAGGTACGCCTCTGCGGTGGCGCGGATGTGGTCGGGGGACGGTGGCATGGGATCACCTGTTGAAGGAGTCGAGCCAGGTCCTGGCGATGGCCTGGCGATCGGGTGCGGGCATGTCGTGCAGGCCGCTCTGGAAGCGGCCTTGGCTGAGGGCTGCGGTGGCGGCGAGTATCTCGGCTTGGACGAGATGGATGTAGGTGCCGACGGCGGCCCCATGCACGAAGTTGACGGCGCCGCCGTCGGCGAGGACGTAGAAGTAGTGGCCGGTGATCTCGTAGCGCGTCAGGTGTTCGCCGACCGGCGTGCGTTGATAGAGCCCATGGAGGCTGCCGAGTTCGAGTTCGTCCTCCGAGGACGTCACCGACACGAGGTAGGCCCCGTTTCGCAGCGCGGCGAAGTCGCCGTGGCGGAGTGCGAGGTTGCCGGTGGCGCACAGGACAAGTTCCGCGTCCTGGAGTGCCACGGCCGTTGATGTGCTCGTACGGAAGCCCTGGGAGTGGGCCTGCACCCTCTTGACCGGATCGGTGTCGTGCACGGTGACGCGCAGGTCCTGGGCTCGCAGGGTCTGAGCGATGGCCCGGCCGACTTTGCCGAACCCGATGACGCAGGCGTTTCTGCTGGTCAGGATGTCACCGCGGCCACGTACGAGGGCGTCGGTCGAGAAGACGATGGACCGGCCCACGAGGTGGTCCTCGCAGTCCTTCAGCGGGGAGCGGGCCACCGAGACGACGGGACAGGACAGGTGGTCGAGTGCCGCGTACCTCTGGTGTCCGTTCTCGGTGTCCTCGACGACGCCGAGGACGCGGCCGGAGAACTTCTCCACCAGGGTGTCGAGACACGGCGCGAAGTAGCCACCGATATCCACCAGGACGACGTTCCGGCCGCCGGCCGTGTCCTCCAAATACTCCAAGGCCCTGGTCGAGTCGGCAAACAGCTCTCGACTGAGGTCATGCACGGTGAAGGCGCGTCGGACCTGCTCCAGCGTCGGCTCGTCGACGGACCTGGGCTTGGGCAGGACGGCGGCGACCGTGGACGTCGCGGCCATCGCGCGGAGGAACGCCGGCCGCTCGGGCAGCAGGTGCGTGATGACCAGTGTGGTGACGGGGTCGCCGGCGGGAAACCGCGTCGTGATCTGCTGGAAGAAGGCGTTCAGCCGCGCCTTCTCAGGACTCTCCACTGCAACTCCTCGTGGTGTCGCGCGGGTTATGCCGCGCGGCTGTACGCGGCGGGCTCGGTGGCCAGTGCCTGCATCTGGGCCCGCATTCCGTTGGGGAGGTCGACCTGGGGCTGCCAGCCCAGGACCTCATGGGCGCGACCGGGGTTGGCGCGGGTGGTGAGGACGTCGCCGCTCCGCGGGTTCTCCTGGTGAACCTGGATCTCGCGCCCGGTAAGGCTGTTCGCGATGTTGATCACTTCGAGCAGGGAAGCGCTTGAACCGCCTCCCACGTTGATCACCCCGTTGGCCGTCGGGATGGTGGCCGCGGCGATGGTCGCGGCGACCGCGTCGTCGATGTACGTGAAGTCCCGGCGCTGGTGGCCGTCCCCGTAAAGGCGCAGCGGCTGACCGGTGAGGGCGGCCTTGAGGGCGCGGTGCGTGAACATGTCGGGGCGCTGCCGGGGGCCGTAGACCGTGAAGTACCGCAGGGCCACGACGCTGGTGGGGCAATGGGCCTGGGTCGCGTGCGCGAGGCAGAGCTGCTCCTCGGCGAGTTTCGTGACCGCGTACGGGGAGGCCGGCTGGGGCCGGTCGGTCTCGACGCTCGCACCGCCCTGGGTGGGGCCGTAGACGCTGGAGGACGAGGCCACCACGAGCCGGGGGACGCCCATCCGGGTGGCGGCTTCCATGACGCGGTGGGTGGCGAGGACGTTGGAGGCGACGTATTCGCCGAACTTCGGTCCCCAGGAGGGGCGTACCCCGGGGATGCCCGCCAGGTGGAAGACAGCGTTCGCGTTGACGAGCATCGGCTCGATCGCGCAGCTGAGGAGGTCCCCAGTGACGTGCATGTAGCCCGGGAGCCCCTGCAGGACGGCGAGGTTGGCTGCGACTGTGGGGTCCGTGGCCGGGTCGCGCCGGTCGACGCCGATGACGATGGTGCCGGCCTGGATGAGGGCGTGCGCCAAGTGGGAGCCGATGAAGCCGGCGGCGCCGGTCACCACCGCTCGACGGGGTACGGCGGTGGTCAGGTGGGATGAGAGCTGTGACACGGAGGTCTCCAGGAAGTCCGGGAAGGGGGTGGTTCAGAGGAGCCGGGCCAGAACGGTGCGGCCGTGGGTGCTGAGGGCGAGGTCGTCCTGCTCGTGTCCGCGGACCAGTGCGGTGACGGCCTCGATGGCGCCGAAGGACTCCAGCAGCCGCTGTTCGGTGTCGTTCAGCGGTTGTCCGTACCCGGCGAAGAAGGCCGTGCGGAGGTTGGGGGCGGCCTGCCACCGGCGGAACTCGAGCCGGGCGAAGTCCCGGATGCGGGCGTCGCGGCGCATGTGCTCGAAGTCGCACAGCCCGAAAACGTCGCCCAGGATCCAGTTCCGCGGCTGGTAGTCGAGGTGGCATACAGCGCTGTCCATGAGCGTGTTCGCCAAGACATCCGTGTGGTGGCTCAGACGGTCGCGTTCGACCGTGGAGATGAGGCCGGCCCGGTTTGCGCGGGCGGTCCAGTTGCGCAGCCGCTGAGCGAGTTCCGTGCCTACAGCGCCGGTACGCGCTACCGAGGTGGCGTGGTGCAGCTTGCCCAGCACTCGCCCGGCCTCATAGTGAGCCTGCTCCTCCTCGGGCGAACCTGGTGCGACCGAGTCCACCCGTACCCCGGGAACAGCGGTGAGCAGCAGGGTGCACGTCCTGTCCTGCCGGCCCACCACACGGGGGACGTGGCCGATCAGGTTGGCCCCCCAGGTCAGATAGGCGTGCAGCTCCCGGACGTACCGATCGCGTTCGCTGTGGTGTTTGGCGAAGAACTCGTTGCCCTCGGCATCGACCAGGCGCAGGACGCGGGGCGGGAGCGTCGGATCGTGCACGATCCGCACCGATCCGAGCGCGCCTCGGGCCAGGTTCAGGCGCGGGTCGTCGGACAGCGTGATCACGAGGCGGCCTCCTGCGCTAAGGCGGCCAGGTGCTCGGTGTCGTTGTGCCGGTCGAGCATCCACCGTCTTTGTCCGAGGCGGTTGAGGTGGTGCTGCCAGCGGCTGATGGAGCCGTGGGAGATCGTGAATCCGGCCGAGGCACCGAGTGGGATGCCCAGCAGCAGGGTGTGGGCGACGATCACGGTCTCGCCGTGCGCGGCGAAGAGGACGCGTTCGCCTTCGTGCTGGTCGATGAGTTCCCGCAGGAAGCGGCCGGCCCGCTCCAGGTAGCCGTTCCAGGTGTCGGATTCAGCAGCCCAGGGTCTATCTGGGTGGGCGTGCGGTCCACCATCGGCGGCGGTCTTCACTTCGGTCCAGGGCTGGCCGTCAGCGGCGCCGTGGATGGGACCGTCGAGACGCTCATCCACGGACAGGGGGATCCTGAGAGCCTGGCTCATGATCTCGCCGGTCTGGCGCAGGCGGATGCGCGGTCCGGCGTACAGCACGTCGAACGGCTCTTCGCGGTGCTCGGCGGCGAGTCGCAGTGCCACCTGCTCGACCTGCGCGTATCCGCGGTTGGTCAGCCCGGTGCAGGTGCGCGGGCCTCCGACCAAGCCGTCGACGTTGCACTGGGCCTCGCCATGGCGGACGAAGACGAGTTCGGTGGTGATCATGCGGAACCTCCCGGGCAGGGGTGGAGTGCCCCGCTGTGGCGGTAGCCGTTGCGCCAGACGTACGGGGCGGTCAGGACGGCATGCAGGGCGAGGAAGTCGTCGAGCCGCTCGCGATCCGTGGCACCGAGCCGGGCGTCGTGGCGTCCGGCGGCCTCGTTATACGCCTGCAGGCTCGCGTTGACGGACTCGGTCGGCAGAGGCCCGTACGTCAGGATCAACGTGGCGATCAGTTTCGCCAGGTCGTACGCCATCGGGGCGAGCGTGAGATCGTCGGTGTCGACGGTGTAGACGTCGCCAGCCTCGGTGATGATGAAATTCCGGGGGTTGCTGTCCTTGTAGAACGCGGTCGGCCCCTCGGCGGTCTTCTCCAGCAGCGCCAGCATCGCCTGGAGAGCGACCCAATCCGGCAGGTAGCCCTGTTCCAGCCTTCTTCGCAGGGCGGTTTGCCGGGGACCGACGTAGTCGCCGAACAGGGTGCCGTCCTGGAAGCGGTGCGGCGTGTTCAGCGCGGCCGGCCGGAGGTCGCTGCTCCAGGCGGCACCGTGGGCGTCGCCCAACAGCCCGGCCAGGGTGAGCAGGTCCTCGGGCCGGGCCGGTCGGCCGTCGATCCACTCGTACGTCAGGCTCGTCGGCCCGACTACCGTCAGCACCGGCAGACGCAGCGGCCGTGCGTGCTCGGCGAGCCAGGCGTGGTGACGGGCGGCCGAGGCCACCTTGCCGGGGGTCTCGTAGCGCTTGATGAACCGGCGGACGGTCACGGCCTGCCTCCCCGTGACCGGGCCACGAAGAAGGTGACGAGCGACCTGGTGGTGAGGGGCCGGTCCGGCACGAATTCGTGCAGGGTCGCCGCGAGGGCGCCGGGATTCCCGTACAGGCCGGGGGCGAGGTCGTACTTCGGGTTGGTGGCCAGGTACTCGGCAACGTGGTCGTGGCCGTCGAAGGTGAAGCTGTGCTCCTGCTGCTCCACGGCCAGTACGTCGAGCGACAGGGCGGCCAAGTCGGCGAGGTTGCCGCTGTGCGCCGAGATGTACAGGCTCTCGTGCTCCTCGGCCCGAGGGTCGAGGCCGGCGGCAGCGACCAGCTGGTCCATCTCCCGGTAGCTGTCGAGCCCCTTCGTGACGAGCACGGCCAGCCCTCCGGGCGCGAGCGCCCGCTCGATCTCCGCGACCACGGTCTGCGGGCGCGGCGAGTGGTACAGGCAGAACGCGGCGACGACGACGTCGCACGAGCCGGCGGCCACTGGGAGATGGTGGAAGTCGCCTTGAAGGAAGCTCGCCGGGAGGCCGGGCATCCGCCGGGCCCTTTGGAGCGCATGCTCGATCAGGGCCGGCGCGGCGTCGAGGCCGACGACGCGCCGGGACCGTAGCTCCTGGGCGAAGGTCAGGCTGCTCGTGCCGCGCCCGCAGCCAAGGTCCAGGACCAGGCCGAGACGGTCCGGCCGCTCGTGGTGGGCGCGCACCAGTCCGACGATCGTGTCCGGTACGGGGCGCCCAGTGGTCTTCGCCCGCATCAGGGCGTTGGACCGGCCAGCGAGCCGAGAGGCGTGCCCGTACAGCTCCTCCTGACGCGCGCGGTCCAGGAACGGGTTGGCGCCGCTCATGCCGCGCCCTCCCCTCGTGGGCGCGGAGCGCTCAACTGTGCTCGGCGGCGACCTTTCGCAGCCAGCGGCGCGTCTGCCGTCGGTTGGACAGCAACACCACGTCGGCACGGCCCGAGGCGAACTCCTCGATCTTGGCCATCACGCGCGGGCGCATCTTGCGGCGGTACGTCGCCACGTACTTGATCACGCCCCAGTGGATGCGGTTGTGCACCCCGTTGCCCTTGTGCCCGGCGCCGTGCCGGATCTGCCGGGAGAAGATCCCGTACAGCGCCGCCACGGTCGAGACGTCCATCAGGACCACCGTGTCGCAGGCTTCGAGCCGGATCTGCAGCGTCGAGTTGTAGTTCCCGTCGATCACCCACGCCGGCCGCGCGATCAGCTCCCGCTGAAGCGCGGCGAACTTCTCCATGGGCAGCTCGTTCCACTCGTCGTCGTAGAACGCGGCGTCCAGGTGCGTCACCGAGGCGTCGAGAATCCTGCCCAGCTCGCGAGCCACGTACGATTTGCCGCTGCCTCCGCAGCCGACGATGGCGACCTTCTTCATGATGCTCCAGCGTAGAGGCGCTAGGCCGCCCAGTCAGACCGGCCGTTTGGACACGTTCGGATGATCCAGACACCATGGCCCGGGTGGTCAACTGCATCACGCCGCTCCCCGCTCTGCCGCGACGGGATTGACAGCCGTGTCCAGGGCGGCTTCCAGCGCCACGACCTGCCGGCTCAGGCGGAACAAGTCCAGCCGATCCAGGCAGGCTGCGATCAGGTCCGCGTGCTGCTGGGTGCCGGCGATCCGCTGGAGATACGAGAGCCGCTCGAAGACGTCCTGGCCTGAGCGCACGATCAGCTCTGCGGGCACGAACTGATCGACGTGGCGGATGTCCGCCGGGGCGAGCGGGAGGCAGCCGGCGAGCACGGCCTCGAAGATCCGCTGCGTCATCTGCCCGACGGCGGCGTACCTCTCGGGGAGCATGAGGATGGTCGCCAGGGACCGGCCGTACACGGCGTGCACCGCCGGGAAGGGGAGCCTGCCGAGGAACCGCACGTGCGGCCAGCGGCTGGTCTTGGTCCACTTGCCCCCGACCAGGTGGTCGAAGCGGGCGGCGGCCGGCGCGAAGAAGCGGTCGAAGTGGTCGTCGCGGTCGTACTGGTTGCCGACGTAGCCGAGGGCGAGGTCTCGGGGCTTCTTGGCGAGCGCGAGCGGATCCGCCTCGGCGAGTAGACGGTCATCGACGGGGAAGAGCAGCCGGTGGGCGCCGGGCGTCGGGTCGAGGGCGGCCTCGCAGACGGCGGTCCGGTGAGCACCCCGCCACATGCTGTCGGGGCGGAGCTGGCGGTCCTTGTCCCAGACCACGGTCGGCGTTTTCCGCCGCACGGTGTACCGGGTGATGAGTTCGGCTTGTCGGTGCAGGTCGCAGGTGTGCCCCTCGGTGCCGCACGGGGTGGTGTTGCGCCCGTCGATCGCCCAGCGCCACTCCAGGAACAGCACGTCGATGTCCGGGGTGCCGCCGTGGAAGGTGTATGCGTTGCCCAGATCGTCACCGGCCTCGATCAGGTCGCGGTTGGCTTGCAGGAAGACGATCTCGTGGCCGCGGCCGAGGAGGGCGTCGGTCAGGGGGCGGCGGTGGCTGCGGCCCCCGTCCGGGGTGTCGGTGATTCCGTTGCCGAGGAAGCCCCAGAAGCTGTATCCGATCTTCACTTGGTGATCCACCGGCCTTCCAGCAGCAGGGCGTCCAGTCCGGAGTTGGCCAGGCAGTCCAGGGCCATCTCCGGTGTCCCACAGATCGGCTTGCCCTTGACGTTGAGTGAGGTGTTGATCAGCACCGGCACCCCGGTGCGGCGGGCGAAGGCGTTCAGCACGTCGTGCATGAACGGGTTCTGCGACTGGGTGACGGTCTGAAGACGCGAGGTGCCGTTGGCGTGCACGATGGCCGGCACGCGCTCGTGCCCCTTGTCGGTCACGCCGGATGTCATCGACATGTACGGCGCCTCCTGGCCGAGCGTGAAGAACTCCGCAGCGCGTTCGGCCAGGACCATGGGGGCGAAGGGGCGGAACGGCTCTCGGAACTTCACGGTGGCGTTCAGTCGCTCGACGACCCCGGGCTTCAGCGGGGAGGCGAGGATCGAGCGGTTTCCCAGGGCGCGGGGGCCGGCCTCGACGCGGCCCTGGAAGAGGCCGACGATCATGCCGTGGGCGAGCTGGTCGGCGAGGAACTCGGCGCTCTCGACGCCTAGCGTCTTCTGCTGGAGGTCGGGCCACGGCGTGAGGTCGAGGGCCTGGTCCTGGTACGAGGGGCCGAGGTAGCAGGCCCGGGCGACACCGGACACGGGCCGCCGGCTGCGGCTGGCGGTGTGCACGGCGATGGCGGCCCCGATCGCAGTGCCGGCGTCGCCGGGTGCGGGTGGGACGAAGACCTCGTCGAAGATGCCGTCCTCGATGATCCGGCCGATGCTCACGCAGTTCGTGGCGACTCCGCCGCCGACGCACAGACGGCGCGACCCGGTGATCATCCGCGCCCGGGTGGCCAGGTGCAGCATGACCTGCTCGGTGCGCTCCTGAAGGGCGGCGGCCAGATCCCGGTGGACGTCATGGATCGGCTCGCTCGGGTGACGCTCCGGGCACGTCTCGGCGATGAAGCGACGAGAGGTCCTCGGATAGCCCGAGGCCAGCACGCGCGGCGGGAAGTAGGCGGCGTCGACCGCGAAGCCGGTGGGTGTGGTGCGCACGGCCCGGGCGAAGAGGTGTCGGAACCGCTCCGGATCGCCGAGGGCGGCAAGCGCCATCACGGTGCCTTCCTCGTCACCGCGGCGCCACCCGAGGTGCTCCGTGACCGCGCCGTACACGTAACCCAGGGAGGCGGGGTCGGTGATCGCCTTCAGGGTGCGGGTGGAGGGGTGGAGCACGTCATGGCCGCGGGCGATGGTCGTGGTCTGCCGCTCGCCGAGGCTGTCGACGACGAGCACGGCGGACTCGTTCCACCCGGAGGCGGCGAAGGCCGTCAGCTGGTGGGCGCGGTGGTGCAGGACGGGGGAGACGTGGGCGGCGGGGAATCGCCGGCCGAGGGTCCGGGTGCGCCGTTGGGTGCGCAGCGCCACCTTGGCGAAGCC
The DNA here is from genome assembly GCF_001646665.1 of Streptomyces noursei. Lineage (GTDB taxonomy): Bacteria > Actinomycetota > Actinomycetes > Streptomycetales > Streptomycetaceae > Streptomyces > Streptomyces lavendulocolor. The sequence continues at coordinate 40,885 of NZ_LWBU01000101.1, read as the reverse complement.
CCGCGCCCTCGGCAGAGCCCGGTCGCGCGTCGTCGCCGACAGGGCCAGGCGCAGGGCGGCCGGGGACTCGGCGAGGTAGCGGGCGGGCTGGAAGTTGTAGGCGACGGTGTCGACGTCGGCGGCGGTGAGCCCGGCCTCGCCCAGCAGCCACTCGACGGCGTGGCGGGGGTAGTCCTTGGTGTGTTTCTCCTGTGAGAGCCGCTCTTCCTCGACGAAGCCGATCAGCTCCCCGTCCACCAGCAGGGCGGCGGAGGAGTCGTGCGTGTAGGAGCACAGCCCGAGGATGACCGAGGGCGTGCGGTCCGTGGCGGCCATCACCGCGTCCCCGCCGTGTCACGCGCGGTGGAGATGCGGCCGCGGTGGTTCAGTTCGCCGTACCAGGCGGTCAGCGCCTCGCCCAGCGGACCGTCGACCTTGTCGGCGACCCGCCACGCCTGCTCGCGGGAGCCGTCCTTCCACAGGCGGTAGCTGCGCAGTGTCTCGGCCATCGCGTCCCAGCCCGGGTGGCCGGTGACGTCCTGGGCCCCCACCTGGTCGAGGAGGTCGTCGAAGCCTCGCCACGGTGTGGTGAGGTCCGGCATGACCGCGCTCGCGGTGACCGAGGTCAGCTCTTCGGCCTGGTCGAGGTGGTCCTCGTAGATGTGCAGGGATCCCACGTGGTGGTGGAACTCGCCCAGCTCGGCGCCGAGCCACCCGGCGACCAGCTCGTGCAGCACGGTGTAGAAGAACAGGTCGTAGGGCATGCCGATCCACACGTCCTGACCGCGCATCGTGGTCGACATGTGCAGGCGGCCGGCGCGCAGGTAGAAACGGAAGCCCAGCGTGCACGGCACGTCCTTGTGCCCGGCGGCGTCCTGGGCCGGGTCGTAGAGCTGGATCAGGGCCCGGCGCGAGTCGGGATCCTCCTTGAGGATCTCCACGATGCGGTGCAGTTGGTCCACGGTGCCGCCCCACTTCCGCATCCGTGGCCCGTACGCACCGCGCAGGACGCCGTTGTCGGCGTACTGCCGCAGGCGTGCGTTGTAGTCGAAGATCCATGGGGCGTCCGAGCCGGAGAGGTGCCAGACGGTCTCCGCCACGGCGAACGCGGGGTTGATGAGACGCGTCGGCGGCGCGTACAGCAGACGGGCCCGCGGCTGGGTCAGCCGCATGTGGACGTCGAGGACCTCACGGGTCGTCATGCCCCGGGGGCTGACCGTCTCGCCGCTCTTGGCCAGGGCGACCGCGCCGACGAAGAGTTCGGCGACGCCGTCGGCGTTCAGGTGTGTCATCGGGTAGGTACTCCTTCGCCCTGCGGCCGTCCGGAGTCGGCGCCGCGGGCATCGTGGTGGACACGGCGGGAATGCGGGACATCGCCGTCGGCGCGCCGGGCGATGAGGCGCGCGACCTGGGCGGCGCTGTCGCCGCGCCACCGGCACACCGCGTCCGTCGCCGCCCGGTCGGCGGGCGGGCTCGGATCGCGCAGTGCGACGACGGCGTCGGCCACCTCGTCGGCGGTACTGCACCGCCGTGCGAGGCCGTGGTCGGAGAGGCCGAGCGTGCGCTCGTCGGGCGAGCCGAGTTCGAGCACCGGGACCCCGAGCAGCGCGGCTTCGATGCCGCACGTCGAATAGGCGCTTGCCAGGGCGTCGGCGCCGGCGAGGCAGCCGCGAGCGCCGACCCGGGGATCGGCCACAGCCACGAGCGGCCGGCTGTCCCGTTGGAGCACGGGGGCGAAGACGTCGACGCTCTGTGCCGGGTGCGGCGCGATGACGAGTCCCCAGTCGCCGGCCTTCCACAGACCGTCCAGGAGGAGGTCGGCATGGGCCTTGAGCCGGTCGGGTCCGAAGGGCTGGCAGGCCCACACCGCGATTCGGGCAGGGCCTCGCCGTGGGCTGGGTGACAGCAGATCCTCCAGGTAGCGCCGCTGGGCTTCGCGGCTGAGGCCGGCGAGCGCGTCGAAGCGGGGCTGGCCCAGGACGTGGATCTCAGCGCCAGGGTGGCGCACCCACGCCTTCGCGAGAGGGAGATCCCGTTCACCCATGACGACGATGTCGCGGCTGTGTAGCGCAGGCCATGCGACCGACTCCGCCGTCCAGGCTCCGTGCTGGACATGCACCGCATTCGCGCCATGGCGCTCTGCCACGTGTACAGCCAGTGCACCCAGCGGGCTGGTGTCGTTGCTGACCAGAACGGTGTGCGGCCGGGCTGCGGTGAGGACGCCGTCCAGCCACGTCTCCGCCCGGACCACCGATCGCCACGAGGGCTGCGTGCATCCGCCGCTCGTCTCCAGTAGTACGGACACGAGACGGACCAGCCGGTCCAGTCGAACCTCGTGCTCATCGACCCGAACGACGCGGCCGTCGTCCCGCCGCCTCAGACCGTCCACGGCGCCGGAGAGGTCGAAGAGACCGGTCGGCGGCGAGCACAGGTTCACCCCCGCGACTTCTGAAGCCGGGCACCGCTCCGCTGGGTCGGTCGCCAAATCCACTACGAGGCTCGGGCGTCCGTTCCTGGCCAGCTCCTCCAGCACCGGCAGCAGAGTGGCCGCGTGACGGGAGGACCACGACAGCGCCACCACTTCACTCAGCGGCAGCTCCGAGGGAGCCGGACCCGGCACCGCTGCGGCCGCCAGGAGAGGAGGGAGGTTGCGTAACTGAGCGGAGCGGAGGGGATTGTGAGGGCCCGCGGCACCGAGCAGATAGGCGATGCCCGACCAGGTGACGGTGTAGGCCCGGTACTCCCGCGAGCTGCTCGACCGCAGCCCGACGAGTCCTTCGTACGGCGCGAGCCTCAGCGGACCTGGAGCCTTGGCGAACGGCCCCCAGGTGCTGAGCGCCGCCAGCTTGCGTACGACCTGCGCCACCAGGCGCCGCGCCGGCACGTGCTGGACGTACAACCACCCCGCGCCACCCGGCGTCCTCGCGAGGTCAGCGCCGTACGCTTCGAGGGCCTCCATCACCTGGTCAACACGTGCTTCCGCTCCCGCCGGGTAGAAGGGCAGGGCCTCCAATTCGGACGTGGCTATCCGGTCGGATTTCATAGTCGCGAGCGCGCCCTCGCCGACCAGCGCCCAGAGGGGCTTGCCATCGGCCTCGACCCGGGCGATGCCGAGGGCGCTGCGCTTGGGCGGCGTCATACCAGGCTCCCTTCGAGGAACGGGCCGGTGTCCACGAGCCGCAGCAGGTCCTTCGGCGATTCGGCGACGAAGGGGGCCGGGGAGCTCGGGGTGCCGTAGCCCCAGCCCGCGTGCACGTACGAGACGCCGGCGCGGCCGGCCGCCTCCTGGTCGACTGCCATGTCCCCGACGTACAGCGCGTCGGCCGGGTCGGCGCCGAGGTCGATCAGGGCGAGCATGATCGGGTCCGGTGCGGGTTTGCCCCGCCCCACCCCGTTGGGAGTGCGCACCGTGGCGAACGGGACGCCGAGCTGGGCCAGCAGAGGAGTGGCTCGCTCCAACGGTTTGGACGTGACGATCCCCATCCGCCAATCGGCCGCGGCGAAGGCGTGCAGGACCTCCGCGACGCCGTCGAACTGTCGGGCGAGGTGAGAAGCGTCCGTCGATGCCTTCGAGTAGGTCTGGTGGATCGGCTCGGCGTCAGCGAGCCCGAGCTGCTCCATGATGTCGGCGAAGGGCCGACCCAGGTGGCGCTCGTACTCCTTGAACGGCACGTCCAGGCAGTGGTCTTCACGGACCTGGCGCCACGCACTTTCCATGACTGGGCGGGTGTCGACGAGCACGCCGTCCAGGTCGAGCAGCAGCACACGTACGGCTTCGGTGCCGAAGCCCCGCCTCGTTCCGCCGGAGAGCGGCATGGGCGAGGGCGTAAACCGGGATGGCATCACGGGTCTCCAAGGGGAGTTGGTCAGGAGGTGATGGGCGACTCGGGGCGCCTCACGAGGGCGATCACCCTCTTGCCGCGTCCGTCTTCCGTGGGGCAGGCAGTCCAGGCGTCAGCCGTCGCCGACACGAGGTGCAGGCCCCGCCCGCTTGTGGCGTAGAGCGAGGCAATCTGAGGCACTGGGGGCTCCGGGGAGTTGTCTTCGACCTCGATCCCCACAACGTCGGCCTGGAGGGCGAGCGTCAGCGTGATCTCATCGACGGGTTCGCAGTCCGTTCTGGGGAGAAGGACCCGGTCGGCGTCGGGAGTTCGGCCATGCCGCTCGGCGTTGGTGGTGAGCTCGCTGACGATCAGCTCGGCCTGGTCCAGAACGTCTTCCACCCCCCACGCCGTCAGCGCCTGGCGGGTGAAGGACCGTGCCCTGCCCGGAGCCCTGTCATCGGCGGCGAGCGTCAGGCTCTTCTGGTGTTCAGGGGCGCTGATTACGCTGCCCAGGCTTTCGATTCGGTCCATGTTCGCCTTCTCGCAACTGGTGAGCTTGAGCCCCTGGAGGACTCGATCGGCGGATCTGTCGGAGCGGTCGAAGCGGCGGAGGTTGTGCACGAGCTCGGCCATCGGCGGGGGTTGGTCGAAGTGCCGAACTTCGGACGTCGAGGCGGGTGCTCGCCCGTCGCCCGAAGAGGTCCGGGCATCGGCGCCAGTCGTGTGGCTGGTCTTCACCGGTTTCCTCCCGGGCAAGAGCAGTTGGTGGTTTCGTTGACCACGAGCGAACCGCGGATCACATCGCGGCGGTATCTCCGGGCGGCTGCCGGGGCCGTCAAACCCGTCAAAGATCGTTTTGGTGAACCGAGGTAGACGATGGCGCGCGAGCGGAATGTGAAGCTGGCCGACGCAATCGCGGAAACAGGCTGGTCGCAGCCAAAGGTGGCGGCTGCCTTCGTAAGGGTCGCGGCCGAGGTAGGAGCGCAAGAACTGCTGGGCACCAGCCGGTCGCACATCGCCATGTGGGTAGGGGGAACACAGCCCTCGGGCAGAGCGCCCCTTATCTTGTGCGAGACGTTGTCCCGGCGGCTCCAACGCCCCATCACTCCGGCTGAAATCGGGCTCTCCGTGCCAGACACGGGTGCAGTCACGGCATCGGAGTGGAACGTCGATACGCTGACTGCGCTGGTAGACCTTGGGAGAAGCGACGTGGACCTCGAACGCCGCCGACTGCTGGCCGGCGCCGCCTACTCGGTGGGCGGCTTGGCCCTGCCCGGACAGCAGTGGTGGGACGAGGCACCCCAGCGGGCGAAGTCCCGCCCCCCGGCGACGAGCCGGAGAATCGGGGTCGCAGAAGTCAGTGCCGTCCGTGAGATGACGGAGTTCTTCTCTCGGAGAGACCAGCGCCACGGCGGCATGGATGGCCGTACGGCGCTCTACCAGTACCTCGTCGACGACGTCGCCAGGTATATCGGCGGGGTGTTCGCCAGCGACGACACTCGTCGTGCCCTTCTTGCCGCTGCCGCCGAGGCGGTGTACGTCGCCGGTTGGATGAGCTTCGACGCCTCACACCACGAGTCCGCGCGGCGCTACTTCACGTTGGCCCTGAAGCTCGCGGCGGAAGCGGACGACGCTCCGTTGGCCGGCCATATCCTGCGGGCGATGGCTCATCAGGCAACGGACCTCGGTCACCCACGGTTTGCCGTCGATCTCGCCACGGCCTCCGTGGCGCGCAAGCGGTACACCCTGGCGACCCCCCGCGAGAGGGCGCTGCTCGGAGTGGTGCAGGCACGCAGCCTGGCCGCCGACGGGCAAAAGCGCGCCGCGATTGCAGCGCTTCTCCGGGCCGAGGACGACCTCACTGCGGCGGACGTCGGCGACGAGGATCCGAGTCGGGTGTGGTTCTTCCAGCGGGCTTCCCTTGCCCACGAGACCGCCCGCACCCTGTGGACGCTCGGCGATCTCGACGGAGCGCTTAGAGAGTTCAACAACAGCGTGCTGACGAGGAAGGCCGACACCTTCAGCCGGACCCACGCGGTGACGTTGGGCTACATGGGCACTGTGCAGGCCCGTCAGGGGAACGTGGAGGCCGCGTGCCACACGTGGGCACAGGCCCTGGACGCGATGGCAGGCGTGCAGTCGGGCAGAGCACGCGAGGCAGCCGTGAACATGCGCCGAGTGCTGTCCCCCTTCCGCAATCGGGGAATCAGCGTGGCGGCGGAGATCGACGAGCGCGCCAAGGCCGTACTCGAACGAGTAGCCTGACGGCGCCATGGTGGTGAAGGCGGGCATGCTGTGGTTGACCGCCTTGCCGTGCCGCGAGCGGAGAAGGGGGAACCCGTGTCCACAAAGTCCATCGAGGTGCCGGTGATCGCCGAGGTGGTCGGAGGCCACAAGGGGCGGCTCGACGACTTCAAGGGCGGTGTGGAGTCGATCATTCGGCTGCGCCCGGAGTACCCGGAGGAGACGCTGCAGGGGATCGAGGAGTTCTCCCATCTCCAGGTCACCTGGTTCTTCAACTTCGGTTCCCCCGAGGACGTCGCTCTCCACGCGCGCAGCCCGCGGGACAACCCGGAGTGGCCGGCCACGGGAACCTTCGTGCACCACAACCACCGACGTCCGGCCCGGCTCGCGACCTCGTTCCCCAGACTGCTCCGCGTCGACGGACGGGACCTGCACGTCACCGACCTCGATGCCGACGACGGCACCCTGGTGGTCGACCTGGTGGCGGTCTTTGAAGAATTCCTGCCGCGCGGCACGGTCACCCAGCCCTCGTGGCCCAGCGAGATGCTGAAGGACTACTGGAGGGACGCCGCCGAACGCTGAGTCGGGGCATCCTCCGGAACCGAGACCGGCGGCCCGACGGGACGTGGCCGCTGAGCGGGGCGCCAAGGGCCGCTGTCGCGCAAGGTCGTTCCGGGAGGCACTCATCGCTCGGTGCCTCCGGCGGCGAGGAGCGGAGCGGCTGCACCTGGTGGAGCCGTCTGTTCACCGCGGATCAGCAATCGATGGGCGCCGGCTTCGCTCAGCTGACTGCGGCGCCGTTCAGCCGCTACGGCCATCCCCCTGGCCGGTGGTGTGCCCCGGGCGGATCAGCTCTCTCCGGCCGCGGTGGCAGTGAGCCAGTCGGCGGCTTCTACGTCAGTTATCAGCACCACCTGCGCCGGGTGGGCGTCGCCGTCCCGCAACGCCGCCTTCGAGACCAGTCCGCAGTTGTGGGAGGCGTCGACGCCGCGAAGCTGCCCGAGCACCGCTTCGTCGTTCTCGACTAGAGCAGGACGGTGCTGGGCTGGCGGAGAGCAGGGTGTCCGACCGGCGCGCGTACGCGGGCGCGGTCGAGCAAGGTGTCTACGTCCATCCCGGCGCGCGGGGCCGAGGCGTCGCCGCCGCCCTGCTCAAGGTGCCTATCGAGTCCACTGAGGCGGCGGGGATCTGGACGATTCAGTCCGGGATCTTCCTGAGAACGCTGCCAGCCTCGCCGTCCACGCGCGGGCCGGGTTCGGGTGATCGGCACCTGCGAGCAGGCCGGTCGGCACTTTGGTGTGTGGCGGGACATGGTGCTCATCAAGCGCCGCAGCACCACCGTGTGTAACTGGTCTTCTCCCGGGGGCGGCTCCAGGGCCGCGCGGGGCGGCGGTCTCAGTCCTGGGTGATTGCCGAGCCGTCTTCAGCGGCCCGATTCCACAGCTTGCTATAGATCCGCAGGTCTTCTTCGGACAGGTTCAGATCGCCGTGGACGCGGACAGTGGTGGTGTCCCAGGGCCGCAGCCCATCGTGGCGGGGAGTAAGCAGGATGCCGAGTGTGGAGGACCCGTCGGCCCTGCCGGTGCGGGAGGTCACCTCATGGTGGCGCAACTGCACGAAGGCGGTGAACGCGGCCCGAATGTCGTCGTCGAAGCGGCTGGCGGCACCAACGATGAGCTGCCGGGTTCCGCCCGCGTCGAGCTGGCGCCGAAAGCGCCACTTTGCCTGCTCGCCAGAGACCTGGGGAACATCATCGAGCATGTCCAGCAGGAGGTGGCCCCATTCGGTGCGCGCTCCCACGGGTAGCCGGTCGAGGTCGGAGAGCACAATGTGTCGGTTGGCCTCGGTGAGAAGGCCGGCCAACGGGCTGAGGGCGATGTCCTCGAGCATGAAGCGGATCATGAGGTGGGCGCGGGTGCCGTCATCACCGGCGGGCGCCTGGGGGAGCTGTGGGACGGAGTACAGCACGCCGCCTTCTCCGACGAGGTCGGTGTCCATCTCACCGGGCGGGGCGATGGCGTCGGCCGCGGCGAGCTCGTAGTAGCGCACCGGCTCCTCACCGAGTGGGACGGCCGGTTCCTTGGCGGCGCGGAAGAGGTAGTCGAGTACGGCGGTGGTCGAGCGCAGCTGGTCGAACAGGAAGTCCCAGTCGCGGCGGGTCAGGGCGATGGCGGGTATGCCGGTTGGCTGCCACGTGGCAATGATTCCTTCCGGCACGCCGGGATGGTCCAGGAGGAACACCGCGATCCACTCATAGTCGTTGCCATCGACGTGCAGGACGCGGCCCCGGCCGTTGACCATGTCGGCGGGCAGCATGCGCAGTTGCCGCACACTGCCCTTGGACTGGCTCATCGCCTTGGCCGCGACCTTCTGGATCCAATTTGCCTCGAGCGCGTCGGGCTTCGGCGGGATGGTGCGGGCCTTGACCTGCACCACCGCGCCCCGGTGGCCGGCGATCAGGAGCCGGTCCCCCTGCTCGCGCGAACCTGATCCCTTCGCCGCGTGCGCCGCCTGTTGGAAGACGAAGTCCGGCAGACCCCAGGTGGCTGCAGCGGTGTGGGCGGCTTCCTCCGCGGCCTTGCCGTGCTCAATGTGGGCCGGCAAGGGTAGCGCCGGGGGTATGCGCCGCATGTGCGGGCCGTTCGACGTGTCGACGATCAGCGTCAGCGACGTGGCGTCGTCCTCGTAGACGAGGCGCCATAGGGCCGCTGAGGGCGTTTCGGTCATGGCGCCCATTAGACGCCACGCTCTACGGCCATCGCCGGGAATTTGTTCGGATTCCAGACAGGAGCTGTGTGAGCTGGCGGGCCGCTTCGCGAGTCGGGCGGCCGGAGCTGATGAAGAGACGGGCGTGGGATGGTCCCGGCGCCGTGGCCAGCAGATGCAGGCAGCGTGGATCGCTGAGGTCCCAGATACTGCTTACGTCGCCGGCCCGGCGGCGGCACGGCGCGGTCCGCCGGGCCGGGATCAGCCGGACAGGGGGATGGATAACGGTCCAGCGTCGTAGGCTGTGCTCACGGCGCGGGGCCTGACAAAAAGAGGTCTCATGCATCGTCCTCGCGTCACCGCGGCGAGCTTCATCGGTCGCGTGCTTCCCGATCCGTACGAGGTCCGACTCGGCGGTCCGGACCCCGAAGCCCTCCACCTCCTGGCCGCCGTCCACGCGGACTTCTCCTGCCCGCCGACCGGTCACCAGGTCTCCTGGCAGGATTGCTACGACGCGGCATAGCAGCGTCCCCTGCCGCACAAGGCCGGCTTCCTGCTGGACGAACGGGGCGACCCGGCGCCCGTCCCCGCCCATTTGCGAGGCGAGGCTGCCGACCTGGCCCGCGAAGCCCAGACAGCAGCGGTCCGAATCCGCCGGGCAGCCGCGGGCATGCCGCTGGGCAACCAGGGCTGAAACCGGCCGGGACCTGAACGCCGGGGACATCCGAGGCCGGTGCACCGAGCCGCCGTGCTCCTGCGTCCTGCTGACAATGCCAGCGACGTTCGCCGAGTCGAAACACGGCATCCAGCGGGGCTTCATGTCCTCCTGGACCGTGGCGAGGCCACCGAAAGAGGCGTCCTCTGGCCCGCCCTCGGCCGTGGAGAGCACGGTGTAGATCATTTCCGGCTGCGCCGCCGAACAGCGAACGGTAGAAGGAGAGGGCGGCCGACGGGTCCGAGACGTGAAGATCCAGCACAGGGCGCCGCCCTCGGAAGTCGCTTCCAGCCCATTGACCGTGGCCGGCTGCCGCACAGCGAAGTCGGCACCACCGGGTCAGTGAGAGCGGCCGTTCGCCCGGTGTCTATGACATCGCACGGCTCGACCCGCACCCTACCGTCGCCCCACTCCACCGCCTTGGCTGTTGCGTCGGCGTCCGGCCGGAAGCCTTATCGACATTCCGGCGGGGTGATAGCGGGCATTCGCTCACGGCAGACGAGATGCAACGGCGAAAGACTGGAACGTCGGTCAGGAACATGTCAACGTACAACGCCTCGGGAAAACGCCAAGTCAGGCGAGAACTGCTCGACGAACAGGGAGGGAAGGTTGCAATCCCAGTCGTGTGCGATTGGCGCGCTGAAATGGTTCCTCGCTAGGACCGGATGAATATCTGGTGACCATGGTGCTGTCTCTACCGGACTGTGCGTCCGCGCCTGCGTGGCTGTCCTCTTTGGCGAGGACGTCCTGCAGCGAAGCTATCGTCGCGACCGCGCCGTCTTAGCTCATATTGCGGGCCCCCTAGGGGCGCGAGGAGTCATGTGGCCTGAGCCGTGATTGTTTCCGAGCGCTGCGCGAAATCTGACCGCCCTACTAGGTGACCGTCTGCTGGCGATCGTTGCAGACAGAATCTCACCGGCCCTGCGCTGGTACCGCTTGGCTTCCTGACGGAAGTCCACCCGAGGGCAGACAGCTGATCGGCGCGGGGCGCGCAACATAGCCGACGATCGCCGGTTAGCCAAACCGGCGATTGCCAGGACGATTCAGGTGTTCGCGTTCGACTGTGCTTGGCGGTGGAGTCGTACTGGACACGGGCTGCTTGGGCCCGTTCTCTTTCGTCCCTCACAGGAACCCCTCTATGCCTGCACGATCGCCGTTCATACCCTCGGCTGCGCCTGATCCCGCTAGCGCTGTACGCGCGGGCTTCCTCAACGTAAAGGATGCTGCCGCGTACCTCGGCATATCACCGCACACGCTTTATGTCTGGAGGCATCGGCGGCAGGGGCCGCCCAGCTTCCGCATGGGTCCTCGTGGTCGCGTCATGTATCGGCGGACGGCCCTTGATGCCTGGATCCACGAGCAGGAACGCGCAGACTCTCGCTCCAACCCCGCCTTGAACCCACTGAGTGCGCCTCCGCAGCGACGTACGAACCCCGCTGCTTGACACACCGAACGTTGACGGGTGCCGTTCGCATCCCTGAAAGGAAACCAGCCTGTCCGGCTATATCGAGGATCGTTGGATCAAAAAGAAGAAGGACCCGGTCACCGGGAGAAGGGAGAAGACCGCCCGCTACGGCAAGGGCAAGCGGTACAAGGTCGCCGGCATACCTGGGGTGCGAGACCGATCCTTTGACGTGCTGGAGGACGCCAAGGCGTGGCTTCGCCGGACAGCCACGGACGAGGAGCGAGGCGAGTTCGTAGACCCGCGCGACGGGTCCATCACGCTGGCCGACTACATCGCGACGCACTGGGCGCCAGGGCGAGGAGGTGCTCCGAAAACCCAGGACAGTCAGGAGCGTAGGTGGCGTCTCCATATCGTCCCGCACCTGGGCCAGCTTCCGCTCAGGAACATCGTCGCAACGGATCTGCGCGCGTTCATAACCAAGCTGGAGTCGACGGTCTCGTCAGTTGACTACCAGCGCGGCATCCTGTCGGAGCTTTCATCCATTCTGGAAGCGGCCGTCGACGACAAGCGCCTCGCTCGCAACCCCATGCACGCGAAATCTGTGCGGTGGCCCAAGTCGCCACGGGAGCGGCGCGACGCGTGGCCGATGGCTACGGCGCTGCGGGTCCGCGATGCCATCAGCGAGCGGAACAGGATCGCCGTCGTACTCGGATTGGGCTGTGGACTCCGCCAGGGCGAGGTGTTCGGGCTGAGTCCGGAGGACATCGACTATGAACGCGGCCTGCTGCACGTTCGGCGCCAAGTGCAGGCGATTCACGGAAGGCTGTACTTCGCTCTTCCGAAGGGGAAGAAGATCCGCACGGTGGATCTGCCCCCCTCGGTAGCCGAGGATCTGAAGCGTCACATCGAAGCTTTCCCGCCGGTAGAGGTGGAGCTGCCGTGGGGCAAGCCGGAGGGGGAGAGGAAGAAGTTCTCCCTCCTGCTCACCACGCGCTTCGGCAACGCCGTCGCGGTGAACACATGGAACACCTACACCTGGAAGCCCGCCTTGGCCAAGGCCGGCGTCATCCCGCCACGTGCCGAGGGGGCGAAAGCCTGGCAGTGGGCGGCGGCCCCCAGGGACGGTTTCCACGTGCTTCGGCACACCTACGCCTCGATCATGTTGGAAGCCGGAGAGTCCGTTGTGACCCTGGCCCGGTGGCTCGGACACTCCTCACCGGCGATCACACTCGGTTACTATGCTCACTTCATGCCGGAGGCTGGCAGCAAGGGGCGCGGCGTCATCGACGGTCTGCTGGGGGAGCGGGGAGACCGGCCCGCCGGCCGAAACTCCCCAGATTCTCCCCAGCGTCGTTGACCGGCGATTCCCGCCGCTACGCCCCGCAGAAGTCGTCCGTGGATTGCAAGGCTGAAGAGATAGGTGGCATGGGAAAGTGCTGGAAGAGGTCGTCGCGACCCGCTATATCACGCCTTTGCGTGAGGGCGGCTCGCTCCCCGGGATCGTCGAGGCCGACGACCTCGGCACGTACGTCATGAAGTTCACCGGAGCCGGGCAGGGCCGCAAGACCCTCGTGGCGGAGGTCGTCTGCGGGCAGCTCGGCCGGCGGCTCGGCCTGCGCGTGCCCGAGCTGGTCACCATCCAGCTGGACCCGGTCATCGGCCTCGGCGAGCCCGACCAGGAGGTGCAGGAACTGCTCAAGGCGAGCGGCGGGCTGAACCTCGGCATGGACTACCTGCCGGGCTCGATCGGCTTCGACCCGCTCGCCTACACCATGGACCCGGCCGAGGCGGGCCGTGTCGTCTGGTTCGACGCACTGATCAACAACGTCGACCGCTCCTGGCGCAACCCGAACATGCTCGTCTGGCACGGCGAACCCTGGCTGATCGACCACGGCGCCACCATGATCTGGCACCACAACTGGCCGGGCGCGCGGGCGTCCGCCGCCAAGCCGTACGACGCCTCCGACCACGTCCTGGCCTCCTTCGCGCCCGACGTGGCCGCCGCGGCCGCCGAACTCGCCCCCCTCGTCACCGAGGAACTGCTGACCGAGGTGACCGCCGACGTACCCGACGAGTGGCTGGTCGACGAGCCGGGCTTCGACACGGCCGACGCCCTGCGCCGCGCCTACGTCGAGGCGCTGCTGCCGCGCGCCGCCACCATCCACGAGCGGATCGCCCTGGGCGAGCGGACCCGGCCGGGCCCGTCCCGTGCGCCCGGATGGCTCACCGACCACCTGGCCCCCTGGCCGCACCCGACCAGGAACAGCGCCGACGGCAGCACGAACGGCAGCACGAACGGCAGCGCGAACAGCACCGAGGACGGCAGCGAGTGAACGACCGGGACGTCTTCGAGTACGCGCTGCTGCGCGTCGTGCCGCGCGTCGAGCGCGGCGAGTTCTTCAACGCCGGCGTGGTGGTCTACTGCCGCGCCAAGGCCTTCGTGTGCGCCCGTACGCACCTGGACGAGGCCAAGCTGCGGGCCCTGGACCCCGCCGCCGACGTGACCGGCGTACGCGCCGCCCTGCACGCCGTGGAGGGCGTCTGCCAGGGCGGCGAGCACGCGGGGCAGGCGGCGCGGGACGACGCCGGACGGCGCTTCCGGTGGCTCATCGCGCCGCGCTCCACGGTGGTCCAGCCCGGACCGGTGCACACGGGGCTGACCGCCGATCCCCAGAGCGAGGCGGAACGCCTGCTCGACCTGCTGGTGCGCTGAGTGACCGGGCGCACCCGGTGGGCCGTTGACACCGGGTGCCAGGGTCTCTAGCGTCTCGTCTGCTGAAGGTACTAAGCGGTCGCTCACCGGCAGGGACGTTGCCGGCCGGGCCGCTTATCCGGGATCCAAGGGCGAGGAGAACCAGCATGTCCACCACCGAGCAGCGCGTCGCCGTCGTGACCGGGGCCGCGCGGGGCATTGGCGCCGCCACCGCGGTCCGGCTCGCGGCCGAGGGCCGCGCCGTCGCCGTACTCGACCTCGACGAAGCGGCCTGCAAGGACACCGTCGAGAAGATCACCGCGGCGGGCGGCAAGGCCATCGCCGTCGGCTGCGACGTCTCCGACGCCGCCCAGGTGGAGGCCGCCGTCGCGCGTGTGGCCACCGAGCTCGGGGCGCCGACGATCCTCGTCAACAACGCCGGCGTGCTGCGGGACAACCTGCTCTTCAAGATGAGCGAGTCCGACTGGGACACGGTCGTGAACGTGCACCTCAAGGGCGCCTTCCTGATGGCCAAGGCGTGCCAGAAGCACATGGTCGACGCGGGCTTCGGCCGCATCGTCAGCCTTTCCTCGTCCTCCGCGCTCGGCAACCGCGGCCAGGCCAACTACGCGGCCGTCAAGGCGGGCCTCCAGGGCTTCACCAAGACCCTCGCCAAGGAGCTCGGCAAGTTCGGCATCACGGCCAACGCCGTCGCGCCCGGCTTCATCGTCACCGAGATGACCGCGCAGACCGCCGAGCGCGTGGGCATGGGCTTCGAGGACTTCCAGGCCGCCGCCGCCACCCAGATCCCCGTCCAGCGCGTCGGCCGGCCCGAGGACGTCGCCAACGCGATCGCCTTCTTCGCGGGCGACGACGCCGGCTTCGTCTCAGGCCAGGTCATGTACGTGGCCGGCGGCCCGCTCAACTGAACCGGAGAGTGACGGACATGACCGCACAGGAACTTCCCCCGCCGTCCGGCAAGGTCGCCCTCGTGACGGGCGCCAGCCGCGGCATCGGTTACGGCGTCGCGGAGGCGCTGGTCGCCCGCGGGGACCGGGTGTGCATCACCGGCCGCGGCGAGGAGGCCCTCAAGGAGGCCGTGGAGAAGCTGGGCGCCGACCGCGTGATCGGCGTCGCCGGCAAGGCCCACGACGAGGCCCACCAGGCGCACGCCGTGGAGCGTGCCATGGAGGCCTTCGGACGCGTCGACTTCCTGATCAACAACGCCGGGACCAACCCCGTCTTCGGCCCCATGGCCGAGCTCGACCTCGACGTCGCGCGCAAGGTCTACGAGACCAACGTGATCTCGGCGCTCGGGTTCGCCCAGCAGACGTGGAAGGCGTGGCAGAAGGACAACGGCGGTGCGATCGTGAACATCGCGTCGGTCGCCGGCATCGCGCCCTCGCCGTTCATCGGCGCCTACGGCATGAGCAAGGCCGCCATGGTCAACCTGACCCTCCAGCTGGCGCACGAGTTCGCGCCCGTGGTGCGGGTGAACGCGATCGCCCCCGCGGTCGTGAAGACGAAATTCGCCCAGGCCCTCTACGAGGGCCGGGAGGCCGAGGCCGCGGCCGCGTACCCGCTGGGCAGGCTCGGAGTGCCCGAGGACATCGGCGGGGCCGCCGCCTTCCTCACCTCCGCCCAGTCGGACTGGATCACCGGCCAGACGCTGGTCGTCGACGGCGGAATTTTCCTCAATGCCGGAGTCGGCTGATCCGGTTTTCCCCGGTTGACCGCCGAATGCCTTGAGTGCCCCGCCCGGCCACCAGATTGACCTGGCGGGGCACTGCGGTATGGTCGGCCGACCCATGGCTGAACGAGGAGCGTGCGCACGTGTTCAACCGGACCAGTCTGCAGGCGGCTGCAGCCCTTGCGTCCATATCCCTGCTGGCGGGATGCAGCCTCTTTTCCGGGGATGACGCCGATGGGGAGAACAAGATCGTAGTCGGCACGACGAGCGAACCCAGCACGCTCGACCCCGCTGCCGCCTGGGACGGCTCCTGGGAGCTGTACCGGAACGTCTTCCAGACCCTTCTGAGCTTCCCGACCGGCAGCGCGACGCCGCAGCCGGACGCGGCCGACTGCAAGTTCACCGACACCGTGAGCAAGGTCTACGAGTGCCGGCTGAAGGAAGGCCTCGCCTTCTCCGACGGGGGCAAGCTCGACGCCCGCGCCGTGAAGCACTCCATCGACCGCATCCGCACGATCAACGCCAAGGGCGGTCCCGCCCCGCTCCTCGGGTCCCTCGACAAGATCGTGACCAGCGGTGACCGCACCGTCACGTTCCAGCTCAAGGAATCGGACGCCACCTTCCCGTACATCCTGGCCACGCCCGCCATGTCCATCGTGCCGCCGGAGCGGTACCCGGCGGACGCGCTGCGCGAGGACGGCAAGCTCACCGGCTCCGGCCCGTACGTGCTGAACGCGTTCGAAGAGGGCAACAAGGCGGAGCTCACCAAGAACCCCACCTACAAGGGCTTCGCCAACCGCAAGAACGACGCCGTCACCATCCGGTACTTCCAGGAGTCCGAGGCGATGGTCGGCGCCCTGCGGAAGAAGGAGATCGACGCCACCTACCGCGGTCTCACCGCGGAGGAGGTCGTCCAGCTCCAGGAGAAGAAGCCCGAGAACGAGGGGCTCCAGCTGGTCGAGTCGACCGGCGCGGACATCCGCTACCTGGTGTTCAACGCCAAGGACCCGTCCGTCAGCAAGATCGCCGTCCGCCGGGCCATCGCCCAGGTCGTCGACCGCGACACGCTGGTCGCCAAGGTCTACCAGGGCACCGCCGAACCGCTGTACTCCATGGTGCCCAAGGGCATCGCCGGACACACGACCGCCTTCTTCGACCGCTACGGCGACCCGGACGTCGAGAAGGCCGGGAAGATCCTGGACGAGGCGGGGATCGACGGACCCGTCGCACTGACCCTCTGGTACACCACCGACCGCTACGGCTCGTCCACCGAGGCCGAGTTCGCCGAGCTCAAGCGGCAGCTGGAGGCGTCCAAGCTGTTCAAGGTGACCGTGAAGGGCAAGCCGTGGAAGGACTTCCAGAGCGGCTACCAGAAGGGCGAGTACCCGGCCTTCGGGCGTGGCTGGTTCCCCGACTTCCCGGACCCCGACAACTTCATCGCCCCGTTCGTCGGCAAGGAGAACGTGCTGTCCACGCCGTACGTCCGGCCCGAGATCACCGACCAGCTGCTGCCCAAGTCCCGCAAGGTCAGCGACCGGGGAGCGGTCACGGAGGAGTTCGAGCGGGCGCAGGAGATCCTCGTGGACGACGTCCGGCTGCTGCCGCTGTGGCAGGGCAAGCTGTACATCGCGGCCAGCGAGGAGATCGCCGGCGGCGAGCGTGCGCTGGACCCGCAGACGGTCATGCAGATGTGGGAGCTCCAGCGCAAGACCAGTTGGTGAGGCGAGGCGGGGCCCGGCGGCCCCGCCCGGGGACAACGCCTGGTGGGACCGGTTGTCAGTGGTCACCGGTAAGTTCTGTGAACAGACAAGGCGATCACCCCACCGGAGGTTGTTGACGTGACCGACACCGACATGCTGCCCGAGTCCTGGCGCGGCGTCCTCGGAGACGAGCTGCAGAAGCCGTACTTCAAGCAGCTCGCCGAGTTCGTCGAGGAGGAGCGGGCCAAGGGGCCGGTCTACCCGCCGCGCGAGGAGGTGTTCGCCGCCCTCGACGCCACCCCGTACGACAAGGTCAAGGTCCTCGTCCTCGGCCAGGACCCGTACCACGGCGAGGGCCAGGGGCACGGCCTGTGCTTCTCCGTGCGGCCGGGCGTCAGGACGCCGCCGTCGCTGCGCAACATCTACAAGGAGATGCAGGAGGAGCTGGGGCACCCGGTGCCGGACAACGGCTACCTGATGCCGTGGGCCGAGCAGGGGGTCCTGCTCCTCAACGCGGTCCTGACGGTCCGGGCCGGCGAGGCGAACTCGCACAAGGGCAAGGGCTGGGAGAAGTTCACCGACGCGGTGATCCGCGCGGTGGACGCGCGGCCCGACCCGGCCGTCTTCGTGCTGTGGGGCAACTACGCGCAGAAGAAGCTGCCGCTGATCGACGAGACGCGGCACGTGGTGGTGAAGGGCGCCCACCCCTCGCCGCTCTCCGCGAAGAAGTTCTTCGGGTCCCGCCCCTTCACGCAGATCGACAAGGCCGTCGCCGACCAGGGCCACGAGCCGATCGACTGGCGCATCCCGAACCTGGGCTGAACCGGCCGGCCCGCCCGCGGCGCGGCCACGCCGGTGCCGATGGGGGCGAGCGGGCCTGCGCCGCCCCCGGTCGCCGGGCGGTGGTCCGTGCCGCCGGGGCACCGGCCCCGGCGGGCCCGGTGTGTGTCCCGGCGGTACGCCCTGCGGCCTGTGGGCGGTGCGTGTGCGCGGCGGTGCGGCCGGGCGGCGGTCCGGGCCGTCCCGTAGGCCCCCTGTGGTGTCCCGCCCCGCTGACGCGCCCGGCCTGAGCGGGGATGCGGGTGACTGCGGATAGCGTCGGAACACCGGCCCCCGGCCTTCACCGGCCCGGTGCCGGGTCGCCGACGGACGAGTGGAGGCCGCAGTGCGCGAGCAGCAGCAGGACGCGTCGGACGCGTCGGAGGACGCCGTCCTGACCAGGATCGGGCAGACGATGATGCTGCTCCACGGAGGCGACCGGGAGGAGGCCCGCAACCGGTTCGGCCGCTTGTGGGAGCAGCTCGGGGCGGAGGGCGACCCGGTGCAGCGCTGCACGCTGGCGCACTGCATGGCCGACGCCCAGGACGACCCCTACGACGAGCTGGCCTGGGACCTGCGGGCTCTGGCCGCCGCGGAAGGAGCCGGGGGCGGTGACCACGCCGGTATGCGGGCCCTTTACCCCTCGCTGCACCTCAACCTCGCGGCCGACTACGTCAAGCTGCGGCGCCCGGACGCCGCGCGGATCCACCTGGACCGGGCCCGTGCCGCCTCGCACACCCTCGACGACGATCGGTACGGTGCCGGCGTCCGCGCCGCCATCGCCCGCCTCGCGGAGCACCTCGCCACCGAGTGACCCCGCGCCGCGCGGGCCCGCGGGCCCCGCTCGCGCGCGGGGCCCGCACCTCGGGCGTCAGTGGCCGTAGGCCTCCTTGCAGAGCCGGGCCTCGCGGCTGCCGGGGTCCCAGCCGCCGTGGCTGCGCCCGAGCGCGCACACGTCGGGGACGGTGCCCGTGACCGGAAGGGACGGTACGGCTGGAGGGCGGACGCGGGGGAGCCGGTCCCTCGGCTCGTCCGGTGACGGCAGCCGGGGCGGTCGGGCGGCGGGCGGGGCGGAGCGGGGGGCGGCCGGGGGCGCGGAGGCGGGGGCGCGGTCGGGCACCGCCCGGGAGGGGGTGCGCGGGTCGGGCTCGGCGGCGGGTGGCGGCAGTGCGGCTTCCAGCGCCTCCCGGGCGGGGCCCTCGACGATCTGCGGCGCCACGTCCTGCTCGGCCGGGCGGCTCGGCCCCGGGGCGGCCGGCGCGGGAGCGGGGCCCGCGTCCACCGCCACGCAGCCGGAGACGGCCGCCACGGCCATGGTGGCCAGGACCCTCGCTGTGATTCTGGTTCGATGCACCCCGCAACTCTCGCCGGTCACCGGCCCGTTGGGCATCCCCACCGGCGGATGTTGGCCCGCACGGGTGAGGGGCGGGCCGGCCGGTGATCAGTTCCCGGTGTCCGGTGGGCCGCCGAGCATGCCGGCGAGCAACTCGCCGAAGCCGGTGCGAAGTTCCTCCGGGCTCGGTACGGACGAGTGGAACGACCCCACCGCGCAGGAGAACATCAGCCCCTCGCACCACGCCACCAGGGAGAGCGTGTGCCGTTCCGGCCGGGTCGAGCCCGCCGCCCTCATCAGGTGGGTCAGCGGCTCCCGGAACCGGCGGCCCGTCTCGTCGTAGAAGGCCCGCAGCTCCGGGCGGCGGGTGGCTTCGAGGCCCAGCTCGTAGCGGGCGACGAGCAGTTCGCGGTGGTCGGTCAGGTAGCGGTGCAGCGCCAGTGACAGGGCGTCCAGCAGACCGTCCATCCCACCGGGCCCGACGCCACCGCCCGGAGCCCCCGGACCCCCGGGACCGCCCGGCCCCCCGGGACCGTCCGCACCGTCCCCGCCCGGACCGTCCGCCCCGTCCCCGCCCGGGCCGTCCGGCTCGGTCCCGCCGGCGGGTGGCGCCGGCATCCCGTCGACGAACAGGACCTGCGCCTCCCGGTCCGCCAGCCGCCGGACCGCAGTCTCCAGCAGCGCCTGCCGGGTGCGGGCGTAGTTCGACGTCGAGCCCTGGGGGAGTCCCGCGGCCTCGTCCACGGCGCGGTGGGTGAGCCCGCGCATGCCTCGTTCGGCGAGCAGGGCCAGGGCGGCGTCGGCGATCAGGTCGGCGCGTGCGGTCATGGGGCCAATCTACCGTCCGCACTACATCCGTAGTACGGTGCAGAGGACACTACAGGTGTAGTACCCGGCCTCCCGGAGGAGCCATGGACACCCCGACCGCCGCCACCCCCCACGCCGTCGTCATTGGCAGCGGGATCGGCGGCCTCACCGCAGCCGCGGCCCTGCACGCCCGCGGGTGGCGCGTCACCGTCCTCGAACGCGCCGCGTCGCTCCAGCCGGTCGGCGCCGGCATCGGCCTCGCCCCCAACGCCCTGCGGGCCCTGGACGTCATCGGTGTCGGCGACGAGATCCGTGCCCTCGCCACCTGGCAGGGCGACGGCGGGATGCGCACGCCGAGCGGCCGCTGGCTCGCCCGTACGAGCGCACAGGCCGCCGCCGACCGGTTCGGCGACCTGATGGTGCCGGTCCACCGGGCCGTGCTCATCGACGCCCTCGCCGCCCGCCTGCCGGACGGCACCGTCCGTACCGGAACTCCCGCCGCACTCGCCGACCCGGGCGCCGCCGCCGGGGGCCGCCGTGCCGTCGTCACGACCCCGGACGGCGACATCCGGGCCGACCTCGTGATCGGAGCCGACGGCATCAACTCGGGCGTCCGCCCCGCCCTGTTCCCCGGCCACCCCGCACCCTCCTACGCGGGCCTCACCACCTGGCGCGTCGTCATCCCCGCCCCCGACCGGCCCTTCGCCCCGCACGAGACCTGGGGCCGCGGAGCCCTGTGGGGCACCCAGCCCCTCAAGGACGGCCGCGTCTACGCCTACGCGGCCGCCGCCGCCCCCGCCGGCGGCGCCGCCCCGGACGACGAACGGGCCGAACTGCTGCGCCGCTTCGGGACCTGGCACCACCCGGTCCCCGCCATCATCGGCGCGGTCGCCCCCGACCAGGTCCTGCGGCACGACGTCCGCCACCTCACCACCCCGCTGCCCGCCTTCCACCGCGGCCGGACCGCGATCCTCGGCGACGCCGCCCACCCCATGGCGCCCACCCTCGGACAGGGCGGCAACCAGGCGATCGAGGACGGTGTCGTCCTCGCCCACCACCTGCCGCCGCACGGCGACCCGGGCGCCGGGCTCGCCGCGTACTCCGCCGCGCGGGTGCACCGCACCACCGGCATCGTCCGCGCCTCCGCCCGCGTCGCCCGCCTGGTGGCGCTCAAGGGCGCACCGGCCGTCGCCCTCCGGGAAGCCCTGATGACCCTCTCCCGCTTCGGCCCCGGCCTCGCGCTGCGCACCTTCGACGGCATCGCCGACTGGAGGCCGCCCCAGCACACGTATTCTGACCAGGCGCAGGAGCACGACGACAGGCGCGCACGGCGATAGGGAGAGCACTGTGAAGATCGGCTGCATCGGACTCGGCGACATCGCGCAGAAGGCCTACCTGCCGGTGCTCGCCACCGTCCCGAACGCCGAACTGCACCTCCAGACGCGCACCCCGGCCACCCTCGACCGGGTCGCCGGGACCTACCACGTGCCCGCCGGCCGGCGCCACACCGACCTCGACTCGCTGCTCGCGGCCGGCCTCGACGCCGCCTTCGTGCACGCCCCGACGTCCGTGCACGCCGAGATCGTCACCCGGCTGCTGGAGGCGGGCGTCCCGACGTACGTCGACAAGCCGCTGGCGTACGAACTCGACGAATCCCGCCGCCTGGTGGAGCTGGCCGAGCGGCGCGGCACCGGCCTCGCGGTCGGTTTCAACCGCCGCCTCGCCCCCGCCTACGCGCAGTGCCTGGACCACCCGCGTGAGCTCATCCTCATGCAGAAGAACCGGGTCGGACTGCCCGAGGACCCCCGCACCCTGGTCCTGGACGACTTCATCCACGTCGTCGACACCCTGCGCTTCCTGCTGCCCGGCCAGATCGAGCACACCGACGTACGGGCCCGGATCCGCGACGGCCTGCTGCACCACGTCGTGCTCCAGCTGTCCGGCGACGGCTTCACCGCCATCGGCATGATGAACCGGATGAACGGCTCCACCGAGGAGATCCTCGAAGTGTCCGGACAGGACACCAAGCGCCAGGTCCTCAACCTCGCCGACATCATCGACCACAAGGGCCAGCCCAGCGTCCGGCGGCGCGGCGACTGGGTGCCGGTCGCCCGCCAGCGCGGCATCGAACAGGCCGTGCACGCCTTCCTCGACGACGTACGCGCCGGAAGGACGCTCAGCGCCCGGGACGCACTCGCGACCCACGAGCTGTGCGAGCGGGTGGTACGGGAGTGCCTGGAGCAGGCCGCCGCCTGACCGCCCGGACGGTCCCCACCGCGCCCAGCCCGGCCAGTACCGCCAGCGCCGCGTACACCGCCCAGTCGCCGAACCGCACATAAGGGGTTGTCGCGCCGGCCAGGGGGACCTCGTACACCGCGGCCCCGCTGCGGTCCGTACCGAGCGGGGCACCGACCCTGCCGCCGTCCGGGCCGTACACCGCGCTCACGCCGGTCAGCGTCGCGTGCACCACCGGCCGGCCCGTCTCGGCCGCCCGCAGCGCCGCCAGCGAGGCGTGCTGCCCGGGCGCCCAGCTGTCCTGGAACGTCGACGTCGCCGACTGCGCCACCAGCAGCTGCGCGCCGCCGCGCACGAGGTGCCGGCTCATGTCCGGGAACGCCGACTCGAAGCAGACCAGCGGGCCCAGCCGCAGCCCCCGCTGCCCGGGCGCCTCCCCGACCGTCATCACCACCGGCCGGTCCCCGCGCCTGCGGTCCTCCTGCGCGGCCTTGCCGACCGAGGTGGCCCAGCCCAGCACCGAGCGGAAGGGGACGTACTCGCCGAACGGCACCAGCCGCATCTTGTCGTACCGGTCACCGGTGGTGCCCCGGGGGCCCACCAGGACGCTGCTCTTGTAGATCCCGGGCCGGTCCGCGCGGCGCGCGTCCACGTTGACCAGCACCTCGGCGCCGACCTGCCGCGACAGCGCAGAGAGCCGGGCGGTGTACTCGGGCCGTGCCGTCAGGTCCGTACCGACACTGCTCTCGCCCCACACCACCAGGTCCACGTCCGCCCGCCCGGCCAGCCCCCTCGTCAGCTCCTCGCCCCGCGCGAACCGCCGCTCCGCCCCGCCCGCCCCGTCGATGACGCCCGGCTGGACGACCGCGACCCGGACCTGACCCGACGTCCGGGGGGCCGACGCCCACCACGCCGCCGCCCCGACGGCGAGCGCGCACACCGCGACCCCCGCCACCGCCTGCACCCGCAGGGCGCGCACCGACACCAGCAGGACCACCGCGGTGTTGACCGCCACCACGAGCAGCGTCACCAGCCACACGCCGCCCAGCGACGCCACCCGCAGCACGGCCGGCACCTGCCACTGACTGGCCCCCAGCAGCCCCCAGGGCCCGCCCAACCCCTCCCAGGACCGCACCAGTTCCACCATCAGCCAGCCCGACGGCACGACCGCGAGCGCGGCCCAGGCACGCGCGCGTGACGGCGCCCCGGCCAGCATCAGCCGCACCAGCGGACCCCACGGCGCCCACAACGCGCCGAGCAGCGCGGCCAGGAGCACGATGAACACGTGCAGGCTCGGCATCAGCCAGTGGTGGACGGCCAGCATGAAACCGATGCCGCCCAGCCACCCGTCGAGCGCCGCACGGCGCCCGGTGGGGGCCGTACGGATGAGCAGCATCCACGGCACCAGCGCCACGTACGCCCACCACCACAGCGACGGCGCGGGGAACGCGAACGCGGGCAGCGCCCCCGCCGCCACCGCGGCCGCACCCCGCCACCACGGGGACGTCCCCGCACCCCGCCACCACGACACTCCCGCGGCCCGCCGCCGCGGGGGCACCGGCAGCCGCCCCGCGCCGCCCCGCCGGCCGACCGCGATCCGCATCCCGCGCCTCCTCGCGCAGTGGGCCCCTCCTGATGCCTCCAGTGTGCGGGAGGCGCTCATTCCGCCGACAGTACGCCTCGGGCGCGTCGCCACCTCTCGTGCACCACCACGGTGCGCAGCCGCCAGCCGTCGTCCGTCCGCGCCAGTGCGAAGGCGTACCGTCCGCCGGAGACGACGTCATCCCCCGCCCCGGGGCGCATCGGGTTCAGGTAGTCGGCCAGCGCCTCGGCGGTGTCGCCCGGGTAGCCGCCGAGGTCCTCGATCGTCACGCGCCGGTTCACGATGAGGTGCTGGCGCACGGGGAACGGCCGCATGGCCGCCGCCAGCCAGTCCGCCACCTCACCGGGCCGGCCGGCGACGCCGCCCGCGTCCCGGTAGTCGGCCCGGCCGTCCGCCGTGAACAGCTCCCGGTAGGCCGCCCAGTCGGAGTCGTCCAGGGCCACCGCGTACCGGGTGATCAGTTCGTCGATGGCGAGCCGGTCCAGCAAGGTCGCGAGGTCCACGCGCTGCGTCATCGCCTCAGTGTCGGGCAGCGGACGCCCGGGGCCAAGAGCCCTGCACGCCCGTCCCGCGCGTGCCCGTCAGGCCGCTTCCCAGTGGTGGGCGCGGCCGCCGCGCCACTCGACGAGGTGCGGGTCGTCCAGCGAGATGTCGGCCTCGTCCAGCCCGGCGCGGCGCAGGAACTCCACGAGGTCCGCGTCGTTGTGCGCGAGCCCCGCGATCTGCCCGCGTATCGTGACGCGCCGCCCGCCGCCGGGGGAGGGGCGGTGGACGACGACGGGTGCCTGCCAAGCCATGGGACCAGCGTGCCCCGCACGGCGGGTGATCGCAGCACGAGCGGGCCGTGTCCGGCGGTCGCCGGCCGGTGCTGCGGGCCCCGGTTCACACGGGGTGTGAAAGGAGTGCGTGCATATATGCGCCGCGTGCCCTCGCGCCGGGCCCGTCGGCGCGGGAGGCTCGTCCTGCGCGCCCGGGACGGAGGACCGGGCACCGGGCCGCCGGTCACCCCCCCCTGCCGGCGGCCCCCGCGCATGCCCGGGGGGACGGGGCGCGGGTCAGGAGTGCGGCCCCTCCGCCGCAGGCACCCCGCGAGCGTGAGGGCCGTTCACGGCGGGCCGGGGGCGGCGGATAGCGTGCGGGCATGGCGAACACGGGGAAGCGAAGGGTCCTGTACCGGCAGGGCAGCGGATTCTGGCGGATGACGGCGAAGTGGGTCCTGGTGTTCGGAACCCTGTATCTGCTGGACGGCGGGCTGATCCGGTCGTGGGGCGACGCCGTGGCATGGCCCCTGATCGGGATCGTGCTGTACGTGCCGTTCGGGATCGGCGTCGCCTGGTACCCGAACAAGGACCGGCGCGTCGAGTTGACGCCGGTGGAACTGCGCGTGGGGCGCAAGCGGCTGCCGATGGAGAGCGTGAACCTGCTGCACGTGGCGCGGCTGTGGCTGGAGGGACGGTCCACCGCGGACGACCAGCCGGTGCTCCGATGGCCACGGGCCGTCCGGGTGGTGTGGGTGCCACTGTGGGACGGCCGGGCGTTCGGCGTGGAGTTCCGCGACCCGGGCGCGTTCGCCGGGGTCTTCGGCGACTTCGCCGTCGAGGCGTGCGGCGGGGCCGACGCCGTCCGCGCGCGGGCCGCGACGGAGACGTACCCGGAACCGCGCCCGATGCGGTCGCGCCCCGCCGGCGACGCGGGCTCCCGGACGGATCTCCTGGACCTCTTCGACTGACGGACACCCCGCCGACTGCGGGGGACCCACGGTCGAGCGTGCCGACGCGCCGCACCAACGCGCCACCGCGCTCGACGGGTGCGGCCGCCGTCAGGGGCCCGGCACGTCGAGCCGTCGGGCGTCGCCCGGTGCCAGCAGGAGGCCGGCCTGCCGTTCGATCCGCGCCAGACGGGTGCGCCACTCGGCACCGTACGGGACGCCCAGTGCGCGCAGCCGCACCTGGGTGGCGACGAAGCCCGCGCTCTCTTCCGGGGTCCAGGGACGGCTGCGTTCCTGCTCGAGTGCCCGGCGGAGCCGTGGGGGGTCGGTCCAGCGGCCGGTGGCGTCCAGGACGTTGCGGTACCGGGGGCGGCTCTCGCCGTGGCGGTGGACGACGGCCAGGTCGGCCAGGGCGCCCCGGTCGACTCGCTCGGCGAGCTCCAGGATGCCGGCGTAGGACTCGTCGGCGTTCGCCTGGACGGTCAGCCGCCCCTGGCCCCGGTCGGCGAGCTGCTCGAAGTACCGGCCGACGATGCCCTGGTTGCTCATCGCCCGCGGGACTCCCAGGAACAGCGCCTCGACACGCGCTCCCGCCCGGCGGTGCGCCCGCATCCTGTCCTCCGTGGACCGGGCGTTCTGGGAGGTGTCCTGAATGACGGCATGCACGCGGTGCGTGCGTACGTACTCCTCGGCCCGGGCCATCCAGGCCCGGCCGTCGGCGCGGGTGCAGGCGGCCATGAGGGAGTCGTCCCGCGCCAACAGCTCGGCGTAGGCGGGGTGGTAGGGCTTGTAGAGGTCGCTGTCGACGTCCACGAAGCCGCCCCGCCGGTCCAGCACGTCGGCCAGCGCGTGCGCGACCCGGCTCTTGCCCGCGCCGGGCGGGCCGACCAGGAAGACGACCGTCGGCCGCTCCTGGACGGCGGGCCCCTCCAGCAGCTCCGGGACGATCTCCTCGTGGAAGATGCGCCGGTTCTCCTCCTCCGGCAGCCGGTAGCGCTCCGGGGTGACGGGGCCGGTCACGCGCCGCCCGCCGTCACGTCCCGCGCCAGTCGCGCGTAGTGCGCGCGGGCGGCGGCGATCTGCCGGTGGTCGGTCGGCCTCAGGGCCCTCCGTTCGCGGGCCAGCCGCGCCCGCGCCGCCCGGGCCTCCTCGACGACCGCCCGGTCCGGGGCCGGTCTGCGCTCCTCCGCGGCGATGACGGCGCTGTACGCCCCGACGGCGCCGTTCACCGCCTCGACGGCCGCCTCGTACGCCGCGGTCTCCTCGTTCGACCACGTGTACGGCTCCAACCGGTCCGTGACGAAGGTGTCGTCGGCGGGTTCGGACATGTAACCCCCTGTCTGCGGCGGCCGGTCCCGGCGGACGGCCGGCGCACTGCCGGATCGGGCTCCGGGCCTGCTTCCACGGGGAGCCTTCCCACGGGAGCCTCGTGGAGACCGGAGCCATCGGCAAGGGGGCGGTGGCGCGCGCACGTCAGGATGTGCGGCGCCGGGTGCCGGGCGCGCTGTCCGGCACGGTCGTACGGAGGAAGCGGCGCGCGCCGGTCGGGTGACGGGGGCGTCGGCCGGGCTCAGGTCCGGACGAGCCGGCCGAGGGCGAGGCGGGCGAGCGGGGCGTAGGCGGCCAGGACGGGGAGCGGGCCCCGCATCGTGAGCCGGGTCGCGCTGCCCTTCGGGTGGGTCTGTACGCCGTGGTGCAGCCGGAGCCGGAGCGGCCCCGAGCGGACGCGCCAGGTCCATTCCCGGCGGTCGTGGTCGACGCTCTCGACCACGAAGGCGGCGCGGATGCCCGCGACCGAGGCGACGCTGCCCTCCAGCCCCGCCACCAGCGCGCGGCCGTCCGCGTGCACGGCCCTGATGTGCGGCGCCCACCGCGGCCACTCGTCGAGGAGTGCGTAGCGCTGCCAGACCGTGTCCGGCGACGCCGGACCGGCGGCGTGCAAGGTGATCGTCCCCATGGCGGGTGCTCCTCTGCCGGTGGCGCGGTCCCGTCGTCCCGCCGTTCGGCGTCCAGCCTCGCCCGGGCGGGCGCACCCCGCATCCCGGGCCTACGCTGCTGCGGGTGCACACCGTGGAACTGCTGCCCGACCCGGCCACCGAAGGCGTGGTGCGGGAGGTCTGGAGGGCGCTCGCCGCCCGGGGGCTGCCCAGCCTGGACGGTCACCGCCACGGGACGAACCGCCCCCACCTGACGCTGGCGGCGGCGGACGAGCTGCCGGGGGACGCGCGGCGGCGGCTGGAGGCCGCGACGGGCGTCCTGCCCCTGCCCCTGTGCCTCACGGGCACGCTCCGCTTCACCGGACGGACCCGGGTGCTGGCCTGGCGCGTCGTGCCCGGTCCTGGGCTGCTGGATCTGCACCGCGCCGTGTGGGACGTCCTGCACCCCCGGGGCGGAGAAGGGGGCAACCCTCTGCACGCACCGGGACGCTGGGTGCCGCACATCACCTTGGGCCGGACCCGGGCGAAGAGCGGCGACTGGGCGGAGGACCTTCTCCCGCCCGCCCTCGGCCTCCCCTGGAACGGCATGTTCACCGGGGCGCGTACCTACGACTCCGTCACCAGGACCACCGCAGCACTGCGCGGGATCCCGTAGGCGGGATGTACGCCCTAGGCGGCTTCGGCGATGTCTCCCTGCTGCGACGTCCGGGCGTACTGGAGCACCAGGGCGCTGTAGATCCGCTGCTCGTCCGGGGAGAGCCGGCCGCCCGCGCGCACCCACAACTCACGGATCGCGGCGTTGAGGGCCTCGGCGTCCGGGGTGGGCAGGTCGGCGGGGGAACTGGTCATGGCACCCAGCGTAGGCAGAGGGCCGGGGGGTCCGGCTACTTCTGAGGGTGCTTTGTGACGAAGCTCCCCCGGCGCGGCACATGTGGGCGACGTCTCGTCGCCGGGCGCCGGCCGGGGGCGTGGCGGGCACTCCGGGGGCGTCCCGGGCCCGCCGGCGCAGGGGCCGGGTGGCCGGGGCCGGGGCGGGTCAGCCGCCCGACTCGCCGGCGTGGGGGCTGAGGACTCCCAGCCCGACGAGGGCGAACAGCACCAGGCCGAGCAGGATGCGGTAGATCACGAACGGCATGAAGCTCTTGGTGGTGATGAACTTCATGAACCAGGCGATGACCGCGTAGCCGACGCCGAAGGCGATGACCGTGGCGAAGATCGTCGGACCCCAGGACACGTGTCCGCCCTCGGTGGCGTCCTTGAGCTCGAAGAGTCCGGAGGCCAGGACCGCGGGGATGGCGAGGAGGAACGAGTAGCGGGCCGCCGCCTCGCGGGTGTAGCTCATCAGCAGGCCGCCGCTGATCGTCGCCCCGGACCGGGACACGCCGGGGATCAGGGCCATCGCCTGGCACATGCCGAAGATCAGGCCGTCCCTGACCCCCAGGTCCTTGAGGGTCTTGCGCTCGGGGGCGGCGCGGTGCCGGCCGCCCTCCTCCACACGGGCCGCCAGCCGGTCCGCGATGCCGAGGACGATGCCCATCACGATCAGGGTCGTGGCGATCAGGCGCAGGTCCCGGAACGGGCCCTCGATGTGGTCCTTGAGGGTGACGCCCAGCACACCGATCGGGATGGACCCGACGATGACCAGCCAGCCCATCTGGGCGTCGTGGTCGCTCCGCATCGCCTTGTCCCGCAGCGACCGGAACCATGCGGAGACGATCCGTGCGATGTCCTTGCGGAAGTAGATGAGGACGGCCGTCTCCGTGCCGATCTGCGTGATCGCCGTGAAGGCCGCGCCGGGGTCGTGCCAGCCCGCGAAGGCCGCGGTGAGGCGCAGGTGCGCGCTGGATGAAATGGGGAGGAACTCCGTCAGCCCCTGGACGAGCCCGAGGATGAGTGATTCGAACCAATTCATGGGGCTACGGCCGTCCCGAAGGTGCTCGTGCGGTCAATGGGGGGCGGCCGTTGATCGACGGCCGGTCGGTGCGCAGCGTACAGCCCTCAGGTGAATGAACCGGTCTCAGGCCCCGACCGGCCCCGCGGTCGTCCAGCCGGGAGCCCGCACGTGCGGGGTCAGGGTGTCGCCGCGGGCCTCCTCGCCGCAGCACCCGCAGACCACGACCGGGCGCAGCGTGGCGCCGCAGGAGTGTTCGATCACGGTCGGGGGCTCGTCGGTGAGGTGCCGGTCGCCCCAGGCCATCAGCGTGAGCAGGACCGGGTGCAGGTCGCGCCCCGCGTCGGTGGGGCGGTACTCGAAGCGCCGCGGGCGCTCGCTGTAGGCCACCTTCTCCAGGATCCCCGCGTCCACGAGGCGGCGGAGGCGGGCGGTGAGGACGTCGCGGGGGGCGCCGGTGTTGCGGGCGATCCGGTCGAAGCGGCGTACGCCCAGGAACACCTCGCGCAGCACCAGCAGCGCGTACTTCTCCCCGACGAGCGCCAGGGTGTCGGCGATCGAGCAGGGCCGGGCGTCCTTCATGCGGCGTCCTTCCTTCCCGGAGCTCCGGGTCCGGGTGGTTCCGTGGCCAGCCTAGAAGTGAGGGTTGGATTTCCCAACCCACTCCGTTATGTTACCCACGAGTGAAGGTCCAGTTTTCCAACTCACTCCACTCCCTCGCCCGTCTCCCGCGAAAGAGGAGCCGCACCCATGCGTGACGCCGTCATCGTCGAGGCCGTCCGGACCCCCATCGGCAAGGGCAAGCAGAACGGAGCCCTGGCCGGAACCCACCCCGTCGAGCTGCTGTCCCACACCCTCCGCACCCTCGTCGAGCGCAGCGGGATCGCCCCCGCACTCGTCGACGA
This sequence comes from Streptomyces noursei, assembly GCF_001646665.1. GTDB lineage: Bacteria > Actinomycetota > Actinomycetes > Streptomycetales > Streptomycetaceae > Streptomyces > Streptomyces lavendulocolor. The sequence goes on along the minus strand of NZ_LWBU01000101.1, from coordinate 10,692 downwards.
CGTCATCGGCGGCTGCGTCGACCAGGTCGGCGAGCAGGCCATGAACACCACGCGGTACGCCTGGCTCGGCGCCGGGCTGCCCGAGTCGGTGCCCGCCACCACCGTCGACCGCCAGTGCGGCTCCTCCCAGCAGGCGACGCACTTCGCGGCGCAGGGCGTGCTGTCGGGCGCGTACGACATCGTCGTCGCGTGCGGGGTCGAGTCGATGAGCCGCGTCCCCATGTGGTCGAACGTGCCGCCCGGCGCCGACCCCTTCGGCCCCGGCGTCGCCGCCCGCTACCCGGAGGGCCTCGTGCCGCAGGGCATCAGTGCCGAACTGATCGCCGCCAAGTGGTCCATCGGCCGCACGGCGATGGACGAGTACGCGGTCATGTCGCACCGGCGCGCCGCCCGCAGCTGGGCGGACGGTCTGTTCGACGCGGAGGTGGCGCCCCTGGGGCAGCTGACGCGCGACGAGTGCGTCCGGCCCGGGACCACCACCGGCGTACTCGCCGGCCTGCGGCCCGCCTACCACGACCCGGTCTTCGCCGAACGGTTCCCGCAGATCGACTGGTCCGTCACCGCCGGCAACGCCAGCCCCGTCAACGACGGGGCGTCGGCCGTGCTGATCATGTCCGGCGACACCGCCCGGCAGCTCGGTCTGCGCCCGCTCGCCCGGCTGCACAGCTTCGCCGTCACCGGCTCCGACCCGCTGCTGATGCTGACCGGTGTCATCCCCGCGACCGAGAAGGTGCTGCGCAGGGCCGGCCTCCGGCTCGACGACATCGACCTCTTCGAGGTCAACGAGGCCTTCGCCGCCGTGGTCCTCGCCTGGCAGCAGGAGACCGGCGCCGACCTCGACCGGGTCAACGTCCACGGCGGCGCCATCGCTCTCGGGCATCCGCTGGGCGCCAGCGGCACCCGGCTGACGACCACGCTCGTGCACGCCATGCGCGAGCGAGGGGCCCGCTACGGGCTGCAGACGATGTGCGAGGCCGGCGGCCTGGCGAACGCCATGATCCTCGAAGCGCTGTAGGGACTCGCCTCACGCGACCGCGCCCCCGGTCGGCCGCCATACCCCCGGCCGGCCGCTACGCCTCCGGCCGGCCGCTACGCCTCCGGCCGGCTGCGCAGGCGGTGGCGCTTGCACCAGGCGACCACCGCCGCGCCCAGCCCGCTCAGCACGATGAACCCCATCGCGAACAGGAAGGCGGGCGAGGTGGGCGACGCCGCCTCGCTCCCGGCGATCACATAGGCCGCCGTGTTCGGTACGGACCCGATCGCCGTCGCGAGCAGGAACGGCAGGTACCCCATGCGCGACACCGCGGCGCAGTAGTTGGCGGCGGCGAACGGCACCCCCGGGAACAGCCGGACCGCGAGCATCGAACGGAACCCGTGCCGGCTCAACTGGCCGTCCGCCGCCTTCAGCCAGCGCCCCCGCACCAGCGGCCGCAGCGCGTCCTGCCCCAGCAGCCGGCCGAGCGTGAACGCGATACCGGCGCCCAGCACCGTCCCGGCCACCGCCGCCGCCAGCCCCGCCTGCGACCCGAACAGCGCCCCGGCCGCCAGGTTCAGGATCGGCCGCGGCACGAAGGCGGCGGTGCACAACCCGTACGCCAGCGCGAACAGCACCACCGCGCCGGCGCCGCCGACCTGCGGCGGCCATCCCGCCGACAGCAGCCGCTGCGGCTCGTAGAGGACCACCGTCACCGCCGCCGACGCGAGGACGACGAGGAGCAACGACAGCCGCGACCACGGCGACAGAAGGGCGCGGGAGCAGCGGACGGCGAGACCGGCCTGGGGCCTGGTGACGGGGTCGAGCATCCGGGGAGACTAACCGACGGGCCGCCGTGATCGCCGTAACGTCCGCCTCATACGGGCCACAAGAGCCCCGGCGGCCACATCACCACCACCCGCCCCGGGCACGCCGAAAATCGGTCGACGCGCGCGCCCGTCCCGGCGATGATCAGCACATGTTCCGGTACGCCTTCCCCGCAGCGTCGTCCGCAGTCGCGGACGCGCCGAAGGCTGACGTCGCCCCGGCGCTCCCGATCCTCGACGGCGCCCGAGGCTGACCCTTCCCGGATCGTCCGGCGGACCCCGCAGGGGGAGGGTCGGCCAGGCCGTGGGGTCCCCTCAACGCTTCGAGTTCCGGGAAGGAACCGCCGGCAGTCATGTCCAAGACGGCATACGTGCGGACCAAGCCGCACCTCAACATCGGCACCATGGGTCACGTCGACCACGGCAAGACCACGCTCACCGCCGCCATCACCAAAGTGCTCAGCGAGCGCGGGACCGGCACGTTCGTGCCGTTCGACCGGATCGACCGGGCGCCCGAGGAGGCCCGGCGCGGTATCACCATCGACATCGCGCACGTCGAGTACGAGACCGACACCCGCCACTACGCGCACGTCGACCTGCCCGGGCACGCCGACTACGTCAAGAACATGGTCACCGGCGCGGCGCAGCTCGACGGGGCGATCCTCGTCGTCTCCGCGCTCGACGGGATCATGCCGCAGACCGCCGAACACGTCCTGCTCGCCCGCCAGGTCGGCGTCGACCACATCGTCGTCGCCCTCAACAAGGCCGACGCGGTCGAGGGCGGCGAGGACGCCGTGCTCGCCGACCTGGTGGAGCTGGAGGTGCGCGAGCTGCTCACCGCGCACGGCTACGGAGGCGACGCCGTCCCCGTCGTCCGGGTCTCGGGTCTCCGGGCCCTGGAGGGCGACCCGCGCTGGACCGGCGCCGTCGAGGCGCTGCTCGACGCGGTGGACACCTATGTGCCGATGCCCGTGCGGTACGTGGACGCGCCGTTCCTGCTGCCCGTGGAGAACGTGCTGACCATCACCGGCCGCGGCACGGTCGTCACCGGCGCCGTCGAGCGCGGGACGGTCCGGGCCGGCGACCGCGTGGAGGTGCTGGGCGCGGACACGGAGACGGTCGTCACCGGGGTGGAGACCTTCGGCAGGCCGATGGAGTCCGCCCAGGCGGGCGACAACGTGGCGCTGCTGCTGCGCGGGGTGCCGCGCGACGCGGTCCGGCGGGGCCACGTCGTCGCGGCCCCCGGCAGTGTCGGGCCGCGCCGGCGCTTCGCCGCGCGGGTGCACGTCCTGTCCGCGCGCGAGGGCGGCCGCGCCACGCCCCTGTCGACCGGCTACCGGCCGCAGTTCCACATCCGCACCGCCGACGTCGTCGGGGACGTGGACCTCGGCGAGGCGGGCGTGGCCCGCCCCGGCGACACGGTCACCATGACGGTCGAGCTGGGCCGTGCCGTCCCGCTGGAGCCGGGGCTCGGCTTCGCGATCCGCGAGGGCGGCCGCACGGTGGGCGCCGGGACGGTGACCGAGGTGCTGTGACGACCGCCGCCGCCCGCCCCACCGGAACGCCCTCCGGTGGGGCGGGCGGCCGGGCCGCGTCGCCGGCCGCACCCGCCCGCGCGGGGGGACCGCGGCCGTCGTACGGCACCGCGTCGTACGGGCACAATGGGGCGGTGAACCACCTCCCGCCCGAGCCGCTGCCCGTCCTGCGCGAGGTCGACCACGGCACCGCCAAGCTGATGCCCGACGTGGACCGCGACCGGGCGTGGCTGCTGACGGTCGACGGGGCGCCCCAGTCGTACGTCGACCTCGACGACCCGGTGCACCTGGAGTTCGAGTACGCCCGCCGGCTGGCCCACGCCGTGGACTGCGCGGCGCCCGACGGCGAGCCGCTCGACGTGCTGCACCTGGGCGGCGGGGCGCTCACCCTGCCCCGCCGGCTGGCCGTCACCCGGCCCGGCTCCCGGCAGGACGTCGTCGAGGCCGACCGGGGCCTCATCGCGCTCGTGGCGGAGCACCTGCCGCTGCCGCCCGGCAGCGGGATCACCGTGCACGGCGCGGACGCCCGGGCGTGGCTGGAGGCGGCGCCGGAGCGCTCGGCCGACGTGCTGGTCGCGGACGTCTTCGGCGGGTCGCGGGTGCCCGCCCACCTGACGTCCCTCGCGTACGCGCGGGCCGCCGAGCGGGTGCTGCGGCCGGGCGGGACCTACGTGGCGAACCTGGCGGACGGGGCGCCGTTCACGTTCCTCCGCTCCCAGCTGGCCACCTTCGCCGCCGTGTTCGCGCACCTCGCGCTGGTCGCCGAGCCCGCCGTGCTGCGCGGCCGGCGGTTCGGCAACGCCGTGCTCGTCGCCTCGCACCGGGAGATCGACACCGCCCGCCTGGCGCGGCGGGCGGCCGCCGACGCCTTCCCCGCGCGCGTGGAGCACGGTGCGTCGCTGGCCCGCTTCACGGGCGACGCGCGGCCGGTGCGCGACGAGGACGCCGTCGCGTCACCCGAGCCGCCCGGCGGGGCCTTCGGCATCGGATGACGCCACCGGCACGGCCGCCTGCGCGGTGACCTCCTTGGTACGCCGCCTCAACTGCCGTACGTCCGGCACCAGCAGCACCAGCGCCGTGACCAGCACCACCAGGGCCGCGCACCCCCACAGGGCCTGCGACCGTCCGAACACGCTCTCCGCCGGCCCGGCCAGCGCCGTCGACAGCGGCAGCATGGCGGTCGAGCCGAACCAGTCGTACGCCGAGACCCGCGACAGCTTCTCCTCCGGGATCTCCTGGTGCAGCGCGGTCATCCACGCGACCCCGAAGATCTCCAGCGAGACGCCGCAGACGAACATGGCCGCGATCAGCCCGCCGACCGGGAGCGGCACGGCCAGCGCGGCCGACGGCAGCGCCAGCGGGAAGACGCACACCGTGCCGACCAGGAGCAGCCGGCGCGGCTTCCAGCGCATCGCCAGCAGCGCCCCGCCGACCGTGCCGACGCCGAACGCCGCGAGCGCCAGGCCCCAGGGCCGCGCCCCGCCCAGCCGCTCCTCGGCGACCAGCGGCCCGTACACCGACTCTGCGGCGCCGACCACGGCCACCACGACCGAGAACTGCGCGACGATCGCCCAGAGCCAGGGGCGCCCGGAGAACTCCTGCCAGCCCTCCCGCAGATCGGCCAGCAGCCCGCCGCCGGGCTCCCGCTCGCGGATGTGGCCGACGTCGAGGAAGGCGCGCAGCCCGCCCGCCACGGCGAACGCCGCCGCGTCGATGGCGAGCACCCACCCGGGGCCGAAGGCGGCGATCATCGCGCCGCCCAGCGCGGCTCCGCCGATGCCCGCGCCGTTCATGGCCATCCGGAACAGCGCGAAGGCGCGGCTGGCCTGTTCGCCGCTGACGCTGGACATCAGCATGCCCTCGGCGGCCGGGCTGAAGAACGCCTGTCCGGTGCCGCACAGGGCGGTGAGCAGCATCATCTGCCACAGCTGCGGGTCGCCGGCCAGCACGAGGACGGCGAACACCGCCTGGGAGACGCAGTTGAGGGCGTTGGCCGCGACCATGACCCGGTGGCGGGGGAGCCGGTCGGCCACCGCCCCGCCTATGAGCAGGAACAGCACCAGGGGCAGGGTGCGGGCAGCGGCGACCAGGCCGACGTCGCCGCCGTCACCGCCCGCCTCCAGCACCGCGAACGCCGCCGCGATCAGGGCGCCGTGGGTGCCGAGGTTGGTGACGATCGCGGCGGCGGTCAGCAGGACGTAGTTGCGTCCGGCCCACTCGGGGCGCCGGGGACTCGGGCGCCTCCGGGGCGCGGGCACGGGAGTACTCACCAGGGGACTATCCCCGGCCGCGCGCCCCCGTGCCAAACCGGTTTCGGTGCGGGCCGGTCAGGAACCGGCCCCGGACAGCCGTACCGTCGCCAGGATCTTCTGGATGGTCGCGTCGTCCAGCTCGTCCGGGATGCCGGTGTTGGCGTACATGACCCAGCTGACGTACTCACCCTCGCCGTTCTTGAAGGAGAAGGCGATGGACTTGCCGTCCGTGTCGCACTTGCTCTCCTTCTTGGTGTTGCGGGCGGTCGCCGTGGCGACGTGTCCGGTCAGCCCGGAGGTGGTGGTGTACGGAACGGCCTTGGTGACCTTGACGGTGCCCTTGGGCTCGGTCTGGGCGTAGCCCGCCCACACCCAGTTGCCCGCCTCGTTGTAGGCCGCCTCGGCGGTGCTCTTGGCGCCCTGGCCGCCCTTGGTACCGACCACGGCCAGGCCGTGCTCCTCCTTGCGGCCGTCCTTGTCGGCGTCCTCGACGCACCACTTGCTCTTGTACTCGGCCGGGGCGGACATCACGACGACGGAGGTGCCGTCGCCCTTCTTCTCGTCCTCGAAGCCGACGCTGGTGCCCGCGCCGATGACCTCCCAGTCGGCCGGCACGTCGAACTGGGCGCTGCGCTTCGGGTTGAAGACGACCTTCCAGCCCGGGACGGTGGGCTTGGCCGCGCCGGAGCCGTCGCGCGGGTTGCCCGTCGGCGCGGGGGCGGGCTCGACCGGCTTCGACGTGCTCTGCGTGGGCTTGGGGTCCCCGCCGGCGTTCGTCTTAGGGTCGTCGTCCTTCAGCACCAGGAAACCGGTGACACCGGCGGCCACGACCACGGCGGTCGCCGCGACGATCGCGACGACGGTCGTCTTCTTCCTGTCGTCGTCGCCGCGCGGCGGCGGCACGGGCGGGCCGGGCATGCCGTACTGCTGCACGGTCGTCTGCTGGTACGGGTTGGGCTGCTGGTACGTGGGGTGCTGGCCGGGCTGCTGCGGATAGCCGTATCCGGGCTGCTGCGGCGGAGCGCTCGGCGGCGGCGGTGGCGTACCGGGCTGCTGGTACGGGTTGGGCTGCTGGTACCCCGGCTGCTGGTACGGGTTCTGGTCCTGCGGGTTCTGCTCGCCCCCGGGCGGCTGCTGTCCTGGCCACATGGCGAGTAACCATAGAGGGGCGGGGTGACGGGTGCCACGCCCGCCCCCACGACCATGCCCCTGACATGCGCCGCCGTCATGCTCCCGGACACCTTCCCGCGATTGCTACTGCCTGGTAACTTCGGGGCATGTCCGAGACCCAGCCGAACATCGGCGACATGCTGCTGGCCACCGTCCCCATGGCCAAGACCCTGAACCTGGAGGTCGTCGAGGCGACCGCCGAGCGGGCCGTGCTCCGCCTCCCCGACCAGGGCGCCTTCCACAACCACGTCGGCGGCCCGCACGCGGGTGCCATGTTCACGCTGGGCGAATCCGCCAGCGGCGCCATCGTCATCGGCGCGTTCGGCGACCAGATGCACCGGGCCGTGCCGCTCGCCGTCACGGCGCAGATCGGCTACAAGAAGCTCGCGATGGGCCCCGTCACCGCCACCGCCACGCTCGGCCGCACCAAGGCGGAGGTCGTCGCCGAGCTGGACGCCGGTCAGCGCCCCGAGTTCCCGGTCAACATCGCGATCACCCGCGAGGACGGTGCCGTGACGGGCGAGATGACCATCATCTGGACCCTGCGCCCCCACTCCTGACCGCCGCCGCCCGGCCGCCCGGCCGGTGCCGCCCAGTCGCACGCGCGCGTGGTCGGACGCGCGCGTGGAGGCCGCCCCCGCACCCCTCTTCGGGTGCGGGGGCGGCCGTGTCCGGCGGCACGTCGCACGTGACGCCCCGTCACACCCGCATAGTGCGGCTATGTCACGAAAAGTCACCCGCCGGGCCACCCTCCGCCTCCTCACCGGAGCGGCCGCCGCCGCAGCCTCCACCACCGGCCCCCCGTCCGCACCGGCCCACGCCGCCGCGCCGTCCGCCGCCGCGCCCCCCGTCACCGCCGGCCGGGTCGACGACCTGCTCGCGCGGCTCACCCTCGACGAGAAGCTCACCTTCCTGCACGGCGCCAAGGACCCCCGCAGCCTCGGCCAGGCCGGCTGGATCCCCGGCGTACCGAGGCTCGGCATCCCGCCGCTGCGGCTCGCCGACGGCCCCGCCGGCGTGCGCGTCCGGGCCCGTGCCACCGCCCTGCCCGCCCCCGTGATGCTGGCGAGCGCCTTCGACCCGGCCCTCGCCCGCGAGTACGGCCGGGTCATCGGCCACGAGGGCCGGGCGCTCGGCCAGGACGTCCTGCTCTCGCCCATGGTCAACCTGATCCGCACCCCCTACGCCGGCCGGAACTTCGAGACGTTCAGCGAGGACCCGCTCCTCACCGCCGACCTCGTCGCCGAGGAGATCCGCGGCATCCAGGACGAGGGCCTGATCGCCACCGTCAAGCACTTCGCGCTGAACAACCAGGAGAAGGACCGCACCACCGTCGACGTACGGATCGGCGAACAGGCCCTCCACGAGACGGAACTGCGCGGCTTCGAGGCCGCCGTCGCCGCCGGCACCGGAGCGGTGATGGGCGCGTACAACAAGGTCGACGGCCGCCACGCCTGCGAGAACCCGGACCTCCTCACCGGCGTCCTGCGCGGACAGTGGGGCTTCGACGGCTGGGTGATGAGCGACTGGGACGCCACCCACAGCACCGTCCCGTCCCTCACCGCGGGCCTCGACATGGAGATGCCCGCCGGCCGCTGGTTCGGCGACCCCCTCCGGCGCGCCGTGCGGGACGGCACCGTCGGCGAGGACGCCGTCGACCGCTCCGTACGCCGCATCCTCACCGTCATGGGCCGCTTCGGGCTCCTCGACGGCACCGCGCCCGCCCGCCCCGCCGCCCGCGACCGCGAGGCCGGGGCGCGCGTCGCCCACCGGGTCGCCGTCGCCGGCGCCACCCTGCTGCGCAACGAGCGCGCCACGCTGCCGCTCACCGGGCCCGCCGCCCGCTCCCTCGCCGTCATCGGACCGACCGCGTACGTCCCCTTCGCCGGCGGCGGCGGCAGCGCCCACGTCGTCCCCGACCGGGCCGCCGCCCCGCTGGACGTCATCACCGCCCGCGCGGGCGAGGGCGCGACGGTCACCCACGCCCTGGGCGAGGACCTGTACGGCAAGCCCCTCCCCGTGCGCGGCGCCCACCTCGAAGGACAGCGCGTCCGCCCCGGCCGGACCTACACCTACGAGGGGACGCTCACCCTCGACCGCCCCGACGAGTGGACCTTCGTCGTCCACTACGGCGGCACGCGCCCCAAGGTCTACGTCGACGGCACCGAACTCTTCGCCCTCCAGGACCGCGAGACCGAACTCTTCGCGGGCTTCGGCCTGGTCTCCACCGCCCCCGACGGCCTGAAGGTCCGCCGCCGCACCCTCCGCCTCACCGCCGGCCGGCACACCCTGCGCGTCACCGCCGACGGCGGCGCCCAGGGGCAGCTGTTCCGGCTGCGCCGCATCACCGCCGCCACCCGCGCGGCGGACGTCGCCGAAGCGGTACGCGCCGCCCGTGCCGCCCACAGCGTGGTGCTCTTCGCCTACGAGGACGCCGCCGAGGGCCGCGACCGCACCACCCTCGCCCTGCCCGGGCACCAGGAGGCGCTCATCGACGCGGTGACCGCCGCCAACCCCCGTACGACCGTCGTCCTCAACACCTCGTCGGCCGTCACCATGCCGTGGCTCGACCGCACCGGCGCCGTGCTCCAGATGTACTACCCCGGCCAGGAGGGCGCCGCCGCGACCGCCGAGGTGCTCTTCGGGGACACCGACCCCGGCGGCCGGCTCACCCAGACCTTCCCGGCCTCCGACACCCGCCACCCCGGCGCCGGCGACCCGCGCCGCTACCCCGGCACCGGCGGCGTCCAGGAGTACTCCGAGGGCGTCCGCACCGGCCACCGCTGGTACGACGCGGAGGGCGTCGAGCCGCTGTTCCCCTTCGGGCACGGCCTGTCGTACACCACCTTCGCGTACGCCGGCCTCGTCGTGACCCCGGCCCGGGACGGCGGCCTCACCGCCCGCTTCACCGTCCGCAACACCGGCCGGCGCACCGGCGTCACCGTCGCCCAGCTGTACGCCGGGCCGTCGCCGGACCTGGCGCTCGACCAGCCGGTCCGCGTCCTGGCCGGCTACCGGCGCATCGAGCTGCGGCCGGGCCAGGTCCGCCACGTCTCCGTGCCGATCGCCGCCCGGACGCTGTCCTGCTGGGACCCCGAGCGCCACGCCTGGGTCCTCGGCACCGGCACCCGGACCGTCCGGCTCGGCACCTCCTCGCGCGAGCTGCTGCTCACCGCTCGGGCTCGGGTCCTCCCGGTGTGACCGGGTAGGCTGCCCGGCGTGCGCGGCCGCACGCCGGGCAGCACCGAGACGACGACGGAGGAACCGGCTTTGCACGTCCAGGAGTGGCTCGAGACCGTGCCCGCGGTCAGCATCTACATCCTGGTGGGGGTGGTGATTGGGCTCGAGAGCCTCGGCATCCCGCTGCCGGGTGAGATCGTCCTCGTCAGCTCGGCGCTGCTGGCCTCCCAGCACGGTGACATCAACCCGTGGGTCCTGGGCGCGTGCGCCACCGCCGGCGCGATCATCGGCGACTCGATCGGCTACGCCATCGGCCGCAAGGGCGGCCGGCCCCTGCTGGCCTGGCTGGGCGGGAAGTTCCCCAAGCACTTCGGCGAGGCCAACATCGCCATGGCCGAGCGGTCGTTCGAGAAGTGGGGCATGTGGGCCGTCTTCTTCGGGCGGTTCGTGGCCCTGCTGCGGATCTTCGCGGGCCCGCTCGCCGGTGTGCTGCGCATGCCGTACTGGAAGTTCGCCATCGCCAACGTCTTCGGCGGCATCCTGTGGGCGGGCGGCACCACGGCCGTCATCTACTCGGTCGGCGTGGTCGCCGAGGCGTGGCTGAAGCGCTTCTCCTGGCTGGGCCTGGTCCTCGCGGTCCTGGTGGGCCTGACCTCGATGCTGATCCTCAAGAACCGCGCGAAGAAGGCGGCGGCGGCCTCGGAGGCCCGGGCGGCCGCGGACACCGCCCCCGCCCCCGAGCCGGTCGCCGCCAC
>NZ_LWBU01000100.1 GCF_001646665.1 Streptomyces noursei | reverse complement strand
GGCCCCCGGCCGGGCCTCCGGCGGCGGGTGTTCCCCTGCGGCGGGAGGGGAGCGATCATGGTCCACGGACGCGGCACACCGACACCGGCGCGATGGAGGGGCCCATGACGGGCGGAACGGTCACAGCGGTCAGCAGCAACGGCGAGTACTCCTTCACCAAGCCGAACCGGCCGGTCATCACTCTGCTGGCGGGTCTCGGAGTGGCGGGGGGCGGGGGCGCGGGGGGCACCCGCCAACACCCCCCCCCCCCGGGCCCCGGACCGCCCCCGCCCCACCCCCCGCCGGGGGGCCCCCTCCCCCCGGGAAAGGTTCCGGGAAAGACCGCGGAAGGGGTTC
>NZ_LWBU01000099.1 GCF_001646665.1 Streptomyces noursei | reverse complement strand
CCCGGCTGTGGCGGCGGTCTCCGCCCACGACGGCGGGCCGGGTGCCGGCCGGGTGCCCGGGTGCGGTTCCTCCGACGACGGCGGCGGCCTGTCCCCCGCCCTGCCGCCCCGCTCCGGCTCCCTCGGCGAGCTGCTGTCCGCCCCGCCCGTCGCCCGCGCCGCGGCCGGCACGCCGGGCGCGGACGCCGCCCCCCCGGACGGCCCGCCCGAACGGGGGCCGCCGCCCCTCGTGCCGCCCCCCCCCCCGGCC
>NZ_LWBU01000098.1 GCF_001646665.1 Streptomyces noursei | reverse complement strand
CCCCTCCCGCCCCCCCCCCCCGCCCCCCCCCCCCCCCCCCTCCCCCCCCGCCCCCCAGCTCCCCCCCGGCCCCGCGCTCCCCTCCCGTTTCGCCGGCAGCGCCCCCCCCCCCCCCCCTCTGCCCCCCCTCTCCCCCGCCCCCCCGCCCCCCCCCGCGTCCCTCTCCCCCGCAACCCCCCCCCCGGGCGGGCCGGCCCCGCCTTCCCCCGGGACCCCGCCCCCCGGATCGTCGCCGCCCGACCCCCCCGGCCCCACCCCCCGCCCGCGCAGCCCGCCCCGCGGCCCCCCCC
>NZ_LWBU01000097.1 GCF_001646665.1 Streptomyces noursei | reverse complement strand
CCCGGCCGGCCTCGCGGGCGGGGCGGCGGGGCGGCCCGCCCCCCCCCCCCGCGCCCGGGCCGGCGCGGCGCCCCCCCTCCCCCGCCCCCGGCCGCGCCCCCCCCCCCCCCCCCCCGCCGCCCGCCCGCCCCCCCCCCCCCCCCCCCCCCCCCCCCCCCCGCCCGCCCGCCCCCGCCCGCCTGGGCGCCCCCCCCGCCCCGCCCCCCCCCGCGGGGGCCCGCGCCCCCCGCCCGCCGCCCGGCGCGCGCGGGGGGGGCGCGGGCCCCGCGGGCGCGCGGGGGGGGGGCGGGGGGGGCGGGGGGGGGGGGTGCGGG
>NZ_LWBU01000096.1 GCF_001646665.1 Streptomyces noursei | reverse complement strand
CCCCCGCCCGGCCGCCCGCGGCCCCCCCCGCCCCGGCCCTCGGCTCGCCCTCCGACGGGATCGCCGCCGAGGCGCGCGCCCGCGCGCCCGCCGGCCGGGTCCGTACGCCCCGCCCGGGCCCGGCGGTGCCGGGGCTGCTGGACCTGGCGAGCAACACCTCCCTCGCCCTCCCCCCCCCCCCGGACATCCCCGCCGCGGCGGCGGGGGCCGCCCGCCGGTGGGGC
>NZ_LWBU01000095.1 GCF_001646665.1 Streptomyces noursei | reverse complement strand
CGCCCCCCCGCCCTCCCCCCCCCCCAGCCGCTCGGCCCGCCCGCGCTCGACCACGCCCCCCCGCCCCACGCCCCCGCCGCCCACCGCCCCACCCCCGCCGCCCCCGCCGCCCCCTCCCTCGCCCTCCCCCACGCACCCCCCGTCCTGCGGCGCGCGCCCCGCCCTCCCCCCCCCCCCCCCCCCCCCGCCCTCCCCCCCCCCGCCCCCGTCCCCCCCGCCGACCCCGGCCCCCTCGCCCGCC
>NZ_LWBU01000094.1 GCF_001646665.1 Streptomyces noursei | reverse complement strand
CGCCCCGCCCTCCCCGCCCCCCTGGCCGAGCACCCCCCCTCCCCGTGGCAGTGGGCGGTGTCCGTCGCCGCGCAGCTGTGCGCGGTGCTCGCCGCCGTGCACGCCGTGCCGATCGCCCCCCGCGCCCTCAAGCCGCGGAACGTCAGGGTGAACCCCGCCGGCCCGGTCCCCGTCCTCGCCCCCGTCCTCCCCCCCAGCCCCGCCCCCGTCTTCCGGCTGTCATCGCGCACATGATCAGGGGGCCGCCGGGCGACTGCCCGCGGGCCCCTCCCGGGGGGG
>NZ_LWBU01000093.1 GCF_001646665.1 Streptomyces noursei | reverse complement strand
ACACCGTTACCCCGGCGGGGCGCCCCCCCCGCCTCCCGCGGGCCGCGGGGTGCGGCGCGGGGGCCGGGGGGGGGGGGGGGGCGGGGGGGCGCGCCCTCCCCCCCGCCCCCCCCGCCCCCCGGGGGGGGGGGCTTCGCCCCCCCCCGGTCCTGCGTCTCCCCCGCCCCCCCCCCCGCCCGCCGCCGCCCCCCGCCGCCCCGCGGGGCC
>NZ_LWBU01000092.1 GCF_001646665.1 Streptomyces noursei | reverse complement strand
CCGCCGTAGGGGGGGGCAGTGGGGACGCCGCACGGGTCGTGAGGGGCGGGGGGCGGGGTCATTGATCCTCCAGTGCCAGCAGGTGGTCTGCATGTCGGCTGCCTGGCGGGGGGGGGGCGGGGGGGGGCGGCCGGCGGTGAGCGGGGCAAGGGGGGGGAGGTACGGATTGGGGCGTACCGCCTCAGTGGAGCAGGCTGCCCTGCAGTTCCGCGCGCAGGTCAGGGGTGAGGACGCTGCCCGCGCGGTCGACGAGCAGGGCCATCTCGTACCCCACGAGGCCGATGTCGGCATCCGGGTGCGCGAGCACGGCGAGGGAGGAGCCGTCCGAGATGGACATCAGGAAGAGGAAGCCGCGCTCC
>NZ_LWBU01000091.1:180293-293653 GCF_001646665.1 Streptomyces noursei | reverse complement strand
GGCGTCGACACGCTGCGTGTCGGTCGTGCCGATCCCGGCCGCCGCGGCCGGTGCGGCCGGCGGAGCCGCCACGGCCGCATGCGGCGCGGCAACCGCCGTGACGGAAGCGAGCGCCGTCGCGGTCACAAACCCCCGGGTGACAGCCCTCCGCACACGAGCGGAGTTCACGTTGCTGATCTTCATGCTGCTTTCGGTCCCCCTGTTGGATCCCGCACGCGGTTCCCCACACGTGTCGGGTGGTCGGAGGCGCAGTCTTGGAGGTCGCTAAGGGGGAGTCAAAGTGGAATTGACACCTCCGTCCGCTGACTTGCTGGTTTGCCCGGTTCACGGGTGACATGGCGCCAATTTTTGACGGAAAGATCGCTTGCGACGCCGACGGAGATACTTGGGAGTAACTCGGAGGCTTGTATTCCGGATGGTGTCCGGCCAGGGGATGCGGCTTCGCGGGATGTGCCCGAGGGCTCGTGGGGCCGGGTTTCACGGGGGTTGTCGCGGCCTGCCGGCCGGTCGGGGTGCGCCGACAGGCGTCGGTGGGGGAGGTGTGAGGAAAAAATGTGGGCCGGTACACATCAATATCGGCCGCTCCGCGAGTGACGTATCATCCCGCGCTCTCGTCGGCCGTGAAACGCCCCCGAGTGCACGGCGACGAACCGGCGGGACGACGCACCGTCCGGCCGGCAGGGCGTCCCGTACCCATACGCGGACGGAGTCGGGGCGACCAGCCATCCGGGACGATGCCGTCCGGGGCGATGCCCTCCGGGCGCCGAGCGTCGTGGCCGGCGCGCTCGGGGAACGGCGGCCGGTCCGGCCCCGGACCGACCGCTGCCCCGGCCCGGTCCGGCCGCGCGCCCGGGCCCGTGCGGTGACGGGTCACCGGGCGGGCGGGCGTGCGGGCCGGTCGCGGCGCGGGGCGGCCGGTGGTGACGGTGCTGGTGGTCAGGACTTCAGGCCGCTGGTGGCGATGGAGTCGGTCAAGTAGCGCTGGAGCAGCCCGAAGACCAGCAGGCACGGGATGACGGTGATCGTGGCGCCGGCCATGATCTGGTTGATCGTCACGTTCTCGCCCTCCAGTGTGGCCAGCCCGACCGTGAGCGTCCGCATCGCCTCGGACTGGCCGATGACCAGGGGCCACAGGAAGTCGTTCCAGTGCCAGAGGAAGACGAACACCCCGAGAGTGGCGAGCACCGGCCGGATCAGCGGCAGCACCACCGTGGTGAAGACGCGCCACTCCGACGCCCCGTCGATCTTCGCCGCCTCGAACAGCTCGTCGGGCAGCTGGACGATGAACTGCCGCATCAGGAAGACCGCCTGCGAGTTCGCCAGCGTCGGCACGATCAGACCCCAGTACGTGTCCACGCCACCCATCTCGGAGACGAGGATGTAGTACGGGATGAGGGTGGCCTGGAACGGCACCATCAGGGTCGCCAGGAACGCCCAGAACAGCACCTCGCGCCCGGGGAAGCGCTTCTTGGCGAACGCGTACCCGGCCATCGACGCGAACAGCAGGATGAGCAGCACCGACACCAGCGAGTAGACGAGCGAGTTGAGCGCCCAGCGGGTGATGTCCGCGCTCTGCAGGACGTCGGTGAAGTTGCGCAGGGACGCCCGGGTGACGTCGAAGGCGCCCGGCAGCGTACGGCCGCCGGGTGGCGCGAACGCCACCAGCACCATGACCACGAAGGGGGTGACGGTCACGAACGCGACCAGGACCAGCAGGACCGGCAGCCTCAGCCGCGCCATCAGTCCTCCTCCCTTCCGATGAGCCGCCGCTGGATGAGCGAGAAGACGAGGACGATCAGGAAGAGCACCAGACCCAGCGCGCTCGCGTAGCCGAAGTCGAAGAACTTGAAGCCCGAGTCGTAGAGGAAGTACACGAGCGAGTAGCTGGCCCGCACCGGGCCGCCGGCCGTCATCACGTACATCGCGTCGAACACCTGGAAGGCCTGGATGGCCTCGATGACGAGGACGAAGAACAGGACGGGCCGCAACAGGGGCAGCGTCACCCAGCGGAAGCGCTGCCAGGCGCTCGCGCCGTCGATGGTGGCCGCTTCGGCGACCTCGCGCGGGATGGACTGGAGCCCGGCGAGGAGGATCAGCATCGAGTACCCGAAGCCCTTCCAGGCGGAGGCCGCGGCGATGGACGGCAGGACGAGGGACTCGTCGCCGAGGAAGTCGACCGGGCCGGCGCCGAGGACACCGAGGGCCGCGTTGATCAGTCCGTCCTCCACCTCGTAGATCCACTTCCAGATGACCGCGGCCAGCACGATGCTCGTGACGTACGGGAGGAAGAACAGGCCGCGGAAGAAGCCGCGCAGCCAGAGCGTGCGGTGCAGCAGCACGGCCGTGCCGAGGGCGAGCAGCACGGTCATCGGCACGTACAGCGCGGTGTAGACGGCGGTGACGCCGAGGCTCTCCCAGAACAGGTCGTCCTGGAGGAGCCGGGTGTAGTTGCCCGCGCCGATGAACGTCCACTCGCCGCTGAGCCGGTAGTCGGTGAGGGACAGGAACGCGGCACCCAGCGTGGGACCGAACCGGAACACCAGGAACAGCACGAGCATCGGCGCCACGAACGCCAGCCCCACCAGGGCCTCCCGCCGCCGCACGGGACTGCGCCGGCCACCCCCTCGCGCCCCGCCCGCCGGGCGGGCACCCGCGCCCGGCGGGGCACCGGGGCCGGCGACACCGCCGGGCGGGGCGCCCGGACGGGGGCGGCCGTCCACCGCGCCGGTGCCCGGCGGCGTCCCCGCCAGGGCGCCCGGCGCGGCCTCCGGCGCGGCGCCCGCCAGGGCTGCGGGTGCCGCGCCCGTGCCCGGCGGGGAACCGTCCGGCGTCGGGGGGCGCGCCGTGGCGCCCCGCCACGTGGGGGTGCCGGCCTTCGAGGGCTCCGGCTCGTCGGGGGACGCCTCGCGCGGCTCGACCTTGCTCAACGCTGCCGCGCCAGCAGGTCGTCGCCCTCCTTGGCCGCTGCCTCCAGCGCCTGCTCAGGAGTCTTCTTGCCGGTCAGCGCGGCCTGGATCTCCGGTGTGACGAGCGCCATCAGCTGGCGCGCCGCGGGGTGCGGCTCTCCTGGGAACGTGTGGGCCAGGGCCGCCTCGTACTCCTTCGCGAAGGCACTCTCGTGGGGGACCGAGACGTCCGTGCGCGGGGAGAAGAACCCGCCCGCCCTGCCCATGGACGCGATCTGCGCGGGCTCGGTCATGTAGGCGACGAACTTCTCCGCCCCCGCCAGGTTCTTCGTCCGCGCGTTGATCCCCAGGCCGCCCGGCATGCCGAAGCAGACCTGCTTCTTGGGCCCGGCGAGGGCGGGGCCGACGATCACATTGCCCTTGCCCCAGGTCTTCTCGGCGAGCGCCGCGTCGGAGGGCGTGTTGGTGTAACCCATCGCCACCTGCTCCTTGCCCAGCGCGTGGTCGGTGAACAGGTTGGCGTTGGTCAGCGCGGACCGGGGCACGGAGCCGCTCTTGTAGAGGTCGACGAGGAAGGTGAGCGCCTCGACGCCCTCCGGGCTGTTGAACGCGGTCTTCTTGCCGCTCTCGTCGAAGACCCGGCCCCCCGCCTGCCACAGCAGCGGATAGAAGCTCATGTTGAGGGAGGCCTCGTTGCTCGCCGAGTAGTCGAGGGTGGCGACGCCTGCCTGCTTCAGCTTCGGGGCTGCGGCCCTCAGGGCGTCCCAGGTGGTGGGAGGCTCCTTTATCCCCGCCTTGTCCAGCAGCTTCTTGTTGTAGAGCGTGCTGGTCACCGTGTGGTAGATCGGAGCCGCGTAGACCTTGCCGTCCTGGGTCATCGCCTCCAGGGCGGCGGGGCGGAACGCGCTCCGCGACTTCTCGATGGCCCGGTCGACCGGCTGCACGGCGCCGTTCGCCTGGAACTGGGGGATCTGGTCCGGGCCGAGCAGCACCACGTCGGGGCCCTTGCCGCTGCCGAAGGCGGTGGCCAGCTTCTGGTCCCGGTTCTCCCAGGGCAGCTGCTCGATGGTGAGATCGAGGTTCTTCTGGGCCGCTTCGAAGCCCTTCTCGATGCCGTCCCAGTACGCGGCATTGGCCTTCGGATCCATGATCACCGGATACATCCAGACGGTGACCTTGTTCGCTGCCGAACCGCTGTCGCCGCTGTTGCAGCCGGCCGCGGTGAGCGCGGTGAGAGTGAGGAGAGCGAGAGGAACGGTGGCGCGCTTGAACCCTGTCTTCATGCTGGGCCTCCGGAAGGCCTGTCAAAACCTGGACAGTTTCGGCCTGGGCCGAAAGTAGCTGGGCTGTTTTGCACTGTCAATGCTGCGCGGCCGCGCCGCCCATGGCCACCCGGCAGGCCACCGTGACGGCCCTGGGGAGAGCCACCCACTCGTTCGGACGACACGTCAGCTCGTTTGCACGTGACCGGAGAGGACGGAGCGTCAGATCGGGTACGCGCACCTCGCCGGTGCGTGCTCCCGGCGCCCCGTCCGGTCCGCGGCCGGCCGGTCGGCGCAGGTGGCGCCGTGTCGCAGTTGGGCCGAACGGGTGAGGGAGGCGAGGATAGGCGTATGAGTAGGTACGAGAGGTACGACGTCACCGACGAACAGTGGGAGGGCCTGGCGCAGGTCGTCCCGCTGCGGGGGCGCAACGAGTGGCCGTCCAGGGTCGACCACAGCACGATCCCCCAGGACTACGAGGCCGCCGAGCAGCGCCGCATGGTCGTCCTGCGGGTGCAGGTCTTCGCCGACGCCCGGGAGGTCGCCGAGTACCTGATCGCGCAGATCCCGGTACTGCTGGACCTGACCGCGGCCGACGCGGACGTCGCCAAGCGGATCCTGGACTTCAGCAGCGGTGTCGTCTTCGGTCTCGGCAGCGGGATGCACCGCGTCGACCGGAACGTCTTCCTGCTGGCCCCGGCCGGTACGGAGGTCGAGGGCGCCGCCGCCGCGGCGGTTCCGCATTCCTAGACGGGTTCCCTCATTCGTAGGAAGGCTGTTCGGGCGGAACGGTTCAGCACAAAACCGTCCTCATACGGTCCGAGCATGCACGCAACCCGCCCCGCCCCCGCCGCGGCGCCCACCCTCCCGCCCACCCGTCCCACCGTCACGGAACTGCGGCTGTCCGCATTCAAGGCACATCGCGGCGCCGCCTTCCGGCTCGCGCCGGTGACGCTCTTCGCGGGGGCGAGCGGCACCGGCAAATCGAGCGCGTTACAGGCGTACGAAGCACTCGCCCTGCTCGGCGCGGGCGCCACGCTCGACAGCGCCTTCCCCGATCCCGCCGGCTGCGTACCGGTACGCGCGGAGGCCGACGCGGAGGGGCGGCGCGGCTTCCGGATCGGCTGCACGGTGGACGGCCCGGCCGGGCCCGTGCGCCTCGACCTGGCCGTCCAGGCCGAGCCGGACCTGAGGGTCGTCGGCGAGCGGCTGACCGGCGGCGACGGGCGGACACTGCTCACCACGGCGCTGCGCGACCCCGGCCGCGGCACCGTGCAGGCCGAGTGGCACACCGCCGGCTCGGTGCCGGTCACCCGCGCCCCGCTCCCCGGCGACCGGCTCGGCACCGCGCTGCTGCCGCTGCGCGTGGCGGGCAAGACGGAGGGACAGCGCCATGTGCTGGCCGCCGCCGAGCAGGTCGTGGTGGCCCTGCGGTCCGTGTTCCCCTGCGACCCGCAGCCGCAGCGGATGCGGGCCCCCGTGGCCCCGGGCGACGGACGGCTGCGCCGCGGCTGCGACAACCTCGCCGAGGTCCTCCACCGCACGCGCACCGGCTGCCCGCGCCGCCACGCCCGGCTGGCCGCCGTCGCCCGAGCGGGCTGCGCGGGCCCGGTCAAGGACCTGGACGTCGAGGAGCTCGCCGACGGGACGGTCCGGGCGGTCCTCGGGCGCGGCACGGAAGCGGGGATGCCTGTCGGCGCGCTCGGCGAGGGCGAGCTGCGCTACCTGGCGCTCGCACTGGTGCTGCTCACCGGCCCCGGCGTGCTGGCCATGGACCCGGCGGCCGAGGTGCCCCACGCCATGCAGACGCTCACCGTGCTCGCCGACGGCCTCGACCGGGGCCTGGACCGGCGCCAGATCCGCGAACTGGCCGGTCTGGCGGCGCAGATCTGCGCCGACGGGCACATCCGGCTGGTGGGGACGGTCGGCGAGGCGGGAGCGAGGGCCGCCCGCGGGCGGGCCGGCGTGACGGTGGTAGACCTGAACCCGTGACGGAACCGGATGTGCAGGGATTGCAGCGCAGGCTCGCCGAGTTCGCGGCCTCGCGGGAGTGGCAGCCGTACCACACGCCGAAGAACCTGGCGGCGGCGCTGAGCGTGGAGGCGGCCGAACTGCTGGAGATCTTCCAGTGGTTGACGCCCGAGGAGGCCGCCCGGGTGATGGACGACCCGGACACGGCGCACCGGGTGGCGGACGAGGTGGCCGACGTCCTGGCCTATCTCCTCCAGTTCTGCGGCGCGCTGGGCGTCGATCCGCTGGCGGCGCTGTCCGCGAAGATCGACCGAAACGAGGCCCGGTTCCCCGTCGGACGCCCGCCGGGGCGGGCCGCCAGGGCGTCGAAGGAGCCCGATCGTCACTCTACGGAGTGATCGACTTATTCACACTGAGCTTCCTGTCCACAGATTTCCGAATTCCCCTGGCTTTTGGGTCGGTTCACCTTCACTCTGGGTAGTGAGTATATGGGCGGACAGTCGTACGAACGGGGGCGGCGTACATGGAAGCGGAGCGGCTCATCGCGACCGGCCGGCGCACCCTGGCGGACAGCCGGGTGGCGTCGGACATCGTGGAGGAGGCCTGGCAGGCGCAGATGCTCGCACAGGCGATCGGAAACCACCTGGCACTGACCGGACCGGCCGAGCTGAGGGGCGAGGCGCGGGAGCTCGCCGAGACGGGCAGCCGGGGCGGTGCGTGCCCGGCCCACCCGGCACGCGCACTGCGGCTCTCCGGCATCGGGAACGTGCGGGGCGCATTACTGGGCCTCGGGGCGCTGCTGGGGGAGGTCGGCATCGCCCTCGTCGGCGTCGCCTGCGCCACCGACGAGGAGGGCCTGTACTGGCAGTGCATCGAGGCCATCGACGCTGCGGACGAGGCCGGGGACCGGGTGCGCGTGATGCTCCGCCGCCTCGTGATCCGTGAACACGCCAGACCCCCCGACCCGGCGGACTCGGCAGCGGGCTCCTTCTGACCGTGGCACACGCGGGACCACGGGACCGGGACGGGACGGCACGGGCCGCGCGCCGCACCCCCGTGCCCTCGCGGCCCGCTCCACCGTGAGCCGCCCGCCGCCGCACCGGCCGCACCGGCCGCACCGGACGGCCCCACAGGGCGGCGGCAGGGGGAGCGGGGGTCAGAGGGCGGTGGGGCCGGGGCTCGGGACGGGGGGCGCGGGGGCGACCGGGTCGCAGGACGGGAGGCGGTCGGCCGAGGACTGCAGGTCGGCGTCGAGCTGGGTCAGGTCGGCCGAGAGCGCCGCCATCAACTCCTCCATCCGCCGCAGCAGGCCCTTCGGGTGCTCCGGTGCGGCCCCTTCGGGCACGGCTTCCTGGGACATGGCGGCCTCCTCGGCCCGGGCCCTTCCCGACGGGACAGGGCGACACGTGAGAACGACGCGCCGGCATCCGCCGCCGGCGCGCGGGCCGGGCGGTCCGGCTCCGCCCGAGCCAACGACGCGTGCGGGCCGGGAGTCACTGGCGGCGACGGCCCGAGGCGCCGGTTCCCCCAGGTTCACCCGGCCGGTGAGGAGAGGTTGACGATCACCCGACGGTGCAGGATGGAGGTATGGATCTTCGAATCTTCACCGAGCCCCAGCAAGGGGCCGACTACGACACCCTGCTGGCCGTCGCCAAGGCCACCGAGGACCTCGGCTTCGACGCCTTCTTCCGGTCGGACCACTACGTGCGGATGGGGTCGGGCGACGGGCTGCCCGGGCCGACGGACGCCTGGATCACCCTGGCCGGGCTCGCCCGGGAGACCAAGCGGATCCGGCTCGGCACCCTGATGACCGCCGCGACTTTCCGGCTGCCCGGGGTGCTGGCCATCCAGGTCGCCCAGGTCGACCGGATGTCCGGCGGGCGCGTCGAACTCGGTCTCGGTGCCGGCTGGTTCGAGGAGGAGCACAAGGCGTACGGCATCCCCTTCCCCGAGGAGAAGTTCGCCCGCCTGGAGGAGCAACTGGAGATCATCACGGGCCTGTGGGGCACGGAGACCGGGCGGACGTTCTCGTACGACGGGACGTTCTACCAGCTCACCGACTCACCCGCGCTGCCCAAGCCCGCCCGGGCCAAGGTGCCGGTCCTCATCGGCGGGCACGGGGCGAAGCGCACCCCGCGGCTGGCGGCACGGTACGCGGACGAGTTCAACATCCCGTTCGCCTCGCTGGAGGACAGCGAGCGGCAGTTCGGCCGGGTGCGGGCGGCCGCGGAGGCGGCCGGGCGCCGGGCGGACGACCTGGTGTACTCCAACGCGCTCGTCGTCTGCGTGGGCAAGGACGACACCGAGGTGGCCCGCCGCGCGGCGGCCATCGGACGGGAGGTGGAGGAACTCAAGGCGAACGGTCTGGCCGGCTCGCCCGGTGAAGTCGTCGACAAGATCGGCAGGTACGGGGCGCTCGGGTCCTCCCGCATCTACCTCCAGGTGCTCGACCTGGACGACCTCGACCACCTGGAGCTGATCTCCTCCCAGGTCATGTCCCAGCTCGGCTGAACCGGACCCCCGACCGGCGGGGAAAACCGCTGGTCGGGCCATGCCCGGCAGGCAATACTCGGACGTGTGTTCCTGACGATCAGTACGACCGGTAGCCCGCGACGTCCCGCCACCGACCTCGGATTCCTGCTGCACAAGCATCCCGACAAGGCGCAGGCGTTCTCCACCTCGCACGGCACGGCGCACGTCTTCTACCCGGAGGCGTCCGCCGAGCGCTGCACCGCGGCGCTGCTGCTGGAGGTGGACCCCGTCGCGCTGGTCCGGCGCGGCCGGGGCAAGGGCCGCGGCGGCGCACCCGACGCGGCGCTCGCCCAGTACGTCAACGACCGGCCGTACGCCGCCTCGTCGCTGCTGTCCGTCGCGATGAGCACGGTCTTCAAGAGCGCGCTGCGCGGCGTCTGCGCCGCCCTGCCCGAGCGGGCGGCAGAGCCGCTGCCGCTGCGGATCGAGATCCCGGCGCTGCCCGCGCGGGGCGGTGCCGACCTGGTGCGCGCGCTCTTCGGGCCGCTGGGCTGGACGACGGTCGACGCGGAGCCGGTGGTGCTGGACGAGCGGTTCCCGCAGTGGGGCGACTCGCGTTACGTACGGCTGGTGCTGGAGGGGGAGCTGCGGCTCGCCGACGCCCTGCGGCACCTGTACGTCCTGCTGCCCGTCCTCGACGACGCCAAGCACTACTGGGTGGCGCCCGACGAGGTCGACAAGCTGCTGCGGGCCGGCGAGGGCTGGCTGGCCGACCACCCCGAGCACAAGCTGATCACCAGCCGCTACCTGTCGCGCCGCTGGGGCCTGACCCGTGCGGCGATGGAGCGCCTGGAACTGGTCCGGCTCGCCGAGGCCGACGACCTGGACGTCGAGGACGTCGACAACGCCGTCGACGAGACCACCGACACGGACGACCGGCCGGTGCCGCTCGCCGAGCAGCGCCGTGAGGCGATCCTGCGGGTGCTGCGCGAGGCGGGGGCGAGCAGGGTGCTCGACCTGGGCTGTGGCCAGGGCCAGCTGGTGCAGGCGCTGCTGAAGGACGTCCGCTTCACCGACGTCGTGGGTGTCGACGTGTCCGTACGGGCGCTGACCGTCGCCGCGCGGCGGCTGCGGCTGGAGCGTATGGGGGAGCGGCAGGCCGGCCGGGTGAACCTGCTCCAGAGCTCCCTCACGTACACCGACAAGCGTCTGAAGGGCTATGACGCGGCCGTGCTCAGCGAGGTCGTCGAGCACCTCGACCTGCCGCGCCTGCCGGCACTGGAGTACGCGGTGTTCGGCTCGGCCCGGCCGGGGACGGTGGTCGTGACGACGCCGAACGTCGAGTACAACGTGCGCTGGGAGACGCTGCCCGCCGGGCACGTCCGCCACGGCGACCACCGCTTCGAGTGGACGCGCGAGGAGTTCTGCCGCTGGGCGCGGCAGGTGGGCGAGCGCCACGGGTACGGCGTGGAGTTCGTGCCCGTCGGGCCGGACGACCCGGAGGTCGGACCGCCCACGCAGATGGCCGTGTTCACCCTGGCCGCCGCAGACGAGGAGAAGGCCGCATGACCGAGACCGCGACCACGGGCAGCCGCAGGCTGCCGGTCACCGACCTGTCCCTCGTCGTCCTCATCGGCGCCACCGGCTCCGGCAAGTCGACGTTCGCGCGCAAGCACTTCAAGCCGACCGAGATCATCTCCTCGGACTTCTGCCGGGGGCTGGTCGCCGACGACGAGAACGACCAGAGCGCGAGCGGTGACGCCTTCGACGTCCTGCACTACATCGCCGGCAAGCGCCTGGCCGCCGGCCGGCTGACCGTCGTCGACGCGACCAGCGTCCAGCAGGAGAGCCGGCGGCAGCTGGTGCGGCTGGCCCGCGAGCACGACGTCCTGCCCATCGCGATCGTCCTCGACCTGCCCGAGGAGGTGTGCGCCGAGCGCAACGCCGCCCGGCCCGACCGGGCGCACCTGCCCCGCCACGTCATCCAGCGCCACCGCCGCGAGCTGCGGCGCTCGCTGCGCGGTCTGGAGCGGGAGGGCTTCCGCAAGGTGCACGTCCTGCGGAGCGTGGCGGAGGTGGAGTCCGCCGAGGTGGTCCTGGAGAAGCGGTTCAACGACCTGCGCCACCTCACCGGCCCCTTCGACATCATCGGTGACATCCACGGGTGCAGTCGTGAGCTGGAGGCCCTGCTCGCCAAGCTCGGTTACGTGGACGGGACGCACCCCGAGGGGCGTACGGCGGTCTTCGTCGGTGACCTCGTCGACCGGGGCCCGGACAGCCCCGGCGTCCTGCGCCGCGTCATGGGCATGGTCGCGTCCGGCGACGCGCTCTGCGTGCCCGGCAACCACGAGAACAAGCTGGGGCGCTGGCTCGCGGGCCGCAAGGTCCAGCCGACGCACGGGCTCGCCGAGACGATCGAGCAGCTGGAGGGCGAGAGCGAGGAGTTCCGCGCCCGGGTGCGGGAGTTCATCGACGGGCTCGTCAGCCACTACGTCCTCGACGGGGGCCGGCTCGTCGTCTGCCACGCCGGGCTCCCGGAGAAGTACCACGGCCGTACGTCCGGGCGGGTGCGGTCGCACGCCCTGTACGGCGACACCACCGGTGAGACCGACGAGTTCGGGCTGCCGGTGCGCTACCCGTGGGCTGAGGACTACCGGGGCCGCGCGGCGGTGGTGTACGGCCACACCCCGGTGCCGAACACCTCATGGATCAACAACACCATCTGCCTGGACACCGGCGCGGTGTTCGGCGGGAAGATGACCGCGCTGCGCTGGCCGGAGCGCGAACTCGTCGACGTACCCGCCGAGAAGGTCTGGTACGAGCCGGTCAGGCCGCTGGTCACGGAGGCGCCCGGCGGGCACCAGGGCCGGCCGCTCGATCTGGCGGACGTGCACGGGCGCCGGGTCGTCGAGACGCGGTACGCGGGCAACATCGGCGTGCGCGAGGAGAACGCGGCCGCCGCGCTGGAGGTCATGAGCCGGTTCGCGGTGGACCCGCGGATGCTGGCGTACCTGCCGCCGACGATGGCCCCCACGGCCACGTCCAGGGAGGACGGCTTCCTGGAGCACCCGGCGGAGGCGTTCGCGCAGTACCGCTCCGACGGGATCGAGCGGGTCGTGTGCGAGGAGAAGCACATGGGCTCGCGGGCGGTGGCGCTGGTGTGCCGGGACGCGGACGCGGCGCGGGAGCGGTTCGGGACGGACGGTCCGACGGGTGTCATCCACACGCGTACCGGGCGGCCGTTCTTCGACGACCCGGCGATGACGGAGCAGGTCCTGGACCGGCTGCGGGCGGCCATCGGGGCCGCCGGGCTCTGGGACGAGCCGGCGGCTTCCGGCGGTTCCTCCGACAGCGCCTCCACCAGCGCTTCCGGCAGCGCGTCGGGCACGGCCGACTGGCTGCTGCTGGACGGTGAGCTGATGCCGTGGTCGTTCAAGTCGTCCGGCCTGCTGCGCTCGCAGTACGCGGCGGTCGGCGCCGCCTCGGGCGCGGTGTTCCCGGGCGCGGTCGCGGCGCTGGAGGCGGCGGTGGGCCGGGGCGTCGACGTGGCCGGGCTGCTGGGGCGGCAGCGGGAGCGCGCGGCGGACGCGGCGGCGTTCACCGAGGCGTACCGGCGCTACTGCTGGGACACGGACGGGCTCGCGGGCGTGCGGTTCGCGCCGTTCCAGATCCTCGCCGCGCAGGGCCGCCTCCTGGCGGGCGTCCCGCACGACGAGCAGCTGGCGTGGCTGGACCGGCTGGTGGAGCACGATCCGACCGGGCTGCTCCAGGCCACGCGCCGGCTCGTCGTCGAGACGGGCGACGAGGCGTCGGTCCGTGCCGGTGTCGACTGGTGGCTGGAGCTGACGGGCGCGGGCGGCGAGGGCATGGTCGTCAAGCCGCTCCGGGCCCTGGCGCGCGACGGCAAGGGGCGGCTGGTGCAGCCGGGCATCAAGGTGCGCGGCCGGGAGTACCTGCGGATCATCTACGGTCCGGAGTACACGCGTCCGGAGAACCTGGTCCGGCTGCGCGAGCGCCACCTCGGCCACAAGCGGTCGCTCGCCCTGCGCGAGTACGCCCTCGGCCTGGAAGCCCTCGCCCGGCTCGCCGACGGCGAACCGCTGTGGCGCGTCCACGAGGCGGTCTTCGCCGTGCTGGCCCTGGAGTCGGAGCCGGTCGACCCGCGCCTCTGACGCCCCGAGGTGCCCCCGGTGGGGGCGCCCCGGCGTGGCCCGGCCGGTGCGCACCGGCCGGGCGCCGGCGCGTCCGTCCCCTTCGTCCGCTGCGCCCGGTTCGCGGGTCGGTGGCCGGGCGGGGGAGGCGGGAGTCGCGGGATGTCCGGTCGGTTCGTGGGTGAAGTGGGGCTTACGCGGTGAGGATGGAGGCATGGGATTCCATGTCGATTCCGAGACCGGGCGGCTCCGCCGCGTCATCCTGCACCGGCCGGATCTGGAGCTGAAGCGGCTGACGCCCACCAACAAGGACGCGCTGCTCTTCGACGACGTGCTCTGGGTACGGCGGGCCCGGCAGGAGCACGACGGGTTCGCCGACGTGCTGCGCGACCGGGGCGTGGAGGTGCACCTCGTCGGCGACCTGCTGCGCGAGGCGCTGGAGATCCCGGCGGCCAGGAAGCTCGTCCTGGACCGGGTCTTCGACGAGAAGGAGTACGGCCCGCTCGCCACCGACCACATAAGGGCGGTGTTCGACGGCATGGACACCGGAGCGCTGGTGGAGGCGCTGATCGGCGGGATGACGAAGCGTGACTTCCTGGCCGGTCACTCCGAGCCGACGTCCGTCCGGTTCCATGTGATGGACCTGGACGACTTCCTGCTGCCGCCGCTGCCGAACCACCTCTTCACCCGCGACACCTCGGCCTGGATCTACGACGGCGTGTCCATCAACGCCATGCGCTGGCCCGCCAGGCAGCGCGAGACCGTCCACTTCGAGGCCATCTACAAGCACCATCCCCTCTTCACCGGCCCCGACGCCGGAACGTTCCACCACTGGTCGGAGGGGCAGGACGACTACCCGTCCACCATCGAGGGCGGTGACGTGCTGGTCATCGGCAACGGCGCGGTGCTGATCGGGATGAGCGAGCGCACCACGCCCCAGGCGGTGGAGATGCTGGCCCGCGGGCTGTTCGCCGCCGGCTCCGCCCACACCATCGTGGCGCTGGACATGCCGAAGAGCCGGGCGTTCATGCACCTGGACACGGTCATGACGATGGTCGCGCACGACACGTTCACCCAGTACGCGGGACTCGGCATGCTCCGCTCGTACACCATCGAACCGGGCGACGGGCACCGTGCGCTGAAGGTCACCGACCACCCGCCGCAGCACATGCACAGCGCCATCGCCGCGGCGCTCGGCCTCCCGGCGATCCGGGTGCTGACCGCGACGCAGGACGTGCACGCGGCGGAGCGCGAGCAGTGGGACGACGGGTGCAACGTCCTGGCGGTGGAGCCGGGCGTGGTCGTCGCGTACGAGCGCAACGTCACCACCAACACCCACCTGCGCAGGGAGGGCATCGAGGTGATCGAGATCCCGGGCAGCGAGCTGGGGCGGGGGCGCGGCGGCCCCCGCTGCATGAGCTGTCCGGTCGTGCGCGACGCCGCCCCCCGGTAGGCCGGGCCCGGGCGGGGTGGCGCCCGCCCGGGCGGCCCGCCTCGCGGACCACCGGCACTCCGACGGAGACTGGTCCCCCGGAGACGGGAGGCCGCTCGGGCGTCCCCCGGGCGGGAGGTCGCACAGGCGTCCGCATACAAATGTGGGTGCTCGTATAGACTTCCACGAGTCCCCGTATCCGGAACCCAGGAGCGCCCCCATGGCCACCGACCTCACCGGCCGCCACTTCCTCAAGGAGCTGGACTTCACCGCCGAGGAGTTCCGCAGCCTGATCGACCTGGCCGCCGAACTCAAGGCGGCCAAGAAGGCGGGCGCGGAGGTCCAGCGGCTGCGCGGCAGGAACATCGCCCTGATCTTCGAGAAGTCGTCGACCCGTACGCGCTGCGCGTTCGAGGTGGCCGCGGCCGACCAGGGGGCGTCCACCACCTACCTCGACGCCGCCGGGTCCCACATCGGCAAGAAGGAGTCCGCCAAGGACACCGCCCGCGTCCTCGGCCGGATGTTCGACGCCATCGAGTTCCGGGGGGACGCCCAGGCCACCGTGGAGGAGCTGGCTGCCCACGCCGGCGTGCCCGTGTACAACGGCCTCACCGACGACTGGCACCCCACCCAGATGCTCGCCGACGTGCTCACGATGACGGAGCACACCGACAAGCCGCTGGAGACGGTCGCGTTCGCCTACCTCGGCGACGGCCGCTACAACATGGGCAACTCCTACCTGGTCACCGGCGCGCTGCTCGGGATGGACGTCCGGATCGTGGCGCCGAGGGCCTACTGGCCGGCCGACGACGTCGTGGCGCGCGCCCGCGAGCTGGCCGCCACCAGTGGCGCACGGGTGACGCTCACCGAGGACATCGCCGAGGGCGTGCGGGGGGCCGACTTCGTCGCCACCGACGTGTGGGTCTCCATGGGCGAGCCGGCGGAGGTCTGGGACGAGCGCATCGCCGCCCTCGCCCCGTACGCCGTGACCATGGACGTGCTGCGCGCCACCGGGAACCCGGGGGTGAGGTTCCTGCACTGCCTGCCGGCCTTCCACGACCTGGGCACCGCCGTCGGCCGCGAGATCCACGAGCGCCACGGGCTGACCGAGCTGGAGGTCACGGACGAGGTCTTCGAGTCGGAGCACTCGGTCGTCTTCGACGAGGCCGAGAACCGGATGCACACGATCAAGGCCGTCATGGTCGCCACGCTCGGCGGCGCCTGACCCGCCGGGGATCCGCGGTGCGGCATGGCAATACGCCCGATGGGGTGAATATGCGGTGTGGCGGTTAATATCGGGACACATGGTGGGGTTCGGGCTCGCACGCTCGAACCCCGCTTCGTTTGTGCCCGCCCACCCGGCCCAGAGAAGAGAACCACCCCATGCGTCCCACCGGACCGCCGCGCCTCAAGAGCCCCGCCCAGCTGATCGCCGACTCCGGCTCGGACCTCGAGGGGCACGGCCTCAAGCGCACCATGGGCCTCTTCCAGCTCGTGTGCTTCGGCGTCGGCGCCATCGTCGGCACCGGCATCTTCGTCGGCCTGTCCGACAGCGTGGCCGAGGCCGGCCCCGCGGTCGTCATCTCGTTCCTGCTCGCCGCGATCACCTGTGTCTTCACGGCCTTCTCCTTCGCCGAGCTGGGCAGCGCGATCCCCGTCTCCGGCAGCTCGTACTCCTTCGCGTACGCCACGCTCGGCGAGCGGATCGCCTTCCTCGTCGGCTGGTGTCTGCTGCTGGAGTACGGCGTCTCCGTCTCGGCCGTCGCCGTCGGCTGGGGCGAGTACCTCAACGAACTCCTCGACAGCCTGGTCGGGTGGCAACTGCCCGCCGCGCTGTCCAGCCCGCCCGGCGACGGCGGCGTGGTCAACATCCCGGCCGTGGTCGTGATCGGCCTCGCCGCGGTGCTCCTGGTGCGGGGCATCCGGGAGAGCGCCCGTGCCACCGCCGTCATGGCCGTCGTGAAGATCGCCATCCTGGTCCTCTTCTGCGCCATCGCCCTGCGCGCCTACGACGGCGGCAACCTCGCGCCCTTCGCCACCCACGGCCTGGCCGGGGTCACCTCGGGAGCCTCGGTCGCGTTCTTCTCGTACATCGGCTTCGACGCGATCACCACGGCCGGTGAAGAGGTCAAGAACCCCCGCAGGAACATCCCCCTGGCGATCATGATCTGCATCGGCATCGTGACGCTGCTGTACTGCCTCGTCGCCGTCGCCGCCATCGGCGCGCTTTCCGCCGACGAGGTCGCCGACCAGCCGGCCGCGCTCTCGCTGATCGTCGACCGGGTGACCGAGTCGGCCGTGGGCGGCGGTGTCATCGCCTTCGGTGCCGTGGTCGCCATCGCCTCCGTCGTCCTGGCGGTGATGTACGGCCAGACCCGCATCCTGATGTCGATGTCCCGCGACGGACTGATCCCGCACGTCTTCGAGAAGGTGTCGCCGAAGACGGCCACCCCCGTGGCGAACACCTGGATCGTCGCCGCCGTCTTCGCCGTCCCGGCGGCCGTCGTCCCCCTCGACGTGGTGCTGAACCTGACCACCATCGGCACGCTCGCCGTCATGGTCGTGGTCAACATCGCGGTCGTCGCCCTGCGCCGCCGCTACCCGGGCACCCCGGGCGGCTTCCGGGTGCCGCTCTACCCGCTCAGCCCGGTGCTGGGCGTCGCCATGTGCCTGTACCTCATGTGGGGGACCGGCTGGACGACGTGGGTGCAGTTCGCCGTCTTCCTGGTCGTCGGTGCCCTGGTCTACGCGCTGTACGGACGCCGCAACTCGCGGCTGGCGGCCGGCCGTGGCGGCCCCGGCGGCCCCGGCGGTCCGGATGGGCCCGACGGGCCGGTCACGGGGTCTGCAGCCCCGGGAGCGTGAACCAGACCGCCTTGCCCCGGTCCGTCCGCCGGTGACCGCACGCCCCGCTGAGCGTACGGATCAGCAGCAGGCCCCGCCCGTGCTCCTGCCAGGGGTCGGGCGGGGTGTCGTGCTCCGGCACCAGGTCGCCGGGCGGCTCGGGATCCCGGTCGTGGACCTCGACCCGGCACCCGCTCGGCAGCCGGCGGACCACCAGCTCTATCGGACCCTTGCCCGCGGTGTGCTCCACCGCGTTGGCCACCAGCTCGGCCGTGAGCAGCTCGGCCGTGTCCCGGTACGCCGAGGCGTCCAGATCCGCGAGCGCCGTGCGTATCAGGGCACGGGCGATGGGCACCGCGGCCGTGGTGTGCGGCAGCGCGATGCGCCAGGAGGAGGGGCCGGATGCTTCGAGCAAGGCGGGGTCCGTTCGGGGAAGCCGGTTCCATTCGGGAGCAGGGAGGGGCGGGCGGGGGACGGGTGGCCGGCGGCGGCTCGCGGTCGCGGTACGGGTGAGCGGCCGGTCGGGGCGGGGGAGCGGTGGCCCGGCGCCACGGCCGGGCGCGGAGACCGGGAGGGTGACGGCGGGGGGGGGGGTACGGGGAGGAGCGGCCGGGGGGCGGGGGGGGGCGGGGAGCGGTGGAACGGGGAGGGCCCGGAGGGCTGCCCTCCACCTTACGTAGGGCCGCCCGCCGCACCAGAGGCCCCCACCCACCCTTCGGGAGACCTGTGCCACAGCTGGTACGGGACCCGCACCGGTCACGGACAGCTGTGACACGGTCACACTCGTCAGCGTATCGCGTCTGCGTGACGGAAGTCACGTACAAGTGATAGCTTCGGAGAGCAGGCATCTGCGCAGGCAGACCGAGGGAGGCCGCACCTCATGAGCCCGTTCTCCAGCTCCGCGTCCCGCACCGAGGAGTGGCGCCATGTGCGGCTCGCCCTCGACGACGGGGTCGCCACCGTCACCCTGGCCCGCCCCGCCAAGCTGAACGCCCTGACCTTCGGCGCCTACGCCGACCTGCGGGACCTGCTCGCGGAACTGTCCCGGGAGCGCGCCGTGCGCGCCCTGGTCCTCGCCGGCGAGGGGCGGGGGTTCTGCTCCGGCGGCGACGTCGACGACATCATCGGCGCCACCCTCGCCATGGACACCGCCGAGCTGCTCGACTTCAACCGGATGACCGGGCAGGTCGTCCGGGCGCTGCGCGAGGCGCCCTTCCCCGTGGTCGCCGCCGTGCACGGGGTGGCCGCCGGGGCCGGCGCGGTGCTCGCGCTCGCCGCCGACTTCCGGGTGGCCGACCCCTCCGCCCGCTTCGCGTTCCTCTTCACCAAGGTCGGCCTCTCCGGCGGCGACATGGGCGCCGCGTACCTCCTGCCGCGCGTCGTGGGTCTCGGCCACGCCACCCGGCTGCTGATGCTGGGCGAGCCCGTCCGCGCCCCCGAGGCCGAGCGCATCGGCCTGATCAGCGAACTGACCGAGGAGGGCGCCGCCGACGCCCGGGCCGCCGCGCTCGCCCGCCGGCTCGCCGACGGCCCGGCCCTCGCGTACGCGCAGACGAAGGCGCTGCTGACGGCGGAGCTGGACATGCCGCTCGCCGCCTCCGTCGAGCTCGACGCCGCCACCCAGGCCCTGCTCATGAACGGCGAGGACTACGCCGAGTTCCACGCCGCGTTCACCGAGAAGCGGCCGCCCAAGTGGCAGGGGCGGTGAGCCGCCGTGGGTGCTCCGCGTTCGCTCCGCGTGGCGGTCGTCGGGGGAGGGCCCGGCGGGCTGTACGCCGCCGCCCTGCTCAAGCGTCTCGACCCCACCCGTGAGGTCACCGTCTGGGAGCGCAACGCCCCCGACGACACCTTCGGCTTCGGCGTCGTCCTCTCCGACGAGACCCTCGGCGGCATCGAGCACGCCGACCCCGCGGTGTACGCCGCCCTCCAGGAGGAGTTCGTCCGCTGGGACGACATCGACATCGTCCACCGAGGCCGTGTCCTCACCTCCGGCGGGCACGGTTTCGCCGCGCTCGGCCGCCGCCGGCTGCTGGAGATCCTCCACGCCCGGTGCGCCGAGCTCGGCGTGACGCTCCGCTTCCGCACCGCGGCGCCGCCCGCCGCCGAACTGGCCGGCTCGTACGACCTGGTCGTCGCCGCCGACGGCGTGCACAGCGCGACCCGCGAGGCGCACGCCGACGTGTTCGCGCCCCACCTCACCACCCACCGCTGCCGCTACATCTGGCTCGCCGCCGACTTCGCCTTCGACGCGTTCCGCTTCGAGATCGCCGAGACGGAGCACGGCGTGATGCAGCTGCACGGCTACCCCTACGCGCAGGACGCCTCCACCGTCATCGTCGAGATGCGCGAGGAGGTCTGGCGGGCGGCCGGTTTCGACGAGACCGACGAGCAGGAGTCCGTCGCCCGCTGCGCCAAGATCTTCTCCGAGGCGCTCCGGGGCAGGCCGCTGGCCTCCAACCGCTCGTCGTGGACCGCCTTCCGTACCGTCGTCACCGACCGCTGGTCGCACGGGAACATCGTGCTCCTCGGCGACGCCGCCCACACCGCGCACTTCTCCATCGGGTCCGGCACCAAACTCGCCGTCGAGGACGCCCTGGCGCTCGCCGCCTGCGTCGAGGAGCAGCCCGGCCTCGGCCGCGCGCTCGCCGCGTACGAGGCCGAGCGCCGCCCCGTCGTGGAGTCCACCCAGCGGGCCGCCGCCGCCAGCCTGCGCTGGTTCGAGGACCTGGCGGACCACCTCGACCAGCCGCCCCGGCGGTTCGCCTTCAACCTGCTCACCCGCAGCCGCCGCGTCACCCACGACAACCTGCGGCTGCGCGACGCCCGCTTCACCGACGCCGTCGAACGGGACTTCGGCTGCCCGCCCGGCACGCCGCCGATGTTCACGCCCTTCCGGCTGCGCGGCCTGACCCTGCGCAACCGGGTCGTCGTCAGCCCCATGGACATGTACTCGGCCGTCGACGGCGTACCCGGCGACTTCCACCTCGTCCACCTCGGAGCCCGTGCCCTCGGCGGCGCCGGACTGGTCATGACCGAGATGGTCTGCGTCAGCCCCCGGGGCCGCATCACCCCGGGCTGCGCCGGCCTGTGGTCCCCCGCCCAGACGGCGGCCTGGCGCCGCGTCACCGACTTCGTCCACCAGCAGTCGCCGGGCACCGCCATCGGCGTCCAGCTCGGCCACTCCGGCCGCAAGGGCTCCACCAAGCGCATGTGGGAGGGCATCGACCAGCCCCTCGACTCCGGCAACTGGCCCCTGGTCGCCGCCTCACCGATCCCCTACCGCCCCGGCGTCAACCAGGTCCCGCACGAACTGCACCGGGCCGCGCTCACCGACATAAGGGAGCAGTTCGCCGCCGCCGCCCGGCGCGCCGCCCGCGCCGGCTTCGACCTGCTGGAACTGCACTGCGCCCACGGCTACCTGCTGTCCGGCTTCCTCTCCCCGCTCACCAACCGGCGCACCGACGCCTACGGGGGCTCCCTGACCGGACGGCTCCGCTTCCCGCTGGAGGTCTTCGACGCGGTACGGGCCGCCTGGCCCGGCGAGCGGCCCATGACCGTGCGCATCTCCGCCACCGACTGGGCGCCCGGCGGCACCACCCCCGACGAGGCCGTCGAGATCGCGCGCGCCTTCGCCGAGCACGGCGCCGACGCCATCGACGTCTCCACGGGCCAGGTCGTGCCCGGCGAACGGCCCGAGTACGGCCGCTCGTACCAGACGCCGTACGCCGACCGGATCCGCAACGCCCTCAAGGTGCCGGTCATCGCGGTCGGCGCGATCTCCTCCTGGGACGACGTGAACTCGCTGCTGCTGGCGGGCCGCGCCGACCTGTGCGCCCTGGGCCGCCCCCACCTGTACGACCCGCACTGGACCCTGCACGCCGCCGCCGAACAGGGCTACGAAGGACCCGGCGCCCCCTGGCCGGCCCCCTACCGGGCGGGCAGCAGGAAACCCCCCACGGGCCGCACCGACGCGCCCAGACCGCGCCTCAGCCTGGCGCCCCGCTCCTGACGAACGCCTCGCCCCTGTCCCGCAGCAGCCCGTGCAGGCCGCCGAAGACGGCCGCCGCCCGGCCGCCCGGCCAGCCCGCCGGGAGCAGGGCGGCCGGCAGGCCCGGGTCCGCGTAGGGCAGGCGGCGCCAGGAGTCCAGGGCCAGCAGGTAGTCGCGGTAGGCCTCCTCGGGGGACGGCTCGCGGGCCGCCCGGGCGCGCAGGACCGGCTCGTGCAGGTCGAGGAACTCCTCGTACAGCTTGGCGATCGCCGCCAGGTCCCACCACCGGCCCACCGCCTCCGCCGTCGCCGCGAAGCCGAGGTGCTCGCCCCGGAACAGGTCCACGTACGGGTCGAGCTGGAGCCGTTCGAGGGTGTGCCGGGTCTCCTCGTACAGCGTGCCGGGTGCGATCCACACCCCCGGCGCCGCCGTCCCGAAGCCCAGCCGGCCCAGCCGCGAGCGCAGCAGGTGCCGCTTGTGCCGCTCGGCCTCCGGCACCGAGAAGACGGCGAGCACCCAGCCGTCGTCCTCGTGCGGCTCGCCGGCCGCGTAGATCCGCCGGTCGCCGTCGTCGAGGAGCTGCCGGGCGTCCTCCGAGAGGGCGTACCCGGCGGCCCCGTCCGCCGTGCGGCGAGGCTCCAGCAGCCCGCGCCGCTTGAGCCGGGACACCGAGGAGCGCACGGACGGCGCGTCCACGCCCAGCACCGCCAGCAGCCGGATCAGCTCGGCCACCGGCAGCGGGGCGTTGTCGGCCGTCCGCCCGTACGCGCCGTACAGGGAGACGATCAGGGAACGCGGGGTGTGCTGCTCGGCCACGTGATCACTTTACGGGCGTGTCCCCGGGCGTGTCCTGGTCGCGCAGCCGGAACCGTTGCAGCTTGCCGGTGGCCGTGCGCGGGAGCGCGTCCAGGAACACGATCCGGCGCGGGCACTTGTATGGGACGAGACGGCCCTTCACGAAGGCGCGCAGGGCCTCGGCCGTGGTGTCGTCGCGGGGCAGGCCGTCCCGGAGCACCGCGTACGCCACGACCACCTGGCCGCGGACGTCGTCGGGGTGGCCCACCACCGCCGCCTCCAGCACGTCGGGGTGGGCGAGGAGGGCCTCCTCCACCTGGGGGCCGGCGATGTTGTAGCCGGCGGAGATGATCATGTCGTCCGCGCGGGCGACGTAGCGCAGGTGGCCGTCCGGTTCGCGTACGTAGGTGTCGCCCGTGATGTTCCAGCCGTGCCGGACGTACTCGCGCTGCCGCGGATCGGCCAGGTAGCGGCACCCGACCGGACCGCGCACCGCCAGGTACCCCTCCTGCCCGTCGGGGACGGGGGCACCGGAACCGTCCACCACGCGCGCGTGCCACCCGGGGACCGGCACCCCGGTGGTGCCGGGGCGGGCGGCGCCGTCGGCCGCCGAGACGAAGATGTGCAGCAGCTCGGTCGCGCCGATGCCGTTGATCAGGCGCAGTCCGGTCCGCTCGTACCAGGCCCGCCAGGTGGCGGCGGGCAGGTTCTCGCCCGCCGACACGCAGCGGCGCAGCGAGCCGGTGTCGTGCCCGTCGAGCTCGTCGAGCATCAGCCGGTAGGCGGTCGGGGCGGTGAACAGCACGGTCACCCGGTGCTCGGCCACGGCGGGCAGGAGCTGCGCGGGCCCGGCCTGCTCCAGGAGCAGCGCCGAGGCGCCCGCCCGCATCGGGAAGATCACCAGGCCGCCCAGCCCGAAGGTGAAGCCCAGGGGCGGGCTGCCCGCGAACAGGTCGTCCGGCCCGGGCCGCAGCACGTGCGCGGAGAACGTGTCGGCGACGGCCAGCACGTCGCGGTGGAAGTGCATGCACCCCTTGGGCCGCCCGGTGGTGCCGGAGGTGAACGCGATCAGCGCCACGTCGTCGGCCGCCGTGGCGACCGCCTCGTACGCGCCGGGGCGCCGGGCCGCGAGGCGCAGCAGGTCGTCGGGCGCGTCCCCGCCGTACGCGGTGACCCGCAGCCCCGGTACCTCCGCCTTCACCAGGTCGTCCACCGCCCGGACGTCGCACAGGGCGTGGCCGACGCGGGCCATCTCGCACATGACGGCCAGTTCCGGAGCGCGCGCCCCGGCCAGGACGGTGACCGCGACCCCGCCCGCCTTCATCACCGCCAGCCAGCAGGCGGCCAGCCACGGCGTGGTGGGACCGCGCAGCAGCACCCGGTTGCCGGGGACGACGCCCAGGTCCCGGGTGAGCGCGTGGGCGATCCCGTCGACGCGGGTGCGCAGCTCGCCGTACGTCCAGACGCGCCCGGCGCCGTCGCGGAAGACCGGCCGGTCCGCGCCGAACCGGTCCACCGTGCGGTCCAGCAGTTCCGCCCCGCAGTTGAGCCGGTCGGGGTAGCGCAGTTCCGGCAGGTCGAAGAGGAGTTCCGGCCACTGCTCGCGCGGTGGCAGGTGGTCCCGGGCGAAGGTGTCACGATGCGCCGATGGCGTGAGCTCCATGGTTCGCCCCCTTGTCGTGGTGGGAACGCTCATCGAGCGTATCGTTCATGTGACGACAGTCAACGGCCCGCGATAGATGACTTCCGAGGGGGCATGAATGCCCGTATTCTCACTCGATCCGGCCCAGACCGCCTGGTGTGCCGAGCTGCGCGCCCTGGGCGCCGAACGGCTGCGGCCGCTCGCCGAGAAGGGCGCGCCGGGGCACGTCGACCGGCCGCTCGTCGCCGCTCTCGGCGAACTCGGCCTGATCGGGCGGCTCTTCGGCGCGGGCGCCCTCGACCTGTGCCTGATGCGCGAGTCCCTCGCCCAGACCTGTACGGAGGCGGAGACGGCCCTCGCCCTCCAGGGGCTCGGCGCCCACCCGGTCGCCGCGTTCGGGACCGCGGGGCAGCGGGCGCGCTGGCTCCCGGAGGTGACGGAGGGACGGGCGGTCGCCGCCTTCGCGCTCAGCGAGCCGGACGCGGGCTCGGACGCGGCGGCGCTCGCCCTGGAGGCGGTGCCGGACGGCGAGGGCTGGCTGCTGGCCGGGGAGAAGCGCTGGATCTCCAACGCCCCCGAGGCCGACTTCTACACCGTCTTCGCCCGCACCACCCCGGGCGCCGGGGCGCGGGGCGTCACGGCCTTCCTGGTCCCGGCCGACCGGCCGGGCCTGACCGGCAGCCCCCTGGACATGCTGTCCCCGCACCCGATCGGCAGCCTGCTGTTCGACGGCGTCCCGGTCGGCCCGGCCGACGTCCTCGGGGAGGTGGACCGGGGCTTCCGCGTGGCGATGACCACCCTCAACCTCTTCCGGCCCAGTGTCGGCGCGTTCGCGGTGGGCATGGCCCAGGCGGCCCTGGAGGCCACGCTCGCCCACACGGCCGGCCGGGCCGCCTTCGGCGGCGTGCTCAAGGACCTCCAGGCCGTATCGCACCGGGTCGCCGAGATGGCGACCCGCACGGAGGCCGCCCGCCTGCTGGTGTACGCGGCGGCGGCGGCGTACGACGCGGGCGCCACCGACGTGCCCAAGCGGGCGGCCATGGCCAAGCTGCTCGCCACCGAGACCGCCCAGTACGTCGTGGACGCCGCCGTCCAGCTCCACGGCGCCCGGGCCCTGCAGCGCGGACACCTGCTGGAGCACCTCTACCGGGAGGTGCGCGCGCCCCGCATCTACGAGGGCGCGACCGAGGTCCAGCGCACCGTCATCGCGAAGGAGCTGTACGCCTCATGAGCCTCGAACGCCTCAATCCGGCCGAACTGTCCCCGCCCTCGGGGTTCTCGCACGCCGTCACCGCCACCGGTTCCCGCTTCGTCTTCCTCGCCGGGCAGACCGCCCTGGACGGTGACGGGCGGGTGGTGGGGGAGACCCTGCCGGACCAGTTCGAGACGGCGCTCGGCAACCTGCTGACCGCGCTCAAGGCCGCCGGCGGCACCCCCGCCGACCTCGCCCGCGTCACCGTGTACGCCACGGACGTCGGCGACTACCGGGCGCACGCCGCCGAACTGGGCCGGGTCTGGCGCCGGCTGGCGGGCCGCGCCTACCCGGCGATGGCGGTGATCGGCGCCGCCCGCCTCTGGGACGAACGGGCGCTGGTGGAGCTGGACGGGTTCGCCGTCCTGGACTGACTGTCAGTGCCCCCTGGCAGCATCGGGGCATGACCGACGACCGCACGCCGATCGCCGCCTACTGGGACGCCGCCGCCGCGTCCTTCGACGACGAGCCCGACCATGGCCTGCGCGCCGCCCCGACGCGGGCCGCCTGGGCCGCGGCTCTGCGGTCGTGGCTGCCGGCCGGGCCGCTCGACGTCCTCGACGTGGGCTGCGGCACCGGGTCGCTGTCCCTGCTGCTCGCCGAGGAGGGGCACCGGGTGACCGGTGTGGACCTGGCCCCGCGGATGGTCGGGCGGGCCCGCGCCAAGCTCGCGGCCGCCGGGCGGGCGGGGCGGTTCCTGGTCGGCGACGCCATGGAACCGCCGACGGGGGAGACGCGGTTCGGAGCGGTGCTCTGCCGCCACCTGGTGTGGACGCTGCCCGACCCGGAGGCCGCCCTGCGCGGCTGGGTGGCACGGCTGCGCCCGGGCGGCCGGCTGGTGATGGTCGAGGGGCGGTGGCGCGAGGCCGGGGAGCGGGGCGTGCCGTACGCGGCCGGTGCGGAGGCCCTGCCGTGGAGTGGTGGCGTCGGGGCCGGGGAGCTGGCGGCGGCGGTGCGTCCGCTGGTCGGCGGTGAGGTGCGCGTCGAACGGCTGGACGGCCGGGCGGAGTTGTGGGGCGCTCCGGTCGGCGACGAGCGGTACGTCCTGACGGCCGACGTGTGAGGCGCTGAGGAGGGCGGCACTCCGGTTCCCACGGGGACTGAAGGGTTGTCAGTGCAATGTCACATTACTATGTTGCACGTCACACGGCAGTGGCATGCACCCAACAAAAGCGCCGATCGTGCGCGCACCACTGGCCGTCCGTACCGCTGCAAGGACCATCCCCCACCTCCGACACAGGAGCCGCAGGTGTCCCAGCGATCCCCGGGCCGTCCCCGACGCCCCGTCCGCAGAGCCCTCCTCGCCGCAGCCGTCGCCACCGCCACCCTGCTCGGGGCGGGCGTGTGCGCCGCGCCCGCCGCCGAGGCGTACGTGCCGCAGCAGCGCCCCGCCCCGGCCGGCACCACCACCGGCACCGGCGGGAGCACCCCGCACGACGAGGTCGAACGCCTCGCCACCGCACCGCGGTCCGCCCCGCGGGCCGCCCCCGCCCCCGGAGCGCTGAGCGGCCCCCGCGTCCCCGGCCCCCGGACGCCGACCGCCCCGGCGTCCGCGGCCGCGTGCGTCCTCGACGACGTCACCCGCCTCGGCCCGGAGCCGTTCGCCGACTTCCTCGCCGACCCGGCCGTCACCGCCGACGGCTGCCTGCGCGGCCTCATCTGGACCTGGGACGCCCGCCTCGCCCCCGTGATGTCCGACGCGCACGTCCAGGCCGTCTCCCGCCGCATATCCGCCCTCGCCGCCGGCCACGACGGCAGGAACGGCAGCCACCTGCTGGAGATGCTCACCTACTTGCACGCGGTGGCGTACCACGACTTCTCCCGCGGCGAGATCGACGTCACCGACCCGCCCACCACCGAGGCCATGCGCCGCGCCGTCCACGCCTTCGGCACCGCCCGCCGCTCCTTCGACGCGACCCGCACCAACGCCGAGTCCCTGCGCGAGGCCCTCTACGCGGGCAGCGCCCCGGGACTGCGCCACTCCCAGCTCGACCTCGTGCGCCGGGTGCTGGCCACCATGGACCGGTACCACACCACCACGTACAAGGACCCCGCCTGGGGAGGGGCCGCCCTCGCCGCGCTGTCCGTGAACTACCTGGGCGTCTACCCGGGCAACAAGGACACCGCCTTCCACACGCTCGTCGCCCGCAACACCGCGTACCGCGACGCCTTCCGGAAGTTCGCCGGGTACACCCACCTCAAGGGCACGCCCAACGAGTGGGTCGTGCGCGACGCCCTCGCCGAGTACGGGCGCTTCGGCCAGATCGCGCCCCTCACGTCCACGATCGTGCCCGACCTCGGCGCCCTGCTCGCCCCCGTCGTCCGCGACTTCGGCCGCGGCAGCGCGCCCTGGGCACGGCTCGCGTCCTGGCTGGACTTCTACGGGGCCTGCGAGCCGTACGCGGTCTGCAAGGACGACATCGTGCGGGAGATCTTCCCGCACGCGTACCGCTACGACAACGGGGCCATCAAGGTCCGCACCGGCCTCGACCGCGCCACCGTCGACCAGCTCTACTACGCGAGCAAGCAGGTCAGGGCCCAGTTCCACCGGGTGCTCGGCACCGAGCGGCCGCTCGCCGGCGACACCAACACCAGCCTGAACATCGTCCTGTACGCCTCCCGCGCGGACTACGAGAACTACCACCCGCTGCTGACCGGCATGGACACCGACAACGGCGGCATCTACATCGAGCGCGGCGCGACCTTCTACACCTACCAGCGCCGCGTCCCCCAGGACTCCTCGCTCACCCTGGAGGAGCTGTTCCGGCACGAGTACGTCCACTACCTCAACGGCCGGTTCGCGGTGCCCGGTTTCTTCGGCGAAGGGCCCTGGTACGAGCGCGACCGCACCACCGCCATGGACGAGGGCACGGCCGAGTTCTTCGACGGGGCCACCCGCGACGACGGGGTCGCCGCCCGCAGGTCGCTCGTCCGCAGCGTCATCGCCGACACCGCGAACGGCCGCCCGAGGATGAGCGTGGACCGGCTGCTGCACGCCACCTACGACGGGGACGGCTTCCGCTTCTACGCGTACGCGGGCACCTTCTTCACCTACCTGTGGGCCGAACGGCCCGCGCAGCTGCGGGAGATGTACCGGCACCTGAGGGCCGACGACCCGGCCGCCTTCGACGCCTGGCGCGACCGGCTCGGCTCGGACCCGGCCGTCCAGCGGGCCTACGACGCCTACCTGGACGCGCGCATCGCCGAGGTCGACGACCTGTTCGTACCGAACACCCGGTACACGCCCAACGACCGGCTGCGGGACGCCACCGCCGAGGCGGTGCGCTCCTCCTTCGCGGCCGCCACGGGGTCCGCCCCGGCCTGCGCCGACAACGGCGACACCTCCATGCGGCGGTTCGTCTGCACCGGCCGCGTCACCGCCCGCCTCACCGACGCCGCGAACCCCGACCGGGTCTTCCAGGACATGTCCGGGACGGTCGACCACTTCCTCCTCGACCGGTCCGCCCCCGCCTCCACCAACCTCGCCGACATGAACTGCTCCTTCGGTGAGGTGGAGATCTGGGCCGACCGGACCGCCGGCACCTCGGACTACACGTGCGAGGGTCCGCTGCGCAGCTGAACGGCCCCTGGAAGCGCGGGCATTGAGCTGACCGCGACCTGTACAGCGTCAGTAACATGTGAAATATTACTGACGTGCCCACGAGACACGTGAGTGATGTGCCGGACGCCGTGATCGTCGGAGCCGGAGTGGTCGGAGCGGCCTGCGCCTACTACGCGAGCCGCGCCGGCCTCACCGTCACCGTCGTCGACCGCGGCCCCGTCGCGGCCGGCACCACCGGTGCCGGAGAAGGCAACCTGCTCGTCTCCGACAAGGAGGCGGGCCCCGAGCTCGACCTCGCGCTGCTGTCCACCCGACTGTGGCGCGAGCTGGCCGGAACACTCCCACCGGAGACCGAGTACGAGCGCAAGGGCGGTCTCGTCGTCGCAACCGACGGGGCCGCCCTGACCGCACTGCGCGCCTTCGCCGAAGGCCAGACGAAGGCGGGCGTCGAGGCGTACGAGATCCCCGCCGACGGCCTCGGCGACCTCGAACCCCACCTCGCGCCCGGCCTCGCCGGCGCCTTCCACTACCCCGAGGACGCCCAGGTCCAGCCCGCCATGGCCGCCGCCCAACTCCTGCGCGCCGCACGGGCCGACGTCAGGCTCGGCCAGGAGGTCACGGCCGTGCTCACCGACCGGGGCGGCGCCGTCCGCGGCGTACGCACCAGCCACGGAGACCTCCACGCCCCCGCCGTCGTCAACGCCACCGGCACCTGGGGCAAGGCCCTCGCCCGACTGGCCGGCGTCCACCTGCCCGTGCTGCCCCGGCGCGGCTTCGTCCTCGTCACCGAACCCCTGCCGCCCCGCCTGGTGCGCCACAAGGTGTACGCGGCGGACTACATCGCCGGCGTCGCCAGCGGCTCGGCCGGCCTGCGGTCCTCCGCCGTCGTCGAGGGCACCCCCGCCGGGACCGTCCTGATCGGCGCCACCCGCGAGCGCGTCGGCTTCGACCGGACGCTGTCCACCGAGGCGCTGCGCCGGCTCGCGGCCCGGGCCGTCGACCTCTTCCCGGTCCTCGCCGGCGTACGGGCCATCCGTGCCTACCACGGCTTCCGCCCCTACCTGCCCGACCACCTCCCGGCCATCGGCCCCGACCCGCGCGTCCCGGGCCTGTACCACGCGTGCGGCCACGAGGGCGCGGGCATCGGCCTCGCCCCGGCGACCGGACTGCTCGTCGCCGCCGCGCTGTGCGACGACCCCCCGCCCCTGGACCCGGAACCGTTCCGCCCCGACCGCTTCGACGACACGGAAGGAGCCGC
The DNA here is from genome assembly GCF_001646665.1 of Streptomyces noursei. Classification (GTDB taxonomy): domain Bacteria; phylum Actinomycetota; class Actinomycetes; order Streptomycetales; family Streptomycetaceae; genus Streptomyces; species Streptomyces lavendulocolor. The sequence continues at coordinate 264,117 of NZ_LWBU01000091.1, read as the reverse complement.
CTCGTGAGCAGCCGCACGCCCCGCGCCCGTCGCACGCCCCGCGCACCCCGTACGCCCGCCCCGGTACCGTTCACGTTCACCTTCGACGGCCGGCCCGTCACCGCCCTGCCGGGCCAGTCCGTCGCCGCCGCCCTGTGGAGCGCCGGCATCCTCGCCTGGCGCACCACCCGGCACGGCGGCGCCCCGCGCGGCGCGTTCTGCGGCATCGGCACCTGCTACGACTGCCTGGCCACCGTCAACGGCCGCCCCAACCGGCGCGCCTGCCTGCTGCCCGCCCGGCCCGGCGACGCGGTCACCACCCAGGAGGGCACCGGCCATGACCGCTGACCTCGCCGTCGTGGGCGCCGGGCCCGCCGGGCTCACGGCCGCCGCGACCGCCGCCCGGCTCGGGCTGGACGTCACGCTGCTGGACGCGGCACAGCGGCCCGGCGGCCAGCTGTACCGGCACCCGGCGGGCGGCCCCGTGCCGCGACCGGTCCGCCGCCTGGTCCGCCGGCTGGACCGCGTCACGCACCTGCCCCACCACCACGTCTGGACCGTCGTCCGGGACGGCGACACCTGGCTCCTGCACGCCGTCGCGGGCCCCGACGAGGCCCCCGCCGCCGTCCGCGCCCGCGCGGTGCTCCTCGCCACCGGCGCGTACGAACGCCAACTGCCCTTCCCCGGCTGGACGCTGCCCGGAGTCGTCGGGGCGGGCGGCGCCCAGGCCATGCTCAAGGGCGGGCTCGCCCTCCCCGGCACCGGAGCGCCGCCGGCCGGGACGGGGCCCGGGGCCGGGGGCCGGATCGTCGTCGCCGGCAGCGGACCCCTGCTCCTCGCCGTCGCCACCACCCTCGCCGCCGCCGGCGCCCGTGTCCCCGTCCTCGTCGAGGCGTCCGGCCCCGCCGCGTACGCCCGCCACGCCGCCGCCCTCGCCCGCAACCCGGCCAAGCTCTTCCAGGGCGCCCTGTACGGCGGCGCCCTGCTGCACCGCACCACCCGCCTCCTCACCCGCCACGCCGTCACCGCCGCCCACGGCACCACCCGCCTGGAGGCCGTCACCGTCACCCGCCTCGACCCCGACTGGCGCCCCGTCCCCGGCACCGGCCGCCGCGTCCCCTGCGACGCCCTCGCGGTCGGCCACGGCCTCGTCCCGCAACTGGAACTCGCCACCGGACTGGGCTGCGCCACCCGCCGCACCCCCGACGGCACCCCCGCCGTGGAGGTCGACGCCGAGCAGCGCACCTCCGTACCGGGCCTCTGGGCGGCCGGCGAGACCTGCGGTGTCGGCGGCGCCGAACTCGCCTCCGCAGAGGGGGAGATCGCCGCCCTCTCCGTCGCCGGGCGCCGCCCACCCGCGGCCGCCGCCCGCCGCCGCGCCCGCCTGCGGGCCTTCGCCGACGCCCTGGCCGCCGCCCACCGGCCCGGCCCCGGCTGGACCGACTGGCTGGACGGTGCCACCGAGGTGTGCCGCTGCGAGGAGGTCACCGCCGCCCGGATCCGCGCAGCCGTCACCGACCTGGGCGCCCGGGACGCCCGGAGCGTCAAACTGCTCACCCGCGCCGGAATGGGGTGGTGCCAGGGCCGCACGTGCGGCCCCGCCGTCGCCCGCCTCGCGGGCCGGGACCCGGCGCCCGACCGGCGCCCGCTGTCCTGCCCCGTACCGCTCAGTCAGCTGGCACAACCACCGGGAGCCGAGAAATGAACCAGCGTCCCCACCCCTGGCACGGCGTCATGGTCGCCACCGCCCTGCCGCTGCGCGACGACCTCACCGTCGACTACGACGCGTACGCCGAGCACGTCGCCCGGCTCGTCGCGGCGGGCTGCGACGGAGTCGTCCCCAACGGCTCGCTCGGCGAGTACCAGACCCTCACCGACGACGAGCGCGCCCGCGTCGTGCGCGTCGCCGTCGAAGCGGCGGGCGACGGGGCCCGGGTGATGCCCGGCGTCGCCGCGTACGGCAGCGCCGAGGCCCGCCGGTGGGCCGAGCAGGCCGCGGAGGCCGGCTGCGGGTCCGTCCTGCTGCTGCCGCCCAACGCGTACCGCGCCGACGCCGCCGCCGTCCGCGCCCACTACGCCGAGGCGGCCCGCGCGGGCCTGCCGGTCGTCGCGTACAACAACCCTTTCGACACCAAGGTCGACCTGCTCCCCGAACTGCTCGCCCAGCTGCACGCGGACGGCAGCGTCGTGGCCGTCAAGGAGTTCAGCGGGGACGTGCGCCGCGCGTACGAGATCGCCGAACTCGCCCCGGACCTCGACCTGCTGATCGGCGCCGACGACGTGCTGCTGGAGCTCGCCCTGGCCGGCGCCGCCGGCTGGATCGCCGGCTACCCCAACGCCCTGCCCGCCGCCTCCGTCGCCCTCTACCGGGCCGCGGTCGCCCACGACCTGGACACCGCCCTGCCCCTCTACCGGGCCCTGCACCCGCTGCTGCGGTGGGACTCCAGGCCCGAGTTCGTGCAGGCGATCAAACTCTCCATGGACATCGCGGGTTTCCGCGGCGGGCCGTGCCGCCCGCCCCGTACGCCCCTCACCGACGCGCGGGCCGCCGCCGTCCGCGCCGCCACGGAGAAGGCGCTCGCGGAGGGGCTCGCCTGACCATGCGCACCCGCCACGTCCACCACGCCGTCGACTCGCACACGGAAGGCATGCCGACCCGCGTCATCACCGGCGGGATCGGCACCGTCCCGGGCGCCACCATGGCCGAACGGCGCCGCCACTTCGCCGACCACCTCGACCACGTACGCACCCTGCTGATGTACGAGCCGCGCGGCCACGCCGCCATGAGCGGCGCCATCCTGCAGCCGCCGACCCGGCCCGACGCCGACTTCGGCGTCCTGTTCATCGAGGTGTCCGGACTGCTGCCGATGTGCGGGCACGGCACCATCGGCGTCGCCACCGTCCTGGTCGAGACCGGCATGGTGCCCGTCACCGAGCCGGTCACCACCGTCCGCCTGGACACCCCGGCCGGACTGGTCCGCGCCGACGTCCGGGTGATGGACGGCGCGGCGACGTCCGTCACCCTCACCAACGTGCCCGCCTTCGCCGTCGCCCTCGACCGCACCGCCGACGTCCCGGGCCTCGGCGAGGTCGCCTACGACCTGGCGTACGGCGGGAACTTCTACGCCTTCGTCGAACTGGACGCCCTCGGGCTGCCCTTCGACCGGTCGCGCAAGGACGACCTGCTGGCGGCGGGGCTCGCCGTCATGGACGCCATCAACGCCACCGACCGCCCCGTCCACCCCGAGGACCCCGGCATCGGGGGCGTCAAACACGTCTACCTCGCCGCCCCCGGATCAGACGCCACCCGCTCCCGGCACGCCATGGCCATCCACCCCGGCTGGTTCGACCGCTCGCCGTGCGGCACCGGCACCTCGGCCCGCATGGCCCAGCTCCACGCCCGCGGACTGCTGCCGCTCGACCGCGACTTCGTCAACGAGTCCTTCATCGGTACGCGGTTCACGGGCCGCCTCACCGGCACGACGACGGTCGGCGGCCTGCCCGCCGTCGTCCCCGCCATCACCGGCCGCGCCTGGATCACCGGGACCGCGCAGTACTTCCTCGACCCGGACGACCCCTTCCCCGCGGGCTTCCTCCTCTGATCCCCTACGATCCCTGACGACCCCCGGGAGGCAGCGCCATGGCCGGCCAGCACCTGAAGAACCTCATCACCAGCCAGGAACGCCTGCGCGACCAGGTGGCGCACGCCCTGCGCGCCGCGCTGATCGCGGGGGAGCTGCAGCCCGGCACGGTCTACTCCGCCCCGGCCCTCGCCGCCGATTTCGGCATCTCCGCGACGCCCGTACGGGAGGCGATGCTCGACCTGGCGGGCGAGGGCCTGGTCGAGCCGGTGCGCAACAAGGGCTTCCGGATCACCGAGGTCAGCGAGCGGGACCTCGACCAGTACACCGAACTGCGCGCGCTCATCGAGGTGCCCACCATCGGCGCCATCACCGCCTCGGCCGACCGGGAGCGGCTGGAGGAACTGCGGCCGGTCGCCGAGGAGATCGTCACCAGCGCGCGCGAGCACGACCTCATCCGCTACCTCGACGCCGACCGGCGCTTCCACCTCACCCTGCTGGCCCTCTCCGGCAACGACCGGCTGGTGGAGACGGTCGGCGACCTCCGCAAGCGCGCCCGCCTGTACGGCCTGACGGCCCTGGCCGAGCGGGGCCTGCTCGTCGCCTCCGCACAGGAGCACCACGAACTGCTCGACCTGATGATCGCGGGCGACGCACCGGCGGCCGAGGCCTGCATGGCCCGCCACCTCGGCCACGTGCGCTCGCTGTGGGCGGACAGGAGCGAGTGAGCGCTCCGTCCGCCGGCCCCGGACCCGGGCGGCGGCCGGAGAACGCCACCGGCGACCCCGCCGTCCCGGACCCGTGACCGCCCCAGCGGCCGGCGCCCCGGAACGACGAGTGCCGGTCCGTACCGTTCCGTACCGGTTCCGGCTCAGATGTCGCGGAAAGGACTTGACAGTTCTTTGACCTGCCACGATCCATCTCCCTGAATGACTGACCTGGGCAGATCGTCTTTCGGCTGTTTCACGGTCGTGCCCGTTGAGGCGGCCGAAAGTCCCAGAGAAGTCCCAGAGGGCTTCCATCGGGCGTGTTCGTGGGCTCTCGCTCAGCCCCGCTCTACTTCCGTTGCGTCAGCCCGGGGCCCAGGAACGGACTGGGGTTGCCATGCCAGAAGACATCCACGCTGTCCCGAGCCCTGGTGGCCGCCACGAACAGCAGCGACCGGGCCCGCTGCATCTCGTGGCGGTACCGCACCGGATCGCTCGCCCGCAGCCGGCTCACCGCCTCGCGCGGCACCAGGCCGTCCGATACGCCCGCGATGATCATCCGCTGGTATTCAAGCCCCTTGAACCGGAACATCGTGCCGACGTGCACGCCGCCGTCGCCCTGCGGGCCGTCGGCACGGATCTCCACCGGCCGGATGCCGTGCGTGCCGAGCGTGTAGCCGATCTCGGCGGCCATCTGGTTCGTCGGCACGCAGATGGCGATCTGCTCGTGCGGAATGGCCAGATCGGGGTCGGCGTCCCAGTCCGCGATGAGGGCCGCGATGCCTTCCCGCTCGGCGGCCCAGTCCGGGTAGGAGTGCCCGGACGGCTGCCGTCCGCTGAGCACGGACCGGTAGCCCGCCAGTGTCTCCTTGTCGCCGTCGAGGTCGTCGTAGTCCGTCTCACCGAGCACGTCGAGCGCCGAGCGGAGGATCTGCCGCGTCGTGCGGTAGCTCAGGCTCAGCTTCGACGACCGGCCCCGGATGTTGACACCCAGGCTGCCCAGCGTCACCTGGTTCTTGTAGATGCGCTGATGGGTGTCACCGACCAGGAACAGGTCGTCCGCCTCCCGGGGGGTCATCGCGCGCAGCATCTTCCAGTGCGCCGGGCGCAGGTCCTGGGCCTCGTCCACCACGACGTGCCGGTACCGGTAGCGCAGCCAGCCGCCGGAGCCGTCCGCGACGTGGATGTTGTCAAGGCCGCCGGCCTCTTCCCGCTGCCGTGCGAGGGAGAGGATCCGCTGTTCACGGCCCATTTCCAGCCGGGCGGCGCGCTCGGCGACCTGGTCCCAGGTCTGGCGTCCGAGCCGGTCCAGGCGCTGGGTGAAGCGTTCCGCGAGCTGCCAGATCTCGGCGCGCTCCCCCCGGGTGACGTTCCGGCCGCGGCCGGCCCGCCGGGCGCGGAAGTAGTCGGTGCGCGTGGCGACGGCCTGCCCCAGGATCACCTGGGTCCATTCATCGTGCAGGAACTCGGGGTCCCAGCCTTCCTCGCCCAGCTCGTCGAGCAGCGCCCGCCATTCCCGTACGGCCTGGCTGTCGTCCATCACTTGCTTGCCGCTGCCCGGTTCGGCCTCGCGTACGATGCGCAGCGCCAGTTGGTCGACGTGGCTGACCTCGACCCGGGCCAGCAGTTCCTCGCCGCCCAGTTCCAGCAGACGCGAGCGCAGGTCCGCGGCGAGGTTCTTGTTGTACGTGGTGAGGAGGACCGGCTTGTCGCGTCCGGGCGGCAGCTGCCGCACCAGATGACGCACCCGGTGCAGGGCGACGATGGTCTTGCCCGTGCCGGGACCGCCGCCGACCCGGGCCGGACCCGAGTAGCGCCGTTCCACGAGCTTGGCCTGGGTGGGGTGGAGGAAGACCTTCCAGCGGCTGAAGTCGCCGCCCTCCAGGGCCTCGCGGAGGGCCTCGTCGGAGGTGGTGACGACCGTGGCCGGGCGCTGCGCCGCGGCCTGGAAGTCATCGGGGTCGACCGGTGCGGCGACGGCGACGGGCGTCGTCACCTGGTCGAGGACCTCGTCGTACGACTTGCCGTCGACGAGGGCGAGCAGGACCTCGCCGGTGAGCTGGGGCGCGTACTCGACGAGGCCGAGGAGCTGGTCCTCGGTGGTGAGCGTCCGGATGACCGGGAGCAGCGGCTCGGCGACGCCGAGCTCCGACAGCTGGGCGTCGGTCCAGGCCGCGAAGAGCTCCTGCGGCTGGGCCGCTTCGGGCGCGGGAGCCTCGGGCGCGGTGGCTTCGGGTACGGCCGGCGCCGGGGCGGGCGGGGCGGGAAGCCGGCGGAGGACGCTCTCCTCCACGACCTCCAGGTCGACGTACTCGATACCACCCGTGACCTGGTTGACCTGCGCCGACAGCCGGTCGTGGACGTCCTTGCGGTGCTTGACGGAGACGATCAGCCAGTCGTCCTCGGCGAGCCGGATCAGCAGCGCCCGGTAGTCGTCGCTGACGCGCGCCGACCACAGCCGGCTGTCTCCCTTGAGCTGCTGGAGCTTGAGGCCGGTGGTGTGCGGGTTCGTCTTGAACTTGTGCTGGAAGTCGAAGAAGGCGCCCTTGACCGTACGGGGGAGCTTGAGGATCTCCTTGTCGGCCTTGTCGAGCAGGCGCAGCGTCACGCCCGAGGCGGTCATCGTGTGTGCTCCCCGTCACTGGTGCTGTCGTGGTTCGTGTCCAGGCCCCGCCCGAGCAGCCGGGCGGCGAGTTCGGCGGCGTCCCAGGCCGTCGCCGTACGGATGTCCCAGTCGGCCGCCGCGAAGGCCTTGTCCCGGTCAGCGGCCTCGTGGTCGGGTTCCGGGCCGTCGTCGCGGGCGGCGAGGACCACGCCGACGCGGGCTGCGGGCCAGGCAAGTTCGGCCTGCCAGCCCCGCTCGTCGAGCTCGTAACCGTCCTCGGGCGCCGGCACCCCGGCCTCCGCCAGGGCCAGGGCCAGCTCGGCCAGGCCCGCCTCGTCGGGATCGAGAAATTCGAGCACCGGGTCCCAGCCCGGGTCCCGTCCGGTCGCCGTCGCCGCGACCGGCTCGGCGGCCGCTGCTGTCACTCCGGCGGAGGCTCCGTCTGCGGCGACCGCGGCCGCCGGTGTGCCGTCCCGGACGGCGCCGACCTCGACCGCCGCCGCCTCGGCCGCGACCGGTGCCGACTCCTCCCGGGGGATCTCGGTCCGGGCGGACTGCAGCCATCCCTCGCCGCCGGTCACGGTCAGCGCTTCGGTGGCGAAGCCGTCGACGAGGCTCGTGGTGAGCTGGGCGCTGTCGCCGCCCGCGTGGTCCAGGAACTGCAGCACGTTGCTCCAGTACAACCAGGCCCGCCAGCGCCTCCGGTGGGCCCGCGCGTCGGCCATGGCTTCGGCACTGTCGTCGAGCACCGTCAGGCCCGTCCATACGGGCGGGGTGCGCCGGCCGTCCGCGGCGAGGACGAGGCGGCAGCCGGAGGCGTCGGTCCCGTACACCAGCCGGACCGGTCCCGCCGGACCCGTGACCGTCCCGCCGCCCAGCGCCGACAGCAGGGCCGGCCCGAGGCCGACCGTCCCGAGGGCGGCGGCGCGGACGCCGGCCGCGCCGACGAGTCCCGCGGCGGCGGCTTCGGCCCGCCGCTGCCAACGTGCGGCGTCGGGCGTCCGCAGATAGGCGAGCAGGAACCGGGCGGGGTTGACCCAGACGGCGTCGGACAGTTCGCCGGGCAGTCCTCCGCCGATGCGGCTGTAGTAGTCGCGTGCCCGGTTCTGCGCGTCCGCCGGGTAGGGCTGCCAGACCGGGTCGGCCGGGCCCGCCGCCGCGTATCCGGTGTCCCGTACGCGCTCTCGCCATTCCTTGACGTCGTCGTACGACAGCTGGAACACCCGCAGTCCCTCGCTGCGCAGACCGGTCCGCTTGGTGGCGTCGTCGGCCAGCCGGTTGTGCTCGGGGGTCGCGTGGTAGGCGTAGCCGTCGAGGTACACGGCGACGCGGGGGCCGGGCGCGTCGAGGCGTTCGAGGAGTATGTCGGGCCGGGTGCCGTCCAGCGCGCGCTGCTGCGAGACCCGCCAGCTCACGGTCGCCCCGTCGTCACCTGTCAGCCGCAGGTCGAGCGCGTACGTGCCGGCCGACGTGGTGTACGCGTCGGCGGTGGCGGCGGACTCGGCGAGCCTCGCCCACTCCTGGAGCGTCTCGATGAACAGGATCTCCAGATCGCTCTCGGCCTGCCGCTCCAGCGGGATGTGCCGGGTCGTCGCGACGGGTGAGGTCCGCCAGCGCGAACCGTCCTCGCCGAGGAGGTCCTCCAGCATCTGCCGCACCTCGTTGCGGCTGACCTTGTCGTAGTCGGCCGCCGGCACGCGCCGCAGCAGGCACTGGTGGCAGCCGTCGAGACCCTTCTCGCGGCACCCGCAGTCCTCGATGACGTCCCGCGCCTTGAGCAGCACGTCCCGGAAGCCGTCGGCGGACGCGAGCCGGTGCAGATAGCCGGTGCCTCCGGGGAGGCGGTCGTAGACCACGAGGAAGCGCCGCGGCCAGTCGGAGCCGTCGGCGCCCAGGTGGTCGGGCATCGTCGCCTCGGCGATGTCGATGTGATCGGGATCGCCGCCGTACTGGGCCGCGATGCCCGCGAACAGCGCCGCCGTGAACGACGCGAGGCGCTCCTTGGCGCGGGCCACGGACGCGGGCAGCAGGATGCGCACCGCCTCCGTGGTGAGCTCGTGCGCGAGCAGCAGCGGCACGTCCTCACCCTTGCCCTGCTGCTCGGCCGGTCCGGCCGCCGGGGTTTCCCTGGTCCGGCGGCGCGGACACCACAGCAGGTGGTGGGCGGCGGTCGCGGTGCTCGCCGCGCCGGAGTCCGTCAGCGCGTGCTGGGGCACGTCCACGACCGGACGGCCCTCGGCCGTCGCACCACCGCAACTGGTGCACACGTAGAAGGGGTTGAGCCGCACGTCCGCGCCGGCGAGCGGCACGGTGCTGCTGCCCTCCTCCCGGTCGAGCCCCAGGTTGAGCGTGCGGATCTTCGCGTGCCGGGTGAAGTCCACGCCGAAGACGGCCGTCTCGTGCCGCCACGACCCGGGGGTGATCCGCTCCGGGTCGACGTCGACCGTCGTCAGCACCGCGTAGTGCCGGCGGTCCCGCTCGTCGCGGTCGTCCCGCACCCGGGCGTCGTCCCGCTTGTCACGGGAGACGACGCGCCGCGGCTGGAGCACGTACTGCACGCAGCCCGCGTCGGCGATCTCCCGCCCCCCGCAGCGGGGACACGGGCTGGTGTCCTTCCTGGCGTCGTGCGTACGGACGTACCCGCACGCCGGGCAGAGCCGCCACTCGGCCCAGGCGCGGCGGTCCGGGGTGCCGACGTCGAGCGCGCGCACCACGTGCCGGTAGCCGTTGACGTAGAAGCTGTTCCCGGGGGCCAGTTCGGTCAGGGCGAGCTTACGGGAGCGTTCGTAGTCCCGCGTCTCGCTGCGGTACACCCGCTTGGCCGGGTCCCCCACGGGGTTCTCCGACCGGGTGTCCTCCTCGTCGTCCGGGGTCTCCGTCCAGTACAGCGTCGCTTCCAGCTGCGTGGTGGTGTCGGTGAGGCTGTAGTTCGGCAGCAGTCCGAGCTCCACCAGGGTGCCGTGCGCGCTCGACTGGCTGAGTTCCCGCAGCAGGTCCCCGGCGCTGCGCCGTTCGGCGAGCAGTTCCCGGCGTTCGCGGTCCTGGACGACGTCCGTGCGGACCAGGTGTTCGGCGGCCTCGTCGATCGCGGCGATCCTGCGCCGGAGCTCCTCGCGCCGGCCGGTCCAGTCCTCCTCCGCCTCCTGCAGCGCCCGGACGATGCCGCCGGTGGCGTACGCCCTGAGCTCGTCCGCCGCGTACGGCGACACACCACCGTCGGCATCGTCGCCACCCGGGAACAGGGCGAGGAACTCCTCGACCAGCGTGGCGCCGTGGGTCTGCGCGGCGTCCGCCAGATCCTGGCACCAGCCCGTGGTGCCGAACAACGCGGAGGACAACCGGGGCACGGGCGGCAGGAGTTCGCCGTCGGAGGTCCGCAGCCCGCCGCTCGCCGCGAGATCGAGGAGCCGGGCCGTGTACTGGCGGCGCAGGATCTCCACGGCCGACAGGTAACAGCCGGGAGGCAGGATTGTCCCCGCGATCATCTCCGACGGCTCGTCCAGGTAGTACAGGTCACGGGCGCGGCGCCCGCCGAAGGCGACCACCAGCGCGTTGCCCGTACGGCGTCCCGCACGGCCGGCCCGCTGCACGTAGTTGGCGGGACCCTTGGGCAGGGACCCGAGCAGCACGGCGGACAACTCGCCGATGTCGATGCCGAGTTCCAGAGTGGGCGTGCACGACAGCACGTTCGGGTCGGTGTAGTGCGTGCCCGCCTTGAAGCTGCGCTCGACGCGCTCGCGCTCGGGCCTGGTGAGCATGCCCGTGTGCTCCGCGGTGACCACGCGGAACGTCCCGCCGGTCAGGTAGAGCCGGCGGTAGTAGTCGCCGGTGTAGTCCCGCTCGCGGACCGCCGAGCCGAACCCGGATGCGCTGGACCCGCTGCGCGGCATGCCCGGCTGGGGCGGGGTCAGCAGTCCCTTGCACCGGTAGCGCGGGCACGGGTGCCCGTACCAGCGCGTGCGGCGCTCCGGCGCCACGACCTGCTGCCAGCCGCAGTCCTCGCAGCTGACGAACGCCTTGTTGACGACGGCGTCGTCGAGCAGTCGCGCCTCGATGTGCCCCGGCTGCAGTCCGTAGAGCCGCGTCTGCCGGTCCCGGGCGGTGCGCACCGCGACCACCCGTTCGTCGGCGAGGGCGGGCAGCAACCGCCGCAGGTACTCGGTGGCACCGGCGGCGTCCAGGCCGAGACAGCGGCGGGTCCAGTCCTGGTACCAGCCCAGCCGGCCGGTGATCGCGTCGAACTCCGACCTGTCCTTCTGCCCGTCCAGCAGGAAGCGGGGCGGCGCCACGCCTTCGGGGAACGCGGGCATGCCTTCAGGCCTGCGGCCGGAGATGAGGTACCGGTTGGTGCCGGCTTCCTTCATCCAGGTGTCGAGCCACCGGTGGTGCACCGCGCCCCGCAGCCGCAGGCGCTCCAGCAGGCCGCGGACGTAGGCGAGGTAGCGGTCGGGCGTGGGCAGTCCGCCGGTGACGAGGAGCTGGCCCGGGAGGGACAGGTGGATGTCGCGGGCGAGCGCCGTGACGCGCTCGGGCTCCGCGATGACCACTTCGGCCGCGGCGGTCCGCGTGAGCTCCAGGGTGCGGCCCATGCGGCTGCGCAGCCCGAACTCCATGACGGTGGCGAAGGCGAGACGCTCGCCGATCAGCTTCCACGTCCGCGCGTCACCGGTGCCGCGTCCCGACAGGAGCCGGTCGACGCCGGGCTCGTCGTGCAGGTCGGGCGGCACGACGGCGGCCAGCGCCTCGGGGTCGTCCACCGACTCCAGGACGTGCCCGATCAGGTCGTTGAGCGCGGTCGGCGCACCCGACTCGTCCAGGTTGTGGGCGAGCAGCGAGCGCAGCGAGAACTTGTACGAGGCGTTCGCGACGTATCCGGCCCGGTGGGCGGCGTCCTGCGTGGAGTCGTTGAAGAGCAGCGTCTTGCGCTCCTCCGGTACGAGCGCGATGTCGCCGCCCGTGAACAGCTGGGTGACGGTCGCCGAGGCGAGCGCCGCCTGCGCGGTGCCGAGGAAGCGGATGCTGTTGTCGGTGTGGCAGGCCGGGCAACGGTCGTCCTTGGCGGCCCGGTCGGCCGACTTCTTGTCGAGCACGGCAAGGGCGAACCAGGCGTCGATCAGGTCGCCCGCGTCCGACGGCGTCGGCAGCCGGTACGTGCCCTGCCCGCCGTCGAGGACCACCACCGACAGCGGGTCGACGCCGCCGCCGTCCGACGGCCGCGCACCGGTCAGCGCGTCCAGCGTCTGCTGCCGCTCGCCCTGTGTGGCGGCGATGAAGTAGCGCAGGCGCCGCTTGTCCCGGCCCACGGATGCCCGCCAGATCCGGTCCTGGGCCATGACCAGTCGCTGCGGGTCCGCCTCGGGGGACAGCGCGGCCCAGCCGGAACGGCCGCAGTTGCGGCAGTACACCGCGGGCAGATGCACCTCGGCGGGCCGGACCGCGGTGTCGGCCCCGGGCAGCGGCTGCGGCCGCGCGGAGGGCGACGGCCAGCCGGCGGACGAGCCGTCGGACTCCTCGTCGGTGACCGGAGCGGCGTGCAGCGCGGCCCGGCGCGCCGCGGTGCGGTCGTCCTCGTACCAGCGGAACTCCGGGGCCGCCCCCACGCCCCGCAGTACCCGGGTGACGGGCCGGACCCACAGGTGGGCCTCGATGTGCAGCAGCGGCCGGGGCCGGCGTTCGTCGGACTCCGGGTCGCGCGCTGCCGACAGCAGGGCGACGAACCGTGACAGCGCCTGGAGCACGAGCTGGGGGTTCTCCCGCGCGGTGCGCCCCCACGCGTACCCGAAGCGGGCCAGCCGGTCCCGCAGTCCCCACTCGTCCAGCGGCTCCCCGCCGAGCAGCGACAGCACGCCGTGGGTGAAGTCGTGGCGCTTGAGCAGCCGCCCGGTGCGGAAGGCGTCGAGGCCGGCGCGGCCGAGCAGCCGCTGCGCCAGCCCGTCCAGGTCCAGCAGATCGGGCTGGGCCTCCACACCGGGACCGCCCGAACAGGCGATGACCTCCTGCGGTGTCGGCGGCTCGGGCAGCTCGTAGTCCACGGCACCCGTGAACTCCTCGGCCGTCATCCGCTCCTCGCCGACCACCGCGTCCGCCGGGAACGGCATCCCGAACACCCGCGACGCCACGTCGAGGATGCCGCCCGCCTCCTTACCCGCGGTGTCCGCCGGGCCCTCGCCCAGGGTCGCCGAGGTCGCGACCGGGCAGATCGACCCGAGCGGCCGGCCCGGCCGTGCCGCACCGGTCGCCGCGGCCAGCCGCCGCAGCAGCATCGCCACGTCGGTGCCCTGCGCCCCGTCGTACGTGTGGAACTCGTCCAGCACGACGTACGTCAGGTCGGCGCCCTCCCACAGGGAACGGTCCTCGCCGCGCTGGAGCAGCAGGTCGAGCATCTTGTAGTTGGTGATCAGCACGTCCGGCGGCGACACGCGCATCTCCTCACGCCGGGTCATCACCCGGCGGAAGTCCGTGTCGGGCCGGTCGCCGATGTACAGACCGGCCGTCACCTGTGCCAGCTCGGGCCGCGCCAGGTAGTCGCCGATGCGGCCGGCCTGGTCGGTGGCGAGCGCGTTCATCGGGTACAGCAGGACGGCCTTGACGCCCCGGTTGCCGCGCGCCCGCTCGCGCCGGCAGTGGTCGAGCACCGGGATCAGGAACGACTCCGTCTTGCCGGAGCCCGTCCCGGTGGTCACCAGGGTCGGCCGGGCCGGACCATGCAGCGTGGACAGCCGCGCCCACGCCCGGGCCTGGTGCCGGTACGGGACGAAGCCGGGGAACCCGGTCGTCCACTCCAGCTCCCGCTGCCAGCCGCCGTCGGCCACATGGAACGGCGTCCGGATCCGGAGGTAGGGCCCCCGGAAGATCCCCGTCTCGGGATGCCCGAGGAAACGCTCCAGGGCACGCCGGGTGCCCTCGTCGGCGAGGGCGTACGTCGTCGTGAGGTACTGCGTCAGACTGCCGCGCAACTGGGCGGCGGCCATGGTGGGCTTCACGACGGTCCCCTCTGTCTTGCCGATGCCACGGTGATCCGTACCACCGTATAGAGCTTCCTGCGTTCCCGGTGAGCTGGGACTATGCCGCCTTGCGCCAGGCCGCGATGTCCTTCGCGAAGTCCAGGAAGGAGCGGTTGTTGCCGGGGGGCGTTTGAGACACGTGGCCGCCCTCGACGGCCTTCTCCATGATCTTGGGCGCGTGTGATTCCAGGTAGCCGGGCTTCGTGAGCTGCTTCTTGAGGTGTTCCTTGGTCTTCTCCAGTCTGGCGAGGTCGCGGCGACAGTCCGCCTCCCGGAGCTTCCAGCCGGGATGGAGTGCGGTGAAGGCCTTGGGAAACAGCATGAGCCAGGCCTCGATCTCGTAGGCGGCCAGGGCCAGAGCCGAGGGAGTGCCCTTGAAGACGCCGTCCATCTCCTCGCGGAGGCGACGGCGCAGAGTGTCGTAGGTGTCGTCGGCGACGCCGTCGAGGTCGGCATGTATCACGATGCCGGCGAGTTCCGCCGTGTCGGCGATACCCGCGGCGTGCTTCTTGATCTCCTGGAGTCGGGGGTGGAGCGTGGCATGGGCCCGAGCTAGGCGGATGGGCTTCTTCAGCATGCGCACTTCGGGGCACTCGCCCGGGTGCAGGGCGGGTACCAGGTGCTGGAGTACCTTGCGGTCGTAGTCTCCTTCTCCGGCCACCACGATGACCGAGCGGCGTCGACGGGACGGCTTGGAGCCGCGGCTCACAGGCCACCTCCCAGGGCCCCGGAGTACCAGAGCTCACCGATCGGTTCCCACTCGGCCTTCTCGATGATCCGCTGGATGTCCTTGGGGCGGCGCGCGGGGATGACCGAGGCGCCGCTGTCGCGGCGCTCGCAGACCACGAGCTCCTCCGGCTCCAGGTCGTTGAGGACGACGAGCGAATGGGTGGTCACCAGGAACTGGCCGCGGGTGCTCGCCTCGCGGAGCCGCCCGACGAGAAGACTCAGGGCGTGCGGGTGGATGCCGTGGTCGATTTCCTCGATACAGGTCAGCAGCGGCGGCTCCGGATCGTGGAAGATCGCCAACAGGCACAGGATGCGGACGGTGCCCCAGGACGCCTCGGCCAGGCGTGTGCGTCCGCGGAGGCCTTCTTCTTCCAGCTCAACCGCAATGCGGCCCGCTTCGCCCGGCACGTCCACGAGGTGGATGTCGCTGATCTGCGGTACCACCGTGCGGACATCCTCCAGGAGCATGTCCCAGGCTTCCCCGTGATCCTTGAGCGTCTTAAGGAAGTCGGCGAGGTTGGAGGCGTCGTTTTCCAGGCGGCGGCCGGATTCGGTGATCCCCCAAGGTTTGCGAGCGGCACGGACGTCGGGATCGAAGACGCGGATCTGCCGGATGTGACGAGTCAGAGCGCCGGCAGCTGCTGCGGAGGAGAGGAAGCCAGAAACTTCGCGAGGCTGGTGCAAGCCGGATGCCATGCGTCCGACACCCAGCGACAGGGGCGAGTTCTCGGGCCCCGACGGGTTTGTGAGGGTCACGCGGTCGCCCGCGTACTCAATCGAGGTGGGTGCTCCGGCCTCGGGGTGCTGGGTGAACCGCTCGCGCCGGTACATGGTATGGCTCTGACGGGACCTTTCCGGGAGCCGGGGCCGGTCGATCCTCAGCTCGTACCGGTCCGGCTCGTCTTCCGAGGCGAAGTCCGACCAGACACCCTCGATGGCGACCGATATCCGGGACACCGGCTTAGGTCCACCACGAAATGCCAGCACATCGAACCCGCCCTGGGCATTCAGCGCTGCTTCGATCCCCTCACGGGACACGTCACTGAGGAAATTCAATGCGTGCAGGACGTTCGACTTTCCCGCAGCATTGGGGCCGACCATGACGGTCAAGGGGCCCAGCGGAAGCTTCACGTCCGTCAGGGTGCGGAAGTTTCGGACCGTCAGTCCGAGAATCCGATGGTTCACAACGCGGGCCCAATCGTGGTGCAGCCGGGCGCAGCACGGCCGAGGTCGACAAGCGGTGCTACGGCAGACGCACGGTCATGAACGTGCAGACGCGATGGGGTTCGGCTGCCGAGCTTCACGAACAGTACCTCCCTGGTCACAGCGCTACCAGGTACTTGAGCGTTCCAGCCAGGAAGGCTGAAAAGGCGTCATTACGTGCGGCAGCGATGCGGCGGATCCTGAAGCACGAGCCGGAACAACGAAGAAAGGCGCGAGAGGAAGAGGACACGGGCAGAGCCGGAAGGAGCCGCCATGTCCGGACTGCTGTACGTTCCCGTCCTGCCGGCCAAGCAGCACGCCTGCCAGGCGTACCGGCAACTGATCCCGGCGGTGCACGCGGCCGTCGTGCCGCTGTGGAACCTTCCGCCCCGCGCGGGCACACATCCCGACGCACTCGCCGTGGGCGTACGGGACGACCTGTGGCGCGTGCGGAAGGCCCATCGCCATCATCCGGCCTGGGTCGACTGCCCGTTCGCCGACGAGGCGCAACAGTCGGCGCTGGCCGGGGCGCTGTCCGCGGACGCCGACGTGAGTCCGCTGCGCCCGGTGACGGGCCCCGACCGCTCTGAGACTCATCATGCCGCGATGCTGGAGCACGCCCGGTCCACGGGGAGCGGACTGGGCATCCGCCTCATGATGCCCGGCCACTGGGACGACGTGCCCCTTCCTGCCGTCCGCGACCTCATCGCCCGTGTCGACCCCGCCGTAGAGGCGGACCTCCTGCTCGACCTGGGCGCCGTCCCCGCCGACCGCACCGACGCCGCGAAGGAGACACGGCGCGCGCTCGACGCCCTGCTGCCGCTGTTCCCCTGGCGCACGGCGGCCGTCCTGGGCGGTGCCTTCCCCGACGTCACCGCCCGGCTCCTGGAGCCCGGCAGCGCGGTCGTACCACGCTTGGACTGGCGCGTGTGGACGGAAGTGCGAAGCAGCAGACGGGAGTTCGACTCCATCCTCGCGTACGGCGACTACGGCGCCGACTCCACGCGGGGCATCGCCCGCCCGCCCTCCACCGGCAAGGGAGGTCCGCCCTGGGGCGTGCTGCGGTACACCACCGACGAGTCGTACGTCCTTGTGAAGGTGCCGACGCGAGGCCCCGACCGGGCCGCCTCCGTCCGGGCTGCCGCGCGGGACATTCTTGCCCTGGCGGACTTCCGCGGTCCGGCGGCGAGCGCGGGCGAGACCTGGCTGCGCGACTGCGCACACGGGCACGGCCCCCAGGGCACCGGAAACGCCGGAGTCTGGCTGCGCGTCGGCAACATCCAGCACATGACGCACGTCGTCCGGAGCCTGCGGCCCTGACCCCGCCGGGGTGCGCGCTCAGGCGAAGAGCGGCTCCAGCGTCACGTCACCGGCCAGGATCCGCCACGCCGGCACCCGGACCGTCCGCGCCACCGGTCCGGGCTTCGCGCCGGAACCGCCGGACGGCAGCCCGGGCAGCAGGTCGCCGCGCGCGTGCGTCAGACGCAGATGGCGGGCCGGGTCCTGCCCGCGCTCGGGCCCGGTGTCGACGAGGACGGCGGTGTTGGCGCCGTCCACCGTGAACAGCAGGTCGACGACGTGCCCGCCGACCACCGCCTCGCGCTCCAGATCGGTCACACCACAGCGCCCGAGGAAGTCCTGGAGCCGGTCCGTGAGCTCCTCACGGACGGCGCTCCGGGGCCTCGCGCCGAAGCCCGCGCCGGGCCCGTCCGCCGACGCTCCCGTCCCCAGCACCTCCGACCGCCCCGCAAGGAGCGCCGGAAGCCCCGACTGCCCCTGCCAGAAGGCATGGCTGCCCACCGTGATCAGCTGCGACTTCGCGCGGGTGACGGCCACGTTCCACAGGTTGACCTGGCTCGACACCCAGTGCGTCGTACGGGGCGGGGTGTTGCCGGTGGCCACCGGGCTGAGGACCATGACGTCCCGCTGCCCACCCTGGAAGGCGTGCACCGTGCCGACCCGCACGCGGTCGTCCTCCGCCCACACCCGCGCCAGGGCGTCCTTCTGCGCGCGGAACGGCGTCACCACGCCCACCGTCGCGTCCTCGGGAAGCCGTGCGAGCAGCTCGTCCACCGTCTCCCGCACCCGGGCGGCCTCCGCCGCGTTCCGCGAGGACCGGCCGCCCGCGCCCAGCGCGGACGCGCCGTCCGGCACGTCGACCCAGCCGAGGGCAGGAGCAGGACCGCCTGACCCGACCGGATCGAGCGCCGGAACCTGCCTCCTGACGTCGGTGAGGACCTGCAACTGCCCCGCGTAGCAATGACCGTTGACGACATCGGCGATCGCCGGATGGCACCGGTAGTGCTCGTCGAGCAGCAGCGTCTCCTCGCCGTGCTGCGCCGCGGCGTGGTAAGCGGAGTACACGTGGTAAGCGAGCCGGTGATCCTCCAGCTGCGCCGCGCTCAGCCCGGCCCGCACGCGGGCCTGCCGCTCCTGCTGCGCCGTGATCCCGGGAATGTGCCCGAGCTGCATCGGGTCGCCGATGACCAGCGCCCGCTTGGCCCGGAACAGCAGCGGCAACACCGCCGGGATCGAGCACTGGCTGGCCTCGTCGATCACGACGAGGTCGAAGAGCTCCGGGACCAGTTCGAGCTGGCGCACCGAGTGCGTGCTGATGGCCCAGCCCTTCAGGTGCGCCATCAGATTGCGCTGGCTCTTCCAGAAGCCGGAGCGCCGGCGCAGGGCCTGGAGCCGCTGAGCCATCAGCGACCGCCCCCGGGCCATCGCCTCGGCGGACACGGCCCGGGCCAGCTCGCCCGAGACCTCCGACAGACCCGCCCGGCTCTCCAGCCGCGCCTGCTTCAGCGCCTCCTCGTCAAGGGCGAGATGCCCCGGTACGAGGCTCCTGAGCGCGCTTTCCACTCCGGCGGCCTCGGCGAGGGCGAGCAGCAGCTCGGGCGGTACGGGCCGTTCCGCGGCCCAGTCCGGCCACGCGCCCGTACCGCCCTCCCCGGCGGAGGCGACGAACGCGGACAGCGCCCGCCCCCTGCGCCACCGGCCGAAGGAGTACCAGCGGGCGACGACGGCCCTCCGCGCCCGGTCCTCCCAGGCGGCGAGCGCCGCGCTCCCGCCCTCGGACCACGCCCGCTCCAGCAGCTCCACCGGCAGCCCGAGCTCGTCCGCACGGCGCTCACGCTCCCGCAGCAGTTCCAGCAGCCGCGCCTCCTCGCCGACCAGCCGCGCCGCCTCGGCCTCGTGCACGGCGGCCCGAGCGTGCCGGTTCCTGAGGTCACCCGCCACGGTCGCCGCACCCCGTGCCGGGGCCTCGACCGGCTCGGCGAGCAGCCGCTCCAGCTTCGCGGCCTCGGCCTCCAGAGCCTCGGAGTTCCCCGTCCGCATGAGCAGCCCGGGGGAGATGGCGTCGCAGCGCTCGGCCACCACGTTCACGGCCTCGTTATTCGTGGAAGCGACGAGGACGGACTGCCCGGCGGCCACCGCGGTGGCGACCACCGCCGCCACCACCTCGCTCTTCCCGGTGCCGGGCGGCCCGGTGGAGACGGTGAGCGGCCGGGTCATCGCCGACGTGATCACCAGAGCCTGGCTCTCGTTGCACGGTCCGGGGGAGACCAGGACGGGCGGCGCGTCGCTCCCGCCCGGCCCGCCGTCGCCACCCCCGGTGAGGAGCGCGTCCAGGGCGGTGCCGGGGATCCGGTCGGCGCGCGTGGACATCTGGAGCAGGTTCTCCACGAGCCCTTCGGACGCGGCCCGCTCCAGACCCGAGGGCGTGAGGAGGACGGCGGCGTTGTGGGCGCCGGATCGCAGCGAGTCCATGACGGACCGCTCGCTGAGCGCGGACAGGTCGAGCGGTTCCAGCTCCGGGAGTTCGAGTCGCGTGAGGAGCTCACGCACCGCCTTCACCATCTGGGCGGCGTTGCCCTCCTGCCAGGCCGGCTGCCAGCGGCCGAGCAACTCGGCCGCCTCCTCGTCCTCCAGCAGCTCCGTCAGCACACCGCTGTGCAGCGTCGGCACCCCGCTCGGCCGCAGCCGGTCCCGCCCGTTCTCGTCAGGTGTCAGCTCCATCGGCTGGACCAGCAGCGGCGCGATGCGCACGGCGGCCCGCCGGCCGCCGTTACCGCCGCGCTCAGTCAGGGTCACGGCCGGGTACCCGTACCAGTACTCCTGCAGCCCGGCCTCGTCGACCTTCGCCCCGGTGCTCTTCGCCCTGGGCAGCCCACCGGGCGCGGGAAGACCGGACCCCAGTCCCGACTGGATCGTCTCCGCCCCCTGCCCCAGCAGGAAGTAGTCGGAGCCCCGGCCACTGTCCCGGTCGGGCAGCATCTTCGACTCGGCCTGCGCCCGCAGGCAGTGCGCGTAGTAGCGCAGCAGACGCTCCCGGTCGACGCCGTCCCGCGCGTCCTGCGCGACAAGGCCCCGGGCCTTCGACAGCGCCGAGGAGACCGGCAGACCGCCACCGCCTTCCGGCGCCGGCTCGGGGAGCCGGACGGACCGCGCCACCGAACGGGCCAGCGGCAGGGAATGCGTCGCACGGATGGTGGACTTCGTGGGCCGCTGCTCCTCGGGCACGCCGATGCGGACCATCTGCGCGGTCAGGTACTCGAACAGGTCGTCCGGCGTGATCCAGCCGCTGTCCTTGATCCGTCCGCTGCGCAGCCCCTCGACGATCTCCCCGGTGAACCGCGACGTGCCGAGCGAGGAACCGGCCGGAGCCAGTGCCGAGGCGGCCTGGAGGGCGTCCGAGGCGGTGATGAAGTACACACCGGTCGGCCGCAGCAGCGTGCTGGGCGCGGGCCGTTCGCCGCCGTCCGCCGCTCCCTTGGCCGTCCACCCCTGGACGACGGAACCGCTGGAGCAGCAGTCGAGCAGCACGACCTTCGAGGAGGCCCGGCACGACGTGAGCATCCGCTCCAGGAACTCGGCCGGCACGGCCGTACCCGGCAGGTCGTCCGGATCGGCGTCCCGGGTCAGGAAGTACAGCTGTCCGTCCGCCTCGCAGAACTCCCCGTGCCCGCTGAAGTAGAGCAGCGCCGTCTCGCTGGCCTGCCGTTCCTCCAGGAACGTCTCGACGGCGTGCAGCATCTCGGCGCGCGTCGGCTCCGCGACCATCGCGCAGTCGTTGTACATGCCGATCTCGGTGCTCTCCAGCACCGCCTGCATGTAGTGCAGGTCCGCCCGCACCGCGGGCAGGTCGTGGTACCGGGCGCTGTCGTACGTGGATACGCCGATGAGCATGGCGTACCGGTCGTTGTCACTCACGCCGCGCCCGGCCCGCCCTGCGCGCCGTCGCCCTCCGTGGGGCCGGAGTCTCCGTTGAGGAACCGCTCGATCTGCGCGTCGTCCGCGCGGGCCTGCTTCCCGGAGATCGTCAGCGTCGCCCCGTCGGGCCGCGTCACGACGATCGTCCGCTGCGGCACGCGCGCCAGCCACAGCTGAAGGGCGGCGGCGACCAGGGAGCCGCCGCCGAACACCAGACCGAGGAGCTCCGCGACCGGTCCGCCCTTGTCGGTGGTGGTGCCGGTGGCCGCGGGTCCGGCCGGAACGTCGAGCGCGGCCTGCGGGTCCGCCTCGGCGAGGGCGGCGAGCAACTCGCGGGCCTCGCGCCGCGCGCGCAGCGGATCTTCGTCGACGATGGAGATGCGGTAACCGGCGGCCGGGTCGGTGTGATGGGTGCTGCTCACGTGCGCTGTTCCCCCTTGGGCTCCCCCGTGCAGTGCACACACGGACGCACGACCCTAGCGACATGCACGGACAGACCGTCGGCCAATTTCCGAAAACCCGCTGGTCATTGGCGTGAAAGGTGCAGTTCGGCCCACACGGTCTTCCCCGGAGCGCCCACGCGCGGCGCCACCGCCCACCGACTCGCCAGCCGCGCCACCACGAGCAGCCCGCGCCCCGACTCGGCGTCCCCGGGCGGCTCGTGGGAGGACAGCAGCGGTACGCGCTCGGTACGGGTGTCGGTGACCTCGATACGCAGGGTGGCCGCCGAGTCGGTGAGCCGGAGATGGAAGTCCCGCCCGGGCACGTGCCCGTGACGTACGGCGTTGCCGGTCAGCTCGGCGGCGATCAGCGTCATCGTCTCGTTGGCGGTCGAGGTGTACGGGTGCCCCCAGCAGTCCAGACGGTGGGAGACGAACCGCCGGGCGAGGCGGGCACCGCGAGGTGAGGACGTGAAGCGCATCGCGAACTCAAGGGCGGTGGATGCGGGCGAAGTTTCGCTGTTCATGGGACACAGGCTGACGTCTGTCGCTTACGCTGAGTAAGGCCCGGCGTGCGTACAGGGGGCAGCGGTAGGCGCGGTGTCGGTGCCTGTAGGCGGCGCGGAGCGTGACGGCCGACGCGGAGCGGCGTTGGCCGGTGGAGGTGATGGCGGGCAATGAACGAATCCACCCGGCCGGCAGAGGACGAGGACCCGGTCGGCGACGCCGCCGCACCGGACCCGGGCTCGGGCATCCTGCGCGTCTTCGGCCGCCAGTTGAAACGGTTCCGGGTACGGGCCGGGGTGGAGCGGTCCGAGTTCGGGGCGCGGCTGGGGTACTCGGCGTCGACGATCGCGGCGTACGAACAGGGGCGGAGGGTCCCGCCGCCGCGCTTCATCGACCAGGCGGACGAGTTGCTCGACGCGGGCGAGGTCCTCAAGGAGATGAAGGAGGAGGTCGCGCGGGCGCAGTACCCGGCGTTCTTCCGGGACGCGGCGAAGTTGGAGGCGGAGGCGGTTGAGCTTCATGTGTACGACACGCATGTAGTCAACGGCCTCTTGCAGACCGAGGAGTGCGCCAGGGCGGTGTTCGGCATGTGGCGGCCGCTCCTCGACGAGTCGGTCATCACGGAGCGGATCGCAGCCCGATTGGCCAGGCAGCAGATCTTCTCCAGGCGCCCACACCCACATGTGAGCTTCGTGATCGAGGAGGCTGTGCTTCGCAAGCGGCTCGGCGGACGGGACGTTTGGCGAGGTCAGCTGGAGCACATCCTGCTGGTCAGCCAGTCGCGCAACATCGAGGTCCAAGTGATGCCGCTCGATCGCGAGGAACATGCGGGCCTCGCAGGGCCTTTCACCTTGATGGAGATGAAGGACGGACGCAGGATTGCCTACGCAGAAGTGCAGAGCGACAGCCGTCTGCACACCGAGCGGGGCAAGGTCCGTGAGCTGGAGGCTACGTATGGCAGCCTGCGTGCTCAGGCCCTCACACCGTGGGATTCGCAGGCCCTGATCGAGAAGTTGCTGGGAGACCAATGAACGCGAATAAGCCCGGGCATGAGAACGACACGCTTGCCTGGTTCAAGAGCAGCTACAGCGCCGGTGACGGTGGCCAGTGCGTCGAGGTGGCCGGGTGCCGGAGCTGTGTCCACGTCCGCGACTCGAAGGACACGGGCCGCCCTGGGCTCGTGGTCGGAACGTCCGCCTGGACGGCGTTCGTCGGCTTCGCACGCCGGTAGGACGACAACGTGGCTGCCCCGGACCTCGAAGGGTCCGGGGCAGCCGCATGTCATGCTGCGCTCTCCACGGCCGCCTTGCGCGCCGGAGGCGTCCAACGCCCGAGCTTGATCTCCTTGTCCAGCCGCGCCTGGAAGTGCGCGTGGGCGGCCCGCATCTCGGCTTCACGATCGGCCTTGCAGAAGGGCCCGACGTAGCCGGCGGGGGGCGGGGTGTTAGTGGGGTCGGCGAGGTGGGCTTCGAAGTCGAGCCAGTCCTGCTTGGTTTGACCGTGGCCGTAGGTGTTGTGGTTTTCGGCGATCTTGCGGCCGAGAGCGTCAAAGAAGGTGGCCGACTCGAAGTCGTAAAGCTGAGGGTAACGGGATTTGAAGATCGCAACGAGCTGGTCGGCGTTGATCCCAAGCCAGACGGCCACTAGCGCGTCCAGTTCAACGAGCGCGGCACGGCGTTCGTGCTCCGTGCGAAGTGGAGTGGTGTACTCCCAGGTCGGCCCAAGACCTGCGGAAAGGGGCTTAAGGCCCGACCACGCGGGGTTGGCCCAATCCTCGTAGCCTGCCCACCGAGGATCGAAGAGTTCCTCCCAGAGAGGAGCGTAGTGGGCGGTGATGACGTTGAGTCGGAGCGTACGGAGGAGTAGGGCGGAGGCCAGCGGATGGTGAATGGTGGGCGCGGGCATCTTTCGAGCCTCGCCGCTGTGCAGGTTCGAGCGACTTGTGATACGCAGCACGTAGTCAAGAGGCAGTGCGGCCCAGAAACCCGCATTGAGGGTGGTTAGAAGATTGCTGCCCAAAGTAGTTGAGTTGACTGCGTCAATGTGGGCAGGGCCGGGCGGCAGAATGGCCGCCTGCAAGCTGCGGCTTGTATTGAACGGGATCATGCGACGCCAAGCCAATCGGTAGTACGACGTGGAAGGTCTACCTCCCCAGGAGTCCTGGGCGTTGAGGTAAGCTTCCTCGCTCACATTCCGGACGAAGTTGGTTACCGGGATGTAGTCTTCGGGCGTCTCCGTTGGCACAACCAGATCCCAGTCCCTGTTGCTTCGGCATGGGATTCGCGGCTGTTTGTAGAACGGTAGCGCGGCGGCGAAGTGCGGTCCTTGGAGGATGACGTCCGAGATGGATGGCACGGTTCGATTCTCCCAGCGAATCAGACCATCCTTCTTCGCTCCAGACTCGTGATATCCACTCGTGATCAGAGGCTGGTGGTCGCCGAGGCTGTTGCTATAGCCAGCCAAGGCCTCGATGGCCCCTTGTTCACTACGCAACACGGGGTACAGCAGCGGAGTTTCTGCAGCTTGTCCCGCCGAGTCGGAAAGAGACCTCCAAGTGGCAAGCAGCTCCGTGTCGACATGAACCACACGCTCTCGATGCGGACGGATGTCCCATGAGCCCTTGTGCTTGATTCCTGGCGCCTCGCCGCTTCCGTCATGTGACAGTGAATCGGGAAGGATGTCGGCATCGCGCAGTTCACTCAGATGGAGGAAGTCGGGCTCACGGGAAGGGCCGTACACATGCATCGCGAATTCCTGAGACCGGGTGAGGTCATCGAACGCCCAGTTTGCGGAATTAACGAAATGAGCGTGCACGCGCAGATGCCGGTAAGCCGCCGCCCGGATAGCTCCTTCGCGCACCCCTCCGAAGTGGGTGTCTGGGTGGATCATCCCCGCGCTGCCGATGTGGGCGAGGTGTTGCCACACCCGCGCCATGAACGCGCGATACAGGTCACCCTGGGTTCCCACCAGCAGCGGATATGTAGCTGGACTGCCCAGCGTGGCGACGGTCCCAGCGTGAGCTGCCAACTCACCCAAAATGTACGCCTGGTTCTCTGCTGCGGCGCGTAGAACGTCGTCCTTACGCAGACGCCACTCGGCTGCTCCCGAGTTCTGCGTCAGCATGAACCAAGGCTCCAGCTCTGCCAGAGTCAAATCTTCCTGCCACTGTGGTCGAACCCACGGTGGATTCCCGACCTGCAAGTCAAACCCGCCCCGCCCCCCAAACACCTGGGCAAACTCCAACTCCCAATGGAAGAAGCCCTGCCGCTTGGCCACATCCCCCGCAACCCCCACCCACGGGAACCGCCCCTCCAGCCAATACGACCAGTCCATGCCCATCCAGCCGGGCAGCTCGTCCTCGTACCGCTCCAGTACGTCGAGCGAGTCGAAGGTGGGAACCAGCGACTCCGTCGGCACGTCGTGCGTCCCCAGCAGCGCCTCCGCGAAGTCCAGCCAGTCGTCCAGGTTCGCCAGCGGGATGACCTCGCGGCGCTGGCCCCCGAAGGACTGCTCGCCCTTCCGCGTACCCTTCCGCCGCTTGTCGATGTCGCCGCGCTTGACCTCCTTCACGGTGACGTTCCCGAGAAGGTCGACCTCCTCGTACGTACGGATCACGTCCGACGCCCCGGACTCCGCAACGGCCCCGCCCTGCCGTGCGGGCGGGACCTCCGCCCGCTGGTACCGCGCGTCGGTCCCGTCCAGCAGCCCAGCCTCCTGCACCGGCCAGAACCACAGCGCGCACCACGTGTCCATGAGCTTCTTCAGCCGCCAGTACGGGGTGTCCACCGCCGTGAGGTCGGCCAGCACCTTCTCCCGGGGCACGGCCTCCTTAGGCCGGCGCAGCCAACCCGGCTCCGCCTCCCACACGTCCACACGCCGCGAGATCTCCCGCTCGGAGATCGTCAGCCGCTGCACGACCAGGTCCCACAGGTACTCGGCCCGCCGAGCCAGGCCCTGGAGGCGGGCCGTCTGCTTGGCCGTCGGGGACTTCGTGACCGCCTTGCGCCACGCGCCGAGCGCCTTCGCGGCCTCCGGCGCCAGCGCCTTCGCCTCCTTCTCGGCGGCGACAGCGCCCCACTCCTTCGCCGGGAGGAGGAAGTGGTGCACCGCGCCCTCCGGCAGCGGGACGCCCGCCTGCGCGTCCGCCAGCGGGTAGCGTTCCGGCGTCGTGCCCAGCCAGCCGCCCTTCTTCAGGCGCTCGGGGCTGTACACCTCGCGTCGGCCGCCGATGAGGGAGTTGCCGCGCCGCAGGTGGAGGCCGAACCAGGGGGCCTCCATGCCGGGGTGCATGGTGTTGAGCCACAACGACACCTCGGCCAGCTCGACCGCCGTCTCGTTGAGGTCGACGCCGTACGAGTTGTGGAGGGCGATGTACGCCTTGGCCTTCTGGAGCTCGACGGCGTACTGCTCGGTGTCGATGGAGCGGCCGAGTTCCTTCTGCCGGCGCCGCAGGTACTCGGCGGCTACCTGGTTGATCGCCTCGTTGAGGAACGCGCCCGAGCCGAGGGCCGGTTCGCAGATCTTCCAGTCGAGCAGCTCGCGCGCCTTGGTCTCCGTGCCGTCTTGGTCCAGGCGGTGCTGGAGGGCCAGCTCCACCGTGACCTTGGTGAGGGACTCCGGGGTGTAGTAGGAGGCCGAGGTCTGGCGGTCGCGGCCGGAGAGCCGGTAGACGAACGAGCCGGGGGCGTACCGGACGCGCAGCTCCTCGCCCGTGTCGCGGTCCGGCCGCCGGACGAAGACCGTGTCCGGGTACTCGTCGGCCTTCGACTTGGGCACCAGCCAGGAGCCGTCCTTAGGGTCGCCGCCCTTGGCGACCTCGTACAGCTCCTCGCCCGCGATGAAGCCGGAGTACGACATCAGGCCCTCGTACACGGCGCCGAGCTGGTTGATGCCCAGCTGGGCGTACGAGATGAAGCCGCCGCGCTCGCCCTTCTTGCCCTTGGTGAGCATGAGCTTGTGCAGGACCTCGTACAGGGTGGCGTTGCGGAGCCGGGTGTCGAGGTAGCGGACGCGTTCGCCGCGGGCGAGGGCCTCGTCGGCGTCGTGACGGGGGTCGACGACGGCGTCCGCGCCGATCAGCTTGATCGAGTCCCGCTCGAAGAGCGTGGAGTGCAGGGGCTCGAAGCGCAGGCCCAGGTCCTCGCTGGTCTTCGCGCCGACCGAGCCGACGGCCTCGGCGCTCTCCGCCGCCTCCGCCGTCTCGCCGTGGGTGCGGCGCGGCCGGTAGCCGTCCTGGACCTTGCGGAACAGCAGGTCGAGCGATTCGTACAGGTAGAAGCCGCGGCGGGACTTCTCGTCGACGAGGTCGCGCTCCGCGACGAGTTCGCCGAGCCGGCCGAGGCCGTAGCCGAGCTGGTACTCGGGATAGTCGGACGGCAGGATGCCGAGCTCGGGGCGGGCCTCGGCGTACAGCAGGAACAGGATGCGGTACAGGTAGCGCAGCGACTCGCGGGTCAGCTGGCGGCCGAGCTCGGGGAGTTCGCCGATGTCCTGCGGCTGCACGCCCTGCTCGCGGAGGCGTTCCAGAACCTCGTTGGCGATCAGCTCGACGCTCAGGCGCAGGCCGTCGCGCAGGTCGCTGGAGACCCCCACCGCGTGCTTGGTGGACTTGCCGACGAGTTCGGCGAGCGGGTTCTCGCCGCCCTCCTCGGGGGTGCGGAGCGAGTCGGCGCCGAACAGCGCCGCGACGGTGTCGAGTTCGCCGCCCGGACGAGTGTCGTTGCGCTGGAGTGCGATGTCGAGGGAGACGGCGAGGTAGCGGCCCTCGCCCCACACCATCCGGTCGGCGAGGACGACGACGCCGCCGACGAGCAGCAGCACGTAGCGCGGGGCCTCGTCGCAGGCGAACAGGAACGAGGCCAGCTTGGAGCCGGTGGTCAGGCTGTTCGAGCCGTCGAGGACGACGGGGTCGAGCAGACGGCCCGGGCCGTCGGGGTCCAGGGCGGCGTCCGCCTCGGCGGCCCAGCCGCAGTCGACGGCGACGAGGCCCTTCTCGACGTGCGCGACGGTGATCTCGTGGCTCTGGCCCGCCCGCCAGACGGTGAGGTTGCCGGGCTTCGCGTCGTAGCCCAGTGCGCGCAGGACCTCGGCGTTCAGCGCGTGTACCCGCTCCCGCCAGGCGGGGGCGCCGTACGTCAGCGCGTCGTCTCCCGCGTCGGGCACGGAGGCGGTGCCCTCGGCGTCCTCAGGGAGGGCGAAGAAGGAGCGGGCACGGAAGTAGTTGCGGCGCAGTGCCCGGAGACCGGCCCGCGGAGTGACGGGCAGGGCCTGCTTGGTGTCCTCGCGCAGCATGTCGGGGCCCTCGGAGGGCGCCGCCTCTCCCGTACCGGCCGGGGGCTTCGCAGCCTCCTCCCGCTCCTTCCAGGTCTGGAGCAGGCCCGTCTTGAGGTCCTTGGGCAGTACCTCGGCGAGGTAGTGGGCCGAGAAGTAGTCGCCGCGGTTGACCAGGGAGTCGTACGTCATGACAGTGGCTCTCTCAGAGGGCGGCGGGCGTGGCGGACAGGGGCGCGGACGCGGCCGGTGGTGCGTCGGGGTCGGGCAGCAGCACCGCGAGCACGCGCAGCATCGGGCGCTGCCCGGTGGTCAGCAGGTCATCGGCGAGGTCGGTGAGCCGCCGCTTGGTGTGCTCGCCCGCCAGCGTGGGCTGCTCCCAGTCGCCGAGGCGCAGCTTGTGGCGCTCGATCGACTCGCGCAGCGGCCGGTCCCAGGCGTCCCGGTGCCGCTCCATGAAGGCCTCGGCGGCCTCCAGTACGGCGGGGATGGCGGCGGCCAACGGGGCGGGGTCCCGGTGACGGAGCTTGTTCGCCATCGTCGGGCCGACCCCGGAGCGGCGCAGCAGCGACACCATGTCGTCGTCCACGGCCCCGCTGCGCGTCACGCCCATCCACTTGACGACCGTCGGCCGGCCCAGGGCGTTCGAGTACACGCCCTGGACGAGATAGGTGGGCTCCGCCACCTCCGCCGTGATCATCGGCGCCTCCTGGCGCCCGAGCCGGACGAGGACCTTGTCCGTCAGCCACTCGACGACCGGGTGCAGGTCGGTCAGCAGCGAGATCTCCGGCCAGCTGGAGGTGGAACCCGCCTCGCGGGCCCGCTGGAGCGAGTGCTGGGCGAGCCGCCGATTGAAGGTGACCAACAGCCGCTCGCGCAACCGCTGTTCGCGCAGGTAGTCCACGGGCAGCGCCTTGAGGCGGTGGAGGAGGTCGGCCGGGGGACGGAAGGACAGCAGGCCCGACTGCTCGTCACGGTCGAGGTCCAGGCGGTCGCGGGCGTCCGGGTACACCTCGCGCAGCGCCTCGTCCAGGAAGTGGGCGGTTGAGTCGAAGAGGCGGGGGAGGACGGAGCCCGTGGCCACTTCCGTGCCGGTGGCGCCTCCGGCCGTCTCGGGGGCGGACTGCCCGTCGGTCTCCGCGTCCTCCGCCTTCGGCTCGTCACCGACCGAGCCGAAGAAGTCCGCCAGGAAGTCGTCCATGGCGTCCGTGCCGGCGTCCTCGCCGGACCGGCGCCTGTCGAGGGACTCGTCCACGGTCCTGCCGCGCAGCAGATCCTGGATGAGGGACTTCTCCTCGGCCTCCGCGCGGTAGAGGCCGGTGACGGCCTCCGCCGTGCCGAGCGAACGGTGCGCCTGGTCCTCGCGCTCAAGGAGCCGCTCGGAGACCAGGGTGTCGTCCTTCGCGCCCTCGGTGCCGCTGGTGAGGATCAGGGCGCGGAACTGCGGCGGGTGGGCCTGACCGTAGCGGTCGATGCGGCCGTTGCGCTGCTCGATGCGGATCAGCGACC
The DNA here is from genome assembly GCF_001646665.1 of Streptomyces noursei. GTDB lineage: Bacteria > Actinomycetota > Actinomycetes > Streptomycetales > Streptomycetaceae > Streptomyces > Streptomyces lavendulocolor. Next base: position 234,369 of record NZ_LWBU01000091.1, on the reverse strand, counting down.
ACGGTACGTCGTAGTGGACCAGCTGGTGGCACTGGCGGTGCAGGTTGACGCCCTCGGAGGCCACGTCGCCCGTCAGCAGGATCCGTACCGGAGCGCCGGCCAGCCCGAACTCCTCCACGACCCGCATCTGCTGCTCGTCGGACAGGCCGCCGTGCATCACGCGCAGGCAGTCCTTCGCGGTCCGGCCCCGGAAGCCGAGGGCGGCGGGCAGGATGGTCGCCAGCCACTCCAGGGTCTGGACGCGCTCCGAGAAGACCACGACGCGGGTGTCGGAGGACGGGCCGACGCCGATGCCCTTCAGCTGTTCCACCAGCGCGGCGAACTTCGCCGAGTCCGCCTCCGTCAGGTCCGCGGCCAGTTCCGCGAGCCGGCGCAGGGCGGCGAGCTCCGCCGCCGTGGCGAGGGGGTCGTCCTTCTTCTCCAGGGTCTTGATACGGGCGCTCACGGTGGCCTTGAGCGCCGCGTGCGAGGAGAGGAAGGACTTGAGGAGCGTGTACGGGAAGAGCGGGACGGGGCTCACGGACGGGCTGCCGTCGCGCGGCAGCCAGACGGCCGCCAGCTCCTCGAAGATCCGCTCCTCGGCCGGGGTGGCCGGGCAGTGTACGGCCTGGGACGGGCCGCGGTCCGCCCACTGGCCCTTCATCTGCTCGCGGACCTCGGTGCTGACCTTCGTACGGCGGATGAAGAGATGCTCGATGTCCTCCGCCCGGTAGTTCTCCGGGTCGCGGATAGCCGCCGGGTCCAGCAGGGCGATCAGCTCGGCGAACGACCTCGCGTCGCCGTTGTGCGGCGTGGCGGAGGCGAGGATCAGGGCGTCGGTGCGCGGCGCCAGGGTCTGGGCGAGCTGGTTGCGCAGGGAGCCGCGGTTGATCAGGTTGTGCGACTCGTCGATGACGACCGCGTCCCAGCGGATCTGCTCCAGGTGGTGGCGGTACTGATCGGTGTTCTTCAACGTGTCGATCGAGACGATCACGCGCTTGAAGAACGTGAACGGATTCCGTCCCGCGGGGATCTCGCGCTGGATCCGCTCGATGCCCACCGAGTCCAGCCGGACCAGCGGAATGGCGAACCGTGTCCACAGCTCGTGCTGGAACTGCTCCAGGACGTGCTGCGGCGTGACGACGAGGATGCGCTCACCCCGGCCGCGCCGGATGAGCTCGGCGAGCGTCAGGCCGATCTCCAGCGTCTTGCCCAGGCCCACGACGTCCGCGATCAGCAGCCGGGGGCGCAGATTGGCGCCGGAGAGCGCGAGTTCGGCGGGGCGGCGCTGGTAGGGGAGCGGGTCCAGGAGGAAGGAGTCGGCGAGCGCGAGCCGCCGCTCGGACTGGGGCAGGGCCGTGCGGCGCAGCACGGCCTCCAGGAACAGCCGGGAGCGCCGGTAGGTGGGAGAGTCGTCCGCGATCAGGCGGGTGTCGCGCGGGTCGATGAGCTCGACGGTGTCCAGGCCGGTGAAGAACACGGCCTCCTGGTCCCGCACGAAGTCGGACACCCCGACCACCTCGACCCGGGTGCCGTCGTCGGTGGTCGGCACTGCGTTCCTGACCAGCCACACCTCGTCGCGTACGAGCACCTGCGCGCCCGCGGGGAACTGCTGCTCCTGCCCCGCCGCGACCGACGCGTCGCCGTGCTGCTCGGGGCTGGTCTGGACGGCGGTCACCCGTGTCCTCCTGTGGTGTTTCGTGACGGTTGTGGCAGGCCCCTCAGTATCGCGGGTCCGCCCGCATCGGGAGCCCGCCGGTGTCAGAACGCGGCCTGGGCCGCGTACACCTCGCGGAGCCGCTGTGCGGTGATCCGGGCCTGGGCGGAATGCAGCCGCTGCCCGGAGCGGCCGCGGGGGGCGCGGGGAGCGGCCGGCGGCGTGGACGACGGGCTGTCCGTGCCCGAGGCGGGTTCCGGGGCGGCGGGTGCGGACGAGGGCGCATCGCTTCCGGACGGCGGCGCGGGACGGTCGACGAGCGTAGGGGTCGGCTCGGGGACGGCCTGCTCGTCGGCGTCAGGAGCGGGGGCGGCCGGCGGGGTGGCGTCCGGGGAGAGCACCACGGTCGGCCCTGTCGACGGCGGCGTGCTCGGCCCGGGAACCGCCGGGGCCGCCGGGACGGTGGGCGGCAACGGGAGGGCGACCGTGGGCGGCAGGTTGTCCAGCGGATGCGAGGGAGCCGCCGTGTGCGTCGTGAGCCGGCGCCGTGCCTGGGCGACCTTGAAGCCCTGCGCCTCGATGACCGCCCGGCACTGCTGGACGACGTCGCTCAGCGCCGGCCGGTCCTCGGCCCGGTGCGCGAGCATCGCCGTCAGCAGGGGCACCAGCTCGTCGGGGACCCCCGACAGGTCGGGAGCCGTCCCCGGGTCGGTGACCTGATGGAAGAGGACGTGGATGTTCGCGGCCTGGTACGGCAGGTGCCCGGAGACGGCGAACAGCATCACGGCGCCGAGCGCGTGCACGTCGACCGCTGGCGTCAGCGGCCGGTCGCCCCTCGCCTGTTCGGGCGCCATGCACGCAGGTGTGCCGACCACGGTGTTGGGCGCGGTCAGGGACACGCTCGACTCGGCGAACACCGCGAGACCGAAGTCGATGACCTTCGGCCCGTTGGGGCCGAGCAGCACGTTCGCGGGCTTGAGGTCACGGTGCAGCAGACCCTGCTTGTGTACGGTGGCGAGCGCTTCGGCGAGCGTCGCCCCGAGGGAGGCGGCGAGCAGCGAGGGCAGCGGGCCGTGCAAGGCCACGTGCCGGCTCAGGTCGGGGCCCTCAACGTACTCGGTGGCCAGCCACGGCGGATCGGCCTCCGCGTCGGCGTCGAGCAGCGCCGCGATCCGCGCACCCCAGATCGTCTTGAGGATCTCCACTTCCTGGGCGAAGCGCTGCCGGGTCTCGGAGTCCACGACGGACGGCTTGATCACCTTGACGGCTGCGGGCTCCCCGCCGGGTGACTCGCCCAGGTACACCTGCCCCATGCCGCCGTGCCCGATGCGGCCGAGCAGCTCGTAGCCGCCCAGCTCGACGGGGTCATGCGGGCTGAGGGGAGCGATGTGCACGAGGGGCCTTTCTGCTCGTGAGCGTGAGGACGGAGCTGACATGTCCGGTCGCACCGCACACGTTATCCGGCCGGAGACCCGGTGCCGTACGGGCGCGGAGGCGGCCGGCTATCCGAGGTCCCGCCTGCGCTCCGCGAGGCACCGGACCCATAGTGCGTGGGCCCGGCGGGCCTCTTGCGCCGATTCCCGGGCGAAGGCCTCGTCGGCGAAACCCACGGCCGCGACCTTCTCCACCACGTGGACGAGGTGCGCGGCCACCTCACGCAGGCGCTCGGCGTGTGCCGCGCGCAGCCGTGGCGCCAGCTCCTCCTCGCGGGCGGCCAACGCCATCAGGTCGTCGAAACCCGCGTCGTCCGCATAGGCGGAAGGCAGAGCGGGCAGATCCGCTCCGGTGAGACGGCGCACCGCCGGCAGGGCGCGCTCGGCCGCCTCCTCCCGTCCGAGGACACGATGCAGCAGCTCTCGGGCCTGGTCGGTGCCGCGGACGCGAGCGGAGACCGCGTCCAGGGCGTCCAGCTCCGGGCCGATGCTCTGCTCGTCCTCCGCCGCGAGCAGGGCGCCCAGCCGAGCGGCGATTGCCTGGCCCGTGGCCGACGCGTCGTCGATGACGTCGTAGCAGGCGTCGAGCTCCTCGAAGGCGCGCTCCGCCGTGCGGATCGCGGCCGTCACCATGGCCAGGGTGTCACCGTCGAACCGGCCGACCGCCTGGGCGAGCTGCGCGGACGTCATGGACACCGCCGCCAGCAGGTCCTCGGTGTGCCGCTGCCTGGGCGGCCCGCTCGTCGTTCCGGTGCCCACCGTTCCCCTCTCGCCGTCCCGGTGCTCCGCTCCCGATCATGGGCTTCGGCCGCCGCGCACGGCAACGTGCGGCCGGATCTGTGCCGGTCAAGGCGTCGGAGTTGGCCGGAAATACGCGAAGCGCCGCCGAAACGAATCACGAGCGCCCCACAATGCACCCGGCCGTACCCTCCGACCCAAGGACACCGATGCTCGATTCGTACCCGGAGTTCCAGCTGCGCCTGCCGTACGGCGGCCCCGTGGCCAGAGGCCGGCTGCTCTCCGAGAGCGGGACCAACGGCAGCCAGAAGATGGTGGTGCTCGCGGGCTCCCCGGCGCGACCCGACGTCGTCCCGTCGTTCCCGGAGAAGACGCCTTCCTCGCACCGGCTGCGCGAACGGCTCGTCGCGGAAGGGGTGATACGCGAGACGTCCACGTGGCCGGGCAGGCTCGAAGTGGTCGAGGACGTGGAGTGCAATTCGCCCTCCGCGGCGGCGGAGATCCTCGTGGGCCGCAGCTCCAACGGGTGGATGGAGTGGAAGACCGAGGACGGCCGGCCGCTCGCCGACTTCCTCGGCCAGGTGTGGTCGGGTCCGAGCCGCGCCTGGCTGGTGCGGGGGCCGCACTCGGCCGGCCCCGACCTGTTCCGGCGCGCGTGGCTCCCCGAAGGCAGGGTGTTCCTGACCGCCGCCCACCTGCGTCCCGCCGCCACCCAGGGCATCAGCAAGGAACAGTTGCGCACCTTCGTCGACGAGGACTACGGGTCGACGGCGACGTACACCGAGAAGCCGCAGCTCGTCGAGGAGCTGCACGCCTTCCTCTCCCGGATGCGGCCGGGCGACACGGTGTGCGCACTCGCCGACGGTCGGCTCCACACCGGGGAGATCACCGGCAACGTCGAGCACCTCGTCGCCGACGACGGAAGCCACGTCCTCTGGCGCCCCGTGGAGTGGGGAGGCGACGGCTTCCCCCTGGACGAACTGCCGCAGGAACTGCGTCAGAAGCTCTCGTCGCGCCACGACGTGGTCGACCTCACCACCGTCAAGGCCGTCGTCGACGGCCTCGGGGTCAGCGACGAGGAGCTGGTGGAGGAGGCCCTGGCCGACGGCACCGGGATCAGCGCCGAGCCCCTGGCCGTCACCGCCCGCCGCGACGTGGAGCTGCCCGAGCCCACCGAGGAGCTGCGGAAGGAGCTCCACGTGCACCACCTCGAATGGCTGCAGGAGATCAGGCAACTGCTCCACGACGAGAAGCAGCTGATCTTCTACGGCCCTCCCGGGACGGGCAAGACTTTCCTCGCGCAGAGGCTCGCCGCGTTCTTCGGCGGCGGACCGGAACAGGTCGAACTGGTCCAGTTCCACCCGTCGTACTCCTACGAGGACTTCTTCGAGGGCTTCCGTCCCCGCGAGGACCCCGGCACGCGCGAGGTCGCCTTCCGGCTCACGGCCGGCCCCCTGCGCGAGTTCGCCGAGCTGGCCCGCAGGGAGGGCAACCGGCACATCCCGCACTTCCTGGTCATCGACGAGATCAACCGGGCCAACCTCGCCAAGGTCTTCGGCGAGCTGTACTTTCTCCTCGAATACCGCGACCGGTCAGTGCGGCTGACCTACTCGGACGAGGACTTCTTCCTGCCCCGCAACCTCTTCGTCATCGGCACCATGAACACGGCCGACCGCTCGATCGCCCTCGTCGACGCTGCGATGCGCCGGCGCTTCGCGTTCGTCGAGCTCTCCCCGCGCATCGATCCGACCCGAGGGATGCTGCGTTCCTGGCTGGAGTCAAAGGACAAGGACGCCGAACCCGCGGACCTGCTCGACGCCCTCAACGCCCGCATCGACGAACCCGACTTCAAGATCGGACCGTCGTACCTGATGAAGCCCGGCGTCTACCGCGAGGGCGGACTGGAACGGACCTGGCGGACCAAGATCCTCCCGCTCCTGGAGGAGCACCACTACGGCGAAGGCGTGGACATCGAGGACCGCTACGGCCTGCCGGCACTCCGCAGGGCGCTCGCCTCACGCACCACCTCGCCCGAACCGGGCGACGGGACCGACGCGCAGTGACCTCCGACGTCCCCCTCGTCGAACACGGACCCGCGCGTTCGGTTCGGCTCCCCGACGCCGTGGGCCGCGCACTGGCCGCGTCCAGGATCCTTGAAGAGGCCGGTCCGGACCCCTACGCCCCGGGCGCCTGGCGACTACGTGCCGGCAGCAGGGTAGGCGCCGTCACGCTCACCGTGCCCGGCGGCGAAGGCGTCACGGTGCGGATCACCCCCAAGGTGCCGATCGCCCGCCTGCTCTTCCTGCTCGGCTACAGCAGCGACCCCCGGGGCTGGCGGGACGGCGCCGTGGACCTTGCCGCGCACGACGACCTCCTCCCGGCGTTCGCGCACGCCGTCGAGCGCCAGATCGACCGCGCACTGCGGCAGGGCCTGCTCCAGGGCTACCGGACGGCCGAGGAGTCGTCCCCCGTCGTACGCGGCCGGCTCCGCGAGTCCGAACAGATCCGCCGCCGGTTCGGCATGCCCGTGCCTGCGGAGGTGACGTACGACGAATTCACCACGGACATCATCGAGAACCGCATCCTCCGCGCGGCTGTCGACCGGCTTCTGCGCCTCCCCGGTGTCCCCCGGACCGTACGTACGCGCCTGATGCACCAGCGGTCCCGGCTGGTGGACATCACACCGCTCACCCGGGGGCAGACACCACTCGGCTGGCATCCGACGCGGCTCAACACCCGCTATCACCCGGCACTCCACCTTTCCGAGGCGGTGCTGAGGGGATGGTCGGCCGAGCACCTGCCCGGGCAGCTGCGCATGAACGGCTTCCTGTTCGACATGAACGGCATCTACGAGGACTTCGTCTGTACGGCACTACGTGAGGCCATGCGCCCCTACGGTGGCAGAAGTGTCCTCCAGGCCCGGAACATCCACATGGACGAAGGGGATGCGATCCACCTGCGACCCGATTTTGTCTGGTACGGAGAGTCCGGCACCCCACTGATCGTCGCGGACGCCAAGTACAAGGCCCGCAGAAAACGCGGCTTTCCGAATGAGGACCTGTACCAAATGCTGGCCTACTGCACTGCCCTGGGGCTGCCGGAGGGGCACCTGGTGTACGCGAAGGGCAACGCTCCACGCATCAGCCACCGTGTGCGACATGCCGGTACGGTCCTCCACCAGCACGCCATTGACTTGGAACAGCATCCCGCGGGGTTGCTTGCCGAGATCGACGCGCTGGCTCGGCGCATGCTTCACGGCTCAGCAATGTCACGTCAGGGCAGCGCACCCTCTGAGATTTCCTTGAATACCCGAGCCCATCCCGAGCCAAAGCCCCAGACAAGTCCCACAGAAGCCGACGAATCCCCTCCTGGCTCGCATACATGCAGGTCGAGAGGGGATTGGTGGCGCTGAATCTGAGGCTGCTCAGATGTCGCGGAAGATCTCGATCTGCGCGCCCACCGAGTTGAGGCGCTCCGCCAGGTCCTCGTATCCGCGGTTGATGACGTAGACGTTGCGCAGCACGGACGTGCCCTCGGCGGCCATCATGGCGAGCAGGACGACCACCGCGGGCCGCAGCGCCGGCGGGCACATCATCTCGGCGGCGCGCCAGCGGGTGGGGCCCTCCACCAGGACGCGGTGCGGGTCCAGGAGCTGGAGCCGGCCGCCCAGGCGGTTGAGGTCGGTGAGGTAGATGGCGCGGTTGTCGTAGACCCAGTCGTGGATGAGGGTCTGTCCCTGGGCGGACGCGGCGATGGCCGCGAAGAACGGCACGTTGTCGATGTTCAGGCCGGGGAACGGCATCGGGTGGATCTTGTCGATCGGCGCCTCCAGCTTGGAGGGGCGGACGGTCAGGTCCACCAGCCGCGTGCGGCCGTTGTCCGCGGGGTACTCCGCGGTGCGGTCGTGGTCGAGGCCCATCTCCTCCAGGACCGCGAGCTCGATCTCCAGGAACTCGATCGGCACCCGGCGGATCGTCAGCTCCGACTCCGTGACGACCGCGGCGGCCAGCAGGCTCATGGCCTCGACCGGGTCCTCGGAGGGGGAGTAGTCGACGTCCACGTCGATGGAGGGGATGCCGTGCACGGTCAGCGTCGTCGTGCCGATGCCCTCCACCCGTACGCCCAGGGCCTCCAGGAAGAAGCACAGGTCCTGGACCATGTAGTTGGAGGAGGCGTTGCGGATGACGGTGACGCCGTCGTGGCGGGCGGCGGCCAGCAGCGCGTTCTCGGTCACGGTGTCGCCGCGCTCGGTCAGCACGATCGGCCGGTCCGGGGAGACCCGGCGGTCCACCTCGGCGTGGTAGAGCCCCTCGGTGGCCGTGATGTCCAGGCCGAAGCGGCGCAGCGCGATCATGTGCGGCTCGATCGTGCGCGTACCGAGGTCGCAGCCGCCCGCGTACGGGAGCTTGAACTGCCGCAGCCGGTGCAGCAGCGGGCCGAGGAACATGATGATGGACCGGGTGCGGCGGGCGGCGTCCGCGTCGATGGCGGCCATGTCGAGGTGCGCGGGCGGGACGATCTCCAGGTCCATCCCGTCGTTGATCCAACGGGTGCGCACCCCGATGGAGTTGAGGACCTCCAGGAGCCGGTACACCTCCTCGATCCGGGCGACCCGGCGCAGCGTCGTGCGACCCTTGTTGAGGAGGGACGCGCACAGCAGTGCCACGCACGCGTTCTTGCTCGTCTTGACGTCGATGGAGCCGGACAACCGGCGCCCGCCCACTACGCGGAGGTGCATGGGACCCGCGTACCCGAGTGACACGATTTCACTGTCGAGCGCCTCGCCGATCCGAGCGATCATCTCAAGGCTGATGTTCTGATTGCCGCGCTCGATGCGGTTGACCGCGCTCTGGCTGGTGGCCAGCGCTTCGGCGAGCTGCGTCTGCGTCCAGCCGCGGTGCTGCCGGGCGTCACGGATGAGCTTGCCGATGCGTACGAGGTAGTCGTCTGCCATGGGGGCAGGCTATCTCAGATATGAGATGCCCCACCGGGTGGGGTCCGCCGTCAGGGTGACAGCCCGTGCGCCGTGGGGTGGCGCGGCTCGTAGAGCGGCAGTTCACCACCGCTCGGCAGCCGCAGCGCCGCGAGGAGCCCCCACCCCTGATCGCTCACCGGCCGGGAGACCTCCGCCCCGCGCTCCGTCAACTTCCGCAGGGTGCCCTTGATGTCGTCGCACATCAGGAAGAACTCGTGGTGCGGCTCGCCGGACGTCGGGTGCACGGCGACCTCGGCGGGCGGCAGCCGGAAGACCAGCCAGCCCCGTCCGGCGTCGACGTGGTCGAAGCCCAGCACGTCCCTGACGAAGGCCCGGTCGGCCTCGGCGTCCTTGGTGTAGAGGATGACGTGCGCGCCACTGAACATGCTCCGATGCTCGGCGGCCCCGCCGGGCCCCGCAACACCGGTTCCGCCACCCGGGTGCGAGGGCGGCGGCTACCGTGGCCGGATGACCCCGACCTGGAGTGCTGACGCCCCGGGCGTGCTGACGTTCCCCTCCGGCCGCACGGTTCGCGGGCGCGGACTGCGGCGGCCGCTGCCCGCCGGTGAGGCGCCCGACTACGCGGTGTACCTGCTGGGCAGGAGGCCGCCGGAGGCGCCGTGGGAGTCCCGCTGGCTGCGCTGGCCGGACTTCCGGCTGCCCGCCGACCCCGAGGAGGCCCGGGCCGTGCTGCGCGAGGTGTGGGAGCGGGCCGGGGCCGAACGCGTCGAGGTCGCCTGCGGCGGCGGCCGCGGCAGGACCGGTACGGCCCTGGCGTGCCTGGCCGTCCTCGACGGCGTGCCGGCGGACGAGGCGGTGGGCTTCGTCCGGCGCCACTACGACCGCCGTGCCGTCGAGACGCCCTGGCAGCGCCGCTTCGTCCGCCGCTTCACCGGCTGACGCGCCGTCGGGCGTGGGCCGTCCGGCGGATGGTGCCACACCAGGGTCCAGCGCCAGAAGAGCCGGCGCCGCACCACGGCGCCGGGCAGGACCTCCCGCGCGCCGTGCGCGATCTCCCGGAAGGTCATGGTCGCCGGCCGGGTGGGGGCGGTCATCGCGACCGGCCGGGGCCTGGTGCGGCCCCTGCTCGGCACCAGGCCGACGGCGGCGTTGAGCGGCACGGCGAGGGCGCCGAGCAGGTGGTCCCCCGCGGTCCGCGCCCGGTGGAGGCCGACGACCACCAGGGTCCCGCCCGGGGCGAGGTGCCCGCGCAGGACGGTGAGAGCGTCGGTGAACGGCAGGTGGTGCAGGGTGGCGACGCAGGTGATGACGTCGTACGTGCCGGCCGGGACGCCGGTCAGGGCGTCCGCGACCGTGAACGTCACGGGCGCCGCCCCGGGCGCGGGGGCCTGCTCGCGCGCTCGGGCGGTGATTCCCGGGTCGGCGTCGATGCCGTGCACCCGTTCGGCGCGGGTGGCCAGCAGCCGGGCCAGGTCCCCGGCGCCGGAACCGACGTCCAGGGCGCTGCCGAAACGCCGGGGCAGCTGCCGCAGGATCCAGCGGTGGTAGTGGGCGTTGTGGTCCCAGGGGTGGGCGGCGTTGAAGCGGTCGAGGGCCGCCGACAGGCGGCGCGGGAGGGTCATCATGCCCGCAGCCCATCACTCCGGTGGCGGGGTCGTCATGCCCTCAGTCGTCACCCCGGTCACACATGCGCCATGCCCGCAGCCCATCACCCCCGCGGCGCGGTCGTCACGCGCCCAGCCCCTCACCCGCCGACCGGCCCCCTCCGGCCCGCCGCCCGGTCCGCTCCGGCCCAGCGTCCAGCCCCCTCGGGCCCCCGCCCCCCGGTTCTCCCCCCGGCCCGGCGCCCGCGCCCCCCGGCGTTTCCGCGGGCCGCGCCGCGCCCGGGCGGCGTACCGCCGGGCGTGCCTCGTCGCCGGGCGCGGTCATGTACTAGAGTTATCTCGACATCGAGATATCTGCCGAAAGACGCACCGCAGCCGCGCCAGCCGGTAAGGGTTACCTAACTAAGTCTTACCTTAGCGGATCGGCGAGGAGCCCACGCGGCAGGATGCGGTAAGAACGCGCACATTGATGAAGGAGACTGTCGTGTCGGCGAACAGCTTCGACGCCCGCAGCACGCTGCGCGTGGGCGACGAGTCGTACGAGATCTTCAGGCTGGACAAGGTCGAGGGCTCCGCGCGCCTCCCCTACAGCCTCAAGGTCCTCCTGGAGAACCTGCTCCGTACCGAGGACGGCGCGAACATCACCGCCGACCACATCCGGGCCCTGGGCGGCTGGGACTCCCAGGCCCAGCCGAGCCAGGAGATCCAGTTCACGCCCGCCCGCGTGATCATGCAGGACTTCACCGGTGTGCCGTGTGTCGTCGACCTCGCCACCATGCGCGAGGCCGTCAAGGAGCTCGGCGGCGACCCGGCGAAGATCAACCCGCTGGCCCCGGCCGAGCTGGTCATCGACCACTCCGTCATCGCCGACAAGTTCGGCACGGCGGAAGCCTTCGGCCAGAACGTCGAGCTGGAGTACGGCCGCAACAAGGAGCGCTACCAGTTCCTGCGCTGGGGCCAGACCGCCTTCGACGAGTTCAAGGTCGTCCCCCCGGGCACCGGCATCGTCCACCAGGTGAACATCGAGCACCTGGCCCGCACCGTCATGGTCCGGGGCGGCCAGGCGTACCCCGACACCCTCGTCGGCACCGACTCCCACACCACCATGGTCAACGGCCTCGGTGTGCTCGGCTGGGGCGTCGGCGGCATCGAGGCCGAGGCCGCCATGCTCGGCCAGCCGGTCTCCATGCTGATCCCGCGCGTCGTCGGCTTCAAGCTCACCGGCGAGCTGCCCACCGGCACCACCGCCACCGACCTGGTGCTCACCATCACCGAGATGCTGCGCAAGCACGGCGTCGTCGGCAAGTTCGTCGAGTTCTACGGTGAGGGCGTCGCCGCCACCTCCCTCGCGAACCGCGCCACCATCGGCAACATGTCGCCCGAGTTCGGCTCCACCGCCGCGATCTTCCCGATCGACGGCGAGACGCTGAACTACCTCAAGCTCACCGGCCGCTCCGAGCAGCAGGTCGCGCTCGTCGAGGCGTACGCCAAGGAGCAGGGCCTCTGGCTGGACCCGGCCGCCGAGCCGGACTTCTCCGAGAAGCTGGAGCTGGACCTCTCCACGGTCGTCCCCTCCATCGCCGGCCCCAAGCGCCCGCAGGACCGCATCGTCCTCGCCAACGCCGCCGAGCAGTTCAAGCAGGACGTCCGCAACTACGTCGACATGGTCGACGAGGCGGGCCAGGAGTCCTTCCCGGCCTCCGACGCCCCCGCCGTCACCGACGGCGTGCCGTCCAACCCGGTCACCGTCACCGCCGCCGACGGCTCCACGTACGAGATCGACCACGGCGCCGTCACCGTCGCCGCGATCACCTCCTGCACCAACACCTCGAACCCGTACGTCATGGTCGCCGCCGCGCTGGTGGCCAAGAAGGCGGTCGAGAAGGGCCTGACCCGCAAGCCGTGGGTCAAGACCACCCTCGCCCCGGGCTCCAAGGTCGTCACCGACTACTTCGACAAGGCGGGCCTGACCCCGTACCTCGACAAGGTCGGCTTCAACCTCGTCGGCTACGGCTGCACCACCTGCATCGGCAACTCCGGCCCGCTGCCGGAGGAGGTCTCCAAGGCCGTCAACGACCACGACCTCGCCGTCACGTCGGTCCTCTCCGGCAACCGCAACTTCGAGGGCCGGATCAACCCCGACGTCAAGATGAACTACCTGGCCTCCCCGCCGCTGGTCGTCGCGTACGCCATCGCGGGCTCCATGAAGGTGGACATCACCAAGGACGCCCTGGGCATCGACCAGGACGGCAACCCGGTGTACCTGAAGGACATCTGGCCCTCCGAGGCCGAGGTGAACGAGGTCGTCGCCGGCGCCATCGGCGAGGACATGTTCAACAAGTCCTACCAGGACGTCTTCGCCGGCGACGCCCAGTGGCAGGCGCTGCCGATCCCGACCGGCAACACCTTCGAGTGGGACCCGCAGTCCACCTACGTCCGCAAGCCCCCCTACTTCGAGGGCATGCAGATGGAGACGACCCCGGTCACCGACATCACCGGCGCCCGCGTGCTCGCCAAGCTGGGCGACTCGGTCACCACCGACCACATCTCCCCGGCCGGCGCCATCAAGGCCGACACCCCGGCCGGCAAGTACCTCACGGAGCACGGCGTCGAGCGCCGCGACTTCAACAGCTACGGCTCGCGCCGCGGCAACCACGAGGTCATGATCCGCGGCACGTTCGCCAACATCCGCCTGCGCAACCAGATCGCGCCGGGCACCGAGGGCGGCTACACCCGCGACTTCACCCGGGACGGCGGTCCGGTGTCGTTCATCTACGACGCCTCCCGCAACTACATCGACCAGGGCATCCCGCTGGTCGTGCTGGCCGGCAAGGAGTACGGCTCCGGCTCGTCCCGCGACTGGGCCGCCAAGGGCACCGCGCTCCTCGGCGTCAAGGCCGTCATCGCCGAGTCCTACGAGCGCATCCACCGCTCGAACCTCATCGGCATGGGCGTCCTGCCGCTGCAGTTCCCCGAGGGCGCGTCCGCCCAGTCGCTCGGCCTGACCGGCGAGGAGACCTTCTCCATCTCCGGCGTCACCGAGCTGAACGAGGGCACCACGCCCCGCACGGTGAAGGTCACCACCGACACCGGTGTCGAGTTCGACGCGGTCGTCCGCATCGACACCCCCGGCGAGGCGGACTACTACCGCAACGGCGGCATCATGCAGTACGTGCTGCGCAACCTGATCCGCAGCTAGGGATCAGCCGCACGGCACAAGGGCCGCACCCCGTCCGGACGACGGGGTGCGGCCCTTCCGCGTACTCACGGACACGGCACGTGCACGGCTCAGCGCAGCAGCTCCACCTCCGCCAGCGTCGACACCGCACTCGGCACCAGCCGGTAGCGCTCGTACGTCCCGGGCCGCGCCACCGTGAACACCCGCGTCTGCCGGTCCCAGGCGAACACCTCGCCGGACCGCCGGTCGAGGTCCTTCCAGACGGTGCCGTCCCGCGACCCCTGGAGCACCCACCCCGCGGGGGCGGACCCCCGCCCCGCCGAGGTCAGCGTGTACTGCACCGCCCGCGTACCGCCCGCCGGGACCGGCAGCTCCACGGCCTCCACCGACGCGGACGTCGCCGACGTGTCGTCGAACAGCTCGCCCGCACCCGCCAGCACGTCCCGGCGCGGCGCGGGCACCGCGTCGTCCCGGGTGATGGAGACGGGCGCCGCGTGCCGGCCCGTGCCCCACGCCGACGGCTCCGGGCCCATGTCGAACTCCAGCGTCCCGCCGCGCGCCACCACCGCGTGCGGCAGCGCGGTCGACGTCCAGCGCTTGCCGTTGACCTTCAGGCCCTGCACGTACACGTTCCGCGCGCTGTTCTCCGGGGCCCTGACCACCAGCGTGCGGCCGTTGTCCATGCGTACCGTCGCCCTGGTGAACAGCGGCGAGCCGATGGCGTACTCCCCACTGCCCATCACCAGCGGGTAGAAGCCCAGCGCCGAGAAGAGCCACCAGGCCGACTGCTCGCCGTTGTCCTCGTCGCCGTGGTAGCCCTGCCCGATCTCGCTGCCCGTGTACAGCCTCGACAGCACCTCGCGGACCTTCTCCTGGGTCTTCCACGGCTGCCCGGCAGCGTTGTACATGTACGGCACGTGGTGGGCCACCTGGTTGGAGTGGCCGTACATGCCCATCCGCACGTCCCGTGCCTCCGTCATCTCGTGGATGACGGAGCCGTAGGAGCCGACGAACTCCGGTGAGGCCGTCTCCGGCGTCGAGAAGTACGTGTCGAGCTTCTTCGCCAGACCCGCCCGGCCCCCGTACAGGTTCGCCAGGCCCCGGCTGTCCTGGGGAGCGGTGAAGGCGTAGCCCCAGCCGTTGGTCTCCGTGTAGTCGTGGCCCCACACCCGCGGGTCGTACGACGCCGACGGCACCCGCCACCCGCCCTTCGCGTCCCGCCCCTGGAAGAAGCCGGCCTCCCGGTCGAAGAGCGTGACGTACTGCCGCGCCCGGTTGAGGAAGTAGGCCGACTCCTCCTTGTACCGGGGCTTCCCGGTCCTCTTGAAGAGCGCGTCCGCCATCCTCGACAGGCCGTAGTCGTTGACGTACCCCTCCAACGACCAGGACAGGCCCTCGTGCGTCGCGGTGGAGGCGTAGCCGAGGAACGGCGACGTCTCCATGCCCTTGCGGCCGACGCCGGACGAGGGCGGCACGACCGTCGCGTTCTTCAGCGCCGCCTCGTACGCCGCCTCCGCGTCGAAGCCGACGCCCTTGACGTACGCGTCGGCGAACGCGACGTCGGAGGACGTGCCGGTCATCAGGTCCGCGTACCCCGGCGAGGACCAGCGGGAGATCCAGCCGCCGTCCTTGTACTGCTGCACGAAACCGTCGACCAGGCCGCCCGCCGCGCGCGGGGTGAGGAAGGAGTACGCGGGCCAGGTCGTCCGGTAGGTGTCCCAGAAGCCGTTGTTGACGTACACCCGGCCGTCGACGATCCTCGCGCCCGTCCGGGTCGGCGTGTCCGGGCCGGTCTGCGGCGAGAACGGGCTGGCGTACCGGTCGCGTCCGTCGACCTTCTCGAAGCCCGAGTTGGGGTAGAGGTAGAGCCGGTAGAGGTTGGAGTACAGGGTGACCAGCTGGTCGCGGGTGGCGCCCTCCACCGTCACCCGGCCGAGGATCCGGTCCCACGCGGCCTGCGCCCGTGCCCGGACCCGTTCGAAGGACGCGTCTTCCGGGATCTCCGCCGCCAGGTTCAGCTTCGCCTGCTCCACGCCGATCAGCGACGTCGCCATGCGCAGCGTCACGGTCCGGTCCGCGCCCGCGTCGAAGCGCAGGTGCCCCTTCACGCCGACCGACGCGGAGCCGGTGACCGGCGCGTCGAAGACGCCGTACACGAACATCCGGGTCGCGCCCGTCGACAGACCGCTCTTGACGTCCGAGAAGCCGGTGAAGGACCGGGTCGCCGGGTCGAGCGTGAGGCCGCCCTCGTCGGTGACGTTGTCGAAGACGACCGAGGCGTCCGCGCCCGGGTAGGTGAACCGCATGATCGCCGCGTGGTCGGTCGGGGTGATCTCGGCCCTGACGCCGCTCTCGAAGGTGACGCCGTAGTAGTGCGGCCTGGCCGTCTCCTTCTCGTGCCGGAACGGCAGCGCGCGGCGCACCCGGTCGGTCTCCGGCGTTCCCGCCGCGGCCGAGGGCAGCAGCTGGAAGGTCTGCCGGTCGCCCATCCACGGGCTGGGCTCGTGGCTGGCGCTGAACGCCTGGATCGTGGGGAGGTTGTCCGCGTTGTTGCCGCGCGCGTACTCGTACAGCCAGCTCTTGGACGCCGCGTTGGTCACCGGCGTCCAGAAGTTGAACCCGTGCGGCACGGCGGTCGCGGGGAAGGCGTTGCCGCGCGAGAAGGAGCCGCTGGAGTGGGTGCCGCGCACGGTCGAGGCCAGGTCGGAGGGGCGTGCGTGCCGGTCCGCCGGCGCCGCGCGGCCGATGGTGATGTCGTCGATCCAGCCCTGGAACACGGCCGGGCCCTTGGGGGAGTCGTACGCGACGAGGATCCGGTCCACCGTCCGCCCGGCCGCGACCGTCCCTATCCCCGCGGTCACCTGGTTCCACTGGTTGACGTAGAGCCGTTTCGCCGCCCCCTGCCCGCGCGGGGTGAGCGCCCCGCCGTGGCTGTCGACGGCCCCCAGGTCGCTGAGGTAGGTGCCGTCGGTGAACGCCAGGTCCACGGCGACGTTCGTGGCGGGGTAGTTCAAGTCCGTCTCCGGCATGGAGGGGAAGAGGCGGTACGACAGCTCGGTGTCCCGGCGCACGGGTGTGTGCACGTCGAAGACCTTGTTGTACGAGTACGCCCGGCCCTCCGGCCGGTGCGTGCCCGCGTACCGCAGCGCGCGGACACCGGTGAACCCGGCGTTCGCCCTGGCCGTGGGGGAGCCGCCGGGTCCGCGGTCGACGTGGGTGCGCATGTCGGGCGGGACGGGGGTGGAGGCGTCACCGTTCGAGAACTGGACGTCGGCGAGCTGGGTGATGCCCGGGGCGCCGTTGTTCCCGGTGATCTCCAGCCGGTAATGCGCGTACTCCGTTGAATTGTTGAAGTCGTACGTACGGGTTTCGAAGCGCTTTTCGAATGTCTGGCCCTCCCGGGTGTCCAGGACCGTCCACTCCGCACCGTCGGCCGAGCCCTTGAGCGTCCAGTTCCGGGGGTCGCGGGGGGCGTGGTCGTTCGCGGAAGTCAGCGCGTACGTCACGACCTTGACGGGTTCGTCCAGATCGAATTCGACCCAGGCGGTCGGGGTGAAAGTGAGCCATTTCGTGCTCGGCTGGAGGTCGACCAGGTTCTCCTTGGTCTCGCCCGCGCCGCCGTTCTCGCCGCTGGCGCGCACCGCGGTGACCTTGTCGGTGACGTTCCCCGGTATGCCCGCCGAGAAGGCGCCGTCGACGCCGGACGCCCGGCGCCGGCCGTCGGCGGTGACGTCGACGGTGCTGCGCCAGTCCGGTGGGCGCTCGTCCGGCTCGAACGACGACCGGAACTCCTGCTCGGCCGCGTCCGGTTGGCCGGGGCGGGCGAGTGCGGCGGCGGCCGGGGGCGCGGCCGCCGCGATCAGCGAGGCGGCCGCCACGAGGGCGGCCGTCCGGGGGAATCGTCGACGGGTTCCGGGTCGGGACGTTCTGGGCTGTCTGGGCTGCATCCCGCGTCCTGCCTCCTGCCGAAAGCGCGTTGGACAACGTTGTCAGGCAAAGTGCGCAGGAACCAGTAGGGAGGTAAGTGGCGTGCGGTGTCAAGGGTGTTGACGGTGCGGTAAGAGGCGATTCAGCCGTTCTGGCGAACGGTGTGGCCGGTGAATGCGCACCAGGGCTCATGGCATTTCCCCGAGGTCTCAACTCGGGAAAGACTGCTGACCAAAGTTGCTTTCGATCTTGCTCATGTGACGCGAAGTGGACTATACCTGTCGGCGTCCGAGTGGCATTCCGCCAGCCGGCGCCGCACGATCACCCAGCACCTGCACGACCCAGCAAATGACCGCGGTGGCGGGGCCCTTCGTCTCAGGCGAGCAGGACGGGCGACCGGTACACCGCCTGAGTCCTGGAGAAGGCGAGGACTTGAGCATGGGATCCACCTCCGCCCGCACCAACGAGGGCCCCGGCCGCGAGGGCCGCGAGGGCCACGACGAGGGCCTCGGTCGTCGCGACCTGATCAGGCGGTCCGCCGCGATCGGTCTGATCACCGTGCCGGCCATGGGGCTGCTGTCCGCCTGCGCCACCGGCGGTGGCGGCGGCAACGACAAGGAGACCAAGGCCCCCGGCGGCCCCAAGTCGGAGAAGAACCCGCTCGGTGTGGCCAAGGGCGCCGCGCTGGAGGCGTTCATCTTCAAGGGCGGCCTCGGCGACCAGTACGCCAAGGACGCCGAGGCCGACTACAAGGCCACCTACGGCGCCGACGTCAAGCACACCGGCACCCAGCAGGTCGGGCCCAAGCTCACCCCGCGCTTCGCGGGCGGCAACCCGCCGGACGTCATCGACAACTCCGGCGCCGACCACCTCGACATGAACAAGCTCTCCACCCAGGGCCAGCTCCAGGACCTCGCCGCGCTCCTCGACGCGCCCTCGCTGGACGACCCGGCGAAGAAGGTCCGCGACACGATCCACCCCAGCACCGTCGAGAAGGGCAAGCACGGCGACACCTTCGACGTGCTCTACTACGCCTTCACCATCTACGGCACCTGGTACTCGCAGAAGCTCCTCGCCGACAAGGGCTGGGCGTACCCCAAGACCCTCTCGGAGATGGTCACCCTCTGCGGCGAGATCAAGAAGGCCGGCATCGCCCCCTGGACGTACGCGGGCAAGTTCCCCTACTACGTGCACTTCAACCTCTTCGCCCAGATCGCCAAGATCGGCGGCATGGAGAAGTGGATCGCGATCGACAACCTGGAGCCGAACGCCTGGACCTCCAACGACGCGGTCAAGGAGGTCGTCGAGCACTACGAGGAGCTCGCCGCCAAGAAGTACTTCCTGGAGGGCAGCCAGGGCCTCACCCACATCCAGTCCCAGACCGCCTGGAACAAGGGCAAGGCCGTCTTCATCCCCAACGGCTCCTGGGTCGAGAACGAGGCGGCCCCCACCACGCCCGCCGACTTCGGCATGGCGGTCGGGGCCCTCTTCGACGGCACCGGCGACAAGATGCCGCACGGCACGCTGCGCGGTGAGCCGAGCGAGCCCTACATCGTCGCGAGCAAGGGCCGCAACCCGGCCGGCGGCATGGAGCTGCTGCGCATCATGCTCTCCAAGAAGCACGCGCAGAACTTCGCGACCAAGGTGAAGTCCCTGACCTGTGTCATGAACGCCACCGAGGGAATGACCCTCTCACCCGGTCTCGCCTCCGCCAGCAAGGCCTTCAAGGAGGCGGGGGACAACCTGATCAGCCTCCAGCTCCAGGAGTGGTACCCGGCGCTCACCGACGAGAAGATCGGCGGTCTGACCGGCCAGCTCCTCGCCGGCGAGCTGAAGGCCGCCGACTGGATCAGGAAGACCCAGGCCGAATGCGACAAGGTGGCCAAGGACGACGCGGTCACCAAGTTCAAGCGCACGATGTAGTCGCGTGACCGCGTGACCGCGTGACCGCGTGACCGCGTGACCGCGTGACCGCGGGACGGGTGACCGGTCGCCGCGTCACCGGTCACCGGGTGACAGGTGACCGCGCGGGACGGGTGGCCGCGCGGCACCCCGCCCCTCCCGCGGCAAGCCGTCGCGCGCCGGGCGACCGGGCGGGCACGGCCGCCCGACGGACGACCGGGCGACACGCGGCCGCGGGAGCCGTGACCGTACGACGTCCCACCGCACGATGCCTCATGGCACGGCGCACGCCGTGCCGGAACGCCTGACCTGACAGTTTC
Source organism: Streptomyces noursei (assembly GCF_001646665.1). Lineage (GTDB taxonomy): Bacteria > Actinomycetota > Actinomycetes > Streptomycetales > Streptomycetaceae > Streptomyces > Streptomyces lavendulocolor. The sequence continues at coordinate 214,695 of NZ_LWBU01000091.1, read as the reverse complement.
GCCGAACGAGGGGAAGGGCCGGGGAGCACCATGCAACACGGCAAATACCGATTCATCGTGGGCTTCCTGGCCCTGCCTCTGCTCATCTACGGCGTTTTCGTCATCTCGCCGTTCGTCCAGGCGTTCCAGATCTCGATGACCGACTGGTCCGGCCTGGTGGGGACCGCGGAGTTCGTCGGCCTCGACAACTTCGGCAAGCTCTGGGAGAGCGACGACTTCTGGAACGCGCTGCGCCACAACGTCTACATGCTGGCGTTCGTGCCGCTGGTGACCCTGGCGCTCGGGCTCTTCTTCGCCTTCATGCTCAATGTGGGCGGCCGCCGCCGGAAGAACGAAGTGGTCACCGGTGTCGCCGGCTCGAAGTTCTACAAGTTCGTGTTCTTCTTCCCCCAGGTCATCTCCATCACGATCATCGCCGTCATCTGGTTCAACATCTACAACCCGGACCCGGACGACGGCATGCTCAACAGCCTGCTGGGCGCGGTCGGGCTGGATTTCCTGCAGAACGCCTGGCTGGGGGAGAAGAGCCTCGCCCTGTGGTGCATCAGCGCGGTGATGGTCTGGGGGCACGTCGGCTTCTACGTGGTGCTGTTCTCCGCCGCGATGGCCTCCGTCCCGAGGGACATCTACGAGGCGGCCCTGCTGGACGGCGCCGGCCGCTTCCACACGTTCTTCCGGATCACCCTCCCGCTGCTGTGGGACACCGTCCAGACCGGCTGGGTGTACATGGGCATCATCGCCCTGGACGCCTTCGCGCTGGTCCAGATCATGTCGGTGAACATGGGCGGTCCGGACGGCGCGACCGACGTCATGCCGCTGCGGCTGTACCTGACGGCGTTCCGGGACAGCCAGTTCGGCTACGCCGCCGCCATGGGCGTCGCGATGCTCATCGTCACCATGACCTTCGCCGTGCTCACGATGCGCTTCGCGCGCCGTGAGCGGATCGAGTACTAGGGAGTCGGGCCGGATGACGACCGAAGAGATCGAGAAGGTCACCGAGCGGGGGCCCGCCGCGTCCGCCGGGGTCACCCGACGGCTCGGCCCGGCGACCGGCCGCCCCTCCGAGGCGAGCGTGCTCAACGTCTTCTCCCACGGCATCCTCGTGGTGTGGGCGCTGATGGTGGGCGTGCCGCTGCTGTGGGTGCTGTGGAGCGCCTTCAAGGACAGCAACGGCATCCTGACCGACCCGTGGGGCCTGCCGACCGTCCTGCACTGGGAGAACTGGTCGAACGCGTGGAACGACGCGAACATGGGCCAGTACTTCGTCAACACCGCCATCGTGGTCGGCGGGTCCGTCGTCGGCACGATGGTGCTGGGGTCGATGGCCGCGTACGTCCTGGCCCGGTTCACCTTCCCCGGCAACCGGTTCATCTACTACCTGTTCGTGGCCGGCATGTCCTTCCCCGTCTTCATGCTGGTCATTCCGCTCTTCTTCGTCCTGCGGGACTTCCCCGGCAGCTCGCTGCTGGCGACGTACCACGGGCTGATCCTCGTCTACATCGCGTACTCGCTGCCGTTCACCGTCTTCTTCATGACGGCGTTCTTCCGTACGCTGCCGACCTCCGTCGCCGAGGCGGCGATGATCGACGGCGCCTCGCACACGCGGACCTTCTTCCAGGTGATGGTGCCGATGGCCAAGCCGGGACTGATCAGCATCGGGATCTTCAACTTCCTGGGGCAGTGGAACCAGTACCTGCTGCCGATGGTGCTCAATCAGCAGGAGGACAAATACGTCCTCACCCAGGGGCTGGCGATGATCGCGCTGCAGCAGGGTTATGAGAACGACTGGGGTGCGCTGATGGCCGGCATGATGATCGCCATGCTGCCGGTGCTGATCGTGTACTCGATCTTCCAGCGGCAGGTGCAGTCCGGTCTGACGGCCGGGGCGCTGAAGTAATTCACATCACGAAACGAAACGGCCCGCCGGTGGAGCACCCGCTCCCGGCGGGCCGTTTCCTTGGGACTGGAGGCAAATATCCGATTCATCCGCATCTCATTCGCTCATCGGAGGCCTACAACGCTCAAGGTCTTGACGGGGGCCAACCCAAAAGGCTCAGCTTAGAGTTCACATGTTGGAGAAAACGGCAGGAGTGAGTGAGTCGATGGAGACTCCGGGGTCGCAGACATCTCTGCATCGGGCCAATCTCGAGCGGGTCGTGCGCGCGGTGCGCATGGCGGGTTCGCTCACCCAGGCGGAGATCGCCAGGAGCACCGGCCTGTCCGCCGCCACGGTCTCCAACATCGTCCGTGAGCTCAAGGACGGCGGCACCGTCGAGGTGACGCCCACCTCGGCGGGCGGCCGCCGGGCCCGCAGCGTCTCGCTCAGCGGGGACGCCGGGATCGTCATCGGGGTCGACTTCGGTCACACCCACCTGCGCGTCGCCGTCGGCAACCTGGCCCATCAGGTCCTCGCCGAGGAGTCGGAGCCGCTCGACGTCGACGCCTCGTCCGAGGAGGGCTTCGATCGGGCGGAAGCGCTGGTCAAACGGTTGATCGCGGCCACCGGGATCAGCCAGGACAAGGTCGTCGGCGTGGGGCTCGGTGTGCCGGGGCCCATCGACGTCTCCTCCGGGACCCTGGGCTCCACCGCGATCCTGCCGGGCTGGACGGGCATCAACCCCAGCGAGGAGCTCGCCGGCCGCCTCGGCGTCCCCGTGTACGTCGACAACGACGCCAACCTCGGCGCGCTCGGCGAGCTGGTCTGGGGCGGCGGGCGCGGGGTCCGGGACCTCGCGTACATCAAGGTCGCCAGCGGTGTCGGCGCCGGTCTGGTGATCGACGGGCAGATCTACCGGGGCCCGGGCGGCACCGCCGGGGAGATCGGGCACATCACGCTGGACGAGTCCGGTCCCGTCTGCCGCTGCGGCAACCGCGGCTGCCTGGAGACGTTCACCGCCGCCCGCTACGTCCTGCCGCTGCTCCAGCCCAGCCACGGGCCGGACCTGACCATGGAGCGCGTCGTCCAGCTGGCGCGCGAGGGCGACCCGGGCTGCCGCCGGGTGATCGGGGACGTGGGGCGGCACATCGGCAGCGGTGTGGCCAACCTGTGCAATCTCCTCAACCCCAGCCGCGTGGTCCTGGGCGGCGACCTGGCGGAGGCCGGGGAACTGGTCCTGGGGCCCATCCGCGACTCGGTCTCCCGGTACGCCATCCCCAGCGCCGCCCGCCAGCTGTCGGTGGCTCCCGGCGCCCTGGGGGGCCGTGCCGAGGTGCTCGGCGCCCTCGCGCTCGTGCTGAGTGAAATGGGGGATTCGACCCTGTTGGAGAGTGCCCTCACGCCGGTCACTCCTGCGTTCACTTAGATAACGGATGGCACCGTTGTCATCTCGTTGTCAATTTACTCCTTGACGACGACCCGGCGGCCGAGTTGACTTCCAGCCACCTCGGCCGCAACGTCGCGGCCTCGTCAGGGAGGCAACCCACATGAACGCAATGACGCGACGCATCGTCATAGGCACGGCAGCGGTGACGATGGCCGCTTCCCTCGCCGCTTGTGGCAAGGCGGGCGACGGTGACACCGCCGGCGGCGGCGGAGGCGACAGCAAGACCATCGGTCTGCTGCTGCCGGAGAACAAGACGACCCGCTACGAGACGTTCGACCGCCCGATCATCGAGGCGAAGATCAAGGAACTGTGCGGCGACTGCGAGGTCAAGTACAACAACGCCGCGCAGGACACCGAGACCCAGAAGAAGCAGTTCGACGCCCTCGTCACCCAGGGCGTCAAGGTCATCATCCTCGACTCGGTCGACTACAAGGCCACCAAGTCCTGGGTGCAGCAGGCCGAGAAGAAGGGCGTGAAGGTGGTCGCGTACGACCGCCTGGCCGAGGGCCCCATCGCCGCCTACGTCAGCTACGACAACGAGAAGATCGGCCGCCTTCAGGGCGAGGGCCTGGTCAAGGCGCTCGGCGCCAAGGCCAAGGACAGCAACGTCGTGATGATCAACGGCTCGCCGACCGACCCCAACGCCCCGCTGTTCAAGAAGGGCGCCCACAGCGTCCTGGACACCGGTGTCAAGAAGGTCGTCTACGAGCAGGACATCCCGGACTGGTCCCCGGACGAGGCCAACAAGAAGATGGGTGCCGCCATCGACTCCCTGGGCAAGGACGGCTTCCAGGGCGTCTACTCCGCCAACGACGGCATGGCCGGCGGCATCATCACCGCCCTGAAGAAGCAGGGCGTCAAGGTCCCGGTCGGCGGCCAGGACGCCGAGCTCGCCGGTCTCCAGCGCATCCTGACGGGCGACCAGGCCTTCACGATCTACAAGCAGATCAAGCCCGAGGCCGAGACCACCGCCGAGATCGCGGTCAAGCTCCTCAAGGGGGAGGACATCGCCTCCCTCACGCCGACCAAGGTCACCAGCCTCACCGGTGAGTTCAAGGACATCCCGGCCAAGCTGTACGACGCGCAGATCGTGACCAAGGAGAACATCGCCTCCACGATCATCGCCGACAAGGTCTACAAGGCCGCGGACATCTGCACGGCCGAGTACAAGGCCGCCTGCGCCGCCGCCGGCATCAAGTAACCCCCGGCCCCGGCCCACGGCCCCCGCGGCCACCCCGGACCGGTCCGGCGCCCGCCCCTCCACGCCCCGCAAGCGCGGGCGGGCGCCGGACTCACCACCCGGACCCCACCGGACCCACCGGACCCCCGGCCGCCGCGCCGGGCCCGCCCCGCGGGCACGCGCCCCGGCCCCGGTCCCGTCCGTGCCGGGTGGGCACCCGGCCCGGCCGGACCGGTCCCCCTCTTCTCGCTCCACGTACCACCATCCCCGCCGGACAGGCGGCGAAGGAGATGATTCACGTGTTCGCTACGCCCGTGTTGGCGTTGCGCGGAGTCTCCAAGCGGTTCGGCGCCGTCCAAGCGCTCACCGACGTAGACCTGGAGATCCACGCCGGTGAGGTCGTCGCCCTGGTCGGCGACAACGGCGCCGGCAAGTCGACGCTCGTCAAGACCATCTCGGGGGTTCACCCCATCGATGAAGGCGCCATCGAGTGGGAGGGCAACGAGGTCAGGATCCAGCGGCCGAACGACGCCCAGGACCTCGGAGTGGCGACCGTCTACCAGGACCTCGCCCTCTGCGACAACCTCGACGTCGTCGCCAACCTCTTCCTCGGCAGCGAGCTGAAGAGCCTCTCCGTCCTCGACGAGATCGCGATGGAGAAGCGCGCCAAGGAGCTGCTGGACACCCTGTCCATCCGCATCCCCAGCGTCCGCATCCCGGTCGCCGCCCTCTCCGGCGGTCAGCGCCAGGTCGTCGCCATCGCCCGCGCCCTCATCGGCGACCCCAAGATCGTCATCCTGGACGAGCCGACCGCCGCCCTCGGCGTCGAGCAGACTGCCCAGGTCCTCGACCTGGTCGAGCGGCTGCGCGAGCGCGGCCACGGCGTCATCCTCATCAGCCACAACATGGCCGACGTGCGCGCCGTCGCCGACAAGGTCGCCGTCCTGCGCCTGGGCCGCAACAACGGTGTCTTCAACGTCGCGGACACCAGCCACGAAGAGATCATCGCCGCGATCACCGGCGCCACGGACAACGCCGTGACCCGCCGCCAGGCGCGTACGGCCACGAAGGAGGACGCGAAGTGAGCGACCTCACCAAGACCCCCGCCCCGGACGCGGAGCAGTCCGCCGCCCCCATTCCGGCCGTCGACCCGCGCCTCCTCGTCCGCGAGGAGGGCCTCAAGGGCTACTGGACCGAGTTCACCCGCAAGGTGCGCGGCGGCGAGCTGGGCTCCCTGCCGGTGTTCATCGGCCTGATCGTCATCGCGATCGTCTTCCAGTCGCAGAACAGCAACTTCCTCTCCGCCAGCTCCGTCGCCAACATCGCCGTCTACACCTCCGGCCTCGGCATCATGGCGGTCGGCATCGTGTTCGTGCTGATCCTCGGCGAGATCGACCTGTCGGTCGGCTCCGTCGCCGGCGTCGGCGCCGCCGTGTGGGCGGTGCTCAACGTCAGCAACGGCATGAACGACTGGCTCGCCGTCGCCATCGCCGTCCTGTCCGGCCTCGCCCTCGGTCTCCTCCACGGCTTCTTCTTCGCCAAGATCGGCGTACCGGCGTTCGTCGTCACCCTCGCCGGCTTCCTCGGCTGGAGCGGCCTGCAGATCTGGCTCATGGGCCAGGAGGGCTCGATCAACGCCCCCACCGGCAGCGTCGTCGAGCACCTGACCGGCTACTACTTCGAGGACAAGGCCGCCGCGTACGGCCTCGCCCTGGTCGCCGTCCTCGCCTACGCGGCCTCGCTCCTGCTGGACAGCAAGCGCCGCAAGGCCGCCGCGCTCCCGGCCCGCCCGGTCAGCGAGATCGTGCTGCGCGCCGGCTTCGTCGCCGTCCTGTGCTTCGTCGTCGCCTACGTCCTCAACGAGCCGGCCGGCGCCCGTGGCCTGCCGCTCGCGCTGGTGCTCTTCCTCGCCGTCCTGGTCGTCGCCGACTTCGTCGCCCGCCGCACCACCTTCGGCCGGCAGGTCTTCGCGGTCGGCGGCAACGCCGAGGCGGCCCGCCGCGCCGGCATCAACGTCGACCGGGTCCGCATCCTGGTCTTCGGCCTCTCGGGCCTGCTCGCCGCCTTCGGCGGCCTCTTCGTGGCCAGCCTCTCCGGCGGCGCCACCAAGAGCCTGGGCGGCGGCAACACCCTGATGCTCGTCATCGCGGCGGCCGTCATCGGCGGCACCAGCCTCTTCGGCGGCCGCGGCAAGGTCTGGTCCGCGCTGCTGGGCATGATCGTGATCCAGTCGATCCAGCAGGGCCTCAACATGCTGGGCATGGCGTCCGAGATCCAGTACATGATCACCGGCGCGGTGCTCCTCGCCGCCGTGGTGATCGACTCGGTCTCCCGCCGTACCCAGAAGACCGCAGGCCGCGCGTAGGGTGAACCCCCGCGTGGTCATGTGACCACCGCAATGCCCGGCGCCCTCAACCGGCGCCGGGCATTGCTGCGTCTGAGCCAACGGCACGACGCGTTACGGACCGCCCGATGACCACCGTCGGGGGCGGAACATTAGACTCGACAAAATCGGCAGCTCGACCAGCTCAACACGCAAGGAGGCACGGGTGGCTCTGCTGACCCGTATCACGGGCCCGCGCGATCTCGACCGGCTCTCCCCGGAGCAGCTGGACCAGCTGGCCGCGGAGATCCGGTCCTTCCTGGTGGACGCCGTCTCCAAGACCGGCGGCCACCTCGGTCCCAACCTGGGCGTGGTCGAGCTGACCATCGCCCTGCACCGGGTCTTCGAGTCCCCCAAGGACAAGATCCTCTGGGACACCGGTCACCAGTCGTACGTCCACAAGCTGCTCACCGGCCGCCAGGACTTCTCGCGGCTCAAGATGAAGGGCGGCCTGTCCGGCTACCCGGCGCGGGCCGAGTCCGAGCACGACGTCATCGAGAACAGCCACGCCTCCACCGTCCTCGGCTGGGCCGACGGCCTGGCCAAGGCCAACGAGGTCCTCCGGCGCGACGACCACGTCGTCGCCGTCATCGGTGACGGCGCCCTCACCGGCGGCATGGCCTGGGAGGCGCTCAACAACATCGCCGAGGCCAAGGACCGGCCGCTCGTCATCGTCGTCAACGACAACGAGCGCTCCTACGCCCCGACGATCGGCGGCCTCGCCAACCACCTCGCCACGCTGCGCACCACCGACGGCTACGAGCGCTTCCTCGCCCGCACCAAGGAGATCCTCGACCGCACCCCGGTCGTCGGCAAGCCGCTGTACGAGACCCTGCACGGCGCCAAGAAGGGCCTGAAGGACTTCATCGCGCCGCAGGGCATGTTCGAGGACCTCGGCCTGAAGTACGTCGGCCCCATCGACGGCCACGACATCGAGGCCCTGGAGTCCGCGCTGACCCGCGCCAAGCGGTTCGGCGGACCGGTCATCGTGCACTGCCTCACCGAGAAGGGCCGCGGTTACCAGCCCGCCCTGGCCGACGAGGCCGACCGCTTCCACGCCGTCGGCAAGATCCACCCCGACACCGGCCTGCCGATCTCCTCCTCCGGCGCCGACTGGACCGGCGTCTTCGCCGACGAGATGGTCGAGCTCGGCCGTGAGCGCGAGGACATCGTCGCCATCACCGCCGCCATGCTCCAGCCGGTCGGCCTCGACAAGTTCGCCAAGGCCTTCCCCGACCGGGTGTACGACGTCGGCATCGCCGAGCAGCACGGCGCCGTCTCCGCGGCCGGCCTCGCCACCGGCGGCCTCCACCCCGTCTTCGCGGTGTACGCCACGTTCCTCAACCGCGCCTTCGACCAGGTCCTCATGGACGTCGCCCTGCACAAGTGCGGGGTGACCTTCGTCCTGGACCGGGCGGGCGTCACCGGCACCGACGGCGCCTCCCACAACGGCATGTGGGACATGTCGATCCTCCAGGTCGTCCCCGGCCTGCGGATCGCCGCCCCGCGCGACGCCGACCAGGTCCGCGCCCAGCTGCGCGAGGCCGTCGAGGTCGACGACGCGCCGACCGTCGTGCGCTACTCCAAGGGCGCGGTCGGCCCGGCCGTCGAGGCCGTGGGCCGCGTCGGCGGCATGGACGTCCTGCGCGAGGCGGGCACGGACACGCCCGACGTGCTGCTGGTCTCCGTCGGCGCGCTGGCACCCATGTGCCTGGAGATCGCCGGCCTGCTCGACCAGCAGGGCATCTCCACCACGGTCGTCGACCCGCGCTGGGTCAAGCCGGTCGACGAGGCCATGGCGCCGCTCGCCGACCGCCACCGCGTCGTCGTCACCGTCGAGGACAACGGCCGCGTCGGCGGCGTCGGCTGCGCCGTCGCCCAGGCCCTGCGCGACGCCGGCGTCGACGTACCGCTGCGCGACTTCGGCATCCCGCCGCGCTTCCTGGACCACGCCTCCCGCAAGGAGGTCCTGGCCGAGATCGGGCTGACCGCCCCGGACATCGCCCGCCAGGTCACCGGCCTCGTCTCCAAGCTGGACGGCCGGTACGAGCAGGCCGAGGTGCGGGCCGCCCGCGACTGACGCCACCGCCGCCACCCCGCGCATTGGGCCGGTCGGAGCACCCCGAGGGGTTTCCGGCCGGTCCTTTCGTGTGAATGGGCCTCCCTGGGCGGGCGCCGTCGCGCAGCCCTCTCGATCATGGGCGGTAGAGGCCGATGGCTACGGAGGTACGCCGGTGAGTATGGGCCAGCAGTCACGCGACACCGGGATGTTCCGGACAAAGAGCGTCGAGCAATCGATCCAGGACACCGAGGAGCCCGAACACGCACTCAAGAAGTCGCTCTCCGCCTGGGACCTGACGGTCTTCGGCGTCGGCGTCATCATCGGCACGGGCATCTTCGTCCTCACGGGCAAGGTCGCCAAGGAGAACGCCGGACCGGCGACCGCGCTGGCGTTCGTCGCCGCCGGCATCGTCTGCGCGCTGGCCGCCCTGTGCTACGCCGAATTCGCCTCCACGGTCCCCGTGGCCGGGTCGGCGTACACCTTCGCGTACGCCTCGCTCGGCGAGCTGCCGGCGTGGATCATCGGCTGGGACCTCGTCCTGGAGTTCGCCCTCGGCACCGCGGTCGTCGCCGTCGGCTGGTCCGGCTACGTACGGTCGCTGATGGACAACGTCGACTGGCACCTACCGGCGTGGCTCCAAGGACCGGACGCGGAGGGCGGCACCTTCGACATCCTCGCCTTCATCCTGGTCCTGGTGCTCACCGCCGTCCTCGTCGTCGGCATGAAGCTGTCGGCCCGCATCACCGCGCTCGTGGTGGCGATCAAGGTGACGGTCGTCATGATCGTGATCGTCGCGGGCCTGTTCTTCGTCGTGGGAGACAACTACTCGCCCTTCATCCCCAAGGCGGTGACCCCGGAGAGCTCCTCCGGCTGGGACGCCGCTCTGGTCTCGACGATCTTCGGATACGAGCCCACCAACTTCGGCGTCATGGGCATCTTCACCGCCGCGTCCGTCGTCTTCTTCGCCTTCATCGGCTTCGACGTCGTCGCCACCGCCGCCGAGGAGACCAAGCTGCCGCAACGCGACATGCCGCGCGGCATCCTCGGCTCGCTCCTCATCTGCACCGTGCTGTACGTGGCCGTCGCGCTGGTCGTGACCGGTATGCAGCACTACACCGAGCTGTCGACCAGCGCCCCGCTCGCCGACGCGTTCAAATCCGTCGGGCACCCCTTCTACGCCGGTGTCATCAGCTTCGGCGCGGCGGTCGGCCTCACCACCGTGTGCCTCATCCTGCTCCTCGGCCAGACCCGGGTGTTCTTCGCGATGAGCCGCGACGGGCTGCTGCCGCGGTTCTTCTCCGTCACGCACCCGAGGTTCCGCACCCCGTACCGCCCCACCATCCTGCTCGGCGTGATCATCGCCTTCGTCTCCGGCTTCACCAGCATCGACGAGCTGGCGACCCTGGTGAACATCGGCACCCTCTTCGCCTTCGTGGTCGTCGCGATCGGCGTGATCATCCTGCGCCGCACCCGCCCCGACCTGCACCGGGCCTTCCGCACCCCCTGGGTGCCGTTCGTCCCGATCCTGTCGGTCGCCGCCTCGCTGTGGCTGATGCTCAACCTGCCGAACGAGACGTGGTTCCGCTTCGCCGTCTGGATGGCGATCGGCATCGTCGTGTACTTCCTGTACGGGCGCTCCCACAGCCGCCTGGGCCGCCGCACGCGCTCCCTCGGCACCGAGGCCCCGTAGCCGTACCGCACCGCAGGCCGCCCCGTCCGCCGTTTGGGCCGTTCGGGGCGGCCGCTCGTAGAATCGGCGGATGACTTCCCCCGGCGACCACCTCGAGACCGACGACGCCCTGCGGGTGCTGGGCAAGGTCTTCGGCTACGACTCCTTCCGAGGACAGCAGCGGGAGATCATCGACCACGTGGTGGACGGCGGTGACGCCCTGGTCCTCATGCCGACCGGTGGCGGCAAGTCGCTCTGCTACCAGATCCCCGCGCTGGTGCGCCCGGGCGTCGGGGTCGTCATCTCCCCGCTGATCGCCCTCATGCAGGACCAGGTCGACGCGCTGCGGGCGGTCGGGGTGCGCGCCGGGTTCCTCAACTCCACCCAGGACCTGGACGAGCGCAGGATGGTGGAGGCCGAGTTCGCCGCCGGCGAGCTGGACCTGCTGTACCTGGCGCCGGAGCGGCTGCGGGTCGAGTCCACGCTCCAGCTGCTGGGGCGCGGCAGCATCTCGCTGTTCGCCATCGACGAGGCGCACTGCGTGGCCCAGTGGGGCCACGACTTCCGGCCGGACTACCTCCAGCTGTCCACGCTCCACGAGCGGTGGCCGGACGTGCCGCGCATCGCCCTGACGGCGACCGCCACGCGCGCCACCCACGCCGAGATCGCCTCCCGGCTGAACCTCGACGGCGCCCGGCACTTCGTGGCGAGCTTCGACCGCCCCAACATCCAGTACCGCATCGCCCCCAAGAACGAGCCCAAGCGGCAGCTGCTGGAGCTGATCCGCGGCGAGCACCCGGGCGACGCCGGCATCGTGTACTGCCTGTCGCGGGCGTCCGTCGAGAAGACGGCCGCGTTCCTGGTGGAGAACGGCGTCGACGCCGTCCCGTACCACGCGGGTCTCGACGCGGCGACTCGCGCCGCGAACCAGGCCCGGTTCCTGCGCGAGGACGGGCTCGTGGTGGTCGCGACGATCGCCTTCGGCATGGGCATCGACAAGCCCGACGTACGCTTCGTCGCCCACCTCGACCTGCCGAAGTCGGTGGAGGGCTACTACCAGGAGACCGGCCGCGCGGGGCGCGACGGGCTGCCGTCCACGGCGTGGCTGGCGTACGGGCTCCAGGACGTCGTCCAGCAGCGGAAGATGATCGACGGCTCGGAGGGCGACGCCGAGCACCGCCGCCGGCTCGCCGCCCACCTCGACGCCATGCTGGCGCTGTGCGAGACGGTCGAGTGCCGCCGGGTGCGGCTGCTGGCGTACTTCGGCCAGGAGTCCACCGCGTGCGGGAACTGCGACACCTGCCTGTCGCCGCCCAAGTCGTGGGACGGCACCATCGCCGCGCAGAAGCTGCTGTCGGCGATCGTCCGGCTGAAGCGGGAGCGCAACCAGAAGTTCGGCGCGGGCCAGATCATCGACATCCTGCTGGGCCGCAGGACCGCGAAGGTCATCCAGTTCGACCACGACGCGCTGAGCGTCTTCGGCATCGGCACCGAGCTGAACGAGTCGCAGTGGCGCGGTGTCGTGCGCCAGCTCCTCGCCCAAGGGCTCCTCGCGGTCGAGGGCGAGTACGGCACGCTCGTGCTGACCGACGCCGCCGCCGACGTCCTGGGCGGCCGCCGCGAGGTGCACCTGCGCAGCGAACCGGAGCGTGCGGCGCGGGCCGGCAGGTCCGGCACCGCCGCCAAGCGCGCCGCCGTCGCCGACCTGCCGGAGGAGGCCCTGCCGGTCTTCGAGCGGCTGCGTGCCTGGCGGGCGGCGACCGCCAAGGAGCAGGGCGTCCCGGCGTACGTCATCTTCCACGACGCGACGCTCCGCCAGATCGCCGCGGAACCGCCCGCGAGCCTCGCGGAGCTGGGCGGCGTCAGCGGCGTGGGCGAGAACAAGCTCGCCAAGTACGGCGAGTCCCTCCTCGCCGCCCTCGCGGAAGCCGAGGCCTGACCGTCTCGCGCCCACTCCCGTCGTGGGCAGTCGTCCCGCTGGGGCGGGACGGGTGGGCACAACGGGACAGGGGCGGCGCCCTTGCCCCGTTCACCCGCGGGGCGGTGCCTGTTCCCGGTTCGCGCCGGGTGCGGTTCGGTGGGCTGCCGGTGGGTGGGGGCGGTGCCCCTCCGGGCTCGCCTCCTCCGGGCCGGCGGCCTCGGGTTACGAGTGAGGGAGCCCCGCTGAAGCCGCCAACCCCTGCGGGGGCGACCCTGCACGGCCCCGCCCCGGCCGGACGCCGACTGCGGGTGGGGGTAGCGGCACGGGCCTGCTCCGGGCCGTCGTCCGGGTGCGGACCGTGGGCCCGGAAACGGCGGACGGGCCGCAGGGGGTGTCCCCCGCGGCCCGTCGCCCTGTGTGGTTACGCCGGGACGCTCGCCACGCCCTGCGCCAGGAAACGCTTGCCGTTCACGCGCTCCGACACGCCCTCGCGGTCCAGGTACGGCGTGATGCCGCCCAGGTGGAAGGGCCAGCCGGCGCCCGTGATCAGGCACAGGTCGATGTCCTGGGCCTCGGCGACGACGCCCTCGTCCAGCATCAGGCCGATCTCCTGCGCCACCGCGTCCAGGACACGGTCCCGCACCTGCTGCTCGGTCAGGACGGTGTCGCCCTGCTTCAGCAGCGCCGCGACCTCGGGGTCCAGCTCGGGCTTGCCCGAGTCGTAGACGTAGAAGCCGCGCTTGCCCGCCTTGACCACGGCGGCCAGGTTCGGGGAGACCGTGAAGCGGTCCGGGAAGGCGCGGTTCAGGGTCTCGGAGACGTGCAGACCGATCGCCGGGCCGACCAGCTCCAGCAGCACCAGCGGGGACATCGGCAGACCGAGCGGCTCGATGGCCTTCTCCGCGGTCTCGACCGGGGTGCCCTCGTCGATGACGTTCTGGATCTCGCCCATGAAGCGGGTGAGGATGCGGTTCACGACGAACGCCGGGGCGTCCTTCGTCAGAACGGCCGTCTTCTTCAGCTTCTTCGCCACGCCGAACGCGGTCGCCAGCGACGCGTCGTCGGTCTGCTCACCGCGGACGATCTCCAGCAGCGGCAGGATCGCGACCGGGTTGAAGAAGTGGAAGCCGACCACGCGCTCCGGGTGCTGGAGCTTGGAGGCCATCTCCGACACCGACAGCGAGGAGGTGTTGGTGGCGAGGATCGCGTGCGCCGGGGCGACCGCCTCGACCTCCGCGAACACCTTCTGCTTGACGCTCATCTCCTCGAACACGGCCTCGATGATGAAGTCCGCGTCCGCGAAGCCCTCGGCCTTGTCCAGGACGCCCGACACCAGGCCCTTGAGACGGTTGGCCTTGTCCTGGTTGATACGGCCCTTGCCGAGCAGCTTGTCGATCTCGCCGTGGACGTAGCCCACGCCCTTGTCGACGCGCTCCTGGTCGATGTCCGTCAGGACGACCGGCACCTCCAGGCGGCGCAGGAACAGCAGCGCCAGCTGCGAGGCCATCAGACCGGCGCCGACGACGCCGACCTTGGTGACCGGGCGGGCCAGGCTCTTGTCCGGCGCGCCGGCCGGGCGCTTGGCGCGCTTCTGCACCAGGTTGAAGGCGTAGATGCCGGACCGCAGCTCGCCGCCCATGATCAGGTCGGCGAGCGCCGTGTCCTCGGCGTCGAAGCCCTTCTGGAGGTCGCCGTCCTTGGCCGCCTCGATGATGTCCAGGGCGCGGTACGCGGCCGGGGCCGCACCGTGCACCTTGGAGTCGGCGATGAACCGGCCGCGGGCCACGGCCGCGTCCCAGCCCTCGCCGCGGTCGACCTCGGCGCGCTCGACCACGATCTCGCCCTTGAGGACGGACGCGGTCCACAGCAGCGACTGCTCCAGGAAGTCCGCGCCCTCGAAGATCGCGTCGGCGATCCCGAGCTCGTAGACCTGCTTGCCCTTGAGCTGCTTGTTCTGGTTGAGCGAGTTCTCGATGATCACCGTCACCGCGCGGTCGGCACCGATCAGGTTCGGCAGGACGGTGCAGCCGCCCCAGCCCGGGACCAGACCGAGGAAGACCTCGGGCAGCGAGAACGCCGGCAGGGCCGACGACACGGTGCGGTAGGTGCAGTGCAGACCGACCTCGACACCGCCGCCCATCGCCGCGCCGTTGTAGTACGCGAAGGTCGGCACGCCCAGCGACGACAGCCGCTTGAAGACGTCGTGGCCGCCCTTGCCGATGGCGAGCGCGTCCTCGTGGCGCTTCAGCAGCTCGACGCCCTTGAGGTCGGCGCCGACGGCGAAGATGAACGGCTTGCCGGTGATGCCGGCACCGACGATCGTGCCCTCGGCCGCCTCCTTCTCGACCTGGTCGATGGCGGTGTTGAGGTTCGCCAGGGACTGCGGGCCGAAGGTGGTCGGCTTGGTGTGGTCGAAGCCGTTGTCCAGCGTGATCAGCGCGAACCGGCCGGCCCCGAAGGGCAGGTCGAAGTGCCGTACGTGGGCGGTGGTGACGACCTCGTCCGGGAACAGCTCGGCCGCACCCTTCAGAAGCTCAGCGGTGGTGCTCACTTGCCCTCCCAGTGGGGGTTTTCCCAGATGACCGTGGCGCCCATGCCGAAGCCGACGCACATGGTGGTGAGGCCGTAACGGACCTCCGGCTGCTCCTCGAACTGCCGCGCCAGCTGCGTCATCAGACGGACGCCGGAGGAGGCGAGCGGGTGGCCGAAGGCGATGGCGCCGCCGTACTGGTTGACGCGCGCGTCGTCGTCGGCGATGCCGTAGTGGTCGAGGAAGGCCAGCACCTGGACGGCGAAGGCCTCGTTGATCTCGAAGAGGTTGATGTCCTCGATCGACAGGCCGGCCTTGGCGAGGGCCTTCTCGGTCGCGGGGATCGGGCCGTAGCCCATGACCTCCGGCTCGACGCCGGCGAAGGCGTACGAGACGAGGCGCATCTTGACCGGCAGGCCGTTCTCGCGGGCGAAGTCCTCGGACGCGATGATCGACGCGGTGGCGCCGTCGTTGAGGCCCGCGGCGTTGCCGGCGGTGACGTTGCCGTGGACGCGGAAGGGCGTCTTCAGGTTGGCCAGCGACTCCAGGGTCGTGCCCGGGCGCATCGGCTCGTCGGCGGTGACCAGGCCCCAGCCGGTCTCGCCGGCCTCCGGGTTGGTGCGGCGCACCGACACGGGCACCAGGTCGGCCTGGATCTTGCCGTTGGCGTACGCCTTGGCGGCCTTCTCCTGGGAGCGCACGGCGTACTCGTCGGCGCGCTGCTTGGTGATGTGCGGGTAGCGGTCGTGCAGGTTCTCGGCGGTCATGCCCATGAACAGGGCGGACTCGTCGACCAGCTTCTCGCTGACGAACCGCGGGTTCGGGTCGACGCCCTCACCCATGGGGTGGCGGCCCATGTGCTCGACGCCACCGGCGATGACGGCGTCGTACGCGCCGAAGGCGATGGAGCCGGCGACCGAGGTCACGGCGGTCAGCGCGCCCGCGCACATGCGGTCGATGGAGTAGCCGGGCACCGACTGCGGCAGGCCCGCCAGGATGCCGGCGGTGCGGCCGATGGTCAGGCCCTGGTCACCGATCTGCGTGGTCGCGGCGATGGCGACCTCGTCGATCTGCGCCGGGTCCAGACCGGGGTTGCGGCGCAGCAGCTCCCGGATGGCCTTCACGACGAGGTCGTCGGCGCGGGTCTCGTGGTAGATGCCCTTCGGGCCCGCCTTGCCGAACGGGGTGCGGACGCCGTCGACGAAGACGACGTCCCTGACGGTACGAGGCACGATGGCTCTCCTCCAGGTGCGGGATGGCACTGCACTGCTGCTGCACGCGGCTAAGCGCGCGCTTGTACGCCCCATGCTACTTACGGGTAACCAGACTGCACAGTCCCCCCGCCCGGAGCGTCGAACGTCACACCCCCGGTCGCCCCGCGTGGCGTACCCCGCCGCGGGCGCCCGGCCCGGCCCGGCCGGGACATGACGCCCCGGACCGCGCCGGCAGAACGGATCCCGATGCCCGGCCCCATAGGCCCCGGGTACGCGAGAGCCCCCGGCCGGGAACGGCCGGGGGCTTCCGGTGCGTCAGGCCTTGGCGGACGCCAGTGCCGCCAGCAGCACCGGGGTGACCTGCTCGATCTGCCAGGGCCGCGCCCCGTACCCGGCGAGCGCGCCCGTCACCGTGTGGGCCGTGAGGTCGGCGGGCGGCTCCCAGCACACCCGCCGCACCGTGTCCGGTGTGATCAGGTTCTCCGGCGGGAGGTTCAGCGACTCGGCGAGCGCCGAGATCGCCGAGCGTGCCGCGGAGAGCCGTGCGGCGGCGACCGGGTCCTTGTCCGCCCAGGCGCGCGGCGGCGGCGGGCCCTGCACCTGCTGGCCCGGCTGCGGCAGCTCTGCGTCCGGCAGCGCCTTGGCCCGGTCCACCGCGGCCTGCCACTGCTCCAGCTGGCGACGGCCCATGCGGTGCCCGAAGCCGGGCAGCGCGGTGAGCGCCTGCACGTCGGCCGGGAGCGCCAGGGCGGCCTCGACGATCGCCGCGTCGCTGAGCACCTTGCCCGGCGACACGTCGCGCCGCTGGGCGATCCGGTCGCGGGCGGTCCACAGCTCCCGCACGACCGCCATCTGGCGGCGCCGGCGGACCTTGTGCATGCCGGAGGTCCGGCGCCAGGGGTCCTTGCGCGGCGGGGGCGGCGGAGCGGCGGCGATCGCGTCGAACTCCTGGTACGCCCACTCCAGCTTGCCCTGCCGGTCCAGCTCCTTCTCCAGCGCGTCCCGCAGGTCGACGAGGAGCTCCACGTCCAGCGCGGCGTACCGGAGCCAGGGCTCGGGCAGCGGGCGGGTGGACCAGTCCACCGCGGAGTGGCCCTTCTCCAGGGCGTACCCCAGCACCGACTCGACCATCGCGCCGAGACCGACGCGCGGGAAGCCCGCGAGGCGGCCGGCCAGCTCGGTGTCGAACAGCCGGGTCGGCACCATGCCTATTTCGCGCAGGCACGGCAGGTCCTGGGTGGCGGCGTGCAGGATCCACTCGGCTCCCGCCAGGGCCGCGCCGAGCCCGGACAGGTCGGGGCAGCCCACGGGGTCGATCAGCGCGCTGCCCGCGCCCTCGCGGCGCAGCTGCACCAGGTAGGCCCGCTGGCCGTAGCGGTAGCCCGAGGCGCGCTCGGCGTCGACGGCGACGGGGCCGGTGCCGCTCGCGAAGGCGGCGATCACCTCGGCCAGGGCGTGCTCGTCGGCCACCACGGGCGGGATGCCCTCACGGGGCTCCAGCAGGGGGATGGGCGTCTCTTCGGTCACGCCGTCTGCGACGCCGTCGTCCGGAGGGCCGCCCCCGGTGGTGCGCAGTGCTGTCTTCGCTGCGGTCTCTTGGGCGTCGGTCACCTGTCAAGGGTATCCGTGAACGGCGGGCGCCCGTCGACGGAACGTTCCGTCGACGGGCGCGGGGGCGGAGTGGACAGGGTCAGTGGATGATTCCGGTGCGCAGCGCCACGGCGACCATCCCGGCGCGGTCGCCGGTGCCGAGCTTGCGGGCGATGCGCGCCAGGTGGCTCTTGACGGTCAGCGCGGACAGGCCCATCGACACGCCGATGGCCTTG
This sequence comes from Streptomyces noursei, assembly GCF_001646665.1. GTDB lineage: Bacteria > Actinomycetota > Actinomycetes > Streptomycetales > Streptomycetaceae > Streptomyces > Streptomyces lavendulocolor. Next base: position 196,587 of record NZ_LWBU01000091.1, on the reverse strand, counting down.
TTGGACTGGCCCTCGGCGACGAGCCGGAGCACCTCGACCTCGCGGCCGGAGAGCTCCCGGTAGCCGCCCGGGTGGCTCGGGGCACCCGGGGGGCGGCGGTGGCCGAGCCGCGCGGCCGCGGCGCCGATGGGGGCGGCGCCGGGCCGGGTGGGGTGGCCGATGTTCGTGCGGGTACCGGTGACGACGTAGCCCTTGACGCCCCCGGCGAGGGCGTTGCGCACGGCGCCGATGTCGTCGGCCGCCGAGAGGGCGAGCCCGTTGGGCCAGCCGGCGGCACGGGTCTCGGACAGCAGGGTGAGCCCGGAGCCGTCGGGCAGGTGGACGTCGGCAACGCAGATGTCGCGCGGGCTGCCGACGCGGGGACGAGCCTCCGCGATGGACGACGCCTCGATGACGTCACGCACTCCGAGAGCCCACAGGTGGCGGGTGACGGTGGAACGGACGCGCGGGTCGGCCACGACGACCATGGCCGTCGGCTTGTTCGGGCGGTAGGCGACCAGGCTTGCGGGCTGCTCGAGGAGAACGGACACCAGGCCTCCTGGGAAGGTGGGGGACACAGCCGGCTCGGGGAAGTAGCCGGGCGAACCGTGTTTGAAGGGTCACAGACCTCTTCGGCAGCCCAGGGGCCCGCCTTTAGGGGAAGATCACGATTTAGTGAGTAACAATTGGGGCAATTCGGACGGGCGATCGATCATCCTACGAGCGCCCCGTTCCGCGCGGGGCGCCTACCGATCATCGGAACGCGCCCCCCGGGCACCGCTCGCCCGCACGAGGGACACCGGGGCCGGGGCGGAATTCCCGGGCGTACGGCGACCGGGGCCGCGGCGGAGGACCCCCGGGGTACCGGCCGCGGCGCTGACCCGGCACGGAGCACCGCGCCCCGGGCGGGTCACCACGGCGGGCGACCGGCCCGGGGCGGGCGGAGAGGGCGGGGAGCCCGGGAAAGCGGGGAAGGACGGGGAGGACAGAGCGCTACGGGTGCTGCGGACCGCGGCGCTGGGGGAGCGAGACCACGGCCGCCGAACCGGCGTCCAGAGGCCCCGGCCCGGACGGCGGAAGGCCGCCGATCTGGCACAGCAGGTCGCACCAGGCGGCCAGGTGCGCACCCGTGTCCGGCACCCCGCCCCGGCCCTCGCGCGGCGTCCAGGACGCCCGGATCTCGATCTGCGTCGCCGGGCGGCGGTCCGAGAGTCCACCGAAGTAGTGAGACCCCGCACGGGTGACGGTGCCCGAAGCCTCCTCGAACGGAAGGCCCCGCGCCTCCAGCGCGCCCGTCAGCCACGACCAGGACACCTCGGGCAGCAGCGGATCCGCCGCCATCTCCGGCTCCAGCTCCGCGCGCACCAGCGTCACCAGGCGGAAGGTGCCCTTCCAGGCCTCGTGGCCGGCCGGGTCGTGCAGCAGCACCAGGCGACCGTCCGCCAGGTCCTCGTCGTCCTCGACCACCGCCGCCTCCAGGGCGTACGCGTACGGGGCCAGCCGCTGCGGAGGCCGGGACGGTTCCACCTCGAGCTCCGGCCGCAACCGCGCCCCGCGCAGCGCGTCCACCGCCAGCCGGAAGGCGGGCGGGACGGACGTACCCTCCCTGTCGGTCGTTCCTTCGGCGTCGTCGGAGTGATCGGAGAACTGTCCCTGAGCCGCAGCCATGCGGGGAAGAGTAGGCGGAAGGACGCCCCCGTGCAGGGAGAGACACCCGCACCACGCCAGCCGCTTGGCCGTACATGCGAAGATTCTGGGCGTGAGTGCCATTGACAGCCCTTCGGGCCAGCAGACGAAGACCTACGACTCCGCGTTCCTGAAGGCGTGCCGGCGCGAGCCCGTGCCGCACACTCCCGTGTGGTTCATGCGGCAGGCGGGACGGTCGCTGCCCGAGTACCTGAAGGTCCGTGAAGGCATCCCCATGCTGGAGTCGTGCATGCGGCCCGAGCTGGTCACGGAGATCACCCTCCAGCCGGTACGGCGGCACAAGGTCGACGCCGCGATCTTCTTCAGCGACATCGTCGTCCCCCTCAAGGCCATCGGCGTCGACCTCGACATCAAGCCGGGCGTCGGGCCCGTCGTCGCCGAGCCCATCCGCTCCCGCGCCGACCTCGACCGGCTGCGCGCCCTGACGCCCGACGACGTCCGCTACGTCACCGAGGCCATCGGGATGCTCACCGGCGAGCTGGGCACCACCCCGCTGATCGGCTTCGCGGGCGCGCCCTTCACCCTGGCGAGCTACCTCGTCGAGGGCGGCCCGTCGCGCAACCACGAGCACACCAAGGCCCTCATGTACGGCGACCCCGAGCTGTGGGCCGACCTGCTGGACCGGCTCGCCGACATCACCTCCGCCTTCCTGAAGGTGCAGATCGAGGCCGGCGCCTCCGCCGTCCAGCTCTTCGACTCCTGGGTCGGCGCCCTCGCCCCCGCCGACTACCGCCGCTCGGTGATGCCCGCCTCCGCGAAGGTGTTCCGCGAGGTGGAGCGGTACGGCGTGCCGCGCATCCACTTCGGCGTCGGTACGGGCGAGCTGCTCGGCCTCATGGGCGAGGCGGGCGCCGACGTCGTCGGCGTCGACTGGCGCGTCCCGCTCGACGAGGCCGCCCGGCGCGTCGGCCCCGGCAAGGCGCTCCAGGGCAACCTCGACCCGGCCGTGCTCTTCTCCACCCCCGAGGCGGTCGAGGCCAAGACCCGCGAGGTGCTGGACGCCGCCGCCGGGCTGGAGGGACACATCTTCAACCTCGGCCACGGCGTCCTGCCGACCACCGACCCCGACGCCCTGACCCGCCTGGTCGACCACGTCCACACCCGCACCGCGCGCTGACCCCGCCCCACCGGACGGCGGCGCCCCCGACGCGATCCGGCCCGCCCCGCCGAACGGCACCCCCAGCGGTGACCCGTCCGGCGGGCCGGCGCCGGCCGCGCCGCCCCCTAGGCGCCCGCCCTGCGGACCGCCGCCACCGCCTTGCGCGCCGCGACCTGGACCGGGTCCCAGACCGGGGAGAACGGCGGGGCGTAGCCCAGGTCCAGGGCGGTGATCTGCTCGACCGTCATCCCGGCGGTCAGCGCCACCGCCGCGATGTCCACCCGCTTCGCGGCGCCCTCGCGGCCCACGATCTGACAGCCCAGCAGCCGGCCCGTCCGGCGCTCGGCCAGCATCTTGACCGTCATCGGCGCCGCCCCCGGGTAGTAGCCGGCCCGGCTGGTCGACTCGACCGTCACCGTCACGAACCGCAGCCCCACCGCCTCCGCGTCCTTCTCCCGCAGTCCCGTGCGGGCGATCTCCAGCGAGCACACCTTGCTGACCGCCGTCCCCACGACACCGGGGAACGTGCCGTACCCCCCGGCCACGTTGGAGCCGATGACCTGACCGTGCTTGTTGGCGTGCGTGCCCAGCGGTATGTGCCGCTCCCGGCCCGAGACCAGGTCCAGCACCTCGACGCAGTCGCCGCCCGCCCAGATCTCCTCGCGGCCGCGCACCCGCATCGACAGGTCGGTGAGCAGACCGCCGTACGTGCCGAGCGGCAGCCCGGCCTCACGCGCCAGCGTGGTCTCCGGTTCCACGCCCATGCCCAGCACCACGACGTCCGCCGGGTACTCCGCGTCCCGCGTGGCCACCGCCCGCACCCGGCCCTCGCCGTCCGTCCGGAACGCCGTCACCTCCGCGCCGCCGACCGTGGTGATGCCCAGGCCGTCCATGGCCTCCCGCACCAGCCGCCCCATGTCCGCGTCGAGCGTGGACATCGGCTCCTCGCCACGGTTCAGCACGGTCACCTCGTACCCGCGGGTGAGCAGCGCCTCCGCCATCTCCACCCCGATGTACCCGGCGCCCACCACGACCGCGCGCCGCCCGGGGGTGCCGTTGAGGCCGCTCAGCGTGTCCAGCAGGGCCTGCCCGTCGTCCAGCGTCTGCACCCCGTGCACGCCCGCCGCGTCGACCCCCGGCAGGGACGGCCGCACCGGACGGGCGCCGGTCGCGATCACCAGCCGGTCGTAGCCCTCCCACGACTCGCCGCCCGACGCCACGTCCCGGACCCGCACCCGGCCGCGGTCCACGTCGATCCCGGTCACCTCGGTGCGCAGCCGCAGGTCGATGCCGCGCTCCCGGTGCTGCTCCGGGGTGCGGGCGACGAGCCGGTCCGGCCCGTCGACGTCACCGCCGACCCAGTACGGGATCCCGCACGCCGAGTACGAGGTGAAGTGCCCCCGCTCGAACGCGACGATCTCCAGCTCCTCCGGCCCCTTCAGCCGGCGCGCCTGGGACGCGGCGGACATGCCCGCCGCGTCCCCACCGATGATCAACAGTCGTTCTCGTCCCAGCTGTCCCATGCGGAACACGCTACGACGCGGCATCCCCCGAATCCGCCCGTTCCGCCGTCCGCCGCCGGGCCGTCCGCGGCCGGACCAGCCACCGCCACCCGGCGTACCCCACGAGGAGCACCGCCGCCCACGGCGCCACCGCCAGCAGCACGATCGCGGCCCACTTCGCCGTCGACACCAGCGCGTTCCAACCGCCGCTCAGCGCGTCACCGAAGCCGGGGCCGTCGTCCTCCGGCTCGGCGGCGGGCCTCTCGCGCTCGTTCAGGTGCAGCGTGATCGTCGCCAGCGCCGTACGGTCCTTCAGCGCCGCCTGCTTGGCCAGCAGCGCCTCCAGGTCCGCCTGCCTACTGCTCAGCTGGCCCTCCAGGGTCACCACGTCGCTCAGCTTCGTCGCCCGGTCCATCAGCTCCCGCACCCGCGCGACGCTCGCCCGCTGGGTGGCGATCCGGCTCTCCACGTCGACCACCTGGTCGGTGACGTCCTCGGCCGCCGCCTTGCGTGACAGCAGCTTCCCGGCGCCCGCGAGCTCCTTCAGCGTCGCGTCGTACGCGGACTGCGGCACGCGCAGCACGATCTGCGAGGTGACGTGGTCGTCGTCGACGCGCTCCGTCGTCTCGTCGGCGACATGGCCGCCCGCCGCCTCCGTCACCGCCCGCGCCTTCGCCAGCGCCGCCGTGGCGTCCGCGACCTCCACGGACAGCACCGCCGTGCGGATCACGTGCTGCCGCTGCCGCTGTTCCGGCGCGGCGGTGGCCGCCGGGCCGGCCTTCGCGTCCGACCCGGTCCCGTCCGACCCGGTCCCGTCCGACCCGGTCCCGTCCGACCCGGTCCCGTCGGACGCCTTCCCGTCCGCGCCCGACCCGTCCGCCGCGTACCCCGGGCCCGGCCGGCCGTCGGCGGCCTTCTCGCTCCCCGCGGCCCGGTCGTCGTCCGACGCCCCGCACCCCGCGAGGGCGAGCGACGCGGCGAGCAGCACGACCGCGAGCCGATGATGACGAGATGTGCGCATGATCCCCCCGGTTTCCCTGGCACTGTGTGCCTGTTGGACGTGCGGAGCACCCGGCCGGTTGCCGGTCCACGGCTCACGAACCGGTCACGGTCGGGACTCGGAACGGGGTTTGAGAGAGTGGGGACATGAACGCGGACACAGGCGCCACCTCCAGCAGCGGCCACGTCGTCGTCATCGGCGGCGGGATCGCCGGCCTCGCCGCCGCCCACCGGTTGGTCACCGCCGGGCGGCGCGTGACCCTGCTGGAGGCCACCACCCGGCTCGGCGGCAAACTGCACACCGGCGAGATCGCGGGCGCGCCCGTGGACCTCGGCGCCGAGTCCATGCTGGCCCGCCGCCCCGAGGCGACCGACCTGGCCCGCGAGGTCGGCCTCGGCGACCGCCTCCAGCCGCCCGCCACCACCAGCGCCGCCGTCTGGACCCGGGGCGCGCTCCGCCCGATGCCCAAGGGGCACGTCATGGGCGTCCCCGGCGACGCCGCCGCCCTCGGCTCACTGCTGTCCCCCGAGGGCCTGGCCCGCATCGAGCGCGAGCGGGACCTGCCCCCCATCGACCCGGCGGCCCTCGGCGACGACGTGGCCGTCGGCCGCCACGTCGCCGACCGGCTCGGCCGCGAGGTCGTCGACCGGCTCGTCGAACCGCTCCTGGGCGGGGTGTACGCGGGCGACGCCTACGCCATCTCGATGCGCGCCGCCGTACCGAAACTCTTCGAGGCCGCCCGCGCCCACGCCACCCTCACCGACGCCGTCCGCTCCCTCCAGCGGGCGGGCGCGCAGCAGACCGGCCCCGCCTTCATGGGTATCGCGGGCGGCATCGGCACGCTCCCCGGCGCGGTCGCCGCCGCCATCACCGCGCGGGGCGGCGAGATCCTCACCGACGCGCCCGTCCACGCCCTCACCCGGACCGCGGGGCGCGGCTGGGACGTCCGCACCGGGACGCGCGTCCTGCACGCCGACGCCGTGATCGTCGCGACCCCGGCCTGGTCCGCCTCCGAACTGCTCGCCGCCGAGTCCCCGGCCGCCGCCGCCGAACTGGCCGCCGTCGAGTACGCGTCCATGGCCCTGGTCACCCTCGCCTTCCGCCGCACGGAGGCCGAGGGGGTACTGCCCGCCGGCTCCGGCTTCCTGGTCCCGCCCGTCGACGGCCGCACCATCAAGGCGTCCACCTTCTCTACCCGCAAGTGGAGGTGGACCGACGAGGCCGCGGGCGACCTCGTCGTCCTGCGCACCTCCGTCGGCCGGTACGGCGAGGAGGAGCACCTGCACCGCGAGGACGCCGACCTCGTCTCGGTGTCCCTGACCGACCTCCGGGAGGCCGTCGGACTGACCGCCCGCCCCGTCGCCACCGAGGTCACCCGCTGGATCGGCGGCCTGCCGCAGTACCCCGTCGGCCACCTCGCCAGGGTCGCCCGCATCCGGGACGCCGTCGCCAAGCTGCCCGGTCTGCGGGTCTGCGGGGCCGCCTACGACGGCGTCGGCATCCCCGCGACCATCGCCGACGCACGGCGCGCCGCCGACGAGATCATCGCCACGCCCACCCTGGCGCAAGGCACCCAGAGCGACGAGCGAGAATAGCCCTATGAGTGCGCCCGAAAAGATCCCGAACGCCGGTAAGAAGGCGAAGGACCTCAACGAGGTCATCCGCTACACCCTGTGGTCCGTCTTCAAGCTGCGCGACGTCCTGCCCGAGGACCGGACCGGCTGTGCCGACGAGGTCCAGGAACTCTTCGACCAGCTCGCCGCCAAGGACGTCACCGTCCGCGGCACGTACGACGTGTCCGGCCTGCGCGCCGACGCCGACCTGATGATCTGGTGGCACGCCGAGACCTCGGACGCGCTCCAGGAGGCGTACAACCTCTTCCGCCGCACGAGGCTGGGCCGCGCTCTGGAGCCGGTGTGGTCGAACATGGCGCTGCACCGCCCGGCCGAGTTCAACCGGTCGCACATCCCGGCGTTCCTCGCCGACGAGACGCCGCGGGACTACGTCTCGGTGTACCCCTTCGTGCGCTCCTACGACTGGTACCTGCTGCCCGACGAGGACCGGCGCCGGATGCTCGCCGACCACGGCAAGATGGCCCGCGGCTTCCCGGACGTGCGCGCCAACACGGTCGCCTCCTTCTCCCTGGGCGACTACGAGTGGATCCTCGCCTTCGAGGCGGACGAGCTGTACCGGATCGTCGACCTGATGCGTCACCTGCGCGCCTCCGAGGCGCGGATGCACGTACGGGAAGAGGTCCCCTTCTACACCGGCCGGCGCAAGTCGGTCGCGGATCTGGTCGCGGGTCTCGCCTGAGGGCCCTGACCTGACCGACCTGGTGACGGACGGGCGCGGCGTCCTCGACGACCGCCGCCCGCACGTCGCCCACCGACCCGGAAGATCAGACGGCGGGCCCGCGCGCCCGCCGCTCCAGCGACACCGGGTCAGGCTCCGGGTGCGGCGCGCCGAACGGCGCGCCGCACCCGTGTCCGTTCACCGGCCCCCGCGCTGCCCCGGCATGAGCGCCGCCCGCAGCGCCGGGTCGTCCAGGGCGCGCACCCCGCCGATCGCGACGGCGGCGAGCGGGTCGCGCCGGCTCACCTTCGTCAGCAGGCTCTGCCCGGCGGGAGAGGCCCAGCGGGTGTAGGGGTGCACCTCGACGCGCGCGATGACCAGGCACCCGAGCGTCAGGACCAGCGGCAGCGCGAACCACGTCAGGGCGCGGGCGTCCGGCGCGTGCCCGGCCGGGAGCAGCAGCGCGGTGGCCGCCGCGAGCACGACGGTCAGCACCGCCGCGCGGCGCACGCCCCGCAGCGCGGCCGTGATCGCGGACCGGGAGCACTCGGGGACGGCGAGCCCCGACGCGACGAGCCGGTCGGCGAGCGCCCGTACGGCGTCGGCGGCCGACGCACCGGCCCGTACCGCCGCTATCCGCGACTGCCCGCCCGGCCCGATGGCACCGATCACGGAACGCTCCACGTCGTCGGCGCCCTCCGGGTCGTCGTCCACGACGGTCGCCCAGCCGGTGTGCGCCAGCCACAGCCGCCGCCGGCGGTGCATCGACACCAGCGCCAGGTCGGTCACCCGCTGCGGGCCGCCGGCCAGGAAGGCCGCCTCGTACAGGCTCAGTTCACGGTCACGGTCACGCTCGCGGTCCGCGGCGGATCCGCCCGCCGGCGGCTGGGCGGCCTCCACGGCGGCGAGGCAGAGCCGGGCGCAGCTGACGGCCGCCGCGGCCCACGTCACCAGCAGGAAGGGGACCCAGAGCATGCCGGAGTTCTACGCGAAGCGGTGGGCCCGGCGCCACGGGTTTCTCACCATGCGGACGAGTTCCGGCCACGGCGGCCCGGTCAGTCGCCGCCGCCTCCGCCCCCGCCGCCGCAACTCGACCCGCCGCCGCAGCTCGACCCGCCGCCGCCACCACCTCCGCCGCTTCCGCAGCTCGAACCGCCGCTGCACGCGGAACCGCCACCGCCGCCACCGCCTCCGCAGCCGCCACCGCAGCTCGACCCGCCCGTGTCGGCGCTCGCGCACCACACCACCACCGTGGCGGTGCTCAGGTCGTCCGTACCGCCTCCGCCGCGCCTCCGGTCGTACATCCGTGCCGCGGCCACCAGTTGCTCCCGCAGGACCGGGTCGGGCAGGGCGCGCAGGCCGTGCAGCGCCACCAGGTCGCCCGGCTGGGTCAGATGGGAGTGGGATCCCCGGTACAGGGCAAGGGCCCGGCGGCCCGCTCCGGTGAGGCGGCGGTTGCCGGCGGCACCGCAGAACAGCGCGATCAGCAGACCGGCGAACAGGGCGGGCAGCACCTTGACGACGAACGGGAACGGCATGCCGTCCACAGGGTCGAGGGTGGCGTACTCGGCGACCGTCGCCGCGATGGAGGCGAAGAAGAGCAGGAAGCAGGCCACCGCCTGGGCGACGCTCCACCGGCGCCAGTAGCGCCCGGCGGCGCGCGGCACGATCAGCCCGCGCTCCGCGAGCCGGTCGCCGATCTCCTGGACGGCCGGGTCGCGCATGGCGGCGAGCCGCACCGTGTGCAGGGCGCCACTGGGGGCGGCGGCCAGTTCCCGCAACACGGCGCGCTCGACGGCGTCGTGGGCGACCGGGCGGACGACGTGCACGATGCCCGGCCCGCCGACGGCCACGCGGCCGTCCGAGGCGAGCGCGGCGAGGGCGGAGTCGACGACCCGCGCGGGTCCGCCGTTCAGGAACGCGGCCTCCATGCGGTAGTGGATGGAGCCGCCGGGTCCGCGGCGCGACGCAACCAGCCCGTTGACCAGCAGGGCCGAGGAGACGGCGACGGCGACGTAGAGGAGCAGTGCGACGACGTTCACGCGGCCCGCCTCCCCACCAGCGCGGCGCGGGCGGCACGCACCAGGCGCCCGGTCCGGCCCGGCGGCCGCGCCCCGGCGCGTTCCTGCCACCACGTGGTGAGCCGGCGGCGGGCGACCGGGTCCTCCGGCCGACCGGCGATCAGGAGGTGCTCCGCGAAGTCGAGCGCGTCCCGCCGGTAGCCGCCGCGCATGGGGCGGGACGCGGCGTAGGCGAGGAACGCGGGGCGGTACCCGCCGCCGAGGATCTCCGGCAGCTCGGGCGCGACCCTGGCGACCACCCCGGCCCGCTTGGCGGCCAGCGCGCGGGTCTGCACCCGCAGCCGCGCGCGGTCGAACCCCTCGGGCGCCGGAGTCCCGGCCACCAGCGCCGACAGCAGGGCGGCCTGCGCGATCCCCACCCGCTGCCGCACCCCCGCGTCCACGGCCCGTGTCCCCGGCGCCCCGACCGGACCGGCCTCCGGCGCGGGTGCGGGTGCGGGCGCCGCCACCGGGCCCGGCTCCGCCTTTGCCGGACGTATCGCCGCGCCCCGCACCGTCGCGCGGATCGCGGCGAGTTCGGCCGCCAGCTCCTCCGCGGGCGGGAAGTCGTCGTCCCGCTCCAGCAGCACGCCCGGCGGGGTGGCCCGGGAGGCGAGGTCGGACAGGATGTCGAGGACAGCCGGGGGCACCGGGTGGGCGTGGCTGTCGTGCCAGACGCCGTCCCGCTCGACGCCGCCGGCCACGTGGACGTACGCGATGGCCTCGACCGGCAGCTCCGCCAGGGCCTTCGCGGGGTCCTCGCCCCGGTTGACGTGGTTGGTGTGCAGGTTGGCCACGTCGATCAGGAGGCGGACGCCCGTGCGCTCCACCAGCTCGGCCAGGAACCGCCCCTCCGACAGTTCCTCGCCCGGCCAGGTGAACAGGGCCGCGATGTTCTCCAGCGCCAGCGGCACCGGCAGCGCCTCCTGCGCGATCCGCACGTTCTCGCACAGCACGTCCAGCGCGTCCCACGTGCGCGGGACCGGCAGCAGGTGACCCGCCTCCAGTGCGGGCGACGCGGTGAGCGGCCCCCCGGCCCGTACGAAGGCGATGTGCTCCGTCACCAGCGGCGCCCCCAGCGCCGTGGCCTTCGCGGCCAGCTCCGCGAGCCGCTCCTCGTCCGGCCGGTCCGCGCCGCCCAGACCCAGCGACACGCCGTGCGGGACCACCGTGACGCCCCGCTCGCGCAGCCGCAGCAGGGAGTCGGGGAGGTGGCCGGCGCAGATGTTCTCCGCGACCACCTCCACCCAGTCCACCCCGGCCAGCCCCTCCACCGCGTCCGCGATCTCCGGACGCCAGCCGATGCCGGTACCCAGTTCCCTCATGTCCCCCTCCTCCTGCTCGGTCGGAGGGGTAATGGCCCCGAGGCGGGCACCCCGAAACGGGAGAACCGCAGTTCAGAGCTTCATTTGAGGTTACGGGCGGTTCGTGTTGATGGCCGTGGGAGGGCCGGGCTGCGTCGAGGGGCGGGAGGTGAACGACTGGTCCGTCCCCGTCGGCACGGCCGGCGACGGAGCCGGCGGCAGGTTGCCGTTGGGCGCGGGCGGGCCGGACGGGCTCGCGGTCGCGTTGCCCGCCGCCTCGTTGGCGATCGCGTCGAAGTCGACCTTGCCCGTCGCCTCCAGCATGGTGATGTGGTCCAGCACCGTCTGGTTGGCGTCACTCGCGAGCTGCCGTATCAGCGCGTTGCGCGTGGTGTGCCGCACCTGGGCGACGAGCGCGAACACCTTGCCGTGCGCGTTGCGCAGCAGGTTGGCGAACTTCCGCTCGTACTCCTCGCCACTGGCCGCCGACAGCTCGCGCAGCCAGCCCTGCTGCTGCTCCGAGGGCTGGTTGGGCAGCTCCACCCCCAGCTTCGCCGCCACGTCCCGCGCCCGCTGGTCGAGGTCGGAGTGGCCGACGACCAGGTGGTCGCCCGCGTCCTTGATGGCCTGGCTGGGGGCCCGTTCGATGGCCTGCTGACCGGCCGGCAGCTCCCAGAGTCCCGCCAGCCGCACCTTCACCAGGAAATCGCGGTCGGTCGCCGACAGCGGCCCCCACTGGGTCGCCACGGTCGACGCGTTGAGGTTGGCCTGGCCGGTCCCCGAGCGGTCGGCGTACGACCAGACCGGGAACGCCAGCGCGCCGACGGTGACGACGAGGGCCGCGATGATGAGTGCCGAGCCGTTGATGCGTCGCAACAACAAGGTGGTGCCTCCCGAACCTGATGGCATTACTGGGAGGTACGTATACATGGAGGGGAACGTTCAGTTCGCGCCGCGTGGCAATTCCGGCCCCTCCCGACGTGCCGCGCGGGGGCCCGTCAGCGGTCGTCCCGCGGGAACGCGGCGACCACCGTGCAGGACCCGGGGGCGATCTCCGTGAAGCCCGCGTCCCGCACCAACGGCAGCCCGGAGGCGGTCAGTCGGGCCCACTCACCGGCATCGGCCGTGCGCACCGCGAGCGGGAATCCGGCGTCCCGCCAGGCCTTGCGGTCCTCCTCCGGCATGGCCCGCCACAGCAGTTGGGCGCCGTGGCCGACCTGAGCCATCTCCTTGCCGGTGGACATCCGCAGCTCCGGGTTGAGCCGGAGCAGCGCCTGCCCGGGGAGCGCCGCCGCCGGCTCGTCGGGGTCGTCCAGCTCGGTGCCCGAGACCTGGAGCTTGGCCAGCTCCTTGGGCCAGCCGTCCAGGGGGACGGGCGGGAAGACCCGTACCTCCGCCGAGGCGCCGGTGACCGTGATGCCCGGCAGCTGTTCCGCCCGGCGCCACTCCGCTCCCCGCGCGCGGCGCACCACCTTGCGGATCCGCGCGTCCTCCCAGGCGCGTACCGCCCCGGCCCACTCGCCGTCGCCGAGCGACCGGTCGTCCGAGAGCATCACCAGCACCGCCCGTGCGGCGGTCTCCAGCGCGTCGGTACGGGCCGGGGGCTGCGCGCGCTCGACGCGGACGACGAGGGGGAGGACGAACTGGGGGGCGTCGATGCTGGTCACCAGAACAGTCTGCCAGTCCCGCCGGGGCCCGTTCTTGGCGGAATGGGTAGTTCCGGGACACGATGCCCGCATGAAAAGCGATCTTTTCGCGTCCGAGAACATGGCGCAGCAGGCGACGGTGCCCGGTATGACCCTCCAGAACGCGAAGTCGGTCAAGTACGCCGTCAACGGTGAGATGCACGCCCGGCAGGGATCGATGATCGCCTATCGGGGCAACCTCCAGTTCGAGCGCAAGGGGCAGGGCCTGGGCGGCATGCTCAAGCGCGCCGTGACCGGCGAGGGCCTGGCGCTGATGGCCGTCCGCGGCCAGGGCGAGGCCTGGTTCGCGCACGAGGCCCAGAACTGCTTCATCGTCGACGTCGAGCAGGGCGACGCGCTCACCGTCAACGGCCGCAACGTCCTGTGCTTCGACGCGACCCTCTCCTACGAGATCAAGACCGTGAAGGGCGCCGGGATGACCGGCGGCGGCCTCTTCAACAGCGTCTTCACCGGTTACGGCAAGCTGGCCGTCATCTGCGACGGCAACCCGCTCGTCATCCCGGTCACCACCAACCAGCCGGTGTACGTGGACACCGACGCCGTCGTGGGCTGGAGCGCCCAGCTGAACACCTCGCTGCACCGGTCGCAGTCCCTCGGCTCGATGCTGCGGGGCGGGTCCGGCGAGGCGGTCCAACTGATGCTGCAGGGCGAGGGCTTCGTGATCGTACGGCCCAGCGAGCTGACCCCCGAGAAGGCGAAGCAGTCCTGAACCTGAGCGGTGTCGGCCGCCGTTACGGCCTGACCGGTCCCTGGGTGCTGCGGGACGTCGACCTCGACGTCCCCGCCGGCACCCTGGTCCGCGTCGTGGGCGCCAACGGCAGCGGCAAGTCCACCCTGTTGCGGCTGGTCGCCGGGATCGACGCCCCCTCCGCGGGGCGGATCACCGGCCGACCGCCGCGTACCGCGTACGTGCCCGAGCGCTTCCCGGCCGCGCTGCCGTTCACCGCGAGCGCCTACCTCCTGCACCTGGGCCGTGTCCACGGGCTCGGCCGGCGGGAGGCGGCGGCGCGGGCGGCGGCCTGGCTGGAGCGGTTCGGCGCCGGGGCGCACGCCCGCACGCCGCTGGCCGAGCTGTCCAAGGGCACCGGCCAGAAGGTCGCCGTCGCCCAGGCGCTGATGGCCGACCCGGACCTGCTCGTCCTGGACGAGGCGTGGACCGGCCTGGACGCGGCGGCCCGGGCGGAACTGGACCGCGCGGTGGGGGAGCGGGTCGCGGCGGGCGGCGCGGTGGTGTTCGTCGACCACGACCCGCGGCGGCTCGCGGGGGCGGCCGACGCCGTGCACGCGGTGAGCGGCGGCCGTCTCGGCCCCCGCCCCACCGGCCCGAACACCGTGCCCACCGGCCCGGACACCGTCCCCGCCGGCCTCACCGCCCCCGACGCCCCCGCCGACCCCACCGGACACACCGCCCGCTCGGACACCCCCGGCTCCGGGCCGTCGGTCCGCGTCACGGCGTCCGGCGGCCGGCTCCCTGACGGTCCGCTGCCGGGGCGGCCCGCCCGCGAGGACGGACCCGGCGGCAGCGTGACGTTCACCGTGCCGGCCACCCACTCGGACGCCCTGCTGCGGGAGCTGCTGACGTCCACCCCCGCGTGGCACATCCACCGGGTGGACCCCGCGACGACCACGAGCAGGACCCCGTGACGGCACTCCTCCGCTACCAGACCGCCCTGCTGCTGCGCTCCCAGCGGTGGCTCCCGCCGATCCTGCTGTACGCCGCGTTCCTCGTGATCGGCCTCCGCTTCGGCGAACCCGTCCTCGGCGCCCTGGGGTACGCCTCGGCGCCCCTGCTGCCGGTCACCGCCTGGCTGGTGCGGACCTGCCTCGACCAGGAGCCGCCGGCCGCCCGCGACGTCGCCGCGGCGGCGGCCGGCCGGACCCGGGTCCACCTCGCGGCGATCCTCGCCGGTGCCCTGGCCGCGGCGGTGCCGGGCGCGGCCGCCCTGGTGGCGGTCCTCGCCTCGGCCAGGCCGGTGGCGGCCGACGGGCGGGCCGCCGTCGCGCTGCCGTCCGCCGCCCTCGCCGGTCTGCTGACCGCGGTGGTCTGCGTCCTGCTGGGCGCGGCCGTCGGCGCGCTGCTGACCCGCCCGCTGGTGCCGTCACGCGGCTGGTCGGTCCTGGCCGTCACGGCGGCGGCGCTGCTCGCCCTGGTGACCACCGGGTCGCCCGCCCACCACGCGGTCTCCGCCCTGGTCTCCGGCAACCTCACCGGCACGGTCCCGCTGCCGCTGCTGCCCCTGGCCGGCGCGGTGGTGATCGCGGCGGCGGCCGTCGCCGGCGCCTGCCGTCTCACCGCCGTACGGGAGTGAGTACGCTCGTACGTATGGACGATTCGTACTGCGAGACGACGCCCTCCGGGGCGGCCGGGCCCGAGGACGGGCGGAAGGGCGGACCGCCGTACGCCGCCTGCGTCCAGTGCCAGGAACCGACCGAGTACCCGGAGTCGACGAAGGGCATCACCCTCTGCCCGGTCTGCGAATGGCGGGAGGCGGAGCGCACCGCCTGCTCCGGTTAGGGAGTGTCCGCACGGGACGCGCGCCACGTGCGGCGCTCGTCGACGTCCGCGCCCCGGTGGCCGTGCACGTTGCGCCGTACCCCGGGGTCCCGCAGGAAGTCGTGCGGGAAGCCCAGCGGCACCGCGCTCACCTCGTCGAGCCGTGCGACCGCCGCCGCGTCCAGGTCCACGTCGAGGCAGGCGAGGTTGTCGGCCAGCTGCGCGGGACGGGAGGCGCCGATGAGGGGCACGATGTTGCCTGGGCGCCCGCGCAGCCACGCCAGCGCCACCTGGGCGGGGCTCCAGCCGCCCTCCTCGGCGATCTCCAGGACGGCGGTGATGGTCCGTGCCTCCCGCTCGTCCTCCTGGACGCCCCCGGCGAGCCGGCCGGACTCGCCCCGCCGGTACTTCCCGGTGAGCTTCCCGGCCGCCAGAGGCGCCCACGCCATGACCGCCTGGTCGAAGGCGCGGGCCTGCGGCAGCAGCTCGCGCTCGGGCGTCCGTTCCAGCAGGTTGTAGCGCAGCTGCGACCCCGCGAAGGAGGTCCAGCCGCGCAGCTCGGCGACGGTGTTCGCCTGGGCGATCTCCCAGGCGGCCCAGTCCGACACCCCGAGGTAGAGCACCTTCCCGGAGCGTACGAGGTCGTCCAGGGCGCGCATGACCTCGTCGACCGGCGTGAACTCGTCCCGCGCGTGCACCCAGAGCACGTCGAGCCGGTCGGTGCGCAGCCGGCCGAGGCCGGCCTCCACCGACCGCACGAGGTTCTTGCGGTGGTTGCCGCCGGAGTTGGGATCGTCCGGGTCGGTCGCGCAGGTGTACTTGGAGGCCAGCACGAACCGGTCCCGGCGGCCCTCCAGCAGCTTGCCCAGGACGGTCTCCGAGGCACCGCCGCCGTAGATGTCGGCGGTGTCGACGAAGTTGCCGCCCGCGTCCGCGTAGGCGTCGAGGATGCGCCGGTCCACGCCCTCGTCGCCGCTCCCCATGGTCATGGCGCCCAGCGCCAGCTCGCTCACCCGCAGCCCGGTCCGGCCGAACAGTGTGCAGCGCACGGTGTGTCCCCTCGTCGCTCGGTCTCCTGACACACCGGACGCTAGGTCGTGTCCGCAAAGTCTCGCCTGGCCCGCGGCGCCCTGCACGCGCTCCCCCGGAGG
>NZ_LWBU01000091.1:179367-180154 GCF_001646665.1 Streptomyces noursei | reverse complement strand
TACTTTGCGGACACTCCCTGGGGGCTGGAGCGCACTTCAGGGCAAGTCCGCCGGTGTGCCGGGGCCCGCGGCCATCAGCTCCGAGACCTTGACGAAGCGGTAGCCGCGCTCGCGCAGCTCGGGGACGATGCGGCGGACCGCCCGCTCGGTGGCGGGCGCGGCGCTGCGGGTGCAGTGCAGCACCACCAGGGAGCCGGGGCGGACGCCCGACAGCACCTGCTCGGCGACGGCGTCGGCGTCCGTGGCGAACGCGTCGCCGCCGACCACGTCCCATTGGACGGCCGTGACCTGCGCGGCGGCCAGCGCGCGCAGCGCGCCGTCGTCGTAGCAGCCGCCGGGGAAGCGGAAGTACGGCACGACGTTGCGTGCCCCGGCCGTGCGGAAGGCGTCGAAGGCGCGGGTCACGTCGGCCGCCATGTCCCGCCGCGCCAGGGTGGGCAGGCCGTAGCACGGGGACGTGAAGGCGTGGTGGCTGTAGGAGTGGTTGGCGATCTCGAAGCGGGGGTCGTTGCCGATGGCCCTCGCCTGGTCGGGGTACTCCTCGGCCCAGCGCCCGGTCATGAAGACGGTGGCGTCCACCTTCAGGCGCCTCAGCGTGTCGATCAGCGCGGGGTTGTCGAACCGTTCGCCGCGGGCGGCCCGGGGGCCCTGGTCGGCCGTCATGTCGGCGTCGAAGGTGAGGGCGACGGTCCGGCCGGCCGCCGCGGCCCCGCGGGCGAACACCGGCGTCGTGCCGCCCGGGCCGGGTGCCATGGTGGGCGGCACCCGGACGGGGGAGGGGCTCGTC
>NZ_LWBU01000091.1:0-179352 GCF_001646665.1 Streptomyces noursei | reverse complement strand
GCGGGCGCCTGCCGGGGAGGGGCGGGACGGGGGCCGGTGGCGTCGGCGCAGCCCGCGAGGGCGGCACACAGCACACCCAGCAGCGACATTTTACGTACAAAAGTGATCACATGCGGAAAATATATGATCATCGTGTTGTGGGGGTGGCCACCCGCTTCCGTCCGGAGTAGTCCAGCGCGAGGACCCGCCCCGCCCGGGTGATCGTGAGGGGGACACCAGACGTCGAAGGGACGGACGGACGCATGATCGAGGACACCGCGACACGGCCCCTCCTGGGTCCGCCCCCCGTGCGGCACTGGCCCGCGCTGGACATCGCCGGCACGGAGTTCGACCCGGTGCTCGCGGAGCTGATGCGCGAGGGTCCGGTCAGCCGGGTCCAGCTGCCCCACGGGGAGGGCTGGGCGTGGCTGGTGACCCGCTACGACGACGTCAAGGCGGTCACCAACGACCCCCGCTTCACCCGCGCGCCCGTCGTGGACCGCCAGGTCACCCGGCTCGCACCCCACTTCAAGCCCAAGCGCGGCTCACTGGCCTTCGCCGACCAGCCCGAGCACAACCGGCTGCGGAGCGCGGTGGCGCCCGCCTTCACCCTGCGCGGGGTGGAACTGCTCCGCTCGCGCGCGCAGGACACCCTGAACGAGATGGTGGACGAGCTGCTCGCCGACGGGCCGCCCGCCGACCTCACCGCGCGGATCCTGGAGCCGTTCCCCATCGCCGTGGTCAGCGAGGTCATGGGCGTCCCGGCCGCCGACCGCGAGCGGATGAGCGCCTGGACCCGGCAGATCGTGTCCTCGTCCGGCGGCGCCGAGGCCAGCGCGCGGGCCAAGGACGGCATGTACGGCTGGTTCGCCGAGGCGATCCGGTCCCGCTACGGCAGCACCGAGGAGGACGTCATTTCCCTGCTCGGCGCGGCCGTGGGGCGGGGCGACATCAGCGAGGAGGAGGCCATCGGGCTCGTGGGCCCCCTCCAGATCGGCGGCGAGGCCGTCACGGCCAACACCGGCCAGATGCTCTTCCTCCTGCTGACCCGCCCCGGCCTCCTCGAACGGCTCCGCGCCGAGCCGGACGTCCGGCCGCGGGCCATCGACGAGCTGCTGCGCTACATCCCCCACCGCACCGCCGTGGGACTGGCCCGCATCGCCCAGGAGGACGTCGAGATCCACGGGGTGCGGATCAGCGCGGGGGACGCCGTCTACGTCTCGTACCTCGCCGCCAACCGCGACCCCGAGGTGTTCCCCGACCCCGAGCGCATCGACTTCGACCGCACCCCCAACCCGCACGTCGCCTTCGGGCACGGACCGCACTACTGCATGGGCGGGCTGCTCGCCCGGATGCAGACCGAGCTGCTGATCGACACCCTCGTCGACCGGCTGCCGGGACTGCGCCTGGCCGTCCCGCCGCAGGAGGTCCCCTGGCGGCGCAGCACCCTGATCCGCGGGCCCGAGGCACTTCCGGTCGCCTGGTGACCGTACGGTGCGGGGCGGCCGGGCGCGGTCCCGGCCGCCCCGCACCCCGCACCCGCCGTCACCTCACCGCCAGGGCCCCGTCACCGCGAACGTGGTGCCCGGCGCGTAGCAGTTGACGTACATCGTCCCGCCGTCCGGTGAGAACGAGACGCCCGCGAACTCGCCCCACTCCGGTTCCTCCGGCGTACCGATGTTCTGCGCGCCGCGCGCCATCTCGTACACCTCGCCCCGCTTGGTGAGGCCGTACACGTGCTGGGCGCCGCTGCCGTCCTCGCACACCATCAGGCCCCCGCCCGGCGCCAGGCAGATGTTGTCGGGGGACTCGCCCGGCAGCTGGACGTCGCTGCTCGGACCGAAGACGACGACCAGCGTGAGCCGGCGCCGGTGCGGCTCGTACTTCCATACCTGGCCGTAGTGGTCGGCGGCCGAGCCCTCGGCGGACCGCGCGAAGCTGGAGACGAAGTAGACGCTGCGCCCGCCCCAGTAGCACCCCTCCAGCTTCTGGGCGTGCGTGATGCCCCGCGGCCCGAAGTCCTGGAGCCGGATGGGCGTCTGCCGCGCCTGGCTGTCGGGTACGGGGACCCACTCGACGCCCTCGAACGCCGCCCCCGTCTCCTGGATCGCCGACAGGTCCGGCACCCCCGGCACCCGCATCGCCTCCAGCGTCCCGCCGGCGCGCAGCGAGCCGGTGCCGCCGAGCGGCCTGTTGGGCAGGAAGCGGTAGAAGAGCCCGAACGGCCGCTGGAAGGCGTCCTCGGTCTCGTAGACGATCCCGCTGCGCGGGTCCACCGCCACGGCCTCGTGCTGGAAGCGCCCCATCGCGGTCAGCGGCACCGCCCCGGTGCGCAGCGGATCGGCGGGGTGCACCTCGAAGACGAAGCCGTGGTCCTTGGCGTAACCGTTGGTGCCGGCCTTGTCCTCGGTCTCCTCGCAGGTGAGCCAGGTGCCCCAGGGGGTGAGCCCGCCCGAGCAGTTGACGGCGGTGCCCGCGATGGCGACCCGCTCGCCGAGGACCCTGTTGCGGGCGTCCAGTTCGAGCGCGGTGCACCCGCCCTTGGCGGCCGGGTCGTACGTCAGACCGCGGACGGTCGGCACCCCGAGGCGGGCGGAGGCGCGGTTCTCGTGGTTGCGGACGAGGTGGACGCGGCCGCGGCGACCGGCGAAGGCGCCCATGCCGTCGTGGTTGCCCGGCACCGTGCCCTCGCCGGAGCGGAGCGGGTCGCCCTCGCGGGACAGGACCTCGTAGCGGAAGCCTCTGGGCAGGTCCAGCAGGCCGTCCGGGTCGGGTACGAGGGCGCCGTAACCGGAGTGACCACGGGCGGCGGCGGTACCGGCGAACAACTCGGAGAGGGCGCCGGTGAAGGCGATCCCGGCGACGGACGCACCGGTGCGGGCGAGGACCTGACGTCGTGTTGCGGACAGTCGTTCGGACACGAGGCAACAACTCCCTGCTCGGGGCACCCCCGGGTACGGGGCCCGGAGATGGGACAGGTGTGACGTGACCCGCACGTGTGTATCACGCGGTGTGGTGACACGTGAACACTGCGGGCCACGCCGCCTCGTGTGTCCCGCCGGGTCAGACCAGTTCGGCGGTGAGGGTGATCTCGGTGCCGGTGAGCGCCTGGCTGACCGGGCAGCCCGCCTTCGCCTCCTCGGCGGCCTTGGTGAAGCCCGCCTCGTCCAGGCCCGGGACCTCGCCCTGCACGGTGATGTGGATGCCGGTGATGCCCTGGCCGGGCTGGAAGGTGACGTCGGCCTTGGTCGTCAGCCGGGCCGGCGGGTTGCCGGCCTTGGTGAGGGAGCCGGACAGGAACATCGAGAAGCAGCTGGAGTGGGCGGCCGCGATCAGCTCCTCCGGGCTGGTCTTGCCGTTCGGCTCCTCGCTGCGGGCGGGCCAGGAGACCGGGTACTGGCCGATGCCGGAGGAGTCGAGGGACACGGTCCCCGAGCCCTCGGTGAGGTTGCCTTCCCAGACGGTGTGCGCGTGACGCGTGGTGGCCATGCCGGATTCCCTTCGGACGAGCTGCGACCCCAAACGGGTTATGGCACCCCCAACCTACTGGGCGACCAGCCCCTTCGCGTCGCGCGCCAGCGCGGTGAGCCGCGAGATCGCCCGGAAGTACTTCTTGCGGTACCCGCCGTTCAGCATCTCGTCACTGAACAGCTTGTCGAACGGCAGCCCCGAGGCGAGGACCGGGACCTCCCGGTCGTACAGCCGGTCCGCGAGCACCACCAGGCGCAGCGCCGTCGACTGGTCGGGCACGGGCGTCACCCCGGTGAGGCAGACCGCCCGGACGTCGTCCGTGAGCGCGCCGTACCGGCTCGGGTGCACCCGTGCCAGGTGCTCCAGCAGGTGCGGGAAGTCGTCGAGCGACGCGCCGGGCGTGGCGTACGCCGCCCTGGTGACCTGCTCGTCCGCGTACGGCGCCGGGGCCTCGGGCAGCCCCCGGTGGCGGTAGTCCTCGCCGTCGATGCGCAGCGGCCGGAAGTGGGCCGACAGGCCCTGGATCTCCCGCAGGAAGTCGGCGGCGGCGAACCGGCCCTCGCCGAGCTTGCCCGGCAGCGTGTTGGAGGTGGCCGCCAGGGCCACGCCCGCGTCGACCAGCTTGCCGAGCAGCGTCGACACCAGGACCGTGTCGCCCGGGTCGTCCAGCTCGAACTCGTCGATGCACAGGAGCCGGTGCCCGCCGAGGGTGGCGACCGTCTGCTGGAAGCCCAGCGCCCCGACCAGGTTGGTCAGCTCCACGAAGGTGCCGAACGCCTTCAGGGACGGCTCGGCGGGCGTGGCGTGCCAGAGGGAGGCCAGCAGGTGCGTCTTGCCGACGCCGTACCCGCCGTCCAGGTACACGCCGCGCGGCCCGGCCGGCGCGGCCGGCTTCTTCTGGAACCAGCGCCGCCGTCCGGCGCCGCTCGCGTGCGCGCCGCCGAGTCCGGCCGCGAAGGAGCGCAGGACCTCGACCGCCTGCGTCTGGCTCGGCTGGTTCGGGTCCGGGATGTAGGTGTCGAAGCGCACCGCGTCGAAGCGCGGCGGCGGCACCATCTCGGCGACCAGACGGTCGGCCGGGACGTGCGGCTCGCGGGCGCACAGGGACAGCGGGGCCGCTTCGGTTATGGCACTGGTCGACACAGTTCCTCACTCTAATCGCCGTGCCAGACTGCACGGCATGCGACGCCTCTTCCCTGTGACCGACCCGACAGTCCCCGCCGAAGGGCGGGAGTGGTCCCTCGACGAGCTGGCCGAGGTCTACGCGTACCCCCCGGAGGGCCCGTGGCTGCGGGCGAACATGGTGTCGTCCCTGGACGGGGCGGCCCAGCACGAGGGGCGGTCCCAGCCCATCTCGTCCGACACCGACATGCGGATCTTCGGCACCCTGCGCGGCCTGGCCGACGTGGTGGTCGTGGGTGCCGAGACGGTGCGCCTGGAGGGATACCGCCCGGCACGGGCCCGTGAGGCCTTCGCGGAGCGCAGGGCGGCCGCCGGCCAAGGCCCGGCGCCCGCGATCGCGGTGGTCAGCGCCTCGCTGGACCTCGACTTCTCGGCGCCGCTGTTCACCGCGCCCCTCGTGCCGACGCTGGTGCTGACCGGCGCATCAGCCGCCCCGGACCGGGTAAGCGCGGCCCAGGAGGCCGGCGCCGAGGTGGTCGTCGCCGGGGACGGACGGGGCGTGGAGCCGGAGAGGGTGGTGCGGGCGTTGGCCGAGCGCGGGCTCACCCGGCAGCTGACGGAGGGCGGCCCCCGGCTGCTCGGGCAGCTGGTGGCGGCCGGGGTGCTGGACGAGCTGTGCCTGACGGTGTCGCCACTGCTGACCGCCGGGGGCGCGCAGCGGATCACCGGCGGGCCGTCCCCGAAGGTGCCGGAACGGTTCGCCCTCACGTCCCTCCTGGAGGAGGACGGGTTCCTTTTCACCCGTTACAGCAGGGCTTGACCAATCAGCGGAATAAACCGTTCCGCTTAGCCCCCGATGGGCAGACTTACTCACGCAGTCCCCGTGCGGACACGGGGAAGGATGGTTTCCGCAGAAGGGCTCCCAAGTGTTCACAAGCGTTCTGATGATCGAGAAGCCGCTGTCGACCGTGGACGTGGAGTTCGTCACCACCCTCCACGGCGACGAGCAGATGTCCTTCATCGTCCTGATGCAGCCGCGCGGCGACCAGGCCGTCGTGCTGCTGCGGGCCATCGACGACGTCGCCCTCGGCGAGCTGAGAGAGGCCGTCAAGGAGGGCGAGGAACCGGAGGGCAAGGCGGCCGAGCTGCCCGCCCAGCAAGGGCTCGAGCACTCCCTGCGCGTCCTGCGCGAGGCCGGCTGCGACGCCGTCGGCCAGGTCGTCGAGGACCATCCGCTGGACGTGCTGAAGGCCGTCGTCGAGGAGGCCGGCGCCGACGAGGTGATCGTGCTGACCAAGCCCCACTACGTGGAGGAGTTCTTCCACCGGGACTGGGCCTCCCGGGCCCGCCACAAGGTCGGCGTACCGGTGCTCAAGCTCTTCGCGCACAACGACGAGCCGGACACCGAATAGGCTGGGGCCCTCACGTACGCCACACCCCGGGAGAGTCACGCATGGCACCCGCCCTTCCTGCCGCCATGATTCCCGCCGCCATGGAGCGGCCGCACTTCATCGGCATCGGCGGCGCCGGGATGTCGGGCATCGCCAAGATCCTCGCCCAGCGCGGGGCCCGGGTCGCCGGCAGCGACGCGCGCGAGTCCGAGACCGCCGCGTCCCTGCGGGCCCTCGGCGCGACCGTCCACATCGGCCACGCCGCGGGCAACCTGGCGGACGACACCACCAGCGTCGTCGTCTCCAGCGCCATCCGCCCCGACAACCCCGAGCTGGCCCGCGCCACCGAGCTGGGCATCCCCGTCGTCCACCGCTCCGACGCGCTGGCCGCCCTGATGACCGGGCTGCGCGCCATCGCCGTGGCCGGCACGCACGGCAAGACCACCACCACCTCGATGCTCGCCGTCGCCCTCACCGAGCTGGGCCTCGCCCCGTCGTACGCCATCGGCGGCGACCTCGCCGGGCCCGGCACCAACGCGCTGCACGGCGACGGCGACATCTTCGTCGCCGAGGCGGACGAGAGCGACCGCAGCTTCCAGAAGTACGACCCCGAGGTCGCGATCGTCCTCAACGTCGAGCTGGACCACCACGCCAACTACGCGTCGATGGACGAGATCTACGAGTCCTTCGAGGCGTTCGTCGCCAAGGTCCGCCCCGGCGGCACGCTGGTCGTCGGCGAGCACTCCGGCGCCCGCGAGCTGGCCCGCCGGGTCGCCGGCCGCGACGACCTGACGATCATCCGCGTGGGCGAGTCGGCCGACTCCGACGCCCGGATCCTCGCCATCACGCCCAAGGGCATGACCAGCGAGGTCACCGTCGCCCTCGACGGCACCGAGCACACCTTCACCGTTTCCGTGCCCGGCCGCCACTACGCCCACAACGCCGCCGCCGCCCTCGCCGCCGGCGCCCGCGTCGGCATCGACCCCGCGGCCCTGGCCCAGGCCCTCACCGCGTACACCGGCGTCGGCCGGCGTCTTCAGCTCAAGGGCGAGGCCGCGGGCGTCCAGGTCATCGACTCGTACGCGCACCACCCCACCGAGATGACCGCCGACCTGGAGGCCATGCGCGGCGCCGCGGGGGACTCCCGGCTCCTCGTCGTCTTCCAGCCGCACCTCTTCTCCCGCACCCAGGAACTCGGCAAGGAGATGGGCCAGGCCCTCGCCCTCGCCGACGCGTCGGCCGTCCTGGAGATCTACCCGGCCCGCGAGGACCCGATCCCCGGCGTCACCAGCGCCCTGATCATCGACGCCGCCCGCGCCGCCGGCGCGGACGTCACCGCCGTGCCCGACAAGGACACCGTCCCGGACGTCGTCGCGGGAATGGCCAAGCCCGGTGATCTCGTTCTCACCATGGGAGCCGGGGACGTCACCGACCTCGGCCCCAGGATCCTGGCCCGCCTGGCGGACCGCGACTGAACGCGATCGAGGGAGAGCAGCACATGGCGTACGACGTCGAGAAGCCGGACGAGCAGTGGCGCGCCGAGCTGTCCCCCGAGGAGTACCACGTCCTCCGCGAGGCCGGCACGGAGCGCCCCTTCACCGGTGAGTACACCGACACCAAGGCCGAGGGCGTCTACTCCTGCCGCGCCTGCGGGGCCGAACTCTTCACCTCCACGACCAAGTTCGAGTCGCACTGCGGCTGGCCGTCCTTCTACGACCCGAAGGACACCGACGCGGTCGAGCTGATCCAGGACCGCTCCCACGGCATGGTCCGCACCGAGGTTCGCTGCGCGCGGTGCGGCTCCCACCTGGGTCACGTCTTCGAGGGGGAGGGCTACCCGACCCCGACGGACCAGCGCTACTGCATCAACTCGATCTCGCTGAGGCTGACCCCGGAGGACGGCGCCGGCCGGGACTGACGCGCGGACCCGGCCCGGGCGGCCTCCTGGCCGCCCAGGTGCCGTACGTACCGCAGGCCGGGGCGGCCGTCCACCTCGACCTCTCCGGCGGGCGTGAACCCCGTCCGGGCCAGGACGGCTCGCGAGCCGGCGTTGTCCCGCGTGGTGACGGCCCACAGGCCGGTCAGACCGTACTCCGCGGCGGCCAGCGCGCAGACCGCCCGGACCGCGGCCGTCGCCAGGCCGCGCCCCGTGGCCTTCTCGGCGAAGCGGTACCCCAGCTCGGCCGAGCCGTCCGCCACGTCGACCAGGTTGACCCGCCCCAGCACCTCGCCGCCGTCGCCGGTCACGACGTGGAAGCGGCAGGTGCCCTCGGCCTGCTCGGCCAGCAGCGCGCGGTGCCGGGCGTCGAACCCCGTGAAGTAGTCGTCGCCCCGGTCGGGCACGGAGGCGGCGAAGAAGGCCCGGTTCTCCCGCTCGAAGGCGAGCAGCGCGGGAGCGTGGCCGGGGCGGAGCGGCTGGAGGAGGGGCATGCCGCCAGCCTACCCGTCCGGCCCCCGCGCCTCAGGGGTCGCCGGGTGGCGAAAGCCCAGGCAGCGCCGGACAGTTGGAGGGCACCGCCGGCGAGCACGACCACCAGGTGGTAGCCCCCGTCGAAGCCGTGCGAGAGCACGAACGTCAGGAGCGAACCGGCCAGGAAGACCCGCAGCGGGGCGGCGTACCAGGCCTCGGCGGCCGGTATCCGCGGCGCCTTCGCGCCGCCGCCGGACGAGGGCGCGCACGGCGGAACGGGCGCGCGCAAGGAGGCGGGCGCATCTGCCGAAGCGCGCGGACGGGCGTCCCCTGCCATCACGGTGTCCATGGCTCAAGTCCACCGCGCCACGGCGGCCGTGTCACTGGCGCCTGCTCTCGTACGGGGGTGGGGTCCGCCCCACCCCCGCAGGCCGGGCCCGCCCCCGGTTCCTGACACCCCGGTTCCTGGCACCTCCGGCGTGCGGCGCCCCGGCACGGGCGGCCTCAGGCGGGCTGGAGCAGGTCCCACCGGTTGCCGTACAGGTCCTCGAAGACGGCCACCGTGCCGTACGGCTCGTGGCGCGGCTCCTCCAGGAACCGCACCCCCGCGGCCAGCATCCGCTCCCGGTCGCCGGCGAAGTCCTCGGTGTGCAGGAAGAACCCGACGCGCCCGCCCGTCTGCGCGCCGACGCTCCGCTCCTGCGCCTCGCCCGCCGCCCGGGCCAGCAGCAGACCGGTCCCCGCGCCGGCGCCCCGGGGCCGGACCACGACCCACCGGGAGCCCCCGCCGCGATCCGCGTCCTCCACCAGGTCGAAGCCGAGCGCGCGGGTGTAGAAGGAGATGGCCTCGTCGTAGTCACGGACGACGAGGGTGATCAGGGCGATGTGCGACATGCTTCCAGACGTTATACGTATGACCCTAGATCTGACCAGCGGGCCCGCCGACTGCCACACTGGCTGCCATGGACTCGCACGCGCTCGCAGGGCTCACCGCCCGCGCCCGCCGCCTCGCCGTCCCGGGCACCCGCCGCATCCTCGGGCTGGCGGGAGCACCGGGCGCGGGCAAGTCGACCCTCGCGGCCCGGCTGGTCGACCGCCTCGGCGGGCTCGCCGCGCTCGTCCCGATGGACGGCTTCCACCTCGCCCAGGCGGAGCTGCACCGGCTGGGACGGGCCGCCCGCAAGGGCGCCCCCGACACGTTCGACGCGGCCGGCTACGCCGCGCTCCTCGCCCGCCTCCGCACGCCCGAGCCCGGCACCGTCGTCTACGCCCCGGCCTTCGACCGCGCCCTGGAGGAACCGGTCGCGGGCAGCATCCCGGTCGCCCCGGACGTGCCGCTCGTCGTCACCGAGGGCAACTACCTCCTCCACGACGACGGCCCCTGGGCGCCCGTCCGGCCGCTCCTCGACGAGGTCTGGTTCCTGGAGCTGGACGACCACCGCCGGGTCCACCGCCTCGTCGAACGGCACGTCCGGTTCGGCAAGGACCGTCCGGCCGCCGAGCGCTGGGTCGAGGAGAGCGACGAGGCCAACGCCCGGCTGGTCTCCGCCGGCCGTGACCGCGCCGACCTCGTCGTCCGCATGACCTGACGCCCACCGTCACCCGCCGGGGACACCGTTACCCCGGCGGGCCGCCGCCCCGGCATCGCGCGAGCGGCGGTGGCAGCCTGGGCGGCGGCGCGCGGGGAGCCGGAGGACTACGCGTCCGCCAGTACCACGCACGACTCCGGGGGCAGGGTCATCAGCCCGTCGCCGTTCGGCATCTCCACCGGCTCCCAGGCCGCCAGGACGCGCCCCCGGCCGCCGAGCGGGATCGCGGCGGGTTCCTTGGCGAGGTTCACCGCCACGCGCAGGTCCCCGCGCCGGTAGGCCAGCCAGCGGGCGTCCTCGTCGAAGGCCACCCGCACCGCGGCCAGGTCGGGGTCGGTCAGGTCCGGCTGCGCGGCGCGCAGCGCGATCAGCTCCCGGTACCAGGCGAGCAGCCGGGCGTGCGGCTCCCGGTCGCGCTCCGCCCAGTCGAGGCAGGACCGGTCGCGGGTGGCGGGGTCCTGCGGGTCGGGGACGTCCTCCTCCGCCCAACCGTGCTCGGCGAACTCCCTCCGGCGGCCGTTGCGGACCGCCTCCGCGAGCTGCGGGTCCGTGTGGTCGGTGAAGAACTGCCACGGGGTGCCCGCGCCCCACTCCTCGCCCATGAACAGCATCGGCGTGGCCGGGCCGGTCAGCACCAGGGCCGCCGCGCACGCCAGCAGCCCGGGGGAGCAGGAGGCCGAGAGCCGGTCGCCGGTCGCCCGGTTGCCGACCTGGTCGTGCGTCTGGGCGTAGCCCAGGAAGCGGTGCGCCGGGGTCCTCGACCGGTCGAGCGGCCGGCCGTGCGTGCGGCCGCGGAAGGTCGAGTACGTGCCGTCGTGGAAGAAGACGTGCCCCAGGGTCTTGGCCAGGGCGGCCAGCGGGGCGCGCGCGAAGTCCGCGTAGTAGCCCTGGGCCTCACCGGTCAGGGCGGTGTGCAGGGCGTGGTGGAAGTCGTCGTTCCACTGGGCGTGCAGACCCAGACCGCCCTCGTTGCGGGGCGTCGTGGTGCGCGGGTCCGCGAGGTCCGACTCGGCGATCAGGAACAGCTCACGGCCCTGCTCGGCGGCGAGCCGGTCCACCGCCGCCGACAGCTCCTCCAGGAAGGTCAGCGCACGCGTGTCGGCCAGCGCGTGCACGGCGTCGAGCCGCAGGCCGTCGATCCGGTAGTCGCGCAGCCAGGCCAGGGCGCTGCCCAGCAGATACGCCCGGACCTCGTCGGAGCCGGGCGCGTCCAGGTTCACGGCGGCGCCCCACGGGGTGTGGTGGGTGTCGGTGAAGTACGGGCCGAAGGCCGGGAGGTAGTTGCCGGACGGGCCCAGGTGGTTGTGGACGACGTCCAGCACCACGCCGAGCCCGAGCCCGTGCGCCGCGTCGACGAAGCGCCGCAGCGCTCCGGGCCCGCCGTACGGCTCGTGCACCGCCCACAGCGACACGCCCTCGTACCCCCAGCCGTGCCGGCCGGGGAAGGGGCACAGCGGCATCAGCTCCACGTGCGTGACGCCCAGCTCCACCAGGTGGTCCAGCCGGGCGGCCGCCGCGTCCAGGGTGCCTTCGGGGGTGTACGTACCGACGTGCATCTCGTACAGCACGGCGCCGCGCAGCCCGCGCTCCGGCGGGTCGTGCCGCCAGTCGTACGCGGCGTGGTCCACGACCGCGCTCAGGCCGTCCGGCCCGTCCGGCTGGCGCCGCGACCGCGGGTCGGGCAGCACCGGGCCGCCGTCCAGCGCGTATCCGTACCGTGCGCCGTCGGCGGCCTCCACGTCGGCCACCCACCAGCCGTCCCGCTCCGGGTCGCGCTCCAACCCGTGGGTGGTGTCCTCCAGTAGGAGCTCCACCCGTTCCTCTGCCTGCGGTGCCCACACCTCGAACAGCACTGGTGATCCCCTCGTCGTCGTAACGCCCCAATCCTGGCAAGATCGAGATCGGGAAGCACGGCACTTGGCCGAACGGAACGCGAGCGTCCCCCCGCGCGAAGCCCCCGCTGATCACGTACCAAGACCGTACCAACGGGGTCCGACAACGGGGTCCGTCTGGACACTCCGCCCCGCCCCGGCCGACAATCACGTCTGTGACGTCCGCTTT
This sequence comes from Streptomyces noursei, assembly GCF_001646665.1. GTDB lineage: Bacteria > Actinomycetota > Actinomycetes > Streptomycetales > Streptomycetaceae > Streptomyces > Streptomyces lavendulocolor. Next base: position 167,329 of record NZ_LWBU01000091.1, on the reverse strand, counting down.
CGAGCCCCACACGTATCCCGCCCGGCTCTCCGACGCCGAACGGGACCGTGCGCTGGGGCTGCTGAGGGAAGGCGCCGCGCAGGGCAAGCTGTCGCACGACACGTTCCTCCGGCGCATGGAACTGGCCCTGGTCGCCCGCCGCCCCGACGAGCTGGCGGCGCTCACCGCCGACCTGCGCACCGAAGGGCGTTGGTCGAAGCGGCTGTTCGGCGCGGTCGAAAAGATGTCCGCCTTCAACGTCCGGCTGCGCCGGGCGTGGCAGGCGGAGCGGCTGCCGAAGCTGCTGCTCCCCGAGCCCGGACCGTACCCGCTGCGCATAGGGCGGGACCCGGCCAACGGACTGCGGCTCAGTCACGAGACGGTCTCCCGGCTGCACGCCGAACTCGCCCTCCAGGACGGGCTGTGGGTGCTGCGCGACCTCGGGTCCACCAACGGCACCGCCGTCAACGGGCAGCGGGTCACCGGCCCGGTCGTCGTCCAGGCCGGTGACATGGTGGCCTTCGGCCGGATGAGCTTCCGGCTCTCGGGCCGCTGACTCACCCGGCCGCGTCCGCCTCCGGCACGGGGCGGCGGCTGAGGAGGGCCACCGGCCGCGTCGCGAACAGGTCGGCCAGTGCCACCGCCTCCCCGCCCTCGAACTCGCGCCCCGCCTCCAGGGCGTCGAACCACCGCCCGTCCGGCAGCGTCAGCGAGGTGTCGCCCCAGCCGCCGCTCTCCGCGAGCCGCATCGACAGCCGCGTGACCGCCGTGACCGTCCCGCCCGCGCGGCAGAACGCCACGCAGTGCCCGGCGGCCGGGCCGTCCGCCACCAGCGGCTCGTACGTCCCCGACGGGCCGAACACGTCCGGGTACCGCTGCCGCAGGCGCAGCGCCGCGCGCGTGACGGCGGTCTTCTCGTCCGGGGGCCCCTCCCGGAAGGGCCGCCGGTTGTCCGGGTCCACCAGCGCCAGATACACCCGCTCCGTCTCCTGGTACAGGTCCGGGACGCCCGGCATGGTCAGGTGCAGCAGCGCCGCACCGAGCACGTTGGCCCGCACGTACGGATCCAGCTCGCGGGCCAGGAGGGACACCGTGTAGAGACCCGGCCCGGCGGGGCCCGCGTCCACGAAGTCCAGCACCGCCTGCTCGTACGCCGGGTCCGGCTCGGTCCAGCTGGTGCGCAGCCCCGCCTCCCGCACCGCCTTCAGCAGCGCCGGCGCCAGCCGGTCCCCGAACGGGTAGCCGAAGCCCACCGCCGTCTGCCACGCCGTCCACGCCACCTGGCCGTCCGGCGCGGGCGTCCGGGCCACGTCGTCCAGGAGCTTGGCCCACCGCTGCGGGCACTCGGACAGGACCGCGATCCTGGCCCGTACGTCCGCGCTGCGCTTGGTGTCGTGCGTCGACAGCACCGTGCCCGTGGCCGGCCAGTCGCGGGCCAGCCGCGCGCAGTAGGCGTGGAACTCCTCCGGGCCCACCGCCGGCCTGCCGGGCTCCCCGCCCACCTCGTTCGCCGACACCAGCGGGGTGTACCGGTAGAACGCCGTGTCCTCCACGGACTTAGCCCGCAGCGCCGACGAGGTCTGCGCGAACCGCGTCAGGAACGCCCGCTGCTCCGGCCCGTCCCCGAGCCGGCCCAGGGCCAGGTCCCGCACCACGTCGACGGCCGCCGCCTCCTCCGGGACGACGAACGTGGCCCTGGCCTCCTCGGCCGCCTCCTCCGTCAGGACGTCCTCCGCGCCGGGCCCGTACGGGCGGTAGACCGGCACGCGGATCAGCAGCTCCCGGACCGCCGCCCGCAGCGCCCAGGGCGCGTGGTCGCGCAGCGCCGGGTCGGCGGCGCACACGGCCTCCGCCGTCCTGGTCAGGTACGCCACCTCCGAGGCCAGCTGGTGCGTCACCACCTTGTACGCGGCGCGCCGCGCCGTCGCCTCCCAGTGGCCGCCCCGGTCCCCGGCCGGGCCGGCGAACCGCCGGTAGGCGTCGGCCAGTTCCGCCGCGCCGGTCCCGTCCACGAAGAGCCCGTCGACGTGCCGCAGGGCGTCGTAGCCGGTCGTCCCCGCGACCGGCCACCGGGCGGGCAGCCGTTCCTCGCCGGTGAGGATCTTCTCGACCACGATCCAGCAGTCCTCGCCCGTGGCCCGGCGCAGCCGGCGCAGGTACGCCTCGGGGTCGGCGAGCCCGTCCGGGTGGTCGATCCGCAGGCCCTGGACCACCCCGTCCCGCACCAGCTCCACGATCTTGGCGTGGGTCGCCTCGAAGACCTCCTCGTCCTCGACCCGTACCGCGATGAGGTCCGAGATGGTGAAGAACCTGCGGTAGTTCAGTTCCGTACGGGCCAGGCGCCACCACGCCGGCCGGTACCACTGGGCGTCCAGCAGCTCCGGCAGGGGGAGGTCCTCCGTACCGGGCCGCAGCGGGAACTCCTGCTCGCCGTGGCGCAGCGTCCCGCCCTCCACGCGCATCGCGGCCAGCTCGTCGCCGAGCCGGCCGGGCAGGACCGGCAGCAGCAGCTTTCCGCCGCCGGCCGCCCAGTCGATGTCGAACCAGCGGGCGTACGGGGACGAGGGGCCCTCGCGCAGCACCTCCCACAGGGCCCGGTTGTGGCGCGGAGCCGCCGCCATGTGGTTGGGCACCAGGTCGACCACCAGCCCCATGCCGTGGGCCCGGGCGGTGCGCGCGAGGTCTCGCAGGCCGGCCTCGCCGCCGAGCTCCTCGCGCACCCGTCCGTGGTCGGTGACGTCGTACCCGTGCGTGGAGCCGGGGACCGCCTCCAGCACCGGCGACAGATGCAGGTGCGAGACCCCGAGCGAGGCGAGGTACGGCACCGCGTCCCCGGCCTCCGAGAAGGGGAAGTCCGGCTGGATCTGGAGCCGATAGGTCGAGTTGGGCGTCATGCGAACGTACGTACCCGGTTGGGCGGCTTCTGTGTCATGGGGTGAGGCGATTTACGCCCGACGCCACGTCCGCCCCGGCCCGGCCGCCGGCGGGCCGGTCAGCCGTGGGCGGCGAGGAAGGCGCGGACGCCGCCGGCCGCGTACGCGTCGAGGTCGTCCTCGGAGTGCTGGGGGCCGCCGTGGAACATGGCCCGGTTCACCGGGATCCAGAGCAGCAGCCCGGCGAAGTGGTGGGCGGCGAGGAGCGGGTCCTCGGCGTGGAGCAGTCCCCGGTCGGTCAGGCGCCGGAAGGTCGCCGCGAGGGTGGCCAGGACGCGCTCGAAGCCCTGTTCGTACCAGGCGGCGCCCAGTTCGGGGAAGGCCTCGGCGTTGGCGATGACCAGGCGCCGCAGCCGGAGGACGTCGGGGCGGGTGAGGGTCGTCAGGAACCCGCGGGCGAGGCGGGTCAGGTTCTCCTCCAGGTGCTCGGCGTCGGCGGGGATGTCGGCGACCAGGTCGATCACGCCGTCGATGCGGTCGGTGGTGGCCATGACGATCTCCGTGAACAGCTTCTCCTTGTCGGCGAAGTGCTTGTAGACCGTCTGCTTGGACACCGCGGCCAGCCGCGCGATGTCGTCCATGCTCGTCCCCGAGTACCCCTTGTTCAGGAACACCGTGGTCGCGGCGTCCAGGATCGCCTGGTGCTTTCGTTCCGAACGGTTGTCCATCGTCGGCTCCTCGACCCGTCGTCCGTCCCCGCGCCAGAAGAGTACTGGACTGACCAGTACTCGTACGAGTACTGTACCGTCCAGTTCCGCAGCGGACGGGCAACCGGCTCGTGCCGCGCATCTGAGGAGGGGTCCGCATGGACCAGGTGTTCTCCGCCGACGGCACGGCCATCGCCCACGAACGGCGGGGCTCGGGTCCGGTGGTGGTGCTCGTGGGCGGCGCCTTCATGACCCGCCACGACTCCGCCCCCCTCGCCGAACGGCTGGCGGAGCACTTCACCGTGGTCACCTACGACCGCCGGGGGCGCGGCGACAGCGGTGACGCCCCCGTGTACGAGGTGCGCCGCGAGATCGAGGACCTGGACGCGGTGATCGCCGCCGCCGGCGGCACCGCGAGGGTCTTCGGCATGTCCTCCGGCGCCGTGCTGGCGCTCCACGCCGCGGCCGGGGGCAGCGCGATCGGCCGGCTCGCCCTCTACGAGCCCCCGTTCATCACGGACGACAGCCGTCCGCCGCTGCCCGCCGACTACGTGCCCCACCTGGAGGGCCTGGTGGAGCGCGGGGCGTACGGCGACGCCGTGGCCTACTTCCTGACCGCCGCCGTGGGCATGCCCGCCGAGGCCGTCGCCGGGATGCGGCAGGCGCCCTTCTGGGCCGGGATGGAGGCCACCGCCCGGACCCTGCCGTACGACGGCCGCGTCATGGGCGACACCATGTCCGGCCGCCCGCTGCCCGCCGACCGGTGGCGGTCCGTGACGGTCCCCGTCCTCGTCGGCAGCGGGGACGCCGGCGATCCGCACATGCTCACCGGCGCGCGCGAACTGGCGGAGCTGGGAGGCAACTTCACCCTGCGCACCTTCCCCGGCCAGGGGCACGACATCGACCCCGGCCTCCTCGCCCCCGTCCTGACCGACTTCTTCGCCGGAGAGTGATGACCGCATGAGCGAACCCGTGAAGGGCCCCGCGAGCTACTTCCCCTCGATCGAGAGGACGTACGGCCGCCCGATCGCGGAGTGGAAGGACCTCATCCGCTCCGCTCCCGCGACCCGCCACATGGAGCTGGTCGCCTGGCTCAAGACGGAGCACGGCCTCGGGCACGGCCACGCCAACGCCCTGGTGGCCCACACCCTGGCCGAGGACGCCGGGCGGTAGCCGGGGGCGGCCGCGGCACCGCCGCCGCACCCCTGCCGCCCCGGGGCCGCCGCGGTCGCCCGCCGCGGCCGGGGGAGCGTCACGCGGGGCGGCGCAGCACCGTCAGGCTGCGGCCGATCAGGGTCAGCCGGTCGCCCGCGGCGACCTTCGCGCCCTGCCCCGGCTCCACGCCCCCGGGGACGGCCGTGTCCACGACCACCTGCCACTGACGGCCGTGGTTGACCGGCACCACGAACTCCAGGTCCTCCGCGCTGGCGTTGAACATCAGCAGGAACGAGTCGTCCCCGATCCGCTCCCCGCGCGGCCCCGGTTCGGAGATCGCGCTGCCGTTCAGGAACACGGACAGGGCCTTGGCGTGCGCCGCCTGCCAGTCCCGAGCGGTCATCTCCTCACCCTCGGGGGTGAACCAGTTGATGTCCGACAACTCGTCGTGCGTCCCCTCCACCGGCCGCCCGTGGAAGAAGCGCCGCCGGCGGAAGACCGGGTGGTCGCGCCGGAGCCACACCATCGAACGGGTGAACTCCAGCAGTGACCGGGCCTCCTCCGAGTCCTCGTCCGGCCAGCGCACCCAGGCGACCTCGTTGTCCTGGCAGTACGCGTTGTTGTTGCCGCCCTGGGTGCGCCCGAACTCGTCGCCGTGGCTGAGCATCGGCACGCCCTGCGACAGCATCAGCGTGGCGATGAAGTTGCGCATCTGGCGCAGCCGCAGCTCCGCGATCGGCTCGTCGTCGGTGTCGCCCTCCGCGCCGCAGTTCCAGGAGCGGTTGTGGCTCTCGCCGTCCCGGTTGCCCTCGCCGTTCGCGTCGTTGTGCTTGTCGTTGTACGAGACCAGGTCGCGCAGCGTGAACCCGTCGTGGCAGGTGACGAAGTTGACGGAGGCGAGCGGGCGCCGGCCGTCGTCCTGGTAGAGGTCGGACGAACCGGTCAGCCGGGAGGCGAACTCGGCGAGCGTGCGCGGCTCGCCCCGCCACAGGTCCCGGACCGTGTCGCGGTACTTGCCGTTCCATTCGGTCCACAGCGGCGGGAAGTTGCCCACCTGGTACCCGCCCTCGCCGACGTCCCACGGCTCGGCGATCAGCTTGACCTGGCTGACCACCGGGTCCTGCTGGACCAGGTCGAAGAACGACGACAGCCGGTCCACCTCGTGGAACTGGCGCGCCAGCGTGGCCGCCAGGTCGAAGCGGAACCCGTCGACATGCATCTCCGTCACCCAGTAGCGCAGCGAGTCCATGATCAGCTGGAGCACGTGCGGCGAGCGCATCAGGAGCGAGTTCCCGGTGCCGGTGGTGTCCATGTAGTACCGGGGGTTGTCCTCGACGAGCCGGTAGTACGAGGGGTTGTCCAGGCCGCGGAAGGAGAGCGTCGGGCCCAGGTGGTTGCCCTCGGCCGTGTGGTTGTACACCACGTCCAGGATGACCTCGATGCCCGCCTGGTGCAGCGCCCGCACCGCGGACTTGAACTCCAGCACCTGCTGGCCGCGGTCGCCCCAGGAGGCGTACGCGTTGTGCGGGGCGAAGAAGCCGATGGTGTTGTAGCCCCAGTAGTTGGACATGCCGGCGTCCACGAGCCGGTGGTCGTTGACGAACTGGTGCACGGGCATCAATTCGAGCGCCGTGACCCCCAGTTCGGTCAGGTGCTCGATCACGGCCGGGTGGGCGAGGCCCGCGTACGTACCGCGCAACTCCTCCGGCAGCGCCGGATGGAGCATCGTCAGGCCCTTCACGTGCGCCTCGTAGATCACCGTCCGGTGGTAGTCGGTGCGCGGCGGCCGGTCGTCACCCCAGTCGAAGTACGGGTTGACGACGACGGAGGTCATCATGTGCGGCGCCGAGTCGAGGTCGTTGCGGGAGTCCGGCCTGCCGAAGTGGTAGCCGTACACCGCCTCGCCCCAGTCCACGGCGCCGGCGACCGCCCGCGCGTACGGATCGAGCAGCAGCTTCGCGGAGTTGCAGCGCTGTCCCTGCTCCGGCGCGTACGGCCCGTGGACCCGGAACCCGTACCGCTGGCCCGGCATCACGCCGGGCAGGTACGCGTGCCGGACGAACGCGTCGGTCTCGCGCAGCTCCACCGCGGTCTCCGAGCCGTCGTCGTGGAGCAGACACAGCTCGATTCTGTCGGCGGCCTCCGAGAAGACCGCGAAGTTGGTTCCGGCGCCGTCGTACGTGGCGCCGAGGGGATACGCCTGTCCCGGCCAGACCTGCATAGATAAGACTCTTCCACTTCTGATCCGGCTGATGGGGGTCACTTGAGCCAGAATCCTCCCCGAAAGTGGTCCGAGCTCCTAGGACTTCGGCCGGTCCTACCGGGTGACCGGGTGGCACGGGGAGCGCACTGGCCGGAAATCGCTCCCTGGTCCCGATTCGTCCGATCAGCACACCATCGGGTGGTGGGGGCGGTCGTCCCGTTGCCCGGGTCAACTTCGCGTTCCGGCCCGTCGCCCCCGCCGGGCCGGGCCCGCCGGGCCGCCGCGCGGGCGGCCGGGAGCGGGCGGCGGACCGCGCGGGCGTCCGCCCCACCACTATGAATCCGCTCACTCCGGGTCCGCCGGTGGCCGGGAACGGCCGCACGAATCATGGGGGTTGGGAAAGGAGCCTGGGGATCGGGCTGCACCGCCTCCCGCTCGCGGAGTACCCTTCCTTGATCGTTGGAGACGGGCGTCCAGGAGCAGAAGGCGGTGCGCGGGTGAGCTCGGGAGGGCTGGAGCTGCCTCCAGGTGACTCAGGTCACGAGGGGGACTCCACTGACCCCGCTGATGTCCCGCCCGGCGCGGTGTCACTCGCCCGGCCCATGGAGATCGGTGCGGAACTCGACTGGGGTGCGGAGGCCTGGAGCGAGGTGCGGACCCGCGCCCAGCGTGCCGGCCGCGCCTATATCTGGCTGAATCTTGTCGAACAGCGACTGCGTGCCGTGGTCGCCGCCGTCCTGCGGCCCGTCTACGAACCGGTGCACGGCGACGACTGGGTGGTGGCGGCGGCCGGGCCCGCGGGCCAGGAGTGGGTCCAGCGGGCCGTCGCCGTGCGCGAGGTCTCGCGCCGCAAGGGCTACCTCCTGGACCCCGCCGACGACAACGTGCTCAGCTTCCTCACGCTGCCCCAGCTGCGCGAGCTGATGGTCCAGCACTGGCCCTGCTTCGAGCCCTACTTCGACGACCGGCGCGAGGTCGAGCTGGCCCTGGACGAGCTCGAGGTCACCAGGAACGTGGTCTCGCGCAACCGGGCGCTGTCGCGCACCGTGCTGGACCAGTCCGAGCGGGCCTCCGCCCGGCTGCTGGAGATCCTCGGCGGCGGCGGGGGCGTGCCGTCGGCGCACCGGCTGCCGGTCGACGCGGTCGAGGACCTCGTCGGCGACCGGTACGCCGATGTCGTCTCCGTCCATCCCGACCGGGTGCGGCTGCAGCGGCAGCTGCCGGCCGAGGACCTGTTCGGCGGGGCGCGGCGCCTCGACGCCATCGGCATAGGCCTGAACCTGCTCGTGCAGAACTTCTCCGGACGGCGGCTGGTGCGGCTCGCCGAGTCCGGGTGCCGGATACGCCTGCTGTTCCTGAACCCGGCGAGCAGCGCCGTCAAACGGCGCGAAAGGGAACTAGGGATCAAAAAGGGCGAATTGAGCCGCTCGGTGGAGATGAACATCCTCCACATGCGACGCGTGCGCTCGAAGCTCCGCGACCCGGGCGCCTTCCAGATCCAGGTCTTCGACGAGACGCCGCGCTTCACCGCGTACCTCGTCGACGGCGACGGGCCCGACGGGGTGGGCGTCGTCCAGTCCTACCTGCGCCGCGCCAGGGGCATGGAGGTGCCGGTGCTCGTGCTGCGCGGCGGCCGGCGGCCGGTCGTCACGGCCGGAGCCGAGAGCGACCACGGCCTGTTCGAGACCTACCGCGAGGAGTTCGAGTCGGTCTGGGCCGATTCCCGTCCGGTCTCGTGAGAGCGGGATCCGAGCGGCGTTGTCAGTGGTGCGTGCGAGGGTGAAGACCCACAGGGGGAGTGCACCGCACGAGGGAGCGCACCACGGCATCGCGAGGAGGGGCAGCATGGGCTGGCACGGGGAGACGCTCGTCGGCTTCGATCTGGAGACGACGGGCACGGAGCCGCTGGAGGCGCGCATCGTGACGGCGGCGGTCGTCGAGGTGCGGGCCGGGGAGACCGTGCTGCGCCGGGACTGGCTGGCCGATCCGGGCATCAGGATCCCCGCCCAGGCCTCGGCGATCCACGGGATCAGCAACGAGCGGGCCATGGCGGAGGGCCGCCCCGTCCGCGAGGTCGCCGACGAGGTCGCCGACACCCTCGTCGGGTACTGGACGCGCGGTGTGCCCGTCGTGGCGTACAACGCCGCCTTCGACCTGACGCTGCTCAGCGCGGAGTTGCGGCGGCACGGGCTGCCGGACCTGAGCGAACGGCTGGGCGGCGCGCCGATCGGCCCGGTCGTCGACCCCTACACCATCGACCGCGCCGTCGACCGGTACCGCCGGGGCAAGCGGAACCTGGAGGCCGTCTGCGCCGAGTACGGCGTGGTGCTCGACGGTGCCCACCAGGCGGCCGCCGACGCGCTCGCCGCCGTGCTGGTCGCCTGCGCGATAGCGGAGCGGCACACCGCGGTGGCCGCGCTGACCCCCGTGGAGCTCCACCAGCGACAGGTGGTGTGGTACGCCCGGTGGGCGGCGGACTTCCAGAACTTCCTGCGCCGCAAGGGCACCCCCGACGCCGTCATAGACCCGGCCTGGCCACTGCGCGGTCTCGCCCCGGCGCCCACCCGGCGGCCGGCTGAACCTCCGCGCCGCGCCGGGCCCGGCCGGCGCGTCAGAACGGGTACCAGCGCACCCGCGGGTCGCCGTCCCGCAGCGAGGCCACCCGGCGGCGGAACTCCGCCAGGGCCTTCGGGTTCGACGGCGCGTGCTGGGCAACCCAGGCGCAGCTCGCCGTCTCCCGGGCGCCGCGCAGCACGGCGCAGCCCTCCCAGTCGCGCACGTCCCAGCCGTACGCCTCGGTGAACGCGTCATGGGCGGCCGGGTCCAGGCCGTAGCGGTCCCGGGCGAGCGCGAGGACCACCAGGTCGTGCTCGCGAAGGTCCGACGCGAAGGTCTCCAGGTCGACCAGCACCGGACCGTCCGGGCCCACGTGCACATTGCGCGGCAGCGCGTCCCCGTGGACCGGGCCGGGCGTCAGGTGCGGTGTCAGCGCGGCCGCCGCCCCGGCGAACCCGTCGCGGCGCTCACGCAGGAAGGCGGCGTCCGCCGGGTCGATCGCGTCGCCCGCGAGCCGCAGCCACCGCTCGACGCCGCCGAGCAGGTCACGCGGCGGCAGCGGGAAGGACGGCTCCGGCAGCGCGTGGACCCGGCGCAGCAGCGGGGCGAGGTCCCGGGGCTCCGGCGGGCGCACGGCATCGGGCAGCCGGCGCCAGACGGTGACGGGGTGGCCCGCCACCAGCCGGGCGCCGGGCCCGGCCGCGCGCACGGCGGGTACGCCGGCGTCCTCCAGCCACGCGGCCACGGCCACCTCCCGCTCGGCCCGCGCCAGCAGCTCGGCGTCCCGGCCGACCTTCACCACCAGGTCGCCGGTGGCGAAGACGGCGTTCTCGCCCAGTGCCAGCAGGGCGGCTCCCCGCTCCGCCAGGCCGGCGGCGGCCAGGACCTCCCGCGCCCGTGCCTCGTCCATCGCGTCCGTCCCTCCCGTGCCGTGCCGATCCGGCCCAGTCTCGCATCCGCGCAGGTGGCCTTGACGAACCGACGGCCCGTCAGGACGATGACGCCAGGCTGGCCCGACCTCACAAAGGGGACTGTCCGTGACATCGGTGACCGCACCGGAGCGGTCCGGCGGGAGAGCCGGGCGACCGTCGGACCGGCCGGCGCCGCGCCCGCGGACCGACCACGGGGCATGGTTCCTCGTCCTGCCCGCGCTGATCCCCATCCTGCTGCTCAGCGTCGGCCCCCTCCTCTACGGCATCGCCCTGGCCTTCACCGACGCCCAGTCGGGGCGCACCCGGGCCACCCAGTGGGTGGGCACGCTCAACTTCCAGGACCTCCTGCACGACACGCTGTTCTGGGAGTCGTTCCGGATCGGCCTGCTCTGGGCGGTGGGCGTCACCGTGCCCCAGTTCCTGCTGGCCCTCGGCCTGGCCCTGCTGCTCGACCAGCGGCTCCGCTTCCGCTGGCTCGCGCGGGCCCTGGCGATCGTCCCCTGGGCGATGCCCGAGGTCGTCGTCGGCATCATGTGGCGGCTCGTCTACCACCCCGACGCCGGCATCCTCAACGAGACCGTCCGCGACCTGGGCCTCGGCGACGGCAGGGACTGGCTCACCTCCCTCGCCACCGCGCTGCCCGCCGTGATCCTGGTGGGCGTCTGGGCCGGCATGCCGCAGACCACCGTCGCCCTCCTCGCCGGGCTCCAGAACACGCCGCGGGAGCTGCACGAGGCGGCCGCGCTCGACGGGGCCGGCGCGTGGCGGCGCTTCCGTACCGTCACCTGGCCCGCCCTCAGGCCGGTCGCGTTCGCCATCACCGCGCTCAACTTCATCTGGAACCTCAACTCCTTCGCCCTGGTGTACGTGCTGACGAGCGGCGGTCCCGGCGGCCGCACCCGGCTGCCCATGCTCTTCGCGTACGAGGAGGCGTTCCGCTATGGGCAGTTCGGTTACGCGGCGGCGATGGGCTGCGTGATGGTCGCCGTCATCTCCGTACTCCTCGCCGTCCATCTGGCGAGCCGGCTGAAGGGGGACGAATGAGCGGCCCGCGCACCCGGGGCGCCGTGCGGACGGGCCAGTACCTCGCGCTCCTCGCGTACCTGGTCTTCCTCGCCGTGCCCTTCCTGTGGCTGATCTCCACCGCCTTCAAACCGGCCGCGGAACTCGGTTCCCTGCACCCCACCTGGATCCCCGAGGACCCCACGTCGGCCAACTTCCGGCAGGCCTTCGACGAACAGCCCCTGCTGCGGGCCGCCGCCAACAGCCTGGTCGCCGCCGTCTGCGCCGCTCTGATCGCGGTGGTCGTCGCCACCCCGATGGCCTACGCGACCGCCCGCCGCCGGGGCCGGCTGTCGGCGGCCACCACCGGCTGGGTGGTGGTCAGCCAGGCGTTCCCGTTCGTCCTGGTGATCATTCCGCTGTTCCTGGTGCTGAAGAACCTCCACCTGATCAACACCGTGACCGGCCTGGTCCTGGTGTACGTCGTCTGGTCGCTGCCCTTCGCGCTGTGGATGCTGACCGGGTACGTACGGGCCGTCCCGGCCGAGCTGGAGGAGGCCGCCGCCGTCGACGGCGCGGGCCGGCTGCGCACCCTCGTCTCGGTCACCGCGCCGCTGCTGGCACCGGGCATCGTCGCCACCGCGCTCTTCGCCTTCATCACCGCCTGGAACGAGTTCTTCTTCGCCCTCGTCCTGCTCAAGACCCCGGAGAAGCAGACCTTGCCGGTCGTCCTCACCCACTTCCTCGGCGCGGAGGGTGCGGCCGACCTCGGCCCGCTGGCCGCCGCCGCGTTCCTCGCCACCCTCCCCTCCCTCGTCGTCTTCGCGATCATCCAGAAGCGGATCACGAGCGGCATGCTCACCGGGGCGGTGAAGTCCTGATGCGCCGGCTGCCGCGCCTCGCCGCCGTGTCGGCCGTCGTCCTCGCCCTGCTCGCGGCCGGCTGCGCGGCGGGTGACGGCGACGGCCGCCGGGACGGCGGGACCGTGCTGCGCTTCCAGTCCCTGGCCTGGCAGAAGGAGTCGGTCGACGCCAACCGGGAGCTGGTCGCGGAGTGGAACGCCGCCCACCCCGACATCCGGGTGGAGTACGTCCAGGGCAGCTGGGACAGCGTCCACGACCAGCTCCTCACCTCCTTCGAGGGCGGCGAGGCGCCCGACATCATCCACGACGCCTCCGACGACCTCGCCGACTTCGCCCACGGCGGGTACCTCGCGGACCTGCGCCCGCTGCTGTCCGGCCGGCTCAAGGCCGACATCCCGGCGGAGAGCTGGCGGACGACCACCTTCGGCGAGGGCGTGTACGGCGTGCCGTTCCTCCAGGAACCACGCGTCGTCCTCGCCAACAGCAAGCTGCTGCGGGCCTCCGGCGTCCGCGTCCCCACCCCGGAACGCCCCTGGACCTGGCCCGAGTTCCGCCAGGTGGCCAGGGACCTGACGGCGGCCATGGGGGAGGGCAGGTACGGCGTCGCCTGGCCGCTGAAGGAGCCGGTCTCCGTCTCCCTGAACCTGGGTCTGTCGGCGGGCGGGCGGCTCTTCCACCGGAGGGACGACGGCAAGGCCGAGGTCCGGTTCACGGGCGGTGACGCGATCGTGCCGGACACCGTCCACGCCCAGGTGAACACCGACCGCAGCGCGCCGCGCACGACGCTCGGCATGGGCGGTTCCGACACGCTGCCGGGGTTCTTCGGCGGCAAGTACGCGATGGTCCCGCTGGGGTTCTCGTACCGCCAGCAGGTCGTGCAGCAGGCGCCGGAAGGGTTCGAGTGGACGGTGCTTCCCCCGCCCGCCGGTGACGGCGGTCTGGCGCAGGGCGTCAGCCCGCAGACCCTCTCGATCGCCGAGCAGAGCCCGTACAAGGAGGAGGCCGCCCGGTTCATCGACTTCCTCCTGCGGCCGGACAACATGGTGCGGCTCGCCCGGGGCGACTGGATGCTGCCGACCGGTGCCGAGGCCCTGAAGGACCCGTCGCTGCGCACCGCCGAACACGGCTGGGCCACCGGCACCGCGCTGGCGGCGGGCCTGCGGCCCGCCCCCGCCCAGTCGGTGCGGGGCTACCCCGAGTGGAAGGACAAGGTCGCCACCCCCGCCTACCAGGAGTACTACAGCGGTGCCATCGACGCCGCGGAGCTGGCCGAGCGTCTCGTCCGGGACGGGAACCGCGTGCTGGCGCGCTACCAGCGCTGAATCGCGCACGGCGCGTGGCGCCGGGTCCCGGGCGGAGACCGCAAATGGATTGCACGAGACGTCTCGTCTCGCTAGTCTCGTGGTCATGACCTCCACCGAGCGTGCCCACATCGCCATGTTCTCCATCGCCGCCCACGGGCACGTCAACCCGAGCATCGACGTCATCAGGGAGCTCGTCGCCCGCGGGCACCGCGTCAGCTACGCGATCCCCGCCTCCTTCGCCGGCAAGGTCGCCGCGACCGGCGCGGATCCGGTGATCTACACCTCGACGCTGCCGACGGACGAGGACCCGGACGCGTGGGGGACGGAGCTGATCGACAACATCGAACCCTTCCTGGACGACGCGGTCCAGGCGCTCCCGCAGCTCGAGGCGGCCTTCGCGGGGGACGAACCCGACCTCGTGCTCCACGACATCACCGCCTACCCGGCCCCCGTCCTCGCCCACCGCTGGGGCGTCCCCGCGGTCTCCCTGTGGCCCAACCTCGTCCCCTGGGAGGGGTACGAGGAGGAGGTCGCCGAGCCGATGTTCGCCGACCTCAAGGCGTCCGAGCGGGGCAAGGCGTACTACGCGCGCTTCGCGGCGTGGCTCGCGGCGAACGGCGTCGACACGCACCCCGACCGGCTCGTCGCCCGCCCCCGCAAGGCCGTCGTCCTGATCCCCAGGGTCCTCCAGCCGAACGCCGACCGCGTCGACGAGTCCGTCTTCGCCTTCGTCGGCGCCTGCCAGGGCGAGCGCGCCGAGCAGGGGACGTGGCAGCGGCCGGCCGGGGCGGAGAAGGTGCTGCTGGTGTCGCTCGGCTCGGCGTTCACCAAGCAGCCCGAGTTCTACCGCCGGTGCGTCGAGGCCTTCGGCGGTCTGCCCGGCTGGCACGTCGTGTTCCAGATCGGCGCCTTCGTCGACCCCGCCGAACTGGGCGAGCTGCCCCAGAACATCGAGGTCCACGACTGGGTGCCGCAGTTGTCCGTGCTGCGCGAGGCGGACGCGTTCATCACGCACGCGGGCGCGGGCGGCAGTCAGGAGGGGCTGGCGACGGGGACGCCGATGGTCGCCGTCCCGCAGGCAGCCGACCAGTTCGGCAACGCCGACATGCTGGCCTCGCTCGGTGTCGCCCGCCACCTCCCGATGGCCGACGCCACCGCCGGGGCCCTGCGGTCCGCGGTCCTGGAGCTCGTCGCCGACCCCGAAGTGGCTCGCCGGGCCGAGGAGATACGGCGCGGCATGGCGGGCGAGGGCGGCACCGGGCGCGCGGCGGACCTCATCGAGGCGGAGCTTCCGGTCGCGCGCCGTGCGCCGTCCTCCCCCTGACGCGGTACCGGAGCGCTCCCGGGGCGCCCGCGGAACGTCACGTGGCATGGCCATTTGGGCCATGCCACGCCGTGTTGCCGAGAAACGTCCCACGTGAGGGATTTGTTATTAAGAAAGTTTGTTGAGTAAGTATCAGGTATGTGAAGGCCTTGATCTGCGCGCATCAATCGACCAGGGTTTCGAACAGTCCCCGGAAGAATTGTCGTCCGGAGGCGAACCCCCCACACAATTGATGACGAGGAGTCCCCTCTTCATGGCAACTCTCAAGCGCGCAGCCGGAGTCCGTCTCGCCGCCGCCACAGCCGTCGTCGTCGGCCTCACCGCCTTCGGCACGGCCCACGCGGGCACCACGTCCGCCCCCGCACCCGCGGAGGGAACGGTCTACGGCCTCGGCGCCGAAGGCGCCGTCTCCGGCAGCTACATCGTCCTGCTGGACGAGAAGGCCGACAAGGCGAAGCTCGCCCGGGAATACGGCGGCACCCTCAAGCGCAACTACACCTCGGCCGTCGACGGCTTCTCCGCGAGCGGCCTCACGCAGACCGAGGCCAAGCGGCTGGCGGCCGACCCCGCCGTCGCGAAGGTCGTGCAGAACAAGAAGTTCACCATCAACGCCACCCAGGACAACCCGCCGTCCTGGGGCCTCGACCGCGTCGACCAGGCCGACACCGCGGGCGACAGCAAGTACACCTACCCCGACAACGCGGGCGAGGGTGTGACCGCGTACGTCATCGACACCGGCGTACGCGTCGGGCACAAGGACTTCGAGGGCCGGGCCGTCTCCGGCTTCGACGCCATCGACAACGACAACGACGCGAGTGACGGCAACGGGCACGGCACGCACGTCGCCGGCACCATCGCCGGGGCCGCGCACGGCGTCGCCAAGAAGGCCAAGGTCGTCGCCGTCCGCGTGCTCGACGACAACGGCTCCGGCACCACCGAGCAGGTCGTCGCGGGCATCGACTGGGTCACCAAGAACCACCAGGGCCCGTCCGTCGCCAACATGAGCCTCGGCGGCGGCGTGGACCCGGCCCTCGACGCGGCCGTCAGCAAGGCCATCGCCTCCGGCGTGACCTTCGCCATCGCCGCGGGCAACGAGTCGAGCGACGCCGGACAGAGCTCCCCGGCCCGCGTCCCGGAGGCCATCACCGTCGCCTCCTCCACCAAGGACGACCAGCAGTCCGACTTCTCCAACTACGGCTCCGTGGTGGACGTCTACGCCCCCGGCTCGGACATCACCTCGGCGTGGAACGACAGCGACGAGGGCACCAAGACCATATCCGGCACGTCCATGGCCACGCCCCACGTCGCCGGCGCCGCCGCCGTCTACCTGGCCGGCCACCAGGACGCCACCCCGGAGCAGGTCGCCAAGGCCCTCACGGACGGCGCCACCGCCGACAAGATCTCCAACCCCGCCCAGGGCACCCCGAACAAGCTGCTGAAGATCGTCGAGTAACCGGCGCAGCGCCCTGACCGGCGGCCGCCGTGCCCTCCCCCACGGGGCACGGCGGCCGTCATATCGTGTGACCATGACGACCAGGTACGCGGCCCTGCTGCGCGGGATCAATGTCGGCGGACACAAGAAGGTTCCGATGGCGCAGTTGCGTACGCTGCTGACCGGACTCGGCCACAGCGACGTCACCACGTACCTCCAGAGCGGCAACGCGGCCTTCACCAGCGCGTCCGGCGCCGGTGAGGACGCCCTCGCCGAGGAGCTGGCGGCGGCGATCGAGGAGCACTTCGGCTTCCGCGTGGACTGCCTGGTCCGCAGCGGCCCCTATCTGCGCGCCGTCGCCGAGGACTGCCCCTTCCCCGCCGCCGGCCTGGAGCCGAAACAGCTCCACGTCACCTACTTCTCCGGACCCGTGGCACCCGACCGGTTCGCCGGACTGGACCTGCCCGCGTTCCTCCCGGAGGAGATCCGGCTCGGCGACCGGGCCCTGTACCTGTACGCGCCCGAGGGGCTGGGCCGCTCACGGCTCGCCGAAGCGCTCTCGCGCCCCGCCCTCACCAAGGGTGTCACGGCCACCACCCGCAACTGGAACACCGTCGTCAAACTGGTGGAAATGACCCGCGGCTGAGCGGCGGAAGCAGAAACGGAAGCGGACGCGGAAGCAGAATCTGGGGCGGAGGGACTCAGGCCGCCGCCGACAGGGCGACGCCCGCCTCGTCGTACCGCGCCAGCAGCAGCCGCGCCAGCTCCGGGGACGGCCCGAGCACGTCCGCGAGGACGTCGGCGCCGGCGGCGCCCTCCGCGATGCGGTCCGGCAGGCGGCCCGGCGCGATGACGTACGGCGCGACGGCCACCCGGCGCACCCCGTCCTCCCGCAGGGCCCGCACCGCGTCCTCGGTGCGGGGAAGGGATGCGGAGGCGAACGCAGGCCGCACGGCGCACCAACCGGTGTGCCGCAGCTCCCGCGCCATTTCAGCGATCACTGCGCTCGCCTCCGGGTCGGTGGAGCCCGCCGAGGCCAGGACGACCCCGGTCGAGCCCTTGTCGGCGGGCGTGAGGCCCGCCTCGTACAGCCGCCGCTCCAGCGCCGCCACCAGCAGCGGCGAGGGCCCCAGCACGGGGGCCTGCCGGATCCGCAGGGAGGGCGGGGCCTCCCGCAGGACGGCGGGGATGTCCGCCTTGGCGTGGAAGGCGCGGGTCAGCAGCAGCGGGAGGGCCACCACATCGCGTACGCCCTCCGCGGCCAGCCGCTCCAGGACGGCCGTCACCGACGGCACGTTGAAGTCCAGGAACGCCGTCTCCACCCGCACGTCCGGCCGCAGGCCGCCCGCCCGCCGCACCAGGGCGTGCACGGTCGCGGCGTGCCGCGGGTCGCGGCTGCCGTGGGCGATGACGACGAGGACCGGCGCGACGGGGCTGCCCCCGGACAAAGTCCGGGGGAGCTTCCTCGCACGGGCGGTGGCGGGCGACGGGAGGGCGGGACGGGTCATGGCGGGACGCTCAGCTCTTGACGAGGAGACCGCGGCGGCGCAGCACCGCCCGCTCCAGGGGGCTGAAGATCAGCAGGTCGATGGCGATGCCGACGATCAGGATCAGCAGGATCGCCAGGAAGATGCCGGGCATGTCGATGTTGTTGCGGCCGTTCTCCAGCAGCTGCCCGAGCCCCAGACCCAGTTCGGGCGAGGACGCGATGATCTCGGCGGCCATCAGCGAGCGCCACGAGAAAGCCCAGCCCTGCTTCAGGCCCGCCAGGTACCCCGGCAGCGCGGCCGGCATCACCACGTGCCAGGCGCCCCGCAGACCGGTCGCGCCGAGCGTCCGGCCGGCCCGCAGGAACAGCGGCGGCACCTGGTCCACGCCGGACACCAGGCCGTTGGCGATCGACGGCACGGCACCCAGCAGGATCACCGCGTACATCATCGAGTCGTTGAGGCCCAGCCACAGCACGGCCGGCGCCACCCAGGCCACCGACGGCAGCGACTGCAGACCCGACAGGATCGGGCCGATCGCCGCCCGCACGAACCGCACCCGGGCCACCAGCAGCCCCAGCGGCGTACCGATGGCCAGCGCCATCACGAAGCCGAGCAGCGCCCGGGACACGCTGGTCCACAGCACGTCCAGCAGCGTGCCCTCCAGCCACATGGTGGTCAGGCTGTCCCACACGGCGGCCGGCGGCGGGAGCTTGTACTCGTCGGTGACCCGCGCCCAGACCAGGAGCTGCCACACCACCAGCACCAGCCCGACGGCCACCAGCGGGGGCAGGACCTTGCGGAGCAGCACCTCCCGCACCGGCGTCCGGCGCACCTGCACCGCGTCCAGCGCGTCGAGTCCCGCCTCCAGGCCGGCCAGGTCGTCCGTCTTGGCGACGGCCTCGGTCGTCGTCTCAGTGCTGCCCATGACGGCGGATCTCCCCACGCAGTTCTTCGGTGATCTCGACGGACAGCTCCGCCACGGCGGCGTCCTCGATGCGGCGCGGCTGAGGGATGCCGATCTCCCACTCGCGGGCGATCCGCCCCGGCCGGGAGGACAGCAGCACCACGCGCTCGGCCAGCCGCACCGCCTCGCGCACGTTGTGCGTGACGAACAGCACCGACAGCCGCGTCTCGCGCCAGATGCGCGTCAGCTCGTCGTGCAGCACGTCCCGGGTGATCGCGTCGAGCGCCGCGAACGGCTCGTCCATCAGCAGCAGGTCGCTGTCCTGCGCCAGCGCCCGCGCCAGGGCCACCCGCTGGCGCATGCCGCCGGACAGCTCGTGCACCCGCTTCCCGTACGCCCCGGTGAGCCGCACCAGTTCCAGCAGCCGCTCCGCCTCGCCGCGCCGGTCGTTCTTCGGCACGCCGCGCAGCCGCAGCGCCAGCTCGATGTTCTTGCCGGCCGTCAGCCAGGGGAACAGCGCGTGCTCCTGGAACATCAGCGCCGGCCGGCCGCCGGGGGTCTCGATGGACCCCGCGGTCGGCCGGTCGAGCCCCGCCACGAGGTTCAGGAGCGTGGACTTGCCGCACCCCGAGGCCCCCAGGAGGGTGACGAACTCGCCCGGGGCGACATCGAGCGAGATGTCGTCGAGCACGAGCTGCTGTCCGGTCGGTCCGGGGTAGGACTTCGAGACGTGCTCGATCCGGGCCGCGTGGCTCACCGCGACGCGGTCCTCGGCCTTGGCGAAGGTCGTGGCCATGGTCGTCACCTCCTGGGAACGGGAACTGGGCTGCTGCGCGGACTACTTGACGCCGAGGCCGGCGTCGGCGACCGGGGGCCTGCCCTCGGCCTTGAGGACCTTGTTGAGCGGCCCGAGGTCGTAGATGCCCTTCAGGTCGGGCTTCTCCAGGAGGCCGGCGGCCACCGCGTGGTCGGCCTGCGCCTGCAGGGTCGCGGCCAGCGGGTCGTCGATGAACTGGATCGACGGCCACGCCGGGTCGATGACCTTGTCACCCAGGGGCTTGCCGGTGAGCGCCTTGAGCCGGGCGTTGGCGGAGGCCTTCGCCTTCTCCGGGTTGGCGTTGATCCACGCGTTGGTCTTGACCGACCCGCGCAGCACCGCCTCCACGACGTCCGGGTGCGCCTTCAGGAACTTCTGCGACACGATGATGTTCGTGATCACGAACTTCTTGTCCGGCCACAGGGACGACTCGTCGAGGAGCACCTTGGCACCCTCGCTGACCAGCTTGGACGCGGTCGGCTCCGGGACCCAGGCACCGTCGATGGAACCGGACTTGTAGGCGTCCGGGGCGACCTTGTTCTCGGTGCGGACCACCGAGACGTCGCCCTTGCCGCTCTGGGCGTCGACCTTCCAGCCGCGCTCCTTGATCCAGTTGAGGAACGCGACGTCCTGGGTGTTGCCGTGCTGCGGGGTGGCGATCCTCTTGCCCTTGAGGTCGTCCAGGGTCTTGATCTTGTCGGGGTTCACGACCAGCTTCACGCCGCCGGACGCGGAGCCGCCGATGATCCGCAGGTTCTTGCCCTGGGACTTGACGTAGCCGTTGATCGCGGGGGAGGGGCCGATGAAGCCGATGTCGATCGACTCGGCGTTGAGCGCCTCGATCTCGGAGGGGCCGGCGTTGAAGGTCGACACCTTCAGCTCGGTGCCGCCCAGCTCCTTCTGGATGATGCCTTCCTGGTCGCCCACCAGGGCGGTGGCGTGGGTGAGGTTGGGGAAGTACCCGAGCCTCACCTGGCCGGCGGAGAGCTTCTCGCCCTCGGCCGCCACCTTCTTCTCGTCCTGGGTGGCCTTGGAGCCGTAGCCGCAGGAGGCGAGCACGCCGATCAGCAGCGGCAGGGCCGCGGCGGCGGCGACGGAACGGCGCAGGGTGGTACGGGAGGCAGGCACGGAGGTGTATCCCCTCGGTTCAGGGTGTTCGGGATCTTCGTCGGTGATGCGCGTGGCGCGGGTACGGCTTCGGGAGGGCGCACGGCAGGTGCGCGGGCGTCAGCCGGCACATCGCGCCACACCCCCGGTCCCCGCGCCGAGGGCGCCGCTGCCTACCCGGCCGCCCTCCTTCGCGAAGGTCGCGTAGACGTCGGTCATCATCAGAAGTCCCAGCCCTCGTCGTCCTGCGGGGCGGCGGGAGCCGTGGCGGCGGCGAACGCGTCGCCCGCCATGCCGGCGGCCAGCGTGGTGCCGTCCGCCGGGTCGATCAGCAGGAACGAGCCGGTGCGCCGGGAGTCGGCGTACGTGTCGAGCGCCAGCGGCTCGGCGGTGCGCACCACGACGCGGCCGATGTCGTTGGCGACCAGCTGCCCGGGCGCCGGGTGCTGGGACAGGTCGTCCAGCGTCAGCCGGGACGGGATGTCCTTGACGATCGCCTTGACGGTACGGGTGGTGTGCTTCAGCAGCACCCGCTGACCCACCGCCAGGGGCTGGTCCGCCACGTGGCACACCGTCGCCACGACGTCCTGCGTGGTCGCCGGTGCGTCACCGGCCGGGGCGATCAGGTCGCCGCGCGAGATGTCGATGTCGTCGGCCAGCCGGATCGTCACCGACTGCGGCGCCCACGCGATGTCCACGCTCTCGCCGAGCGCGTCGATCGCCGTGATGGTGCTGGTACGGCCGGACGGCAGCACGGTGACCGGCTCGCCAACCCGGAAGGCACCGGCCGCGATCTGGCCCGCGTACCCCCGGTAGTCCGGGTGCTCGGCGGTCTGCGGGCGGATCACGTACTGCACCGGGAAGCGGGCGTGGCAGGCCGTCAGGTCGTGGCTGACCGGGACGGTCTCCAGGTGCTCCAGGACCGTCGGGCCGCCGTACCAGTCCATGTTGGCGGACGGCTCCACCACGTTGTCGCCGGCCAGCGCCGAGATGGGGATCGCGGTGATCTCCGGGACGCCCAGCTCCGAGGCGTACGTGGTGAACTCCTCGGCGATCGCCGCGAAGACCGGCTCCGCGTAGTCGACGAGGTCCATCTTGTTGACGGCCAGCACCACGTGCGGCACGCGCAGCAGCGCGGCCACCGCGGCGTGCCGGCGGGTCTGCTCGACCACGCCGTTGCGGGCGTCGACCAGCACCACGGCCAGCTCGGCGGTGGAGGCGCCGGTGACCATGTTGCGGGTGTACTGCACGTGGCCCGGCGTGTCGGCCAGGATGAACCGGCGCCGCGGCGTGGCGAAGTAGCGGTAGGCGACGTCGATGGTGATGCCCTGCTCCCGCTCGGCCCGCAGGCCGTCGGTGAGCAGCGCCAGGTCGGGGGCGTCCTGGCCGCGGCTCAGGGACGCGGCCTCGACGGCCTCCAGCTGGTCGGCCAGCACCGACTTGGAGTCGTGCAGCAGCCGGCCCACCAGGGTGGACTTTCCGTCGTCGACGGACCCGGCGGTCGCGAAACGCAGCAGGGTGGTGGCCGACAGGTCGGCGAGCTGCTCGCTCGTGGTGCTCATGTCTAGAAGTACCCTTCGCGCTTGCGGTCTTCCATCGCGGCCTCGGACAGCTTGTCGTCGGCGCGGGTGGCGCCCCGCTCGGTGAGGCGGGAGGCGGCGATCTCGGCGATCACGGCCTGGAGCGTGGTGGCGTCGGAGTCGACGGCGCCGGTGCAGGACATGTCGCCGACCGTGCGGTAGCGGATCAGCCGCTTCTCCACCGGCTCGGTGTCCTTCGGGCCGCCCCATTCGCCGGCCGTGAGCCACATGCCGTTGCGGGAGAACACCTCACGCTCGTGCGCGAAGTAGATCTGCGGCAGCTCGATGCCCTCGCGCTCGATGTACTGCCACACGTCCAGCTCGGTCCAGTTCGACAGCGGGAACACCCGCACGTGCTCACCGGGCGCGTGCCGGCCGTTGTACAGCTGCCACAGTTCGGGCCGCTGACGGCGCGGGTCCCACTGCGAGAACTCGTCCCGCAGCGAGAACACCCGCTCCTTGGCCCGCGCCTTCTCCTCGTCGCGCCGCCCGCCGCCGAACACGGCGTCGAAGCGGTGCTCCTGGATGGCCTCGGTCAGCGGCACGGTCTGCAGCGGGTTGCGGGTGCCGTCCGGGCGCTCCTTGAGGACACCGCGGTCGATGTAGTCCTGCACGGAGGCGACGTGCAGGCGCAGCCCGTACTTCTCGACCGTACGGTCGCGGTACTCGATGACCTCGGGGAAGTTGTGCCCGGTGTCGACGTGCAGCAGCGAGAACGGCACCGGGGCCGGCGCGAACGCCTTCAGCGCCAGGTGCAGCATCACGATCGAGTCCTTGCCGCCGGAGAAGAGCACCACCGGCCGCTCGAACTCGCCCGCCACCTCGCGGAAGATGTGCACGGCCTCGGACTCCAGCGAGTCCAGGTGCGACAGCGCGAACGGGCTGTCGGTGTCTTCGTGGACGTTGGCCACGGTGGTCATGCTGCGTCCCCTTCGTGAGCTTCTCCGCCCGCGTGGCGCGAAGGTGCGGGCATCGTTGCTGTCTGCGGCTCGGCGGCCGCGCGTGCGACGCTCACAGGAGTCCCCTCTCGGTCAGCAGGGCGTGGACCGCCGCGGCGGACTCCTGCACGGTCTGGTTCTGGGACTCGATCCGCAGGTCCGGCGTCTCCGGCTCCTCGTACGGGTCGTCCACGCCCGTCAGCCCGCTGATCTCGCCCGCGGCCTGCTTGGCGTACAGCCCCTTCACGTCCCGCACGGAGCACACCTCCACCGGAGTGGCGACGTGCACCTCGACGTACGGGGTGCCCTCCCGCTGGTGGCGCTTGCGCACGGCCTCGCGGCTGTCCGCGTACGGGGCGATGACCGGCACCAGGACGTGCACGCCGTTCGACGCCAGCAGCTCGGCGACGAAGCCGATCCGCTGCACGTTGGTGTGCCGGTCCTCACGGCTGAACCCGAGGCCCGCCGAGAGGAACTCGCGGATCTCGTCGCCGTCGAGCACCTCGACCCGGCGGCCCGCGGCGCGCAGCCGGTCCGCCAGTTCGTAGGCGATGGTGGTCTTGCCGGCGCTCGGCAGCCCGGTGAGCCAGATGGTGGCCCCAGTCACGTTCTCTTCTCCCACAGTCGTCATCAGCCGTGCAGCCCGCACTCGGTCTTCGCCCGGCCCGCCCAGCGGCCGGCCCGCGCGTCCTCGCCCTCCAGCACCCGGCGCGTGCAGGGCGCGCAGCCGACGGAGGCGTACCCGTCCATCAGCAGCGGGTTGGTGAGGACGCCGTGCTCGGCGACGTACGCGTCCACGTCGTCCTGCGTCCAGCGGGCGATCGGCGAGATCTTGACCTTGCGGCGCTTCTCGTCCCAGCCGACCACCGGGGTGCCGGCCCGGGTCGGGGACTCGTCGCGGCGCAGCCCGGTCGCCCACGCGTCGTACCCGGTCAGACCCTCCTCGAGGGGCTTGACCTTGCGCAGCGCGCAGCACAGGTCCGGGTTCCGGTCGTGCAGCCGGGGGCCGTACTCGGCGTCCTGCTCGGCGACCGTCTGCCGCGGGGTCAGCGTGATGACGTTGACGTCCATCACGGCCTCGACCGCGTCCCTGGTCCCGATGGTCTCGGGGAAGTGGTAGCCGGTGTCGAGGAAGACGACGTCGACGCCGGGCATGACCCGGGAGGCGAGGTGCGCGACGACCGCGTCCTCCATGGAGGAGGTGACGCAGAAGCGCGGGCCGAAGGTGTCGGCGGCCCACTTGAGGATCTCCGGGGCGGACGCCTCCTCGAGGTCGCGCCCCGCCCGCTCGGCGAGCGCCTTGAGCTCTTCCCTGCCGCGAACCGCCGTCATATCGCTTCCCCTCCACCGTCGTTGCGCCGAAGACCCCGGGCCAGCAGCCCGAGGAACTTCAGCTGGAAGGCCCGATTGCACGCCCCGCATTCCCAGGCGCCGTGTCCCTGCTCGCCGGGGCGCAGGTCCTCGTCGCCGCAGTACGGGCAGTGGAACGGTGCCGCGCGCTCGCTCATGCCGTGCCGCCCCTCGTCTCGTCCGCCGCGCTCACGACAGGGCCTCTTCCGGTGCGCGGGCCGCCCAGGTGGCGAAGCGCTCGCCGTCCTCGCGCTGCTCCTGGAAGCGGCCCAGGACCCGCTCGATGTAGTCGGGCAGTTCGGCGGCGGTGACCTTCAGGCCGCGGACCTTGCGGCCGAAGCCCGCCTCCAGGCCGAGCGCACCGCCCAGGTGGACCTGGTAGCCCTCCACCTGGTTGCCCGCGTCGTCGAGGACCAGCTGGCCCTTGAGACCGATGTCCGCCACCTGGATGCGCGCGCAGGCGTTGGGGCAGCCGTTGATGTTGATGGTGATCGGCTCGTCGAAGTCGGGGATGCGGCGCTCCAGCTCGTCGATCAGCGACGCGCCGCGCGCCTTGGTCTCGACGATCGCGAGCTTGCAGAACTCGATGCCGGTGCAGGCCATCGTGCCGCGCCGGAACGGTGACGGCTTGACCTGGAGGTCCAGCGCCTCCAGCCCCGCGACCAGCGACTCGACCTGGGCCTCGTCGACGTCGAGGACGAGCATCTTCTGCTCGGCGGTGGTCCGCAGCCGGCCGGAGCCGTGCGCCTCGGCCACCTCGGCGATCTTGGTGAGCGTGGCGCCGTCGACACGGCCGACGCGCGGCGCGAAGCCGACGTAGAACCGGCCGTCCTTCTGCCGGTGCACGCCCACGTGGTCACGCCACTGCTGTACGGGCTGCTCGGGAGCGGGGCCGTCGACCAGCGCGCGGCCCAGGTACTCGTCCTCCAGCACCTTGCGGAACTTCTCCGCGCCCCAGTCGGCGACGAGGAACTTCAGGCGGGCGCGGTTGCGCAGCCGGCGGTAGCCGTAGTCGCGGAAGATCGAGATGACGCCCTCGTACACGTCCGGGACCTCGTCGAGCGGCACCCACGCGCCGAGCCGCACACCGATCTTGGGGTTGGTGGAGAGGCCGCCGCCGACCCAGAGGTCGAAGCCGGGGCCGTGCTCGGGGTGGTGCACACCGACGAAGGCGATGTCGTTGATCTCGTGCGCCACGTCGAGCAGCGGCGAGCCGGAGATCGCCGACTTGAACTTGCGGGGCAGGTTGGAGAAGTCCTTGTTGCCGACGATCCGGCGCTGGATCTCGTCGATGGCGGGGGTGCCGTCGATGATCTCGTCCTCGGCGATGCCGGCCACCGGCGAGCCGAGGATGACGCGCGGGGTGTCGCCGCACGCCTCGGTGGTGGAGAGCCCCACGGCCTCCAGCCGGTTCCAGATCTCGGGCACGTC
Organism: Streptomyces noursei; assembly: GCF_001646665.1. GTDB lineage: Bacteria > Actinomycetota > Actinomycetes > Streptomycetales > Streptomycetaceae > Streptomyces > Streptomyces lavendulocolor. The sequence goes on along the minus strand of NZ_LWBU01000091.1, from coordinate 141,382 downwards.
CTCGATCCGGATCCAGTGGTACTGCACGTTCTGCCGGTCCGTGATGTCGGCCGTGCCGCGCGCGAACTCCTGCGAGATCTCCCCGATGACGCGCAGCTGCTCGGTGGTCAGCCGGCCGCCGTCGATGCGGACGCGCAGCATGAAGTACTCGTCGTCCAGCTCCTCCGGCTCCAGGATCGCGGTCTTGCCGCCGTCGATCCCGGGCTTGCGCTGGGTGTAGAGGCCCCACCACCGCATCCTGCCCCGCAGGTCGTTGGGGTCGATCGAGTCGAAGCCGGCCTTGGAGTAGATCGTCTCAATACGTGTCCGAACGTTGAGACCGTCGTCGTCCTTCTTGAACTGCTCGTTGCCGTTGAGGGGCGTGAAGTGGCCCACGGCCCACTGGCCTTCGCCGCGGTGACGCCCGGTCTTGCGACGGGCGGTGGCGGAGGCGGGCTTCTCAGGGGTGGCGGCCATGACGATACGTCCTTCGGGACTGCAGGAGGGCGGCTCTGACCTGCACACTCGCGCGCTGAGCAGGGTGTGGCGCGGCGGTGCGCTGGGGGTTCAGAAATTCGGGGGATCGCGGTGGTGCTGGGCTGATCAGCTCACCGGACAGATGGCGCTGGACATGCGGCCGAGGTCGACGTGCCGCCGACTCACCAAGGCAATTCCAGCTCGAGACATGACGGAAGCGTGCCACGGGACTTTGGACCCAGTCCAGGTTCGTCCGCGATATGGACACCAGTGTCCCGCATCGTGGACAGCTGTGGTGTGGGTCACGTGCGGGACGGCGTCGGCCCCCGCCGGCGCGGCGGGGGCCGACGGGCCGCGAGGGGTCAGCGGGCGCCCGCGCCGGGCCACGGCCCGGGGGCGGCCGACTCCGGCTCCTCCGACACCTCGGTGCCGAAGAGCGTGAAGCCGCGACGCCGATAGTTCCCCATCGCGTGCTCCCCGTCCAGCGAGCAGGTGTGCAGCCACACCCGCTTGGTCGGGGCCCGCCCCGGCCAGCGGTCGGCCAGGTCCCAGGCGCGCGCGGTCCCGTACGACAGCAGGTGCCCGCCGATGCCCCGGCCCCGGAACGCCGGTATCAGCCCGAAGTAGACGATCTCGACCACCCCGTCCTCCTGCGGGTCCAGCTCCACGTACCCCGCGGGCGTCCCGCGGTCGTACGCCACCCAGATCTCCGCCCCCGGCCGCTCGACGATCTCCCGCCACTGGGCGTACGTCAGCCCCAGCCGGTCCGTCCAGCGGACGTCGCCGCCCACCGCCGTATAGAGGAAGCGGGCGAACTCGGGCGAGGGCACCTCCGCGCGGACGATCCGCACGTCACCGGGGGGCGCGGCGGCGGGCCGCAGATCGTCGGGCGAGGTCTGTTCGAGGGACCAGGTGGTCACGGTGATGCTCATGCGCCCAAGCGAACCACGTGCCCGCGCGCCGAGGCGATCAGGACCCGGCGCCCTCTCCCGCCCCGGCCCTCGCCCCGGCCCTCGTCCCGTCCTTCTCCCCGGCCCCGTCCGCCGCCCCCGCCCCGCCGCCCCGCGACGCGCGCACCGCGGGGGCCGTGGAGTGGGGGAGCAGGTCGGCCGGATCCCCGGGGCCGACCACCTCCACCCGAACCTCCTCGCGGAACCGGTAGGGGCGGTGCTCCAGCACACCCGCGAGAGTGCGGCGCACCCGGGACATCTCCGCCCGGACCGTCACCGCACGCGTACGGTCCCCGAACACGTCGTACGCCAGCTCCGCCGCCGTGCGCCCGCCCCGGTGCAGCGCCAGCACGTACAGCAGCTCGGTGTGGCGCGGACTCAGCTCCTGCGTCCAGCTGCCCGCCGCCCCCGACACCTCCAGCGACCAGCGGCGCGGCCGGCTCACGTCCAGCACCACCCGGCTCGCCGCGGCGGCCTCCCGCGCCTCCTCGTCCACCACCCGCAGCAGCCACCCGCCCGGCAGCGGCTCCGCGTCGCACATGCCCAGCGACGGCAGCCACACCCGGCCCGCCCGGAACGACGCCGGCAACGGCAGCCGGTCCACCGGCGGCATCCCCGTCACACCGGCCAGCCAGCCGTGCCCGTCCACCGCCAGCGCCCTGCCCCCCACCCGGCACAGGACCGGCGCGGCCACCGCCCGCAGCCGCGCCAGCTCCGTGAGGTGCCGGTTGCGCAGCTCCGCCTCCGCCAGCCGCGCGACCGAACGCACCAGCATCAGCGTCGCCGGGTGCATCGTCGCCAGCGGCCCGCTCACGTCCACCGCGCCCAGCAGCGTCCCGTCCCGCGGATCGGTGAGCGGAGCGCCCGCGCACGTCCACGAGTGGTGCGTCGCGACGAAGTGCTCCGCCGAGTGCACCTGCACCGGCCGGCGGGCCACCAGCGCGGTGCCCACCCCGTTCGTGCCCACCGTCGACTCCGCCCAGTCCGCGCCCGGCTCGAACCCGTGCCCGTCCGCCTTGCGCAGCACGCTCGCGCTGCCCTCGCGCCACAGCACCCGGCCCTCGGCGTCGGCCACCACCATGATGTGCCGCACCGCGTCGGACACCGCCGAGCACGACACCAGGCCCTCCCGCAGCACCGGCAGCAACTCCGCCAGCGGCGACGCCGCACGACGCCGCTCGATCTCCGCCGGCGGCAACAGCCCCGACCGGTGGTCCCGCTCCGGATCGACGCCCCTGCGCAGCATCCGCTGCCACGACTCGCCGATCTCCGCGCGCGGCGCCAGCGGGGGCCGCCCGCCCCTCAGCGCCGCCTCCCGCACCCCCTTGAGCAGCAGCGCCGCCTCGCGCGTGTCCATCGCGGCGAGCCGCGCCATGTCGACCGTCGCCTGACGCACCGGTTCTCCCCGCTGCCGCTGTCGCCGCCCCACCCGGTGGCTGGTCCGTGTCACCCCATCCTCCCCTGCCCGCGGGCGGCCCGCCGCCGGCATCGCCCACGGCGGTGCAACCCTTTGCAACTCTCGCGGCCGCTCCCCGCCCCGTAGGAAAGTGGTACGGCGACGGGATGGTGCCGTGTCGGCGCAGCACCATCCCAGCCGCTCTCCGGGCGCGGGCCGAACGGACACACGGCCCGCGCCCACCTTCCCTCTCCCGCGGCGCGGTCACCGCCCGCCAGGGTCAGACGACCGCCCGCGCCCGCTCCACCACCGACGCCAGGTCCAGGGTGTGCGGCAGCGTGCCGAACGCCGCCCCCCAGTCCCCGCCGAGCCGCGACGCGCAGAACGCGTCCGCCACCGCCGGCGGCGCCCACCGCACCAGCAGCGACCCCTGGAGCACCAGGGCCATCCGCTCCACCAGCCGCCGCGCCCGCGCCTCGACGCCTTCCAGGTCGGCCAGCTCGGCCAGCAGGTCCTTGATCGCCCCGTCCAGCCGGTGGTCCGCGCCCCGCGCCCCGCCGACCTCCTCGAGGAAGGCGTTCAGCGCCTGGGGCTCCCGCTGGAGCGCCCGCAGCACGTCCAGCGCCTGGACGTTGCCCGACCCCTCCCAGATGGAGTTCAGCGGGGACTCGCGCAGCAGCCGGGGCATCCCGGACTCCTCCACGTACCCGTTGCCGCCCAGGCACTCCAGCGCCTCCGCCGTCACCGGCGTGCACCGCTTCGTCACCCAGTACTTGGCCGCGGGCACCGCCAGGCGCAGGAACGCCCGGTCCTGCTCGCCGTCGCTGTCGTACGCGGCCGCCAGCCGCATCGCCAGGACCGTCGCCGCCTCCGACTCCAGCGCCAGGTCGGCCAGGACGTTGCGCATCAGCGGCTTGTCGATCAGGAGACCGCCGAACGCGCCGCGGTACGCGGCATGGTGCACCGCCTGCGCCACCGCCTGCCGCATCAGCGCCGCCGAACCCACCACGCAGTCCAGCCGGGTCGCCGCCACCATCTCGATGATGGTGCGCACCCCGCGGCCCTCCTCGCCCACCCGGCGCGCCCACGTCCCGTCGAACTCGACCTCGCTCGACGCGTTCGACCGGTTGCCGAGCTTGTCCTTCAGCCGCTGGATCCGGAACACGTTCCGCTCGCCGCCCTCCAGCACCCGCGGCACCAGGAAGCACGTCAGGCCCCCGGGCGCCTGCGCCAGCACCAGGAAGGCGTCGGACATGGGAGCCGAGCAGAACCACTTGTGACCCGTCAGGACGTACGCGTCGCCCCCCTCCACAGGGGTCGCCGTCGTCGTGTTCGCCCGTACGTCGCTGCCGCCCTGCTTCTCCGTCATGCCCATCCCGAAGAGCACACCGGACTTGTCCGCGGCCGGGCGTGTCGTCTCCTCGCCCTCGTAGATCTGCGACGTCAGCTTCGGCTCCCACTCGGCGGCCAGCGCCGGGTCGGTGCGCAGCGCGGGGACGGCGGCGTGCGTCATCGACAGCGGGCAGCCGTGCCCGGCCTCGGTCTGCGTCCACACCAGGAACCCGGCGGCGCGCCGCACGTGACCACCCGGCCGGCCCCAGGCGTTGGTGAGCCCGTTGGTCACCGCGTGGCCGAGGAGCCGGTGCCAGGCGGGGTGGAAGTCGACCTGGTCGATCCGGTGGCCGTACCGGTCGTGGGTGCGCAGCTTCGGCGGGTTCTCGTTGGCGAGGAAACCCCACTCCTGCGCCTGGACGGAACCGGCGGTCGTGCCGAGCGACGAGAGCTCCCGGCGGGCGTCGTCGAGGAGGTCGAGCGGAAGGTGACGCTCCACGGCCTCGGTGAGCACATGATCGGCGGTGAAGACGTCGTACCCGACCAGGGGCGGAGGCTGGTTGGTCACTGTGTGGGTGGTGGTCGCCATGCGGATACGGTAAGGAGGTGCAGGCAGCAAATGAAACACCCCCGGGGCCTCCTCGGCCACCGGGCAGACTCCACCGGGCCCGGGCCCTCTACCGCAACGTGTCGAAGCGGAGGATGGCCTGGCTGCTCCTGAAGGACACCGTCAATTCGTGCATCGAGTACCGGATCCTCGGTCTCGCCGCCGAGGCGGCCTTCTTCACCCTCCTGTCGCTGCCGCCCCTGATGCTGGGCCTCCTCGGCCTCCTCGGCTACATCGACGACTGGACCGACACCACCACCGTCGCCTCCATCGAGCGCAACATCCTCGGAGCGGTCGGCACGGTCCTGTCCGACCGGGGCGTCAACGACATCGCGCGGCCGCTGCTGGCGGACGTCACCCACGGCGGCCGGCCCGACATCATCTCGATCGGTTTCGCCATCGCCCTGTGGTCCGGTTCGCGGGCGGTCAACGTCTTCATCGACACCATCACGGTGATGTACGGCCTGGACGGCCACCGCGGCATCGTGGCCACACGGCTGCTGGCCTTCCTGCTCTACATCGTCGCCCTGATAATCGGAGCGGTCGTCCTGCCACTGGCGGTGGTCGGCCCGGACCGGGTGGTGGAACTGGTCCCCTGGGGCACCGAGGTCGTCTCCGTCCTGTACTGGCCGGTGATGATCCTGTTGTCCATCGCCTTCCTCACCACCCTTTACCACGTGTCCGTCCCGGTGCGGTCCCCGTGGATCGAGGACGTCCCCGGCGCGCTGGTGGCCCTCGCCATGTGGGTGCTCGGCAGCTTCCTGCTGCGCATCTACCTCACCAGTACCGTCGAGGGCCCCACGATCTACGGCTCGCTCGCCGCGCCCATCGCGGTCCTGCTGTGGATCGGCATTTCGGCGTTCGCGGTCCTGGTGGGCGCGGCGGTGAACGCGGCGATCGACCGCGTGTGGCCGTCGGTCGCCACCGCGGCCGCCCGCGCCGAGAACGAGCGCGCCCGCACCGCCGAGGCGGCGGCCCTGGTCGCCCGGGCCAAGGCGGCGGTCGAGGGCCTGGACGACCTCGACCCCGACATGCCCTCGGAGTTCCCCGAGCGCTGGTCGCGGTTCCTGCCCCCGGACGACGTGAAGTCCCGGCTGCACACCGCGAAGGACAAGGAACGCGAACGCGACAAGGAGCGCGAACGCGCCAGGGAACGGGGCCGGGAGCGGGACCGGGACGCCGGCCGGGACGTCGGCCGGGACCGGGACGCTGATCGCGGCCCTGACGGCGACCGGGGCCGGGAAGGGGACGGCGACCGGAACGGGCACCGGCACCGGGGCGGCTCCGTCTAGCCTGGACGGGTGTACGAGGAACGGCCCTCACGGCTCGACGGCGCGGTCGTCCGGACCCGTACCGGCGGGCCCGCGCCCCGATCCGTTGCTGCGGGCGGTCGTCGACGGGCTGAGCGCCGGGTGGACCGTCGCCCGCGCCGCCGACGCCGTCGGGCTCGGCGCCCGGCAGCTGCACCGGCGGTCGCTGGACGCCTTCGGGTACGAGCCCAAGACCCTGGCCCGGGTGCTGCGCCTCCAGTGCGCCCTCGCGCTCGTACGGTCGGGGCTGCCGTACGCCGTGGCGGCAGTCGAGGCGGGCTGCGCCGACCAGGCGCATCTCGCGCGTGAGACGCGGGCCCTGGCCGGCACCACGCTCAGCGCCTACACCGCGTCGCTCGCGCCGCTCCCGGCCGCCGGGGCTGCACCCGTGCCGCCGGCCGCGCCCGTGTCCGGGCCGGCGTCCGCCAAGAGGGACACCCCGCAGCCGTCCGGGTCCAGCACCACCGCGTAGCGCTGGCCCCACACCGCGTCCCACGGCTCCAGGTGGCCCCGGTGCCCGGCGGCGACCAGCGCCTCGCGTGCCACCGGGCAGGGGGGCCTCCATGTGCGGGGCGGTGCCGGCGCCGGCCGGGACGTCAGGCCGAGGCGGCGGTAGAAGGCGAGGGAGGCGGCCATGTCGGAGACGACGAGGCCGATCGCGTCGAGTCGGGCGCAGTCCATGCCCGACGCCAGGGCGCTCCCCGGGGGCGGGTCTTGAACGGATCGGACGCCGGCGGACGTCACCGGACCGTCATGGTCCGCCGTGGCCGCCGTGCGCGACACTGACCGGATGCGGAAGATCCTCGTCGTCGACGACGACCCCACCGTCTCCGAGGTCGTCACGAACTACCTGGAACGGGCCGGGTTCGCGGTCGTGGGGGCGGCCGACGGCCCGGAAGCACTGCGCCTCGCCGCCGAGCACCGGCCCGACCTCGTGGTCCTCGACCTGATGCTGCCCGGCACGGACGGCCTGGAGGTGTGCCGCACCCTGCGCGGCCGGGGGCCGGTGCCGGTCATCATGCTCACGGCGCGCGGTGCCGAGGAGGACCGCGTCCTGGGCCTGGAGGTCGGCGCCGACGACTACGTGACCAAGCCGTTCAGCCCCCGCGAACTGGTCCTGCGCGTCGAGTCCGTGCTGCGCCGGGGCGCCGCCGCCCCGCCGGCGGGCGGACCGGTGAGCGGGGGCGGCATCACCCTGGACCCGGCCGCCCGCACGGCCACCCGGGACGGCCGGGAACTGTCCCTGACGCTGCGCGAGTTCGACCTGCTCGCCCACCTGCTCCGCCACCCGGGCCGGGCGCACAGCAGGGAGGAGCTGATGCGCGAGGTGTGGGGCTGGGAGTTCGGCGACCTGTCGACCGTCACGGTCCATGTGCGGCGGCTGCGCGGGAAGGTCGAGGACGACCCGGCCGACCCCCGGCTCATCCGCACCGTGTGGGGAGTCGGGTACCGCTTCGAGGCGGGCGGCTCCGGCGGGGCGGGCGACCCCGGCCGAGTGGGCGGCCCCCGCCGGGAGGGCAGCGAGGATGCGTGACCTGCTGCTGATCGCGGGGTACGCCTTCGCCGGCGCGTCCGCCGCGGGGCTCGCCGGCGCCCTGGTCCTGCGCGCCCTGCGCCACAGGTCGGTCGCGGTCTCGCTGACGGTTGTCGCCGCCGTCACGGTGACCGCCATGCTGGCGGGCACCCTGACCGTCTGCGAGGCGATGTTCCTGGAGCCGCACGACTTCTCCGTGGTCAGCACCGTCGTCGCCATGGCCGCGGTGGTGTCGCTGGCCACGGCGCTGGTGCTGGGCCGCTGGGTCGTCGCCCGCAGCCGTGACCTGACCCTCGCCGCCCGGTCGTTCGGCGAGGGCGGGAGCTTCGCCGCACCCGGCGGCGCGGCCACCGCGGAACTGGCCGCGCTCAGCCGCGAACTCGCCGCCACCAGCGCCCGGCTGGCCGCGTCGCGCGAACGCGAGCGGGCCCTGGAGGCCTCCCGGCGCGACCTCGTCGCCTGGATCTCGCACGACCTGCGCACCCCCCTCGCGGGCGTGCGGGCCATGTCGGAGGCGCTGGAGGACGGTGTCGCGCCGGACCCGCAGCGCTACTTCCGGCAGATCCGCACCGAGGTCGACCGGTTGAACGCCATGGTCGGCGACCTGTTCGAGCTGTCCCGCATCCACGCCGGCACGCTGGCACTCGCCCCGTCCCGGATCTCCGTGTACGACCTGGTCGGCGAGGCGCTGGCGGGCGCGGACCCGCTCGCCCGGGAGCTGGGCGTCCGGCTGGTCGGCGAACGGGTCGACGCCGTACCGGTCGAGGTGGACGGCCGGGAGATGACCCGGGTGCTGGCCAACCTCCTGGTGAACGCCATCCGCCGCACCCCGCCCGACGGCACGGTCGCCGTCGCCGCCGAGCGGCGCGCCGGGGAGGTGGTCCTCTCCGTCACCGACGGCTGCGGCGGCATCCCGGAGGACGACCTGCCCCGGGTGTTCGACACCGGCTGGCGCGGCACCGCCGCCCGCACCCCGCCGGCCGGCGCGGGCCTGGGCCTCGCCATCGTGCGCGGCATCGTGGAGGCGCACGAGGGCCGCGCGGGCGTGCGCAACGTCCGGGGCGGCTGCCGGTTCGAGGTGACGCTGCCGGCGGCCCCGGGGACGTAAGACTTCCGTCATCGGATCACCGGCTCCGGCCTGCCCCGTTCCGCGTTGAATGGGGACAGGACACCTTTGGTTCGAGGAGGCAGCGGTGACACGCGTACGACGGTCGACGGTCCGCAGGGTGATGCTCGGCGCGCTGGTGCCGGTGCTGGTGGCGGTGGGCCTCGGGCTCTACTGGTTCCAGCCCTGGAAGCTGTGGGAGGACCGGACGGTGAGCGAGGCCGTGCCGCCGGCCGTTCCCTCCGCCGCGCCCGCCGACCCCTCGGCGGCCCCCTCGGCCCGCCCCTCCCGGCCCGCCGCGCCGCGGACGGTCGCCACCGGCACGCTGATCAGCCACGAACACGGCACCACCGGCACGGTCCGGGTGCTGGAGCCGGCCGACGGGCCCATGATCCTGCGCATCGAGAACCTCGACACCAGCAACGGCCCCGATCTGAAGGTCTGGGTCACCGACGCCCCCGTCCGCGAGGGCAGGGCGGGCTGGCACGTCTTCGACGACGGCGCCCACCTCGACCTCGGCGACCTGAAGGGCAACAAGGGCGACCAGAACTACGAACTGCCCGTCGGCTTCGACCCGAAGAAGTACACCAGCGTCAGCATCTGGTGCGACCGCTTCGACGTCTCCTTCGGCGCCGCGACCCTCACCGCAGTGTAATGATAAGGTAAAGAAGATCCTTTCTTCTTGCCCGCCGGCACCGCCGGCACCACACGCGGAGGGGCGATCATGGGTACGCGCCGCACCCCACTGCCCGGCGTCGGGACGCAGTTCGACTTCACCACCGAGGCGGGGCAGCACATCTCCGTCGTCGTCCACCACGACGGCCGCCGGTTCCTCGGCTTCTACCGTGCGGACGACCCCGACACCTGCCAGGCCTCCGTCCCCCTCACCCCCGAGGAGGCCACCGGCCTGGCCCATCTGATCGACCCCGCGCCGATGGACGCCATCCGCACCGACGGCCTGGACCTCGTCACCGAGCACATACCCGTCGGCAGCCGCTCGCCCTACGGAGGGCGGCTGCTCGGCGACACCAGGGCCCGTACCCGCACGGGTGCCTCCATCGTCGCCGTGCTGCGCCGCACCAGCGTCCACCCGTCCCCCGGACCGGAGTTCCGGCTCGCCACCGGGGACACCCTCGTCGCCGTCGGCACCCGCGAGGGCGTCGACGCCCTCGCCGGCATCGTCGCGGGGGACTGACGGCCATGCACGACACCACCGCGCTCCTCATCGAACTCGGGGCGGTCATCCTCGGCCTCGGCCTGATAGGGCGGTTCGCCGGACGCATCGGACTCTCCCCGATACCCCTGTACCTCCTCGCCGGACTGGCCTTCGGGCACGGCGGACTGCTCCCGCTCGACGCCAGCGAGGACTTCGTCGCCGTCGGGGCCGAGATCGGCGTCATCCTGCTCCTGCTCCTCCTCGGCCTCGAGTACAGCGCCAGCGAACTCGTCACCAGCCTGCGCACGCAGTACCCCTCGGGCGCCGTCGACTTCGTCCTCAACGCCACCCCCGGCGCCGCCGCCGCGCTCCTCCTCGGCTGGGGACCGGTCGCCGCCGTCGCCCTCGCCGGCGTCACCTGGATCTCCTCCTCCGGCGTCATCGCCAAGGTCCTCACCGACCTCGGCCGGCTGGGCAACCGCGAGACCCCCGTCATCCTCGGCGTCCTCGTCATCGAGGACCTGTCCATGGCGGTCTACCTGCCCCTGCTCACCGCCCTGCTGGCCGGCGTCGGACTCGCCGGCGGCAGCATCACCCTGCTCATCGCCCTCGGCACCGTCGGCCTCGTGCTGTACGTCGCGCTCCGGCACGGCCGCCTCATCAGCCGCGCCGTCTCCTCCGACAACCCCGAGATGCTGCTGCTCGTCGTGCTCGGCCTGACCGTGCTCGTCGCCGGCATCGCCCAGCAGCTCCAGGTCTCCGCCGCGGTCGGCGCGTTCCTCGTCGGCATCGCCCTCTCCGGAGAGGTCGCCGAGGGCGCGCGCAAGCTCCTCACACCGCTGCGCGACCTGTTCGCCGCCGTGTTCTTCGTCTTCTTCGGCCTGTCCACCGACCCGGCCGCCATCCCGCCGGTTCTCCTGCCCGCACTGCTGCTGGCCGTCGCCACCGCGCTGACGAAGATCCTCACCGGCTGGTACGCGGCCCGGCGCGCCGGCATCGGGCCGCGCGGACGGCTGCGCGCGGGCGGGGCGCTGGTCGCCCGCGGCGAGTTCTCCATCGTCATCGCGGGCCTCGCGGTCGCCACCGAACCCCGCATCGGGCCCATCGCCACCGCGTACGTCCTGATCCTCGTCGTCCTCGGCCCGCTCACCGCCCGGTGGACCGAGCCCGCCGTCGGACGGCTGCGCGGGGCGCTGCGCCGCAAGCCGGGGCCGCGCGCCGATCCGCCGCCGGGGCACGAGGAGATCGCCGAGGCGTCCGAGGCGGGAGCCAGGACCACCTGAGGCGGGGCCACCGATCGAGGCGCGGCCGCGGACCGGGGCGGGGCCGGGACGACCCGAGGCGGGGGCCACGACGAACCGAGGCGGGGGAGCCGAGCCCGGGGAAAAAACCCTTGGCGCGCGCGCCGGACTCCCCGCTAGAGTGAGGGCGTTCCGCCGATCCGCGGAACCGTGGGACGTAGAACCGAGTGCAGAACCAGGAGGTGTGACCGATGGCTGTCGTTGCGACGGGCGCTGCCCGCATCCCGGCTTTCCTCCACTCCACCTCCGTGGCCACCGGCTGACCCACCGCCCGCAGCGGGCGCCGTCCGGGGCCACCCTCGGAAGGGTTCCCCCTTGTCTCTCGTTTCGTCCTCCACCCCGTCCTCCTCGCGCACCCTGTCCTCGTACGGCTGGGACAGCGCATGGGAGGCGGAGTTCGCCCGGTACGCCGACCAGGGGCTCGTCCCCGGACGGGTCGTCCGGGTCGACCGCGGCCAGTGCGACATCATGACCGCCGACGGCGTGGTCCGCGCCGACACCGCGTTCGTCACCCCGCACGACCCCCTGCGGGTCATCTGCACCGGCGACTGGGCCGCCGTCGACACCGACGGCACCCCGCGCTACGTGCGGGCGTACCTGCCGCGCCGGACCGCCTTCGTACGGTCCACCTCCTCCTCCCGCTCCGAGGGGCAGATCCTCGCCGCCAACGTCGACCACGCGATCATCGCCGTGCCGCTCTCGGCGGAGCTGGACCTCGGACGGATCGAACGCTTCCTCGCCCTGGCGTGGGAGTCGGGCGCCCAGCCGCTCGTCGTCCTCACCAAGGCGGATCTGGTGCCCGACCAGACCGGCCTCTCCTACCTGGTGCAGGACGTCGAGACGACCGCGCCCGGTGTCCAGGTGCTGCCGGTGAGCTCCGCCACCGGCGAAGGCGTCGACGTGCTCACCGCCGTCGTCTCGGGCGGCACGAGCGTGCTGCTCGGCACCTCCGGCGCCGGCAAGTCGACCCTCGCCAACGCCCTCCTCGGCGAGGACGTCATGGCCGTCCAGGCCGTCCGTGACGTCGACGGCAAGGGCCGGCACACCACCACCACGCGCAACCTCCTCGCCCTGCCGGGCGGTGGCGTCCTGATCGACACGCCGGGGCTGCGCGGCGTCGGCCTGTGGGACGCCGGCACCGGAGTCGGCCAGGTCTTCGCCGAGATCGAGGAACTGGCGCAGGACTGCCGCTTCCACGACTGCGCCCACCTCGCGGAGCCGGGCTGCGCGGTCCTCGCCGCCATCGAGGACGGCTCGCTGCCCGAGCGGCGGCTCGACAGCTACCGCAAGCTGGTGCGCGAGAACCAGCGGATCGTCGCCAAGACCGACGCCCGTCTGCGGTCCGAGATCCTCAAGGACTGGAAGCGGAAGAACGCCGCGGGACGCGCGGCCCTCAAGGCCAAGCGCGGCGGGCGCGACCGCTGACGGGTCCGCCCCGGCCGCCCGGCGGACACGGTGTCCGAATACCGCCGGACGGCCGGGGCGCGGGCCCGCAGACTTGATGCCGTGACGGACGAGGAGGACACCAGGTACCAGGCGGTCAGCAGCCGGGACGCGCGGTTCGACGGCGAGTTCTTCTTCGCCGTCAGCACCACCGGCATCTACTGCCGGCCCAGCTGCCCGGCGGTCACCCCCAAGCGGTGCAACGTGACGTTCCACGCCACCGCGGCGGCGGCCCAGCGGCGCGGCTTCCGGGCCTGCCGCCGCTGCAGGCCCGACGCGGTGCCCGGTTCCGCCGCCTGGAACGTCCGCGCCGACCTGGTCGCCCGCGCCGTGCGCCTGATCGGCGACGGGGTGGTCGACCGGGAGGGCGTGCCGGGGCTCGCGGCACGGCTCGGGTACAGCGCCCGGCAGGTGCAGCGGCAGCTCACCGCCGAACTCGGCGCCGGGCCCGTCGCGCTCGCCCGCGCGCAGCGCGCCCACACCGCGCGGATCCTGCTCCGGACGACCACGCTGCCCGTGACGGACGTGGCCTTCGCCGCCGGGTTCGCCAGCGTCAGGCAGTTCAACGACACCATGCGCGCCGTGTACGCCCGTACGCCGAGCCGGCTGCGGGCGGAGGCGCGCGGGCGCGCCGCGGGCGCGGGCACCGGCGGCGTACCGCTGCGGCTCGCGTACCGCGGGGCGTACGCGCGGCGGGACGTCTTCGACCTGCTGGCGGACGAGGCCGTCGTACGGATCGAGGAGGTCGTCGGCGCCCCCGGGGCCCGCACCTACCGCCGCACCCTGCGGCTGCCCCACGGCTCCGGGATCGCGGCCGTCGCCGAACGGTCGTCCGGCCCGTGGCTGGAGGCCCGGCTGCACCTGAGCGACCTGCGGGACCTCACCACCGCCGTGCACCGGCTGCGGCGCCTGTTCGACCTGGACGCCGACCCCTGCGCCGTGGCCGGGCGGCTCGGCATCGACCCCGCCCTCGGGCTCCGGTCGCCCGGCGCGGCGGAGCCCGAGGAGTACGCGCTGCGGGCGCTGCTGGACCGGGCGGAGGCGGCCCGGCTGGTCGAGGAGCACGGCACCCCACTGGAGGTGCCCTGCGGCGGGCTCACCCACCTGTTCCCCGAACCGGGCGCGCTGCGGCACCACCCGGTGGCCGGCCCCCTCGCCACGGCGCTGGCGGCCAGCGGCGTGCGGCTCGACCCGGGGGCCGACCGGGCCGCCGCCGAGGAGGCCCTGCGCGCCGTCCCCGGGGTGAGCGCCCGGACCGCCGCCCTCATCCGGATGCGGGCGCTCGGGGACCCGGACGTGGCGCCCGACGCGCCGGCGGACCGGGAGGAATGGCGCCCCTGGCGCTCGTACGCCACCCGCCTGCTCGGCTGAGGGCGCCGCTCAGCCCGCCAGCACGGCGCCCATCCACGCGCCGACGATCAGCAGGCAGGCGAACAGCTCCACCAGCACGCTCGTCCCGACGGCCCGCATCACCGCCCGGGTCGAGGTCATGGCAGGGCCGTGCCCGCCGAGGCGGAGCCGCTCGCACAGATAGATCCCCCCGACGTACCCCGGCACGGCGCCCACGACGGGCAGCAGGACGAATCCCACCAGGGCGCCGACACCGGCGTACGCCACCATCCGGCGCGTCACCCCCACGCCGCGCAGCCGGCGTGCCGGGAGCTGCCAGACCACCACCTGCGTCACCAGCAGCAGCGCGGTGGCGCCGACCAGCAGCCACCAGGCCACCCCCGTCTGCACGTGCAGCGCCCACCACATCACCGCCGCCCACACCAGCCACGCGCCCGGCACACCGGGCACGAGCACGCCGAACAGGCCGAGCAGCATCACCAGCCCGACCAGCAGCAGCTGCCACGCACCCATACGGCCAGCCTGCCGGACGCCCTCCGCTCCCGCAGGTCAGCAGCGCACGGCCGCGACCCCGGCGGGAGGCCGAACGCGCGGCCCGGCGCGGGGGGCACGGGGACGGGGCGGGTGTCCGTAGGCGGCCGGGGGCGGGCGGGCGGAAGGCCGTGCATGGGCCGGACCCGTGCCCCGAGGGGCCGGGACGGGGCCTGCCCGAGCGGAGGCGGGACCGGCGACGGGACGGGCGACGGGCGGGCGCGGGGCCGGGCGGGTGGGGGCAGGCCGTGCCCGGCACCCGGCCGTCAGGGGCCGGACGCGCGCCGGAGGCGGCCGGGAGTGGCGTCGGCGCCGGTGGCGAGCCGCCGGCCGCCGGTCAGACGCGGGTGACCCAGCCCCGCTCACGGGCGTGCCAGCCCAGTTGCAGGCGGGTCGTGACGCCCGCCAGTTCCATCAGGCCCTTCACCCGCCGCTGCACCGTCCGCAGCCCCAGGTCCAGCTGCTTGCCGACGCTCGCGTCCGTCAGGCCCGCCAGCAGCAGCGACAGGATCTCCAGATCCGTGGCGTCCGGCCCCGCCGCCGCCTCCTCGGCGACCTCGCCCCCCGTACCCAGCCGCAGCGGCAGCGCGTCCCGCCACACCGCCTCGAACAGGGCCGACAGCGACTCCAGCAGCCCGCTCGCCCGCGCCACCAGCGCCACCGGCTCGGCGCCCGGGCCGGTCAGCGGCACCATGCCCGACGACCGGTCGGCCACCACGAGCCGCGCCGGCACCCGGTCGGCCACCCGCACCCGCACCTCGTCGCCGAGCACCGCGGACAGCGCGGCGGCGCCCCCCGGTAGCGACAGCACCTCCCGCTCCACCACCACCCGGTACGCCACCCCCGGCTCCGGCACCGGCACCGGGCCCCGCGTCACGAGGGCGCACACCTCCCGCCGCGCACCCAGCAGCAGCTGGTCCAGCCGGTGCTCCACCGCGGCCGCACCGGTCACCACCTCCACGAGGTCCGGCACGGCGCACTCCGCCGCCTCCGCCCGGTACTCCTCCGCCAGCCGGGCCGCGGCCGCCTGCGCCCGCTCCAGTTCCTGCCGCTGCCGGGTCAGCAGCGCCCCCAGCGCCACCCCCGGCGGCGCCGCCACCCATCGCCCGGCGCGCGCGGGCGACCCGGCCGCCAGCCCGCGCGACTCCAGGCGCCGCAGCGCCCGTTCCGTCTCCGCCTCCGTCAGCCCCAGCCGGTGCGCCAGGTCCGTCACGTCCGCCGCACCCAGCGCGACCAGCGCCCGGTACGCCGCCTCCTGCCGCTCGTCGAGCCCTATCGCCGCCAGCACCCCTGGTACCCCCTCGTCGCCCTCCGGCGTCCGCCGTTCCCCGCCGCTCTCACTCCGTGGACATTCTGTTCACGATTTGACCAAAGCGGTCTACTCTCGAAGTCCGCTCATCCCCCGGACCGTGGTCCGCGCGTATGACGTGCGTCGATCACGCCGGTCCGCCGGGCGTCCTTCCCGTGGGGGGTGGGGTCGCCCGGCGGACCACTTTTCCGGATGCCCG
The DNA here is from genome assembly GCF_001646665.1 of Streptomyces noursei. Lineage (GTDB taxonomy): Bacteria > Actinomycetota > Actinomycetes > Streptomycetales > Streptomycetaceae > Streptomyces > Streptomyces lavendulocolor. The sequence goes on along the minus strand of NZ_LWBU01000091.1, from coordinate 125,403 downwards.
TTTTCGTACGCCCCGCGCGGTCGACAATTATGGGCATGAGCCCACAGGGGGAGACGCCCACCACCGGCGGGGACGACTGGTGGGACAAGCTGTACGACGACACCGCCCCGGACACGGCCCCGACCGGACCGGGCGGCACGCTCCACGACCGCTCCCGCCCGGCGCCCGGCGCCTCCGCCGGACCGCCGGGCCGTAACCGCGCCCCCTGGGAGCCCAAGGACCGGGCGGACGGGCCCCCGGGCACCCCGCGCACCTTCCCGGCCGGCCCGCGACCGGCCGCCCGCCTGCCGCGCCCGCGCCCGGAGTACGTCGGCGACGGACCGCCCACCTACGAGGCCGAACCGACCGCGCTGCCCCCGGCCCGGCCGCAGGAGCTGGACGAGCTCGTCGCCGACACCGTCCTGGACGGCGCCCGTTACGGCACGTACACCCTGCGGGCCGCCTCCGTGCGGGGCGACTCCGCCCGCCACCGCGGCGAGCCCCGCCGCGACGCGCTGCTCACCGCCCGCTTCGGCTCCGGCGACGCCGCGCTGGTGCTGGTCGCGGTCGCCACCGGGGCCCGCCCGTACGCGGGCGCCCACCTCGCCGCCGCCGACGCCTGCCGCTGGATCGGCGAGGCCGTCGGCCGCAGCCACGGGCGGCTCGCCGAGGACATCCGCGCCGGCCGCCGCCGCGACCTCAAGTCCGGACTGCACCGGCTCACCGACCGCTCCTACGGCCGGCTCCGCGCCCGCGCCGCCGACCTGGGCCTCGCCCCCGACGAGTACACCGCGGGGCTGCGCTGCCTGCTGCTGACCGCCGACCCCGGCTGCCGCACCCGGGTGTTCTTCGGCGTCGGCGAGGGGGGTCTGTTCCGCCTGCGCGACGGCGTCTGGCAGGACATCGAACCACCCGTCCCCGAACCGGCCGCCCTCACCGGTGAGCCCGTGATCGGCTACGGATCGCCGCCGGCCGAGACGGCGCAGGGCGACCGGCTGACCATGGACCTCGGCATCACGACACCCCCGGCCCCGCACGTCGACGCGCCCGTACCGCCGCCCGCCGAGCCGTTCCGCTTCCGCGCCTCCGTCGCCCGGCCCGGCGACACGCTGCTGCTCGCCGCCCGCGGGCTGGCCGAGCCGCTGCGCGGAGAGCCCGCCCTCGCAGAGGAACTGGCCGGACGCTGGGCCACCGGCGAACCGCCCGGCCTGGCACAGTTCCTGGCGGACACCCAGCTGAGGGTGAAGGGGTACGCCGATGACCGTACGGCTGCGGCGATCTGGGAGGCGTGATCGCGGACACCGTGACTTGATGGACGCATGGCCAAACAGAATGTGGCAGAACAGTTCGTCGACATCCTGGTCCGCGCCGGTGTGCAACGGCTGTACGGGGTCGTCGGCGACAGCCTGAACCCCGTCGTCGACGCCATCCGCCGTACCCGCGGCATCGACTGGATCCAGGTCCGGCACGAGGAGACCGCCGCGTTCGCGGCCGGCGCCGAGGCGCAGATCACCGGCGGCCTCGCCGCCTGCGCCGGCTCCTGCGGACCCGGGAACCTCCACCTCATCAACGGTCTCTACGACGCGCACCGCTCGATGGCCCCCGTGCTGGCCCTCGCCTCCCACATCCCCTCCGGCGAGATCGGGCTCGGCTACTTCCAGGAGACCCACCCCGACCGGCTGTTCCAGGAGTGCAGCCACTACAGCGAACTGATCTCCAGCCCCAAGCAGATGCCCCGGCTGCTCCAGACGGCCATCCAGCACGCCGTCGGGCGCGGCGGCGTGAGCGTGGTGGCCCTGCCCGGCGACATCGCCTCCGAGCCGGCCCCGGAGAAGGCGGTGGAGCACGCGCTGGTCACCTCGCGCCCCACCGTCCGCCCCGGTGACGCGGAGATCGACGCCCTGGTCCGGCTCATCGACGACGCGGACCGGGTCACGCTGTTCTGCGGCAGCGGCACGAAGGGCGCCCACGCGGAGGTGATGCAGTTCGCGGAGCGGATCAAGTCGCCCGTCGGGCACGCGCTGCGCGGCAAGGAGTGGATCCAGTACGACAACCCCTACGACGTGGGGATGAGCGGACTCCTCGGCTACGGCGCCGCCTACGAGGCCACGCACGAGTGCGACCTGCTGATCCTGCTGGGCACCGACTTCCCGTACAACGCCTTCCTGCCCGACGACGTGAAGATCGTCCAGGTGGACGTGCGGCCCGAGCACCTCGGCCGCCGCTCCAAGCTCGACCTCGCGGTCTGGGGCGACGTGCGCGAGACTCTGCGCTGCCTCATCCCCCGGGTGCGGCCGAAGACGGACCGCAGGTTCCTCGACAAGATGCTCAAGAAGCACGCCGACGCGCTGGAGGGGGTCGTCAGGGCGTACACCCGGAAGGTGGAGAAGCACCGGCCGATCCACCCCGAGTACGTGGCGTCCGTCCTCGACGAGATCGCCGACGACGACGCGGTCTTCACCGTGGACACCGGGATGTGCAACGTGTGGGCGGCCCGCTACCTCACCCCCAACGGGCGGCGCCGGATCATCGGTTCCTTCAGCCACGGCTCGATGGCCAACGCCCTGCCGCAGGCGATCGGCGCGCAGTTCACCGACCGCCGGCGGCAGGTCGTCTCCATGTCCGGCGACGGCGGGTTCTCCATGCTGATGGGCGACTTCCTCAGTCTGGTCCAGCACGACCTGCCGGTGAAGGTCGTGCTGTTCGACAATTCGTCGCTGGGCATGGTCGAGCTGGAGATGCTGGTGGCGGGCCTGCCGTCGTACGGCACCACCAACCTCAACCCGGACTTCGCGGCGATCGCCCGCGCCGCCGGTGCGTACGGCGTCCGGGTGGAGAAGCCGAAGGACCTGGCCGGCGCGTTCAAGGACGCCTTCCGGCACAAGGGTCCGGCGCTCGTCGACGTGGTCACCGACCCCAACGCCCTGTCCATCCCCCCGAAGATCAAGTCGGAGATGGTGACCGGCTTCGCCCTGTCCGCCAGCAAGATCGTGCTGGACGGGGGAGTGGGCCGGATGCTCCAGATGGCCCGCTCCAACCTGCGCAACGTCCCCCGCCCCTGACGTCGGGCGCCGGCGCCGCTCCGCCCCGGGGACGGCCGGACCCGGAGTGGGGGACGACCACCCATGGGGCGTGCCCGGTCGGCGCACCGCCGGGCCGCGGGCGTCGGCGTCGGTCAGGGTGTCGTCGGGGTCGTGGGGGAGGTGTGGTGCCGTGCACCGGTGACGATGAGTGAGACGTTCTGCCCGCCGAAGCCGAAGGAGTTGCTGAGCACGGCATGCTGGGGGACGTCCCGTCGCTCCGCGACGACATCGAGGTCGATGCCGGGATCGACGCCGGCCGCGGTGAGGTTACGGGTCGGCGGGATGACGCCGTGCTCGACACTGAGGACGGCGACGAGTGCTTCGATCGCGCCGGCGGCGCCGAAGAGATGACCGAGCGCCGCCTTGGGGGCCGTCACGGTGGCGCGGCCGAAGACTTCCCCGATCGCGTGTGCCTCGGCGACGTCGCCGACCGGAGTCCCGGTGGCGTGGGCGTTGATGTGGCTGATCTGCTCGGGGGCCAGACCGGCCTGCGCGAGGGCCTTGCGCATGGCCGAGATCTGACCGGAGCCGTCGGCTGCGGGCGCCGTGATGTGGTGGGCGTCGGCGGCGATGCCGGCCCCGGCGAGGACCGCGTGGACGTGCGCGCCCCGGGCGCCGGCGTGCTCGGCGCTTTCCAGCACCATGACGGCCGCGCCTTCGCTGAGGACGAATCCGCCGCGGTCCGCGGCGAACGGCCGGGACGCGGATGCGGGGTCGGCCGTATGCCGTGACAGTGCCTTCGCCTGGGCGAAGCCGGCGACGGTGATCGGGGCGATCGCGGCCTCGGTCCCGCCCGCGATCACCACGTCCGCCTCGCCGGCACGGATGAGCCTGGCCCCCAGGGCGATCGCCTCCGCACCGGAGGAGCACGCCGATACGGGCGTGTAGGCGCCGGCCCGGGCGCCGTATTCGATGCTTATCAGCGCCGCCGCCGCATTGGGCATGAGCATCGGGACCGTACGGGGCGAGACGCGCCGCGTCCCGGACGCCTCCAGAACGTCGTCTTCCTTCAACAGCGTCTGTACGCCCCCGATGCCGGTGCCGATCGCCGACGCGAGCCGGTCGGGATCCACCTCCGGGGCCCCCGCGTCGGCCCAGGCCTCGGCGGCCGCGACCAGAGCGGCCTGCTGTGAGCGGTCGAGCCGCCTGGCCCGCACCGGCGGCAGCAACTCCGCGGGATCGACCGCCATCGTCCCCGCGGCGGTGTCGGGAAGGCCGGCGTCCGCGTGGCCGTGCGGGACGCCGCCGCGGATGCCGGATTCCCCGGCGAGCAGGGCGGCCCAGGTGGACGCGACGTCCGCGCCGAGCGGTGTGATCGCGCCGAGTCCGGTCACGACGACTTCAGTCCGGTGCATGCGCCTCAAACTTTCTTGTATGCGATACAAGTGAACGCCTTTGTTGTATCACATACAATCGCGGTGTGGAGAAGACGCGAACCGAAGCCCGTGCGACGTCGCCCCGGTCGCGTGACCGCGGCCGCGCGACGCGGCACCGGCTCATCGAGGCGGCCGCACGGCTGTGCAGGGAACGGCCCGGCGCCGAGGTGAGCGTCGCGGAGATCGCCGACGCGGCAGGCGCCTTCCCCAATCAGGTCACGTACTACTTCGGCTCCAAGGACGCGCTCCTCGTGCGCGCCGCCTTCCTCGGCCTGCTGCACGATGCGCGACGCATTGAGCGCATCGGCCGCCAGGCCCCCGATGCGGCGGCGTTCCGGCGCAACATCGCCCGCGCCGTACTGGCCATGCCCTCGCTTCCGTCGGTCACGCGAGCACTCGCCGCCGGGATCTCCAGGCCCGAACTCGCCCCCGTGGTCGACCAGCACCTCCAGCTGCTGTTCCGGCAGTCCGAGCGCTTCGTGGGCCGGCTCATCGACAGTCGCGGCTGGAAGACCCGCCGACCGCTCGGCGTGGAAGCCAGGACGTTCTGGAGCACCGCGCTCGGTGCGGTGCTCCTCGTCCGCGCAGGGGCACACGGCACCGCCGGCGAACTCGACCTCGCGGGAACCCTGACCATCCACGACGAACCCGATCCCGATCACACCTAGGGCGCTTCCATCGGATCTTGCCGGGCTCGCGTGCCCCGGCACGCGCGTCTGCGGCGTTGCCGTCGGTCGCCACTGCCCCCCGTAGCCCTCCGGGCACGGGAGGTGCCCCCACCGCAGTGAGCCTCCGCCTGCCTTCGGCCGGGGGGGACCCCACCTCCGCCGTGCATCCGCCCGCACCAGACCCCGCTCCCCTGTCCGGCCCGATCCAAAAGAAGCGCCCCGGCCCGACCGAACAGGCCGGCGACCGGTCCGTCTCGCGGCGCCGGGGCGTCGCCGACCGCGACCAGCCCCGGAGCACCCGCAGGCCGCCGCCGCGGACTGTGCCACGGGTGTCCTGTCACGGTGGGGCCGCGAGCCCGCGGGGCGGAGGTCCGGTGTCCGCGACCGCAGCGAGGTGCGACCGCAGGAGGAGCTCGGCTCCTGCCGCGGTCGCACGCGGGCCGCTGCCCGGCGTGCGCGAATGCGACTCCGGTCGCACACGATGGCGACCGGGGGCCGATGTGCCACGGGTGGCCTGCCCCGAGGATGGCGAGGTGACCGAGATCATCACGGGGCTGCACATGTCTCCCCCGGAATGCCTTGTCCTGCTGGGTGCCACAGTGATCGTGGGGGCGCGCTGGACGGCCCCCGCCGCCCGTCCACGTGTCACGATCGCGGCGGTGACGCTCTTCACCCTGTCCGCGATCGTGCTGAGCGTGGTGGGGCTCAGGTGGCAGATGCTGCCGGTGCTGGCAGGCGCTGCCTTCGCGCTGCCGTTCGCCCTGTCCCCACTGCTGCGCCACCGCGGCGGACGCCCGGCGCGGCGGGCGCGGTGGTGGCTGGCGTTGCCGGGGTCGGTGGCCTGCCTCGGCCTGATCGCCATGAGCCCGGTGGCCGCCTGGGCCTTTCCCGTACCCGTGTTCCCCGCGCCGTCGGGCGACTTCGCGGTCGGCACCCGCGTGGTGCAGTGGACGGACCCACTCCGTCACGAGACCGCCACCTCGGACCCTCGGGACCGGCGCACGGTCGTGGTCCAGCTCTGGTATCCCGCGAAGAGGAGCCCCGCAGGCGCGCAGCGTGCCCAGTACCTCGGACGCACACAGAGCGAGGCGCGCATCGTCTCCGACGCCCTCGCGCGCTACACCGGTCTGCCCGGCTTCCTCGTCGACGGCGTCCCGCGCGCCCACAGCCACGCGGTCTTCGACGCCCCGGTGGCCGACGGGGGCGGACGGTTCCCGGTCGTCCTGTTCTCGCCCGGGCTCGGAGGAGTGCGCACCCAGAACACCGCCTGGGCGGAGGAACTGGCCAGCCACGGCTATGCGGTCGTCGCTTTCGACCACCCGTACGACTCCGCCGCGGTCGTCCTCGCCGACGGCCGGACGATCAACACGAGGATCACTCCCACCGGCAACGACGACGAAGACGACCGGCGGGCCGTGGAAACGACGAGGATCCGGGCCGCGGACCTGAGTTTCGGCCTGACCCAACTGGGCCGCCTGGACCGGGGCGAGATCCCCGGCCCGCTGACCGGGCGTCTGGACACCGGCCGGGTCGCGGTGACCGGTCACTCCCTTGGCGGCGCCGCCGCCCTGCAAGCAGCCCGACAGGACCGCCGGTTCGCCGCCGTCATCGATCTGGACGGCTATCCCCGCGACCCCGGACCGACCTCCTACCCCCAGCCGGTGCTCGGGCTCACCCAGGCCGTCACCCCGGAGACCGACCCGCGCTACCTGCCGCGCCTCACCAAGGTTCTCGAACTGAGCACCGCGACGAGCTACCGGCTGACCGTTCCCGGCGCCGCGCATCTCACTTTCATGGACGCCCCCCTCTACCTGCCGCCTGTGCCCTCCATGGTCGGATCCCTGGGCCGTACGGAGAGCCCGCGCGTCGTCGCCGCAACCACTCGCGCCTTCCTGGACTCCACGCTCCGGGGCGAACCGGGCCCCCTGGCCGACGTTCTGTCGGCCTACGGCGACCTCGGCGTCCACCACCCGTGACGCACGGCCGAGCCGCGGGCGGACGCGAGTCGTCCATGCCGGGGAACTCCCTCACGGTTCCGGGGGCGGCCGGGTGCCGCGCGGGGCGCACGGACTGGCGCACGGCCCGTCGTGCGCGGCCGTACCGCGCGTGACGCCCGCCGGACGCCGCGGTTCCTCCCGCGGCCGCGCACCGGTCGATCTCCGCTCCGCGCGGCCTGACGGGGACTTACCCCGATGCGCCCCCCGGGCGCCCCCCGGACCGTCCGATCCCAGGCGTGACGGCGTGTAGGCGGGGGCATGCATCCCGTGAACCTGTTCGAGGGGAAGGGCCGACGACGTGCGGGTGGGGGAGATGATGGGACGTCATGGAGGGGCTGGATCCGTCACCGACGGGCTGGTACCCGGGGCGGAGCGGCACGGCCGGTCGGTGCAGTGGCGCCGCCACGTGGCGAGCGCGGACCTGTCGGCGGTACCGGAGGTGCGGCGCGCCCTGCGCGAGCTGCTGCGGCACTGGGGCGGGCCGGGCGTGCCGGACGTCGCCGAGCTGCTGACCAGCGAGCTGGTCACCAACGCGCTGATACACACCGAGCACGGCGCGGTGATCACGGCGACCATGACCCCGAGGACGCTCCGCGTGGAGGTACGGGACTTCGCCACCGACCTGCCGACCCCGTACGCCCCCGCGGTCGACGACGGGACGCACGGCCGGGGCCTCGTCCTGGTGCAGGCGCTCGCCGACGCGTGGGGAGTGCTCACGCACGGGGTGGGCAAGGTCGTCTGGTTCGAACTGTCCGGCGGCACGACCGCGCCCGCCGGGGCGTAGGGAGGGCCCGCCCGACCGGCGGACCCGCCCCCGTTCAGGACCGGTCAGCCGAACTGCTGCTCCAGGTCCTTGAGTTTGCGCTCCAGCGAGTCGAGCCGGGGCAGTGTCTGGGTGTCGTCCTCGGCGGTGAGGTCGACCGTCCGGGGCGGGTCACTGCCCCGCACGGCCTGGAGGGAGGGCCGGGAGCGCGGCGGCTGGTGTCCCCGCTCGGATATGGCGGGCTCCGCGACGGACGCTCCGACGGCGGCGGGGGCGGAACCGCCCATGGAGCCGCCTGAGTTCACGGCCTGGACGTCCACCTGGGTGGCGGTCATCGCCGGGACGTCGACCTGGCGGCCGGCCCGCCCCGGGCCCCAGGCCCGGTGCTGGCGGTTGAACGCCTTCAGCCGCGCCCGCTCCATCTTCTGGTGCTCGCGCTGCCGCTGCTTGTCCTGCTCCTTGCGGCGCCGGTCCTCGCGAACCTCGTCGACCGCCTCGTCCAGGGTGCGTACGCCCTCCAGCAGCATCAGCGACCAGGCGCCGAACGTCTCGCGCGGGGCCCGCAGCCACCGGACGATCCGGATCTGCGGCAGCGGGCGGGGCACCAGGCCCTGCTCCCGCAGCGCGGACCGGCGGGTCTGCTTCAGCGCCCGGTCGAAGAGCACCGCCGCCGACAGCGACATGCCCGCGAAGAAGTGCGGGGCGCCCGCGTGCCCGAGGCCGCGCGGCGCGTGCACCCAGTTGAACCAGGCGGCCGCGCCCGCGAACGTCCACACCAGCAGGCGGGAGCCGAGCGCCGCGTCACCGTGGCTCGCCTCGCGCACCGCGAGGACCGAGCAGAACATGGCGGCGCCGTCGAGCCCGAAGGGGACGAGGTACTCCCAGCCGCCCGAGAGGTTCAGGTTCTGCCGGCCGAAGCCGACCAGGCCGTGGAAGGAGAGCGCGGCGGCCACGGCCGCGCAGCAGAAGAGCAGCAGGTAGGAGGCGGTGCCGTAGACCGCTTCCTTGCGGCGGCGGCGCTCCTCGCTGCGCTCCCAGGAGTCGTCGGCCGCGGCCTTGTCGCCGACGCGCCTGCCGCGCGTCACCACCGCCACCGCCACCAGGACTCCCACCAGCATCACGCCGCCCGGAAGCAGCCAGTCCAGCGATATGTCGGTCAGTCTCATGCGGTGTCCCTTGCATCGCTCGCGGTAGGGCGTTCGGGCGCCATAGTGGCCGAACGGCGAGGGACCCCACGCGGTTTCCGGGCAAGAGAACGCCATCGGGGCCGCAGGGCGGGCGAATAGCCGCGATCTTCTCGAACGGCCTTGTGCAGCAAGGGAGTTGTGTTCGATTCACGTCACCCGTGAGGGTGGCGTGGACTGCGGCCGGAGGTCACGCGGATGCGCTCAACCTGGCGACCCGGTCGGCGTCGCAGGTACGCGGACAGGTGACACAGGTGTCCTCCGGGCGCAGCGTGTAGAAGAGGCAGCAGCTCGCCCGGTCGCGGGTCGGCAGCGGTGCGCCGTCCGGGCCCGTCAGCTCGCGGAAGCCGGCCGTGCCGACGTACGGCTTCGCCGTGCCCGTCCCCGGCAGCAGCAGCCCCAGCTCCGCCATGGCCCGGGGCTCCTCGCCCAGCAGGTGTCCGACGTACCACAGGCCCTCGACGATCTCGTCGGTCGCCATTCCCCACAGGGCCCGCTTGCCGCGCCGCATCCGCGGCCCGAAGCCCTCCAGCACGGGCCCCAGGTGCTCGGCGACGGCCGCCCGCACCTCGCCGCGCAGCGCCTCCTCGTCCGCCACGACCAGCGCCCCGGGCAGGGCGGCGGCGGGGTCGCCGGGAAGGCAGGCGAACTCCCGCACCCGTACCGTCATCCGGCCCAGCGCCCGCTGGAAGGCCACGTCCCCGACCGGCAGACGCGGCACCCGGCGGTGCAGGAACCACGGCACGGTGATCAGGAGGCAGGCCGGCCAGGCGTACCGGTGCAGACCGAAGCTGGCCACGACGTCGGGACGCGCCTGCTGCCCGTAGTCCCGCAGCACCTGCGCGTCGTCCCAGGAGAGGAAGGCGTCCAGGGCCGCACCCCCCGCCGCCAGCTCGTCCGCACCGACCCAGCCGGAGCCCCGCGGAGCCTCTTCGCCGTCCGCCAGCTCCTGCACGCGCAGCCCGGGGAAGACCTCCGCCAGGCGTTCGTACGCGTCCGCGACGGGCGAGGTCAGGGCGGGGAGGAGGGCGGGAGCGGGCATGCAGGGGACCACCGAATCGCGATCGTTAGCAGGTAAGCCTTACCTTACCCGATCTGATCGATGTGTGAACGGCGACCCTGTGCGCCTATCGTGCACAGGGGCCCCGTCCACCGCGAGCCGGGCCCCCGGTACGCATCGCCAGGAGGACCCGAGTGGAGCAGGGCAGAACGCGCGACGCCGCGCCGCCGGACCCGGCACCCGGCGCGCCCGGCCACGAGCCGCACGGCCTCGACCGGGTACCCGGGCAGACCCGCGGCGAACACACCCACAGCGAGCCCCCCGCCCCCCGCACCGTGCAGCGCCACTCCGTGCGCGGACAGGTCCTCTACGCGCTGCGCACCGCCCTCGTCGGCGGCGAGCTGGTACCCGGTGAGGTCTACTCCGCGCCCGCCCTGGGCGCCCGCCTCGGCGTGTCCGCCACCCCCGTCCGCGAGGCCATGCAGCAGCTCGCCACCGAGGGCGCCGTCGAGGTCGTCCCCAACCGGGGGTTCCGCGTCACCGAACGCACCCCGGACGAACTGGCCGAACTCGCCGAGGTGCGCGCCCTGATCGAGGTGCCCGTCATGCTTCGCCTGGCCCGCACCGTCCCGGCCGACCGCTGGCACGAGCTGCGTCCGCTGGCCGAGGCCACCTCCGCCGCGGCGGCCCGCGGCGACCTCGCCCACTACGCCGAGTCCGACCGCGCCTTCCACCGCGCCGTCCTCGCGCTGTCCGGCAACCGGCAGCTCGTCGCCGTCGCGGAGGACCTGCACCGCCGCTCCCAGTGGCCCCTCGTGGCCGGCCCCGCCGTCCGGCGGGCCGACCTCGTCGCGGACGCGGCCGAGCACTCCGCCCTGCTGGAGGCACTGATCGCCCAGGACCTCCCGGTCGTCCAGTCCCTGGTGCGCGAGCACTTCACCAGCGCCAAGTGAGCATGCGCGTCGCCGTGTGGGAGGTGGCGAACCGGCTCGGCGTGGTCGCCGGGACCCCCGCCGAACTGTTCTCCGTGCTGCTCGCCGGGCCGCGCCGCACGGTACGGCTGCCGCTGCCGCCGGACCACGCCCTGGTGCGGGCCCTTCGGCCGCTCGGCCACCTGGACCTGGTCCTCGACGAGCCTCCGGAGCTCCCCGGGCCCCCGCCCGCCGGCTCCGTCGACCTCGGCGACCCGGCCGCCGTCTGCGCGGCCGACCCCGTGCGCGTCACCCGGGCGTACGAGGCCGACCCCGACCCCCGCGGCGGTCTGCGCCCCGCCTGGCTGCGCGCGGGCCAGTCGCTCCTGCGCGACCAGGACCCGGCCGACCGGGCCCTGGTCCTGCTCGCCGCCCTGGACGAGGGCGCCGACCCGCGGACCGCGGCGGCGCTCACCCGGGGGGCGGCCGGATCGCCGTGGACGCTCGCCCGGTCGTCCCGCAGGCCGTGCACCGCCCTGACGGCCGCGCCCGACGGGCGGCCGGTGGTACGGGAGGACCGCGTCCTCGCGGTGGCGTGTCTCCCGGACGGCACCCAGGCGGCCCTCGACGAACGGGGCCGCCTGCGGCTCCCCGGCGGCCGGGCCGGCCGGCTGGCGGACGCGGTGGCGGCCACCCTGGCGAGTCACCCGGCCACCGCCCTCGCCGCCGCGGGCGACTCGGTGCTGACCGGCGACCGGATGGGCACCGTGCACGCGTTCAGCCTGACGGGCCTGGAGCAGGCGGCTCTGCACTCCGGCCGCGTCACCGCCCTGACGGCGACGGCGACGGCCACGGCACCGGCCGCGGCGACCGCGACGGCGACGGCGTCCGGGGCGGCACCGTCACCCGCCCCCGCCGCGCTCACGGTGTACAGCGGCGGGACGGACGGCACCGTACGCGCCTGGCGTCCCGGCCGGCCGCCCGGCCGGTCCGCCCTGGCACGGCGCCCGTGCCCGGTCGTCGCCCTGCACGCCGCGGGCCCGTACCTGGCGGTCGCGTGGGCGGACGGCCTGGCCGAACTGCGCCGCCCCGACACCGGCGGCACCGCGCTCTTCCGGCCCGGCCCGCGGATCCGCGCGGTGGCCGCCACGGCCGACGGGACCCTGGTCGTCGGGCTGGACGACGCGGTGCTCCACCTGGCGTGCCGCGCGTCCCGCCCCCGCCGCTGACGGGTCCTCGCCGCGCACCCCGGTGTCCGCTGCCGCCGGTGTCCTCTGCGTCGCGCGACGACCGCGTCAGGCGGCGGCCGGCGGCGCCAGCCGGTCCGCCAGCCACGTCGGTACGCCGCCGAGGAGCTGGAACAGCCGCCGGGCCTCCGCCCGCAGCCGTGTGGCCTCCGGTTCGGGCTCGGCGTCGGCCAGGGCCACCAGGGCCGGCGCCGTACCGACCAGGTAGCCCAGCTCCTCGCGCAGGCGCAGCGACTCTGCGAAGCCGTGCCGGGCCTCCGCGACGTCGCCGTCGTGCAGGGCCAGTCCCGCGAGGTGCCGCCAGGTGGCGGAGAGCAGCAGGGCGTCGCCCTGGGCGGTGGCGCCAGCGTGGGCCCTGCGGTACGCGGCGCGGGCGGCCTGCGGGGAGTCGCCGAGGTTCTGGGCGACCAGCCCCCGGCGGTAGTCCAGCAGCGGGCGGCCGGGCGCGGAGGGGGCGATGAGCGCCGCCGCGCGGCCCAGCGCCGCCCGCGCCTCGTCGGCCCGGTCGCGCACGCCCAGCAGGGTGGACGCGTAGGCCAGATGGCCGCGTTCGCAGGCGGCGGCGCCGCGCTGGTCGTCCTCCTGGGCGAGCGCCTCGGCCGCGCGCAGCGCGTCCTCCGCCTCGGCCCAGCCCTGCTCGGTGTAGAGGCACCGCTCGATCAGCAGGGAGGCGCGTTGCAGGGCGACGGCCGGGTCGGCCGCGCCGGGCGCGAGGAGGGCGGCCGCGTCGCTCCAGCAGCCGCGTGAACGCAGCCGCCATACCGCGGTCTGGAGGGGATCGTCGCTTGCGGTCGTTCCGGAACCAGACATGGCGGTATGCGCCACATTGCCCTCCCCGAGCGCGCCATTGAGCTGTTGAGTCCGATGCATCTCAGCACGGAACGGACGCCCGGCCAAGAGGGCCGAGTGAATTGATTCACAATCACCGGAGGCGGTGGGGCCAGGCGTCACGGGCTCGGGGCCGTCCCGGGCGGGCACCGCCGTTCCACACGAACGAGTGAAGGGGGACGGGGCGGCCCGGCGGCCGCGGGCGGACGCCAACGGTGGCCGGAATCCGGTCCGTTCGTACCGGCGCTCCACGGAGGACGGCGAGGCACGGTACGGGCGCGCGGCCGACGGCTTCCGCGCCGGGCGGCGACAGGCCGGCCAACCGGACGGCTCCGTAGGCCGGTTGCCCCATGCACGGACAAGGGTGCAGATGGAAACGTTTCGCTGGCCGACCCGGGCCGGCCGGGCCGGCGCGGCGGGCGTCCGACGCCGCGGAGTCAGTGGTTCCGCACATCGGTGATCATGGCGGAAAGTCATACGGTATGAGCAACCGATGAGCTGTTGCGGTGTCCCCCTCCACCGCGTCTACCTTCCGAAGGACGGTCACCCGCCATCGCAGGGCGGGTGGCGAACCAAGCAGAAGGAGACGTCATGAAGAAGGCCTACGAGGCGCCGACGCTCGTCCGGCTCGGATCGTTCCGCAAGCAGACCGGCCTGCTGGGCCTGGCGGGCAACGACCGTCTCGTCCTCAGCAAGAACTGACGGCCGACGGCGATCCCTCGGTCTCATGACTGAAGCGCACGAAAGTGCGGGCCCGGGCCCCGGTGACGCGCACGTCGCGGTCCTTCCCGACCTCGACGCCGCGGCCGCCGTGGCCCGGTTCTTCGCCCGCCCCGGTACGCGCACGCTGCCGCACCCCTCGGGCCGCCCCTGGCTGGTCGGCCACTGGCGGGACGACGAGATGGTGACCGCCCGCGCGGGCTCCACCGCGCTCGCCCTCATCGGCTGCCACACCCTCGACCCGGACGCGCTGCGCCGCCACGCCGCGCGGTTGCGGGACATCGCCCGGCTCGACGCCCTGGCCCGTAGCCTCCCCGGCAGTTGCCACCTCCTGGCCGCGCTCGACGGCCGGCTCAGGGCGCAGGGCACCGCGTCCGGCCTGCGGCTGGTGTTCCACGCCCGGATCGAGGGCGTGACGGTGGCCGCCACCCGCGCCGACGTGCTCGCCGCGGCGCTGGGCCTCGCCCCGGACGAGGAGCAGCTGGCCGTACGGCTGTTGTGGCCCGTGCCCCACCCGCTCGGGGAGGCGCCGATGTGGCGCGGTGTCACCGCCGTACCGCCCGGCGAGGCGCTCGTCGTCGGCCCGGACGGGCGTACCGTCCGCCACTCGCGGTGGTGGACGCCCCCGGAACCGGTCCGGACGCTCGCCGCCGGGGCGCCGCTGGTCCGCGAAGCCCTGACCGAGGCGGTCGACGCCCGCACCCGCCAGGGTGGCGTGGTCAGTTGCGACCTGTCCGGCGGGCTGGACTCCACCACCATCTGCTTCCTCGCCGACCGCTCGCCCGCCCGTGTGGTGGCCAGCACCTGGCCCGGGCGCGACCCGGCCGACACCGACCTCCAGTGGGCCCGGCAGGCCGCCCGGTTCCTGCCGGACACCGAGCACGTCGTCTGGGATCCCCACGCTTCACCGCTGGTCTACACCGACCTGCTCGACATCGACGACCTGCTGGACGAACCCACGATCGGCGTCATGGACCGCTCGCGGGTCCTGCACCACCTGCCGGCCATGGCCGGGCGCGGCAGCCGCCTCCACCTGACCGGCATCGGCGGCGACCACGTCGCCTGGTGCTCCGAGGCGTACTACCACCGACTGGCGCGCCGGCGACCGCTGTTCGCCCTTCGGCAGCTGCGCGGGTTCCGCGCCCTGTGGCAGTGGCCGCTCGGCGGGACCCTCCGCGCCCTGGCCGACTCCCGCTCCTACCGGGCCTGGCTCGCCGACGCGGAACGGCACCTGCACGACCCGCTGCCCGGCTCGGTCGACAGCGGCCTCGGCTGGGGCGTGCCCCCACGCCTCTTCGACTGGGTGACCCCCGACGCGGCCCGGACGGCGCGGCGGGCCCTCCGGGAGGCGGCGGCGGGCGCGCGACCGCTGCACCCGGACCGGGGCATGCACACCGACCTGGAGCAGATCCGCTCCTGCACCCGGATCATCCGGCAGTGGGATCGGATGGCGGTCGGCGCCGGGGTGCCGATGGCCTCGCCGTTCCTCGACGACCGGGTGATCGAGGCCTGCCTCGCGGTCCGCCCCGAGGAGCGCGTCACCCCCTGGGCGTACAAACCCCTGCTCGCCGCCGCCATGCGCGGCGTCGTGCCGGACGTCTGCCTGCGCCGCACCAACAAGGCCGCCGCGTCCATGGACGCGGCCGACGGACTGCGGGAGCACCGGGCGGAGCTGGCCGAACTGTGGGCGGACCCTCACCTCGCACGGCTCGGCCTGGTGGACGCCGAGGTGCTGCGCGGCCTCGCCCGGCGGCCGTCCGCACCCGGACTGCGCGACGCCGTCCTCTACTCGACGATCGCCTGCGAGGTCTGGCTGCGCGGCCTCGCGGCGCGCTCGGCACTCTCGAAGGAAGGGAAGTCACCATGGCACTGCGCTTCGGAACCGACGTCTCCACCACGGAGACCGGATACGGCACCGTCCTCCTCGACCAGCGCAACGGGCAGTACTGGGAGCTGAACCCCACCGCCACGCTGATCGTGCGCGTGCTGATGGAGAGTGGCGACGAGACCGCGGCCGTCGAGGCGCTCACCGACGCGTACGACATCGACCGGGCCGGCGCCGAGGCGGACGTCGCCGCGCTGGTGGCCGAGCTGCGCGCCTCCGGGCTGGCCGCATGACCACGCCCAGCGCCCTGGACATCCCCACCGGCGTGCCCTTCGGCCGCCGCCTCGCCGCCCGGCTGGTGCTGGTGCCCGCCGTCCTGCTGTCGCTCCTGCCGCCGCGCCGCATCCGGGCCGTGCTGGAGGTCGTGCGGCGCGGGGCGCGCCCCGCCACCGCAGGCCGGGCGCAGGCAGCCCGCGACGCCGTGTGCGCGGTGAGCCTGCGGTGCGCCGGACCGCGCGGGTGCCTGCCCCGCTCGCTGGGCGCCGCACTGCTGTGCCGGCTGACCGGCACCTGGCCCACCTGGTGCACGGGGGTGAGCGTGGTGCCGCCCTTCGCCGCGCACGCCTGGATCGAGGCGGAGGGCCGCCCCGTCGGTGAGCCGATGCCCGACGACTACTTCACACGTCTGCTCGCCGTGGGCCCCGCGTCACCGCCCGGAGGCGCCCCGCACCACTGACCGCTCCGGACCGCTCGGCACCCGGCGGCGGCCCGCGTCACCGGGCCCGGGCCGGGGCCTACTGCCGCGGCGTCCAGTGCGCGGGGCGGGTGAGCCGGGCGGGCAGCACGGTACGGTCGTCGCCGCGTGCCGCGTTGAGCTGCGGCTGGGTGAGGAACAGCGCCCCGGTCAGGTCGGCGCCCGCGAGCCGCGCGTCGCGGAGGTCGGCCCCGAGCAGATCGGCGTCCCGCAGGTCGGCGCCGGTGAGGTCGGCCGCGATGAGGTACGCGCCGCGCAGCGTCGCGCCGCGCAGGTCCGCGCCGGCCAGCCGGGCGCCCATGAGGTCGGCGCCGCGGCGGTTCTTCCGCTTGCCCCTGGCGCCCGGCACGCCCGCCCGGACCAGTTCGGCCGCCCGCGACAACAGGTCGCCGACGGTCCGCCGGTGCGCGTCCAGGTCCAGCGCGGCGAGTTCCTCGGGCGGCAGGAGCGTCAGCCGCTCGGTCTCGGCGAGGACACGCCCCGCCTCGTCGTGCAGCCGGCTCGCGGGCTCCAGGGCCAGGACCTCGGTGAGGTACGCGAGGAGTTCGTGCAGGTGCCGTACGACCGGGAACGCGGCGAACATCCGCCGTGCGGTGTCCGGGTCCTGCCGCCAGTCGCGGCCGCCGAACGTGATCTGCGAGACCTTCTGCCCGGCGCCGAAACAGTCGTACACCGTGCAGCCGGTGAAGCCCCGGTCGCGCAGCCGCTCGTGGATGCCGCAGCGGAAGTCCGCGGCCAGGTTCGCGCACGGGGTGCCCGCCGGCTTGTCGACGGCGAAATCCGCGGAGGCGGCGAAGGGCAGGGCGACGCAGCACAGGCCGAAGCAGTTCGCGCAGTCCCCGCGCAGGGGGTCGGTCTGGGTGCCGGTCCGTCCGGACGTCACGTGGTGTTCGCTCTCTCGGGTGTCGGTACGGGTGCTGATGGTCAACGGTCAGGACATGCGCAGGGCGAGGAAGAAGTCCAGCTTGTCCTCCAGCCGCGCCAGGTCACGCCCCGTCAGCTGCTCGATCCTGCCCACCCGGTACCGCAGGGTGTTGACGTGCAGGTGCAGCCGGCCGGCGCAGCGCGTCCAGGAGCCGTCGCAGTCGAGGAAGGCCTCCAGCGTCGGGATCAGCTCCGCCCGGTGCCGCCGGTCGTAGTCGCGCAGCGGGTCCAGCAGCCGCGCCGTGAACGCCCGCCGCACGTCGTCCGGCACGAACGGCAGGAGCAGCACGTGCGACGCCAGCTCGTGGTGGCCCGCCGCGCACACCCGCCCCGGCCGCGCCGCCGCCACGCGCCGGGCGTGCCGCGCCTCCTCCAGGGCACCGCGCAGTCCCTCGGCCGAGTGCACGGCGGCGCTCACGCCCAGGGTCAGGCGCCCGTCGTCCGCAAGCCCCGCCGACAGGGGCCCGCGCACGGCGGCCAGCAGGGCGTCGGCGTGCAGCCCGCCGCCGTCCGGGGCGGGAGCCGCGTCGTCCTCCTCCGCCGGGGCGTCCCCGTCCGCGCCCGGCACCGCAGGCAGCGGCACCAGGGCGATGGCCTCGTCCCCGGTGTGGGCCACCGCGATGCGGTCGGCCGAGTCGGGGCCGGCCGTCGCGGGGTCGACCAGGATCTCCTCCAGCAGCGACTGGGCGACCGGCCCGGCGTCGATGCCCGGCGCGCCGGTACCGCCCTCGCCCCACTCGACCCGCGCCACCACGACCTGCCAGTGCGGTGCCGTCCCGAGCCCCGGCAGCAGCACCGGGGCGGCCACCCGGAGGCGGGCGGCGATCTCGGCGGGCGGGGCGCCCGTCTGCACCAGCTCCAGGACCTCCTGGGCCAGCCGCCGCCGTACCGTGCGGGCGGCGTCCCGCCGGTCCCGCTCGACGGCGATGAGCTGCGTGACCCCCTGGAGCAGGTCCAGCCGGGCGGCAGGCCAGTCGCCGGCGTCCGCCTCGACGGCCAGCAGCCAGTCCGAGAGCACCGTCTCCCGGACGTCGCGGGTGGCGGGCGCGGCGCCGCGCCCGGTGTTACGGATCGGGAAGAGCGAGTACGTCAGGCCACGCACGACGGCCCGGTGCGGACCGCGCCGCCCGGTGCGCGTGGCGGACAGGTGCTCGCCGGCCAGGGCGGCGCCGATCCCGGGGGGCAGCGGGGCGCCCGCCCCGGCGATCTGCCGTCCGGTCGGTGACAGCACCCAGGCGCGAAGGTCCAGGTCGGAGCCGAGGAGGTCGAGGACCACCTCCGGGCCGCCGCCCGCCGGACCGGATGTCATCAGTCTTCTGTGGCGATCGACGACCGCCGCGAGGTCGCCGGCCCGTTCACCCGACACCTGTCGAACAACGTGCTCGGTGATAGTTGCGAAAGCAACCGACTCGTTCACCGCGAACAGCGGGAGGCGGTGGCGCAAACACGCCTGCACGAGATCGTCGGGGATCGCTCCCAGCTCCGCCTCGCCCGCCGCCAGGCCCGCCACCCCGGCGCTCGCCAGGATGCGGACGAAGGGCTCGGTGTCGGCCGCGTCCCGGCGCCAGGCCAGACCGGTGAGCACCAGCTCGCCCCCGGAGAGGTACCTGCTGGGGTCCCGCAGGTCCGTCGTCATCACGCCGCGGACCGTGCGGTCGAGCTCGTCCTCGCCGCCGAGCAGCCGCAGCCCCAGCGCATCGGTCTCCAGCAGTGCGCGCAGCCGCATGTGATCGCCGCCGATCTGTCTCGTGGGTGTCTCGTTGTTGCCGGTGAGCCGTGGCCACCGTTTCCGGGGGGAAACGGCGAGGTTACTGCTCCTCGTCTTTCGTTCGAATCTACAAGACTCGGCGGGTGACCGGCCAACCGCTTCATGGTTTCGGTGACTGCACCGGGCGGAGCACCGCTGGGTGTACTTGCTCCACGACGCGTTAACAGCACATGAACATGAAGACGAACACGAGGGCCGGCCGTCCCCCGAGCCCCAGCGAAGCAACTGATCACGCGGAACCCGGAACGAGTCGATCGCCACGATCACCCACCGCGGGACCAGTGATCACCGGATCACGTAGAAGAGAGCCACTCATGGACTTCCTTCGCCCCGCCAGCTGGGAGGAAGCGCTCGCCGCGAAGGCCGAGCACCCCACGGCTGTGCCCATCGCGGGTGGCACCGATGTCATGGTCGAGATCAACTTCGACCACCGGCGGCCCGAGTACCTGCTGGACCTCAACCGCATCGAGCTGCTCCGCGAGTGGGAGGTCGGCGAGGAGAACGTCCGGCTGGGCGCCTCCGTCCCGTACACCGAGATCATGGAGCACCTGCGGGCCGAGCTGCCCGGCCTGGCGCTCGCCTCCCACACCGTGGCCTCGCCGCAGATCCGCAACCGCGGTGGTGTCGGCGGCAACCTGGGCACGGCGTCCCCGGCCGGCGACGCGCACCCCGCCCTGCTGGCGGCCGGTGCCGAGGTGGAGGTGGAGTCCGTGCGCGGCTCCCGCTTCATCCCGATCGACGCGTTCTACACGGGCGTGAAGCGCAACGCGCTCCAGCCGGACGAGCTGATCAAGACCGTCCACATCAAGAAGGCCGACGGGCCGCAGCAGTACTCCAAGGTGGGTACTCGCAACGCGATGGTGATCGCGGTGTGCGCGTTCGGTCTGGCGCTGCACCCGGAGACCCGGACCGTTCGGACCGGCATCGGCTCGGCCGCCCCCACACCCGTACGGGCGAAGGAGGCCGAGGAGTTCCTGAACGCCGCGCTCGAAGAGGGCGGGTTCTGGGAGAGCGGCAAGATCATCACTCCCTCGATCGCCAAGCAGTTCGCGGAGCTCGCCTCCGGGGCCTGCAACCCGATCGACGACGTACGGGGCACGGCCAAGTACCGCCGGCACGCCGTCGGCATCATGGCCCGCCGCACGCTCGGCTGGACCTGGGAGCAGTACCGCGGCACCGGCCGCACCCTTGAAGGAGCTGCATAACGATGCGCGTCAATTTCACGGTCAACGGACGCCCGCAGGAGGCCGACGACGTCTGGGAGGGCGAGTCCCTCCTCTACGTCCTGCGTGAGCGCCTGGGCCTGCCCGGTTCCAAGAACGCCTGCGAGCAGGGCGAGTGCGGCTCCTGCACGGTCCGTCTCGACGGCGTACCGGTCTGTTCCTGCCTCGTGGCCGCCGGCCAGGTCGAGGGCCGCGAGGTCGTCACCGTCGAGGGCCTCGCCGACTACGCCAAGCAGCGGGCCGAGCACGGCGGCGCCTGCGGCACCGGCGCCTGCGGTTCCTCCGGCACGTCCCTCCAGGACGCCCAGGGCTGGTCCGCCAAGGGCAGCGACTCCCAGACCGGCGAGGGCACCGAGCTCTCCCCGATCCAGCAGGCCTTCATCGACGCGGGCGCCGTGCAGTGCGGCTTCTGCACCCCCGGCCTCCTCGTCGCGGCCGACGAGATGCTGGAGCGCAACCCCTCCCCGTCCGACGAGGACATCCGCGAGGCGCTCTCCGGCAACCTCTGCCGCTGCACCGGTTACGAGAAGATCCTGGACGCCGTCCGCCTCGCGGCCGCCCGCCAGGAACGTCAGGGGATCCAGGAAGGCGCGGTCTGACCATGTCACGGAACACCCGAGTCGCCGCCGCCCCGGCCGGCACTCCCACCAAGGTCACCCAGGGCTCCCGGACCAAGGGCGGCATCGGCGAGTCCACGCTCCGCCCCGACGGCACCCTCAAGGTCACCGGCGAGTTCGCCTACTCCTCGGACATGTGGCACGAGGACATGCTGTGGGGCCAGATCCTCCGCTCCACGGTCGCGCACGCCGAGATCGTCTCCATCGACACCTCCGAGGCCCTCGCCCAGGCCGGTGTGTACGCCGTCCTCACCTACGACGACCTGCCCACCGAGGTGAAGAACTACGGCCTGGAGATCCAGGACACCCCGGTCCTCGCCCACGGCCGGGTGCGCCACCACGGCGAGCCCGTCGCCCTGGTCGCCGCCGACCACCCCGAGACCGCCCGCCGCGCCGCAGCCAAGATCAAGGTGGAGTACAAGGAGCTGCCCGTCGTCACCGACGAGGCCTCCGCGACCGCCCCCGGCGCGCCGCTGCTGCACCCCGGCCGCGACGACCACCACGCCGGCCACGTCCCCCACCCCAACATCGTGCACCGCCAGCCGATCGTCCGCGGCAACGCCGACGAGGCCGCCAAGAAGGCCGACGTCATCGTCTCCGGCGAGTACGTCTTCGGCATGCAGGACCAGGCCTTCCTCGGCCCCGAGTCCGGCCTCGCCGTACCCGCCGAGGACGGCGGCGTCGACCTGTACGTCGCCACCCAGTGGCTGCACTCCGACCTCCGCCAGATCGCCCCCGTCCTCGGCCTGCCCGAGGAGAAGGTCCGCATGACACTCTCCGGCGTCGGCGGTGCCTTCGGCGGCCGCGAGGACCTGTCGATGCAGATCCACGCCTGCCTGCTCGCGCTGCGCACCGGCAAGCCGGTCAAGATCGTCTACAACCGGTTCGAGTCCTTCTTCGGCCACGTCCACCGCCACCCGGCGAAGCTCTGGTACGAGCACGGCGCCACCAAGGACGGCAGGATCACGCACATGAAGTGCCGGATCGTGCTGGACGGCGGCGCCTACGCCTCGGCCTCCCCGGCCGTCGTCGGCAACGCCTCCTCGCTCGCCGTCGGCCCGTACGTGATCGACGACGTCGACATCGAGGCGATCGCGCTCTACACCAACAACCCGCCCTGCGGCGCCATGCGCGGCTTCGGCGCGGTCCAGGCGTGCTTCGCGTACGAGGCCCAGATGGACAAGCTCGCCAAGAAGCTCGGCATGGACCCGGTGGAGTTCCGGCAGCTGAACGCCATGGAGCAGGGCACCCTGATGCCGACCGGCCAGCCGGTCGACTCGCCCGCCCCGGTCGCCGAGCTGCTGCGCCGCGTCAAGGCGCGTCCGCTGCCGCCCGAGCGCCAGTGGGAGTCCACCGAGGGCGCCGACGTCCGCGCGCTGCCCGGCGGCCTGTCCAACACCACGCACGGCGAGGGCGTCGTACGCGGCGTCGGCTACGCGGTCGGCATCAAGAACGTCGGCTTCTCCGAGGGTTTCGACGACTACTCCACCGCCAAGGTGCGCATGGAGGTCATCAACGGTGAGGCGGTCGCCACCGTCCACACCGCGATGGCGGAGGTCGGCCAGGGCGGCATCACCGTCCACGCGCAGATCGCCCGCACCGAGCTGGGCGTCACCCAGGTGACCATCAACCCGGCCGACACCCAGGTCGGCTCCGCCGGCTCCACCTCGGCCTCCCGCCAGACGTACGTCACCGGCGGCGCGGTCAAGAACTCCTGCGAGCTGGTCCGCGAGAAGGTCCTGGAGATCGGCCGCCGCAAGCTCGGCACCTACCACCCCGCCTGGGCCACCGCCGAGCTGCTGCTCGAGGGCGGCAAGGTCGTCACCGACGGCGGCGAGGTCCTCGCCGACCTGGTGGACGTCCTGGAGGACGAGGCCGTCGAGATCGAGGCCGAGTGGCGCCACCGCCCCACCGAGGCCTTCGACCTGCGCACCGGCCAGGGCAACGGCCACGTCCAGTACTCGTTCGCCGCGCACCGCGCGGTCGTCGAGGTGGACACCGAGCTGGGCCTGGTCAAGGTCATCGAACTGGCCTGCGCCCAGGACGTCGGCAAGGCGCTCAATCCGCTGTCCGTCGTCGGCCAGATCCAGGGTGGCACCACCCAGGGCCTGGGCGTCGCGGTCATGGAGGAGATCATCGTCGACCCGAAGACCGCGAAGGTGCGCAACCCCTCCTTCACGGACTACCTGATCCCCACCATCCTCGACACCCCGACCATCCCGGTCGACGTGCTCGAGCTTGCCGACGACCACGCGCCCTACGGCCTGCGCGGCATCGGCGAGGCCCCGACCCTGTCGTCCACCCCGGCCGTCCTCGCGGCGATCCGGAACGCGACCGGACTGGAGCTCAACAAGACGCCGGTACGCCCCGAGCACCTCACCGGCACCCTGTAGGCCCTCCGGGCGGTGCGTGCCTCCCGGGAACGTCACACTTCCACGCCCGCACCGCCCGGAGCATCCCCCACTCCCCGCTCCCCCCACGCAGTACCGCTCCACAGCCCCACCCCGTTCGTCTCGGGCCGTCCCCCGGGTCGTGCAGCCCACGCAGCATCCCAAATCCCGCAGTCTTTGCCCCCGGGCATGCGGGTGCCCCTTTGAACCTTGGGAGTAGGCACCATGACCCAATCGTCAGTGGAGCCGAAGACCGTCGCCGAAGACGCGGGACCCGGTTCCCGCGTCCCCGCCGGACGGTCTTGGCTCGACCGGTACTTTCACATCACCCACAGAGGATCGACGGTCGCGCAGGAAGTGCGCGGCGGCATCACCACCTTCATGGCGATGGCATACATCCTCCTGCTCAACCCGCTGCTGCTCGGCGGTCCGGACGCGGCCGGTGACAAGCTCAGCCAGCCCGCCCTCATCACCGCCACCGCTCTCGCCGCGGCGGTCACCACTCTGGCGATGGGTTTCATCGGCAAGGTCCCGCTCGCCCTCGCGGCGGGCCTGAGTGTCGCGGGCGTCATCTCCACACAGGTCGCCCCGGACATGACCTGGCCGCAGGCCATGGGCATGTGTGTCATCTACGGCGCCGTGATCTGCCTCCTGGTGGTCACCGGTGTCCGCGAGATCATCATGAACGCGATACCGCTCGCCCTGAAGCACGGCATCACCATGGGCATCGGGCTCTTCATCGCGATGATCGGCTTCGTCAACGCCGGATTCGTCGGCAAGGGCGAGGGCGGTGGCCCCGTCACCCTCGGGGTCGGCGGTTCGCTCGCCGGCTGGCCGGTCGCCATCTTCTCCTTCACCCTGCTGCTGATCTTCATGCTCCAGGCGCGCAGGATCCCCGGAGCGATCCTCCTGGGCATCGTCGTCGGCACGATCGTGTCCGTCACCGCCACCGCGACCGGACTCATCGACGAGGCCGCGTGGGCCGGCAAGGCCCCCGTCCTGCACGGCAGCGTCGTCTCGATGCCGGACTTCTCGCTCTTCGGCATGGTCGAGTTCGGCGGCTGGGAGAAGCTCGGCTACACCACCGTCTCGATGATCGTCTTCACCCTGGTGCTGGCGGGCTTCTTCGACGCCATGGCGACGATCATCGCCGTCGGCCAGGAGGCCAAGCTCGCCGACGCCCAGGGCCGCATGCCCGGCCTGAGCAAGGCCCTGTTCATCGACGGCGCCGGCGGCGCGATCGGCGGAGTCTCCGGAGCTTCCGGCCAGACCGTCTTCATCGAGTCCGCCACGGGCGTCGGCGAGGGGGCGCGTACGGGCCTGTCGGCCTCGGTCACCGGCCTGTTCTTCGCCGCCTGCCTGTTCTTCACCCCGCTCACCCAGCTCGTGCCGGGCCAGGTGGCTTCCGCCGCCCTGGTCGTCATCGGCGCGATGATGCTCCAGAACGCCCGGCACGTGGACTGGACCGACTGGTCCGTCGCCGTCCCGGTCTTCCTGACCGTCGTGCTCATGCCGTTCACGTACACCATCACCACCGGTGTCGGCGCCGGCGTCATCGCCTACTGCGCCATCAAGGCCGCACAGGGCAAGTGGCGCGAGCCGAGCGTCCTGATGTGGGTGCTCTCCGCGGTGTTCATCTTCTACTTCGCCTCGGGTACCGCTCACTGACGGGACCCCCTCCCACACATCCGCCTGCAAGGAGGCCGACATGCTGGACATCGCCGAGGAACTTCACCGGTGGGTCGGGCAGGGACGTGACTTCGCCGTCGCCACTGTGGTGGCCGTCGGCGGCAGCGCGCCCCGGCAACCGGGCGCGGCCCTCGCCGTCGACAGCGAGGGCACCGCGATCGGGTCGGTCTCCGGCGGATGTGTGGAGGGGGCCGTGTACGACCTGTGCCGGCAGGCGCTGGAGGACGGCGGGACCGTCCTGGAGCGCTTCGGCTACAGCGACGAGGACGCCTTCGCGGTCGGTCTGACCTGCGGCGGTGTGATCGACATCCTCGTCACCCCGGTCCGCGGCGGGGTCTTCCCCGCCGCCCTGGGCGCCGCCGTCGCGGGGGAGGCGGCGGCCCTGGCCCGGATCACCGACGGCCCGGCCGACCTGATGGGCCGCGCCCTCCTGGTCCGCCCCGACGGCTCGTACGAGGGCGGTCTGGGCGGTCACCCCGAGCTGGACCGCACGGCGGCCGCCGAGGCCGGCGCGATGCTCGACGCCGGCCGCACCGGCACGGTGACCATCGGCGAGGACGGCTCGCGCTGCGGACAGCCGCTCACCCTGCTGGTCGAGTCCAGCGTGCCGGCCCCCCGCATGATCGTCTTCGGGGCGATCGACTTCGCCGCGGCGCTGGTACGGGTGGGGAAGTTCCTCGGCTACCACGTCACCGTGTGCGACGCCCGCCCCGTCTTCGCGACGCCCGCCCGCTTCCCGGACGCGGACGAGGTGGTCGTCCAGTGGCCGCACGAGTACCTCGCGCGCACCGAGGTGGACGGCCGCACCGTGCTGTGCGTCCTCACCCACGACGCCAAGTTCGACGTGCCCCTGCTCGAACTGGCCCTCAAGCTCCCCGTCGCGTACATCGGCGCGATGGGCTCCCGCCGCACCCACGAGGACCGCAACCGCCGTCTGCGCGAGGCCGGCGTGACCGAACTGGAACTGGCCCGGCTCCGCTCCCCGATCGGCCTCGACCTCGGCGCCCGTACCCCGGAGGAGACGGCGCTCTCCATCGGCGCGGAGATCGTCGCCGGCCGGCGCGGCGGCAGCGGCGTGTCCCTGACCGGCGCCCACACCCCCATCCACCACGACGGCCCCGACGCCGCCCCGGCCGGGCGCATCGGGTCGGTGGCCTGAACCCCCGGCCTGCGGCGGCCCCCGGCGACGGCGGCGGAAAACCCCCGTGACCAGCCCATAGCCGGCGCCCTAGAGTCCGGACCATGGACATCCGCGGTGTGCCCGAGGCCCATGTGGACCGGGCCCTGGATCTCGTGTACCTCGTCTTCCACGACGCCCCGGAGGAGGAGCGGCGCAAGCACCACCGCGAGCTGGTGCTCGGCTGCGAGCGCATCGGCGCGTACGACGGCGACACCCTCGTCGGGTTCCTCGCCGCGCACCGCTTCACCCTCTCCGTCCCCGGCGGGGACCTGCCCTGCCCCGGGCCGACGTTCGTGGCCGTCGCCCCCACCCACCGCAGGCGCGGCGTCCTCTCCGCGATGATGGCCGAGCTGTTCCGGCGCGGCATCCGGCAGGGCCGGCCGCTCGCCGCGCTGTGGGCCTCGCAGGACGCCATCTACGGCCGCTTCGGCTTCGGCCCCGCCACGGAGGGCCTCGGCGTCGAGATCGACTCCCGGCGCCCGCTCGCACTGCGCGTCCCGCCCGACGAACGGCCGCTGCGGCTGATCGACCCGGCGGACGCCCCCGCGGTCGTCGGCCCGTACTTCGAGGCCACCCGCGCCGCCCGCGCCGGACGCCACGCCCGCGACGCGGAGCGCTGGCGCGGCGAATGGCTGGCCGAGCACGACGAGGACGACGACGAACTGTCCCCGCCCCGGATCGTCGCCCTCGGCGAGCCCCTCGCCGGGTACGCGGTCTACCGCACCAAGGCCGGCGGCGACGGCCCCGGAGCGCCCGGCCTGGTCCGGGTGGACGAGCTGGAGGCGGACGACGCCGCCGTGGCCGCCGCCCTCTGGCGCTACCTGGCCTCCATCGACCTCACCGGCACGGTCCGCGCCTGGGGCCGCCCCCTCGACGACCCCCTGCTGCGGTTCGCCGCCGACCGGGACCAGGTGCGTGTCACGGGCCAGTACCCCGGCCTGTGGGTGCGGCTGGTCGACGTGGCCGCGGCGCTCACCGGCCGCGGCTGGGCGGCGCCCGTGGACGTCGTCCTGGAGGTGCGCGACGACCACCTGCCCGCCAACAGCGGCCGGTTCCGCCTCACCGCAGGCCCGCGGAGCAGCGCGTACGGACCGACCGGCGACGCCCCCGACCTCACCCTCGACGTGCGGGACCTCGCCGCCTGCTACCTCGGCGGCACACGCGTGGGCAGCCTGGTGCGGGCGGGCCTCGTCACGGAGCACACCCCGGGCGCCGCGGCCCGGCTCGACGCCGCCCTGCGCACGGAACTGCTGCCGCACACGGGCGACGAGTTCTGATCCGCCGCCGCTCCGCACGGCACCGTACGCGGAGCGGTTCCGGCCGAAGGCGTCGGGAACCCGCCACATCCCCGGCGGCGGCCCGGCGCACCGGTGCGCACCGGCCCCCGAGCCGCCATGATGGTGCGTCCCGCAGTCCCCGCCGGACGCGATCGGAAAGGTGGTTTCCGTTGCGCACTGTCGGAGTGGAAGAGGAACTCCTGCTGGTGGACCCGCGGAGCGGTGAGCCGCGCGCCCTGTCCACCGCCGTCCTGGCCGCCGCCACCAGGGAGAGCCGTGGTAGGGCCCACGCCTTCACCAAGGAACTCCAGGGCCAGCAGCTGGAGTTCGCCACGTACCCGCAGACCGGGATGAAGGAGCTGGGCGCCGAGATCGGACGTCACCGCGCCGAGGCGGCCCGGCACGCCGCCGGGGCCGGGGCGGCGGTGGTGGCCCTCGCCACCTCCCCGCTGCCCGCCGGACCGGCACTCACCGAAGGCCGGCGCTACCGCTGGATACGGGAGCAGTTCGGCCTCACCGCGCTCGAACAGCTCACCTGCGGCTGCCACGTCCACGTCTCGGTCGAGTCCGACGAGGAGGGCGTCGGCGTCCTGGACCGGATGCGGCCGTGGCTGTCCGTCCTGCTCGCGCTGAGCACCAACTCGCCCTTCTGGCAGGGCAACGACAGCGGGTACAACAGCTACCGCAACCGGGTGTGGGGGCGCTGGCCCTCCGCCGGCCCCGTGGAGGTCTTCGGCTCCGCCGACCGATACCACCGGCAGGTGAGCGACCTGCTCGACACCGGTGTCCTACCCGACGAGGGCATGGTCTACTTCGACGCCCGGCTCTCCCGCACCTACCCCACCGTCGAGGTCCGCGCCGCCGACGTCTGCCTCGACGCCTCCACCACCGCCCTGCTCGCCGCCCTCACCCGGGGCCTGGTGGACACCGCCGCCCGCGAGTGGCGCCAGGGCGAACCCCCCGCCCGCCACGGCGTCGGCCTGCTGCGCGCCGCGACCTGGCAGGCCGCCCGCTCCGGCCTCGACGGCGACCTGATCCACCCGCTCACCATGCGCCCCGCCCCCGCCGACCGGGTCGTGCACGCCCTGCTCGCCCACATCGAGAAGGCCCTCGACGACAACGGGGACCTCGCCCAGGCCCGGCAGGGCCTCGCCGAACTCCTCGCCGGCGGCAACGGCGCCCGCGTCCAGCGGCAACTGCTGCGCCGCACCGGCAGCCTCCGCGAGGTCGTCGCCGCCTGCGTACGCCGCACCCAGGAAGGCCCCTAGCACGGGTCGCCCCCGCCGCCTTGGCCGCGCGGGGACGGGGTACCCGGTGCTCCCCGACACCGAAGGGAGCCCCTGTGGCGATCGAGAAGCAGGCCTTCGGAGTGGCGCGGCGCCTCGCCCGACGGCGGTCCGCCCCCGCCCTGCACCCGGACGGGCTGATCTGCCCGGGCGTGCTCGACGTACCGGGGACCGGCGCCGCGGACGCCGCCCCGTGGGGCGTGCCCTTCCTGGACCGGACGGGCCGCTACGACGCGGCCGTGCGGTGGTCCCGGGCGCTCGGGCTGCCGGCCGGCCGGCCCGACGGCCTGGGCCTCGCCGTGCGGGTGGAGGACGCCGGCGGGCCGGGCGTCCCGCTGGACCTGCTCATGACCTCCAGCGGCACCGGCCGCCTGGGCCGCCACGTGCCCCTGCCGCGGCGCGACGCCCTCGCCGGGCCGTACTCCACGCTGCTCTCCTACCGCACCGGCGGCCGGGAGCGCGTCGTCGCGGCCTTCCCGGTCCGCACGGGTCACCGCCGCGTCCCGGGCGACCCGGACGCGCTGCGCCGGGCACTGGACCTGGCGCCCGTCCGCCTCGCCCTGTGCGCGGCCGCGCCGGACGAGCCCTGGCGGCCCTTCGCGACCCTGACCGTACGGGCGCCCCGGCCGCAGGGCGAACCCTCCGCGCCCGCCTTCGACCCGTACCTCCACGCGCTCGCCGGCCTGCGCCCCACCCACCGGCTGCACGGCCTGCGGGCCGCCGCCTACAGCGGTTCGCGCCACGGGCGCCACGCGATGCTCACCGCCCCGCACGAACCGGCCGGGCATGAACCGGCCGAGCAGGGGCAGATGCCCCGGCGCCGGGGCCGCCCCGGCCCGTAGCCCTACGTGCCTCAGGAGTGACCTCCCGTGATGACCCGCCCCGCCCTGCTCGGATCACCCATATACGACCAGCTCGTCGACGAGCACGGAGACGTGCCCGGCGAGGCGAGAAAGCTCGCCGACATCACCCGCCGGGAGGCCGAGCGGCTCCTCACCTGGGACCTGTCCGCGTCCGGGGCCGATCCCGCGGAATAGTCCGAGGGGCGGCCGCCCACGGGCGGGGCTCCCGTTCCGCGCCGCCCGGAATGCCGGGATGTGTGACCTGATCCAGGCTGGATACGCGATCAGCAGACGTGATCAGGAGCCGCACACGGGAGTGACGCCATGGACACCGAGAGCACGATGGGCGACAACGTCTACCAGCCGGACGACGCCGAGGGCCGGGAGGACGACGGCATCCTCGACCCCGAGGACACGCTGTCGGACCGGGAGGCCGACCCCTACGACGAGGGCTGGTCCCCGCCCGAGCGGCCCCTCGCCGTCGACCACGTCGGCACCACCGCCCGCGAGCAGCGCGAGGGCGAGACCCTCGACCAGCGGCTCGCGGAGGAGGTGCCCGACCCGGCGCTGGCGGAGCCCGACGACTCCAACGGCATCGGCGACCTCCCCGGCGGCGACGGCGAACCCATCGACGACCAGGTGGGCCGCGAGCGTTCCGGCCGCCTCGTCGCACCGGACGAGGGGGTGCGGGAGGACGACGAGAAGGACGTCGTCGCCCGGGACGTCGGCATCGCGGGCGCCGCCGCGTCCGCCGAGGAGGCGGCCATGCACACCGTCCCCGACGAGGCCGACGAGACCTATCGATGAGCGCCGCACACCCGCCCCGCGACCCCGCGGCCACGGACGGGGCCGCCGGCCGGTCCCACGACCCCGCCGCCACGGGCGGCGACGCGACCCGGCCCCACGACCCCGCCGCCGCGGACCGCGACGACACCCGGTCCCGCGTCACCCTCCAGGTGAACGGCGCGCCGAGGGACCTCACCGTCGACCACCGGGCCACCCTGCTCGACGTCCTGCGCGAGGACCTCGGGCTGACCGGGGCGAAGAAGGGCTGCGACCACGGGCAGTGCGGGGCGTGCACCGTGCTCGTCGACGGGCGGCGCGCCAACAGCTGCCTGCTCCTCGCCGTCGCCCAGGACGGCGCCGAGGTCATCACCGTCGAGGGACTGGCCGCGGGCGGCGAGCTGCACCCGGTCCAGCAGGCGTTCCTCGACCGGGACGCCTTCCAGTGCGGGTACTGCACCCCCGGGCAGCTCTGCTCCGCCGTCGGCGTGTTCGCCGAGGCCGCGGCGGGCCACCCCTCCCACGTCACCGACCCGGCCCGGCCGGCCGGGCGGGGCCCGGTGGAGCTCACCCGCGAGGAGATCCGCGAGCGGCTGAGCGGCAACCTCTGCCGCTGCGGCGCCTACCCCAACATCGTCGCCGCCGTCGAGGACGTGACCCGGTGAAGCCCTACGGATACGTACGCGCCACCAGCGTCGAGGAGGCCACCGCCGCGCACGCGGCCCGCCCGGGCGCCCGCTACCTCGCCGGCGGAACCAACCTCGTCGACCTGATGAAGCACGGCGTCGAAGAGCCCGGCACCCTCGTCGACGTCAGCAGACTGCCGCTCGACACCGTCGAGGAACTGCCCGACGGGGGCCTGCGCGTCGGCGCGACGGTGCGCAACAGCGACCTCGCCGCCCACCCCCTCGTCCGCGAGCGGTACCCCGTCCTGTCGCAGGCGCTGCTCGCCGGGGCGTCGGGACAGCTGCGGAACATCGCCACCACCGGCGGGAACCTCCTCCAGCGCACCCGGTGCCCGTACTTCCAGGACACCGCCATGCCCTGCAACAAGCGCGAGCCCGGCACCGGCTGCGGCGCCCTCGAGGGGGTCCACCGCGACCACGCCGTCCTCGGCCACTCCCCGCACTGCGTCGCCACCCACCCCTCCGACATGGCCGTCGCCCTCGCCGCCCTGGACGCCACCGTCCACCTGCACGGCCCGGACGGCGAACGGACCGTGCCGGTGACCGGCTTCCACCGCTCGCCCGGCGACCACCCCGAGCGGGACACCGTCATCCGGCCCGGCGAGCTGATCACCTCGGTGGTCCTGCCGGCCGCCACGGCCGGCCTGCCGTCCGCGTACCGCAAGGCCCGCGACCGCGCCTCGTACGCCTTCGCGCTCGCCTCCGTCGCCGCCGTCCTCGACCTGGCCGACGACGGCACCGTGCGCGGGGTCGGCCTCGCCTTCGGCGGCCTCGCCCACCGGCCGTGGCGGGCCCGGCTCGCCGAGACCGCGCTCCTGGGCGCCACGCCCACCGACCGGGCCATCGCCCACGCGGTGGAGGCCGAACTCGGCCTCGCCCAGCCGCTGCGGGACAACGCCTTCAAGGTGCCGCTCGCCCACAACCTGGCCTGCCGGGTCCTGTCCGAACTGGCCGCCGACCGCCCCTGAACCGGGAGACCAGCGATGCACTCCACCCGCGCCCGGGTGCCCGCCGCCCCCGCCCCCGCCCTCGGCGCCGCCACCGAGCGGGTCGAGGGCCGCGACAAGGTCACCGGCACCGCCCGCTACGCCGGCGAACACGCCCACACGCCGCCCGACTGCGCCTACGCCTGGCCCGTGCCCGCCACCGTGGCCCGCGGCCGGGTGACGGGCGTCGACACCTCCGCCGCCCTCGCCCTGCCCGGCACCCTCGCCGTCCTCACCCCCGGCACCGCCCCCCGCCTCGGCGAGGCCGACGATCCGACCCTCGCCGTCCTCCAGGACGACGCCGTGCCGCACCGCGGCTGGTACGTCGCCCTCGCCGTGGCCGAGACCCTCCCGGACGCCCGCGCCGCCGCCCGGGCCGTCCGCGTCACGTACGCCACGGAACCGCACGACGTCACCCTCACCGAGCACCACCCGGACGCCTACCGGCCCGACCTGGCCAACGGCGGCCAGCCGGCCTTCCGCGAGCGCGGCGACATCGACGCCGCCCTCGCCGCCGCGCCCGTCCGCGTGGACGTCACCTACCGGATCCCGCCGCTGCACAACCACCCGATGGAGCCGCACGCGGCGTTCGCCCGCTGGGACGGCGAGGGCGACGGGACCCACCTGACGGTGTACGACTCCAGCCAGGGCGCCGACCCGGTCCGCAAGACCCTCGCCGCCCTCTTCCGCCTGCCCGAGGACCGGGTCACGGTGGTCTCCGAGCACGTCGGCGGCGGATTCGGCTCCAAGGGCACTCCCCGCCCGCACGTCGTGCTCGCCGCGATGGCCGCCCGCCACACCGGCCGGCCGGTGAAGCTCGCCCTGCCCCGCGGCCACCTGGCGGCCGTCGTCGGCCACCGCGCGCCGACGATCCAGCGGGTCCGGCTCGCCGCCGGACGCGACGGCACCCTCCTCGGCGTCGGCCACGAGGTCACCACCCACACCTCCCGCGTCAAGGAGTTCGTCGAGCAGGCCGGCGTGCCCGCCCGGGTGATGTACGCGTCGCCGCACGGCCTCACCGACCACCACGTCGTGCCCCTCGACGTCCCGACCCCCTCCTGGATGCGCGCCCCGGGCGAGGCGCCCGGCATGTACGCGCTGGAGTCGGCGATGGACGAGCTGGCCGAGGCCCTGGGCATGGACCCGGTCGAGCTGCGGGTGCGCAACGAGCCCGCCACCGAACCCGACAGCGGCCTGCCCTTCAGCAGCCGCAACCTCGTCGCCTGCCTGCGCGAGGGCGCCCGCCGGTTCGGCTGGGCCGACCGCGACCCGCGCCCCGCCACCCGCCGCGAGGGCAGGTGGCTCACCGGCACGGGAGTCGCCGCGGCCACCTACCCGGTGCTCGTCACCCCGTCCACCGCCACCGCCACCGCCCTCCACGACGGCGGCTACGACATCCGCGTCAACGCCACCGACATCGGCACCGGCGCCCGGACCGTCCTCGCCCAGATCGCCGCCGACGCCCTCGGCGTCGCCGTCGGCTCGGTGACGATCGGCATCGGCAGCACCCGCCTGCCCCGCGCCCCGCTCGCCGGCGGCTCGTCCGGCACCGCCTCCTGGGGCTGGGCCGTGCACCGGGCCTGCACCCACCTGGCCGAGAGGCTGGCCAGGCACACCGGTCCCCTGCCCGCCGAAGGGGTCACCGCCTCCGCCGACACCACCGAGGAGGCCGGGCGGACCCCGCCGTTCGCCCGCCACGCGTTCGGCGCCCACTTCGCGGAGGTGCAGGTCGACACCGGCACAGGGGAGGTGCGGGTGCGGCGGCTCCTCGGCGTCTACGCCGCCGGGCGGATCCTCAACCCGCGTACCGCCCGCTCCCAGTTCATCGGCGGCATGGTCATGGGACTGGGCATGGCCCTCACCGAGCACAGCACCGCGGACCCGGCCTTCGGGGACTTCGCCGAACGGGACCTCGCCTCCTACCACGTACCGAGCAACGCCGACGTGCCGGAGGTCGACGCGCACTGGGTCGACGAGGACGACCCCCACCTCAACCCCATGGGCAGCAAGGGCATCGGGGAGATCGGCATCGTCGGCACCCCGGCCGCCATCGGCAACGCCGTGCACCACGCCACCGGCGTCCGCTTCCGGGAACTGCCGCTGACCCCGGACCGGGTACTGCCCGCCCTGCGGTAGCCCTTAGGGTGGGCGACCGTGTCACCCTCCTTCCAGCCCGTCACGGACTTCCGGCCGGTGCTCGACCGCATCGCCGCCGAGGTCGCCGCCACCCCCGGCCGGGGCCGGCCCGCCGACTACATCCCGCTGCTCGCCGAGGCCGACCCCGGCCGCTTCGGCATGGCGGTCGCCGAGCTGGACGGCACGGTGTACGGGGTGGGGGACTGGCAGCAGCCGTTCTCGGCCCAGTCGATCACCAAGGTGTTCACCCTCGCCCTCGTCCTGTCCATGGACGGCGGGGCGCTGTGGGAGGGCGTGGGGCGCGAGCCGTCCGGCAACCCCTTCAACTCCCTGGTGCAGCTGGAGTACGAGAACGGCATCCCGCGCAACCCGTTCATCAACGCGGGCGCCCTGGTCGTCACCGACCGGCTCCAGGCCCTGACCGGTGACGCCTCCGGGACGCTGCGGGACTTCCTCCGCGCCGAGAGCGGCAACCCGGACCTGGACTTCGACGAGCGGGTGGCCGCCTCCGAGTCGGCGCACGGCGACCGCAACGCCGCCCTGGCCCACTTCATGGCGTCGTACGGCAACATCACGGGCCCGGTGCCGGACCTGCTCGACCAGTACTTCCGCCAGTGCTCGGTGGAGGCGTCCTGCGCCGACCTCGCCCTGGCGGCCGGCTTCCTGGCCCGGCACGGCATCAGGGCCGACGGCTCGACGCTGCTCACCCGCAGCCAGGCCAAGCAGATCAATGCGGTGATGCTGACGTGCGGGACGTACGACGCGGCCGGCGACTTCGCCTACCGCGTCGGGCTGCCCGGCAAGAGCGGTGTAGGCGGCGGCATCATCGCCGTCGTGCCCGGCCGCTGCACCCTGTGCGTGTGGAGCCCCGGCCTGGACCGGCGCGGCAACTCGGTGGCGGGCGTGGCGGCACTGGACCTCTTCACGACCCTGACGGGACTGTCCGTCTTCTGACCCCGCGCCGAGGGGGCGGGGTCAGGCCGTCGCGACGGGGGAGAAGCGGCCCGCAACCTGCAGGTCCGCCTCGATGCGGCCGGCCGTCGCCCGCAGCTGCGGCAGCAGCTCGTCCACGCACTGCGCGCGGGTGCGGCGGACGCTGTGCATGGCGACGTTGACCGCCGCGACCACCGTCCCTGCCCGGTCGCGGACCGGTACGGCGAGGGAGCGCAGCCCCTCCTCCAGTTCCTCGTCGACCAGGGCGTACCCGGAGCGGGCGACGGACTCCAGGACCGCGCCCAGCTCGCCGGGATCGGTCACGGTGCGCGGGGTGAGCGGGCGCAGGCCGGTGCCCGCCCACCGCTCCGCCCGCCGAGCCGGGGGGAGCGCGGCCAGCAGGACCCGGCCCATCGAGGTCGCGTACGCCGGGAAGCGCGTCCCGACGGTGATGTCGACGCTCATGATGCGGCCGGTCGCCACCCGGGCCGTGTACTGGATGTCGTCGCCCGCGAGCACGGCCAGCGACGCCGAGTCGTGCACCCGGGTCACGAGCGCCGCGAGGTGGGGCGTGGCGACGGCGGCGAGCGTGGTCCGGGACAGCGGGGGGTGGCCGAGGTCCAGGACGCGGGGGGTGAGGCGGAAGTCCCGCTCGTGGGCCGTGACGTACCCCAGGTGCTCCAGGGTGATCAGCGCGCGGCGCGCGGTGGCGCGGGCCAGGCCCGTCGCCTCCGCCACCGCGCTGAGCGTCAGGGTGTCCCGCCCCTCGCCGAAGGCGGTCAGCACGGACAGCCCGCGGGCCAGCGACTCGACGAAGTCC
The DNA here is from genome assembly GCF_001646665.1 of Streptomyces noursei. GTDB lineage: Bacteria > Actinomycetota > Actinomycetes > Streptomycetales > Streptomycetaceae > Streptomyces > Streptomyces lavendulocolor. The sequence goes on along the minus strand of NZ_LWBU01000091.1, from coordinate 89,528 downwards.
CGGCCCAGTTCCCCTTTGGCCGCCCGGATCCGGGCGGCCGGCCCGCCGTCCGGGCAGGGCGCGGGCGCGGGGCCGGCCGGCCGGGCCGCGAGCAGCTCCCGCTCCATGTCGTGGACGGCCGCCCGCAGCCGGGGCAGTGCCGCGTCCCGCAGCGAGGCGGCGCTGTGCCGGCTGGTGTGGCTCACCACGCCCGCGGCGCACACGATCCGTCCGTCCGGCCCGCGCACCGGTACCGCGAGGGCGACCAGGCCGGGCGCGACGAGCTGGTCGTCCAGGGCCCAGCCGCGCCTGCCCGCCTCCGCGGCCCGCCGCTCGAACCCCTCGCCGTGCGGGACGGCCGCCGGCGGTACGGCGGGGAAGTCCCGGCCGTCCGGGTCGGCGGCGCGGTGCTCGCGCCACCGCGTCCACTCCGCCGCCGTCCAGCCGGCGGCGAACAGCGGTCCGGGAGCGGTGCGCTCCGCGGGCAGCAGGTCGCCGATGCGGAAGCTGAGGGACATCGCGCGGCGGCGGGTCGCCTGGTGGACGTGGCGGACGCCGTCCCGGTCGGCGACCGCGAGGGACACCGACTCGTCCAGTTCGGCGGCGAGGGCGGCGGCGCGGCCGCCGAGCAGGTCGGGGAGGCGGATCGCGGCCAGGTAGGCGTTGCCCAGTTCCATCAGGCGCGGGGCGAGGACGGCGTCGCGGCCGTCGAGGCGGACGTACCCCAGGCGTGCCAGGGTGGCGGTGACCCGGTCGACGGTGGCGCGGGCGAGGCCGGTGGCGCGCTCCAGTTCGCTGAGGCTGAGCGTCCCGGCGGCGTGGCTCAGCGCGCGCAGGACGGCGATGCCCCGCATCAGGGGCGCGACGGCCTCGGGCGGCGGCTGCGTCGGGCTGGGCGCGGGCATCGGTCCCTCCGTCGCCGGGGTCGGAACGCGGGAGCCGGCCGGGCGGGCGGGCGCGCGTCCGGGCCGGGACGTGAAGTTTACGTCGCCGGACGAACGCGGGAGGACGCACGGGGCGCTGACCGGTACGGGTGACGTACCCGGCGCCGTACGGGTGCAAAGCGGGCGGGACCGGCGGCCGACTGCGTAGCGTTTCCGAGCGCGGCACGGGGGGTGCCCGGCCGCGCGTCCTGCCCGTGCGTGTGCGTTGACGAGGATTCGTATGGTGACGACGACGGAGCCGGTCACCCCGGTACCGGTTGCGGGGCGCGGTGCCGGCCGGGTGATGGTGGCGTGGCTGACCACGACCGACCACAAGAAGATCGGGCAGCTGTACCTGGCCACGTCGTTCGCGTTCTTCCTGTTCGCCGGCGCGCTCGCGCTGCTGATGCGGGCCGAACTCGCCCGCCCCGGCATGCAGTTGATCTCCATGGAGCAGTACAACCAGGCGTTCACCCTGCACGGCACCGTGATGCTGCTGCTCTTCGCCACCCCCACCTTCGTGGGGTTCGCCAACGCCGTCATGCCGTTGCAGATCGGCTCGCCCGACGTCGCGTTCCCCCGGCTCAACATGTTCTCGTACTGGCTGTTCCTCTTCGGCGGCCTCATCGTCGTCGGCAGCCTGCTCACGCCCGACGGCAGCGCCGACTTCGGCTGGACCGCCTACGCGCCGCTCAACAGCCAGGAGCGCAGCCCCAGCCTCGGCGCCGACCTGTGGATCATGGGGCTGGCGCTCTCCGGCTTCGGCACGATCCTGGGGGCGGTCAACTTCATCACCACCGTCGTCTGCATGCGCGCGCCCGGCATGACCATGTTCCGGATGCCGATCTTCACCTGGAACGTCCTGCTCACCTCGGTACTGGTGCTGCTGGCCTTCCCGGTGCTCGCCGCCGCCCTGCTGTGCCTGGAGGCCGACCGGCGCTTCGGGTCGCACATCTTCGACCCCGGCAACGGCGGGGCACTGCTGTGGCAGCACCTCTTCTGGTTCTTCGGCCACCCCGAGGTGTACATCCTGGCGCTGCCGTTCTTCGGGATCGTGACCGAGATCCTCCCCGTCTTCTCCCGCAAACCGCTGTTCGGCTACATCGGGCTGATCGGCGCCACCATCGCCATCACCGGCCTGTCCGTCGTGGTGTGGGCACACCACATGTTCGCCACCGGCGCCGTCCTCCTGCCGTTCTTCTCCTTCATGAGCTTCCTCATCGCCGTGCCCACCGGGGTGAAGTTCTTCAACTGGGCCGGCACGCTGTGGAAGGGCTCCCTCACCTTCGAGACCCCCATGCTGTGGGCCATCGGCTTCCTGGTCACCTTCCTCTTCGGCGGGCTGACCGGCGTCGTCCTCGCCTCCCCGCCGATGGACTTCCACGTCACCGACTCGTACTTCGTCGTCGCCCACTTCCACTACGTGCTCTTCGGAACGATCGTCTTCGCGATGTTCGCCGGGTTCCACTTCTGGTGGCCCAAGATGACCGGCACGATGCTCGAAGAGCGCCTCGGCAAGATCCACTTCTGGACCCTGTTCGCCGGCTTCCACCTGACGTTCCTCGTCCAGCACTGGCTCGGCGCCGAGGGCATGCCCCGCAGGTACGCCGACTACCTCGCCGCCGACGGGTTCACCGCCCTCAACACCGCCTCCTCGATCGGCGCCTTCCTGCTGGGCCTGTCCACCCTGCCGTTCCTCTACAACGTGTGGCGGACCGCCGCGCACGGCGAGCGCGTCACGGTCGACGACCCCTGGGGCCACGGGCGGTCACTGGAGTGGGCGACCTCCTGCCCGCCGCCCCGCCACAACTTCACGGCGCTGCCCCGCATCCGCTCCGAGTCGCCCGCCTTCGACCTCCACCACCCCGAGATCGCGGAGGTGGAGAAGGCGCACACCGGGGGCCGCCGCGACGTCGTCGAACCCGGCCGGGGCGCCGCCTCGCCGTTCGGCGGGCCCGACGAGCGGGGCGAGGGGCACGTCTGACCGGCGTCAGCCGCCGTGCGGCTGCCGCAGCGTCCGTACCACCTCGTCGTCGGTGAGCTGCGCGAAGTCGTCGTACCACTGCCCCACGGCCTCGAAGTACGGCGGCTGGTACACGTACACGATCTCGTCGGCCTCCTCGCGCAGCGCCTCCGTCGCCTGGTGCGAGCAGACCGGCACGGCCAGCAGCAGCCGGGCCGGGGCGGCGGCCCGTACGGCCCGCAGCGCGGCCCGCGCGGTGACCCCGGTGGCCAGCCCGTCGTCGACCACCACCACGGTCCGCCCGCGGAGCACGGGAGCCGGACGGCCGCCGCGGTACAGCTCCTCACGGCGGCGCGTCTCCCGCCGCTCGGCGTCCACCCGGCCGCTCAGCTGCTCGGGCGTCAGGCCGAGCACCGCGAGCGCCCGCTCGTCGAAGACCGGCGGCTCCTCGCCGACCAGGGCGCCGATCCCGACCTCCGGATTGAACGGCGCGCCGATCTTGCGGACGACGAGCACGTCCAGGGGCGCCCGCAGCGCCCCGGCGATCTCGTCGGCCACCGGCACGCCCCCGCGCGGCAGGGCCAGCACCACCGGGTTCTCCAGCAGGCCGCTCCGCTGCCGCTCGACCAGGGGGGCGGCCAGCTCCCGGCCGGCCTCCCTGCGGTCCTGGAAACGCATCGCGCTGCCTCGCCTCCGTCTCGGGTGCACCCCGGGGTGACGGGTACCGCCGACGGGGCGGGCGACACCCGCCGGGCCCGTCGGGGAGCGACGGGCCCGGCGGGCGGGGATCACCGGTGCGGGGAGGCGGCCGCGGTGCGGTAGCGGGCGGTCGTCCCGTCCTCGCTCCAGCGCCGCAGCCCGGCCTTCTCCAGCACCCGCGCCGAGGCGGGGTTCGACAGCTCCACCGTGGCGCACACCGTGTGCACGCCCGGCGCGGTCAGAGCGTGCGCCACCATGGCCCGGGTGGCCTCGGAGGCGTAGCCCCGGCCGCGGCGGGAGGGGACGACGCCGTACCCGACCTCCAGGACACCTCCGGCCGACGTGCGGAACAGGCCGATCGAGCCGACGACCAGGCCACCGGCCCGTTCGATGATCAGCCGCTGGCCGTATACGCCGAGGCTCGCGGGGTCCTCGCGGACGAACCCCGCGATGACGCCGTCTCCCTCGGCGGGGAAGTCCTCCGCGAAGTGGGGGAGGCGGGTGCCGGCCAGGACGGCGTCGAGGTCGCCGGGCGACCACGTCCGCAGCACGAGGCGGTCGGTGGCCGGATCGGGGACGGGCGGGTGGGACAGGGGGCGGAAGGACACGTGACACTCCAGGTCGTCGCGGGGTGACCGGGTCGCGTCCCCGCGGCTACCGCCGCGCGCCGACCCGGATTCGGGCATGCCGGTGAAGCGCCTGGCGGGCCATATTCATCGACCTCCCTCGTCCGGTTCCTGCGGAACGATCAACGTACCAAAGGCCCGCCGGACCGGGCAGCGGTCCGGCGGGCCCGGGTTCACGACACCCGCCCCGGCACGTCGAAACTGGTGAACGCGCTCCGTTTCGGCAGCCGGTACGCCTCCCGCCCGGTGACCGCGTTGAGGATCGCCGCGTTGCGCACCGCGCCGATGTCCAGGTTGGGCGCGGAGACGCCGTGGCTGTGGATCTCGGCGTTGGCCACGAACACCCGCCCGCTCACCCCGTCGGCGAGCTCGACCGAGTGGTCCGCCCGGACGCGCGGGCGGCCCCGGTCGTCCCGCAGCAGCAGGTCCTCCACCGGCGCGAGGAAGCCCGGCGTGCGGTTGCGGTAGCCCGTGGCCGCCACCACCAGGTCTGTGGTGTGCGGGAAGCTCTCCCCGGTGTCCCGGTGACGGCACGTCAGTACCGCCCGGCCCGTGCCGGCGTCGACGGACGCCGACTCGACGGTGATGCCGAACCGCAGCTCCACCTCCGCCAGGCCGTGCTCCAGCTGGCGCCGGTACAGCAGCTCGTGGATCTCCTCCAGGGTGTCGGTGGAGATGCCCTTGTAGAACTGCCACTGCTCCTTCACCAACCGGTCGCGGACCTGCTCGGGCAGGGAGTGGAAGTACTGCATGTACGCCGGGGTCGTCAGCTCCAGATTCATCTTGGTGTAGTCGAGCGGGGCGAACGACGACGTGCGGGTCAGCCAGCTGACCGCCGGCCCGCCCGCCACGTTCCGCCCCAGCAGGTCCACCGCCACCTCGGCGCCCGACTGCCCGGACCCGACCACCGTCACCTTCCCCGCGGCGGCCACGTCGTCCGCCCGGTACAGGTACTCGGAGGTGTGCAGCAGCATCGGCTCCGGCAGGCCCGCCAGCGCCTCCGGGACGTACGGAGCGGTACCGATGCCCACCACCAGGTCCCGGGCGCGCATCCGCAGCCGGGTGCCGTCACCGCGTACCGCGTCCACGGTGAACCGCTGCTCGCCCGCGTCCCACCGCACCTCCTCCACCCGGTGCGAGAAGCGGACCGAGGGCAGCTTCGCCGCCGCCCAGCGCAGGTAGTCCTCGTACTCGCGGCGCGAGGGGAAGAAGTTCTCCCGCACGGTGAACGTGTACAGCCGGTCCATGTCGTGCAGGTAGGCGAGGAACGACAGGGGGTGCCAGGGGGCGACGAGGGTGACGAGGTCGGCGAGGAAGTTCACCTGCATCGACGCGTCGCCGAACATCATCCCGCGGTGCCAGGTGAGTTCGGGCTGCTCCTCCAGGACGACCAGGTCGACGTCGTCGACGGTCGAGGCCAGCGCGGCGAGCCCCAGGTTGAAGGGGCCGCAGCCGATGGCGACCACGTCGTGGTCACCGGTCGGGACGGTACCGGTCATCGGGGCATGTCCTCCTCACGGCGGGGGTGGACCATCAGGGCGGCGGTCTTGTCGGGGAAGACGACCTCCCCGGCGGGACGGAAGCCCGCCGCCTCGAACGCCCTCAGCGACGGCGCGTTGGCCACGTCGGGCTCGGCGACCACCCGGGCGCAGTCCGGGTCGGCCACCAGCAGGCCCTCCGCCACGGCCCGCAGCAGGGCCCGGCCGAGCCCCTTGCCGGTCCGGCCCTCCTCACCGATCGCGATGTGGACGCCCAGGTCGTGCGGCAGTTCGGCGTAGTGCCCGGCGAGCCGGTCCCTGACCACCCGGTACACCTCGAGGTACGCGAGCGGCCGGCCGTCCAGGTCGACCAGGACCGGCAGGATCGCGTCCCCCGCGAGGTGCCCGGCGATCTCCTCGTACCAGCGTGTCCGCGGCCACGCCTGGTGCCAGAAGGCGTCGATGTGCGCCGACTGCATCCAGCCGTGCACCAGGTCGAGGTCGGCGCCCTCGGCCCGGGCGACCCGGGCCGACCAGGGGGCGGGCAGTAAGGGCAGCGGCGGGCCGGGGACGGTGCGCGCGGCCGACTGTGCCGGGGTCATGCGGTGGCCTCCTGGAGGGGGTTGGGGGCGTCGAGGTAGACGGACTGGGCGTCGAGCGGGGCGAGCACCTCGTCGATGCCGTGCAGCCGGGTCAGCAGGTTGCCCTTGCACGGCAGCGTGCCGGCCTCCAGCCAGCGGCGCGCCAGCCGGTCGCCGTCCGGCCCGGCCTCGGCGAGCGCAGGCAGCGCGGCCCGCAGCCGGCCGGCGAGCACGGCGAGCAGGTCCCGCTCGTCCGCCAGCCCGTCGACGGCGAGGCAGCCCACGACCGACAGCGCCTGGTTGCGCAGCAGGTAGTACGAGAGCCGGTCGTCGACGAGGGCGTCGTCGACGACGGCCAGCGTCGAGGAGTCCGCGCCCAGCCGCTCCAGCAGCCCGGGCAGATACGACGTCGCCAGGTAGTAACCCTGGTTGTCGCGGAACGTGGAGCCGGTGACCCGGCCCGCCGCGTCCAGCCGTACCAGGGTGTTCTGCTGGTGGGCCTCCAGGCCGATGCCGGTCGCGGCGTACAGGTGCAGCATCGGCACCAGCACCTTGTCGGTGTAGTCGGCCGTCCACTCCTCGGCCGCGCCCGGGCCGAGCGCGGCGACCAGTTCGCCCAGCGCGCTGCGGCCGATGCCGGGCCGCGGGGCGACCAGGCCGACCAGGCAGCGCAGGTCGGCGATGCCGTCCGGGACCTCCCGCACGGCGACGTCGAGGCCGGTGACGTCCGGGCCCCCGGCGCGGCCGGGCTCGTCCACCGCGAGCCACGCCGGGTCGCGGGTGATGGCGAAGCCTGGGTGCGCCCGGAAGGTGCTCTCGGCGTACCCGGCGTCGAGGAGCCGGTTGATCTCCAGGCCCCGGCGCAGCTCCGTACGGGTCGACTCGCGGCGGGAGTTGGTCAGCCGCAGCCCGAGCGAGAGTTTCAGCATCACCTCGGCGTCCGGCCGGTACACGGTCCGCACGCTGGAGGTGGGCCACCACTCGGGGCCCAGCTCACCGAGCGGCCGCAGCGCCCCCGACGCGACGAGCGCCTTGATCCGGGGGCGGTGCAGCAGGTCGCGGGCCTGCCAGGGGTGCGCGGGCACCAGCACCGTACCGTCGTCCGGCCGCCGGCCGGCCAGGTCGGCGAGGAGGGCCACCGTGTCGCGGCCCGCCAGCGAGGGTGCCTCGTCGACCGCGTCGTGCGAGACCACCGACGCGTCGGCGGCGAACCAGTGCAGCCGGAACGAGCCGCGCAGCTCCGGCGAGAAGGCGGCGGCGTCGTGGTCCGAGATGCCGTCGCGGCTCTTGGGCGCCGGGTGGTTCAAGTGGCCCAGCAGCAGAGCCTGTTCCGCGTCGAGGAAGCCGTCCGTGCCGGGCGGCGGCTCCGGGTGGGCGCGCCGTTCGGAGATGAACGTGGCGACCCGGCGCACGGATTCGGCGGTGCGCTCCACCAGATCGGCGACCTCGCCGGCCGGGACGCCGCCGGGGCGGCTGCCGCCGCGCACCGCCGCCTCGGTGGACAGCAGCGCGACGGCCGTCACCGGGTCGGCGGCCGGGCCGAGCGGCCCGCCGGGGCCCTCCAGGCGGGCGGGGCCGAACCGGTGCCAGCCGGTGGGGGAGCAGTGCGTCACCTCGGTGACCAGGGCGAGCCCCGCGGTGGGCAGCTCCACCCGCAGCGGGCCGGGCGCGACGGGGGTGCCGGTCTCGCGCAGCCAGCACCGGAGCAGGGCCTCGATGTGGGCGTGCTCGGCGGCGCCCCGGGCGTCGGGCCCGTGCAGCGGATCGGCCTCGGCGGCCCGGGTGGTGGTTGCCGCCGTGGTGGTGATGCTCATGCGGCGCCCTCCTCGATGAGTCGTTCACAGGTGCGGCCGGCGTCGAGGACGGTGTCCACGAGGCCGTCGATGTCGTCGGTGGTGGCGGTGGGGTTGAGCAGGGTGAACTTCAGGCACACCCGCTCGGGCGAGCCGGGCCCGCCGGTCCGGGCCCCGGTGCGCCCGATGAGGGCGGTGCCCGACTCCAGCAGCCGGCGGCGCAGCGCGCCGTTCAGCGCGTCGGAGAGGGCCGGGTCCTGGGCGCGGTAGCGGAACAGCACGGTGGTCAGTTCGGCCGGGGCGACCAGTTCCAGCTCGGGTTCCGCGAGGATGCGCCGCTCGGCGTGGCGGGCGAGGTCGTGGCACGCGTCGACCATCCGGCCCATGCCGTCCCGGCCGTACGCCAGCAGCGTGGCGGCCGCCTTGACGGCGTCGGGGCGGCGGGTGGTCTGCAGGCTGCGGCCGAGGAGCCCGTCGTACCCGGCTTCGGTGTCGTCCACCGGGTTGAGGTAGGCGACCTGGCGGTCCAGCGAGGTGAACGCGGTCGTGTCGGAGACCAGCAGGACGCTGGTGGCGGCGGGCTGCCAGCCGATCTTGTGCAGGTCGAGCGTGACCGAGTCGGCCAGCTCCAGTCCGGCCATGCGGTCGGCCAGGCGCCGCGAGAAGAGCGTGCCGAACCCGTAGGCGGCGTCGACGTGCATCCACACGGCGTGCCCCGCGGCGATCTCGGCGATCTCCGGCAGCGGGTCGACGGATCCGAAGTCGGTGGTCCCGGCGGTGGCCACCACCGCGATCGGCGTCCGGTCCGGGCCGAGCGCGTCCAGGGCGGCGGCCAGCGCGTCCGGCCGCATGCGGCGGTGCTCGTCGACCGGCACCGTGTGCACGGCGGCCTCGCCCAGCCCGAGGGCGGCGCAGGCGCGGTGGGTGGAGAAGTGGGCGAGTTCCGAGCAGAACACCACCGGTCCGGGCAGCGCCGCCACGCCCTGCTCACGGGCGTCGACACCCCTGTGCAGCGCGGCGGCGTCCCGGGCCAGCAGCAGGCCCATCAGGTTGGAGAGGGAGCCGCCGGGCGTCAGGACGCCGTCGGCGCGTTCCCCGAGGCCGGCCAGGCGGATCAGTACGCCGATGAGCCAGCGCTCCACGGCGAGTGCGGAGGCCCCGGAGTCGTAGGTGTCCAGGGAGGCGTTGCCGGCGCTCGCCAGGGCGTCGGCGGCGACGGCGACGGCCAGCGAGGGCGGCTGGAGGTGGGCGGCGGCCCTGGGGTGGGCCAGGTCGATGCCGCCCTCGACCAGCAGGGTCGTCAGCAGCTGGAGCGCGGCCTTGGAGCCGAGCCCCTCGGTGGGGAGTTCGGCGGGGCCCAGTGCCCGGGAGGCGGCGGCGAGGACCTCGGCGGGGGTGCCCGCCGGGACGGGGCCGTCCGGCCTGCGCGCGGCCGCCGCGGTGTCGACCGCCTCGGCGAGCGTGGCCAGGACCTCGGCGAGCCCCTCGTGGGAACCGGCCAGCAGGGCAGGGGGGAAGGGGGACAGCGGGGGCCGTGTCCCGGTCAGCGGTGTCACGCCCGGTCTCCTCAGTGCTCGGCCAGCGGGTTGGGGTGCGTGCCGTTCGGGTGGAGCGCGTGGCGCAGTGCGCGGTCGGTGTACCGGGTCACCACGATCCGGTCGCGGTTGAGGCCGTAGCGGGGGATCTCCGGGGTGAGCAGGTCGTACTCGGCGAACCGCTCGGACAGCTCGGGGAACCGCCGCTGGAAGTCGAGGATCGTCTGCCGCACCAGGCGCCAGAACGTCTTCTCCGGTACGCCGAGCTGGTCGGCGCAGAGCGGCGCGAGGTAGCGGAAGTGGCCCACGAAGACCTGGTCGACGACGTGCTGCTTGATGATCGAGGGGTGTTTGCGGGGGAGCACGTGGTCGTGCCCGTCCGGCTCCGGGCCGCGCTCGGGCACGTCGGTGAACGACACGCACACGTCGTCCACGAAGTCCTTCAGGTACAGGCGGGCGGGGACGTCGTTCTCGTCGTACCCGATGAGCGTGTTCTGCCCGTGCGGGTTGAAGGTGACGCCGTACCGGTACAGCACGTGCATGATCGGCACGAGCAGGGTGTCGAAGAGGCGCCGCAGCCACTCCTGCGGGTCGAGCCCCGAGGCACGGACGAGTTCGGCGACGAACGCGTCGCCCGTGTGGTCGACGTGCAGCAGCGAGGCGAAGGTCCGCACCCGCTCGCCGGGGTCCCGGCGCGCCGACACCGAGTCCCGCCAGATGCAGCCGAGCGTTTCGAGGTGCTGGTAGGGCGCGTCGTCGAGCCGCGTGAGGTAGGGATGGCGGACGGTCACCGAGGCGACCTCGCCGAGGAAGACGGTGCGGCACTCCTCGGTCAGGAATGCGTCGCGCTCCACGAGGCCGCGCAGCCACTGGGTGACGACGGGCGCGCCCATCGTGCAGTGCGGCGGGATGCCGCGCCAGACGAGGGTGTTGAGGATCTTCAGGGGGAGTTTGACGTCGAACCGCTCGGGCGTGGTGACGTTGGCCATGGTCCGGATGGACTGTCCGGGCAGATACGCGTCCGGGCTCTCGCCCAGCGGGACGATGCGGCGCTGCGCCACGTCGGCGGCGTGCAGGATCTGCACGGCGTGGTCCCACTGCCAGGGGTGCACCGGCATCCAGACGTAGCCCTCGGGATCGACGCCCGCCTCCTGGAGGACGGCGGTGAACCGGGCCCGGGTCTCGTCGTCCAGCTCCGCCGCGAGGATGTTCTTTTCGGACAGCTCCGAGGTGCCGCGGAACTCGGCCAGCCCGCGGTGGACGGCCACCCAGCGGAGTTTCAGGGACTGCGCGGACTCGGGGGCGTAACGGCGCACGTCGGTGGCGGAGAAGCCGATGCGTCCCTTGTTGGCCACGAGGAGGTTGTGCCCGGTCATGCGGCACTCCAGCTCGGTGTGGTCCAGGGCGCGCATCTCGGCCACCGTCTCGCCGCCGTGGGTGATCCGGGCTGCGTCGACGGCGAGGGTGGCGGACAGTTCGGTGAAGTACGTGGCGACGGTCGACGGGTCGCTGCCGATGGTCGACGCGGCCTCGATCAGGAACTCCTGCGCGTCCCAAGCCGGTTGGGCGATGCTGTTGCCCAGCATGCTGGTGGCGGTGCGGGTGATCGACGCCGGGTCGACGCGCAGCCAGCCGAACGCGCCCGGCGCGGCCGTGAACGCGTAGGTGGTGCCGCTGTCAAGGTCGATGCGGTAACCGCCGTCACCGGTTTCCACCGCCTTGAGCATGTCCTCGAAGCACCACTCGCCTATCGCTTTGGCGAGAAGTCGTCGGTTGGCCTCCCGCCATGCTGCGGGGGCCACGTCGGGCAGCGCGGGCACGGGATGGTCGGCGGGGGTGGGCATCAGGCGGCTCCGATGTCTGTCCGGATCATTGCGCTCGAACGCCTGGACGTCCAAGCGGAGTTAGATTAGGTTAGGCTTACCTAATGGGCAAGGTCAACTTTCGGCCACAGGGCCCCAGTTGACACCTGACGCAACGTCAGTTCCCTGTGCGCGATTGGCCGAACCCCCCATCTCACGGAGGTGATCAGCGGTGCCTTCCCGCCGTCGTACCCCGCGCTGGACCTTCGCCCTGGTCAGCGCCGGTGGCGTGATGATGACCCTGGACGTGACCGTGGTGAACGTCGCCCTGTCCGACATCGCCCGGGACGTCGACGCGGGACTCGGCAGGGTGCAGTGGACCGTGTCGGCCTACTCGCTGGCGTTCGGCGCGCTGCTCCTCACGGCGGGCGCCCTCTCCGACCGCGTGGGGCGCCGCACCGTCTTCACCGCCGGCATGGCGCTGTTCACCCTCGCGTCGGCCGCCTGCGGCCTGGCACCGGACGCCGGCACCCTCATCGCCGCCCGCGCCGCCCAGGGACTCGGCGGCGCCATGGTGTTCGCCCCCACCCTCGCCCTGCTGGCCGCCGTGTACGAAGGCGCCCGCCGCCAGGCCGCGATAGCCGCCTTCGCCGCCATCGCCTCCGCGGCCGGCGCCCTCGGCCCCATCGTCGGGGGCCTGTTCGTCCAGGTCCTCGGATGGCGCTGGATCTTCCTGGTGAACGTCCCCATCGGCATCCTCGTGGTGGCCGGGGCGCTCACCCGCATGCCCGAGTCCCTGGCCCCGCGCGGCGACCGGCGCCGCCTGGACCTGACCGGCGCGGGGCTCGGCGTCGGAGCCCTCCTGGCGCTGCACTACCCGCTGGTCACGGGACCCGAGTCCGGCTGGGCGGCACCGGAGGTGCTCGTCTCGGCGGCCGTCGGCGTCCTCCTCGCCGCCGCGCTGGTGGCCAGCCAGCGGCGCGGCGACGGCCTGCTCGACATGACCCTGCTGCGCGTGCGGGCGTTCTCCGGCGCCGCCGTGCTGGGCTTCCTGGCCCGGCTGACCAGCCTGGGCGTACTCGCCTTCGTCACCCTGTGGCTCCAGAGCACCCACGCGTACTCGCCGCTCGAGGTCGGGCTGCACCTCCTGCCGCTCACCGGCAGCCTGCTGGTGGCCGGACTCTTCGTGGCGCGCCTGCAACGGGTCTTCCCGCCCGACCTGCTGGTCGCCGCCGGCTTCGCGGCCCAGGGGCTCGGACTGACCGGACTGGCCGTCGCGGGAACGGTGGCCGGAGGCACCGGCCGCGCCGTCACCGTCCTCGCGCTGGTGCTCCTCGGCATCGGAGGGGCCGTCATCTTCCCGCCCCTCATGGGCATCGCCGTCGGCGCGGCGCCCGCCGACCGGGCGGGAATGGCCTCCGGGCTGACCAACGCCTGCTATCCGCTCGGCACGGCGACCGGCGTCGCCGTCTTCGGCGCGGTCTTCTCCGCCCGGCTGAGCGACGGGCTCGGCACGGGCCCCGGCATCACCGCGCCGGTGCGCGAGGCCGTCGAGACCGGGCGGCTCGAACTGCTCGACCCCGCGCTCCAGCCGCTCGCCCGCACGGCCTTCTCCGGTGCCTTCACCACCGTGTGCCTGGCGTCCGCGCTCGTCTGCCTGCTGGGCGTGCTGGCCGCGCGGACGCTCAGGGGCGGGCCCGGGGCCGCCGGGAAGACCCCCCGGCGCTCCCGGACCCGCGTCGCGCAGACCTCCTGAGCCGGGGCCGCCGCACCGGGTCCGCGGCACCCGAGCCGCCGGGCCGGAGCCGCCGGTCCGCGGCGCCGGACCTGTGGTGCCGGACCTCCCGTCACAGCCGGCGCAGCAGCCACACCAGGTACGGGGCGCCGACCAGCGCCGTGACGATGCCGACCGGGATCTCGGTCGGCGCCAGCAGCCAGCGGCCCAGGGCGTCCGAGGACACCACCAGCACCGCCCCGAGGACGGCGGCCATCGGCACCATCCGGGCCGTGTTGTTGCCGACGATCCGCCGGGCCAGATGCGGAGCCACCAGCCCGACGAACCCCACCGCTCCCACCGCCGCCGCCGTACCCGCCGCCAGCACCGCGCCCGCGCCGAGGACCAGCAGCCGGGCGCGGCCCAGCTCCAGCCCGAGGGCGCGCGGCAGTTCGTCACCGAGCGAGAGCAGGTTCACCGGCCGCGCCGCGACCACCAGGACCACCGCGACCAGGGCGGGCAGCGCGAGCCAGCCCAGGGCCGAGAAGTCCCGGGCGTACGTACTGCCCGCCAGCCAGCCCAGCGCGGAGGAGATGTTCATCTGGACGCTGACCACCATGATGTTGACCAGGGCCATCGAGGTGGCGGCGGCCCCCAGGCCCACCAGCACCACCCGGGTCGGGTCCAGCCCGGCCCGCCCGTCCTTGGCGCTCCCCCGGGCGACCAGCACCACGAGCGCGAGCATCGCGACGCCGCCGATCCCCGCCGCCGCCGGCAGGGCCACCAGCGGGGCCGACGGCACGGCGACGATGACCGCGATCGCGCCGAGCGACGCCCCGCCGGTCACGCCCACGAGCCCCGGCTCGGCCAGCGGGTTGCGGACGACCGCCTGCACCGCTGCCCCCGCCACCGCCAGGCACGCCCCGGCCAGCGCGGCCACCAGGATGCGGGGCAGCCGGTAGTCCACCACCGCTTCGGTGATCTGCTCGGCGGAACCGAACAGCGCCGCGCCGAGCTGACTCCAGGTGATCTCGACGTCCCCGACGCGCAGTGAGACCGCGACGGCGACGGCCAGCGCCACCAGCCCACCGCCGAGCGCGACGGCGTACGCGGGCGCCCGCCTCCGGTCGGACACCACCACCGCGGCGCCCGTGTCGGCGTCACCGGTGCTCACCCGGCGGGCCAGTGCCATGAACACCGGGCCGCCGATCAGCGCCGTCACCACACCGACCGGGATCTCGGCGGGCTGCGTGGCGGACGGCGTCACGATCAGCTGCGCCGCCGCGTCGGCACCCAGCACGAGCGCCGAGGCCAGCAGCGCCGCCAGCGGGATCATCGTGGCGTGCCGGCGGACGCCCAGCTGCCGGACGATCACGGGGGCGATCAGCCCGACGAAGCCGATCGGCCCGGCGAGCGACACGGCCGCCGCCGACAGCAGGACGGCGACCAGGAAGGCGGCCGGGCGGACGCGTTCCACCCGTACGCCCATGGCCTCGGCCGTCTCGTCGCCGAGCGCCAGCAGGTCCAGCGGGCGGGCCAGGAACGGGGCGAGCAGCGCGCCGGCGACGACGACCGCGCCGAGCGTCAGGGGCCGCTCCAGGGAGGTCTGCATCAGGGTGCCGTTGCCCCAGAAGAACAGCCCCCGGGTGGCCTGCACGTCGAGCATCTGGAGGAACTCGGCCCCCGCGGTGCCCGCGAGCGCGACCGTCGCCCCGGCGAGGAGCACCCGCCCGGGCGTCATCACACCGCCGCTGCTGAGCAGGTACACCACGGCGACCGCGACGAGCCCGCCGAGGAACGCCGCGCCGCCCGCCGGGATCGGGCCGAGGCTGATGCCGGTGAACGCCACCAGCACCACGGCGAAGTACGCCCCGGCGTTGACGCCCAGGGTGTCGGGGGCCGCCAGCGGGTTGCGGGTCGCGCCCTGCACCAGCACGCCGGAGACACCCAGCGCGACGCCGACGACCAGGCCGGTCAGCGTGCGCGGCAGGCGGCTGCCGAGCAGTACGTCCCGGGTGCGGGCGTCGCCGTGGCCGAGGATCAGGTCGGCGATGTCGCCGATGCCCACGCCGGACACGCCGAGCCCGAGGTGGACGACGCCGACCAGGCACAGGGCGAGGGACAGGCCGCCGCCCACGAGCAGGGCCCGTGGGCGGCGGCCGGGCAGACGGGCGGCGGGTGCGGCCGTCGTCAGTCCTTCCGGGGCCATCAGACCTTCAGAGCCTTGCCGGTCTCGTCGAGGATGTGCATCGCCGACAGCGGACCGCCGAAGAGCCAGGTGCCCGGGTCGAGCGGCAGGGCCTTGTCCTTCTTGACGAACTCCAGGCCCTTCCAGACCGCGTTGCCGGCGAGGTCCCCGGTGAACGGGTTGTCGTTGGCGGCGGCGACGTACAGGAACGTCGCGTCCTTCTCGACCTTGGTCAGACCCTCGACGCCGACGGTCGTCATGCCCCAGGCGTCGGACTGGCCCTTCCAGCCGTTCTTCAGCCCGGCGAGGTTCAGCACCTGCGGGGCGATGGCGTCGTCGGTGAGCATCCGGATCGAGGCCGCGCCGTTGGCGGTGAAGCCCTGCGCGAGGGCGTACTTCAGGCCACCCTTGCCCGCCTTGTCCAGCCGGCCCTTGAGGTCGGCGGCCTTGGCGTCGATCTGCCGCGTCACCTCGGCGGCCTTGTCCTCCTTACCGACCGCCTTCGCCAGCTCGCCGAAGTTCTTCTTCATCGTCTCGAGCTGCGGCTTGGTGGTGTACGTGAACGACAGCACCGGCGCGATGGCCCGCAGCTGCTTGAGGTTGGCCTTCGACCGGTCGTTGTCGATCACGATGAGGTCGGGCTGGAGGGCGCGGATCTTCTCCAGGCTGGGCTCGTTGCGGTCGCCCACGTCGGTCACCTTGCCCGACAGGGCGGCGCCCTTGGCGGTGATCCAGGTGCCGTAGCCCTTGTTGTCGGCGTTGCCGGCCGGGGTCACGCCGAGCGCGACCAGTTCCTCGGTGTACGTCCACTCCAGCGCGACGACCTTGGTCGCGGGCTTGTCCAGGCTGACCTTGCCCTGCGCGGTGTCGACGGTGATCGCGCCCTTCGCCGGCTTGTCGGCGCCGCCCTTCCCGCCGCCGTCCGTACTCTCCTCGACCGTGCCCGACCCGCAGCCGGTGGCCGTCAGCAGCAGGGCCACGGCGGTACCGCCCGTCGCGAGGGCGCGCAGCATTTTCTGCATGGTGAATCTCTCCTTGTGTGCTGGTGATGCGGGCGGACCGCCGAGGGCCCTCGGGTTCAGGACGCGGCGGGAGCCTGGGACCGCTGGGGGAAGCAGGCGAGATGGCCGGTGGCGGGATCGCGGACGACGTTCACGCGCAGCCCGAAGGCCCGCTCGATGACGTCCGGCGTGAGGACGTCGTCGGCCGAGCCGGCGGCGGCGATCCCGCCGTCGGCGACCACCACGACGTCGTCGGCGTAGGCCGCCGCCTGCATCAGGTCGTGCAGGACCACGCCGACGGCGATGTCGTGCTCCAGGGCCAGGCGCCGCACGACGTCGAGTACTTCGAACTGGTGGCGCATGTCGAGGTACGTGGTGGGCTCGTCGAGCAGGAGGACCCCGGCGCGCTGCGCCAGCACCATGGCGAGCCAGGCGCGCTGGCGTTCACCGCCGGACAGCTCGTCGAGGCGCCGCTCGACGAGGGGGGCCGCGTCCGTGACGTCGAGCGCCCAGTCGATCGCCTCGGTGTCCTCGCCGGTGTGCCGGGCGAGCGCCCCGCGGTGGGCGTAGCGGCCGTGCCGTACCAGCTCACGGACCGTCACCCCGGCCGGTGCCTGCGAGGTCTGGGGCAGGAACGCCAGCCGCTGGGACAGCGAGCGGCGGGCGAACGAGGCGAGGGGGGCGTCGTCGATGCGCACCTCACCGGCGAGCGGTGGCAGAAGGCCGGCCACCGTGCGCAACAGGGTCGATTTCCCGCAGCCGTTGGGGCCGACCAGCACGGTGATCGCACCGGCCCGGAGGGAGAGGTCCACCTGCTTCAGCACCGGGCGGCCGCCGTGCCCCACCTCGAGGTCCTTCGCCACCAGGCGGACGTCGCCCATGCACACCACTTTCCTTCCCCCGCTGCCGGTCCGACGGCGCCACCATACAACTTAGGTAAGGCACACCTTAGGGGTGTGACCGTGATCGTGCGGCTTGTGACCATGTCGAGATCTGTCGCACCACCCCGCGCCCCCTCCACGCACACTCAAGCCACTTTCGTCACAAGCCAGTTCGGTGTAAAGGCCCCCTCGCCGAGACGTCGCCGACACCACCGCCACCGGCCGCGTCCGCCAACCCGCGCGCCGGACGAGTGGCCTGAAGTCGCCCTGCCGCGGCCCCCGTTGGCGCCGGCCGGCTGCGGCGGCCGGACGGCGGGTCCCCGACGGGCGCCTCTCGCCCCCGGGTTACTGTGCGGGGGTGAACCTTCATGTCGTCATAGGTTTCGGGCCCGCCGGTGCGGCCACCGCGCGGCTGCTGGCAGCACAGGGCCACTCCGTACGCGTCATCACCCGGTCGGGCCGCAGCCCCGAACCGGGGATCGAGCACCTGGCGCTGGACGCCACGGACAGCGCCGGACTCACCGCCGCCGCCGAGGGCGCCACCGCCCTCCACTGCTGTGCCGCCCCGCCCTACCACCGCTGGGTGAGCGACTGGCCACCGCTGGCCTCGTCGGCCTTCGAGGCGGCCGAGGCGACCGGCGCCGTCCTCGTCATGCTGAGCAACCTCTACGGCTACGGCCCGGTGGACCGCCCGCTGACCGAGGACCTGCCTCTCGCGGCGACCGGCCCGAAGGGGCGCCTCCGCGCCTCCCTGTGGGAGCAGGCCCGGACCCGGCACGAACAGGGCCGCCTCCGGGCGGTCGAGGTACGGGCCTCCGACTTCTTCGGGCCCGGCGTCACCGACGGCGGCCACCTGGCGGCCCGGGTCATGCCCCGGCTGCTGCGCGGCAGGCCGGTCACCGCCCTCGGCGACCCGGACGCCCCGCACAGCTGGACCTACCTCCCCGACGTGGCCGCGGCACTGGCCGAGGTCGCGGGCGACGAACGGGCCTGGGGCCGCGCCTGGCACGTCCCGACGGCGCCCGCCCTCTCCACCCGCGCCATGGTCGACCTCCTGGCGGCCCGCGCGGGAACGGCACCGGTCCCGGTCCGCGCGATGCCGCCGGCCGTCCTGGGCATCGCCGCGCTCCTCTCCCCGCTCGTCCGCGAACTCAAGGAGGTGCGCTACCAGTTCGACCGTCCCTTCGTCGTCGACTCCGGCGCCTACGAGGCCGCCTTCGCCGTACGGGCCACCCCGGTCGACGAACAGGTCGCCGCCACGGTCGACTGGTGGCGCGAACGGCAGGCGACCACCGGGTCGCGGCGGTGACCGCCGGCGAGGCCCCGCGGGGCCCCCGGGAGGCGCGGCACGACGACATCGCGATCGTGGGGATGGCCTGCCGCTTCCCCGGGGCGCGCGACCTGAACCAGTACTGGCGCCTGCTGATGTCCCCGCGCGCCCAGTTCTCCGCAGTCCCCGGCTCGCGGTGGCGCAGCGCCGCCTTCCTCGGCGACGACTTCCGCGACCCGTCCTCGGTCTACACGGACACGATGGCGCTCCTGCCGGACGTGGGGCACTTCGACGCCGCGCACTACAACATCCCGCCCCGCCGGGCCGCCGCGATGGACCCCCAGGGCCGGCTGCTCATCGACCTCGCCCGCGAGGCGATCCAGGACGCGGGCTGGGAGGCCGGGGGCTTCGACCGCGAGGAGACCTCGGTGATCACCTCGCTCACCGAGAGCGGCTACCGCGAGATCAGCACCCTGCAGATCCGGATGCGCCAGCTGGCCGGCGGCGAGTTCGGCGCCCGGGTGGCCGACCCCCGGTGGCGCGAGTCGGCCCGGGCCGTCGGCGGACTGCACGGGTCGTCCGCGGCCGGGCTGCTGCTCAACATGGGCCCCAACACCATCAGTTCGGTCTTCGACCTGCACGGCGAGAGCTACGCGCTGGACTCGGCGTGCTCCGGCGGCCTGATGGCCGTGGCCAACGCCGTGTTCGCGCTGCGCGCGGGCCGGTGCCGGATCGCCCTCGCCGGCGGGGCCCAGCTCCAGCTCACCCCCGACCTGCTGGTGGGACTGTGCCGCATCGGCGCCATCTCGCGCAGCGGCAGATGCCTGCCGTTCGGCGCGGAGGCCGACGGGTTCGTCCTCGGCGAGGGCGCCGGGGTCCTGGTCCTGCGGCCCCTGCCCGACGCCCTGGCGGCCGGCGACCGGGTGTACGCCGTGATCCGGGGCGTGGGGACCGCCAACGACGGCACCGTGCACGGCGGAATGCACCCCCAGGCCGCCGGCCAGCTGCGCGCCCTGCGCCGCGCCTACCGGGACGCCGGCCTGAGCCCCGGAGCGGTGGGCTACCTGGAGGCGCACGGCACCGGGACCACGGTCGGCGACCCGGTCGAGACCGGGGTCCTGCGCGACCTGCGCTGCGAGGCGGACGCCGCGCCCGCCCTCCTCGGAGCGGTCAAGGCGGTGGTCGGGCACTCGCTCAACGCCGCGGGCATCGCCGGCCTCATCAAGACGGTCCTGGCCGTGCACCGGGGAGTCGTCCCGCCGCAGCCCGACTTCGACCTGGCGGACCGCTCCGTCCTGGAGGCCGCACGGCTGACCGTGCCGACCGAGCCGGCCCCCTGGCCGGGCTCCGGCACCCCGCGCCGCGCCGGGGTGAGTGCCTTCGGCTTCGGCGGCACCGGGGTCCACCTCGTGGTGGAGGAGTGCGTCACGGCGCCGGCCCCGCCCCCGGCGGCGGACCCGGGACCGCACCTCCTGCTCCTGAGCGCCCGCGACCGCGCCGGGCTGGCCCGGTACGCCCGGGAGGTGGCGGAGACCCTCGCCGCCGACCGGCCGCCCCTGGCCCGGGTGGCGGACACCCTGGCCCGCCGCACCGCCCTGGCCGAGCGCCTCGCGGTGGTCGCGGAGGACACCCCCGACGCCGTGGCCCGGCTGATCGCGGCGGCCGGGGAGGTGGAGGCCGGCCGCACCGGGGAGCTGGGACCGGGACGGGTGACCGGCACGGCGAAGTCCGGCGGAGTGACGTCCGGCGAGGTACTGCCCGACGAGACGACGACCGGTGAAGCGACGTCCGGTGAAGTGGCGTCCGGTGAAGTGGCGTCCGGCGGGGTGGCGTCCGGCGGGGTGGCGGCGCGCACCGCCGCGCTGACCCGCCTCGCACACCGCGCGGTCACCGTCCAGGTGCCCCGCCCCGCGCCGGAACGTTTCCCCCCGTGCACCCTGCCGCCGAGCCCGCTCGCCCCACGCCACCACTGGGTGGTGAACGAGTCGGCCCGCGAGGCGACGGAGGAGGACCCCACGACGCCCCCGCTCACCGCCCTGTCCCCGCCCGCGCACGTACCTCCGTCCGCGCAGGCGCCCCCGCCCGCGCAGCTGCCCGCGCCGTCCGTGCCGCTGCCGGCGCAGCGCCGCGCGGAGGACCGGCCCGCGGCGCGGACCGGCGGCCCCTCCGGCGCGTCCGTCGTGCTGGCGGAGGTGTCGCGGATCGGCGTCTTCCCCCTCGCCGACCTCGACGAGCGGATGGCCCTGGTCGACGACCTCGGCTTCGACTCCCTGATGCTGCACGACCTGGAGGCCGGCATCGCCAGGCGCGTACCCGGCTTCCGCACCGAGGAGATGTACGCGCCGGGGCTCACCATCGGACGGCTGATCCACCTGGTCGATCCGCACCGCGAGGAGCCGTGGGCCACGGCCGGCCCTGCCCCCGCCCGGGCCATCGACCCGACCCCCGCCCCGGAGCCCCGCCCGGCAACGGAGCCGGAGCCCGGCCCCGATCAAGGTCCGCAGCCGCCCGCCGCGACCGGACGCGTCGAGGACTTCCCCGAGGTGCGGCAGTTCGAGGAGCGCCTGCACGCGGTCACCGCGGGCGGCGCGTCCTATCCGTACTTCCGCGTCCACCAGGGCACCATCCGCGACACGACGGTGATCGGCGACCGCTCGTACCTGTCGTTCGGCAGTTACAACTACCTGGGGCTGTCCGGCCATCCGGCCGTCAACGAGGCCGCCCGCCTCGCGGTGGAGCGGTACGGGACCTCCGTCTCGGCGAGCCGGCCCCTGTCCGGCGAGCGGGACCTCACCGTACGGCTGGAACGGGCACTCGCCGGCTTCCTCGGCGTCGAGGACTGCCTGGTGCTGGTCAGCGGCCACGCCACCAACGTCACCGCGATCGGCCACCTCGTCGGCCCCGACGACCTGGTGCTCCACGACGCGCTGGCGCACGACAGCATCCTCCAGGGCTGCGCCCTGTCCGGCGCGGCCAGGCGCCCGTTCGCCCACAACGACACCGGCCGGCTGGAGCAGTTGCTCCGGCTCAACCGCTCCCGGTTCCGGCGGGTCCTGATCGCCGTCGAGGGCGCGTACAGCATGGACGGCGACCTGGTCGACCTGCCGGCCGTGATCGAGCTGAAGAAGCGTTACGGCGCTCTGCTGATGGTCGACGAGGCCCACAGCATCGGCACGGTGGGGGAGAGCGGCCGGGGCGTGGGCGAGCACTTCGGCGTCGACCGGTCCGACGTCGACCTGTGGATGGGCACCCTCTCCAAGGCCTTCGCCAGCTGCGGCGGGTACCTGGGCGGCTCGGCGCGGACCGTGCGGTGGCTGCGGCACACCTTGCCCGGCTTCGTGTACAGCGTGGGCCTGACACCGCCCAACGCGGCCGCCGCGCTGGCCGCCACGGAGCTGATCGTCGCCGAACCGCACCGGGTGCGGGCCCTGCGGCGCAACGCGGAGCTGTTCCTCGGTCTGGCGGCCTCCGCGGGGCTCGCGACCGGCGCCAGCGCCGGCACGCCCATCGTGCCGTGCCTCCTCGGCGACTCCGCCCGGACCCTGCACGTCGCGGACCGGCTGTTCCGGCGCGGCGTCGTCGCCGACCCGATCCTGCACCCCGCCGTCGAGGAGGGGCTGGCCCGGCTGCGGTTCTTCGTCACCGCCGACCACCGTGAGGACGACATCCGGCGTACCGTGTCCGTCCTCGCCGAGGAGGTCGCGTACACCGCGCGGGAGGCCGGCCACGTCAGATGAGGGTGCGTTCTATGCGGCTGAGCGTGGCGTTCTCGCCCGGCCCCGCCGGGGCCTCGCCCTGCCGCCCCTCGGTGCCGCCGACCCGCTGGGATAGCAGGTAGGCGATGATCTCCGCCTCCTGCTCCTGGACGTCGTCGTAGGTGGCGCGCAGGAGCATGTCGCGCACGAGATCGGGGTCGAGGTCCGGGAAGAGGAGGCGGGCACTCGCCTCGTCCAGCCAACCCGCGCCGCGATGACAGCAGATGATGTGACCCAGCTCGTGCAAGATGATGTGCTCCTGATGCGCGCTGGTGGTGTTGGCGTCGTAGAAGATGAGGTCCTCGTCGCGGGCGGCGACCCACATCCCGCACGGGTGCGACGCCGGCATCTGCATCGGGACCAGGGTGATCGGGCGGCCCCGGACCTCGCTGAGATGGCGGCAGAGCTCGGCCACGTCGGCCACGCGCGGCAGGTCGAGATCGGCGATCCGCTGCGCGCCGGCCTTCCGGAGCCTCTTGAGCCGGCTGCGGCGGTCCTGGTCGGCCGGCCGGCCCCTCCTGCCGCTCCTCATTCGTGGTCCGCGGGGTCGGTGACGGGCGGGAGCCCCTGCATCTGCCGGTACTGGTCCATGATGGCCGTGATCGCCTGGAGGTTCTCCTTCTTCATCCCGGCGGCCCGCATCGCCACCGAGCGGACCCCCGCCTGCCGCAGCGCCTCGATGGCGGCGACCTGGCTCAGGACCGACTCGGCGACGTCGTCGTCGAAGAAGTAGGCGACCGACACCCCGAAGAAGCGCGCCAGGGCGGCCAGCAGGTCGGGGGAGGGGTTGGAGCGCTTGCCGGTCCGCAGCTGCGACAGGTACACACCCCCGACCCTGAGGTCGGGATTGGCCCGCTTCAGCTCCTCCGCCACCTCGGCGTTGGTCCAGTGCCTGCCCTTGGGGCGCACCGTCTTGAAGAGGTCGTCCAGACGCACCGCCAGCACGGGCCGGTCATCAGTCCCGGTCATCGCGATCTCCCTCCCGTCACCTCCTAGGCATAGCCCTTGGCTAACCGTCACTTTCCCAGATTAGCGGACAGTTGACAATTGGGCGCGTCTCAGACAACGTTGGAGCTCGCCGATAGCTGGCAGCTAACTTGGTTCACGGGGGTGGCCGAGTTCGCTGCCGGTCACCTCGGCCGGTCCGGTCCTCGGGGGATGGGTCGGGCCGTGGGGCCGGGCGGGGAACACCCGCCCGGCCCGCCAGACCGCAGTGGGAAACGGGGGGATGTCCCGCCCGGTCCGACGGGGGAAAGCCGGACCGGGCGGGTGGTGACCGCGGGAGCCGCAGGGCCGGGCGGCGGCCGGCCTCCGGGACCTCAACCCGCCTTGTCCAGCTTGCTGTAGGCGGCGGCGACCTTGGTCAGCCAGGCGACCTCCGCGGTGAAGTTGTCCGTGTCGCGGTCCTCGAAGTCGCCGGCGTCCGCGTTGTCGGCCGGGATCGTGCCGGCCCGCTTGGCGCTCAGCGCCTGCCGGATCTGCGCCGCCTCGGTGAACGCCTGCCGGGACTCCTCGGGCGTGCCCTCCTCCGCCCCCTCGCCCGCCCCCGTGGCGGCACCGGCCGTGCGGTCGATGTACGGGCGCAGGTCCCGCCAGCCGTCCCGTATCTCCACCACCCGCCGGTGCAGGCGGTAGTCGAGGTCGGCGACCGACGCGGCGCCGGGCGGCTCCAGGACGATGTCGGGAGAAGACTCGTACAGGTCGCGCCAGAGCGGATAGAGGGCCCGGTACGCGCGGTACCGGCGCGCCCAGCCCGCCACACCGGCGACCGAGGCCCACCAGGAGGACATGGTGAGGCTGAGGGAGAGCAGCACGATGCCCGCCGCGCTGAACACCGACGCGGCGACCTTCCACACCCCGATGTCCACCCCGGACGCGGCGGTGAGGATGTTGACCGTCCGCGCAGCGCAGTAGAGGAACAGGACCACCGCGGCGACCTTGAGCAGCCGCAGGGCCTGACGGAGCGAGGCGTTGTCGGTCATCCGCGCGTACGGTCCGCACTGGCGGAAGATCGTGACGCACGGAACCGCCTGCGAGACGATGAACAGCAGGAGGTACGTGAGGATCAGCGGCCGGCCGCTGCCCGTGTCGAAGTCCGAGGCGGGCCGGTCCGGGCCGTCCGCGACGAGGAACAGCGCCACCAGCACCACGTCGAGGACGATCCCGGTGACCAGCCAGTTGCGGGACTTGCGCGCCGCCTCCTCGCCGGTGGTCGCCCAGCGCAACAGGATGATCTGCGCGCTGACGCAGAAGGCCACGGCCGCCAGGTGCATCACCAGGATGGCGAGGTTGCCGACGCCGAGGAAGCTGCCACCGCCCATGGCGACGGCCCCCATCGTGAAGGTGAGGCACTGCAACAGCAGGGTGACGACGAGGGTGCGGTAGGCGCTGTCCCGCCAGCTGCGCCGCACCTGGCACAGCCGGTAGACCAGCGCGGAGTACGACGAGAGCGCCGCGATGACGAAGCAGAGGGTTCTGATGGTGTTCAACGGCCTGGTTCCCTGCGGGTGACGCGTACGCGCGGCGGACGGTTCAGTCGGTGGTCTCGCCCGCGGGTACCTCGAGCCCGATGCTCTCGGCCGCCACGGCGATGGCGTAGTCGAAGAACGCGGACTCGTCCCGGACGCTGTCGTGGGTGCGGCTGAAGACCTGGAACACCAGCAGCCCGATCAGGTTGCTCCACAGCACGATGCCCCGCTCGATGATGTCCGAGAACGGAGCCTCCGGTACGCCTCCGAACAGCTCCACCGCCTCGGGCAGGAGCAGCGGCGGCCCGGCCACGGCCCGCCGCGGCGGGGTCAGTTCACCGGCCTCCAGCGCCGAGCGGACGATCCCGGCCAGCACGGCGGGCGTACGGGACGCGGGGGGCACCGTGTCCTGCGGGGCGTGATAGCCGGGGATGGGGGAGCCGTAGATCAGTGTGAACTCGGCCGTGTTGTCGAAGGACCACCGCCGCAGCGCGCGGGTGGCCGCGAGGAGCCGGGCGCCCGCCGTGGCGCCGGCCTCCGCGGCCGTGCGGTCGGCCTGCTCCATCGCGGCGCCGGACGCGTCGTAGGCGTCGATCACCAGAGCGGTCAACAGGGCGTCCCGGTGCGGGAAGACGGCCTCCACGCCGGCGACGGGCACGCCGCTCTCGCGGGCGACGGCCTCCAGCGTGAGCCCGGCGGCGCCCGCTTTCACCAGCAGGTCGCGCGCGGTGGACTTGATGTTCTCGTCGGCGGAGCCGATTCCGGATGCGTCCATGGCCAAACCGTACCTGTCAGCTACTCCCGTACAGGAGTTCAGCCGGTCGGTCGCCGTGACCATGCGCTGTGATCCGGCCACGGCGCGGGACCACCCGGAAGGCGGCGGAGGCCCGGGGCCGTGGGGTGGTCCGCGTCGCGGGTGCGGCGCACGGGTGGGGGGCCCCACAGCAGCCGCCGACGTGGCCGACGTGGCCGACGCCCCCGTGCCGGGCGGCGGTCGGGCCACCGGCACGGGGGCGTCGCGTGTGCCCCGTTCGCTCCCGTCGTCGCGTGAGGGTCAGTGACCCGTCCGGTCCCGGACCTCGGCGACGGTGTCCTGCCCGGTCCGCCGCAGGCCCTCGGCGGTGTCCTGACCGGCGGTCCTGGCCTGCTCCTTGGTGGTGTCCACCGCGTCCTGGGCCGTGGACTTCACGGACTCGACGGCCTGGGCCGCCGGTTCGCGCAACTCCTCCTTGACCTCCTGCGCGGCCTGCACGGCCTGCTGCTTCACCGGCTCCAGCAGTTCGTCGGAGTGCTCGCGGATCCGCTGCCCGGCGCGTTCCTCGGCGCTGGTGGTGGGCAGCAGGGCGGCGGTGAGCATGCCGGCGCCGAAGGCGATGAGCCCGGCGGCCAGCGGGCTGCCCTGCGTCTGCCGCTTGATCTGCTCCGGGGCCTGCTGCAGGGCCTCCCCGGCCTGGCCGGCGGTCTCCTGGACCGTCCGCGCCGCACTGCTCGCCGTGTCACCGGCGCTCCCGGCGACCCCGTGCGCCGACTGCGTCAGCCCGTCGGCGGCGTCCCGCGTCGTGCCCATCACGCGCTCCTTCACTCCGCTGAGCCGGTTGCGGGCCGACCCCGCCTTGCGCCGCACCACCCTGCCGGGCGTCACCTTCTCCGCGAGGAGATCGACGTTGCGGGCGAGATGGGCGCGGCGGTACTCCACGTCGCTCCTCAACTCCTGGGGTGTCGCGCCCATCGGGCGTCCTCCTTCAGGTTCTCCATGGTCTGTTCGGGCTTGAGGTTGACGGTGCGCAGCCGCTTGCGGCCGGTCGTGTAGAGCACCGCGCCGACCACGGCCCACAGGGCCGTGACGATGAGGGCCGCCCACGCGATGTCCATGACGTTGGCCAGCGCGAAGATCACCGTGAAGCTGCCGAGCAGCAGCACCAGGTGTCCGGCGTACCCGGCCCCGCCGAGCATGCCCATGGCCTTGCCGGCCTTCGTGGACTCCTCTTTGATCTCCGCCTTGGCCAGCTCGATCTCGTCCCGGACCAGTTGGGAGAGGTCCGTGCTGATGTCACTGATCAGATCGCCGATGGACGTGTCCTCCACGGCGGCGGGCGGCGGCTCCTGCACGCCCACCCGGTCGCGTTCGGGCACGCGGGTCGTCACCGCCATTCGCCCTCACCCCCCGGCCGGGGAGTGGTGGGGTACGGCGAGCCCGGTGCCGCCGTGGGCGGCGCCGGCGCCGGCGGGGTGACGGGCGGGACGACCGGCGGGGCCGGGGGCACCGCCCCGACACCCGCGCCGGCGCCCGTGCCGACGCCTGCGCCCAGGCCCGCACCCGTGCCCGTGTCCAGGCCCGCACCCGCACCCGTGCCCGTGTCCAGGCCCGTGCCCGTACCGGCCGCGGGCCGCTGAGGCGCGTACTGCTGCCCGCCCTGCGGGCCGGCTCCCGTCGAACCGGACGAACCCGCGGCGCTGACGCCCTTCCCGGCCCGCGCGACGACGAACCCCGCCAGGGCCGCGCCCGCGAGGAAGACACCCGGTCGCCGCCGGGCGAAGTCCTGCAAGTCACCGACGAGACCCTCCGGGCCCCGCTGCTCCAGCCGCGCGGCCACCTGGTGCCCGCCGTCGGATATCTGCCGTACGACGCCACCGACGCCCGAATCCGGCTTGCCGTTCTCGCTCATGTCACGCAGCTCGTCGGAGAGCCGGCGGACGTTCTCCGCCAGCCGCTGCGTCTGGCTCTGGGCCTGGTCGCGGAGCTGTTCCCGCAGCTCGCCCACGAGGTCACGCGCCTGTGCCGTGGCCTCATGGGTCACCCCCGCAGCCTGCTCCTTGGCGGTGCCGGCCACCTCGGAGGCCTTGTCACCGACCATCCCCGCGCTCTCGGCCGCCTTGTCCTGCGCCGTTCGCGCCACCGCGCCGGGCGTGCTCTGGTCGCGGCGCCCTGGCTCCTCGAAGCCGCTCATAAATCCTCCAGAAAGGAAGGGAGTGCTCGTCTGCGAGCCTCCGCGTACCCGAATTCACGGCACCCATCACGCGTTGAAGAAAAAACCCTGACGGCCGACCGGTTCGGCTTGCGGGCGCCAATACGCCACGCCCTGAGCGGCGCTGACGCGCCGAAACCCCGATAGCGGGATCTCCCGGTGCTCCCCGGAATATGCCCTTCCGAAACACCCGGAAAAGATCCGGCGGAACGATCAGGGAATTCCACCGCGAATGGCCGGGGCACACCCGGACCGCCGCAGCGCGGAAAGGCCGGCCGCGGTTTCACGCCGTACCGGCGCGTGCCCGTGCGTTCCGTTGTGTGCGTACGTGTGTACGTGCGTGTGTACGTGCGTGCCGCGCCGGTCCGGCGCGGCGAGCGTCCCCGCGTCCCCGCGGCGCACGCTTGACCATGGTGGGCCGGGTACCCGCTTCGCGGGCGTACTCACCTCTTCACCGTGCCGCCCTGGCAAGCGGCCGGGCGGCGGAAAGGCGGGCGACCCGGCGGACCTGCACACCGGGGCCCGACTGATGTACTACGCGGCGACCTGGTCGAGGTCGCGCTCGCGGTGGTCGTGGCCGGCCAGTGGTTCACACGGCCGGTGCGCGCAGAACGTCGAAGGGCTCCCACACCTGCTGCCGGAAGACGTCGATCCCGTACGCGTTGATGAACTGCCGCTCCACCTCGTGGATGGGGTACAGCCCCTGGACGGCGATCACGTCGTGCCCCTCGTGGCCCGGGACACCGACGTCGATGGCCGAGCAGTCCTCCCGGGCGAAGGCGACCGGCTCGAACACGCAGAACCCCGTCATGGCGGACTCCGGCACGATCCGCTCGCCGAAGTCGACGGTGTCGCCGGGCCCGAAGGGGCAGGTGCCGCGGAGCTGTTCGGCGAGGAAGCCGGCCGCGTGCGCCCAGATCTCGTCCTCCGACCGCACGCTCAGGCACAGTTCGGGCGAACAGTGCCGCCAGTCCGGGTGGGTGGCGAGGGAAACGCCGTAGGTGAACGTGGTGAGAAGCCCCCGCGGCAGGTCGTCGTACACGATCGCCGTCACGCCCCGCAGCCCCTGCCTGGTCGACTCGACGGGGAAGAACCGGGGCTCCCTGCCTCCGGAGAGCCGGTCGAGACGGGCGAGGTACTTCTCCACGCGACTGGTCATCCCCCCAGCCTGCACGATCCCTCCCACCGGTACGCCCGCGGGGGTGGGCCCGGACACCCGCCGCCGGGGCGGGCACGTCATCCCCGCACCGGCGGGACCCGGCGGACGACGGACCGTGCCCTCCGCGAGACCCTCCGTGACACCTTCGATAGATCGAATACGCCGTGCCTTCCGCCCCGTGCCGGTCGTTGAGCGGGCGGTCGTATTCGCTCGAATGCCTGGAGTGTCTTGGTGAGTGTGACGTCGTCCCGGCCTCCGCGGGAGGCTCCCGCGAGGTGGTCGGGGAGGTCGGTGGGCCGTCGGCTGCGCAGGGCGCTGATCGGGTCTTCCATGCGGCTGGTGCTGCGCGGACCGCTGTGGAACGGCCGCTCCGCACCGGCCTGCACCGGGCCGTACGGGCCGGCGGACGGGGAGGGCATGACGCTGCTGCTCCTGGGCGACTCGTCGTCGGTGTCCGTGGGCGCGCTCCGGCGGGAGGAGACGGTCGGCGCGGTCCTCGCCGGTGCCCTGGTGGCGCGGTGGGGCGGCCGGGTGGACGTGGAGGTCCACGCCCGGGTGGGGGCGACCACGCCCGGGCTGGCCCGCCAGGTCCGGGCGGCCGTGCGGCGCGAGGGGCCCGGTGTGGCGCTGATCCTCATCGGCGGCAACGACGTCTTCCTGCCCGGCCGTTCGGCGCGGCGCGCCCGCCTCCTCGGCACCCACGTCGAACGGCTCCGGGCCGCGGGCCTGCACGTGGTGGTGGGAACGTGCCCCGACATCGGCGCGGCTCCGGCCCTGCGCGCCTGGAGCAGGGCGGTGGGCACGTGGCGCTCCCGGCGTCTGGCCGTGCGACAGGCCGAGGCCGCGCTGGCCGCGGGAGCGGTCGTCGTCTCGCTGACCGCGCCGGAGTTCCGGTCGGCACCGGACGAGCTGTACTGCGCGGACGGGTTCCACCCGTCGGGCCGGGGATACGCCCTCTACCTGGAACGGGTCTCCGTGGCGGTGTGCGAGGCGGCCGAGGCGAGCCGGGATGCGCGCACGGACTGGGCCGGGGAAGCCGACTTCGGCGGTGCGGCCGAGGCGGCCCGGTGCGTGGTGAGCCTGCCGGGCTCGTGCCTGCTGCCGCTCGGCCGGCCGGTCCGGGGCGTCGCCGTACGCCCGTTCACCCCGCCCCCGTCCGCCGCTGCCGGGGTCACGGGCCCGTCCGCCGCTGCCGGGGTCACGGTCCCGGGCAGCCGCCGCGGCGAGCGGTCGCCGGCCGGCACGGTCCGTTAGGCCGGCGGCCGGGTCCTCCTCGCGGACCTGGGGCCGCGAGGAGGACCCGGCCGTACGGCGGCGCGTGTGCGCGGGCAGCGGACCTCAGCGCCGGGAGAGCGGGGTGAGGGGGGCGGTCAGCCGGGTGGCGCCCGTGTGGACGGTCAGCAGGGCGCCCAGGGGGCTGTCGGAGGCGTAACGGTGGTCGACGGTGTCCAGGACGACGGCGAGCCGGTGCCCCGCCGGCAGGTCCCAGGCCGTGGCCGGCAGCGGGATCGTGAAGTCCAGCGGCCGGTGCGCGGGCCGGTCGCGGAAGGAGTACGGGGCGTGGGTCAGCAGCCTGGCGCGGCCGAGGGCGTCCACGTCGTACAGGTGGGCGATGAGGGTCCCGCTCGTGGCGTCCGCCGTCAGGCGCCCGGTCACCCGGGCCGCGCCCCGCAGGGCGTGGGGCGCCCGCAGGGGCGCGCCGGTCCACACGGCGGCGGCCGGTGGAACGAGGAGGGGCAGCAGCGCCGGCTGGTGCCCGCCGAGGGCGTCGAGCGCCCCCGATGCCGGGAAGGGCCCCGACTCGGCGGCCGAGGGGATCCCCGCGACGAGGTGCGCGTCGTCCGCGCGCCGCAGGGGGGTGAGCGGGACCTGCCGGTCGGCGTGCCGCAACGCCGCCCAGGAGGGGTGGTGCTCCAAGGCCACGGACGTACGGGACCGCAGGACGACCGCGGGGCCCGCCGGCCCCTCGGCGGTGTCCGCCACGTACCGGTCGACCCAGGCCACGGCCTCGTCCCACAGGCTCGCTCCCGCGAGCGGCCCGAGCGTGGGATTGACACTGTCCCCGTGGCCTCCGGGACGCATGTGCAGCTGCTTCGGCCCCTGGAGCAGGTCCAGGAACTCACCGGTCTGCCCGGCGGGGACGAGCGGGTCGTCCCACTCGTTGCCGAGCAGAACGGCGGGCGCGTGCCGGTTGAGCCGCGCCACGTGCGTCCTCGCGGAACGCTGCCGGGCCCAGGCGTGCGACCCGGTGCCGCCCCGGCGCAGATCGGCGAACGCCGCGGACAGCCGCTCGTCGAACCGGCCGTTGAGCCGGCCCACGAGCTCCTGGAAGAGCCCGACGGTGCTCGGCCGTGCCCCGTTGCGCCACTGGGAGCCGACCAGGTCGGTCCAGCCGCTCAGTGCGGCGACCGCCTTGACCCGGGGGTCGAAGGCGGCGGCGTTCAGGCTCACCGCCGCCCCGTACGACTCCGCCAGCAGACCGATCCTCGAAGGGTCGGCGCCCGCGTGCGCCACTGCCCAGTCGATGACCCGCGACACGTCGCCGGCGTCCTCGGGCCCCGCCATGTCGACGGACCCGCCCGAGCGGCGGAAGCCCCGGGGGTCGTAGGCGACGACGACGTACCCCGACGCCGCGAGGGCCCTCAGGCGCCGCGCGGAGGCCACCTCATGGGTGGGGAGCGAGATCCAGGCGCCCGGGACCACCAGCAGGGGACGGACGCCGGGGTGTTCGGGCCGGTGGACCTCGGCGGCGAGCACCACCCCGTCGGCGGCGGTGATGCGCACGTCCCGCCGTACGACGGACGGTGCGGCCGGCCCCTCCTGCCGGTCGCCGGACACGGACGAAGGGCGGTCCGGCGCGGTGGCCCACGCCGGCTGGGCGGCCGGAGGCGTCACCGCCACCAGCAGCGCACCGCACCACGCCAGGCCGCGCCGCGCGGATCCGCGCCCGCCCGTCCCGGAGCCTTCACCACGCGGGGACACCGTTCAGCGGACCGGGACAGGGGCGCCCGCCAGCACCCGCTCCACGGTGTCCGCGGCGGCCGCCGCGCCACCGGCGGCCCGGATCTCCTCGCGCATCCCCGCCACCCCGGCGGCGACACCGGGGTCCGCCGCCGCATGAGCCACCGCCTCCCGCAGCGACGTGCTCGAAACGGTCTCGCGCGGCAGGTGCACCCCCAGCCGGAGCCGTTCGATCTGCTCGGCGTTGACCCGCTGTTCGGCCATCTGCGGCACGGCCACCAGCGGTACGCCGTGGTGCAGCGCCTCCATGACGCTGCCCATGCCCCCGTGCGTGACGAAGACCGACGCGGCCGCCAGGACGTCGAGCTGGGGAACACTGGCGTGGACCTCGAAGTTGCCCGGCAGGGTCCCCAGCTCGGCCGGGGACACCGCGTCCCCCACGGTCATCACCACATGCCACGGTGAGCCGCCGAACGCCTCGACACAGGCCCGGTAGAACTCCGGGCGGCGGGTGAACTGCGACCCGAGCGAGACGTACAGGACCTCGGCGTCGGGGCGGGGAGGCAGCCAGCGCCCCTGGAAGGACCGGTCGGCCAGCGCCGGCCCGACGTACCGGCAGTCGCCGGCCGCGACGGTCTCCGGACGCCGCTGGAATGCCCGGGGGAAGAACGCCACGACGTGCGGCGGGGCCAGCGTCAGTTCGTGGACCGATGTCAGCCCGGCGGCGGCCACCGCACCGGCCAGCTCGGGGAACCCGGGGATCTCCGCGATGTCCGCGAGCCCGAAGAACTCCTCGACGAGCCCCTGGTAGGGCACGTGCGTCGGGGCGAGCTGCACCACCGGCACCCCCCAGCGGTTGGCCAGCAGCGGCCCCGCCCACGCGTACACGTCGTACAGGACGATGTCGGGCCGGTCCGCACCGAAGGCGGCGTCCAGCTCGTCGAGCGCACCCAGGTTCACCGTGATCGCCTGCCGCACGCCCTCCGCCAGGTCCTCCGGCGCCTCGCCCAGATCGGGCGCGGAGTAGACGACCGGCTCGGCACCGACCGCCCGCACGCACTCGGCGAACGGGGCCGTCACGGCGTAGCTCACCCGGTGGCCGCGGGCGACGAGCTGCTCGACCACCGCCAGCGTCGGCAGGACGTGCCCGTGCTGCGGCACGTTGAACACGGCCACGTGCCGGGCCTGGTACGCGGACGGCGGGGCGGCCACCGGGGCGGTCGCGGAGAAAGCGGTCATGTGGGCATCCCTCGAGAACTGCCGCCGGGCACCGGCCCGGCAGCGACGATCAACCGCTGCGCTAACGCCGCGACTTCCGCCGACGCCATCGGAGTTGCACGAAAATCACTCCAACGGGAGCGAACGACCGCCAACCCCGCCTCCACCCGCCGCCCCCGACCCGGCCTGCGGTCGAGGCGTGTCTCACAGCGCCCGGAGGCCGTGGGCGCGGAACTGCTCGCGCACGCGCTCGACGAGAGCACCGTCCGGTAGGGGGCCGTCCCGGAGGGGGAAGGGCACGCCGAGCGCGTCGTACTTGGGTGCGCCGAGCTTGTGGAAGGGGAGGACGTCGACCCGCTCGACGTTGTCCAGCTCCGCCAGGAAACCGGCCAGACCGTCGATGTGCGCGGGGTCGTCGGTCCAGCCGGGGACGAGGACGTACCGGACATGGGTGGGTACGCCCAGGCGGTGCAGCCGGGTGGCGAAGTCGAGGGTCGGGGCGAGGCGGCCGCCGGTCAGACGCCGGTACACACCGGCGTCGAAGGACTTGATGTCGAGCAGGACGAGATCGGTGTCCGCCAGGAGCGCGTCGCCGGCCCTGCGGCCGAGGGCTCCGGACGTGTCCAGGGCGGTGTGCAGGCCGAGCTCCTTGCACCGGTGCAGCACCTCGGCGGTGAAGACGGGCTGGAGCAGGGGCTCACCCCCGGTGAGGGTCACCCCGCCGCCCGCGAGGTCGGTGAACCGGCGGTACCGCTCGATGCGGGTGACGACCTCGTCCGCGGTGACCGGCTGCCCGTCGCGCAGGTGCCAGGTGTCGGGGTTGGCGCAGTACAGGCAGCGCAGCGGGCAGCCGTTGAGGAAGAGGACGAACCGGGTCCCGGGACCGTCCA
The DNA here is from genome assembly GCF_001646665.1 of Streptomyces noursei. GTDB lineage: Bacteria > Actinomycetota > Actinomycetes > Streptomycetales > Streptomycetaceae > Streptomyces > Streptomyces lavendulocolor. The sequence continues at coordinate 55,678 of NZ_LWBU01000091.1, read as the reverse complement.
CGCCGGTGGAGAGGTCCCAGGAGTGGATGCGGCCCGTGGTCATCGCGCACCGTGGAACGTGCGGTTGATGACGTCCAGCTGCTGTTCGCGTGTCAGGCGGACGAAGTTGACGGCGTATCCGGAGACGCGGATCGTCAGGTCCGGGTACTTCTCCGGGTGCTCCATGGCGTCCCGCAGCGTGGCCCGGTCGAGGACGTTGACGTTCATGTGGAATCCGCCGGCGGCGGTGTAGGCGTCGAGGATGCCCACGAGGTTCCCGGCGCGTTCCGCGGGGTCGTGGCCCAGGCCCTCGGGTGTGACCGTGGAGGTCAGCGAGATGCCGTCGCGTGCCTGGTCGTACGGGATCTTGGCGACGGAGAGGGCGGACGCGGCCATGCCGTGGTGGTCGCGGCCGTTCATGGGGTTCGCGCCCGGGGCGAAGGGCGTGCCGGCGCGGCGGCCGTCGGGGGTGTTGCCGGTGTGCTTGCCGTACACGACGTTCGAGGTGATGGTCAGTACCGACTGGGTGTGTGCGGCGCCCCGGTACGTCTCGTGGCGGCGCACCTTGGCCATGAAGGAACGGACCAGGCCGACGGCGATGCTGTCGGCGCGGTCGTCGTCGTTGCCGTAGGACGGGTAGTCGCCCTCGACCCGGTAGTCGACGGCCAGGCCGGTGGCGTCCCGGACGACCCGCACCCGGGCGTACCTGACGGCCGAGAGGCTGTCCGCGGCCACGGACAGGCCCGCGATGCCGCAGGCCATGGTGCGGTGCACGGGGTGGTCGTGCAGGGCCATCTCGATGCGCTCGTAGGCGTACTTGTCGTGCATGCAGTGGATGACGTTCAGGGCGTTGACGTAGGTGGCGGCCAGCCAGTCCAGCATCGTGTCGTACGCCGTCGCGAGCTCGTCGTGGTCGAGGTACTCGCCGGTCAGCGGGGCCGTCGGGGGGCCGATCTGCTCGCCCGTCATCTCGTCGCGGCCGCCGTTGACCGCGTACAGCAGGGCCTTGGCCAGGTTGACACGAGCCCCGAAGAACTGCATCTGCCTGCCCACCGTCATGGCGGAGACGCAGCAGGCGATGGCCGTGTCGTCGCCGGTACGGGGGCGCAGGAGGTCGTCGGACTCGTACTGGAGGGAGCTGGTGTCGACGGACACCTGGGCGCAGAAGCGCTTGAAGCCCTCGGGCAGACGGGGGGACCACAGGACCGTCAGGTTGGGCTCGGGGGCGGGGCCGAGGTTGTACAGGGTCCGCAGGAAGCGGAAGGAGGTGCGGGTCACCAGGGGCCGGCCGTCCTCCCCGATGCCGCCGATGGACTCGGTGACCCACGTCGGGTCGCCGGAGAAGAGGGAGTCGTACTCCGGCGTGCGCAGGAACCGCACGATCCTCAGTTTGATCACGAAGTCGTCGACGAGCTCCTGGGCGCGGCTCTCGTCGATGACCCCTTCGCCGAGGTCACGCTGGAGGTAGACGTCCAGGAACGTCGAGGTGCGGCCCAGGGACATGGCGGCGCCGTTCTGCTCCTTCACCGCGGCGAGGAAGCCCAGGTAGAGCCATTGAACGGCCTCGTGCGCGGTGGCGGCGGGGCGGGAGACGTCGCAGCCGTAAGAGGCGGCCATGCGCTCCAGCTCGCCGAGCGCCCTGATCTGCTCGGCCAGTTCCTCGCGGTCGCGGATGACGTCCGGGGTGGAGGGCCGGGTGTCCAGCCGTGCCCGCTCGGCGCGCTTCGCCTCGATCAGCCGGCCGGTCCCGTACAGCGCGACGCGCCGGTAGTCGCCGATGATCCGGCCACGCCCGTACGCGTCGGGCAGGCCCGTGATGATGCCGGCCTTCCGGGCGCGCAGCATCTCGGGGGTGTAGGCGTCGAAGACGCCGTCGTTGTGCGTCTTGCGATAGGTGCCGAAGACCGTGGTGACGAACGGGTCGGGTGTGAAACCGTACGCGCGCAGGCCGTTGGCGACCATGCGCAGTCCGCCGTTGGGCATGATGGCCCGCTTCAGCGGAGCGTCGGTCTGAAGTCCGACGATCAGCTCCCGGTCCCGGTCGATGTAGCCGGGCGCGTGGGAGGTGATGGTGGAGGGCGTCGCGGTGTCGACGTCGAGGACGCCCTTGCGGCGCTCCTCGGGGAAGAGGGCGGCGACGGTGTTCCACACGGCGAGCGTGCGGTCGGTGGGACCGGCCAGGAACGCGGCATCGCCCTCGTACGGCGTGTAGTTCGCCTGGATGAAGGCCCGCACGTCGATGCGCTGCTGCCACTGCTCACCGGTGAAACCGTGCCACGCGCTGTCGGTGGGCCGGGGGTCGGCGGAAGGTCGGACGGTCACGGTCATCTAGTCATCTCCGGGGGACGGCGGCCGGCGGGGCGGGGAGGGCCCGGCCTCGCCCTCGATGTTCGTCGCTCGCCCGCCACCGGGCCCAGGGCCGGTGAGGCAGGCCATGTCGCCGACCGGCCTTCTCCCGCGGGGGCGGACGGGGCCGGTGGTCCCGACGGCCCGGGGGACCGTCCGCCCGCGCTCGGAGCGGGCGACCGTCGTGCGGCGGGGAGGTCCATCGGCCGTGCGGTGAACCGGGCGTCAGGTCGAGGGCAGTGGCCGGGGACCGGCGTAGTAGGCGGCGCGCATGATGTCCTCCATGTCGTCGAGCATCGGCGTGCGCGGGTTGGCCGGGGCGCACTGGTCCTCGTAGGCGTTCAGCGCCTGTGCGGGAAGGGCCGTGACGAAGGCCGTCTCGTCGATGCCCAGGGCGCGGAAGGACGGCTCGATGCCGACTCCGTCGCGCAGGCGTTCCACCGCTGCGGCGTAGGAGGCCACGCCTTCGGCGGGCGTGGCGGCGGGCAGGCCGAGGGTTCGGGCGATGTCCTGGAAGCGTTCCGGTGCCCGGTAGCTCTCGTACTTCGGCCACCCCGTCGGCTTGGCGGGAACGCTGCCGTTGTAGCGGATCACGTGCGGGAGCAGGATCGCGTTCGTCCGGCCGTGGGCGATGTGGAAGGTGGCGCCCAGCGTGTGGGACATGGCGTGGACGATGCCGAGGAAGGCGTTGCCGAAGGCCATGCCGGCGATGGTGCCGGCGTTGTGCATCTTCTCCCGGGCCAGGGTTCGCTCCGCGTCCCGGCCGGTGACCGAGGTCTCGAGGTTCTCGAAGATCAGCTTGATGGCGTGCAGCGCCAGGCCGTCGGTGAAGTCGTTGGCGTAGACCGACACGTAGGCCTCGGTGGCGTGGGTGAGGGCGTCGAAACCGCTGTCGGCCGCGAGCGAGGAGGGCAGGCCGGCGGTCAGGACGGGGTCGACGATGGCGACACTGGGCGTCAGTGCGTAGTCGGCGAGCGGGTACTTCTTGCCGGTCGCCGGGTCGGAGATCACCGCGAACGGGGTGACCTCGGCGCCGGTGCCCGAGGTGGTGGGCACGCAGACCAGGCGGGCCCGCTCACCGAGTACGGGGAAGCGGAAGGCCCGCTTGCGGATGTCGGAGAACTTCTGCCGCATGTCGGCGAAGTCGACGTCCGGCTGCTCGTACAGCAGCCACATCACCTTCGCCGCGTCCATGGGGGATCCGCCGCCCAGGGCGATGATGGTGTCCGGGCGGAAGTCGCGCATGAGGGCGGCGCCGCGCTGGACGGAGGCGATGCTGGGCTCGGGTTCGACGTCGTCGACGACCTGGATGGTCACGGGGTGTTCCCGCTGCCGCAGGACGCGGCTGACGCGGTCGACGTAGCCGAGCCGGGTCATGGTGGCGTCGGTGACCACGGTGACGCGGTGCACGCCGGGCATCGCTGCCAGGTAGCGGATGGCCTGCGGCTCGAAGTAGATCTTCGGCGGCACTTTGAACCACTGCAGGTTGTTCTGCCGGGTGGTGACGCGCTTGATGTTGAGCAGCTGGGCGGCGGACACGTTGTCGGAGACCGACGTGCTGCCCCAGGAGCCGCAGCCCAGGGTGAGGGAGGGAAGCAGACGGTTGTAGATGCCGCCGATCGCGCCCTGTGACGAGGGGGAGTTGACGATGATCCGCACGGTCTTCATGCGGCGGCCGTAGCGTTCGGCGAGGGTGGCGTCGCCGGTGTGGATCACCGCGCTGTGGCCCTGACCGTGGAAGTCCACCATGTCGGCCGCGAGGTCGAAGCCCTCCTCGGCCGAGCCGGCCCGCAGGACGGTGAGGACCGGGCAGAGCTTCTCCCGGGTGAGCGGCTCGTCGGGCCCGACACCGCTCGCCTCGGCCAGGATGAGCGACGTCTCGGCGGGGACCGCGAACCCCGCCCGCTCGGCGATCCAGGCGGGGCTCCGGCCCACGGCCGCCGGGTTGACACGGCCCTGCCGTCCGGCCGGGTCCGGCGGGAACAGGTAGGTCTCCAGCTTCCGCTTCTCCTCGGCCGTCGCGACGTGGGCGTGCAGGCGCCGGAACTCGGCCAGGGCCTGCTCGTAGATGCCGGTGTCGAGGATGACGGCCTGTTCGGAGGCGCAGATCATGCCGTTGTCGAAGGACTTGGACAGCACCAGGTCGTTGACCGCCCGGCGCAGATCCGCACTGTGGTGCACGTAGGCGGGGACGTTGCCCGCGCCGACGCCGACGGCGGGCTTGCCCGCCGAGTAGGCCGCCTTGACCATGCTGTTCCCGCCGGTCGCGAGAATCATCGCCACGCCCGGGTGGTGCATGAGGAGGCCGGTGGCCTCGATCGAGGGTGCCTCGATCCACTGCACGCAGTGCTCGGGCGCCCCGGCGGCGACGGCGGCGTCCCGCACGATGCGGGCTGCCTCGGCGCTGCACGCCTGCGCGGAGGGGTGGAAGGCGAAGACGACCGGGTTGCGCGTCTTCAGGGCCAGCAGCGCCTTGAAGATTGTGGTGGACGTCGGATTGGTGACCGGGGTGATCGCGCAGAGCACGCCGACGGGTTCGGCGATCTCGATGATGCCCTCGATGTCGTCACGCGCGACGACGCCGACCGTCTTCGTCCGGGCCATGCCGTGGGTGACGTGCTCGCAGGCGAACATGTTCTTCGCCGCCTTGTCCTCGAACACCCCGCGACCGGTCTCCTCCACCGCGAGGTGCGCCAGGGCGGTGTGCTGGTCCAGAGCGGCGACGGACGCCTTGGCGACGATGTGGTCGACCTGCTCCTGCGTCAGGGACTCGAAGTCGGCGAGCGCCTTGACGGCGTGGTCGACGAGTCGGTTCACGGCGATCCGTGCCTCGGAGGGGACGCCCCCGTCGGAGGTGTCGCTGCGGTCACTGGTCACCTGCGTCATGGATGGCTCCCTGGATGCGGGGGGTGGGGATCGGCCGGTCACGCGGGTCGGCCGCTCGTCGTCTCGGCCCCAGCCTGGTGCCGGGGATGCCGGTGGCGAAGGTCCCGAAGGTCCCGGTGAGGGACCCAGTGGTCTCCGGAGCGTCCCGGTCAGGCGGTCCTGCGGTCCCACTCGGGGGCGACCCGCGCCCATTCCCGGCCCCACTGCGCGGCGCGGCGCCGCTCGTGGCGCCGTCGTACGAGCCGGTGGACGGCGAGCACCAGGAAACCGAGGCCCACCGTGACGGCGAGAGCGGCTGCCGCGGCATCGAACCGTGCGGCGGCCGGCGCCGGCGGTGCGGAGGTCATCGCCCCGTCCTCGTCCGTCCACACCGGGACACGCGCCCCGCGCTCCAGATGGCTTCCGACCGGAACCCGCGCCGTGTGCGCGGTGCCGTCGGGCGCGGTCCACCGGGCGGTGGCCCGGGTGCGGGTGCTGCCCCTCGCCGCGGGAGCCGGATCCTCCACCAGCACCGCATTGGTGAGGTGTCGCTCGGTCAGCTGGCGTGCCCGGCCCTCCAGCACCGTGTCCCAGGCCACCGCGCCGCCCAGCGGCGCACCGACGAACCCGGCCACCCCCAGGAGCAGGAGGATCCAGCCCTCCACCGCGTGGGAACGGTGACGCAGTTCGTTGCCGCGCCACCGCCACAGCCACACCTTCCGGACGGGCGCTGCGGCACCTTCTTTTTCCCGGCCGGCCGGGAGCCCGGTGCTCATCGCGGGTCGAGAAGGGCCGCGACGTACTGGGTCAGGTCGACGAGACGGTTGGTGTACCCCCACTCGTTGTCGTACCAGCCGAAGACCTTGACCAGGTTCCCGTGCGCCTGGGTCAGCGGGGCGTCCACGATGCACGAGGCCGGGTCGCCGACGATGTCGCGCGAGACGATCGGCGCGTCACTGACGCGCAGGATGCCCTTCAGGGGCCCGTCGGCCGCTTCGCGGAACGCGTCGTTGACGTCCTGGGCGCTCACCGGCTGTTCGAGTACGAGACCGAGGTCGGTCAGCGAGCCGTCCTCGACCGGCACGCGCACCGCGATGCCGTCCAGGGTGCCCGCCAGTTCGGGAAGGACCAGCCCGACGGCCCGGGCGGCACCGGTACTGGTCGGGATGATGTTGACGGCCGCCGTACGGCCCCGGCGCAGGTCCTTGTGCGGGCCGTCGAGCACGACCTGGTCGTTGGTGTAGCCGTGGATGGTGGTCATCAGGCCCTTGACGATCCCGAAGCGGTCGTGGAGGACCTTCACCATCGGGGCCACGCAGTTGGTGGTGCAGGACGCGTTGGAGATCACGTGGTCGAGCCGCGGGTCGTAGGTGTACTCGTTGACCCCCATGACGATGGTGGCGTCCACGCCCTTGCCCGGGACCGACAGCAGGACCTTGCGCGCTCCCGCCCGCACGTGCCGGCCGGCCTCCTCCCGCGTACGGAAGCGGCCGGTGGCCTCGACGACCACGTCGACGCCCAGGGCCTCCCAGGGCAGCCCGGCCGGGTCGCGCTCGGACATGACGGCGATGCGGTGCCCGTCCACCGTGATCGACTCGTCGTCGTGCTCGACGGTGCGGCCGAGCCGGCCGTAGGTCGAGTCATAGGTGAGCAGGTGGGCCAGCGCCGCCGGAGGGGCGAGGTCGTTGACGGCCACCACCTCCACCGGCGTACCGCTCGCCGCCTCCGCGCGTTCCATGACGCAGCGCAGGTAGCTGCGCCCGATGCGCCCGAAGCCGTTGATCGCCATGCGTACGGTCATTTCCGCCGCCCTCCTGAGGGGTGCCTGTGCAGGTGGTGCCAGCGTGCGGGCACCCGGCCACCCCGCGGCAGGGGTCGGTCGGGCCGTCCCCCCGCCATTGGGCCCTCGTCTCCCGCACGCCGGGCGGCCCGGGCGGATCACCGGCCAGACGGTCCGGCCCCGGACGAAGGCATGGCAGGGCGCCGTCCGCCCCCTCTGTGCCCGCCCAGGCACACCCCCGGGCAGATGTCGGCTCCGTACGCGCCCCCGGCCCGGGGCCGAACGGCCTTCCGCAGGACGCCCGTACGTCCCGGACGGGCGGTCGGCGCGGGGGACCGGTCGCACCGTGGAGGCGGCCCGGTCGGCTCTGCCGGCGGGGGTCGGCGCCGGACAGGCTGAGAGCGATCGAGGAGGTGTTCCCATGAGCGGTCTCAAGACCGGCCGGGCGCTCGATGTCCGGGTCAGCAGCCGGGGGCAAGTGCCCCGTGGTGCGGATGCCTACGCACGGGAGACGGTGCTCGCGGCCCTCGGCCACGTCGGCGAACCGGTGTCGGCCGCCCGGGTGAAGCCCACCGCTACGACGGCCACTACGGGCTGATCGCCCCGGCCCGGTGGACCGCCCCCCCGGCCCGGAAACCCCGGCCCGGCAGCACCCCCGTCCCGACCCGCACCCCCACCACCGGCCGCCGTGAACGGCCCGACCCCTCTCCGCCGGCACGTGCGCACCCCGGCGGGTGGGCCCGGCCTTCGCCCCGTCCGCGGCCGCTTCCCGACGCAAACGTCCCCTCACCCGGAGGATTCCATGTCACGACGTCTTGTCATCGCCGCTGTGGACGGCTCGGCCGAGTCGCGGGCAGCCGCGCGGTGGGCTGCCCGTGAGGCACTGCTGCGCGGTCTCCCCCTGCACATCGTCCACGCCTGGCAGGAGTGGTCGCCGGGCTCCGTCCACGCCCCGTTCACGGGTGCGGACACCGCACCCGGCGGGACGACCGTCACCCAGCACTGGGCCGAGCGTGTCCCGCGTGACGTGGCCGAGCGGCTGCGGGAGGACCATCCCGGTCTGCGGATCGGCGTCGAGCAGGTCTTCGGCCGTCCCGTCGAGGTGCTGCTCGCCGCCGCGAACGAGGCGGAGGTCCTGGTCCTGGGTTCGCGGGGGCTGGGAGCACTGGGGGGCTTCCTCGCGGGATCGGTGTCGATGCCCGTCATCGCACACGCCGAGCGCCCCGTCGTCCTCGTACGGGCCGGCGAGCGCGCCGAGGACGAACCGCGGTACGAGGGCGGGGGCGAGGCCCGCCGGGTGCGGCACCTCGATGTGGTGCTGGGACTCGACCTCACCCGGCCGTGCGACGAGGTGATCGAGTACGCCTTCGCCGCGGCCGCCGCACGCGGGGCCGGCCTGAGGGTCGTCCACGGATGGAACACACCGATCATGTCCGGGTACGAGCCCGCAGCCGCCGATCCCGGACACGGCGTCGCGATGGGCCTGCGGGAGGCGAGCGCGCTGACCGACGCCCTGCGGCCGTGGCGCGGCAAGTTCCCGGACGTCGACGTCAAGGAGCAGTGCGTGGTGGGCCGGGCGGCCGACCACCTGGTGGACGCCTCGAAGGACGCCTCGCTGCTGGTCGTGGGGCGGCGGGTACGCCGCGCGGCACTCGGTACGCGCATCGGCCCGGTCACGCACGCGGTGCTGCACCATGCTGCGGCGCCTGTCGCGGTGGTGCCGCACCTCTGACCGTCGGTCGGAGCCGGGACGACAGCACTGGACGCTGCGGACGGGGCCGGGCGCGGACGTTGTCCTCCAAGGGCGGCGGCCGCGTCCGGCCCCGGCGTTCCCGACGGTGCGGCGTCGGGGCGGTCGCGTACGGCCCGGCAAGGCCGACCGGACCACCGGCACGGGAACGCCGACAGCCCCGGCCTCCGCGCGGAGGCCGGGGCTGTCACCCGCGCACGGGATCCCCCGGGGCGTCAGGGCATGGGCCCGTGCCGCGGGGCCCCTCGGGGCTGTCCGGAGCGGGGTGTCGAACCGAGTGGCCCGTCCCGCCCCGCCGTTGGGCGGCGGACGCGGTACCCGCACCGGCCCCGCCGGTCCCGCACACGGGGGCCGCCTCTCACGACGCCTGCCCGGAGCGGGAATCGTGGCCGTACATGCTTGTCGCGGCGACCAGGGCGAGCGATCCGACCGCCATCATGATCAGTCCCACCAGCGGCCGGTCGGCGCCGTCCCACTGCCAGTCGACGGCGAAGACGAGAATCGCGCCGAGCCCTATCGATGTGACGGCTCCGATGGCCAGCAGTCCGGGCATGGGGCCCACCTCCCTGAGCGGCTGATGGGCGCCCTGCCCATGTCCGGATCTCACTGTTGCCGAACAGCGGGGCGTTGCGCAGGGGCCTGATGGCCCGTCCGGCGCCGCCATGAGGCCCGCACCGCGGCGGACACAGTGGCGGACACAGTGGCGGGCCGGCGGGCCGAGTGCACCGGCCCGCCGGCCCGGGGGACCGGAGCCGGGCTCAGCTCAGGGCCGCGCCGAGTGCCAGGAAGCCGGCGACCGCCACGAGCAGCATGCCCATGAGGGGTGCCATGAAGCGCAGGTACTGGTCGTAACGGACCTTGGCCAGGGCGAGGCCGCCCATGACGACGGCGGACGTCGGGGTGATGAGGTTCACCCATCCCGAGGCCGACTGGTAGGCGGTGACCACCAGTGCCCGGCTGACCCCGGCGAAGTCGGCCAGCGGCGCGAGGATGGGCATGGCGAGGGCCGCGTGGCCGGAGGAGGAGGGGACGAAGAACGCCAGGGGGAGGTTCACCCCGAACATCAGCACGGCGAACGCGCCGGACGACGTGCCCGATACGGCGCTGTGCAGGGTGTTCAGGATGGTGTCGGTGACACTGGCGTTGTTCATGATGATGGTGACGCCCCTGGCCAGCATGACGATCACGGCCGCGCCGATGAAGTCTCCCGCTCCGGCGGTGATGGCCTCCGCGGTCCCCTTCTCCCGCAGGCCTCCGATCAGGCCGACGAGGACGGACGCGACGATGAACAGGGCGGCGAGTTCGGGGAAGTACCAGCCGAGTGCGGGCAGGAAGGTGATGTGCAGATCAGCCCACGGGACCACGGCGAAGATCATCAAGAGGAAGGTGGCCGCGAAGAGGCCCAGGACGACGCGCTGACGGCCGGTGAGGTCCGCCCGGCCGCCGCCCTCCGCCCGGAGGCGGTGGTCGTCCTCGGTGAGCGGCGTCAGGGAGCGGGCGGGGTCGGCGGTGATGCGGTGGGCGTAGCGCAGCACGTACGCGGCTGCCAGCGCCGTCAGGCAGGCCCACATCGCCAGGCGCAGCAGAATGCCGTCCCCGGTGCCGATGCCGGCGCTGTCGGAGGCGACTCCGGTGGCGAACGGGTTCACGGTGGAGGCGAGGGTGCCGACTCCGGCGCCGACCATGATGACGGTCGCGGCGACCATGCGGTCGTAACCGAGGCCGAGCATCAGGGGGATCATGAGCCCGTAGAAGCCGAGGGTCTCCTCCGCCATGCCGTAGGTGGTACCGCCGAGGGAGAACACCGCCATGAGGACGACGAGCAGTATCGCCCGGTGGTGGCGCAGGCGTTGGGCGAGGCGTGCGACTCCGGCGGTGAGGGCGCCGGTGCGCATCGTGACGGTGATGAAGGCGCCCACGGCCAGGATGAAGAGGAACACTCCGGCTGCGCCCGCGAAGGTGCCGGTGGCCCCGGGGCTGGTGAGACCGCTCTGGGTGTCGGTGACCCCGTACAGGCCGTTGACCGGTGAGAGGAACAGGTCCTTGAGCCGCTCCCAGAAGCCCGCGGTCACCTCCACCGGCCGGTAGGTGCCGGGGACGGGGCTGCCGTCCCTGGTGTCGTAGCGGCCGGCGGGCAGCACGAAGGTCAGGGCCCAGACCATGACCGTGACCGCCACCAGGACGGTGAAGGCGGAGGGGAAGGCGAAGCGCCGCCTGGTGGGCGCGGTGCCGGCATCGTCGGCGGCGGGCTCGGGGGTCACGGGGGGTGTGTCGAGGCTCATGTCAGGTCCTCATGCGCGTCGGGGCGGCGGTCGAGATCGCGGCCGGTGGGTGTGACGACGGTGCCGGCGGTCCCGTCGAGGATGGCGCGGGCGTCCCGGAGGGCGCCGATGGCGGCGGTGCCGCCCGTGAGCTCCACGAACCGGCACACTGCGTCGACCTTGGGGCCCATCGAGCCCGCCGGGAATTCCAGGGCCCGGAGCGCCGCGGGGGTGGTGTGCCGGATGGGTTCGGCGTCGGGGGTGCCGTAGTGGAGCGAGACGTGGGGGACGTCGGTGAGCAGCAGCAGGGCGTCGGCGTCGAGCGCCTCGGCCAGAAGCGCCGCGGTGAGGTCCTTGTCCACCACCGCCTCGACACCGGTCAGATGTCCCCGCTCGTCCCGGATGACCGGTACGCCGCCGCCTCCGGCGCACACGGCCACCGCTCCCGACTGGAGCAGCAGCCGGATCAGCCGGGTCTCCACGACCCGCTGCGGGCGGGGCGAGGGCACGACGCGCCGCCAGTGCGTGCCGTCCTGCCTGACCGTCCAGCCCCGGTCGGCGGCCTGCCGTTCGGCCTCGCCCCGGTCGTAGACGGGGCCGACGAATTTGGCCGGGTCGGCGAAGGCGGGGTCGGCGGCGGAGACCAGGGTCTGGTTCAGCAGGGCGCACACCTGTCGGCCGGGCAGGGCGTTCTGCAGGGACTGCAGGAGCCAGTAGCCGATCATGCCCTGGGTCTCCGCGCCCAGGACGTCGAAGGGGTAGGGGCTGCTCAGGGAGCGGTCCTCGGCGCTTTCCAGGGCGAGGACGCCGACCTGGGGGCCGTTGCCGTGGGTGATGACGAGCTCGTGCTCACGGGCGAGCGGGGCGAGGGCCGCCACGGCGGCGCGGACGTTGGCGAGTTGCACGGCGGCGTCCGGCCGTTCCTCGCGGCGGAGCAGGGCGTTGCCACCCAGGGCGACGACGACACGCATGAGTGTTCTCCAGGGGGTGGGTGGCGGGCGGGGTCAGTCGGCGAGGGTGGCGACGAGAACCGCCTTGATGGTGTGGAGCCGGTTCTCGGCCTGGTCGAACACGATGGAGTGGGAGGACTCGAAGACCTCGTCGGTGACCTCCAGCGCGGTCATGCCGGTGCGGGCGGCGATCTTCGCGCCGACGGTGGTGTCGCTGTTGTGGAAGGCCGGGAGGCAGTGCATGAACTTCACCCGCGGGTTGCCGGTCGCCCGGAGGACGGCGGAGGTCACCTGGTAGGGCTTGAGCAGGGCGATGCGCTCGTCCCACAGCTCCGGGGGCTCCCCCATCGACAGCCAGACGTCGGTGTAGACGAAGTCGACGCCGGCCACACCTTCGGCCACGTTCTCGGTGAGTGTGATCCGCGCGCCGGTGCCGGCTGCCACCTTGCGTGCCTCGTCGACCATGCCGGGCGCGTTGTGCAGGGAGCCGGGGCCGACCATGCGCACGTCCATGCCGAGCATCGCAGCGGTGATCAGCAATGAGTTGCCGACGTTGTTCCGGGCGTCCCCCAGGTAGGCGAAGGACACCTGGTGGAGCGGCTTGTCGGTGTGTTCCCACATGGTGAGCACGTCGGCGAGCGACTGGGTGGGATGCCACTGGTCGGTCAGCCCGTTCCACACCGGAACACCGGCGTACCGGGCCAGCTCCTCCACCAGGCGCTGGTCACTGCCCCGGTACTCGATGCCGTCGTAGTAACGGCCCAGCACCCGGGCGGTGTCCTTGATGGATTCCTTGTGTCCGAGCTGTGAGCCGGCGGGATCGAGGTAGGTCACGTGCGCGCCCTGCTGGTGGGCGGCCACTTCGAACGCGCAGCGGGTCCTGGTCGAGGTCTTCTCGAAGATGACGGCGATGTTCTTGCCGCGCAGTCGCTGCTCCTCGCATCGGTCGTGGCGGGCCGCCTTGATCCGTGCGGACAACTCCAGCAGGTGGCGGAACTCCTCCGGGGTGAAGTCGAGTTCCTTGAGGAAGGTGCGGTGGCTCAGGTCGACGGACATGCTCGTATCTCCCGGGTGCGTGCGTCAGAGGTGGGAAGAGGCAGGTGGTGGCGGAACGCCGGGTGCGTCAGGCGGCTTCTCGCTCGATGGGGCAGCTCATGCACCGCGGGCCGCCGCGGCCCCGGCCGAGCTCGCTGCCGCGCACGGTGACGACCTCGATCCCCCTCTTGCGCAGGTACGTGTTGGTGGTGACGTTGCGCTCGTAGGCGACGACCACACCGGGCTCCACGGCCAGCACGTTGCAGCCGTCGTCCCACTGCTCCCGCTCGGCGGACCGCACGTCCTGGCTGGGGGTGAGCACGTTGATGGACGGAAGCCCCAGTGCGTCCGCGATGGCCTGGTCCATGTGCTCGGGCACGTGGTCCGTGATCTTCAGACCCTGCCCGCCCGCGCCGGGTTCGATCGTGGACGCCGGCAGCATCCCCAACCCGGCGTAACGGGTGAAGGTGTCCCCGCTGACCATCGTCATCACGGTGTCCAGGTGCATGAAGCTGCGGCGCTTGGGCATGTTGACCGCCACCACCCGCCGGGCGGAGCCCGCGGCGAACATCCGCAGTGCCAGGTTCTCCACCGCCTGCGGGGTGGTCCGCTCACTCATGCCGATGAGCACGGCGCCGTTGCCGATGACGAGCACGTCACCGCCCTCGATGGTGGCGGGGTAGGCGCCCTCGCCGTCGGTCCACCGGTGGAACTCGCCCTTGTCGAAGAGAGGGTGGTGGCGGTAGATCGCCTCGAAATGGACCGTCTCCCTGCGACGGGCCCGCTTGCTCATCGGGTTGATGCTCACCCCGTCGTACGCCCAGCACGACGTGTCGCGCGTGAACAGGTGATTGGGCAGCGGTGCGAGCAGGAAGTCGTCGGGTGCCATGGCGTGGAGCCGGACACTCGGCAGGGTCCCGACCCGCTCGAGCAGTTCGCTCCTGGTGACACCGCCGATGAGACAGGCGGTCAGCGCGTCCGGCTCCAAGGAGTCGAAGTACGCCCGGAACCGATCGGTGGCCGAGGCCCCGAACTCCCGCTCGTCGAAGACACGCTCCATGATCAGCTGCCGGGCGGCGGGCAGTGCCAACGTCTCCGTCAGCAGGTCCGCGAAGAGATGGACACGCACTCCCCGGTCCCGCAGCGTGTCGGCGAAGGCGTCGTGCTCCTCGCGGGCGCGCTTGACCCACAGCACGTCGTCGAAGAGGAGAGCGTCCTTGTTGGTGGGCGTGAGGCGTTTCAGCTCCAGGTCCGGCCGGTGCAGGATGACCTGCTTCAGACGGCCGGTCTCGGAGTCGACGTGAAAGGACATGGCATCCCCGTGAGGTCGGTGACGAAGTGCCGCGCATACAGGGCACATGACGTGCTCCCCGGGCGTCTGCGGGACGGACGCCCGGGGAGCAGTCGAACCCTGTCACTCGCGACCCGCCCGACCCGGACGGCAACGGTCCCCGGTGTCAGGCTGTGCGGTACCCGGGGGAGAGGGCCGGTCCGGCCGGTACGCAGGGCCCTTCGGCCCCTGGGTCGTGCGGCGGACGGGCGGGCACGCGCGGGGATCCCGGCGCGGGGGTGGGTCCGCTACACGTCGTCGTGCGGCACCACGGCCACAGGTGACCCGCAGTGGTGCAGCACGGCGTGCGTGACGGAGCCCAGGTGCGCGCCGAGCCGTGCCCGGCGCGTGCGGCGGCCCACGACGACCAGACCCGCGTCCTGCGAGGCGTCGACCAGATCGCGCGCGGGACGCCCGAGCCGGCACAGCGCGGTGACGGGCACGGAGGGGAACTTGTGGCGCCAGGGCCGCAGCGCCTCGGTCAGCGCTTCGTCCTTCGCGATCGCCACCCCCGCCGTCAACGCACGCCCTGACGGGGTGGAGTCGGCTCCATGGAAGGGCGGAGGACTCCAGCTGTGGACGACCCGCACGGAGGTACCGTGTTCGGCGGCGTGGGCGAAGGCGAACCCCAGCACCTCGTCGCAGCCGCCGGACAGGTCGACCCCGACGACGACCGGACCGGAGTCCTGCCATGGGGGCGGACCGGGGGGACCCGCGCTCTCCATGGGCGCGCGGACGAGCACCACCGGGCGGGAGGCGTGTGCCACCACGGACAGCGACACGGAGCCGAGGGCGAACCCGGCCACGGCACCCAGCCCCCGTGACCCGAGGACCAGCAGATCCTCCTTCCGCGCGATGTCGCACAAGGTCTCGACCGGGTCACCGCACACGTACCCGGTCACCACGTCCAGGCCCGGATGGGCGTCGCGCACACGCGAGGCGACCGCGCGCGGACTCCATTCGGGCCGGTCGTACTCCGTGTCCCGGCCGACCAGGGGCGTGTGGACGTCCGGCCGGATGTCCCACACCTGCACCAGCTTCAGCGTCAGACACCGGCGTGACGCCTCCCCGGCGGCCCAGCGGACGGCTTCCGCGCATACTCGGGAACCGTCGAGGCCGACGGTGAGTGAGCGGGACATACGCGGACCTCCGATGGGCAGACGGGTGTTCCCGTCAGCATGCTGGCCGCGGCGGACCCGACGCAGGGGCCGCTGGTCCCTTCCACGGGTCCGGCCTGCCCTGTGTACGGAAGCCCGCCGGCCTACCCGCCCGATCCGTGATCGCCGGCCTCTACAGCCAGCCCCGCTTCTTGAAGATGACGTACAGACTCGTGCACACCACCGCCATCAGCAGCACCGCGAACGGATAACCGGCCGCCCAGTGCAGCTCCGGCATGTGGTCGAAGTTCATTCCGTAGATGGTGCCGACCAGCGTCGGGGCGAACAGGATGGCCGCCCAGGACGAGATCTTCTTGATCTCCTCGTTCTGGGCGAAACCCGCCTCGGCCAGCGCCCGCATCTCCGCGTTCTGCTGCTGGGTGACCAGGGTCGCGTTGACGGTGAGGATCTCGGTCAGGGCCTGGCGGAAGCCGTCCACGCGTTCGCTGGTGTGGGTGACGTGGTCGGCGACGTCCCGCAGGTGGCGCTGGAGCTCCTCGTCCGTACCGTACTTGGCGAAACCGGCCATCAGGTTGTGCAGCATGCCGACCAGGGGGCGGGTGGCGCGCTGGAACTCGACCATCTCGCGCGAGAGTTCGTAGATGCGGCGGGACACCTCGGGGTCGCCCCGGAACACCTCCGTCTCGATCTCGTCGATGTCGTTCTGGACGCCCGCCACAACAGGGGCGTAACCGTCGACGACCGCGTCGAGGATGGCGTACAGCACCGCCTCGGGGCCGAGGGCCAGGAGTTCGGGCGTCTCCTCCATGCGGCGGCGGACGGCGGAGAGGTCGGGGGCGGCGCCGTGGCGGACCGTGATGAGGAAGTCGGGGCCCAGGAACACGTGCAGCTCGCCGAAGTCGACCTCCTCCTGCGCGTCGAGGTACCGGGCGGCGCGCAGGACGACGAACAGGGTGTCGCCGTACCGTTCGAGCTTCGGCCGCTGGTGGGCCTCCATGGCGTCCTCCACGGCCAGCTCATGGAGGTCGAACTCGGCGGCCAGGGAGAGCAGTTCCGCCTCGGACGGGCGGTGCAGCCCTATCCAGGCCATGCCGTCCGGCTCGTCGCGCAGCAGGCGGAACGTCTCGGCGAGGGTGCCGGGGGACGCGACCTTGCGGCCGTCCCGGTACAGGGAGGCCTGGACCACGCTCGGCCGCCCGGGCGACGGGGCGAGGGCAGTGGCGGTGGCCGTCGTGCGGGCCGGCTCGGGCGCCGTGGAGCGCCGCCGCCGGTTCGGCTTCTTCGAAGGCAGGGTCATACGGGTCTCACCTCCCGGATCGAACGATATACGTCCCGGTTTGCGCGGGCATGACGGGCCCGGGACCATGTTGAGGACAGTAGCTGTCCTCAAGGGTGCGTAGCGTGCGGTGCATGGTCTCCCGGAACACGCCCGTGCTCACCGCCCGCGCCCTCAACCGCGCCACCCTGGCACGGCAGCTCCTGCTGCGTCGTACCCCCATGCCGGCGGAACACGCAGTCGCCCACCTCGTCGGTCTCCAGGCCCAGAACACCAAGCCGCCCTACTACGCCCTCGCCGCCCGCCTCGCGGACTTCCGCCCCGAGGAGCTGTCCACCCTGATGGAGGCGCGCGCGGTGGCCCGGATCGTCACCATGCGGTCCACCATCCACACCCACACCGCCGACGACGTCCTCGCCCTGCGCCCGCTCGTCCAGCCCGCGCGCGACCGCGAGGTCGGGCTCTTCCGCAAGGGGCTCGTGGGGGTGGACCTGGACCGGCTCCGTACGGTCGCCCGCGAACTGGTGGAGGAGCGGCCCCGTACGCCGAAGGAGATCCGCGAGGCGCTGCTGGAGGAGTGGCCGGACGCCGACCCGCTCGGCCTGACCGTCGCCGCCCGCTGCCTGCTGCCGCTCGTGCAGGTCACCCCGCGCGGCCTGTGGGGCCGCAGCGGCCAGGTGGCCCTCACCACCGCCGAGGCGTGGCTCGGAAGGTCCGCCGACCGGCCGGCGACCGCGGACGAGACCGTCCTGCGCTACCTCGCCGCCTTCGGGCCCGCGTCCGTCAAGGACATGCAGACCTGGTCGGGCCTGACCCGGCTGCGCGACGCCTTCGAACGGCTGCGGCCCGGGCTGCTGACCCTCCAGGACGAGTACGGGGCCGAACTCTTCGACCTGCCCGACGCGCCCCGCCCCGACCCCGGCACGCCCGCCCCGCCGCGCCTGCTGCCGGAGTTCGACAACCTGCTGCTCTCGCACGCCGACCGCCGGCGCGTCGTACCGCAGGAGCACAAGGAGCGCACGTGGAAGGGGAACCAGGCGTACCGCACCTTCCTCGTCGACGGGTTCCTCGCCGGGATCTGGCGCCCGGAGGAGACGAAGGAGCGGGTGACGGTGACATTGCAGCCGTTCGGCACGCTCACCCGGGAGCAGCGCGCCGCCCTGGAGGAGGAGGCGCAGCGCACGACGGCCGTGGTCTCCCCGGGCAGGACGTGCGACGTGCGGTTCGGGACCGTCTGACGGCGGTGGGGGCGGCGGCCCGGCCGGCCGCGCCCCGCCCGCTGTCGCCCCCCCGCCCGGCCGCCGCCTTCCGCGCGTACCTCGATCCATTGCCGAGCAGGCTGGACACGCTGAACACGGTGCGCCGACTGCCGTACGGACCGTCCGTGCGGACCATCCGTGCGGGGCGGGTCCCGCACGTCCCGACGACTGGACCGTGTCTCTTCGGTGTGTTGGTCGGTTGATCGAATATGCCTCTCCAATTAGAAATCACCGATGCGGCCCGGGCCGGCATCGCGACACGGGTGCCGGCCGGCCCGGCCCGCGGCCCACGCCGGGCGGACCACCGCCGGCCCCTCGGGGCGATCGCGTGGCAGCACCGCACCCGCTCGCCGCTCCCGAGGGGGAACGCCCCGGTGGCGCGGGCACGGGGCGGGGCCGGCGGGACGGGCCGGACGTGAGCGGGCGCGGTACGACCGGCCGGGCCGCTCCGGCGGGACGGGGCCGGGCGTGAGCGACCAGGACCTCGCGCTGCCGTACGCGGCGACGGAGGACGGGCCGCGCCCGGAGCCGCTGCGTGCGGGGCCCGGCGTGCAGGGCCGGGACGGCGGTGACCCGGCGCGTGCGGTGCCGCGGCACGTGGCCTGCGTGATGGACGGCAACGGCCGCTGGGCGCAGCGGCGTTCGCTTCCCCGGACGGAGGGCCACCGGGCCGCGGAGACCACCGTCATCGACATCATCGAGGCGGCCCGGGCCGCCGGTGTCGAGTGGCTCAGCCTGTACGCCTTCTCCACCGAGAACTGGAACCGTCCCGGCACCGAGGTCGACTACCTGATGCGCCTGGTCCGGCGGGTCGTGCGGAAACACGCACCGCTGCTGCTGGCCCGCGGCATCCGCTGCCGATTCCTCGGGGTCGCCGACCCGCGCATCCCCCGTGAGCTGGCCAGGGACTTCGACGACCTCGCGACGCTGACCGCCGACAACCGCGGGATGACGCTGACCGTCGCCTTCGACCACGGCGGGCGCCGGGACATCGTCGAGGCCGCGAGGTCGCTGATCCGCAGCGGGACGCCCGCCGACGAGGTGACCGAGCGGATCTTCGCGGACCACCTGCCGTTCCCCGACACCCCCGACGTGGACCTGGTCATCCGCACCTCCGGCGAGCAGCGCATCTCCAACTTCATGCTCTGGCAGGTCGCCTACGCCGAGTGGGTCTTCCCCGAGGTGCTCTGGCCGGACTTCCGGGCCCCCGACTTCCTCACCTGTCTGCACACCTACCGGTGCCGCGACCGCCGCTTCGGCGGCGTACCGCCCCGGACGAACGGAGACCACCCATCATGACCACCGGAACCACCGGAAGCACCGGAGCCACCGGAACCACCGAAAGCACCGGCGAGGCGCCCCTGTTCGGTCCCGCCTCGCAGTTCCACGCCTTCTTCGACGACCCGCGCTGGGCGCTGGCCATGATCCGCGCCACGGTGCTGGAAGCCGCCCACCCGCAGATCGGCGCCGCCCTCGTCGACAACTCCACCTTCGTGGCCCACCCGTGGCGTCGGCTGCGCAACACCTTCCTCAGCATGCGGCGCATGTTCGGCCCCGACCCGGCGGCACGCGAACGGGAGGCCGCCCGGCTCAACCGGCTGCACGCCCGCATGAGCGGCTCCGACGCCCGCGGCCGCGCCTACGACGCGATGGACCGCCCGACCCGCGCCTGGGTGGTCGCCACCCTCTTCGAGAGCGCCGTCACCATGTGCCGGCTGAGCGGCCAGCCGCTCGACCAGGACACGATGGAGCGGATGTACGCGGAGTACCGCGCGTTCCTCGCCGCACTCGACGGCGACGCCGCGGAACTCCCGGAGGACCTGCACGACTTCTGGCGGTACTTCGACCGGGTCGTCGAGAACGAACTGGAGAACACCGAGGCGGCCCGCGTCATCCTCTACCGGCTCTTCGACCACCTGCCCGCCCCGGCGCTGCTGACCGGCGCCCCGACACTGTGGGCGGCCGGCCGGGCCGTCGTCGGGCCGCTCCTCGGCGCGATCACCGTCGCCTCCCTCCCCGAGGCATACCGGCGCCGGGCCGGTCTGCCGGAGATGCCCGGCGCCCCGACCCTGATGCAGGGCGCCTACCTGACCGCGGGACTCGCCCGGTTCCTGCCCAAGGGCTGGATCGACGCCGAGAACATCATCGAGATCCTCTCCCTCTCACCCGGCAGCGACGACCCCCGCGCCCGGACCGTGACCGCCCTGTACGCCCGTATGAAGCGCGCATCCGCCCTGCTCCGCCTCCTCGCACCGCTGGGCGGCGACCCGGAACCCGGCCCGGCACCGGCCACCGGCACGGGCGAGGGCCGGCGGTCGGCGGAGGAGTTCTTCCGCCAGGTGCTGGACCAGACCGGCGACGGCCACCTCGACTGGCCCGACCTCGCCGCCATGGCCCGCGAACTCTCCACCCGCCTCGACCTGGACGAACCCGAGGAGACCCGGCTCTACGACGCCTTCGCCGCCTGGTGGCGCGAACTCCAGGCCGCCCTCGACACCGACGGCGACGGCCGCGTCAGCGTCGACGAGTACGCCGCCGCCGTCCCCTCCCTCGCCGGACCCGCGCTCATCCGTGTCGCCGAGGTGCTCTTCGACGCCACCGACAAGGACGGCAGCGGGACCATCGACGCCGACGAGTACCGGACCCTGTTCCGCACCGCCTTCCACCGCGACCTCGCCACCGCCGGCGGCACCTACGGCCGGAGCGCCTTCGTGGGCGACTTCCTCTCGTTCATGTCGGGCCGCCGCACGAGCACCCCGTACGACCCGCTCCTCGCCGACGCCTAGGCGTATCCGGCAGCGGGCGGTGGGGGCGGGACGACGGTGGAGTCCACCGAGACGTCCGGTCCCGCATCGCATCGGTGACCGGTCGGTCGGACGGACCCGTCCGACCGACCGGTCCACCGTGAGGGTCGCTTCAGTCCGCCCGGCCCGTCGCCGCGACCGTCACCCCCAGGCCGATCATCGCGCAGCCGCCCGCCCCGCCCACCATCGACAGGCGCCGGTCCGAGCGGGCGAACCAGCCCCGGGCCGCCGCCGCGCCCAGCCCCCACAACGTGTCGGTGACCAGACCGATGCCGATGGGCACCAGGCCCAGGAGCAGCATCTGCGCCGGCACCCCGCCCGCCGCGTGGTCCACGAACTGGGGCAGCACCGCCGCGAAGAAGACGATGCCCTTCGGGTTGGTGACCCCGACGACGACGCCGTCCACGAGCGTGCGGAGGTCACCCCGCGCCGCGGCGGGCTGCGGCGTGTCCCGCAGGGCGGCCCTCATGGCGCCGCGGTGCCGGAAGGCCTGCACGCCCAGGAGGATCAGGTAGGCCGCGCCCGTCAGCTTCACCGCCGTGAACACGGCCGCCGACCGCTCCACCACCGCACCCACCCCCAGGGCCACGGCCACCACCAGGACGTACGAGCCCAGCACGTTGCCGAGCACCGTCGCCATCGCGGTACGGCGGCCGTGTGCGAGGGCGCGGCCGATCACGAACAGCACGCTCGGGCCGGGGATCACGATCACGAGCACGGACATCGCCGCGAAGGTCAGCACACGGTCGGGGGACACCATGGCCCCACCCTAGGCACGGACGCACCGGGGCGACAGGCCCCGCACCCCCGGGGCGCGGTCGGGCGGGGCCTCCGTCTCCCCGGGCGTGCGCACCGCTCCTTCGCCCCCGTTCCGGGGTAGTGAGCCTGGGTCACCGATCACACGATGCCGGCGGCGGTCCCGGTGACGGTCCCGGCGACGAGGAGGACGCATGGCGCAGAGCGGCGCGACACGGGAGTTCCGGGCGGCGCGGGACTTCCTGCTGCGGCACCGGGAGGACTACGAGGCGGCGTACGCGGGCTTCGCCTGGCCCCGGCCCGCCCGCTTCAACTGGGCGCTGGACTGGTTCGACGTCATCGCCGAGGGCAACGAAAACACCGCGCTGCACATCGTCGAGGAGGACGGTACCGGGACGCGGCTGAGCTTCGCCGAGCTGCGCACCCGCTCCGACCGGGTCGCCAACTGGCTGCGCGGGCTGGGGGTCCGGCCCGGGGACCGGATCGTGGTGATGCTCGGCAACCAGGTCGAGCTGTGGGAGACCGCCCTCGCCGCGATGAAGCTGCGGGCGGTCGTCATCCCCGCCACCCCGCTGCTCGGCGCTGCCGACCTCGCCGACCGCGTCGGGCGAGGCCGGGCGCGGCACGTGATCGTACGGGCCGAGGACACCGGCAAGTTCGACGCGGTGCCGGGGAACTACACGCCCGTCGCCGTCGGGGGACGCGTACCGCACTGGATCGCCTACGAGGAAGCGTACGGCGCCTGCACACCCTTCGTCCCGGACGCCGAGACCTCCGCCGACGACCCCCTGATGCTGTACTTCACCTCCGGCACCACCGCCCGCCCCAAACTCGTCGAGCACACCCACACCTCGTACCCCATCGGCCATCTGTCGACGATGTACTGGATCGGGCTGCG
This sequence comes from Streptomyces noursei, assembly GCF_001646665.1. Taxonomy (GTDB): domain Bacteria; phylum Actinomycetota; class Actinomycetes; order Streptomycetales; family Streptomycetaceae; genus Streptomyces; species Streptomyces lavendulocolor. Next base: position 33,271 of record NZ_LWBU01000091.1, on the reverse strand, counting down.
GCCGGGTGACGTGCACCTCAACATCTCCTCGCCCGGCTGGGCCAAGCACGCCTGGTCCAACCTCTTCGCGCCGTGGAACGCCGAGGCGACGGTCTTCATCCACAACTACACGCGTTTCGACGCCGCCCGCCTGATGGCCGCGATGGACCGGCACGGGGTCACCTCCTTCTGCGCCCCGCCCACGGTGTGGCGGATGCTGATCCAGGCCGACCTGTCGGCGCTGCGCACCCCGCCCCGGGAGGTCGTGGCCGCCGGCGAGCCGCTGAACCCGGAGGTCATCGAGGCGGTGCGGCGGGCCTGGGGGGTGACGATCCGGGACGGCTTCGGGCAGACCGAGACGGCCGTGCAGGTCTCCAACAGCCCCGGGCAACCGCTGAAGGCGGGCTCCATGGGCCGGCCCGGTCCCGGCTTCCGCATCGAGCTGCTCGATCCGGTGACGGGGAAGCCGGGCGCGGAGGAGGGCGAGATCGCCGTCGACCTGTCGACCGACCCCGTGGGCGTGATGACCGGGTACCACGGTGATCCGGAGCGGACGGCCGAGGCGATGGCGGGCGGCTACTACCGCACCGGGGACATCGGCTCGCGCGACGCGGACGGGTACGTGACGTACGTGGGCCGGAGCGACGACGTCTTCAAGGCCTCCGACTACAAGATCTCGCCGTTCGAGCTGGAGAGCGCGCTGCTGGAGCACGAGGCGGTGGCGGAGGCGGCGGTGGTCCCGGCGCCCGACCCGGTGCGGCTCGCGGTGCCGAAGGCGTACGTCGTCCTCGCCGACGGCTGGGAGCCGGGCCCGGAGACGGCGCGGGCGCTGTTCGCGCACTCGCGCGCGGTCCTCGCCCCGTACAAGCGCATCCGCCGCATCGAGTTCGCCGAGCTGCCCAAGACCGTGTCGGGGAAGATCCGCCGGATCGAGCTGCGGGAGCGTACGGCGGCGGGGTCGGCGGCCGAGTACGCGGAGGGGGACACGGCGTGAGCCCGCGGTGACCGCCCGGCGGGCCGGGCGGTCACCGAACACCGCCGGACCGGCCCGGTGGGTGTCTCAGGCGCCCCCCGTCAGGCGCCCCGGGCGACGAGCTCGTCGGCGGCGCCGTTGACCGGCTGGGGGGTGCCGGTGAGGTCCATGACGAAGAGGGGCAGCCGCAGCCGGTCGGCGCGGGCGCGGGCCCGGTCCTCGTACCCGGCGAGGGAGAACGACACGCTCGTCGCCGACGCGGCGAGGCCGGTCAGCCACAGGCACTCGACGGCGCGCAGCGACGTGGGCCGCGTCGTCGGGTCGACCTGGGCGACCAGGCCGGGGCCGCGCAGGTCCACGCCGAATCCGCCGCCGGTCGCCGTGCCCGAGTGGTCCTCGGGCTGGACGACGTCGCGGAAGCCGAGCCACCGCAGGTAGAGCGCGGCGGTGGTGACCGCGTCGCGCGCGGTGCGGATGGTCACCGGCCGGAAGGACGGGCGGGGCACGGCGGCGGTGCGGGGCAGCGGGATGTGCGCCGGCACGGTCGACACCCCGGTCGTGGAGGCGGTCGCGGCGGGCGGCGGGCCCGGAGGGCCGGATCCGGCCGTGGGGGAGGGCTGCTGCGGTACGGCGGTGACCGGGCGCACCGGAACGCGCAGCACCGTGCCGCAGGGGCAGCCCAGTTCGGGCTGCGGCCACTGGTCCCGGCGCCCGCACTGGCCGCACCGGACGGTGACCCACTCGTCGGTCCAGGTGCGGTGGGTGATCGGCTCGGCGGGGGCGCCCCTGAGCAGGGGCGGGACGACGGGGGCTCCGCACGGGCACGGGTAGACGGGCGGCGCGTAGCCGTGGGTCCGGCGGCAGGCCGGGCAGCGTACCGGGACGTTCTCTCCCACGTATGACCCCCTTCGTTCCGTGACCCATCGTCCACCAACGGCGACGTCTTGGGGAGGGAGTTCGGCCATCCCTTGACTGCGTCTCGCCCACGGCCTAGATTGCTTCCGTATAGCAGAACAATACTTCCGCATTACGGAATCGAAGCTCTCAGGTGGCGCGACAGAGCCGAATCCGCTGGCCGAAGCAGGAGCCCCCATGCCTCGTATGACCGCCGCCCGAGCGGCAGTTGAGATCCTCAAGCGCGAAGGCGTCACCAACGCGTTCGGTGTGCCGGGCGCGGCGATCAACCCCTTCTACAAGGCCCTCAAGGAGGGCGGTGGGATCAGCCACACGCTCGCCCGCCACGTCGAGGGCGCCTCCCACATGGCGGAGGGCTACACCCGCGCCAAAGCCGGCAACATCGGTGTCTGCATCGGTACGTCCGGCCCGGCCGGCACCGACATGATCACCGGCCTGTACTCGGCGATCGCCGACTCGATCCCGATCCTCTGCATCACCGGCCAGGCCCCGGTCTCCAAGCTCCACAAGGAGGACTTCCAGGCCGTCGACATCGCGTCGATCGCGAAGCCGGTCACCAAGGCCGCCACGACCGTCCTGGAGGCCGCGCAGGTCCCGGGCGTCTTCCAGCAGGCCTTCCACCTGATGCGCTCGGGCCGCCCCGGACCGGTCCTCATCGACCTGCCGATCGACGTCCAGCAGACCGAGATCGAATTCGACCCGGAGACCTACGAGCCGCTGCCGGTCCACAAGCCGCGGGCCACCCGCGCCCAGGCCGAGAAGGCCCTCCGGTTCCTCCTGGAGTCCGAGCGCCCGCTGATCGTCGCCGGCGGCGGCATCATCAACGCCGACGCCTCCGACCTGCTGGTCGAGTTCGCCGAGCTGACCGGCGTCCCGGTCATCTCCACCCTCATGGGCTGGGGCACCATCCCGGACGACCACGAGCTCAGCGCCGGCATGGTCGGCGTCCAGACCGCGCACCGCTACGGCAACGCGACCTTCCTGGAGTCGGACTTCGTCCTCGGCATCGGCAACCGCTGGGCCAACCGCCACACCGGCTACAACATGGACGCCTACACCCAGGGGCGGAAGTTCGTCCACGTCGACGTCGAGCCCACCCAGATCGGCAAGATCTTCGCCCCGGACTACGGCATCGCGTCCGACGCCCGGGCCGCGCTCGAACTCTTCATCGAGGTGGCGAAGGAACTCAAGGCCGAGGGCCGGCTGCCGGACTTCGCCGCCTGGGCCGCCTCCACCCAGGAGCGCAAGGCCACCCTGCAGCGCCGCACGCACTTCGACAACATCCCGATCAAGCCGCAGCGCGTGTACGAGGAGATGAACAAGGCCTTCGGCCCGGAGACGCGGTACGTCACCACCATCGGCCTCTCCCAGATCGCCGCCGCGCAATTCCTGCACGTCTACCGGCCGCGCCACTGGATCAACTGCGGTCAGGCCGGCCCGCTCGGCTGGACCATCCCGGCCGCGATCGGTGCCGCCGTCGCCGACCCGGAGACCCCGATCGTCGCGCTCTCCGGCGACTACGACTTCCAGTTCATGATCGAGGAACTGGCGGTCGCCGCCCAGCACAAGGTCCCCTACGTCCACGTCCTGGTGAACAACGCCTACCTCGGGCTGATCCGCCAGGCGCAGGTCAACCTGGACATCAACTTCCAGGTCAACCTGGAGTTCGAGAACATCAACACCCCGGAGCTCGGCGTCTACGGCGTCGACCACGTCAAGGTCGCCGAGGGCCTGGGCGTCAAGGCCATCCGGGTCACCGACCCGAACGAGCTGGGCGCCGCCCTGGAGGAGGCCAAGAAGCTCGCCGCCGAGTACCAGGTCCCGGTCGTCGTCGAGGCCATCCTGGAGCGCGTCACCAACATCGCGATGAGCAAGACGGTCGACATGAGCAACGTCACCGAGTTCGAGGAGCTCGCCACCGAGCCGGGCCACGCCCCCACGGCGATCCGCCCCCTCGTCTGACAACGCCCGCGTCCGACGCGCAGCACCGCACGGCCCCCGCCCCGGTATCCCCGGGGCGGGGGCCGTCCCGCGTCCCGCGTCGTCAGGAGGACCAGCGCAGGGCGCGCAGCACGCGCCAGGTGACCGTCGCCGGCCGGTCGGCCAGGATCTCCACCCGTAACACCTCGTTGGTGTCCAGCAGGCCGTTACGGGTCACGGCGACGTTCAGGATCCCGTTCGCGCCGATCGTGCCGCAGTCGATGGGCAGGTCGTAGGAACGGTGCTCGGTGGTGAGGTGGTAGTCGTAGAACCGCATGGTGATGCGCGTGCCGGCCTGGCCCTTGACCGTGGCGTACGTGGTCGCGGAGAAGGAGCACGGGCCCTGCAGCAGCGCGGCGTCGTTCGCCATGGCCAACTGCTTGTACTTGCCCGCTTCGAGGGCGGGCCCGCCCTGCTGGGTCTCGTTGATGACGGTCGGCATGGGGTCCTCCTGTGACTGGCCGCTCGCCCGGGCGACGATCCCGGGGAAGACGACGTTCTTGAACTGGCGCACCCGGGCGTCACCGGGACAGGCCGTCCCGCCGCTCGACCACGCCGCGTGCAGCCGGTGGTAGCCGTAACCGGGATCCGACGCGCTGCGGCAGATCCGCAGCGGGATGCCGTGCCGCTGGTGCAGCCACACCCCCAGCCGGATCAGCTGCTCGACCTGCCGGTCGGTCCAGGGGTCGGTGTGCTGGAGGTTGGACGCCGTCTCGATCGACACCGCGCCGGTGCCGTCCGGGCGCCGGTTCGCCTGGTAGTTGGCGTCCGCGCGCGTCTCGGTGCCGATGTACTGCCCGAGGTCGCCGTCGTACCCGAGGCCGAAGTGGCTCTCGAGTGAGCTAGTCTGCCAGTATTCGTAGATCCTCTGCGCAGTCCACGGCGCGGCAAGGCTGTGCAGGATGAACTGCGTCGGCCTGATAGCGGGTTGCTGATCGCTCTCGGGTTGCAGCTCCAGTCTTTGCGCGAACGGGCACCAGGCCATCAGGGTGCCTCCTCTGTCTCGGCAACGTCCTCTCGGGGGACATCGGTATGGATGAACTCACTTGTGGCGTCGAGGGCTGTGGTCGTCCTGTGCGGGTGGTCGCTCGGGGGTGGTGCGCGATGCACTATCGGCGGTGGCAGACCCATGGAGAGACAGGCCCCGCGGCGGCGCACCGCGTGCACGCCGGCCCTACCGTGACGGCCCGGCGCTGTGAGTTTCCCGGGTGCACCCGGAAGTACATGAGCAGGGGCCTGTGCGCGAGCCACAACTGGCAACGGGACGCGGGTCGAGAGCTGACCGCGCTGCCGGACCGGAGGCATGCCAAGCCTCATGACCGGAACCCGCAGGGCGAGAAGTAGTGTCGTACCTGCCTTGCCTGGCTCTCTCCGGACATGTTCCATCGCAACGCCCGGGCCAAGGACGGGTTGCAGGGGCATTGCCGGAGCTGTGCGAGGGACGCCCAGCGCAAGGCGCTGTACAAACTGCCTCCTGGCCGCTACGCGGAAATGCTCGCGAGCCAGGGGGGCACCTGTGCCATCTGTGGGCGGCCCGACGGCGAGGGACGCGCTCTGTCCGTCGACCACGATCACGGCTGCTGCCCCGATGGTGACAGGACGTGCGGGAAGTGCGTCCGAGGTCTGGTGTGCGGCGCGTGCAACCACGGGCTCGGCAAATTCCGTGACAGCCCGGAACTACTGCGAGCCGCGGCCGCGTACCTGGAGCGGCACGCCTCGCAATAACGCTGCACCGCACCGTCCCCGTCGGCACGCCAGTACTCGTACATCCGGCGCGCGGTCCAGGGAGCGGCGATGCTGTGCAGGATGAACCGGGTGGGCCGGATCGCCGCCTGGGCGTCCGACTCTGGCTGCAACTCCATGCGGGTCGCAGCGGGATACCACGCCATGGCCCCCCTTTCCGGAGCACTGACGATGACACGGAGTGAACGTTTGCTCGGGTTATACCCACCCTGCGTAACCGTCACCCATGCGAGCATCGCCGAATCCTGGGTACCCGGCCTTCATGGCAGACGTTGTGGACGCTGACGAACTGCTCCGCCGCATCCGGGTCACCCGGGACTGGGCACACCGGCAGGAGCAGCAGGCACCGGACGAGATGACCGCGGCGGCCTACGAGGCGGTGAGGAGGGCCCTGGAGAAACTGATCGACCCGTCCTCGGGCTAGAGGACGAGGGAACGGCTCGGCCCCGCCCGGGCGCTGTTCCGGACGGGGCCGATCACGGTCCGCAGCACGCAGCAGCCAGCAGCGCGGTCAAGGACGTGTTCCACGGTAGGGGGTGCCACTGACAGTGGGGGGTGGAGCGGCGGTTCGTCGGGCACGGAAGAAGAGCGCGGAGCCGGGGGACCGTAAACCCCGACTCCGCGCTCCGGCTCTTCTGTTGGTGTGGAGTTGTGGCCGTCCGACGGTGCGAGGCTGGCGCGACAGGACGTTCGCACCGCCGGACGGGGGTCGTGGGGAGGTGGTTCGGCGCTGGGACCGCGGCGGCGGCGACGGAGTTCCGGCCGGCCTTCCTTCAGGTCAAGAAGGGGGACGGACTTCCTCACCACCGCACTGGCACGCTCGCCGCCGCGGTCCTCATGCCGTCCGTACCGTTGGCCACCCCTCATCCGGGCCAAGCGGTGCGGACTGCGTACGGCTTCCGACCTCCCGTCAGGAGCCGTACGCGGTCTGGGGTCTCAGTCCTCGCGCAGGGCGCGGACCGCCTCCTCGACGCGCCTGCCGTAGTCCGGGTCGGCGGCGTGGAAGTGGGCCAGGTTCTTCTCGATGACGTCCTCGCGGGAGACCTGCGACAGGCCGCCGGCGATGTTCGCCACGAGGCGGGACTTCTCCTCCTCCGACATCAGCCGGTACAGCTCGCCCGCCTGGAAGAAGTCGTCGTCCTTCACGTGCTGCGGGGCCGCGTGCGTGCCGGTGTACCCGGCGACGGCCAGCGGGGCGGAGAGCGCGGCGTCGGTCTGGGCCGGACCGGAGTACGAGTTGGGCTCGTAGTTCTTGTCGTGGCGCGAGCCGTTGCGGGTGGCCATCAGGCCGTCGCGGCCGTAGTTGTCGGCCACCGCCGCCTTCGGGGCGTTCACCGGCAGCTGGGTGTGGTTGACGCCGAGGCGGTAGCGGTGGGCGTCCGCGTAGGCGAAGAGGCGGCCCTGGAGCATCTTGTCCGGGGACGGGCCGATGCCGGGGACGAAGTTGTTCGGGGAGAACGCGGCCTGCTCGACCTCGGCGAAGACGTTGTCGGGGTTGCGGTCGAGGACCAGGCGGCCGACGCGCTGGAGCGGGTAGTCGGCGTGCGGCCACACCTTGGTGAGGTCGAACGGGTTGAAGCGGTAGTCCGCCGCCTCGTGCGCCGGCATGATCTGCACGTACAGCGTCCACGAGGGGTTCACACCGCGCTCGATGGCCTGGAGCAGGTCGGTCTGGTGCGAGTTGGCGTCCTTGCCGACCACCTCGGCGGCCTGCTCGGACGACAGGCAGCGGATGCCCTGGTTCGTCTTGAAGTGGTACTTGACGAAGAAGGCCTCGCCCTGGGCGTTCGTCCACTGGTAGGTGTGCGAGCCGTAGCCGTTCATGTGGCGGTACGAGGCGGGGATGCCGCGGTCGCCCATCAGCCAGGTTATCTGGTGCGTGGCCTCGGGGGCGTGCGCCCAGAAGTCCCAGACGTTGTCCGGCTCCTGCTTGCCCGTGAACGGGTCGCGCTTCTGCGAGTGGATGAAGTCGGGGAACTTGATCGGGTCCTTGATGAAGAACACCGGGGTGTTGTTGCCGACGAGGTCGTAGTTGCCCTCCTCGGTGTAGAACTTCACCGCGAAGCCGCGCGGGTCGCGCACCGCGTCGGCGCCGCCGAGGGAGTCGGCGACGGTGGAGAAGCGGAGGAACAGCTCCGTGCGCTTGCCGACCTGGCCCAGGAAGTCCGCCTTGGTGTAGGCGGTGACGTCGTCGGTGACCTCGAAGTAGCCGTACGCACCGGAACCGCGGGCGTGCACGACGCGCTCCGGGATGCGCTCACGGTTGAAGCGGGCGAGCTTCTCCAGCAGGTGCTGGTCCTGGAGGAGGAGCGGGCCACCGACGCCGGCGGTGGCGGAGTTCTGGTTGTCGGCGACGGGGGCGCCGGACTCGGTCGTAAGCACGCGCTTCGACATCGTGACCTTCCGATACGTACGGGGCTGCTGGCGGTGCGAGGAGCGTAAGTACGGCCTCGAGCTCACGTCAACAGTTTGTTGAAAGTGAAGAGGGTGTTCCGGGCGGCGCCGTCGCCTGGGCGCGACAGGACAGGTGTCAGCGACGACACCGCCCGGAGATCGGGGGGAGCCGGAAGGCTCAGACCTGCGAGCCGGAGAGGCGCTCGACGGCGCGCAGCAGCGCGGAGTGGTCCAGCCCGCCGTCGCCCTGGGCGCGCAGCGAGGCGACCAGCTGGGCGACCACGGCGCCGACCGGGAGCGCGGCACCGACGTTGCGGGCGGCGTCGGTCACGATGCCCATGTCCTTGTGGTGCAGGTCGATGCGGAAGCCGGGGGCGAAGTCCCGGTTCAGGAAGTTGTCCTTCTTGCGGGTGAGCACGGTCGAGCCGGCGAGGCCGCCGTTGAGGACGTCCAGGGCCGCCTTGAGGTCGACACCGGACTTCTCCAGGAAGACCACGGCCTCGGCGCACGCCTGGATGTTGACGGCGACGATCAGCTGGTTGGCGGCCTTCACCGTCTGGCCGGAGCCGTGCGGGCCGCACAGGACGATGGTCTTGCCGAGCGCTTCGAGGATCGGCAGCGCGGCGTCGAAGTCGGCCTGCTCGCCGCCGACCATGATCGACAGAACGGCCTCGATGGCGCCGGCCTCACCGCCGGACACCGGGGCGTCCAGTACCCGGATGCCCTTGTCGGCGGCGGCCTTGGCCAGGTCGACGGAGGTCTGCGGGGTGATCGAGGACATGTCGATCAGCAGGGCGCCCCGCCTGGCGTTCTCGAGGATGCCCTCGGGGCCGTAGGCGATGGCCTCGACCTGCGGGGACGCGGGGACCATGGTGATGATCACGTCCGCGTCGGCGACCGCCTCGGCGATCGACTTCGCGGCCGTGCCGCCGGCCTTCGCCAGCCGGTCCAGTTTGTCCTGCTCCAGCGTGTAGCCGGTGACCGGGTAGCCGGCCTTCAGCAGGTTCTCGGACATGGGCGAGCCCATGATGCCGAGACCGATCCACGCGATCCTGGGGAGCGTGCTCATGAGGGTACCTCTCTCAAAGCTGTTGTACGTGAAGTCAGTTGGCCGCGCGCTGCGGCCGCGGAAGCCACTCGAAGCTCTCCGCGCTCGGGCGGTCGCCGGCCTTGTACTCCAGGCCGACCCAGCCCTCGTAACCGGCCTTCTTCAGGCGGTCGAGGAGCCCGGCGAGGTCGAGGTCGCCGGTGCCCGGCGCGCCGCGGCCCGGGTTGTCGGCGATCTGGACGTGGCCGGTCCTGGCGGTGTACTTCTCGATGACCTCGGGCAGGTCCTCGCCGTTCATCGACAGGTGGTAGAGGTCCAGCAGGAACTTGGCGTTGCCGAGTCCCGTGGCCGCGTTGACCCGGTCGACGACCTCGATCGCGGCCGGGGCGCTCACCAGCGGGTAGCGCGGCGACTCCGGCTTGTTCAGTGCCTCGATCAGGAGGATCGCGCCGATCCGGTCGGCCGCGCGGGCGGCGAGGACCAGGTTCTCCAGCGCCAGCTCGTCCTGTGCGGCCGGGTCGACGCCGTCGACGCGGTTGCCGTACAGGGCGTTGAGCGCCTTGCAGCCGACGGAGGCGGCGAAGTCCGCGGCCACGTCGATGTTGGTGCGGAAGCGGTCCGACTCCTCACCGGGGACGGACAGGGCGCCGCGGTCCGGACCGGGCAGCTGTCCGGCGTAGAAGTTCAGGCCGACCAGCTGGGTGCCGGCGTCGTCCAGAGCCTTCTTCAGGGCGTCGAGCTCGCTCTGGTCGGGCGTCGGCGTCTCGATCCAGGGCCACCACAGCTCGACCGCGGTGAAGCCGGCCGCGGCGGCGGCCGCGGGGCGCTCCAGGAGCGGGAGTTCGGTGAAGAGGATCGACAGGTTCACATTGAAGCGCTGGTCCGTGTATCCCATGAGGGGTTCGGCGCTCCTTCCGTATTGCGGAAGTTCGTTTCTGCTTAACGGAAGATTGCCTGTCGGGGAGGAGGGCTGTCAAGAGCGCCGCTCAAAAAAGGCGCCTTCCGGGCGATGCCCCGAAAGGTGCCCCGGGCGCTTGTACGGCGCTACAGTCGCCGCCCGTCGTCACCGCCGTGACCTGCGCGTTCACCCGTCCGCCCCGTGCCCGCGCACCCGGCCCGCTCCTGTCCCGCGCCCGGCTCCCGTCCGCCCCGCGCCCGCCCCGCGGCCGGCCCGCGACAGGCGCGGGCAGGGACCGCCCGCGCGGAGCCCCGCCCCGGAAGGCGTCCCCCCCCGTCCGCTCCACCCGCCGCCCGTCGCGGGGCGCGGGCGGCATTGCTTAACGTGGGGGCATGCAGCGACTGAGAGTGGAGTTCACAACAGAGCCCTTCGACCTCGACGAGGCACCCGCGCACGCGGTCGTGGCCCGCGAGGTCATCCAGGCGGCCGATCTGGACGCCGTGGACGTGGGGCCGTTCGGCAACACCGCCGAAGGCGGCGCGGACGCGGTGCTCACCGCGGTCGACGCCCTCCTCCGCCGGTCCCTGGGCGCGGGTGCCACCCGGGTGTCGCTGCAGGTCAACGTGATCGGCGAGGCCGGGGAGGGCGACAAGTGACCGAGCCGGGAGACCACCCCCTGGTCGCCGCGGTGAAGCCGCTGGTGGACGCGATGGGCGGCAGGATGCTGGCGCCGGACCAGGCCGGGGACGACGACGTCGTCCTGGCCTGGGAGGGCGAGGACGTGCTCGCCGTCAGGCTGCCGCAGCTCGCCGACTCGCTGGACCACATCCTCGCGGCGATGGAGCGCCGGCACGGCAAGCCGCTGTCGGAGCTGGACCGCAAGACCAAGCAGGCGGTCGTCCGTACCCTGGAGGCACGGGGCGCGTTCTCCGTCCGCCACGGGGTGGAGACGGTCGCGGGCGCTCTGGGCGTCAGCCGCTTCACCGTCTACAACTACCTGAACAGGGAGAATGCGGCGAAGAGTGAGTAGCTGAGCACAGCGCGCAGTCGGCCGCCGTCCGTATGCCGGGACGGCGGCTTTTGTGTCACCGAAGTTTCAACAAAGTGTTGACGGGGCGTTGCGCCAGGGCGTTAGCTATCCGCAGCCCGTCCAAGCACAGGAAAACAGCCACGGAGGCTCCCGTGACTTCGAGTACACAGCGCCTTTCGGGGGACACCCCCGAACCACCCGCGGGCCTCACCCGGTTGAACACCTCCGCCGAAGGCGACGCGCTCGCCGCGCTGCACGAGGTGTGTGCCAGCTCGGCATGGGGGAGCAAGCTGCTCGCCCAGCGCCCGTACGCCACCGTCGAGGCCCTCCTTCTCGCCGGCGACGCCGCCACGGCCGAGCTGACCGCGGAGGACCTCGCCGAGGCGATGGCGGGGCACCCGCCGATCGGCCGCCCCAAGCCCGGAGACCCGACCTCCTCCCGCGAACAGAGCGGGATGGCCGGCGCCTCCGAGGACCTCAAGGCCGAGATGCTCGAACTGAACCTGGCCTACCAGGAGAAGTTCGGACACGTCTTCCTGATCTGCGCCACCGGTAGGACCGGCGAGCAGATGCGCGACGCGGTCCGGACCCGGATCGGGAACTCGCCCGAGGAGGAGCGGGAGATCGTCCGCACCGAACTGGGCAAGATCAACCGTATCCGGCTGACCCGTCTCGCAGAGGAAGAGAGCGCCGCATGAGCACCGCGACCACCGCGTCGGTGTCCACGCACATCCTGGACACCAGCATCGGCCGCCCCGCCGAGGGCGTCGCCATCGCCCTGTCGGCCCGCAGCGGGCCCGGCGCCTCGTGGGTGGCGCTCGGGGCTTCGGCGACCGACGCGGACGGGCGCTGCAAGGACCTGCCGGCCCTGCCGGAAGGCACCACCCACGTACGCCTCGACTTCGAGACCGAGGCGTACTTCACGCGTTCGAACAAGACAGTGAAGCAAGCCGAGGCGCAGCAGGACGCCCCCCGCGTAAGGGACAGCGGCGCGTTCTTCCCGGAGGTGGCGATCACGTTCGCCGTCGTACCGGGCGAGCACTACCACGTACCGCTGCTGCTCAACCCGTTCGGCTACTCCGTTTACCGAGGGAGCTAGCAGACACATGCCCACGATTCTCGGCCAGAACCAGTACGGCAAAGCAGAGAACCGCGTCGTCAGGATCACGCGGGACGGCGACACCCACCACATCAAGGACCTGAACGTCTCGGTCGCCCTCTCCGGCGACATGGACGACGTCCACTACTCCGGCTCGAACGCCAACGTCCTGCCGACCGACACCACCAAGAACACGGTGTACGCGTTCGCCAAGGAGCACGGCATCGAGTCCGCCGAGCAGTTCGGCATCCACCTCGCCCGTCACTTCGTGACGTCGCAGGAGCCGATCCACCAGGCGCGCATCCGCATCGAGGAGTACGCCTGGGAGCGCATCGAGACCTCCGACGCCAACTCCAAGTTCATCGGCGCCGACGAGGTCAAGCACTCCTTCGTCCGCAAGGGCCAGGAGACCCGCGTCACCGAGATCACCTACGACGGCGACAACTGGCAGGTCATATCCGGCCTGAAGGACCTGGTCGTCATGAACTCCACCAACTCGGAGTTCTGGGGGTACGTGAAGGACAAGTACACGACCCTCCAGGAGGCGTACGACCGCATCCTCGCCACCCAGGTCTCCGGCCGCTGGCGGTTCAACTGGACCGACGACGAGCAGCGGATGCCCAACTGGGAGAAGTCCTACGAGCAGGTCAGGAAGCACATGCTCCAGGCCTTCGCCGAGACGTACTCGCTGTCGCTCCAGCAGACGCTGTACCAGATGGGCTCGCGCATCATCAACAACCGGTCGGAGATCGACGAGGTGCGCTTCTCCCTGCCGAACAAGCACCACTTCCTGGTCGACCTCGAGCCGTTCGGGCTGAAGAACGACAACGAGGTCTACTTCGCGGCCGACCGCCCCTACGGCCTCATCGAGGCCACCATCCTCCGGGACGGTGTGGAGCCGCGGATCCCGGTCGACATGACCAACCTCTGACCGCCCGACCGTTGACCGCCCCGCCCGCCCTGACGAAGGGCGGGGCGGCACCGGACCGGAGGGACCAGCAATGGCACAGCCTGCATCGGGGCCGGCAGCAGAAGGCCCGTGTTCCCCCACCGGAGAAGACCACCGGTCACCCGGTGGACGAAAAGCTCCCCTTCCCGCGGCTCGTCCCCGCCGCGCCCCAGCACATCGCCGCCCTGTACGCGGGCGTGGTCACCCCTCCGCTCATCATCGGCCAGGCCGTCGGCCCGGACGCCGCCGGGAAGACCCGGCTGATCGCGGCGAGCCTGCTCATCGCCGGTCTCGCCACCGTCCTCCAGACCCTCGGCGTCACGAACTTCGCCGGGAACCGGCTGCCGTCCGTCGACACCGCCTCCTCCGCCGGCATCGCGCCGATGCCCGCCCGCGCCGAGACCGGCGCCCCGGGCCTGAACCTGTTCTTCCACCACCTCGGCACCCGGAGCCGCCACATGGCCCCGGCACTCAAATCCTCCTAGGGTCCTGCCGTGCCCTCTCCCCCAAGGTCTTCGTCCAGGGGGACCCCCAGCCACTGCCATCGAAAGAAGAAGGAAGCACCATGGCACCTTCGGCAGCCCGGACCGCTAACCAGCGCATCGTGATCGAGAACTGTGCGATCGCGACCGTCGACGCCAACGACACCGAGTACGCCTCGGGTCACCTCGTCATCGCGGACAACAGGATCGAGTCCGTCGGAGCGGGCAAGGCCCCCGAGGGCCTGGAGAACGTCGTACGCCGCATCGACGCCACCGGCCACCTCGTCACCCCCGGCCTGATCAACACGCACCACCACTTCTACCAGTGGATCACCCGCGGACTGGCCACCGACCACAACCTCTTCAACTGGCTCGTCGCGCTCTACCCGACGTGGGCGCGCATCGACGAGCAGATGGGGTACGCGGCGGCCCAGGGGTCCCTGGGCATGATGGCCCGCGGCGGCGTCACCACCGCCATGGACCACCACTACGTCTACCCCAAGGACTCCGGCGACCTGTCCGGCGCGATCATCAAGGCCGCCTCCGAGATGGGTGTCCGCTTCACCCTCGCCCGCGGCTCCATGGACCGCAGCGAGAAGGACGGCGGCCTGCCGCCGGACTTCGCCGTCGAGACCCTCGAAGGCGCCCTCGCCGCTACTGAGGAGACCGTCAGGAAGCACCACGACGCCTCCTTCGACGCCATGACCCAGGTCGCCGTCGCGCCCTGCTCGCCGTTCTCCGTCTCCACCGAACTGCTCAAGCAGGGTGCCGAGCTGGCCCGCCGCCTCGGCGTGCGCCTGCACACCCACGGGTCGGAGACCGTGGAGGAGGAGCAGTTCTGCAAGGAACTGTTCGGCATGGGTCCCACCGACTACTTCGAGTCCACCGGCTGGCTCGGCGAGGACGTGTGGATGGCGCACTGCGTCCACATGAACGACTCCGACATCGAGGCCTTCGCCCGGACGAGGACCGGTGTCGCCCACTGCCCCTCGTCCAACGCCCGGCTCGCCGCCGGCATCGCCCGCGTACCCGACATGCTCAAGGCCGGCGTCCCGGTGGGCCTCGGCGTCGACGGCACCGCCTCCAACGAGTCCGGTGAGCTCCACACCGAGCTGCGCAACGCCCTGCTGATCAACCGCCTCAACCCGGTGCACCGGGAAGCCGCGCTCAACGCCCGCCAGGCCCTGCGCCTCGGCACGTACGGCGGCGCCCAGGTCCTCGGGCGGGCCTCCCAGATCGGCTCCCTGGAGGCCGGCAAGCTCGCCGACCTGGTGCTGTGGAAGCTGGACACGCTCGCCCACGCCTCCATCGCCGACCCGGTGACCGCCCTCGTCTTCGGTGCGGCGGCCCCGGTCACCGCCTCGTTCGTCAACGGCAAGCAGATCGTCGCGGACAACCGTCTGCTGACGGTCGACGAGGACGCCATCGCGCGCTCCACCCGGGACGAGGCCCAGCGCCTCGCCCGTATCGCCGCCCAGGGCTGACCCTGCGGCGCGCATCGCCGGCCCGCGTCCGACGCGGGTGGGCGATCCACGGAGTCCGGTCGAGGGGGACGGCCCTCGACCGGTCGCCGCGGACCCGAGCGGGGTCCGCGGCAGCCGGACCGGGGGGTGCCGTACCGCAAGGAGGTACGCACCCCCCGGGAAGGTGAAGGGTGTCGGCAACCTGACGGCACACCCCCCGGGCGCAACACCTGCACCACCTCCCTGAAACCCACGTCCCCGAGCACGTGTAACCGACCGGAGGAACCCACGTGGCCGCCAAGCCCAGGTTTCGCAACGACGCAGACGCCACCGACGCGGGAGCCGCCCCGGCGGACCGGAAACACCCGGTCGACGAGACGCTCCCGCCCCTGAAGATGTTCACCAGCGGCCTCCAGCACGTGGCCGCCATGTACGCGGGCGTGGTGGCCCCGCCCCTGATCGTCGGAGCCGCCGTAGGGCTCTCGGGCACCGAACTCACCTTCCTCACCGGCGCCAGCCTCTTCACCGCGGGCCTCGCCACCTTCCTCCAGACCCTCGGCATCTGGAAGATCGGCGCCAGACTGCCGTTCGTCAACGGCGTCACCTTCGCCGGTGTCGCCCCGATGCTCGCCATCGTCGACACCACCGACGACAAGGCCGACGCCCTGCCGGTCATCTTCGGCGCGATCATCGTCGCCGGGCTGCTGGGCTTCATCGCGGCCCCCTACTTCAGCAAGCTGGTCCGCTTCTTCCCGCCGGTCGTCACCGGCACCGTCATCACCCTGATAGGCGTCTCCCTGCTGCCCGTCGCCTTCGGCTGGGCACAGGGGCCGAATCCGGCGGCCGACGACTACGGCTCGACGACCTACCTCACCCTGGCCGCGATCACGCTCGTGCTGGTCCTGGTGCTGCGGCGGTTCACCCGCGGCTTCGTCAAGCAGATCGCGGTCCTCATCGGCCTCCTGCTCGGCACGCTGATCGCCATACCCTTCGGCGTCACCGACTTCAGCCCCGTCACCGAGGCGGACATCGTCGGCTTCCCGGCCCCGTTCCACTTCGGCGCACCGCAGTTCGCCCTCGCCGCGATCATCTCCATGTGCGTGGTGATGCTCGTGTCGATGACGGAGTCGACCGCCGACATGCTCGCCCTCGGGGAGATCGTCGAGCGGCCGGCCGACGAGCGGACCATCGCGGCGGGCCTGCGCGCCGACACCCTCGGCTCGGCGATCAGCCCGCTGTTCAACGGCTTCATGTGCAGCGCCTTCGCCCAGAACATCGGCCTCGTCGCCATGACGAGGATCCGCAGCCGGTTCGTCGTCGCGGCGGGCGGGGGATTCCTGGTCCTGATGGGCCTCTCCCCGGTCGCGGCCTCCCTGATCTCGGTCGTGCCGCGCCCGGTGCTCGGCGGCGCGGGCGTCGTCCTCTTCGGCTCGGTCGCGGCCAGCGGTATCCAGACCCTGGTCAAGGCCGGTCTGGAGAAGGACAACAACGTCCTGATCGTGGCCGTCTCGCTGGCGGTGGGCATCATCCCGATCACGGCGCCCGAGTTCTACCACGCGTTCCCCGAGACCGCGAAGATCATCCTGGACTCCGGCATCTCCACCGGCTGCGTCGCCGCCGTCCTGCTGAACCTGGTCTTCAACCACCTGGGCAACGGCGGCCGCGACGCCGACGAGGTCACCGCCCCGATGGAACCGGGCGAGGAGATCTCCGAGACCCGCGCCGGCAAGACGGCCCCGGTGCACTGAGGCACCGGGGCGACCGGGCGCGGACGGCATCCACCGGTGCCGTGCGTGCCCGCCGTGCCGTGTTCAGGCCCCCTGCCAGGCCATCAGATTGCTGAACAGCTCCGCCTGTTCGATCGCGTCGTCCAGGGCGTGGTGCGTGTGACGCCGCCGGGAGAGCAGCTCGCGGGGCATCGTGCCCTTGGCGACCGCCCGCAGCGGCAGCCGCGCCTTGGTCGCGTACAGGGTCTTCATGTCCATGCACCCCGAGTGTCCGAACGGGCTCGCGCCCGTGTACCGCATCAGGTACCAGTACAGGAACGTCCAGTCGTACGCGGCCGGATATCCGCACATCACCGGCTGCGCGCCCCTGCTCACCTCCCTCACCCAGGTGCTGAACTCGGCCAGGGCGACCACCGGGTCCGCGCCGTCCCTGAGCAGCACTTCCCGGTCCAGTCCACTGACCGCGAGCGCCTCGGGGTCGAACGCGTCACCGATCGGCCGCAGTTCGCGGTAGAAGGTGTCCGCCTCCGGGTCGGCCGGCTCGTACGCGTCGGCGTCCTGGCGTCCGGCCACGGCGGCGCCGACGCTGAGCATCGAGTACGGCCCCGGGATGGGGCCGTCGGCCTCGATGTCGACGGAGATGTACACGCTGGGGCGGAGTCTGCGGGCCATGGCCCGGGAGCATCGCACACCACCTCCCGCCGGTCACCCGGATTTCCCACCGGCCCCCGGCCCGCCGTCCGGGCGCCGGCCGGGGCGGCGACCGCTGATGCCGATCACCCGGTCGAGCAGGGGCGCGTCCTCCGGGACCGGCACCGGTGGGCCGAACGGCCCCCGCTGGTCAGGGTCGTCGGCGGTGGGGGCCAGCAGTGCGTACGAGGCTTCCAGCGACGCCTCGTCCGGCGCGTACTCCTGACCGGTCGCCCGCGCCAGGTCCCACCCGTGGATCAGCACCTCGTTCAGCGCGACCAGCCCCGCCACCTCGCCCGGGAGCGTGACACCGCCCGCCCGGGTGGTGCCCTCCCACGCCTCCGGGGCCCGCCAGGCGGCGGCGAGCTCGTCGAGCCGGCGGGGGAGCGCGGTGCGCCAGTCGTCGACGAGCGGCTGCGGGCCGGCGGCCTGCGGGTCCGTGTCCGTGGTCGGCCCGAAGTCCTTCCGCCCGGCGTCCCGGAAGGCGACCGCGAGCCCCTCCAGGTGGGCCAGCAGGTCGCGGACCGTGTAGTCGGGGCAGGGCGTCGGGCCGTCGAGCCGGTCGTCGGTGACACCGTCCACCAGCTGGGCCACCCTGCGGGTCGCGGGTCCGAGATCGAACATGACCGTCTCCATGTGTGCGTCCATGCGAGGGCGGACCGCCACCGGCCCGGAAACTCATCGTCCCCCCTCACCGCACCCGCCGCGCGCACCCCACTGACAACCGCGCCCGAACCGGCGTCGCCTGATTGGGCTATCCACCCGTGCGCGAGCGGCGCCGACCCGTGCGCGGCCCATACGCTCCCCGAGTGACCGTGATCCGTACACCTGCTCCGAACACCGGACTCGACGACTTCCTGGGCTGGGCGGACAAGGAACGCGAGGCCCGCGGCGAAGCCCCCCTCCCCGCGCGTACCGCCGACGCCGTCCTGACGCTGCTCGCCCTGCGCGGCGCCGACCGCAGGACCGGTGTGCCCGAGCCGACGGCGCGACTCCTCGGCCCGCTGCTCCACGAGGACCTGCCCGTCCTGCTGTGGGGCACCCCGGCCGAGGTCGACGCGGTGCCGGCGGTCCTCACCGCGCTCGCCGACCACGTCCGGGCGGCCGGGCGCCTCAACGCCAAGCGGCACGCCCGGCTGCTCGCCGCGATCGACGAGGCCGTGCCGGAGTTCCGCCGCGCCATGGCCGACCCGTGGAACCTGACCTGGCCGCGCTGGTACGCCTCCCTGCTGCGCGCCGACGGCGTCGACGCCGACGACCCCGACGCCGTACGGGCCTGGCTCGCCGCCCACGAGAGCACCCCGCGCGCCGAGCGCCCCGGGCTCCCCGCGCCTCTGCACCGCTCCGACGTCGCCGCCCATACCTTCGCCGTTCGCGTCCGGTTCGGGGAGCTGCTGCTGGAGGCGTTCGCCCGTGACGTCGAGGCACCGTCCCCGGCGGGCCCGCTGCTGGCCGGGCCGCCCCTGGACGCCGACCGGCCGGACGAGGCGCTCCCCGCCGAGCTGGAGCGCACCGCCGCCGCGCTCAGCGACCGCTGGACGGCCGCCGGCCTCGGTGACGCGCTCGCCGAACCGGGAGGCCCCCACGCCGCCCTGGCGCCCAGCCCCGAGTCCATCCCCCACTTCGCCCTCGTGGACCGGCTGCTCGGCGAACACCTCGACTACTACGGCGACTCCGCCCTGCCCCTCCCGCCGCCACCCGCCCTGCCGGCCCCCGGCGAGATCAAGGCGCTGCTCCACGCCGCCCCGCTTCCCGCCGCCCTCGCGGCGGGCTCCGCCGACGCCCCGCGCGAGCTCGCCGAACGCTGCTTCACCGGCCCGGCCGCCACCGTCTGGGCCGACGGCACCCCCGAGGAGGTGACCGAGCTCGCCGCGGACATCCTGGCCGCGGTCGTCGACGACATCGGCGCCACCTCCGACTCCGAGTACGCCCAGGACGCCGCTCACCTCCTCTACGCGCTGTACGAGCGGGGAGGCACCGCCGACTCCGTCGTACGCAAGGCGGCCGAGCACGGCGACCTGCCGGTCGACCCGGAGCTGGAGGACGCCCCCGTTCCGGTGCCGGAGGGCGGGGCGTACCGCCCGTACGAGATGCCGCCCCCGGACCGGCTGCCCGCCCTCCTCGGCGTGCCCTCCCTCGGCGAGGAGGACCGGTCGGAACTCGAGCCCCGGGCCCGGGCGCTGGCGGACGTCGTCGACCGGCTGGCCGCGACGGGCTGCGTCTTCCGCGCCGGTGACGCCTACGGACCGACCCCGCTCGGCTGTGCCGTTCTGCGCCACGTCCTGGCCGCCGGTCATGTCGCCACGCCCGACGACGAGGAGGTCTCCGAATGGGAGGCCGCCCAAGTCGTCACCGCCGTCCGGATCTGGCCCACGCAGACGGCCGTCGACACGCTCACGAGGTGGACGGCCGGACGCGGCGTCACCGCGTGGAGTGAGCTGCTCGGCGCCGTCGAGGCGGCCGTGAGCGCGGACTTCCAGGCCGTCAACACCGCCACCCTCCTCGGGCGCTTCGACCTGGCGGGCATCCCCGCCGAGGCCCTCCGGGCCGCTCTCACGCAGCCGCTCACCGGCGCCCACGCCCACCGGCTCCTGGACGGCCGGGGGGAGGCGACCGGCCAGGACGCCGACCGTGTCCCGCTGAGCTCCCGCGCGGTGCTGGTCCTGGAAACGCTCGAGGACCGCCGGCACCAGGACTTGCGCCGGTACGTGGAGGCCGCCTACGGGCGTGAGCCCGGGGAAGTGGACCCGAGCACCTTTCCCTGGCTGCTGCCCGACGCCTTCGACGCCGCCGCGTCGACCTGGCCCGGCGGTACCCCCGCCCTGGTCGAGGACATCCTCCGGGCCCACCCGGCCACCGCCCTCGCCGTCCTGGAGGCCCTCGCCGAGCACCACCCGGACCCCAGGACGGCGACCCTGGCGGCGCGTACCGCGCGGTCGACCGCGAAGGGCCCCGGCGGTGGCGGGCGCCGGCGCTGATGCCGTGGGGCGCTCGCTGGGGGCCGCCCCTGGTGCGGCGGCCTCTGGGGGAGCGCGTGCAGGGCGCCGCGGGCCAGGCGAGACTTTGCGGACACGACCTAGGACCCGGGTGAGGCGGCCCTGCGGCGGGTCTCCGAGAGGTGCAGGCCGATGTGCCGGGCGAGGACCAGCCCGTCCCGGGGAGCGTCGGCCTGGAAGGTGACGCGGCGCAGCAGCCCGACGGCGTCGAGGGTGACGCCCTCGCGGGCGAGGACGAAGACGAGGGTGAGGAAGGCGGAGCGGGCGTTGCCGTCGTCGAAGGGGTGGAAGAAGCACACGTCGAGGTAGGCGCGTGCGGCGCGGGCGGTCAGGGGGAGGGGCCGCGGACCGCCCGGCGCGCTCTCGGCGAGGCAGGCGTCGAGGCGGTCGCGGGTGTCGGGGGCGATGCCGTAGCGTTCCCGGCCGGCCTTGGCGAAGGCGGGCCGGTCGCGGAACGGCGGCGGCTGCGGGGCGTTGAGGACGTGCCGCTGCCAGCCGCGGAGCAGCGCGAAGTCGAGCGGGGCGCCCCGTGCCGCGTCGGCCCGTACCCGTTCCAGGGCGGCGAGCATGCCCTCCGCGCGGGCGGTGCCGAGGGCGCCGTCGAAGGCGCGTATGTCCTCGGCGGCGCCGTCACGCACGGGGTTCACCGGTCCGTCCCCGCCCTCGTCCGGTCCCTCCTCCCACGGCACGGTCTCGCGCAGCGCGAGCCACCGGTGCAGGTGGTCCGGCACGGGTCCGGCGGGCCGCGCGGCGTCGTCCGGCCGCAGCGCGTGCGCGAGTCGCTCGGCGACGTCGTCGACGAGCACCGTGTCCGGGCCGGTCCAGCTCCGGAAACGCCCGCCGATCGCCTCGTCGATCAGCTTCTCCGCGACGTCGGGGGCGACCCCCCAGCGGCTGAGGAACCAGGTGAGGACCTGACGGCAGTGCCCGTGCCAGCCGCTGCCGCAGCCGGTGCGGTCGGTCACGTGCAGGATCAGGTTGCGGGCGGCGCACTCCCACAGGATCCGCTGGTCCTCGACGGCGGTCAGCTCCAGCGGGTACGCCTCGAACCACCCGGCCAGGCTCTCCAGCCAGGCGCGCCATTCGCAGAGCGACGCGACGACACGGTCGAGCGTCTCCTCCGGGGTGGTGATCGAGTCCCTCGGACAGCACCAGTTCCCGACGGGGCCGCCGTCGAAGTCCCCTTCGTCGTGCGCCCAGCGCCAGCCCACCACCCAGCGGCCGTAGTGGTGGGCGAGCGCGTGCGACATGGCGTCGGCCCAGAGACCGCCTTCGTCGTAGCTCCACGCGATCAGCGTCGAGTCGTAAGGCGGAAGGTCGGGGCGGCGGGGGACACGCCGGGCCGGCCCGAGCGAGCGCACCACCCGCGTCACCGACGCGCTGTCGAAGGGATGACGGGCGGGGTCCACCTCGTCCCAGGTCAGAAAGCGCGGGGCCAACTCGGCGATCACCGCGCAAGCGTGCCACGCCGGCCCGTCGCCACCGCAAGCGAATTGTTGCCCCCGGCCGCCCGGTCGCGCGGCGAACTCCGGCTAGGTACCGGCCTCTTGAAGCCGCTCCGCGAGTGTGCGATACAGGTCTGGACCAATACCCGTCAGGCGCGGAGGCCCAAGCGTGCGACGTTTCCCCAAGCTGATCGTGCCGGCTCTCGGCCTCGCCCTCGTGCTCACCGCCTGCGCCGGGGATGACGAGGACACCGAGCCGCCCTCCACGCCCACCGGGGTGACCGCCCAGGCCGGCAGCGCCACCTCCGTGCACGTCATGTGGGAACGCTCGTCGGACAACAGGGCGGTCACCGGCTACGAGGTGCACCACGGGGGCCGGAAGGTCGCCGCGCTTCCCGCCGCCAGGACCATGGTCGACATCGAGCGGCTGACGCCCTCGACCGCGTACGCCTTCACCGTCCGCGCCCGGGACGCCGCAGGGAACCTCTCCGCTCCCAGCCCCGCCGTACCGGTGACCACGCCGCCGGCCACGCCGGACGACGACACGCCCCCCACCCGCCCGGCCGCCCTCCGCGGCACGGTCGAGGGCACGCGGGCGGTCACCCTCACCTGGGCGCGCGCCACCGACGCCGTCGGCGTCACCGCGTACGACGTCTACCAGGCCGACTCCCGCGTCCACAGCGTCCCGGGCACCGCCACCACCGCCCGTCTCACCCAACTGCGCCCGGGCACCGTGTACACCTTCACCGTCCGCGCCCGCGACGCCGCGGACAACTCCTCACCCGACAGCCCCCCGGTCGACCTCACCACCGCCTCCGCCCCCGGCTCCGGTCCCAGCACGGCCCCCACCGCTCTGACGGCGACGGCCCGCAAGGGCGCCGTCGTCCTGTCGTGGACACCGCCGGACACCGGCGCTCCGGTGAAGGAGCACCAGCTGTACCTCGACGGCGCCTTCGCGACGACCATCGTCTGGGGCACCCAGCCGCCCCCCGGGCGGGCGACGTACACCTTCACCGTCACCGACAATCCCGGCACCCGCTACACCGTCAAGCTCCGCGCCAAACTCCCGGACGGCACGTGGGGCGACTTCTCGGCGCAGCGGACGGTGGTCATGCCCTGAGCCGCGGTCCGCGCCCGGGGTGGCGGAATGCGCCGCCCATCGGGTAGCTGTAGGTGCCACCTATAAGTGATCCAATTCACCGGCCCCGGCTTTGGATCATGAACGACGGCTGGGTTACCGTCGATTCCGCCCGACCGGAAGTGACCAGCCGGACGGATGAGGAACAGCCGGGGGAAGAGGAATTCCGGGGCCGACGCACCGCACGGTCCGCGGGCGCACTCGTGCGCTTTCCTCCCCCCTGAACAAGGGGAATCGGAACGTGAAGAAGAAGTGCATCCGCGTGGCGGCCGCCGCCGCGCTCGCCGCCGTCGCCTTCGGTGCCACCGCGCCTCTGGCCCAGGCGGCCGAGGTGCAGCGGCAGCAGGCCGCGGGCGAGGTGGTGGAGGAGTCGCTGCGGCCGACCGCCGCGGACGTGCGCGACCTCGTCGCCCGGATGAGGAAGGACGGCGCCGATCCGGCCCTCGTCGCCGAATTCGAGCGCTACGCGGAGCGGTTGGAGAATCCCGACGCCCATCAGCGCACCAAGCGCGCCCTGGGAATGGGCACCATCGTCCGCAAGCTCGTCGTCGCCGGGCTGCGTCACGGAGGCGTATGGGCCGGGAAAATCATCGGCAAGGTGAGCAAGAAGAGCGGCGCTTTCATCTCCCGCAACGGCAACAAGATCGCCGATGCCATCGAGGACGTCGAGGGATGGAGCGAGACCGCGCTCACGGTGGCGATGGTGAGGGCCGGTATCCCCACGGACGTGGCCCATGACATCGCGCGGGCCATCATGCTCGTCGCCCTCTGACCTCCGCCGCCGGGCGGCATCCCGTCACGGGGTGCCGCCCCTGTGGCCACCCGTGACGGAAAGGAGCCGTGGTGGAACCGGAGAAGCGCCCCGAGGACGACACCTCCGGCTGGGCCGCCCTGTCGCCCCGTCAGAAGGCTTTGAGTGCCGCGGGGCTGGTGGGGCTGGGGGTCGGGGTGGTGGCCCTGGTGCTGCTGGCCGTGCTGCTGGGGGTCCTGGCGGTCGCCGTGCTCGCCCGCCCGCTGGTCGAGGTGGACAGCGGAACCGCCCTGGTGTGGGGCGCGCTGCTCTGCCTGCCGTGCGGGCTGCTCGCCGCGCTGTTCGTCCACCCGCTGCGCGCCGCCCTGCGCCTGCTGACCGCTCCCGGCCGTGTCCGGGCCGCGGGGGAGGAGGTGCTGTCCGGCGCGACGACGTTCCTGGCGGTGCTGTTCGTCGCGTCCTTCACACCCGGGCTGCGCGTGCGCGAGCCGTGGGCCCCCGCCCTGCTGGCCGCCCTGCTGGTGGCGCTGGCGGGACACGTGGTCGCGTACGCCGACAGGCGCCGGGCGGCGCGCGGCGGGAACGGACGGGGCTCCGGCGGACGGGGCTCCGGCGGACAGGACGCCGGCGGACAGGGCTCCGGCGGACAGGACTCCGCCCCCTGACGTCGTGCGTCGTCAGGGGGCGGAGCGGTCCTCGCGGCGGCCAGGGGCCGGCGTCAGCCGACGAGCTGCTCGTACGCGGGGAGGGTGAGGAAGTCCGCGTAGTCCTCGTCCAGCGACACCTTCAGCAGCAGGTCGTGCGCCTGCTGCCACCGGCCCGCCGTGAAGGCCTCCTCGCCGATCTCCGCGCGGATCGCGGCCAGTTCGCGGGCCGCGACCTCACGGGCCAGCTCCGGGGTGGCCCGCTCGCCGTTCTCGAAGACGACACCCGCATTGATCCACTGCCAG
Source organism: Streptomyces noursei (assembly GCF_001646665.1). Lineage (GTDB taxonomy): Bacteria > Actinomycetota > Actinomycetes > Streptomycetales > Streptomycetaceae > Streptomyces > Streptomyces lavendulocolor. The sequence goes on along the minus strand of NZ_LWBU01000091.1, from coordinate 8,621 downwards.
ATCTGTGAGCGCGAGATCTCAGCCGTGGCGGCGTCCTCCATGAGGTTGAAGATCGCCACCGCGCCGAGCCCGCGCAGCCACGCCTCGATGTAGCGAATGCCGACCTGGACGGCGTTGCGCAGGCCGTCGTACGTCGGCTTCGCGTCGAGCGAGTCGATGGCGATGAGGTCGCCCGGGGCCACGGAGACGTCCTCGCGGAGGCGGTCCTTCTGGTTGGGCCTGTCGCCGAGGACCGCGTCGAAGGAGGCCATCGCGATCGGGACGAGGTCGGGGTGGGCGACCCAGGAGCCGTCGAAGCCGTCGTTCGCCTCGCGGTCCTTGTCCGCCTTGACCTTCTCGAAGGCGACCTTGTTGACCTCGGCGTCCTTGCGGGACGGGATGAAGGCCGCCATGCCGCCGATCGCGTGCGCGCCCCGCTTGTGGCAGGTGCGGACCAGCAGTTCGGTGTACGCGCGCATGAACGGGGCCGTCATCGTGACCGCGTTGCGGTCCGGGAGGACGAACTTCTGCCCGCCGTCGCGGAAGTTCTTGACGATCGAGAAGAGGTAGTCCCAGCGGCCCGCGTTGAGGCCGGCCGCGTGGTCGCGCAGCTCGTAGAGGATCTCCTCCATCTCGTACGCCGCCGTGATCGTCTCGATCAGGACGGTCGCGCGGACGGTGCCCTGCGGGATGCCGACGTAGTCCTGCGCGAAGACGAAGATGTCGTTCCAGAGGCGGGCCTCCAGGTGGGACTCCGTCTTGGGGAGGTAGAAGTACGGCCCCTTGCCCAGGTCGATCAGCCGCTGGGCGTTGTGGAAGAAGTACAGGCCGAAGTCGACCAGCGCACCGGGGACGGCTTGTCCTGCGAAGCGCAGGTGGCGCTCCTCCAGGTGCCAGCCGCGGGGGCGCATGACGACCGTCGCCAGTTCGGAGGCGGGCCTGAGCGCGTACGACTTGCCCGTGCGCGGGTCGGTGAAGTCGATCTTCCGCTCGTAGGCGTCGATCAGGTTGAGCTGGCCGAGGACGACGTTCTCCCAGGTGGGGGCGGACGCGTCTTCGAAGTCCGCGAGCCAGACCTTGGCGCCCGAGTTGAGGGCGTTGATGGTCATCTTGCGATCGGTCGGGCCGGTGATCTCGACACGGCGGTCGTTCAGCGCGGCCGGGGCCGGCGCGACCTTCCAGCTGTCGTCCTCGCGGAGCTGTGCGGTCTCCGGGAGGAAGTCGAGGGTGCTGGTGCGGGCGATCTCGGCGCGGCGCTCGGCGCGGCGGGCGAGGAGTTCGTCACGCCGCGGCGTGAAGCGCCGGTGCAACTCGGCCACGAAGGCCAGGGCCGCATCGGTGAGGACCTCGTCCTGCCGGGGCAGGGGCTCGGCTTCGACGATGGCCAGCGGGGACGGCGCTGGTGCGGACATGAGCTGTCACTTCCTTCAGCGGGGACTGTGGCACGGCGCCGTGCAGCGGCCGCCGGGCATACGCGCGCGGCACTGAGTGCCGTGGGAGCCGAGATACGGTCACAGGCGCCTTCTGACGATCGGGTGCTTCTGAACAGTGGATACTAGTTTCCTCATGGTGGAAGTTCAATGGTTTGTTGATGTCGAGATTCTCCGGGTCGACAGAACATGGCGCTGAGTGCCACCGCGTTCACTCCAGGTGCGCCAGGTCCTCCGCGGTGTCGATGTCGTACGCCTCCGCGACGTCCCCGCACTCGACGAGGACGATCGACGCCTCGTGCTCCCTCAGATAGGCGCGTGCCCCCCGGTCCCCCTCCGCACTCGCCCCCACGTCCGCCCAGCGGTCCGCGCCGATCAGCACCGGATGGCCGCGCCTCCCGTCGTACGCGGCCGCCGCCAGCGCGCCCCGGTCGCGGTACGCCGCCGCCACCCGGCGCACCGCGTCGGCCCCGATCCCCGGCTGGTCCACCAGCGACACGAGGGCCGCGTCCGGGTCCGCGCCGCCCGCCGCGGCGAGGGACGCCAGCCCGGCCCGCAGCGACGAGCCCATCCCCTCCTCCCAGTCCGGGTTGTCGACCAGCACGCAGCCCGGCAGCGAGGCCCGCTCGCGCACCGCCCCGGCGGCCGCCCCCAGCACCACGTGCACCACCTCGCAGCCGCCCGCCCGCAGCACGGCCACCGCGTGCTCGACCAGGGGGCGGCCGCGGTGCTCCAGCAGCGCCTTCGGGCGGCCGCCGAGCCGCCGCCCGCCGCCCGCCGCGAGGAGGAGACCGGCGATCCGCGGTCCGTCTGTCGTCGTATGTCCCATGTGGAGTGCATACCGCATGCGCCCCGCCCCACGCGCGGGTGAACAGGAGCCTCCGCCTTGGATAGGGTGCGGTTCCGGGATCGAAGTGATCCGACGGTGATCCGCAGTGATCAGCAGGGACAGTGTGAAGTCCGTTACGGGGGACATGGGTTGATGAGTGGTGGTCCGGCACGCCAGGGAACGGTCTTCCAGCCGCTCGAGGACGACGATCCGCGATCGGTGGCCGGTTACCGGCTCGCCGCCCGGCTCGGCGCCGGCGGCATGGGGAAGGTGTACCTCTCGTACACACCGGGCGGCCGGCCGGTCGCCATCAAGGTGATCCGCCCCGACTTCGCCGAGGACGCGGAGTTCCGGCGCCGGTTCGCCCAGGAGGTGAAGTCCGCCCAGCGCGTCCAGGGCCTGTACACCGCGCCCGTCATCGACTCCGACACCGACGCCCGCCAGCCCTGGCTGGCCACCGCGTACGTCCCCGGGCCCTCCCTCGCCGACGCCGTCCAGGCGCACGGCCGGCTGCCCGTCGACACCGTGCTGCTGCTGGTCGCCGGCATCGCCGAGGCCCTCCAGGTCATCCACGGCGCCGGCATCGTCCACCGCGACCTCAAGCCCGCGAACGTCCTGCTCGCCGCGGACGGACCGCGCGTGATCGACTTCGGCATCGCGCGCGCCGCCGACGCCACCTCGCTCACCGGCAGCGGAGTGACCATCGGCACCCCGTCGTTCATGTCGCCCGAGCAGGCGGCCGGCCGCACGGTCACCGCGGCGACCGACATCTTCGCGCTCGGCCAGGTCGCCGCGTACGCGGCCATCGGCAGCCCCGCCTTCGGCGAGGGCACCTCCCACGGCGTGCTGTACCGGATCGTCCACGAGGAGCCGCAGCTCGACGGACTCCCGGACCGGCTGCGCGAGTTGGTCACCCGCTGCCTCACCAAGGACCCGGCCGCGCGCCCCTCGGTCACCGACATCCTGGCGCTGTGCCAGGCCGCCAACGACCAGACCGCCCTGCGCCGCCCGGAGGAGTGGCTGCCCGGCGCCGTCGCCGCCGACATCACCACCCGCGCGGCCGCCCCCGCGCCCGTGGCGGCCACCACGCCCCCGCCGCCCGCCCAGCCCCCGGCGGCCCCCGCCGCCCCCGCGCCGCCGCCGCCCTTCCAGGCGCAGGCGCCCGCGCCGCACCCGCCGACCGCCCACGCGGCCCCGTCGGCCCCGCCGCCCGGCTTCGGCCCGGCGCCCGCCCACACGGCGGCGACCCCGGTCCCCGGCCCCGCCCCGGCCCCCGGTTACGGCTACCCGCAGGCCCACGCCACGCCGCCGCCGTACACCGGACCGGCCCCGGTCACCGCACCGGTCGCCACCCCCGCCCCCGGCGCGCCCGAACCGCCCCGCCGGAAGACGAAGCGGAACCTCCTCCTCGGCCTCACCGCGGCGCTCCTCGTCGCCGGTCTCACCGGCGGCGGGGTGTACGTGCTGATGTCGGGCGACGACGCCAAGGACCGCGGCGCGACGCAGCGCCAGGACCAGGCCGGCACCGCCCCCACGCCCCGGACCCCGGCCACCGCCGACGGCGCGGACAACCAGCCCGGCGCGAGCGACCCCTCGGCCGGCACGCCCTCCTCCGAGCAGCCCCCGGAGCCGGTCGCGAACCCCGAACCCGCCACGTACCAGGGGATCGACCTCACGGACGGGTACCACCTGACGCTGGCCGACGACCCCGTCAAGCCGCTCGCCGACGACGCCAACGTGGACGTCGCCTACGACTGGAACCTGGAGAAGATCTCCGTCGAGGACGGGCGGCTCATCCTGCTGCGCACCGGCCAGAAGGGCGACCTGGAGACCTGCCGGACCGAGACCCGGTACGCCGACCGGGTCGACCTCGACTCCCTGTCCAAGGGGTCCCAGCTGTGCGTGCTGACCAACGGCGGACACGTCGGCCTCGTCACGTACCAGGGCAAGTCCCCCGAGTCCGACCCCAGTCACTACGTCACGCTCGACGTGACCGTGTGGCGCGGCGCGATCGCCCCGGAAGCCACCTCCTGAATTTCGTCGCAGGAGTGGCGCTCCCCGCCCGTGATGGCGTTAAGTACAGGGGCGGGCGCACACCGTAGTGCGGGCGAGGGGCGGGAGAGCTTTTGTTGCGCAGCATGGGGCAGAGGCGCGTGGCCGACAGCGGCGAGGACCCGAGGGTGACGGAGCTGAGCGCCGCCGTCGCCCGCCTCCGCCGCGAACTGGCCTGCTACCCGGCGGACTTCGCCGACCGGGGCATCGCGGAGGACGAACTGGCCGCGCTCGCCGCCATGATCCTCACCGGGGTCCCGGAAGTACGGCGGCTGCGCCGGTCGTTACTGCTGGTCGCCGGGGCGACGGGGTCGGTCAGCGCCCTGAGGGCCGCCCTCGCCGACGTGCGGGCCGCGGTGGAGCTGTTCGGCGAACAGCCCCGGTAGCGGCGGCAGCCGACGGCGGGGCGGCCGGTCGGCGGCGGCGGTCGGTCGGCGGCGGTCGGTCGGCGGCGGTCGGTCGGTCGGCGCCCGACGCCCGGCGGACGGGGGCGGTCGCCGGCGGCCCGTCAGCGGCGGATCAGGCGGCGCGCCGTGGCCGCCGCCACCGCCGCCGTCCGCGAGTCGACGCCCAGCTTCGCGTACACGTGCACCAGATGGGACTTCACCGTCGCCTGGCTGAGGAAGAGCCGCTTGCTGATCTGCTGGTTGGACAGGCCCTCGCCGACCAGTTGCAGCACCTCCAGCTCCCGCCTGGTCAGCGCCTCCGCCGGTGTCCGCATCCGGTCCATCAGCCGGTGCGCCACCGCGGGGGCGAGCGCGGACCGGCCGGCCGCCGCCGTGCGGACCGCCGCCGCCAGCTCCTCCGGCGGCGCGTCCTTCAGCAGGTAGCCGCTCGCCCCCGCCTCGACGGCCGCCAGGATGTCGGCGTCCGTGTCGTACGTCGTCAGCACCAGCACCCGGGGCGCATCCGAACGGGCGGTGATCGCCGCCGTCGCCTCCGAGCCGTGCATGCCGGAGCCGAACTGGAGGTCCATCAGGACGACGTCCGCGCACCCGGCCAGCTCGACCGCCCGCTCGGCGGTGGCGGCCTCGGCGACCACGGTGAAGTCCGGCTCGGTGTCGAGGACGGCACGCAGCCCCGCGCGGACGACCGGGTGGTCGTCGGCCAGCAGCAGGCGGACGGTCACGCGGCCTCCTCCGTCCGGACGGTCGTGGTGACGGGGGCGGTGCCTGAAGAGTGCGACGCGCCGGGGTCGGGGCCGGACGCGGGCGTACGGAGGGGGAGGGCGACCGCGACGGCCGTGCCCTGGCCGGGCGCGGACTCCACGGTGAAGGTGCCGCCCAGCGACTCGGCCCGCGCGCGCATCGCCGGCAGGCCGAAGCCGCCGCCCGGGGACGGCGTCCAGGACCGGGGGTCGAAGCCCGTGCCGTCGTCCACCACGTCCAGCGTGACGGACGCGTCCATGAACGTCAGCGTGATCCCGGCCCGCCCGGCCCCCGCGTGCCGCACGGTGTTGGCCAGCGCGGACTGGGCGATCCGCAGCAGCGCCACCTCGTACGGCGTGGGCAGCGGGACCGGCGTACCGCTCACCGAGAACCGGACCCGCGGCCCGGGCCCCGCCGTCCCGCACAACCGCTCCAGCGCCGCCGCGAGCGAACCCCGCTCCAGGTCGGCCGGTGTCAGCGCCCGGACGAACCGGCGCGCCTCCGCCAGGTTGTCCTGCGCGGTCCGCCGCGCCCGCTCGATGTGCCCGGCCGCGACCGGGGAGCCGTCCGGCAGGGCGCGCTCGGCGGCGCGCAGCAGCAGCTGGATCGACGACAGGCCCTGCGCGAGGGTGTCGTGGATCTCGCGGGCCAGCCGCTCCCGCTCGGCCAGCGTGCCCGCGTGCCGCTCGGCCGCGGCCAGCTCCGCCCGTGTCGAGGTCAGCTCCTCCACCAGCCGCCGGTGCCGCTCGCTCTCCCGGTACAGCGCCTGGTAGCCGAGTACGGTCGCCACGGCGACGGCGGCCCCCAGCAGCGGGCCGATGAACGCCCCGGGACTGAGCGGCGCGCCGTGCCGGACGTACGACATGATCGCCGCGCCGGCCGTGGCCGCGACCGCCGGCAGCGACCAGCGCACCGGCAGCAGGTGCAGGTGCAGGAAGTACAGCGGGAAGGCCAGCCACAGGCCGTCCGGGGCGACCGCCAGCAGCACGAGCCAGGCCGCGGTCAGCGCGCCCAGCCACACGGCGGCGGCCGGCCGGGACTCCCGCACCGGCCGCAGGGACGAGCCCACCGCGTACACGGCGCCCGTGCAGGCGGCGGCGGTGACCGCGGCCGGGGTCGCGGCCCGCAGCGCGGCCAGCGCCAGCAGGCCCGCCACCAGCAGGTGCAGGCAGACGCGCAGGACGCGCAGGACAGGGGTGAGGGAGCGGGGATCCATGACCCGTCCAGCCTAAGCGGGACCGGCGCCCCCGGCCTCAACCGAAAGATTGATGCCCGGCCCGTCCGGCGGGCGATGCCCGCGCGGAGCGTCCGCCGCCAGGCTGGCCACCATGTTCGTGGCATGGAAAGACCTACGCTTCGCCAAGGGGCGATTCACCCTCATGGGCTCGGTGGTCGTGCTGATCACCCTGCTCGTCGGGCTGCTGTCCGGGCTGACGGCCGGACTCGCGCGGGAGAACGTCTCGGCGATCACCGGCCTGCCCGCCGACCGGCTGGCCTTCGCCGCCCCGCCGCCCGGCCGGCCGGTGTCCTTCACCCAGTCGGCGGTGACCGAGGACGCCTGGCGGACCTGGGCGCGGCAGCCGGGCGTGACCGCCGCCGAGCCGCTCGGCATCCGCACGCTGGACGCGGTGGCCGGTGACCGTACGGCGGCGCTGGCCGCGTTCGGCAGCGAGCCGGGCGCCGGTATCGCGCCCGCGAGCGCGCGGCTGCGCCCCGGGCGGGTGGTGCTGTCGGAGCCGGCCGCCGACGACCTGGGCGCCGGGACGGGCGACCGGATGCGGCTGGGCCGGCTGGAGGTCACGGTCGCCGCGGTCGCCGGAGACGCCTCGTACAGCCACACGCCGGTGGTGTGGACGTCCCTGACCGACTGGCACGCCCTCGGAGGCACCGGCGCGACCGTCGTCGTGCTGCGGGGCGACGGCTTCGACGCGGCGGCGGGGGACCGGGCCGCCGGTACGCGGAGCACCACCGTCGACGAGGCGCTCACCGCGATCGGGTCCTACCGGGCCGAGAACGGCAGTCTGCAACTGATGCGCGGCTTCCTCTTCGTGATCTCCGCGCTCGTCGTCGGGGCGTTCTTCACGGTGTGGACGATCCAGCGCGCCGGTGACGTCGCGGTGCTGAAGGCGCTCGGCGCCTCGACCCCGTACCTGCTGCGGGACGCCCTGGGGCAGGCGGCCGTGATGCTGGGCGCCGGGATCCTGCTCGGCACCGCGCTGGCGGCCGGCGCCGGGGCGCTGGTGGGGCGGGGCGACGTGCCCTTCGCGCTCGACCCGCTCACCCTGCTGGGACCCGCCGCCGTGATGGTCGTGCTCGGCACGCTCGGCGCGGCCCTGTCCATCCGGCGGATCACCGCCGTCGACCCCCTCACCGCGCTCGGGAGCGCCCGATGAGCCTGCACCTCGTGGACGTGACCCTCACCTACCCGGACGGCGACGGGCGGCTGACCGCGCTGGACTCCGTGTCCCTGGACGTGCCGCGGGGCAGCCTCACGGCGGTCGTCGGCCCGTCCGGCTCGGGCAAGTCCAGCCTGCTCGCGGTCGCGGCGACGCTCGTGGCGCCGGACCGGGGACGGGTGGTCGTGGCCGGCAGTGACACCGGCGCGCTGGACCGGGCCGGCCGGGCGGCGCTGCGCCGCGACCGGATCGGCATCGTCTTCCAGCAGCCGAACCTGCTGCCGTCGCTGACGGCCGCCGAACAGCTCCAGGTGATGGCGCACCTGGCGGGGCGGGGGCGCCGGGAACGGCGGGCGCTGGAGCTCCTGGACGCGGTGGGCCTCGCGGACCTGGCCGGACGGCGGCCCCACCAGCTCTCCGGCGGTCAGCGCCAGCGGGTGAACATCGCGCGGGCCCTGGTCAACGACCCGGCCGTCCTCCTGGTCGACGAGCCCACCAGCGCGCTGGACCACGAGCGCGGGGCGGCGGTCCTCGACCTGCTTGCCGCCCTGACCCGGGAGCGCGGCACGGCGACGGTGCTGGTCACCCACGACCACACCCACCTGGGCAGTGCGGACCGCACGGTCACCGTCCGCGACGGCCGCCTCGCGCCCGCCGCCCCCACGGGGATCCCTGCGCGGGGCTAGGGAGTGTCCGCAAAGTATCGGCGTCCGCCCGGAGGGCGGGGGTCGCGGTGTCCGGTGCGTGCGATCGCAAGGCGGAGGAGGGAGCCATGGCGGAGCCATGG
>NZ_LWBU01000090.1:7516-212447 GCF_001646665.1 Streptomyces noursei | reverse complement strand
AACGCCGCCCCCACGTCGTTCCCCGGGGAGCGCCAGGTCGCGCCCGCGACGTGGGAAGACCCCACGCCGCTGGGGCCCCACAACACCCCCCTGTAGGGGGTGCTTCCGCAGTCCAAAAAGGGGGCCGGGGGTCCGCCCGAGCCCCCTTCCCCCACCGCCGGCGTGCCGGGGTTCGGACAGGGAGGGGGGGGGGGCCGGGGCCCCCCCGGCCCCCCCGCCGCTCGTCCGGCGGACGCCCGGCCTCAGCCGGCCGTCGCCACGGGCACGGTGACCGTGCCGTCCTGGCCGGACCCGGCGGACGGTCCCGGCCCCGGCCCGGCGGACGGTCCGGGCGCCGGTGCCTGCGGGGCCTTCAGGAAGCGGGTGGCCCACACGACGGGCAGCGCGACCACGGCGGCGACCAGCGCCACGACCGGCACCTCGCCGGTGCCGAAGGCGGCCAGGGCCCAGCCGCCGACCGCGGCGCCCGCCGCCACCCCGACGTTGGCGGCCGAGGCGCCGAGCGTGGCGGCCAGGTCCGCGCCCTCGCCGGCGAGCGAGATGACCCGCAGCTGGAAGGAGGGCGTGACACCGAACCCGACGATGCCCCAGCCGGCCAGGGCCAGGCCCACCAGCCAGGCGTTGGAGCCGAACGCCCACAGCGCCGCCATGGCCACGATCACGACCACGTTGCCCACCAGGAGCGTGGCGGAGGCGTTGATGTCGGCGAACCGGCCGCCGGCGAACGTCCCGATGGCGCTGAACACACCGAAGATCAGCAGGAAGGCGCCCACCGCGCCGCCGGAGATTCCGGTGACGTCCTCCAGGAACGGGGTGAGGTAGGTGAACGCGATGAACTGCGACCCCATCAGCAGCACCGTGGCCGCCAGCATCGCCAGCACCCGGGGGTGGAAGGCGTGCCGGGCCTGGGCGCCCAGGCTCTCACCGGTGCGGTGCTCGACCTTCGGCACGCACAGCAGGGTGGCGACCAGCGCGAGCGCGCCGAGCACGACGACGCTGCCGAAGGTGGCCTGCCAGCCCAGGCCCTGGCCGATCAGGGTGCCGAGCGGCACGCCGATCACGGTGGAGACGGAGATGCCGCCGAAGACCAGGCCGACCGCCTGGCCCCGGTGCTCGGGCGCCACCAGGCCGGTCGCCACGGTGGAAGCGGCGCCCAGGTACAGGCCGTGGATGGCACCGCACAGCACGCGGGCGGCCACCAGCAGCCCGAAGGCGGCGGAGAAGACGGCGATCAGGTTGCCCGCGACGAACACGGCGAGGGCGACCCACAGCAGGGTGCGCCGGGGCAGCCGGATGGTCGCCGCGCTGACGACCGGCCCGCCGAGGGAGACGCCGAGCGCGTACGCGGTCACGAGGAGGCCGGCCGTGCTGACGGAGATGTCCAGGTCGCCCGCGATCAGGCTGAGCACGCCGACGACGACCAGCTCGGCGGTCCCGATGACGAACGCGCCGAGGCCGAGCGCGGCCAGCGCCAGGGTGTTGCGGGTCGGGCCGGGCCCGGTTCCGGTTGCGGTGCTCATACGGGAGCCCTTCTGCTTCGACGGTGGGTCAGGCGTACTGAAGGTTCAGCTTCTCGATGCGTCCGTCGCGGACGTCGAACTCGTAGTTGGCCTCGAAGCCGCCGGTGCCGCCGGGGGCGAAGCGGACCCGGAGCGTGGTGCCGTTGCTCTTGGGGGTGTTCTTCAGGACGGTGAGCCGGCCGCCGATCACCTCGTTGTCCGCCCACCGGCGGATCTCGTCGTGCCCGTTGAACCGCCGCCCCACGTCGGTGAGTTCGGCGTCCGGGTGGAAGGCGGCGACGAGCGCGTCCAGGTCCTCGGCGGCCACGGCGTCCACGTACGCCTGGGCGGCCGGGTCGACGGCATCGTTGTCGGCGGCGGCCGGGGAACCGGCGGGGGCGGAGGACGCGGCCGGGGCGGGGGCGGACTCCTCCACCCGCGAGACGGTGCCGCCGGGCCGGGGCGAGGAGGCGGCCCGGTCCTCGCCGCCGCCGTCGCCGCCGTCGGAGCAGGCGGTCGCGCCCAGGAGCAGGGCGGCGGTGAGGACGACCGGCCGTATCACACGCTTTCTCATGACATTTCTCCCTGAGGGGGTCGGTGGTCAGGCGTAGCTCATGGACACGCGGCGGATGAGCCCGTCCTCGACCGTGAACGCGTAGCGGGCCCGGAACCCGGCGAGCAGGCCCTCGGGGTCGAACCGCAGCAGCACGGTGGAGCCGTCACCGGTGGGCGTGTTGCCGAGCACCGTGACCCGGCCGCCGATCACCTCGTCCGCCGCCCACGCGCGGATGGCGTCGCGCCCCTCGAACCGGCGCCCGGTGTCGGTGACCGTGCCGTCCTCGTGGAACGCGGCGGCCAGGGCGTCCGCGTCCCCGTCGTCCACCGCGTCCACGTAGGCGCGGACGGCGGGGGCGAGGGAGGACAGGGCCTTCGGCTCGTGCGCCTCGGGGGTGGAGCGCAGGGCCTCGCTCGCCGCGGCCTGCACGTAGTCGCTGCTGAACGCCGCCGCCGCGCCGAAGATCAGTGCGGCGGCGGTCACGATCCCCGCCGTGCGGCGTGCCCGGCGGCCGGAGGAGAGCTTCATCGTTCTTCCCTTCGTCTCTGCGTGGCTGCTCACCACGGGATGCGCCGGCGCTCGCGGAAGAACCCGCCGCTGGGGCCGTCCTCGGGGAGCATCGCCAGCCAGACGACCGTGTCCGCCCCCTTCTCCACGCTCGTCGGCGCCCACGAGCCGCCCATGTCGGTGCGGACCCAGCCGGGGCAGACCGCGTTGACCTTGACCGACGGCGGGACGGCCGCGGAGACGACGAGCGTGAGCGCGTTGAGCGCGGCCTTCGTGATGCCGTACGCGGCCGGGGAGGGGACGTTGTCGGTCATCGCGCCGAGTCCGGAGGAGACGTTCACGACCCGGCCGCGGCCGCGGCGGACCATGTCCGGCACGAAGGTCCGGCAGGTGTGGAACGCCCCCATCAGGTTGACGTCGACCGCGCGGCGCATCGTCTCCTCGTCGAGGGAGAGGAACGACTCGGTGGGGTACACCCCCGCGTTGTTGACGAGGGCGTCGACCTCCACGCCAGCCCGCGCCAGCCGGCCCGCGCACGCCCGCACGCTGTCGCCGTCGGTGACGTCCAGCTGCTCGAACCGTACGGACAGGCCCTGCCGGGCGAGCCCTTCGGCCGCCGCGCGACCGCGCGCGGGGTCGCGTGCGGTCAGGACGACGTCGAGGCCCGCCCGGGCCAGCCGGCGGCAGGTCTCCAGGCCGATCCCCCGGTTGCCGCCGGTGACCAGCGCGGTGCGGATTGTGTGCGGCGCGTGGGACATGACGACGACGCTAGCGGCGGCCGGTACGGCGGGGTCAAAGTCTCCGGCGCGACAACATGATGTCGGGGCGGGGGTGGTTCAGGTGCCGAGCAGCCCCTGGTAGACGGCGTGCACCCGGCGGGCCGCCTCCTGCCAGGAGAACCGTTCCTCCGCCCGGGTGCGCCCGGCCGCGCCCATCGCGGCCGCCCGGGCCGGGTCGGCGAGCAGGTGGTTGACGGCGGCCGCCAGGTCGGAGGCGAACCGCTTCTCGTCGAGCGGCGTACCGGACCCGTCCCGTTCCTGCTCGATCGGGACGAGCAGCCCGGTCTCGCCGTCGGCGACGACCTCGGGGATGCCGCCGGTGGCCGTGGCGACGACCGCCGTGCCGCACGCCATCGCCTCCAGGTTGACGATGCCCATCGGCTCGTACAGCGACGGGCAGACGAACACCGTGGCGTGCGTGAGGAACTGGCGCAGCGACTCCTGGTCGAGCATGCCGTCGATGCGCACGACCCCGCCGCGCACCCGGCCCAGTTCGTCGACGAGCGCGGCGGTCTCCGCCGCGATCTCCGGCGTGTCCGGCCGGCCGCAGCACAGCACCAGCTGGGCGGCCGGGTCCAGCTCGAAGGCGGCGCGCAGCAGCTGGGGCAGACCCTTCTGGCGGGTCACCCGGCCGACGAAGAGCACGATGGGCCGGGTCGCGTCGACCCCGTGCCGCTCCAGGGCGGCCACCCGGTGGTCGGGGCGCTGGACGGTGGTGTCGATGCCGTTGTGCACCACGTGGACGCGGCCGGGGTCGACGTCCGGGTAGACGCGCAGGATGTCGTCGCGCATCCCGCGCGAGACGGCGACCACGGCGTCGGCGGCCTCGATCGCGGTGCGCTCCACCAGCGAGGACAGGGCGTACCCGCCGCCCAGCTGCTCGGCCTTCCAGGGCCGCAGCGGCTCCAGGCTGTGCATGGTCATCACGTGCGGCACGTCGTACAGGACCTGCGCCAGGCGCCCGGCGGCGTTGGCGTACCAGGTGTGGCTGTGCACCACGTCGGTGCCTTCGCAGCGGGCGGCCATCTCCACGTTGACCCCGAGGGTGCGCAGCGCCGGGTTGCCGCCGGCGACCGGCGCGGGTTCCCGGTACGCGGTCACGCCGGGCGCGGTGCGGGGCTCCCCGAAGCAGTGCACCCGCAGGTCGACCAGTGCGCGCAGTTCCCGGGCGAGCTCACCGACGTGGACTCCCGCTCCGCCGTAGATCTCGGGCGGGTACTCCCGGGTGAGCAGGTCGGCGCGTATGGCGGGCGGGGTGCGGGGTGCTGCGGAATTCATGCGTACTTCCTGACGTCGAGGGCCTGAAAGACGGTGCTGCCGCGCCCCGTTCGGCGGCGCGGCGACGGTGGAAGGCCCACGACGGCGGTACGGCGGGCCGGTCGTTCCCCCCGCCGAGGTCCCCCCTGCCCCGGACGGTAGCCAATCCGCCCCTTACCCCGCGGGCCCCGCACCCGCGAACCGGGCCCGGCGGCCGGGACGGGGCCCGGTCCGCGCGGCGCCGGTGCGGGCGCGGCGGCCGTACGGATGCGGGGCCGACGGCGGGAGCCGGGCGGCAGGCGCCGGGACGCGCGGGGGCACCGGAGGCGCCGGGGCGGGTCAGGAGGCGCGCTTGCGGGGCGGGGTCTTCTTCGCGGTGGTCTTCTTCGCCGTGGTCTTCTTCTCGGCCGCCTTGCCGCTCGCCGCCGTCCTGGACGTGGACTTGCGGGCCGGCGCCGCCTTCTTCGCGGCCGACTTCGCCGTGGACTTCTTCGTCCCGCTCTCCTTGGGCGCGCTGCGGGCCGCGGGCGCCTTCTTGCGGCCGGACAGCTCGTGCACGGACGCGTCCGGTTCGCCCTCGCCGCGGGCCTCCCGGGCGGCGCGGACGCTGCTCTCCAGCGCCGCCATCAGGTCGATGACCTGGCCGCCGGGCCGTTCCTCCGCGGGCGCGGCGACCTCGGCGCCCTCCGCCTTGGCGGCGATCATCTGCTCCACCGCCGCCCGGTAGTCGTCGTGCAGCGACTCGATGTCGACCTCGCCCAGGGTGTCCATCAGCGCGTCCGCCAGGTCGAGTTCGGCGTCCCGGACCGTGACGGAGGTGTCCGGGGCCACGCCCTCGGGGCGACGGATCTCGTCCGGCCACAGCAGCCCGTGCATGGCGATGACGTCATCGACGACCCGCAGCATCCCCAGCCGCTCGCGCCCGCGCAGCGCGAACTTCGCGATCGCGACCCGCTCGCTGCGCTTGAGCGCCTCCCGCAGCAGCGTGTACGGCTTCGCGGCCGGCACCCCGTTGGCCGACAGGTAGTACGCCGCGTCGATCTGGAGCGGGTCGATCTCCGACGCCGGCACGAAGGCGACGATCTCGATCGTCTTCGCGGTCGGCAGGGGCAGCGAGGCCAGGTCCTCGTCGGTGATCGGGATCATGGTCCCGTCGGCCTCTTCGTACGCCTTGCCGATCTCGTCCGACGACACCTCCTCGCCGTCCAGCTCGCACACCTTGCGGTAGCGGATCCGGCCGCCGTCCTCCGTGTGGATCTGCCGGAAGGAGATGGACCGGTTCTCGGTCGCGTTCACCAGCTTGATCGGGATGCTGACCAGACCGAATGAGATGGCGCCATTCCAGATGGATCGCACGTTTCATCCCTTTCGTCCTGATTCATGGGATTCTCATCGTATGACGCCGATCACGGAGGTGGAGGGGCGGCGCCTGCCGCTCAGCAACCTGGAGAAGGTCATCCACCCCGCCACCGGGACCACCAAGGGCGAGATCCTGCACTACTACGCCACCGTCGCCCCCTGCCTCCTCCCCCATCTCCGGGGCCGGCCGCTGTCCTTCCTCCGCTATCCCGACGGCCCCGACGGCCAGCTGTTCTTCACCAAGAACCCGCCGCCCGGCACACCCTCCTGGGTGAAAACCGTCTCCGTCCCCCGGTCGGAGGAGAAGGACGCCCGCCAGGTGCTCGTCGAGGACCTGCCCTCCCTGATGTGGGCGGCCAACCTGGTCGTGGAGTTCCACACCCCGCAGTGGACGGCCGACGCCCCCGCCCTCGCCGACCGGCTCGTCCTCGACCTGGACCCCGGACCGCCCGCCACCGTCGTGGAGTGCTGCCGGGTCGCCCTCCGGCTGCGCGAGCGGCTCGCGGCGGACGGCCTGGAGGCGTACGCCAAGACGTCCGGCTCCAAGGGCCTGCACCTGTACGTGCCGCTGGAACCGGCGCCCGCCGAGCGGGTCCAGGCGTACGCGAAACAGCTCGCCGTCGAGGCCGAGGCGGAGCTCCCGGCGCTGGTCGTGCACCGGATGACCAAGGCCCTGCGCCCCGGCAAGGTCTTCGTGGACCACAGCCAGAACAACGCCGCCAAGACCACCGCCGCGCCCTACACGCTGCGCGCCCGCCGCGAACCGGCCGCGTCGGCGCCGGTGACCTGGGAGGAGGTCGAGTCCTGCGGGGACCCCGGCCTGCTGGCGTTCGGCCTGACGGACATGGCCCCCCGCATCCAGGACCACGGCGACCTGCTGGCGCCGCTCCTGGACCCGGACCGGGCGGGGCGGCTGCCATGAGCCTCCGACCGCCCCTGAAGGTCGCCCTGGCGCAGACGGTCGGCACCCTGCCGCGCGAACCGGGCCTGGCGTACGAACCGAAGTTCGACGGCCACCGGATGGTGATGTTCCGGCAGGCCGACGGGGTGGTCCTCCAGGCCCGTTCGGGACGGATCGTCACCGCGGCCTTCCCCGACCTGGCCGCCGCCGCCCGGGAGCTGCCGGACGGCACGGTGCTGGACGGCGAGGTCGTCGTCTGGCGCGAGGGGCGCATCGACTTCGCGGCCGTCCAGGGCAGGGCCGCCGCCACCCCCGGCCGGGCGCCGGGCCTCGCGGCGCGGCTGCCCGCCTCGTACGCCGCCTTCGACGTCCTCGCGGCGGGCGGCACCGACCTGCGTCCCCGGCGGTACGCGGTACGCCGCGAGCGGCTGGAGGAACTGCTCGCCGGCCTCGGCCCGCCGATCCAGCCCGTGCCGATGACCACCGACCCGGAGCTGGCCGCGACCTGGTACGAGACGCTGCCCGGGATCGGCGTGGAGGGCCTCGTCATCAAGCGCCTCGACCAGCCGTACAAGGCGGGCACGCGCGCGTGGCGCAAGCTCCGGCACACCGACACCCGGGACGCGGTGGTGGTCGGGTTCACCGGCAGCAGGCAGCGGCCGGCGTCCCTGGTGCTGGTCCTGCCCGACGACGACACCCCCGTCGTGTCCAGCCCCCTGCCGCCGGCGCTCCGCGCCCGCGCCGGCGCCGCGCTCACCCCGCTGGCGCCGGGCGGTGCGGGCACGGCCATGGCCCCCGGCCTGGGCGAGGTGCCCTACCGGTCCGTACCGCCGGAGCTGTCGGCGGAGGTCGCCACCGGCACGACCCGGCACACGGTCACGACGGTGCTGCGGCTGAAGGACACCGACGCCGGGTGAGGAGGACGCCCGCCCGGGGCCCGGCAGGGTCCGGCGGGGCGCGTCGGCGACAGCGCCCAGGACGCGCGTGCCGGGGCCCGGCAGGGTCCGGCGGGATCCGAGGGACACCCCCTAGAGGCGCAGCCAGGTGCGCCGGTCGCGGGCCGTCGCGTACAGCGCCTCCACGTCCGCCGGCTTCAATACCGCGCCGAGCCGCGCCAGGGACGGGATCTCGCCGTCCCGAAGCACCCGGACGCCGTCGGGGCCGGACGGCACCTCCAGCCGCCCCGGGCCGTCGACCGCGAGGACCGGCCGCACGCCCGTGGCCAGCACGTGCGCGGCCCGCACGGCGTCGCGGCGCAGCAGGCGCAGGTGCGGCGCCGGTTCCGCGCGGCCGACGGCGACCACCGGGTCGGCGATCCGCACCCGGCGGCCGCGCGCCGCGACCGTGCGCACCACGAAGACCCCGGCGGGGCCGATGGCCAGGTGGTCGATCGGCGCGGCGCCCGGCAGGGGCACGCAGTGCAGGACCCGCCAGCCCGCCCCGTCCAGCCCGTCGAGGGCGTCGCCGATCCGCCGGCGCGCGGCCAGCTCGGCGGGCCGCGGGTCGGGGCGGGGGAAGCGGCGCCGCGGCGGGTCGCCCGGCGTGCCGTGCAGGGTCTCGCCCGGGCGGTTGGGGGCGAGGTCGTCGTCGGGGTGGAGGGCGAGACGCGCCAGCTCGGAGGCGGTGGGGACGGGCGGCGGGCCGACGGTCACCTCACCCGTGACGTAGGGCGCCAGCGCGGCGAGGACGGCGTCCGCGTACTCCTCCCGCAGGAGGCTGATCCGGCCGGTCTCCGGGTCGTACCAGGCGACCTCCCGGCCGTCCGGCCGGCTCACCCACAGCCGGACGCGGCCGCCCGTGCGGGCCGGTGTGACGCGCAGTGCGCTCATGCCCCATCACCCCCAAGCCCATGGGAACAGCCGGGCCCCGCGGGGGCAAGAGAAGGGCAGGAGCGGGGCGGGCGGACGTGCCGGAGCGTGTCCGATTGCCGGGGCATCGGGACCGCCGGTGTGGTGCACTATTGCCCCCAAGTGCAGTGTTTCGCGGGGAGGGACGGCATGTTCACGGGGATCGACGAGGTCGACTGGGCCTCGCTGGGTCATGCCTACGGTCCGGCCGACGACGTGCCCGGGCTGCTGCGGGGGCTCGCCTCCGCCGACGCGATGGAGCGCGAGGTCGCGCTGGACGGCATGTACGGGGCGGTGCACCACCAGGGCGACGTGTACGACGCGACGCTCGCCTGCATCCCCTTCCTGCTGGAACTGGTGGCCTCGCCCGAGGTCCAGGACCGCGGCTGCGTCATCGAGCTGCTGACCAGCATCGGCGGCATCGACCTCGGCGGCGACGACGAGCTGGACGGACTGGGCCCGGACGACGAGGGCTTCGAGGACGCGGCGAACTACGCGATGGCCGCCGCCGCCGTGGCCGCCGGCGCGGACGTGTTCCTCGCGCTGGTCGGCGACGACGACCGGGAGGTGCGCCTCGCTGCGCCGGGCGCGCTCGCCTCGCTCCACCGGGACCCCGCGCGCGTGCTGGTCCTGCTGCGCGAGCGGCTGACCGCCGAGACCGACACGGAGGTGCGGCTCGCGCTGGTGGAGGCCGTGGGCCGGATCGCCCTGCGGTACGAGTCGCTGCGGGACGAGATCGCCGACTGGCTCGGCTGGCTCGTGGGCGCGGCCCAGGACCCGGCCCTGCGCCTCGCCGCCCTCGCCCAGCTCGCCCGGTGCGCCCCCGCGCGGCTGCCCCGGGACGTCGTGGTGACGGTGACGGACCTGCTGGACCAGTTGCGCCGGGCGCCGGGGCGCGGCGGCCGTCCGGTGCCGCCGGGCGGCTGGGAGGACATGGCCGCCGTGGCCGGCCTGCCGGACCTGACCGACCTGGCGGTCCTCTCGGAGCTGGCCGAGCCGCCCGACGCGCCCGACCTCTGGGAGCCGGCCGAACTGCGGCCCGCGGCGCCCACCCTGGTGGGCCGGCTGCGCGAGCCGCGCGAGGAGCAGCGGGCCGGCCGCGGCGCGGCGTGGGCCGACGACCTGCTGCGGACCCTGCACAGCGCCCTGGACGACCGGGTCGAGGACCGGATCGCGCTGGTCACCGCCCAGTTGCGCAGCCCGGACCGGGACCAGCGGACGGACGCGGTGTGGATGTGCGGCGGCCTGGTGCGTACGTGGCGGGGGGCGTACGACGAGGTGGTGCGGCTCGTCGGGGCGCAGCTGGGTGACCCGGACCCCCGGCTGCGGGAGGCCGCCGCGGCGTGGCTGGAGGGCCTGTTCGAGGTGGCCCGCCCGGCGGCGGACGCGCTGGCGGCCAGGGTGGCGGCCGACGCCGGGCGGTGGGCGCCGGAGCGGACCGGCGACCGGTGCGGGACGGGCAGCGCGCTGCTCGCTCTCACCCGTACCGGTGATGCCCGGGCCGTACCGGCGCTGGCCCGCGCCCTGGAGCGGCCCGTGCTGGACGGCCGGCTCGGCTATGCGATCACGCATCTGGGCGAGGCCGCGGCCCCCCTGGTGCCGGCGCTGCGGCGGCGCCTCGGCGGGCTGCCGCTGGACGAGCGGCTCGGCGAGGAGGCCGGGCCGCTGCTGCTGGCGCTGGCGCACCTCGGCGCGGCGGAGGCGCTGCCGGAGGTGCTGCGCGTGCTGCGCGGGGCGCCCGCGTTCCGCCGCGAGTGGGTGGCGGAGTCGTCGCTCAGGGCGCTGGCGGCGTTCGGGCCGGCGGCGGGCGAGGCGGTGGGTGATCTGCGGGCGCTGCTGGACGGCTGCTCGGTGGCGGTGGCCGCGTCGGCGGCGCGGGCCCTGTGGGCGGTGGAGGGCGAGGCCGGCGCGGTGCTGCCGCGGCTGCGCGGCCTGCTGCTGGCGCCGGACGCGGCCCACCGGCGGGAGGCGGCCCGGGTGGTGGGCGCGATGGGGCGGGCGGCCGGGGCGGCGGTGCCCGAGCTGCGGGCGTGCCTGGTGGCGCCGGAGGTGTGGCTCCGGGTCGACGCGGCCCTGGCGCTGTGCCGGGTGACCGGCGACTCCGGGGAGGCCGCGCCGGTGATGGTGGGAGCCTGGAAGGAGAACCGGCACACGCGCGTGGACATCGCCGGGTGCCTCGCGGAGCTGGGGCACGTGCCGGCGCAGGCGGCCCCGCTGCTGCGCGCGGAGCTGTCCCGCGCGCGCCGGCACAACGTGTCGGACGGCACCTCGGGCGAGCACGACGTGCACCACGACGAGAAGCTGCTGGCGCTGTGCCGACGGGCGCTGGGCCACTCCGGAGAGGAGAACACCGCATGATCATCTTCGGGACGAAGGGGTACCTCCAGCAGCTGGCGATGCTGACGCTGGTGTGCGGCCGGTGCGGCAACCCGGCGGCGCACGCGCTGCGGAGGAGGACCACCAAGTTCACGCTGTTCTTCGTGCCGCTGTTCCCGGTGTCCACGTCGTACGCGACGCAGTGCACGTTCTGCGGCGCCGAGCAGCGCGTCACGCGCGAGCAGGCCGACGGAATGCTGTCGGGCGGCGCCCAGGTGCGGTGACGGGCGTCCGCCCGGAGGCGGGTGCGGCCGGGGCACCGGATGCGACGGGGAGACCTGGTGCGGCCGGGACGGCCGGGTGCACTGGACCGGGTCGACAACGGTGCACCGGACCGGATCGACAAAAGGGACTTCCGTCCGAATAAGGTGGCGGGAAGACCTGCCGCCGGGCCCCCGGCGCCGCCGTATCAGTCAGGGAGCACCGTGAGCCCGCACCGCCCGGCCGTGTACGCGGCGCTGCTGCCCGGCGCGGCCCTGGCCGCGCTGCTGCTCACGGGCTGCGGCGACGCGGGCGAACTGCGCGGCGCGGGCCCCACACCGACCGCCGTCGGCCCGGTCCGGCTCTGGCCCGACATGCCGCCGGTCACGGCACCGCCGTACGACTACGGCGAGAGCGACACCGCGCGGGTGCCCGGGGTGAAGGCCCCCGGCGACGACGTCCACCGGGTCGACCCCGTCGCGGTCGTCCAGGCCGAGGTGGCGGCTCACCCCGACGAGTACAGCGGCCCCGACGGCATGTACCAGGAGACGGCCGGGCGGATCCGCGAGTGCGGCCAGGCGCCGCGGCGGTGCCCGGTGATGACGCCCTACTACCGGGACCTCACCGGGGACGGCAGGGACGAGCTGATCGTCGGCATCCGCATGCCCGACCAGCAGACCGGCCTGCGCGTGTACATGCCGGAGAAGGGCGGCCTGACCCGCATCATGTCGACCGTCGACCAGGTCGTGGGCGTCCAGCTCGCGGGCCGGGACCTGGTCGTCCGGGTCGTCTCGGCGGGCATCCCGGGGTACGAGTACCGCACGGCCTGGTCGTGGGACGCCCAGCAGCGGTCGCTGCTGCCCACCCGGGACGAGATCGTCCGCGTGAAGCCGGTGCCCCCGGGACAGGCGTCCCCCTCCCCCTCGGGCGGTGGTGCGTGATGCGCCGGCCGCGGCCCCCGGCCTGGATGGCGACCCTGACGTGGAAGGCCGGCGTCTTCATCACGGTGATGTGCTGCGCCCTGGCCGCCCTGCTGGGCGCCCTGGTGCACGTGTCGGTGACCCGGCAGACGGTGGACACGGCCCGCGAGAACGCGCTGGAGCGGCTGGAGGAGGTCACGCACGCGTACGAGGCCGGCGAGCCGCTGCCGCCGTACGCGGGCGTCGACCCGGCCGGGCTGCCGCCTGCGCTGCGGGCGATGGCGGTCGGGGGCGAGCGCGGCACGCTCGTCGCCGACGACCCGGCGGGCCGGCCGGCCATGTGGGCGGCGGGCCCCGCCGACGGCCGGGCGCTGGCGGTGCGCGTCGACTACTCGCTGAGCGCGAGCACCATCAGCGGGCTGGACAAGGCCATCGTGGGTTCCTCGGTGCTGGCCATCGGCGCGACGCTGCTCGTCGGCTCGTTCGCGGTGACCCGGGTGACGCGGCGGCTGCACCTGACGGCGCAGGTGGCGCGGCGCATCAGCGCGGGCGACCTGGACGCGCGCGTCAACGACCCGCGCACCAGGGACCCCTGGCACCCGGAGGACGAGGTGGCCACGGTGTCGGGCGCCCTCGACACGATGGCGTCCACCCTCCAGGGCAAGCTGCTGAGCGAGCAGCGCTTCACGGCGGACGTGGCGCACGAGCTGCGCACGCCGCTGACCGGGCTGTCGGCGGCGGCCGAACTGCTGCCGGCCGGGCGGCCCGCGGAGCTGGTCCGGGACCGGGTGCGGGCGATGCGGGCGCTCACCGAGGACCTGCTGGAGATCTCCCGGCTCGACACGCGCACCGAGGAGGTCGACCTGGACGTGTACGAGCTGGGCCCGCTGGCGGAGCGGGTGGTGCGGGCGTCGGGCACGGACACCGAGGTGCGGATCGTGCGGGACGCGCGCGTGGAGACGGACAAGCGGCGCCTGGAACGGGTGCTGGGGAACCTGGTGGCCAACGCCCACAAGCACGGCCGGGCGCCGGTCTCCCTGACGGTGGACGGGCCGGTGCTGACGGTCCGGGACCACGGTCCGGGGTACCCGCACTACCTCCTGGAGCACGGGCCGCAGCGGTTCCGTACGGAGAGCGGCAGCAAGGGCCACGGACTGGGACTGACCATCGCGGCCGGCCAGGCGTCGGTCATCGGCGCGGAGCTGCGGTTCGGCAACGCCCCCGGGGGCGGCGCGGAGGCCCGTCTGGCGCTTCCCGAGTACCGCGGGACCCCGCAGCCGCCCGCCGCCCCCACCGCGCCCGGTCCGACATAAGGGACATACGCCTCACCGCTTGCTACGTTGCGGAGCATGACCGCAACGAGGGCCGACGCCCCGCCGGCCGGGGTGCGTCCGCACAAGCGCCGGGGCGTGGAGCTGTCGCTCCTCATCGGGGCCGTCCTCATCGCCGTGTACGGGTACGTCGGCGTCGGCCTCGCCCGGAGCGGTGCCGTGCCCCCGGACGCCGCCGCCTACGGGGCCGGGCTCGGGCTGCTGGCGCTGCTCGCGCACCTCGCCGTGCGCTGCCGCGCCCCGTACGCCGATCCCCTGCTGCTGCCGATCGCCGTGCTGCTCAACGGGCTCGGCCTGGTGCTCATCTACCGCCTCGACCTGGAGACCCCCGCCGACCACGCGGCGCCCACCCAGCTGGTGTGGTCCACGCTCGGTGTCGCGCTCTTCATCGCGGTGGTCGTCCTGCTCCGCGACCACCGGACCCTCCAGGGGTACGCGTACGTGTCCGTCGCCGCCGCTCTGCTGCTGCTGCTCGTGCCGATCTTCTTCCCGGCCGTCAACGGCGCGAAGATCTGGATCCGGATCGGCGGGTTCTCCTTCCAGCCGGGCGAGTTCGCCAAGATCCTGCTCGCGGTCTTCTTCGCCGCGTACCTCGCGGCCAACCGGCACGCCCTCGCCCACACCGGCCGCCGCGTGTGGGGCGTGCAGTTGCCCACCGGCCGGGTGCTCGGGCCGATCGTGGCGGTCTGGCTGGTCAGCGTGGGCGTCCTGGTGCTGGAGCGGGACCTCGGCACCTCCCTGCTGTTCTTCGGGCTGTTCGTGATCCTGCTGTACGTGGCCACCGGCCGCACCGGCTGGGTCGCCGTCGGGCTGCTGCTGGCCGCGGCCGGGGCGTTCGTGGTGGGCGGCCTCGAACCGCACGTCAACAGCAGGGTCGAGGACTGGCTCCACCCGTTCGCCTCCATCGAGGCGGGCCGGGGCCCCGGGCAGCTGGCCCAGTCGCTGTTCGCCTTCGCCGCGGGCGGGGTGCTCGGCACCGGCCTGGGGCTGGGCGACTCCGTCCTCATCGGCTTCGCCGCCAAGTCCGACTTCATCCTCGCCACCGCGGGCGAGGAGCTGGGCCTGGCCGGGCTGACGGCCGTCTTCCTCCTGTACGCCCTGCTGGTGGCCCGCGGGTTCGCGGCCGGCCTCGCGCTGCGGGACCCGTTCGGCAGGCTCCTCGCCACCGGTCTCGCCTCCATCCCGGCGCTCCAGGTGTTCGTCATCGCCGGCGGGGTCATGGGGCTGATCCCGCTGACCGGCATGGCGATGCCGTTCCTCGCCCAGGGCGGTTCGTCGGTGGTCACCAACTGGATCATCGTGGCGCTGCTGATCCGCGTCAGCGACTCCGCCCGCTTCCCCGAACCCGAGGGCGTCGAACCCGGCGCCATCCTGCCCGTCACGTCGGAGGCCCGGTGATCCCCTGCATCCGGCACGCCGCCCTGCTGTGCCTGCTGCTGCTCGCCGCCCTGCTGGTGAACGCCGTCCGCGTCCAGGTCGTGCAGGCGCCGGCCCTGGACGGGAACCCGGCCAACCGGCGTCCCGTCATGGCGCGTTACGCGGAGCCGCGCGGCGACATCGTCGTCGACGGCAGGCCGGTCACCGGTTCCGTGGACACCGGCGAGCAGCTGCGCCACGAGCGCACGTACACCGACGGCCCGCTGTACGCCCCGGTGACCGGGCACTCCTCGCAGACGTACGGCACCACCCTCCTGGAGGACGCCGAGGACCCGGTCCTGTCCGGGACGAGCCCGATGCTCACGGCCATCCCCTTCTGGCACGACTTCAGCCGCACGCGGCCACCGGGCGGACACGTCGTCACCACCGTGCGCGACCAGCTGCAACGCGTGGCGTACGAGGGGCTCGCCGGCAGGCGCGGCGCGGTCGCCGCCCTGGAACCGTCCAGCGGACGCATCCTGGCGCTGGTGAGCAGCCCCTCGTACGACCCCGCCGTGCTCTCCGGGACCGGCCGCCCGGTGGCCGCGGCGTGGGCCCGGCTCAACGCGGCGCGGGACCAGCCGATGCTCAACAGGGCGCTGCGGCAGACCTATCCGCCCGGCTCCACGTTCAAGATCGTGACCGCGGCGGCCGCCATGGACGCCGGGATCGTCACGGACGTCGACGCCCCGACCGGCGCCCCGGACCCGTATCTGCTGCCGGGCACGCGCACCGTGCTGCCCAACGAGGCGAAGGGGTGCGGCAACGCCTCGCTGGCGTACGCGATCCGCTGGTCGTGCAACACCGTGATGGCCCACCTCGGGGTGCGGGTCGGGAGCGCCGGGATGCTCGACGCCGTCGCGCGGTTCGGCTTCAACGACGGCTCGCTGCGGGTCCCTTCGCCGGTGGCCCGGTCCAACTTCGACAACGGGATGACCACCGACCGGCTGGCGCTCTCGGCCATCGGCCAGTACGACACCAGGGCGACCCCGCTCCAGATGGCGATGGTCGCCGCCGCGGTCGCCAACGGCGGGGAGATCGCCCAGCCGCACCTGGTGGAGCGGACGACGACCGCGGACGGCGACACCGTGGCGCAGCACGTCCGCCGCACGTACCGGCAGGCGATGCTGCCGCCGACCGCGCTGCGGCTCCAGGAGCTGATGGTGGACGTGGTCGACGGCGGCTCGGGCAGCAAGGCGGCCATCGCGGGCGCGCGGGTCGGCGGGAAGACCGGTACGGCGCAGCACGGTGTGGGCAACACCGGGACGCCCTACGCGTGGTTCATCGGCTGGGCGCAGGCGGAGGGGACGGGCCGCCCGGCGGTGGCGGTGGCGGTGGTGGTGGAGGACGCCTCGGCCAGGCGGGAGGACATCAGCGGCGGGGGCAGCGCGGCGCCGATCGCCCGGTCGGTGATGGAGGAGGCGCTGCGGGGGGGGGAGCGGCGGGGCGCGGCCCGGGGCGGCGCGGGGGGACTTCCCGGACCGTACGGACGGGGCGGGCCGTTCGGGCCGTTCGGGCCCTGACGCCCGCCGCGTCCCCGGACGGGCCGCGCCCGCCGGCGGCTCAGCCGATCGGCGTGCGCATCTCGGCCCGGACCTTCAGGGTCAGCGCGGCGGCCGCGGCGAGGTCGATGTCCGCCGGCTTCTGCGCGAGCGTCGTCGCGTCGACGACGCCCACGCCGACGGCGGTGTTGCCGTCGGCCCAGGCGCACATCGGGAAGGTCACCTTGTTGCCGGCCTCGGTGTTGCTGAGCACCTCGCACTCGATCTTCACCTCCGCGCCGGGCGGGGTGACGTCCTTGACGGGGACCTCGATCGTGGCGTTCTGCGCGGTGCCGGCGCCCTTCAGCAGGCTGCGGCGCTCGGTGTCCGGCCGCTTGATCCGGCCGTAGTAGCCGGACACGACCAGCGCCTTGACCTGGGCGCCCTTCTGGGCGGTGTACTGCGCCACGGCCGCCCCGTCCGTCCGGACGTACGGGCTGTAGGACTCGTCCAGCAGCTTCTTGCCCTCGGTGCCGGACATGTCCTGGGCGAGCGCGTACTCGCCGTCCACGAGCTTGGGCTGGACGGTGAGCTTGTGCGTGGCGGCCGGGAAGGGGGTGTCGTCGCCGGCCGCGTCGAAGACCATCATGACGCCGTAGCCGAGGCAGCCGAGCAGGACGAGCGACCCGGCCACCAGGCCGACGACCAGGCCCGTCCGCTTCTTGCGGGGCGGCTGCGGCATGCCGTACGGGCCGGGCGGCACCGGGCCGTGGGGGCCGGGGTACTGCTGCGGGAAGGCGGGCTGCGGACCGGCGTACTGCCCGGGCTGCGGACCGGCGTACTGCCCGGGCTGGGGTCCGGCGTACTGCCCGGGGTACGGGGCCTGCCCCGGCGGCTGCTGGTAGGGGCCCGGTCCCCCGGGAGGAGGACCGTACGGGCCGGGCGGCTGCTGGGGCGGAGGCGGCATGCTCATGCCCGTCAGGCTACGTCACGGGGCCGGGAGGCCCGGTCACGCTCCGCCTTCCGCGATGGCCTCCGTCACCTCCGCGACCCGCTCGGCCTCCTCCGCCGCGAACCGTTCGCGGTCGAGCTGTTCCGCGATCTCCTCGTCCTGGGTCATCAGCAGGTCCAGGTTGGAGTCGCCCAGCTCGAAGACGCCCATGTCCACGTACGCCTTCTGGAGCCGCTCGCCCCACAGGCCGATGTCCTTGACGCACGGGACGATCCGGCTGAAGAGCAGCTTGCGGAACAGGTGCAGGAACTCCGACTGCTCCGAGAACTCCTCCGCCTCCTTCTTGGAGATGCCGAAGTTCTCCAGCACCTCGACGCCGCGCAGCCGGTCGCGCATGAGGTAGCAGCCCTCGATGACGAACTCCTCGCGCTCGCGCCGTTCGGCGTCGGTGAGCTGCTGGTAGTAGTCGCGCAGGGCCATGCGGCCGAAGGCGACGTGCCGGGCCTCGTCCTGCATGACGTAGGCGAGGATCTGCTTGGGCAGCGGCTTGTCCGTGGTGTCCCTTATCATCCCGAACGCGGCGAGCGCGAGGCCCT
Organism: Streptomyces noursei; assembly: GCF_001646665.1. GTDB lineage: Bacteria > Actinomycetota > Actinomycetes > Streptomycetales > Streptomycetaceae > Streptomyces > Streptomyces lavendulocolor. The sequence goes on along the minus strand of NZ_LWBU01000090.1, from coordinate 194,469 downwards.
CGATGAGGACCTGCATGCCGAGGTAGGGCATGTCCCAGCGCGAGTCGCGCAGGGTGTCGCCCAGCAGGGCCTGGAGGTTGTCGTTGATCGGGTACAGCATCCCGATCTTCTCGTGGAGGAAGCGGCCGTAGATCTCGGCGTGCCGGGCCTCGTCCATGGTCTGGGTGGCGGAGTAGAACTTGGCGTCCATGTCCGGGACGGACTCGACGATCCGGGCGGCGCAGATCATCGCGCCCTGCTCGCCGTGGAGGAACTGGCTGAACTGCCAGGAGGCGTAGTGCTTGCGCAGCTCGCCCTTGTCCTTCTCGGTCATCTTCGCCCAGTGGCGCGTTCCGTGCAGGCTCAGCGCCTCGTCGGGGGTGCCCAGGGGGTCGCAGGGATCGACCTCCAGGTCCCAGTCGATGCGCCGGGCGCCGTCCCACTGCTTGTCCTTGCCCTTCTGGTACAGGGCCAGCAGCCGGTCGCGGCCGTCGTCGTACTCCCAGCTGAAACGCGCCGATCCGGTGGCCGGCACCTGCCAGACCGACTCCTTGGGGTCATTGCTGTAGAGATCGTGCGTCGACACGGACGGCTCCTTCGCCTGTGCGCGGACGGGTGGTTGGCAGGCTCACACGTTGGTAGACGTCGGGTCAACAAGTCGGGCACAGGGGATTGACGGCCTTGCTGACAAGCAGTCTTATAAGGGATGACCACCGGTAACGCCAACCGCGCGAGGTGCCCCGCCCATGACCACCGTGTCCGAACGCGACATCCGTCTGCTCCGCGACGCGCTCGGCCCGCTCCGGGACCGTGAACAGGTCGCGGAGCGGCTGCTCGAGTCGTCCGCCAAGCACTCCTTCGACCCCGACAAGGAACTCGACTGGGACGCGCCGCCGGAGGACGGCAAGTGGTTCTGGCCGCCGGAGCTGGTCTCCCTCTACGACACCCCCCTGTGGCGGAGGATGTCCGAGGAGCAGCGGATGGACCTCGCCCGGCACGAGGCCGCCTCGCTCGCCTCCCTCGGCATCTGGTTCGAGATCATCCTGATGCAGCTGCTCGTCCGGCACATCTACGACAAGTCGGTCACCAGCAACCACGTCCGGTACGCGCTCACCGAGATAGCGGACGAGTGCCGCCACTCGATGATGTTCGCCAGGATGATCCAGAAGGGCGGGGCGCCCGCGTACCCGGTGCCGCGCGTCTACCACAACATGGCACGTGTCCTGAAGACCGTGTCCACCACGCCCGGTTCGTTCGCGGCGACGCTGCTCGGCGAGGAGATCCTCGACTGGATGCAGCGCCTCACCTTCCCCGACGAGCGCGTCCAGACGCTGGTGCGCGGAGTGACCCGCATCCACGTGGTGGAGGAGGCCCGGCACGTCCGGTACGCCCGCGAGGAGTTGCGGCGCCAGATGGTCACCGCCCCCCGCTGGGAGCAGGAGTTCACCCGCATCAGCTGCGGCGAGGCGGCGCGCGTCTTCTCCGTCTGCTTCGTCAACCCGCGGGTGTACGAGAACGTCGGCCTCGACCGGCGCGAGGCGGTCGCCCAGGTGAAGGCCAGCGGCCACCGCCGCGAGGTCATGCAGTCCGGCGCCCGGCGGCTGACGGACTTCCTCGACGACATCGGCGTGCTGCGCGGCCCGGGCCGCAGGCTCTGGAAGAGTTCCGGCCTCCTCGCCTGAGGCCCGGCACCCGGCGGAGGGGGGCGGAGTTACGCTGCGTCCATGACCAGTGCCGCCTCGCCCGCACCCGCGTACCGACGGCTCAGCGTCGAGGAGCGCCGGACCCAGCTCCTCCGCGTCGCCCTCTCGCTCTTCGCGCACCGGGCGCCGGAGGAGGTGTCGCTCGACGACGTCGCCGAGGCGGCCGGTGTCTCGCGGCCCCTCGTGTACCGGTACTTCGCCGGCGGCAAGCAGGAGTTGTACGAGGCCGCGCTGCGCTCGGCCGCCCACGAGCTGGAGCTGTGCTTCGCCGAGCCGCCGGTGGGCCCGCCCACCGAGCGGCTCGCCCGCGTCCTCGACCGGTACCTGGCGTTCGTCGACGGGCACGACACCGGGTTCAGCGCCCTCCTCCAGGGCGGCAGCGTCGCCGAGACCTCCCGTACGACCGCGATCGTGGACGAGGTGCGGCGCGCGGCCGCCGAGCAGATCCTGCTGCACCTGGGCGTGCCGGACCCCGGGCCCAGGCTGCGGATGATGGTGCGGACCTGGATCGCGGCGGTCGAGGCGGCGTCCCTCATCTGGCTGGACGAGGACAAGCGGCCGCCGGCCCCCGAACTGCGTGCCTGGCTCGTCGACCACCTGGTCGCGCTGCTCACGGCGACCGCCGCGACCGACGAGCAGACGGCGGGCGCCGTGGCGGCGCTGCTGGCGCAGGAGCGGCCCGAGGGGCCGGTGGGCACCCTGGCCCGCGCCGTGGTCCCCGTGGTGGGCGACGCCGCGCACCTGCTGTGAGCGTGGTGTGAGACTGGGGGCGTGCGAAGCGAGAACACGCCCTTCAGCGGCGGCCCCCTGGACGGCCGGGTCCTGCCGGTGCTGACCGGCCCCACCGGCCACCCGCCCAAGTGGTACACGGTGCCCGTCCCGGCCGAGGACGGCGGCCCGCCGGCCGTCCACGCCTACCGCCGCGTCCCCTCCGGCCACACCAAGCGCCTCGGGCTCCAGCGCGGCTGGAAGTACGAGTACGCCCCCGAGGGCCGCGAGCGGCGCGAGCTGAAGTGGCCCTGGTCACGGAAGCCGTAGGATCACGGACATTCGTGCCGTCGCGCCGCAGCGCCGCAGCGCCGCCCGAGGGGGAGCTTCCGCATGGGATCGTCGTCGCCGCTTCAGCCGATCGGACCGCTGCGGGACGATGACCCCCGCCGGTGCGGGCCGTACACCGTGCTGGCGCGGCTGCGGGAGTCGGCGAGCGCGGTGCGCTACCTCGCCCGGGGCGGAGACGGCACCCCGGTGGTGATCACCGCCCCGCGCGCCTCGCTCGCGGAACTGCCCGCCTTCAGGCGCCGGTTCGCCGCCGAGGCCCGCACGGCCGAGCGGCTGGCGGGGGGCTGGGTGCCCGAGCCGCTGGAGGTCTCCGTCGGGGGACCGCTGCCCTGGACGGCGACCCCGTACGTACCGGCGCTCACCCTCGGCGAAGCGGTCGCCCTCGCCGGGCCGCTGCCCGCGCGGGCGGTGCGGGTGCTGGGCGCGGGCCTCGCCGAGACGCTGGCGCGGGTGCACGCCACCGGCGCCGTGCTGCACGGGCTCGCACCCGGCACCGTGCTGCTGGCGGCCGACGGTCCGCGGCTCACCGCGTTCGGGGCGCTGGGCGCGGCGGAGGCGGCACAGGCGCGGGCGGGCGGGCAGCTGTCGGTACGGCTCGGCTACCTCACGCCCGAGCAGGCCGCCGGCCACGAGCCGGGCCCGCCGTCGGACGTCTTCGTGCTCGGGCTGCTGCTGGCGTACGCCGCGACCGGCACCCCTCCGCTGGCGGACGCGGACGCCATCGCGGACGCCGAACCGGCCCTGGGCGCCGTCCCGGAGGACCTGCGCCCGCTGATCGCCCGGTGCCTGGCCAAGGCCCCGGAGGACCGCCCCGGCGCCGGGGAGGCCGCCGCGGCCCTGGCGCTGGAGGGCGCGGCCGCGCTGGCCCGCGGCGGCTGGCTCCCGGACCCGCTCATCGAGGCGCTCGACGCGCAGGCGGCGCGGGTGGCGGCCCTGCCGGCGCCGGACGACGAGGACACCGACGGGCGGACCGTGCGCGTGGGGAGGCAGGCCCGGCGGGGCACGGCGGCGGACACGGCGGCCACCGCCGGACCCGTGGTGCCGCGCCCCTCCGCGGCCGCCGCCCCGGTGCCGCGCCCCTCCGCGGCCGCCGCCCCGGTGCCGCCGCCCCTGCCGCTGCCGCCCGCCCCGCAGGCCCCGGCGCCCGTACCGGCCCTGCTCCCGGTCCCGGCACCCGCGCTCCCCGCCCCGGCGCCGGTGCCCGCGCTGCCGGCCGCCGCCGGCGTCTCCGCCCCCTCCGCACCCTCCGCCCCCTCGGCCGGCTCCCCCGGGCGGGGCGCGGGGCCCTCCCGGCGGGGGCTGCTGACCGGGCTGGCCGCCGGGGTGACCGGCGCCGTCCTCGGCGGCGGGGGCGTCCTCGCGTTCGCGTCCGGGGACGCCGAGCCGCCGCGTACCGACGCCCGGCCCGCCGCCCGGCCCCGCCCGGCCGTCCCCGGGGTGCCGCCGCGGCCCCGCTGGGCCCACGAGCACCCGGCCACCGCCCGCTCGACGCTGCACGCCGCCGTCTGGCGGGACCGGGCCCTGGTCCTCACGACCGACGCCCACACCACGGCCGTCGACCTGACAACCGGCAAGCGCCTCTGGCAGGCGGCCGGGGCCCCCTCCGCGCACCGGGCCCTGACCTTCGCGGACGGCCGGCTGCTGGTCGCCGGCGCCGACGGGTTCCGTCCCGTCTCCGGGTCGGACGGCACGGTCGGCAGGCCGCTGCCGTACCCGGCCGGCGTGCGCCTGTCCTCGGTCGCCGGGAGCTCCGGCACGGTCGTCTGGTTCACCGGCACGGCCGCGTCCCGGACGTACCTCTTCGCCTACGACACGGCACGGGCCGAGGAACTGTGGCGGATCCAGGTGCCCGACGGCCGCGCCCCGCGCACCCCCGTCCACGAGGTCCTCGCCCTGCGGCCGGACATGCTGGTCGTGCGCCAGGACCCGGCCTCGCTGACGGCCGCTCAGGTCAAGGCCGCCAAGGGGCTGGCCGTGTTCCACGCGCACGACCGGGCCACCGGCGCCCGCCGGTGGTTCCGGCCGTTCGGCGCGGCCCGCCCGGGCGGCGCGGTGTCGGGGGACGAGTCGGGGCGGCTGTACACGGCGGCGGGGACCGGCCTGTACGCCTTCGACACCGGTACCCGCAGACCGCTGTGGCAGCTTCCGGGCACCGCCGCCTTCGGGCGAGCCCGGGTGGCGGGCGGCACGCTGTTCGTCGCCGACCGCGACCAGAACGTGCACGCGGTCGACGCCGCGACCGGCCGGGCGCGCTGGCGGCGCGGCACGGAGGCGACGGCGGGCGGTGACGTCCCGGAGGTGACCGTCGGCCCCGGCGGGCGGACCCTGTTCGCGGCGGACGGCGCGCAGGTCACGGCGTTCGGGGCGGGCGACGGGCGGCGGTTGTGGAAGTTCCAGGACGCCGGTGTCCGGGCGCCGGGCGGCGGGAACTCCTCGGCGGCGTACTCGGTGTCGGTCGCGGGTGCGGCGGGAGTGGTCGTGCGCCGGGGCCGCATGTTCTACGGGCTGCCGGTGGAGTAGCCAGGACGGGTGACCCTGGGGGGGCGATCCCCCCATCCACACACTTAATACGCTTGTCATACCATCCTCCGCCCCATGATGAGGGCGGAGGTGATGACATGTCAGGAAGACTGCTGCGGAGCATCTGCGTGGCCGCCCTGCTGGCCGCCGCGCTGCCCGCCCTGCCCGCTGCCGCGGCGCCCGGGCCGGCCGACCCGGCCGCCGCCCCCGAGCCGTCCGGTCCGACCGCGCCCGAGGCGTCCGGCCCTGCCGGACCCGAACCGTCCGGCCCGGCGGCCGCCGACCCGGAGACGACCGGCCCCGAGACGGCCGCCCCGGAGACGACCGGCCCCGCCGGACCGGTACCGGCCGGCCCGTCCACCGTTCCCGCACTGCTGGCCCAGCTGCGCACGCTCTACCAGGAGGCGGAGGAGGCGACCGAGACGTACAACGCCGCCGAGGAGGAGCTGAAGGCGCTCACCGCCGAGACCAGGAGGCTCACCGGCGACCTGACGCGGACCCGCGACTCCCTCGCCGACGCCCGGGCGGACGCCGGGCGGCTCGCCCGCGCCCAGTACCAGGGCCGCACCGACTTCTCCTCCTCCCTGCGGCTGCTGCTCGCCCGCGACCCCGAACACGCCCTCGACCAGCACCGGGTGCTGCGCCGCGCGGCCCGCGAGCGGGCGGCGACGGTGGCCCGGCTGCGGAAGGGCGAGAAGCGGGCCGACCAGCTCGCCACGGCGTCCCGCAGGGCGCTGGACCGGGAGCAGACGCTCGCCGCGCAGCGGAGGAAGGCCCGCGACGAGGTGACGGCCCGGCTCAAGGAGGTCGAGGAGACGCTCGCCGCGCTCTCGGACGACGAGGTCGAGGAGCTGTCCGCCCTGGAGGAGGCCGAGACGGCCGACGCCCAGCGCGAACTCCTCGCCACCGGTGAGCTGGAGGGCGCCCGCGCCCCCTCCGGCCTGGGCGAAGAGGCCCTGGAGTACGCCGCCGAGCAGATCGGCAAGCCGTACGTGTGGGGTGCCGAGGGCCCGGAGTCCTTCGACTGCTCGGGGCTCACCTCCCGCGCGTGGGCGAAGGCGGGCCGCGCCATCCCCCGCACCAGCCAGGAGCAGTGGCGCACGCTCCCCAAGGTGCCGCTGCGCTCCCTGCGCCCCGGCGACCTGGTGGTCTACTTCCCCCGGGCGACGCACGTGGCGATCTACCTCGGTGACGGTCTGGTCATCCAGGCCCCGCGCCCCGGCGCCCGCGTCAAGGTCTCCCCCCTCGCCGCGAACCCGCTCCTCGGCGCGGTCCGCCCCGACCCGGCGGCCCGCCCCCTGCGCTCCTACACCCCGCCCGCGCTGCCCACCGGCGCGGCGGGCGGCCCGGACGAGGGGTACGACGAGGGCTGACGCCGGCCCGGTGGTGCGCCGGCCGCCCCGCGAGCGCCCGCTACTGCCCGGCGAGCGCCCGGCCGATGGCGCGGGCGCCCTCGGGGAAGGCGCCGGGATGCGGGCCGGCGTAGTTGAGCCGCAGGTACGCCCCGGTCGGTTCGGCGGGGAACCAGGCGTTGCCGTGGGCGATGATCACCCCGGCGGTCTCGCAGTCCCGGACGAGCCGGGTCAGGTCGGTGGCGTCCGGCAGCCGCACCCACAGGTTGAGACCGCCCGGGGGGACCGCCACCGGGCCGGCGGCCGGCACGTGCTCGTGGAGCGCGCCGACGAGCAGGTCGCGGCGGGCGGCGAGCTGGTGGCGCAGGCTGCGCAGGTGGGTGCGCCAGGCGGGCTGGGTGACGACGTCGAGGGCGACCGCCTGGAGGATGCCGCTCACGTACATCGACTCGGCCTGGGCGTCGGCGAGGACGCGCTCGCGGACCGGGCCGCGCGCGGTGACGGCGGCGATGCGGACGGTCGGCGAGACGCTCTTGGTCAGGGACCGCAGGTGGATGACGTGCCCGCTGTCGTCCCGGGCGGCGAGCGGCACCGCTTCGGCGTCGATCCCGAAGTCGTGCGCCCAGTCGTCCTCGATCAGGAACGCGCCGTGCGCGCGGACGATGCCGAGGACCCGGTCGGCCAGGTCCGGCGACCAGAGGGCACCGGTGGGGTTGGCGAAGGCGGGCTGCGCGTAGAACGCCCGCGCCCCGGTCTGCTCGAACGCCCGCTCCAGGGCGTCGGGGTCGGGGCCGTGCGTGCCGCTGGGGACCGGGACGAGCTGTACGCCCGTGAGCGCGGCGGCGAGCATCGCGCCCCAGTAGGTGGGCGACTCCACCAGCAGCGGGCGGCCCGCTCCGACGACCGCCCGGAAGACCGTGCTGAGCCCGCTCTGGCTGCCGGGGAAGACGACCACGTCGCTCGGGGCCGGGGGTGCGAGCCCGGCGGGCATCGCGGCGCCCAGCTCGGCCGCGAACCAGGACTGCAGCTCGGGCAGCCCCGCGGCCGGCGGGCGGCTCACGGCGGCGTCGCCGCGCGCCGCCCGGGTGAACGCGGCGCGGACGAGGCGCTCGGGCAGCAGTTCGCGGTCCGGGTAGCCCGAGTGCAGCGCGATCACGTCGTTGGGGTACGTCCGCAGCGCCGGGGACAGGTGCGGGATCCGGTGCTGCGGCGCCCCGAGCGCCGCCGTCTGCCAGCCGTGGTCGTTCGGCCGCGCCACCCGGACGGCCCGGACGAAGGTGCCCACCCCGGGCCGGCTCTCCACCATGCCGCGGGCCGCCAGGGTGCGCAGCGCCTTCTGCACGGTGACCGGGCTCGCCCCGTACCGGGCGACGAGTGCCCGGGTGGAGGGCAGCCGGGCGCCGGGGGCCGCCGTCGCGATCCAGTCGGCGAGTCCGGCGACGATCCGCCCACTGCTATCGTTGTCCATGAAGGACAACAGTAGCGCTACTCTCCTTGTCGCTCCTCCGCTATCCGCCGCCCCCACCGGACTCTCCTGGGGCCTGCTCGGCGTCGTGGCGTTCTCGTTCACCGTCCCGTTCACCCGGGTCGCCGTCGCCGGCGGCGGGATGGCCCCGTTGTTCGTCGGCTCCGGCCGGGCGGTCGTCGCCGCGCTGCTGGCCGCCGCCGCGCTGGTCGTGACCCGGCAGCGGCTGCCGCGCGGTGTCCAGTGGGCCCGCCTGGCGGTCGTCGCCGGCGGCGTGGTCGTCGGCTTCCCCGTCCTGACGTCGTACGCGCTGACCACCGCCTCGGCGGGCCACAGCGCCGTGGTCATCGCCCTGCTGCCGGCCGCTACGGCGGTCATCGCCGTCCTGCGCGGACACGAACGGCCCCCGGTCCGCTTCTGGGCCATGGCGGCCGTGGGCGCGGCCGCCGCGGTCGGCTTCGCCTCCCTGCGGGGCGGCGGCCCGGGGGACCTGCACTGGTCCGACCTGCTGCTGATCGGCGCCGTCCTCGCGGCCGGCATCGGTTACGCCGAGGGCGGGCTCCTCGCCCGTGAACTGGGCGCCTGGCAGACCATCTCCTGGGCGCTGGTGCTCTCCGCCCCGCTGATGGCCGGCCTCGCCGCCGTCTCGGCGGCGCAGCATCCGCCGACCGGCACCCCGGCCGAATGGGCCGCGTTCGCCTACCTCGGCGTGGTGAGCATGTTCCTCGGCTTCTTCGCCTGGTACCGCGGCCTCGCCATCGGCCCCATGGCACAGGTCAGCCAGATACAGCTGGTCCAGCCGGTGATGACCATCGGCTGGGCGGCGCTGCTGCTCGGGGAGCGGATCACCTGGTCCACCGCCCTCGGCGGGCTCACCGTGATCGCCTCGGCGAGCCTCGCGGTCCGCACCCGGCTGAACCGTACGGCTCCCGGGGCGCGGCAGAACACCCGGGCGCGGTGTGCGAACGAAGACGCACGAGGATGATGAGGTCCGACGGGCCACCGCCCGGCCGGCCCCCGGTTCACCGTCCCGCACGCCGCGTGCGCCCGATCCCCAGGGCGCCCGGGACCGCTAAGGGCAGCCCTCCTCGAACTTCACCGCCGTGATCTCGACCGGTTGCCCAGTGAGCCGCGTTCCCGGGCCGGGCGTCTGCGTGCACACCTTCCAGTTGCTCTCCAACAGCACCATGCGGCCCTCGGCAGCATCCGTCACAGTGACCGATGTCCCCGCGTCGAGGGCACCGCGGGCCGCCTTCACCGACTTCCCGGCAAGATCCGGCATCGTGCCGCCCGCCGCTTCCAACGGCTTCTCGTCCCGGGCGGGGCAGTCCTCCTCGACCTTCACCGCGCCGAAGTCCAGCTTGGTGGTCGTCGGCACCGTCCTGCCGGCGGTGACGTTCTGCGAGCAGACCTTCCAGTTCCGGTCGAAAGCCTGCATGCGGTCCCGTCCGAGACTGTCGTGCGACGACAGCCGGTAGAAGCCCTTGGTCTGGGCCGTGTCCTGCGCGGACTGAAGCCCCATGCCGACGAAGTTCGGTACGGGCACCGCCTCGCTGCCGCGCCCTGCGGAGGGCTTCGCCTTCTCTTTCGACCCGGTCTGCTTCTCGTCCGACTGCGCGGCCCGCTCGGGCTGCGCCGTGACGGTGACCGTCGCACGAGGCGCGGCCTTGGCACTGCCGGCGGCTTCCGTCGTACCGCTTCCAGCGCTTCCAGCGCTTCCGACGATGACGCCGACGAAGAACAGACCGGCCGCGGAAGGAATGACGACCCGCTTCCGCGCCCAGCCGGGCCGCGCTCCTGGCGGCGTCGGTGGCTGCACTGGAGCCTGTCCCCACTGCGGCTGGGTGTGGGAGTTCCAACTCATTCGTCCCCCAAGGGTGGTTCGTGGAGCCCTGACCGTAACGGCACGGCAGACCACCGGATGAAGGGAGCCCTCCGGATGTGATGATTCTGTGACGTCGAAGTGGACCGTGCGACGATCAGGACGTCCACCTGGTGGACACCGCCCCACAGGGTGCACCCGTCCGAACGTCCGACCGCCGACACGGCAGGTGCCCCCGGCCACGTACGTGTGGGGGCACCTCGTGTCCGAGAGTTGTCAGGCTCCGGTGACGGAGGCCAGGTAGGCGGCGGTCTTCTCGGGGTCGTAGAAGAAGTCCTCGAAGTCCGCCGGGTTGTTGAAGCCGTTCGCGAAGCGGTCGGCGACCGGCTGGAGTTCGCCGGCGGCGCCGATGAGGCCGAGGACGTGCTCCGGGGGGACGCCGAGCATGGCGTTGGTCCACTTGGTGACGTGCTGGGCGGTGTCCCAGTAGCGGTCGAAGGTGCCGCGCATCCAGGTCTCGTCGAACGGCTGGTCGCCGTGTTCGACGATGGACGCCAGGTACGACGCCGCGCACTTGGCGGCGGAGTTGGAGCCCTGGCCGGTGATGGGGTCGTTGGCGACGACGACGTCCGCGACGCCCAGGACCAGGCCGCCGCCGGGCAGCCGGCCGACGGGGTTGCGGACGGTCGGGGCGTAGCGGCCGGAGAGGGTGCCGTTGGCGTCGGTCAGCTCGACCCGGGTGGCGCGGGCGTACTCCCAGGGGGTGTACTTCTCCATCAGCTCCAGGGTGAGGGCGAGGTGCTCGGAGGGGTCCTTGACGCCCTGGAACACGTCGAGCGGGCCGCCCGGGACGCCCTCCCAGAAGAGGATGTCCGCCCGGCCGGAGGTGGTCAGCGTCGGCATGACGAACAGCTCGCCGACGCCCGGCACCAGGTTGCAGCGGACCGCGTCGAAGTCGGGGTGCTCGGGGCGCGGGCCCAGGCCGTGGACGTATGCGACGGCCAGCGCGCGCTGCGGCTCGCTGTACGGGGAGCGGGACGCGTCCCGGCCGAACATGGACACCAGCTCGCCCTTGCCGGCGGAGACCAGCACCAGGTCGTAGGTGCGGGAGAAGTAGTCCAGGTCGGAGACGGCCGCACCGTGGATCACCAGCTGGCCGCCGCGCTGGGCGAAGGTCTCCATCCAGCCGGCCATCTTCACGCGCTGGTCGACGGACTGGGCGTACCCGTCGAGCCTGCCGACCCAGTCGACGGCCCGGCTGGAGTCCGGCGCGGCCACGGAGACACCGAGGCCCTCGATGCGCGGCGCCTGGGACTCCCAGAAGTTGATGCCCAGGTCCCGCTCGTGCTGGAGGGCGGTGTGGAACATGCACTGCGTGGACATGACCCGCCCGGCCCGGATCTCGTCCGCCGTGCGGTTGGACATCAGGGTGACCTCGTACCCCTGGGACTGGAGGCCGAGGGCGAGCTGGAGACCGGACTGCCCGGCTCCGACGATGAGTATCTTCCGCATCGAAGCGTCTCTTTCCTACTCAGGGGTGGTTTCGAGGGCCCGGGCGACGAGCGCCAGCAGCGACTCGACGACCGTGATCCGGCTCCGCGCGTCCATGATCACGATCGGTACGTCCTTGGGGACCGTGAGCGCCTCGCGCACGTCCTCGGGCTCGAACAGCTCGGTCCCCTCGAAGTGGTTGACCGCCACCACGTACGGCAGGCCGCAGCTCTCGAAGTAGTCCAGCGCAGGGAAGCAGTCGGTCAGCCGCCGGGTGTCGGCCATGACGACGGCACCGATCGCGCCGCGCACCAGGTCGTCCCACATGAACCAGAACCGCTGCTGGCCGGGGGTGCCGAAGAGGTACAGCACCAGGTCGTCGTCGAGCGTGATGCGCCCGAAGTCCATGGCGACGGTGGTGGTGAGCTTGTCGGGCGTGGCGGAGAGGTCGTCGGTGTCCTCGCTCGCCTGCGTCATCAGCGCTTCGGTCTGCAGCGGCGTGATCTCGGAGACGGACCCGACGAAGGTCGTCTTGCCGACGCCGAAGCCGCCCGCGACGACGACCTTCGTCGCGATGGGCGCTCGGGTGTGGTCGAGCTGCCAGGCCTGTGCCCCGGCCTCGGGCTCTTCCACGGCTATCTCAGAGGCGGCGGAGGCCACTCAGCACCCTTTCGAGCAGTGCGCGGTCGGGCTGGCCGGTGCCGTGACCGGTGCCGTACACGCGGATTCTTCCCTGGTCGGCCAGGTCGCTGAGCAGCACCCGGACGACGCCCAGCGGCATCTTCAGCAGGGCGGAGATCTCGGCCACCGTACGCATCCGGCGGCAGATCTCGACGATGGCCCGCATCTCCGGCATGACGCGGGAGCCGGGACCGCCGTTGGCCAGCTCCTTGCGCTCGCCGGGCGCTTCGAGCGCGGCGACGAACGTCTCGACGAGCAGCACGTGGCCGAAGCGGGTGCGGCCGCCGGTGAGCGAGTAGGGCCGGACACGGGCGGGCCGCCGCCCGCCGCCCCGGACCGGCAGCCGGCCGGCGGCGGATGCGGAGGTCATGCGGCACTCTCCATCGACTTGCGCAGCTCGCTGCGGAGTTCGGGCGTGAGTACGTGTCCGGCGCGGCCGACGAAGAGCGCCATGTGGTAGGCGACGACGCTCATGTCGCAGTCGGGCGTGGCGTGGACGCCGAGGAGCGAGCCGTCGCTGATGGTCATGACGAAGACGCTGCCCTCCTCCATCGCGACCATCGTCTGCTTGACGCCGCCGCCGTCCATGAGCTTCGCGGCGCCGATGGTGAGGCTGCCGATGCCGGAGACGATGGTGGCGAGGTCGGCGGCCGCCCCGCGGGGCCCGTCGGTACGGGTCGCGGCGGTCTCCGCCCCGGACTTGCGGTCCGCCGGGTCGGAGGAGAGCAGCAACAGCCCGTCGGACGAGACGACGGCTACGGAGCGTACCCCTGGCACCTCCTCGACGAGGTTCCCGAGCAGCCAGTGCAGGTTCTTCGCCTCACTGCTCAGTCCGAACGTTGCGGTGCCGGTGGTACTGCCGGTCGTCGCAGTCAACTGCGTGCCTCCTCGACTGTGTCCCCCGTCTCTTCGGTACGTACCGCTTCCGTCTGCTGGGTGCTCTCCGCGATCTCGGCCTCGGCGTCGCGACGGCCGTCCTTGGCGCCCTGGTGGAAGCCGCCGAGCCGCCGTCGCAGCGCCTCGGCGTCGACCCCGCGCGTGCGCCCCGCCCGGGGGGCGGTGGGCTCGACCACCTTGGGAGTCCGCTTGGGCAGCCCCTTGTCGGTCACCCTCTCCCATTTGGGGTCGCGCGCGCGGGACTCGGCGGGCGTGTCGCCCTCGGGTGCGTCGGCCCGCGCGTGCGCCTCCAGCTCGTCCGCGGACCCGGACCCGTCCTCGGGCGCCTCCTCGGCCCCGTCCTCGGGGGTGGCGTCCGCGGCGTCCTGGGGGGCGCGCGGGGCGCGGACCTGGAGGGTGGTCTCGGGCCCGGTGGCGGAGGAGACGTGGCCGGGCTCGTCGGACGCCGTGGGCGCGCCGGCGGCCCCGGGCGCGTGCGGCTCGGGCGCGTCCGCCGGCTCGGGGGCGTGCGGGGCCTGGGCGTCCTGCCCGGGCGCGTCCGGGGCCTGGGCGTCCGGCTCGGCGGCGGGGTCCCGCGGCTCGGCGTCCCGCGGCTCGGCGTCCCGCGGCTCGGCCTCCCCGGCCGGGGCTTCGGCGTCGGCGGCCGGGGCGCCGGCGGCGGCGTCGGGCGTGGCGCGCAGCGTGGCCTCCGCGGCGGCGACCAGCGGGTCGCGGGCCGTGCGCGCGGCGGGCAGGGAGTTGGAGTTGGCCTCCGCCACCGAGCCCGGGAGGTTCAGCACGGGGGCCGTCCCGGCCGGTGCGACCGACGGGGGCAGGGCGGCCGGCGGGGCGTCGGGCAGCAGGGCGGAGGGGAGCACGACGACCGCGGCCACCCCGCCCTGCTTGTGCTCCCGCAGCTGGACGCGCACCCCGTGCCGTGCCGCGAGCAGCGCGGTCACCCGGATGCCGAGGCCCTCCCCGTCCCGGTCGGTCCCGGGGGCGGCCTCCGCCTCCGGGTCGGCCAGGCGGGCGTTCAGCTCGGCGAGCCGGCCCTCCGTCATCCCTATGCCCTCGTCCTCGACCGAGAGCATCACCTCGCCGCTCTCCAGCAGCCACCCGGAGAGCTGGACCTTCGCGTCCGGCGGGGAGAACGACGTGGCGTTCTCCAGCAGTTCGGCGAGCAGGTGGCTGAGGTCGTCGGCGGCGAACCCGGCCACGTGGGCGTGCGGCGGCAGCGACTGGATGGTGACCCGCTCGTACCGCTCGATCTCGCTGACGGCGGCCCGCAGCACGTCGACCAGCGGGACGGGCCCCTGGTGGGCGTGGTTGTGCTCGTGGCCGGCGAGGACGAGGAGGTTCTCGCTGTGCCGCCGCATGACCGTGGCCATGTGGTCGAGCTTGAAGAGCGTGCCCAGCCGCTCCGGGTCCTGCTCGCGCTCCTCCAGCTTCTCGATCACGGCGAGCTGCCGCTCGACGAGGCCGAGGGTGCGCAGGGAGAGGTTGACGAACGTGTGGTGGACGCTGCCGCGCAGGGCCTCCAGTTCGGCGCCGATCTCGGCGGTCCGCTCGCGCAGCTCGGTGCGCTGACCGGCCAGCTCGGCGGTGAGGGCGTCGCGGGCGGCGACGGCGTCCGTGCGCTGGGCGTCCAGGCCCTCGGCGCGCGCGGCGAGGTCGCGCAGCCGGCCGTGCAGGGTGTTGAGGGAGCGTACGACCTGGGCGAACTCGTCGTTGCGGCCGGTGAACCGGACCGGCTCCTCCGTCTCGGGGGACTCCGCGAGGCGGGCGGCGCCGATGCGCAGGACGGCGAGCGGCCGGGTGAGGGTGCGGGCGACGGCGGTCGAGACGCCGATCGCGATGAGCAGGCAGCCGCCGAGGAGCGCGATGCGCAGTTCGAGGGCGGTGACGTCGGCGTCGCGCAGCTGCTCCGCGCGCCGGACCTCGCCGGTGGCGAGGGAGGACTCGACGCCCCGCATCTGCTCGACGCGGGCGGTGAGGGCCGCCCGGAGCGTGGCCGGGTCGGTCCCGCGCTCCTCGTCGGAGAGTTCGGGCCGGTCGGTGAGGCGCGCCAGGGACGTTTCGGCGCTCTTGACCTCGGGGCCGGTGACGGTGGCGCCGAGGGAGTCGCGGGCGGCGGGCGGGGCGGCCTGGTCGAAGTCGGCGAGGGCGGCCTGCTCGCGGACGCGGGCCTGCTGGGCGGCGGCGCTCAGCGCGCCCCGGGTGCGGTCGGCCGCGTCCCCGGCGGGGTCCTCGGCGCGGACGTACCGGCCGGTGACGGGGTCGTAGACGAGGCCGGTGTCCTTCTTGCCGGGTACGGCGAGGGCGCCGAGGAGCAGGCCGCGGGTGGCGGAGGCCTGGTCGACCGCGCGGCCGAGTTCGGTGAGCGCGCGGGTGCCGGCGCCCGCGTCGACGGCGCGGGCGGGGGTCCGGTCGGCGAGTTCGGCGGAGAGCGCCTGGAGCTTGGTGATGACGGCGGTGTAGGCCCGGTGGGCCTCCAGGGCGGTGCCCTTGCCGGTGAGGGTGGAGCGCCGCATGGCGGGGAGGCCGGCCAGTTCGCGCCGCAGTCCGGCGGGGGCCTCGGCGTGGATCTCGTCGATCTGCCGGTCGACGCGGGCGCGGTGGGCGGCGTCGATGCCCGGAGCGCCCTTGCCGGCCCGGCCGCCGGGGCTCTTCCCGGTGCCCTGGGCGTCGCCGGCGGTGTCCTCTCCGCCGCCGCCGCCGTCGCCGTCGTCCTTCGGGTCGTCGGTCCCGGCGCCGCGTCCGGCGGCGATGTACGCGGTGACCTCGTCGCGCTCGTCCGCGAGGGAGTGCGCGAGGGTGACCGCCTGCCGGTTCAGCTCGGCGAGCGTCACGAGCCGCTGGGAGTCGGTGAGGTCTCCGGAGGCGGTGAGGACGGCGGGGGCGCCGGCCCCTATGACGGTGATCCCGACCAGCGCGACGCCGGCGACGAGCCGGCTGCGTACGCGTACGCGGCGGCCGCCCGGTGCCTGGGGGTCGCCGGGAGTCTCACTGCGCTTCTGCACCGGTGCTCACATTCTTGAACTCGTCCGCCCATGAAGCAGAGGTGACGACCGGTCACGCATGCGAACAGCCCCCCAACCCCTGGTACGGCCTCGACCATTCCAGCGCCGTTGTTGAGGGGGACGCACGTCGGCCACTCCGCCACCCGAACGAGTGAACAACACTCCGGAGTTGGCGAACAACTCTCCCGGGCCCGTGTTTAGGGGGCCCGCGGGCGGGCGGGTTGAAAGATCTGCGCGGGCTTTGGCAGGATGCCCGCCCGCACCTTCCCGGAGGGCCGCGTTCCCCCGCCCACCCTCATCTGACCTGCCGGTACGGGCCGTTTCCGGCCTTCTGTGGGCGGTGTGAAGAAGTCATGCAGACTGGGCCCATGCAGAGCGAGATCTCCTCCGTCCCGGGCTCGCAGGAACGCGCCAACGAGGACTGGGCTTCCGTGGTGGTTCCCGCGTCCGGCCAGGGCGGGGCGCTGGTGGTGCTCGACGGGGTGACGCCCCCCGTGGACGACGACGGTTGTGTGCACTCGGTGCCCTGGTTCACGGCGAGACTCGGCGGCGCGCTGACCGAACTGTCCGGTTCCCGCCCGGACCTGACGCTGGCGGGGATCCTGTCGGAGGCAATCCGGCGCACCGCGCTCGCCCACCGTGACACGTGTGACCTTTCTCACGTGCGTACGCCTCAGGCGACGGTGGTCATGGCGCGCTGGGACGCGGTGGACGTCGAGTACCTGGTGCTGTCCGACTCGGTGCTGCTGCTCCGCTCGCCGGAGGGGGCGGTGCGGGCGGTGGTGGACGACCGGCTGGACCGGCTGCCGCCCGGCTCGCTGGCGTCGCACGCGATCACGGACGCCACCGTGCGGAACAAGGCGGGCGGCTTCTACACGGCGGCGGCCGACCCGTCGGTGGCCGCCCACGCGGTCACGGGGCGGGTCCCGGCGGCCGAGGTGCGGGCGCTGGTCGCCATGACGGACGGGGCGACGCGCTGGACGGAGGTGTTCCGGATGGGCGACTGGGCGGACTGCTTCGCGGTGGTGGACAAGGAGGGCCCGCGCGGCCTGATCGCCCGGGTACGGGAGCTGGAGGCCTCACCCTCGTACGCGTACCGCTGGAAGCGGCACGACGACGCGACGGTGGTGCGGGTCGTCGTCCGGCCGGACACGACCTAGTCGTCGCTGCCCGCGTTGAGCTGGTGCAGCAGGCGGGCCAGTTCGGCGACCTCGGCGCGGTCCCAGCCGGCGAGCTTGCGCATGTAGCGGGCGCGGCGGGCGTCGCGTACGCGGCGGAAGCGGCTGCGGCCCTCGTCGGTGAGGCGGACGAGGGAGGCGCGGCCGTCGGCGGGGTCGGGGGCGCGGGCGACGAGCCCCAGGTCCTCCAGGGCGCGCAGCTGGCGGCTCATGGTGGCCTTGCCGACGCCGAAGTAGGCGGCGAGTTCGGTGGCGCGCTGGGTGCCGGCGTCCTCCAGCCGGACGAGCAGGCCGTAGGCGGCGGGTTCGAGCTCGGGGTGGACCTCGCGCGCCATCTCGCCGGACGAGGCGCGGGCGCGCCGCAGGAAGACCGCCAGTTCGCGCTCCAGGGCGAGGAATTCGTGGTCCCCGCCGCGGCCCTCGTCGGTCGCGGCCCCGGGCGCGGCGTCGTTCCCCGTACGGCTTGCCTGCACGTAGCACCCCTCGTGGGCTTTCCTCGGCGTGAAAGTCGTTCTCGGCGGCGGCCATCGCCGCGGCTCGTCCAGTATTTCGCAGGAACGGACCGGCGGTGGCACTGCGCCCCTGCGCCGCGGCCGGGTTCTCCGCGCACGACGTCCGGCGCCCGCCCGGCGGGGCACGGCTCCGCCCGGCCCCGCCGGGGCCCGGCCGGCCCGCGCCGCCCGGAGAACGCGGGAACCCCCGGCGCGGGTGCGCCGGGGGTTCCTGCCGGTCCCTGTCGTACGGGACGCGGGACGCGGGCTCAGCCGCAGCGGCCGGCCGGGCGGGTGCGGGTGACCAGGTCCGTCCAGCCGGTGGTGCCGTCGATCCAGACCACCTGGGTGCCTTCGACCGCCGCCGGGGAGAGCTGCTCGCCCCGGTTGCAGGAGACGCGCTCCTTGCGGGTGCCGTCGGTCGTCAGCTGCCAGTTCTTCGGCAGCGTCTCGTTGCGGTACGCGGTGTCCGGCAGGGACGCGTTGACCGTGACCGCCGTCTCCGAGACCGTCAGGTCGGAGGCGATCAGCGCGCCGGGCTTGCCCTCGCCGCTGATGTCGTAGGTGCCGGTGCCGTCGACGTTCGCGCGGCGGATGCCCGTCCGCCCTTCGTCGGCGCTGTTCGCGTCGGTCAGCCAGAAGACGTGCTTGCCGTTGAGGCCGGTCTGCCCCAAGGTCTGCGGCTCGTCCAGCGGCTCGGTCAGGGTCTTGCGCCCGGTCGCGAGGTCGAGCAGCTCCACCCCGAGCCGGTAGGTGCCGCCCTCCGGGTACAGCTTGGCGTAGGCGATCCGCCCGTGCGCGAGGGACGGCAGGCCGGTCAGGACGTCGTCGCCGCCGCCGTCCACGTACGTGGGCGTGACGTCGCCGGGGCGCAGGTGGACGACGTGCCGGGTGAACAGCCCCAGCTCCTCGAAGACCGTGACGCCCTTGTCGACCCGCAGCCCGCCGACGTCCATGGTGGTGGACGAGTACAGCCTCTTGATGGGGCCGCCCGCGAGGGGCCGCGACAGGATGTCCACGCTCGTCGCCCCGTACGCCGTCCAGACGACGGTCCTGCCGTCCGTGGCCGGGTAGACGTGGTAGCGACCGTCATTGGGGCTGATGAGCTTCGGGGCGCCCTTGCCGTCCGCGCGGCCGGCGTAGACGGAGTACGGCTCGGTGCCGTCGTCGTTGGACTTGGCGACCGTCCACCAGCCGCCGCCCGCCTGCACCCCGGTGCCCGAGATGTTCAGCTTCCCGAAGAGCTGGTCGGAGTCGACGCCCAGGGCGTTCTCCCAGCCGGCCACGATGCCGTGGGCGTTGAAGGACCGCTTGGCCGTGTTCAGCCGCGCGCCCGTGACGCCCAGGTCCTTCGCCGCCGCCAGGACCGCGTTGCGGCCGTCGGTGAAGCCGTCGAGCGGGGTCATGTACTCGGTCAGCGCCTTGTACACGATCCGGTCGGCCAGCTCGGCGCCCAGGTCCTGCCGCATGTCCCACAGCGCGCCGGAGAAGATCGTCGAGTTGAGGTGCACCCCGCCGTTGTCGGTGCCGAAGGTGGCGCCGAGGAAGTCGCGGGAGGTGGTGGCGCCGTCGTCGAGGTCGCGGAAGGCGCAGTCGCGGGGGGCCTTGGTGCGGCACAGGTCCTCGCCGATGAGGCCCGCGTCCGGGTGGTCCATCGCCATGCCGGACCGCGTCACGTCGATGGCGTTGCCGAAGTAGTCGGCGACGGCCTCGTTGAGGGCGCCGGACTGGCCCGCGTACACCAGGTTGGCGGTGTTCTCGACCACGCCGTGGGTCATCTCGTGGCCGACCACGTCGAGGTCGGCCGAGAGCGGCTTGTAGTCGGCGTCGCCGGAGCCGTACACCATCTTGGTTCCGTCCCAGAAGGCGTTGACGTACGGCATGCCGAACTGGGTGACGCCCACCAGGCTGTTGACCGCGGCGCCCCGCCCGTCGAGGCCGTCCCTGCCGTGGTGCCGCTTGTAGTAGTCGTAGACCTGCCCGGCCGCCCAGTGCGCGTCGACGGCTCCCGCCTCCGTGGCGTCCTTGCCGAACTCCGCGCTCGGCGAGCCGAACTCCTTCAGGTCCGCCGGCCAGCCGCCCAGCACCTCGAAGACGTCCTTGTCGCGCGCGTCCCACGTGGTGAGCGCGGCCTTGCTGCCGTCCGCCATCCGGGCGCGGTCGGTCATCACGTACCGGTCGTCCGCTGCCCTGCTGACGTTGAGGTCCACCTTGGCGCCGCTCAGCAGCGTGCCGCTGCCCACGGCCCCGGTGCCCGGACCGTCCGGGGCGTCGGCCTTCTTCGCGGCCGCCGCCCCCGCCGGGGCCTTCGGCGGCGTGAGCGTCTTGATGCCGCTGTACTGGAGGACCGGGAAGCCGGCCCGTGCGTCGACGTACACGTGCTGGAGCACGGGCGCGCCGGTCAGCGGGTGGGTGCCGCGCACCGTCACGTGGTACGTCAGCACGCCCTCGCCGCGCGGGACGACCACCAGCCCGGCGGCGGTGCCGCGCAGGGGCTGGGCGCGCTCCTCGGCGCGCCGGGCGTCGGTGAGCGCCAGCCGGTGGCCGCCGAGCCGCTGCAGGGTCGCCGCGACCGCGCGGCGCACCGCCACGTCCTTGTCCACGGCCGGTGCCACGCCGGTCGTCAGGCCCGTGAAGTACTTGCCGGACGTGCCGGTGACGACCCGCTCGCCGCCCTTCTTCTCCATCCGGACCACGTACTGCCCGCCGAGCACGGGCACGCCCCTGTGCTTCTGCTGGAGCCGTACCGTCTCCTCCGCACCGCGCTTCAGCGTCTGTACGGGGGCGAGATCACGCCCCGGTTCGGCGATCTTGTAGCGGCTCTCCCGGGCGGCGAGGTGCTCGCGCGCCGCGTCCGCCGGGCTCGCCCCCGCGTCCGTCGCCTCGTTGATGCCGTCGACGAGCGCCGGGGTCGCGGTCCGCGCCCCCGGGATGACGTCGGCCGGCGGTTCGGCGGCCGGCGGGGTCGCCGCCGAGGCCGGAACCGCCGTGATCAGGAGCCCGGCGGCGGCGAGCAGAGCCGCCGCCCGGGCCCCCGCCCGTATGCCGGATGTTCCCGAGTGCGTGCTGGGCGTGCTGGGTTCGCGCACGGTCCGTATCCCTCCCACGTGCTGGTCAGCCGTTCAGGTGGTCATGGCCATGCAAGCCGTGGGGTGGCAGCGCGGCAACGGTCGCGGGGGGTTGAGAAGTGGACACGCACACTTGTGTGGCGTGTGAAGGCGGAGTGAGAATCCGACGCATGATCCAGGGAGAACTGACCACTCTCGGCCTGGGCAGGACCGAGGAGCGCGCCTACGAGGCGCTGCTGGCGGAACAGGCGGACGGGGCGGAGGAGTTGGCGCGGCTGCTCGACCTGCCGCGCGAACGACTGGACGCGGCACTCGACCGGCTCGTCGCGCACGGTTTCGCCCGGCCGCCCGATCCCTCCGACGCGGGGGACGCGCTGCCGCACCCGGCCGCACCCGCCGCCGCCCTCCGCACGCTGATCCACCGCCGCCAGGCGGAACTGCACATGAAGTCCGCCGAGTTGGCCCGGTTGCGGCTGGCCGCGGACCGATTCGCCGGGGACGCGGGCGCCCACGGAGGCGAACGGGGGCGCGTGGACGTCGTGAGGGGCCGGCGGGCCATCGCCGAGCGCGCCGCGCGGCTGCTGGACGGCGCGGAACGGGAGGTCGTGCTCCTGGACCGCCCGCCGTTCACCGCGCTGGACGTCGAGTCGCTGCTGGCCCGGGGGGTGCGGGTGCGGGCGGTGCTGGACCGGTCCGGGCTCGCGGACCCGGGGCGGGTACGGGCCCTGACGGGCCTCGTCGGGCGCGGGCTGCGGCTGCGGGTGGCCGCGGACGTCCCGGCGCGGCTGGTCGCGGTGGACCGGCGCGTCACGCTGCTGCCGCCGACGGAGGCCGCGGGGCCGCGGGCGGCCGCGCTGGTGATCGGCGACGGGCTGCTGTGCGGGACACTGCTGCCGCTGTTCGAGGCGGTGTGGGAGCGGGCCGAACCGCTGGTGGCGCCGGAGGACGGGGCGGCGGCCGGGCCGCCCGGGGCGCAGCGCGAACTGCTGGCGCTGCTGGCGGCGGGGCTGAAGGACGAGGCGATCGCGCGCCGGCTGGGCGTCCATGTGCACACCGCGCGGCGGCGGATCAGCCGGCTGCTGGAGTCGCTGGACGCCCGGACGCGGTTCCAGGCCGGGGCGCGGGCGTCGTCCCGGGGCTGGCTGGGTGACTGATCGGCCCGGCCCATGGGCAAGGATGGGCCGTATGCGCTGGAAGAGACCGTTGCCGTGGATCGTCGCCGTCGTCGCCACCGCCACCGCGTGCGGGGGGCCGTCGCACTCGGCCGCCCGCACGGACGGTGCGGGCGGGGGCGCCGCCGCGGGTGCCGCGAGCGCCCGGCCCGCGCCGCCGCAGCGCTCGGCGGTGCCGTCCGCCGGGGTGCGGTCGGTGGGGGTGCTCCTCGACGAGGACGGCCACTGGTGCACGGCGAGCGTGGTCGACAGCCCGCGGGGCAATCTCGTCGCGACCGCCGCGCACTGCGTGTTCGCGGACGGTTCGGCGAGTTCCGGCTTCTCCTTCGCGCCCGGCTACCGGGGCGGGAGCGGCGACCCCGCCCCGTACGGCACGTGGAAGGTCCGTACGGTGCTGGTGGCCGACGCGTGGAAGGCCGCCGGTGCCGACGCGGACGCCCACGACTACGCCTTCCTGACGCTGGAGCCGGACGGCCGGGGCCGCCAGGTCCAGCAGGTGGTGGGCGCTGCCCGGCCCGACTGGGCGTCCGGTCCCGAGCGGCGGGTGACGGTGACCGGCTACCCGAACAAGGATCGCAACCCGTCCGACGGCCCCATCTCCTGCACCACGGACACCCGCAGGGACCCGGACCTGCCCGGTTCGATGCTGATGGAGTGCGGCGGCTTCTTCGACGGCACGAGCGGCAGCCCGTGGCTGGCCGGCGGCCGGCTGATCGGTGTGCTCAGCGGCGGCGAGACGGACGAGGAGTCGACGGCCGTCCTCTTCGACGCCAGGACGCGGGCCCTGTACGACCGGGCCGTGAAGGCCGCCGGCGCCTGACGCCGGTGCGGGGCGGGGGCTTTGCACGCGGGGCACGGGGCTCTGAGCCCGGGGTCTTGAGCGCCGGGCGCCGGGCACGGGGCGCGGGGCACCGGGCGGGTGAGCGTCTCCGCGCGGAGGCCCCGCCGCTCGGGGGTGCGGCGGGGCCGGCCGGCGGGCCGGGGCGACGGTGACGAGGCCCCGGCCCGGGATCAGGCCGCGACGGGTTCGGCGGCCGGGGCCGTGGTCGCCGGCGCGAGGGCCAGTTCCAGCACCTGGCGGACGTCGGTGACCGGGTGGACCTCCAGCTTGTCGAGGATCTCGGCCGGGACGTCGTCCAGGTCCGCCTCGTTCCGCTTCGGGATGACCACGGTGGTGATGCCCGCCCGGTGCGCGGCCAGCAGCTTCTGCTTGACGCCGCCGATCGGCAGCACCCGCCCGGTCAGCGACACCTCGCCGGTCATCGCCACGTCCGTACGGACCAGCCGCCCGGACAGCAGCGACGCGAGCGCCGTCGTCATGGTGATGCCCGCGCTGGGCCCGTCCTTGGGCACCGCGCCGGCCGGGAAGTGGATGTGCACGCCCCGGTCCTTGAGGCCGGTGACGGGCAGCTCCAGTTCGGCGCCGTGCGAGCGCAGGAAGCTCAGCGCGATCTGCGCCGACTCCTTCATCACGTCACCGAGCTGGCCGGTGAGGGTCAGACCCGCCGCGCCCGTCTCCGGGTCGGCCAGCGACGCCTCGACGAACAGGACGTCCCCGCCCGCGCCGGTGACCGCCAGACCGGTGGCCACGCCCGGCACCGAGGTGCGCCGCTCGGCCGGGTCCTGGGCGGACTCGGGCACGTGGTGCGGCCGGCCGATCAGGTCCCGCAGGTCGTCCGCGCCCACCGTGAAGGGCAGCTCCCGGTCGCCCAGTTCGTGCTGGGCGGCCACCTTGCGCAGCAGCCGGGCGATCGACCGCTCCAGGTTCCGCACGCCCGCCTCGCGGGTGTACTCGCCCGCCAGCCTGCGCAGCGCCGACTCGTCCAGCGCCACCTCACCGCCCTCCAGGCCGGCCCGCTCCAGCTGGCGCGGCACCAGGTGGTCCCGGGCGATGACGACCTTCTCGTCCTCGGTGTAGCCGTCGAGGCGGACCAGCTCCATGCGGTCGAGCAGGGCCTCGGGGATGGACTCCAGGACGTTGGCGGTGGCGAGGAAGACCACGTCGGACAGGTCCAGTTCCACTTCCAGGTAGTGGTCGCGGAAGGTGTGGTTCTGCGCCGGGTCGAGGACCTCCAGCAGCGCGGCCGCCGGGTCGCCCCGGAAGTCGGAGCCGACCTTGTCGATCTCGTCGAGCAGCACCACCGGGTTCATGGACCCGGCCTCCTTGACGGCCCGCACGATCCGGCCGGGCAGGGCGCCGACGTAGGTGCGCCGGTGGCCGCGGATCTCCGCCTCGTCGCGTACGCCGCCGAGGGCGACCCGCACGAACTTCCGGCCCATCGCGTGCGCGACGGACTCGCCGAGCGAGGTCTTGCCGACCCCGGGGGGCCCGACCAGCGCCAGCACGGCGCCGCCGCGCCGCCCGCCCACGACGCCCAGGCCGCGGTCGGCGCGCCGCTTGCGCACCGCGAGGTACTCGGTGATGCGCTCCTTCACGTCCTCCAGGCCGGCGTGCTCGGCGTCGAGGACCTCCTTGGCGCCCCGGATGTCGTAACTGTCCTCGGTGCGCTCGTTCCACGGCATCTCCAGGACCGTGTCGAGCCAGGTGCGGATCCAGGCGGTCTCGGGGTTCTGGTCGCTGGACCGCTCCAGCTTGTCGACCTCCTTGAGGGCGGCCTCGCGGACCTTCCCGGGCAGGTCGGCCGCCTCGACGCGGGCCCGGTAGTCGTCGGACTCCTCCCCGTCCTTCTCGCCGTTCAGCTCGCGCAGCTCCTTGCGCACGGCTTCGAGCTGGCGGCGCAGCAGGAACTCCCGCTGCTGCTTGTCGACGCCCTCCTGGACGTCCTTGGCGATGGACTCGGCGACGTCCTGCTCGGCGAGGTGCTCGCGCAGCTGCTCGGTGGCGAGCCTCAGGCGGGCGACGGGGTCCTCCGTCTCCAGCAGCTCGACCTTCTGGGCGACGGTGAGGAAGGGCGAGTAGCCGGAGTTGTCGGCGAGGGCGGAGACGCCGTCGATCTGCTGGACGCGGTCCACGACCTGCCAGGCGCCGCGCTTCTTGAGCCAGCTGGTGGCCAGCGCCTTGTACTCCTTGACGAGGTCGGCGACCTGGCCGGGCAGCGGGTCGGGCACCGACTCCTCGACGGTGGTGCCCTCGACCCACAGCGCGGCGCCCGGGCCGGTCGTGCCGGCGCCGATCCTCACCCGGCCGCGGCCGCGGATGAGCGCGCCGGGGTCGCCGTCGGAGAGCCGCCCCACCTGTTCGACGGTGCCGAGCACGCCGGTCCCCGCGTACGTGCCGTCGATGCGCGGCACCAGCAGGACCCTGGGCTTGCCGCCCGGTGTCCCGGACGACCGGGCGGCCGCCTGGGCCGCCTCCACCGCGGCGCGCACCTCGGTGTCGGACAGGTCGAGCGGCACCACCATCCCGGGCAGCACGACCTCGTCGTCGAGCGGCAGCACGGGCAGGGTGAGCGGTGTGGACGTCGAAGCCATGATCTCCCCTTCGGCAGTCAAGTTGAGCTGTACACACTCAATGCTTATGACAGCCGGGGTGTTCCCCACTCCTGTTCGCTCTCAGCGATCACTCGTTCGCCGCCCGGAGCGGCAGAGTGGGCGGGTGCTGAACGAGAACGGAACCCTGGCCCGGGAGGGCTCGCTCGACCGCGTACCGGAGGTGTTCGTCCCGGTGGTCGACGCGGCGCGGAAACGGATCGCGGAGGTCTTCGGGACCGGGCGGACCCCGGAGGGCGGCGGAGCCGCCGGTCCGTCACGTCTCCACAGCGCGTACGTGTACGGCAGCATTCCGCGCGGGGCCGCCACCGCCGGTGTCTCCGACCTGGACCTGCTGATCGTGCTGCGCGAGGAGCCGGCGGAGGCCGACCGGGCGGCGGCCGCGGCCCTGGAGGCGGAACTGGACGCCCGCTTCCCGCAGATCGACGGCGTGGGGGCGCTGCTCGCCGGCGCCGGCACGGTCCTGAGCGAGCTGGAACGGTACGACCTGGGGTTCTTCGTCGCCTGCCTGTGCACCCCGCTGCTGGGCGAGGACCTCGCCGCGCGGCTCCCGGCGTACCGGCCCACCTCGCTGCTGGCCCGCGAGACCAACGGGGACCTGGAGCTGTTCCTGGCGCGCTGGCGGCAGCGGCTGGCCGAGGCACCGGCGGGCCGGGAGCGCGCACGGCTCGCCCGGGCGGTGGGCCGCCACCTGGTGCGTACCGGATTCACGCTGGTACTGCCGCTGCGGGGCGACTGGACGAGCGACCTGGACGAGATGGCGGAGGCGTTCGCCGCCCACTACCCGCGGTGGGCCGCCCCGATGCGGACGGCCGTCGCGGTGGGGCGCCGGCCCGCGGACGCCGACGCGGCGGTGCTGGACATGCTGGTGCACGACCTGGGCCCGTGGCTGGCCGCCGAGTACCGGGCGGTGCACGGCGTGAAGGCGCCACGCCCCTGACGCCGCGCGCCCCGGGGGGCACGGCGGCCCCGGCCCGCCCGCCCGTCCGCCCGTTCGCGTCCGGGCGCGGCCCGGCCCGGGGACGGTGGCCGCGGGCGTACCGCGGGCACCGCACCCCGGGCCGGGGGCCGGCCGAGCGGCCGGGACTACTCGAAGAACCGGTTCTCGCAGGTCATGGGGACGACATCGGCGACGTCGGCGAAGAAGGTGTCGTGGGTGCCGCCGCCGCAGGTCTCCACCCGGTCACCGCCCTGGCCGTCCCGGACGTTGATGGTGTCGTTCGCCGCGCCGGTCTGCACCAGGTCCCGGCCGTTGCCGGCGTCGATGGTGCTGGCCTCGGCGACGTTGACGCGGACGACGTCGTCGGCGTCACGGACCATCGCCCGCACGCGCGTCACCGCGGCCAGCGACCCGCAGACCGCGGTGGTGCCGTCGGTCCCGGCACGCCTGCACCCGGGGCCGATCTTGAGACCCGAGGTGTCACGGACCACCAGCTCGCGGGCCGCGTTGGCGGAGAAGGTGACCCTGTTCTCCACGCCGGTGCGGGCGTTCAGCGTGACGGTCCCGCTGTAGCGGGTGACCGTGGCGCCCGCCTCGGCGGAGGTGGCCGGTGTCGCGGCGGCGAGCGGGAGGGCGAGTCCCACGACCAGGGCCGGGACGGCCAGCCGCTTCAGGGTGCTGCTCGAGATCTTCATGCTGCGTTCTGTCTCCTTCGGTCCACTGTGACGCGGCGGCGCCGGAGACCCGGCGGCTCGGCGTCAGGTGGAACAAGGAGTGTCCAACTCGACCCTTTTTGTCACTTCATGACGGACAGAAACCCCCTAGCGCCGCACCCTCGCCCCGAACCGTAATTACTCCACCACCGCTTCAGTCATTACGCCTGCGCCGGGCCCAGGGCCGCGCCGCGCGGAACCGGCCTAGATCCGGCGCCCCGCCCGGCGCAGGAGGGGCCCGCAGCCGGCGCCCACCGCCAGGGCGAGCGGGTGGCCCCAGTTGGTGAGCGGGTCCTCGAAGGCCACCAGGTCCTGGAGGAGCATCACCGAGACCCACGCCAGCACCAGCCCGCGCGCCACCGGGGTGAGCAGCCCGGCGAGCGCCCCGACGGACGCCATCAGCCCGAAGCTGATGCCGTAGTCCAGCCGGTGCAGCGACGTGTCCGGCAGGTGCCCCGCCAGTACGGACAGCGCCACCGGGATCTCGGTGGCGAGGGTCGCCACCACGTGCCCCACCAGGAACACGGCCGCCGTCCGCCACGCCCCGATGCGGCGCTCCAGTGCCGTGAGGACGAAGACGAACCCGATGGCGTACGGGGAGAGGAGCCCGCCCGCCACCCACAGCGCGCTGGCGACCAGCACCAGCAGGGGCGTACGGGAGAGGTGGGCGACGTCGGTGCTGGAGGCGTGCAGCAGGCCGGCGACGGTGCCGGGGTCGCCGTACTCGGCGAAGAGCGACGTGGCGAGCAGGACCAGGGCGTAGCCGAAGGTGAACGGTGTCCCCGCCGGCGTGGGCAGCAGCCGCCCCGCGCGTCCGAGCCGCCCGGTCCGTCGCCGGGCGGGACCTTGCATGCGGCCGGGAGCCGCGTCCGGGGCCGCAGCCGCGGGGGCCGGGGCGGGCGCGGGTGTCACGGTGGCCGTGCGCTGACCGGGGACGCCCTTCAGCAGCTCGGCGCCGCCGTCCGTCCCACGCGTGCGGAGCTGGAGCACCGTGCCGCCCTTCCTCGTCGACCACCCTGCGCAACGCCCCCGGGTCTCCCTTGCCCCAGCCAACGCGATCATGTGTGTCCGCGTCCATGACATGGATCACACCGGGCGGCCGGGGCGCTCCCGCCCCGGCCGTGCCGGGAGCAGGACAAATCCCGGACCGCGCGGCCGGCCCCTCGCTACGCTGAGGATCATGGCCGTGACGACTCCCGTGACCGCATCCGTGACCACGCCCGTGACCACGCCCGTGCCCGCCGCCACCGGGGACACCGCCACCGGCGGCACCGCCGCCACCGCTCCGGCGGCCGCCCCCGTGACGCTCGACCGCCGCGAGGGCCCGTACGGCGAGGTGGTGCTGCGCCGGCGGGGCGACGACTTCGAGATCATCGCCAACGGCACCTTCCTGATGGACACCTCCGACGGGCGCTCCGAGCGGCTGCTGGTCGACGCGGCCCTGCGGACCCTCGGGGCCCGCCCGCACCCGGCCGTCCTCGTCGGGGGGCTGGGGGTCGGGTTCTCCCTGGCGCACGCCGCCGCCGAGCCCGCGTGGGGCCGCATCGCGGTCGTCGAGCGCGAGGAGGCGATCATCGACTGGCACCGGGAGGGGCCGCTCGCCCGCATCTCCGGCGAGGCCCTCGCCGACCCGCGCACGGTGCTGGTCCACGACGACCTCGTGGCGTACGTCCGCACCTCGCCCGACACCTTCGACGCGCTCTGCCTGGACATCGACAACGGCCCCGACTGGACCGTCACCGAGGACAACGACAGCCTCTACTCCCCCGCCGGTCTGGCGGCCTGCGCGGCCCGGCTGAACCCCGGCGGAGTACTCGCCGTCTGGTCCGCCAGGCCCTCCGCCGATTTCGAAGAGTCATTGCGGAATGCCGGGTTCAGCGGGGTAAGAACCGAAGAGGTCCCGGTTGCCCGGGGCGTACCGGACGTGGTCCACCTCGCCGTTCGCCCTGCGTAGCCGGGACGCGGTCGGTGCCTTTACGCTGCTGACCGAACACACGGATCTACACGCTCGCGCAGGACGCGACAGGGGCGGGGCGATGGAGCAGACACACACCAGCCAAACCGGCACGGCGGTCGCGCCGGGTACGCAGCGCCGCGTGCTGGTCGTCGAGGACGACACCACCATCGTCGAGGCCATCTCCGCCCGGCTGCGGGCCGAGGGCTTCCTGGTGCAGACGGCCACCGACGGCCCGGCGGCCGTGGACGCCGCCGAGGCGTGGCAGCCCGACCTGATGGTGCTCGACATCATGCTGCCGGGCTTCGACGGCTTGGAGGTGTGCCGCCGGGTGCAGGCCCAGCGGCCGGTTCCGGTGCTGATGCTGACGGCCCGTGACGACGAGACCGACATGCTGGTCGGCCTCGGGGTCGGCGCCGACGACTACATGACCAAGCCGTTCTCGATGCGGGAGCTGGCGGCCCGCGTGCACGTGCTGCTGCGGCGCGTCGAGCGGGCGGCGCTGGCGGCCGTCACGCCGCGCAGCGGCATCCTGCGGCTCGGCGAGCTGGAGATCGACCACGCGCAGCGGCGGGTGCGGGTGCGCGGCGAGGACGTCCACCTCACGCCGACCGAGTTCGACCTGCTGGTCTGCCTGGCGAACACGCCCCGCGCGGTCCTCTCCCGCGAGCAGCTGCTCGCCGAGGTCTGGGACTGGGCGGACGCGTCGGGCACCAGGACCGTGGACAGCCACATCAAGGCGCTGCGCCGCAAGATCGGCGCCGAGCGGATCCGTACGGTGCACGGTGTCGGATACGCCCTGGAGACGCCCGCCCCATGACGTCGCTCCGGTCCCGGCTGCGTTCGGTCTCGATCTCGATCAAGACCAAACTGGGCACGCTCGTCGTCGTCTCGGTCTTCATCACGACCGGGCTGCTGATGGTGGCCCTGCGCACGGAGACCGAGCTGCGTTTCATCACCGTCTTCTCGGTGATCGCCACGCTGCTGATCACCCAGTTCGTGGCGCACGGCCTGACCGCGCCGCTGGACGAGATGAACACGGTGGCGAAGTCGATCTCGCACGGCGACTACACGCGCCGGGTGCGCGGCGCCGACCGCCGGGACGAGCTCGGCGACCTGGCCTCCACCATCAACCGCATGGCGGACGACCTGGAGGCCGTGGACCGGCACCGCAAGGAGCTGGTGGCCAACGTCTCGCACGAGCTGCGCACCCCGATCGCGGCGCTCCGCGCGGTGCTGGAGAACGTGGTGGACGGGGTGTCCGCCGCCGATCCGGAGACGATGCGCACGGCGCTGAAGCAGACCGAGCGGCTGGGCCGGCTGGTGGAGACGCTGCTGGACCTGTCACGGCTCGACAACGGTGTCGTACCGCTGCGGTCGCGGCGCTTCGAGGTGTGGCCGTACCTGTCGGGGGTGCTGAAGGAGGCCAATCTGGCCGCCGCGCAGCGCGGGCTCAGCTCCGGCTCGGGCAGCCACACGCGCACGGACGTGCACCTGCACCTGGACGTGTCGCCGCCCGAGCTGACCGCGCACGCGGACAGCGAGCGGCTGCACCAGGTGGTGGCGAACCTGATCGACAACGCGGTCAAGCACTCCCCGCCGCACGGCCGGGTGACGGTACGGGCCCGGCGGGGCCGGCAGCCGGAGTCGCTGGACCTGGAAGTGGTGGACGAGGGACCGGGCATCCCGGAGTCGGAGCGGCACAAGGTCTTCGAGCGGTTCAACCGGGGCGGGGTCGCCTCGCCGCACGGCCCGGACAGCGACGGCGGCACCGGCCTGGGCCTGGCGATCGCCCGCTGGGCGGTCGATCTGCACGGCGGGCGCATCGGTGTGGCCGAATCCGCACGTGGATGCCGTATTCAGGTCACTCTTCCAGGGATCCCTCAGCCTCGCGGTTGACGTAGGGTTCGAACCGGAAGCGCGCGTTCTGCGTATACGTGTACGGGACGTGGCCGAGGCTGTGCGCCGTCCGGGGCCGCAGCCGCGGCGCCGTGTACCCATTCACAGGGCAACCACGCTTGTTTCCCGCCATTTATAGCGACGAAACACGTCCTCGGATGTGATCTACGCGACGATGGCATGCCCGGCCTGCACGTCCCGGCCGGGGAGGCGTAGCCTTTATTTCCGCTGTCCATCACCTTGTGAAGCGGAAGAGGGCGGTTGCCGCCGTGTCGTCTCAGTCCCCCAGTAACTCGAGTATCTCGACCGACCAAGACGGGCAGGGTCCTTCGAACCCTGCCGCCGCGTTCGGTGCCAATGAGTGGCTCGTCGACGAGATCTACCAGCAGTACCTCCAGGACCCGAATTCGGTCGACCGTGCCTGGTGGGACTTCTTCGCCGACTACAAGCCGGGCGCCTCGTCCGGCTCGGCGGACAAGCCCGCGGGCGAGGGTGCCGTAGCCGCGGGGGCTGCGAGCACCGGCTCCGCCGGCCAGGCCCCGGCACCGCAGGCCCAGGCCCCGGCCACCCCGGCGCAGCCGGCAGCAGCGGCACCCGCACAGGCCGCTGCTCCCGCCGCGAAGCCCGCGCCCGCGCCCGCCGCGCAGGCCCCGGCCCCGGCCGCCGCTCCCGCCGCGAAGCCGGCGCCCGCCGCCAAGCCCGCCGCGAAGCCGGCCGCCGCCAAGGCCGAGCCCGCCGCCGGTCCGGAGTACGTGCCGCTGCGCGGCCCGGCCGCCGCGGTCGCCAAGAACATGAACGCCTCGCTGGAGCTGCCGACCGCCACCTCGGTCCGCGCGGTCCCGGTGAAGCTGCTGTTCGACAACCGCATCGTCATCAACAACCACCTCAAGCGCGCCCGCGGCGGGAAGATCTCCTTCACGCACCTCATCGGGTACGCGATGGTGCAGGCCATCAAGGCCATGCCGTCGATGAACCACTCGTACGGCGAGAAGGACGGCAAGCCGGTCCTGGTGAAGCCGGAGCACGTCAACTTCGGTCTGGCCATCGACCTGGTCAAGCCGAACGGCGAGCGCCAGCTGGTCGTCGCGGGCATCAAGAAGGCCGAGACGCTCGGCTTCTTCGAGTTCTGGCAGGCGTACGAGGACATCGTCCGCCGCGCCCGCAACAACAAGCTGACGATGGACGACTTCACCGGCGTCACCGTCTCGCTGACCAACCCCGGCGGCCTGGGCACCGTCCACTCCGTG
Organism: Streptomyces noursei; assembly: GCF_001646665.1. GTDB lineage: Bacteria > Actinomycetota > Actinomycetes > Streptomycetales > Streptomycetaceae > Streptomyces > Streptomyces lavendulocolor. The sequence goes on along the minus strand of NZ_LWBU01000090.1, from coordinate 162,389 downwards.
CCGCGTCTGATGCCCGGTCAGTCGGTCATCATGGGCGTCGGCTCGATGGACTACCCGGCCGAGTTCCAGGGCACGTCGCAGGACACCCTGAACAAGCTGGGCATCTCCAAGGTGATGACCCTCACCTCGACGTACGACCACCGGGTCATCCAGGGTGCGGCGTCCGGCGAGTTCCTGCGCATCGTCGCGAACCTCCTCCTCGGCGAGGACGGCTTCTACGACGACGTCTTCGAGTCGCTGCGCATCCCCTACGAGCCGGTCCGCTGGCTCAAGGACATCGACGCGTCGCACGACGACGACGTCACCAAGGCCGCGCGCGTCTTCGAGCTGATCCACTCCTACCGGGTCCGGGGCCACGTCATGGCCGACACCGACCCGCTGGAGTACCGCCAGCGCAAGCACCCCGACCTGGACATCACCGAGCACGGCCTGACGCTCTGGGACCTGGAGCGGGAGTTCGCCGTCGGCGGCTTCGGCGGCAAGTCGATGATGAAGCTGCGCGACATCCTCGGCGTGCTGCGCGACTCGTACTGCCGCACCACCGGCATCGAGTTCATGCACATCCAGGACCCCAAGCAGCGCAAGTGGATCCAGGACCGCGTCGAGCGCCCGCACTCCAAGCCGGAGCGCGAGGAGCAGCTGCGGATCCTGCGCCGCCTCAACGCCGCCGAGGCGTTCGAGACGTTCCTGCAGACCAAGTACGTCGGCCAGAAGCGGTTCTCGCTGGAGGGCGGCGAGTCCGTCATCCCGCTGCTGGACGCGGTCATCGACTCGGCGGCCGAGTCCCGCCTGGACGAGGTCGTCATCGGCATGGCCCACCGCGGCCGGCTGAACGTCCTCGCGAACATCGTCGGCAAGTCGTACGCGCAGATCTTCCGCGAGTTCGAGGGCAACCTCGACCCGAAGTCGATGCACGGCTCCGGCGACGTGAAGTACCACCTGGGCGCCGAGGGCACCTTCACCGGCCTCGACGGCGAGCAGATCAAGGTCTCGCTGGTCGCCAACCCCTCCCACCTGGAGGCGGTCGACCCGGTCCTGGAGGGTGTCGTCCGCGCCAAGCAGGACGTCATCAACAAGGGCGGCACGGACTTCACCGTCCTGCCCGTCGCCCTCCACGGCGACGCGGCCTTCGCCGGCCAGGGCGTCGTGGCCGAGACGCTCAACATGTCGCAGCTGCGCGGCTACCGCACCGGCGGCACGGTCCACATCGTCATCAACAACCAGGTCGGCTTCACCGCCGCCCCGGAGTCGTCGCGCTCCTCGATGTACGCGACCGACGTGGCCCGCATGATCGAGGCGCCGATCTTCCACGTGAACGGCGACGACCCGGAGGCCGTGGTCCGCGTGGCGCGGCTCGCCTTCGAGTTCCGCCAGACGTTCAACAAGGACGTCGTGATCGACCTCATCTGCTACCGCCGCCGCGGTCACAACGAGGGCGACAACCCGCAGTTCACCAACCCGCAGATGTACAGCCTCATCGACAAGAAGCGGTCGGTGCGCAAGCTGTACACCGAGTCGCTGATCGGCCGTGGCGACATCACGCTGGAAGAGGCGGAGCAGGCGCTCCAGGACTTCCAGGGCCAGCTGGAGAAGGTGTTCGCGGAGGTCCGCGAGGCGACCTCGCAGCCCGGCACGGCGCACAGCCCGGAACCGCAGGCCGAGTTCCCGGTCGCCGTCACCACCGCGGTCTCCCAGGAGATCGTGAAGCGGATCGCCGAGTCGCAGGTGAACATCCCCGACCGCATCAAGGTGCACCCGCGCCTGATGCCGCAGCTCCAACGCCGTGCCGCCTCCATCGACGACGGCACGATCGACTGGGGCATGGGCGAGACCCTCGCCATCGGTTCGCTGCTGATGGAGGGCACCCCGGTCCGGCTCGCCGGCCAGGACACCCGCCGCGGCACCTTCGGCCAGCGCCACGCGGTGCTGGTGGACCAGGAGACCGGCGAGGACTACACCCCGCTGCAGTACCTCTCCGAGGAGCAGGCCCGCTACAACGTCTACGACTCGCTGCTCAGCGAGTACGCGGCGATGGGCTTCGAGTACGGCTACTCGCTGGCCCGCCCGGACGCCCTCGTGATGTGGGAGGCCCAGTTCGGTGACTTCGTCAACGGCGCGCAGACCGTCGTGGACGAGTTCATCTCCTCGGCCGAGCAGAAGTGGGGCCAGACCTCCGGCGTCACGCTGCTGCTGCCGCACGGCTACGAGGGCCAGGGCCCGGACCACTCCTCGGCCCGCCCGGAGCGCTTCCTCCAGCTGTGCGCGCAGAACAACATGACGGTCGCCATGCCGACGCTGCCGTCGAACTACTTCCACCTCCTGCGGTGGCAGGTGCACAACCCGCACCACAAGCCGCTGGTCGTCTTCACCCCGAAGTCGATGCTGCGCCTGAAGGCCGCCGCGTCGAAGGCGGAGGAGTTCACCAACGGCGGCTTCCGCCCGGTGATCGGTGACGAGTCGGTGGACGCGAACGCCGTCCGCAAGGTCGTCTTCTGCGCGGGCAAGGTCTACTACGACCTGGAGGCCGAGCGGGTCAAGCGCGGCGTCACGGACACGGCGATCATCCGCCTCGAGCGCCTGTACCCGCTGCCGGGTGCGGAGCTCCAGGCCGAGATCTCCAAGTACCCGAACGCCGAGAAGTACCTGTGGGCCCAGGAGGAGCCGGCGAACCAGGGTGCCTGGCCGTTCATCGCGCTCAACCTGATCGACCACCTCGACCTGGCGGTCGGCGCGGACATCCCGCACGGCGAGCGCCTGCGCCGCATCTCGCGGCCGCACGGCTCGTCCCCGGCGGTGGGCTCGAAGAAGCGCCACGAGGCCGAGCAGGCCCAGCTGGTCGCGGAGGTCTTCGACGCCTGACCGGCGCCCGCACCACCCACCAGGGCCCGGCCCCGCACCCGCGGGGCCGGGCCCTGTGGCGTTGCCGGGCGGGGCGGGGGACGCCATACCCTTGGGGGGACATCGAGCAGGCATCAGGAGCACGTCTTGTACTTCACCGACCGTGGCATCGAGGAGCTGGAGAAGCGGCGCGGCGAGGAGGAGGTCACCTTCGAGTGGCTCGCCGAGCAGCTGCGTACGTTCGTCGATCTCAACCCCGACTTCGAGGTGCCCGTCGAGCGCCTGGCCACCTGGCTGGCGCGGCTCGACGACGAGGACGACGACGAGTAGTCAGCGGCCACCGCGGCCGGCCGGGCCGCTCATGGTGGCGGGGGCGGTCACGGGGGCTGCGGCGGCCGGGGTGCGCAGGCGGTCGTAGGCGAGGCCCAGTGCGCCGCGGGTGATCAGCAGTGCCGCGGCCGTCGCCCAGCCCGGGCTGCGCCGGCCGATCGCCCAGACGAGCAGGGGGACCCCGGCCGCCAGTTGGGCGGTGGCGAGCGCGCGGGCCCGTGGGCCGAGCAGCCAGGGGCCGAGGGGGCCCTCCTCGACGGCGTCCAGCTCGGTGCGTACGGCATCGAGCCAGCCCTGCCACGCGATCGGCTCCGCGCCCTCGACCTCGGCGGTCGCCCACAGGCGGGTGGCCGGTTCGCCGGGCGCGATGCCCGGTGGCAGGGTGAGGCCGTGCCGGGCGAGGACGGCCGTCAGGCCCACCAGGCGGGCTGGGGCGTCGGCGTCCCGGTCGGGGCGGATGAGGGGTTCGAGGTCGCGGGCGTCCAGGACCGGGTCGAGCCCGAGGCGGGCCGCGAAGGTGTACATGGCCTCGTCCTCGCCGGCGGGAGTGCCGTCCGCGAGCCAGGTGTAGCCGACGGGGCGGCGGAATCCGGTCGCGAGCACGCAGCCGGCGCGGTCCGCGTCCCACCACAGGGCGACCACCGGCCAGGACACGCCGATGGCCAGGGCGCCGGCCCAGCCCGCGACGACCCGGTCGACCGGTTCGCCGCCGTCGCGCCAGGGGGCGCCCTCGGGGACGAGCAGGGTCCAGTCGGGCCCCGCCGGGGTGAGGAGCAGCCGTTCGCGCAGCAGCAGGGCCGGGGGCCGTACGGCGGCCGCATCGGCCCGGCAGAGCAGCAGCGCGCCTGGGGAAGTCGCGTTCATGCGCCTTACGCTAGGGCAATTTGCCCGCTTTCGGCGCACTTGACTTCCCCCAACCGCGATATATCGTGTCCTCACCGGAGACGCGATATGTTGCGTATCGCGTCCTGTCCCGAGGAGGCCCCATGCCGGAGTGGTCCGTCACCGAGCCGACGAAACTGACCCTCGACGACGAACCCGTGACGGCGCTGAACGTGCGCGTCGTCAACGGGACCGTGAACGTCGTCGGCACCGACGAGGGCCCGGCCCGGCTGGAGGTCTCCGAGGTCGAGGGCCCACCCCTGGTCGTCACCTACGAGGGCTCCACGCTGACGATCGGGTACGAGGACCTGCCCTGGCACGGGTTCCTCTCCTGGCTCGACCCCAAGAACCGCCACCGCAGCGCGGTCGTCTCGCTCGCCGTCCCGGCGGGCGCCCGCGTGGAGGTGGGCGTGATCGGCGCCGGGGCCGTGGTTTCCGGCATCCGGGGGCGTACGGACGTACGCGGCGTCACCGGCGACACCACGCTCGTCGGCCTGTCCGGCGAGGTCCACGCCGACACCGTCTCGGGCGACGTGGAGGCCCAGGCCGTCACCGGGGACCTGCGCTTCAAGTCCGTGTCGGGCGACCTCACTGTCGTCGACGGGTCCGGCACCTCGGTGCGCGCCGAGTCGGTCAGCGGCGACATGGTCGTCGACCTGGACCCCGCCGAACGGCCCGCCGACATCCGGCTCACCACCGTCTCCGGGGAGGTCGCCATCCGGCTGCCGCACCCGGCGAACGCGCAGGTCGAGGCCAACACCCTCGGCGGTGCCGTCTCCAACGCCTTCGACGACCTGCGGGTCACCGGCCAGTGGGGCGCCAAGAAGATCACCGGCACGCTCGGCGAGGGCAGGGGGACGCTGAAGGCCACCACGGTCTCCGGCTCCATCGCCCTGCTCCGGCGACCGGAGGATGCCCCCGCCGGCCCCACCGGAAAGGTGCTCTGACATGTCCCCCGTCTTCGCCCACGGCCGCCTGCGCCTGTACCTCCTCAAGCTCCTCGACGAGGCGCCCCGCCACGGCTACGAGGTGATCCGGCTGCTGGAGGAGCGCTTCCACGGCCTGTACGCCCCCTCCGCCGGCACCGTCTACCCGCGCCTGGCCAAGCTGGAGGCCGAGGGCTTGGTCACGCACGCCACGGAGGGCGGGCGCAAGGTGTACTCGATCACCGACGCCGGCCGCGCGGAGCTGGCCGACCGCAGCGGCGAACTGGCCGACCTGGAGCTGGAGATCCGCGACTCGGTCTCCGAACTCGCCGCCGAGATCCGCGACGACGTGCGCGGCGCCGCCGGCACCCTGCGCCGCGAGATGCGGGCCGCGGCGGGCGAGTCCCGTACGCCGCCGCCCGAGGGCGACGAGTGGGCGGCGTGGCGCCGGGCCAAGCAGGAGTGGAAGGACCAGGCGCGGCGGGCCAGGGACGAGTCGCGGCGCGCCCGGGAGGACGCGCAGTCGGCCCGGCGCCAGGCCAAGGAGGCCCAGGACAAGGCCCGTCAGGAGGTGCTCCGCATCGCCCAGCAGGTCCAGGACCACGTGCTGCGGGGCGACGGCCTGGCCGACCTGGCCGGCCGGCTCGGCGGACTGCTGGGCGGCACGGCCGGGACCTCGCCCTGGCCGCCGTACGCGAAGCCCGGCCCGGCCGACACCCCGGAGTGGGCCGCGGACGACACCGCGTCCGCCGATCCGGCCCGGGACCTGGAGCGCCTGCTGGACCGCTTCCGGGACGACGTCCGCGACGCCGCCCGGGACCACGGCGTGACGGCCCCCCAGCTCGCCGAGGCCCGCCGCCACCTGTCCACGGCGGCGGCCCACATCACCGCACTGCTGAAGGGCCCGCGCGACTGACCGACCCGCCGGCGGGGGCGGCGGCACGGCACCGCCCGACGACGGGGACGCCGCCAGTCCTTCGGAGACGGGCGGCGCCCTCCGGCGCGCGGCGTACGCGGCGGACGGTCCGCCCGCCGGGGGCGGCGCCCTCCGGCGCGCGGCCGCCCGCCGGGCCGGGAACCGCCGGTCAGCTCGCCTTGGCGTCGCCGGAGGGGCCGCCGGCGACGGCTCGCTCCAGTGCCGTGTACGTCGCCCCGTGGTCGGCGAGCACGTCCGCGACGACGCCCGGGCGGGCCGCGAGGGCCAGGAGCAGATGCTCGTCGCTGATGTGACGGTCTCCCCGGCCCAGGGCGACCCGGAGGGACTGTTCCAGCGTGTCCTTCGCCGGGCGGGTGAAGGGGCGGTGGCTGGACCAGCGGCGTTTCGGTTTCCGGCCGCCGGACAGCGCGCCCGCGCCGTGGGCCGCCGCGACCCGGGAGACGATCTCCGTCACGTCGATGCCGAGGCCGGCCAGCGCCTCCGTGTCCGCCCGGGTCAGGCCGCCGCGCCGCCGGGCGTCCGCGAGGGCGGACTCCACGGAGGTGCGCCGGGCGGAGACTCCGAGGGCGTCGAAGGCGGCCGCCGACCGGGTGCCCCGGAGGTCCAGCAGGGCCAGCAGCAGGTGTTCCTCGGTGACGGAGTCGGCGTCGGTCCGTTCCGCGTGGGTGACGGCCCCCTTGACGACGCTCCGGGCCGCCTCGGTGAATCGCTCGAACATCAACGCCTCCCGTACTTCTTGTGCACGGCCTGCCGGCTGACGCCCAGCTCGGCGGCGATCTCCTGCCAGGACCAGCCCTGCGCCCTGGCACTGCGGACTTGTACGGCTTCCAGCTGCTCCAGCAGCCGCCGCAGCGCGGCGACGGCCCGCAGCCCCACCCGGGGGTCGCGGTCGCCCGCACGTGCGGCCAGATCGGTCGCTTCGGTCATGGTGTCAACTTACGTTGACACCCCCTTGGCGTCAACCCTGATTGACACCCTTCCGGCCCTCGGCCGCCCCCGGCGACACCGACACCGTGACCGTCGCGCCCGGCACCGCCCGGACCTCCACGCGGCCCACCCGGCCCGGGGGCACCGCCGCCGTCCGGGGCCTGGCCCGCCCGTCGACCGTGACGCGCCAGCCGGTGGCGGCCGGCGGCAGGGACAGCACCGTGGCGCCACCGCGCCCGGCGACGTAGGAGAGCCGCGCCGGGTCCTGCGCGATCACCCGGCCCGCGACCGCCTCCGCGTAGGGCGCGGCCGTCTGCTCCTTGTTGGCGCGCCAGGCGCCCGAGCCGTCCACCGCGCAGTAGCCGCCGCCGTAACACCACACATAGCCCGCCCAGCCGGAGCTGTAGCGGTTCAGGGAGACCAGTGCCTCGCGGTAGAAACGGCCCATGTTCGGCAGGGCGTTGTTCAGCGGGCCCCACTCCCCCACCACGACCGGTACGCCGTACTCCTCGGGATAGGCCGTCACGGCCGCCTCGTACGCCTCGATCCAGCCCGCCGACGGGTCGTAGTCGGCGCCCGCCTCCATCGCGGTGTTGTAGAAGTGCGGGGCATAGACCACCTTCGGGTCGTCGATCCGGCCCAGGCCCGTGGGGACGCCCTCCCCGACGATCGGGGTCGGTTCGACGAAGATCCAGTTGTCGTCGTCGACCGTGCGGATCGCGTCCGCGAGGCGGTTGTACAGCGGTGTGAGGTGGTCGCGCTCGATCCGGCGGGCGGCGGCCGGCAGGTCCTCGCCCTCGCGCAGCTCGCCCATCGGTTCGTTGATCAGGTCGTAGCCGAGCACCGCCGGGTGGTGCGCGAACCGGTCGGCGAGGACCCGCCACATCCGGGCCTGTGCGGCCGCCAGGTCCGCGTCCTCGTACAGATGCGTGAAGGCCCGCTGCACGGCCGGTTCGAAGTACTCGGCGAACCAGTCGTCCGGGTGCGGGGTGAACGGCAGGCCGTCGGTGCGGGTGGCCCACTCCGGGATGCCGCGGTGACCGAAGGCGGGACCGAAGACGTCCTGGTGGGCGTCGATCAGGACGTGGACGCCGTGCCGTTCGGCCCAGTCCAGGACGCGCTCGACCTTACGGAGGTACGCCTCGCTGTACCGGCCGCGCTCGGGCTCCAGGTCGTCCCAGAAGACCAGCAGCCGGGCGAAGTTGAAGCCGCGGGCCCGCATGTCGCGGAAGTGCTTCTCGGTGATGGCGGAGAGGGCCGCCTCACCGCGGTGGACCTTGTCCTCGACGTTCCACCCGCGCAGCGTCAGGACGCGGCCCCGGTCGTCGGTCAGGCGGGGGATGCCGGGTTCGGCTTCGACGGCGGCGGCCGCCGCCGCCGGGGCGGGGGGTGGGGCGGGCGAGGCGGGCGGAGCGAGGGCCAGTAGGGCGGCGGAGAGGACGAGTGCGAGGGTGCGCATGACGGGACCTCCGGCACGGTCGACGGTGCCGGAGATCCCATCAGCGGAACTGACGGTCCATCAAGAGGGGTTGAGGACAATCTTGCCGAAGAGGTCGCCGGACGCCATCTTTTCGAACCCCTCCCGGGCCCGGTCCAGCGGCAGCACCTCGTCGATGACCGGCCGCACGCCCGTCGTCGCGCAGAACGCGAGCAGGTCCTCCAGCTCGTCCTTCGAGCCCATCGTCGAGCCGACGACCTTGAGCTCCAGGAAGAAGATGCGGGTCAGCTCGGCGTGCGAGGGCCGGTCGCCGCTCGTCGCGCCGGAGATCACCAGTGTGCCGCCCGGGCGGAGCGACTTGACCGAGTGCGACCAGGTGGCCGCGCCGACGGTCTCGATCACCGCGTCCACGCGCTGCGGCAGCCGGGCGCCCGGCTCGTACGCCTCCAGCGCCCCCAGCTCGATCGCCCGCTTGCGCTTGGCCTCGTCGCGGCTGGTGGCGAAGACCCGCAGCCCGGCCGCCTTGCCGAGGACGATCGCGGCCGTGGCGACACCGCCGCCCGCGCCCTGCACCAGGACCGAGTCGCCGGGGCGCACGCCCGCGTTGGTGAAGAGCATGCGGTACGCGGTGAGCCACGCGGTCGGCAGGCACGCGGCCTCCTCGAACGACAGCTCCTTCGGCTTGGGCAGCACGTTCCAGGCGGGCACGGCGACCTTCTCGGCGAACGTGCCCTGGTAGCGCTCGGTCAGGATGGAGCGCGGCTCCTTCGGCCCGACGCCGTGGCCGCTCTGCCCGATGACGGAATGGACGACGACCTCGTTGCCGTCCTCGTCGAGGCCGGCGGCGTCACAGCCGAGGATCATCGGCAGCTTGTCCTCGCCCAGCCCGACGCCCCGCAGCGACCACAGGTCGTGGTGGTTGAGGGAGGCGGCCTTGACGGTGACGGTGGTCCAGCCGGGGCGCACCTCGGGAGCGGGGCGTTCGCCCAGCTCCAGGCCGTTCAGGGGCTGGTCGCGGTCGATTCGGGCGGCGTAGGCAGCGAACATGACCTTGACCATAGGACGGACCGGTGCGCGGCGGTACCGCGCACCGGTGTGACGTACGTCAGACCCGGGCCGGCCGGGGGTCAGTCCCGGCGCCACTGCGCGGGGCTGCTCCTCGTCGCCGGGTCCTCGTACGAGCCGGCCCTGCCCCGGTCCACGTGGAAGGTGGTGAGCGTGGTGACCGGCGAGGCGGGGTCGCGGCGGTCGGCGATCACCCGCATGTGGGTGCTGAACCGCTCCGGCGTGACCTCGTACACGTCGTAGCCGTACCGGTTGCCCTCGAAGTACTTCAGGTGCGGGTTGGCCCTGCCCATGAGGGGGCCGTTGGTGGCGTTCCAGTCGGCGGAGTACGCGCCCGAGGTGATCGAGTGGGCGGTGAACTCCGTACCGACGAGCGGCGAGGAGGGGTCGTCGAAGTCGGTGCGGATGTCGTCGACGAAGGCGGAGTGCCAGTCGCCGGTGATGACGACCAGGTCCTCCAGGCCGCTGGTGTGCACGTGGTTCAGGACCTCCTTGCGCTCGGCGAGGAAGCCGTCCCACTGGTCGGTGAACATGTACGACCCGCCAGGCCGGCCGCGCAGCTGGCTGAGCATGATCGAGTTGGCCCACACGTGCCAGGAGTCGGGCGCCCGGTCGATGGTGGTCTTGAGCCAGGACTTCTGGCCGGCGCCCAGGATGGTGCCGTTCGGCAGGTTCTGCGCGGAGCGGTACGAGCGCAGGTCGAGGACGGTCAGCTCCAGCAGGTCGCCCCAGCGGCGGACGCGGTGGATCTCCGGGTCGGGCAGCGCGGAGGTGGCGGAGGCGTCCCGGTGCGGCATGTTCTCGTACCAGGCCTGGTACGCCGCCGCGCGCCGCTGGAGGAACGGTGCCCCGCCGCCCGTACCGCTGTAGTCGTTGGCGACCTCGTGGTCGTCCCAGGTGAGGAACCAGGGGTGCGCGGCGTGCGCCTCGCGCAGGGAGGCGTCGCCCTTGTAGAGGGCGTGGCGGCGGCGGTAGTCGGCGAGGGTGAGGACGGCGGGGCCCTCGTGGTCGCGCACGTGGTCGCCGCCGACGGGGCCGTGCTCGTAGATGTAGTCGCCCAGGTGCACGACGAAGTCGACGTCCTCGCGGGCGATGCCCCGGTGGGCGGCGTAGTAGCCGTCGTGGAAGGCCTGGCAGTTCGCGGCGGCGAAGCGCACCCGGGGGACGCCGCCGACCGGCGCGGTCCTCGTGCGGCCGGTCCGGCTGGTCCTCCCCAGCGCGGTGAAGGCGTACCAGTAGTGCCGGCCCGCGCCCAGCCCGTGCACGGGTACGTGGACGCTGTGGCCGAGCGTCGCGGAGGCGGGCGCGGTGCCCCGGGCCACGACCCGGCTCAGCGCCGGGTCCTCGGCCACCACCCACCCGACCTCGACGACCTCGGGCAGCTGCTGCTCGGCGGCGAGCGGCTCGGGCGCGAGGCGCGTCCACAGCACGACGCTCGACGGCTGCGGGTCCCCGGAGGCGACCCCGAGGGTGAAGGGCGCCGGGTCGTACTCCGCGCCGAGCGCCTCGGCGGCCTCACGCGCGCGGGCGGGCGAGAGGCCGGCGCTGAGCGGCCACACGAGGTTCAGCGCGCCGGCCGCGCCGGCGGCCTTGAGCAGGTTGCGTCGGTCGAGCGTCGTCATGTCCGTACCCCCGTGGTCCCGGTGAGCGTGAGCGTGATGCCGTCGGCGTAGCCGTCGTTCGACGTGCCGCCGCCCGTCCGGGTCAGGACGAGGAGGACCCGCGCGGTGCGGGCGCCGGGCGGCACGAGCAGCCCGGCGGTGCGCTCCAGCAGCCCGGTGCGGCCCTTGCGCTCGGCGGCCGTGACCGGCCCCAGGACGCTGAGCGCGACCGGCGTGCCCCGGCCGTCGCGGAACTCCACCGACAGCCGGGCGCCGTCCTCCTGGGAGGCGTAGCCGCCGAGCCAGGCGCCCACCGTGCAGCGGACCCGGCCGGCGTCGATCGCGTCGTGGCCGGTGGTCCCGGTGGCGGGCAGGGCGACGTCCTGGAGCAGCGCGGTGCGGGGCGAGGTGCCGCCGGAGAAGAACCGGCTCCCGCGCCGGGCGGGGCCCGGGTCGCCGGCGGTCGGGTAACCGCCGCCCAGGGTGTACGCGACGAGGGCGGGCGCGCCCTCGACGACCCGCCAGCCGGTGACCGTGGCGACGGGTTCGGCGGTACCTCCGGGACCGCTCTCGGCGTCTCCGTTGACGACCAGGTTCACACGCGCCTCCTGACTGCTGGTGTCGCCCCCGTGGTGGGGGCGCGCGCATCACAGCAGCCGTGGGTGAACCTCCGGAAGAGCGCGGGCGAACGGGGGGCGGGCGGTCCAAGGACCCCTGCCGAAAGTCCAAGGCGCCGGGTGTGCCGGGCCTTCCGGGTATGCCTGCCGTGCCGGGGCGTGGCTGCCGTGCCTGCCGGACGTGCGAAGGGCCCCGTCCCGCTCCCCGAGGGGGCGGGACGGGGCCCTTCGTGCCGGGCGCCGGGCCGGGTGTCAGCGGCGGGCGACGCCCTCCGCGCGGGCGGCGGCGGCGACGGCGGCGGTGACCGCCGGGGCGACCCGCTCGTCGAACGGCGACGGGATCACGTAGTCGGCGGCCAGCTGGTCACCGACGACGTCCGCCAGGGCGTTGGCGGCCGCGATCTTCATGCCCTCGGTGATGCGGGAGGCCCGCACCTGGAGGGCACCGGCGAAGATGCCGGGGAAGGCGAGCACGTTGTTGATCTGGTTCGGGTAGTCCGACCGGCCGGTGGCCACGACGGCCGCGTACTTGTGCGCGACGTCGGGGTGGACCTCCGGGTTCGGGTTGGCCATCGCGAAGACGAAGGCGCCCGGCGCCATCGACGCGACCGCCGGCTCCGGCACCGTACCGCCGGAGACGCCGATGAAGACGTCCGCGCCGGCCAGCGCGCTCTCCAGCGAGCCGGAGAGCCCGGCGCGGTTGGTGAGCTCGGCGAGCTCGCGCTTCACCGGCGTGAGGTCCTCGCGGTCCCGGCTGACGATGCCCTTGCGGTCCGCGACCGCCACGTCGCCGAGGCCGGCCTCCAGCAGGAACTTCGCGATGGCCACACCGGCCGCGCCGGCGCCGGAGATCACGGCGCGCAGGTCGCCGAGGCCGCGCCCGGTGAGCTTCGCGGCGTTCCGGAGGGCGGCCAGGGTGACCACGGCGGTGCCGTGCTGGTCGTCGTGGAAGACCGGGATGTCGAGCCGCTCCTGGAGCTTGCGCTCGATCTCGAAGCACCGGGGCGCCGAGATGTCCTCCAGGTTGACGCCGCCGAAGGACGGCGCGAGGCGGACGACGGTGTCGACGATCTCGTCGGTGTCGGTCGTGGCGAGCGCGATGGGCACCGCGTCCACGCCGCCGAACTGCTTGAAGAGGATCGCCTTCCCCTCCATGACCGGGAGGGATGCCTCCGGGCCGATGTCACCGAGTCCGAGCACGGCCGTACCGTCCGTCACGACGGCGACGACCTGGGACTTCCAGGTGTAGTCGTGCACGAGCTCCGGCTGCTCGGCGATGGCGCTGCACACCTTGGCGACGCCGGGCGTGTACGCGAGGGACAGGTCGTCCTTGTCACGGATCGGAACGGTGGCCTGCACGGCCATCTTGCCGCCGCGATGCAGCGCGAACGCCGGATCGAAGGGCTCGTCGGCGGCACCTTCGGTGCTGTTGTCACTGTCGCTGCGAGGATTGACGATCTCCGCTGCCATTTGTTGACCCCTTAAGTCATTTCGTTCGAGGGTGGCCACTCCTGGTTGAGGAGGGGTGGGCGGGCACCGCGTCCGTGCCTGCGCCAGGTGGTTGGCCCGCCCGGGCAGGGGAGGTACGCACGCGTCGGGCGCGCCGCACACGCGCCCTGAGCCCCGGATGAGGGGTGTAAGGATCCTTCTTACCGGACGGACCGCTCTGTCGACGAGTCGGTATCTCATATGAGCCTCGACCGCGGCCACAGCCCGAATCCGGTGACATGACTCATAGCCGGATTTCTGGACAAGTCCGTACGCAGCCTGGTTTGCGGCCGCTATCGCGTCCGTATGACGAGATCAACCGGAGATTTTCCGGCCGGAAGAAGGCAACCCCGTAAGAGGTCCGGCCTTGATGTACCGGCCTGTTGGGGTTCGGGGGTGTCCCGTTATCCGATTTTGACATGCGTGGCCCCCTGTTTGGGCTAGTCCGAATGGCAAGATGCCGTAATCACACGCGGTCGAAGCACCCGATGGTGCGTGCGCGACCGCTTTGGCAACTCCCTCACCCGCCGGAGGAACCCGACCATGACCGCAAGCACCACCCGCTGTACGACCGCCGCGAAGCCCCGGACGTCCCGGATAGCCGCGGTCGCCGCGATCGCGGTCGCCGGCTCCATGCTGATGACCGCCTGCGGTGACCAGACCGAGGCCGGCAAGGCGAAGGACTCGGGCGCCGTCTCCCAGGGCAGCTCGGCCCCGCTCTTCGCGAAGCTGCCCGAGAAGTACAAGAAGTCCGGCGTCATCAAGGTCGGCACGGATGCCGCTTACGCCCCCATGGAGTCCATGGAGGGCAACAAGATCGTCGGCATCGACCCGGAGATCGGTGAGGCGCTCGGCAAGAAGCTGGGCGTGACCTTCACGTTCGAGAACGGCAAGTTCGACGGTCTGGTCGGGTCCCTCTACTCCGGCCGCGTGGACATCGTGATGTCCGGCATGACGGACAACAAGGACCGCCAGCAGGGCCTGGACGAGGGCAAGAAGACCGGCAAGGGCGTCGACTTCGTCGACTACTTCCAGTCCGGCACGGCCATCCTGGTCAAGAAGGGCAACCCCAAGGGGATCAAGACCCTCGACGACCTGTGCGGCAAGAAGGTCGCGGTCCAGCTCGGCACGACGTACGCGGACGCCGCCAAGGCGCAGTCCGCGAAGTGCGAGAAGGACGGCAAGCCCAAGATCGCCATCGAGACGCCGGACACGGACGCCGAGGCCCAGGTCCGAGTGAAGGCGGGCGGCGCGGACGCCGACCTGAACGACTACCCGGTCGCCGTGCACGTCGCGAAGACCGCGGACGCCGGCAAGGCGTTCGAGGTCGCCGGCGAGCCGGTCGACGCGGGCCCGTTCGGCATCGCCGTCGACAAGGGCAACACCCAGCTGCGTGACGCGATCAAGGAAGCCCTGGACGCGATCATCGCGGACGGCACGTACAAGAAGATCCTCGACAAGTGGGGCGCTTCGCAGAGCGCGATCGAGAAGGCCGTCATCAACGGCGGCAAGTGATCCACCCCCGCTCTGTGAAAGGCAGTCATCGTGACTGAACAGCTCAACCCGGGATCCTCCGGCACACCGTCGGAGGACTCCGGGAGCGGCGCGGCGAAGCCCGCCGCCGCGAAGAAGGCCTCGACCCCGAGGAAGACGGCCGCCAAGAAGGCGGCCACCCCCCGCAAGACGACGGCCGCCAAGAAGACCACCACGGCGCGCAAGGCGACGCCGGCCAAGAAGGCCCCCGCCAAGCGCACCACCGCCGCCGAGGCGACCGCGGCGAAGGCGACCGAGGCCGCCGAGGCCACCGCGACGGCCGCCACCGCCGCCGACGCCGTGGAGACGGCCCAGGGCGCGCAGACCGCCCCGGCCGCCCAGGCCGAGGCCCCCGCCGCCGCGGGCGATGACGCCGCCGAGGCGACCGCCGCCAAGGCGACCGACGCCGTCGAGGCCACCGCGACGGCCGCCACCGCGGCCGACGCCGTGGAGACCGTCCGCGAATCCCCCGCCGCCGCGGTGGAGCCCGAGGAGGCCAAGCCCGCGGAGCCCGCCCAGACGGAGCCCGAGGACGCCAAGCCCGCGGAGCCCGCCCAGACGGAGCCCGCGGACGCGAAGGACACGAAGGCCGCGACGCTCACCAAGGAGCCCGCCGCCGGGGACGCCGGCGGGTCCGGCGGCACGCCGCGGATCGCCAAGGAGGACGGCGACGCCGCCGAGCCGATCCGGGCGATACCCGTCCGCCACTACGGGCGCTACGTCAGCGGCGCGCTCGTCCTGGCCTTCCTGGTCTGGCTGGTCTCCGCCTTCGCCGGCGGCAATGTCAACTGGAACACGGTCGGCGACTACATCACCGACGGCAACATCCTGGCCGGCATGGGCCGGACGCTGATGATCAGCGTCGTCTCGATGATCATCGGTCTCGTGCTCGGCGTCGTCCTCGCCGTGATGCGGATGTCGAAGAACCCGGTCACCGGTGGTGTCTCCTGGCTCTTCATCTGGATCTTCCGGGGCACCCCGGTCTACGTCCAGCTGCTGCTCTGGTACAGCCTCGCGCTGATCTTCCCCGTCTTCGAGATCCCGTTCATCTACAAGGACGAGATGACGGACGTCATGACCCCGCTGGTCGTGGCGCTGCTCGGCCTGGGCCTCAACGAGGGCGCCTACATGGCGGAGATCGTCCGCGCCGGCATCCAGTCGGTCGACGAGGGCCAGACGGAGGCCGCGCACGCGCTCGGCATGACCCAGGCGCAGACCATGCGCCGGGTGGTGCTGCCGCAGGCCATGCGGGTGATCATCCCGCCGACCGGCAACGAGTTCATCAACCTGCTGAAGACCTCGTCGCTGGTGGCCGTGGTCTCCTACCCGGACCTGCTGCGCAGCGCGCAGATCATCTCCGGCCGCACGTACGCGGTGATGGAGATGCTGTTCGTCGCCTCCTTCTGGTACCTGGCCCTGACGAGCGTCTTCAGCGTCGGCCAGTACTACCTGGAGCGGCGTTACGCCCGCGGCTCGCTCCGCGACCTCCCCAAGACCCCGTGGCAGAAGGTCAAGGCCAATCTGTCGACCCTGCGACGCCCGGAGGTGGCGCGATGACCGCCATGGTGAAGGCCGAGGGCGTGCACAAGTCCTACGGCGCGGCCCACATCCTCAAGGGCATCGACCTGGAGGTGGCGCCGGGTGAGGTGTTCTGCCTCATCGGCCCGTCCGGTTCGGGCAAGTCGACCTTCCTGCGGTGCATCAACCACTTGGAGAAGGTCAACGCCGGCCGGCTGTACGTCGACGGCGAGCTCGTCGGCTACCGCCAGAAGGGCGACAAGCTGTACGAGCTGAAGGACAGCGAGGTCGCGCTCAAGCGCCGGGACATCGGCATGGTCTTCCAGCGCTTCAACCTGTTCCCGCACATGACGGCCGTCGAGAACGTCATGGAGGCGCCGGTCCAGGTCAAGGGCGAGTCCAAGGCGGTGGCCCGCGAGCGGGCGCTGAAGCTGCTGGACCGGGTGGGGCTGGGCGACAAGTCCGGCAACTTCCCCTCCCAGCTCTCCGGCGGCCAGCAGCAGCGGGTGGCGATCGCCCGGGCGCTGGCCATGGAGCCGAAGCTGATGCTGTTCGACGAGCCGACGTCGGCGCTCGACCCGGAGCTGGTGGGCGACGTGCTGGACGTGATGCGCGACCTGGCCGAGTCCGGCATGACGATGGTCGTCGTCACGCACGAGATGGGCTTCGCACGCGAGGTCGGCGACTCGCTGGTCTTCATGGACGGCGGTGTGGTGGTCGAGTCCGGCCACCCGCGTGACGTCCTGACCAACCCGCAGCACGACCGGACGAAGGCGTTCCTGTCGAAGGTGCTGTAGCGGACGCGGGAAGGGGCGGTACGGGACCATCCGTACCGCCCCTTCCCATGGTCCCGGCCGCTCCGGCGCCGGGTCCGGCTACCGCAGCGCCAGCACCAGGGCGTCCGAGGGTGACGACCACACGGTCCTGGCCTCCGCGAACCCGGCCTCCCGCAGGGTGCGCGCGTGCCAGTCCGCCGAGGGCGTGTCGCCCTCGGCGTGCTCGCCGTAGAGGGCGAACCGCTCCGCGGTCGGCGCGGCGAGCACCGGGTCCGCGGCGGCCAGGTCCCACCAGGCGGCCCAGTCGAGGGCGCCGGCCGCCTTGGCGCGGTCCATGGCGGCGTGCCGGTGGGCGCGCTCGGCGGCGTCGATCCGCGGGGTGGACCCGTCCTTCATGCGGTCGGCGTTCATGAGGACGCCGCCCTCGCGGACGAGGCCGCCGAGCTGCCGGTACAGCGCGGCCAGCGGCTCGGTGCGCAGCCAGTGCAGGGCGGTCGCGGTGAGGACGGCGTCGTACGTGTCGTACGGCAGCGCCCGCACCCACGCGGGGTCCGTGAGGTCGGCCCGGACGAAGGTGACCCGCTCGTCCCCGGCGAAGTACCCCTCGGCGATGGTGAGGAGCGCGGGGTCGAGGTCGACACCGGTGCTGACGGCGTCCGGGAACCGGTCGAGCAGCCGCTTCGTGATACTTCCCGTACCGCACGCGAGGTCGAGGACCCTCGGCGCGGGGCCGGTCAGCGCCTCGACCATGTCGAGCATGACGCGGAACCGCTCCTCGCGGTCGGGCATGTACCACTCCTGCTGCCGGTCCCAGCTGTCCTGCCAGGCCCGCCAGTCGGTTCCCGCAGTCGTCTCCGTCACCACGACCTCCGTAATACCCTCGTATCAGACCCGTCTGTTACTCGTTCCGTTCCCGACCCTAGACCGCCGCCGTAAGGACTACAAGTGGAACTGGCCTATTACTCGGACTACGCCGTACGTCTGGTGAACACCGAGGAGCCGGCGCGCAACAAGGACTCCCTCACCTCCGTGGAGGCGGTCCGCGATCTGTTCGGCGAGGCCTCGCAGATGGCGCGGCGCGCGACCGACGCGGACGTCACCCGCTTCCGTTCGGTACGGGCCCGGCTGCGGGCGGTCTTCACCGCGGCCGACTCCGGCGACCAGACCCGGGCCGTGGACCTGCTCAACTCCCTGTTGCTGGAGTTCCCGGTCAGCCCGCAGATCTCCGGCCACGAGCACCTCGACGACGCCGGCCTGCCGCGCTGGCACATGCACCTCGCGGACCACCCGTCCAACGCGACCGCCGGGTACGCGGCCATCGCCGCCATGGGCCTGGCCTTCCACCTCACCGAGTTCGGCGCCGACCGGCTCGGCCTGTGCCAGGCGGCCCCGTGCCGCAACGCGTACCTGGACACCTCCACCAACCGGTCCCGCCGCTACTGCTCGGACCGCTGTGCGACCCGCGCCAACGTCGCCGCCTACCGCGCCCGCAAGCGCCTGGAGACCGAGCGGTCGGCGAGCACGGGCCGTACCGCGGACGCCAGCCAGGAGAGCACCACGCCGACCGACCGCTGACGCCCCGGCCGGATCCCCCGGTACCGCGCCCGCACCCGCCCCAGCACCAGCTCCTCCGGTACGGGGCCGAAGGCCCGGCTGTCTACGGCCTCGGCGGCCCGGTTGTCGCCGAGCACCCACCAGCCGCCTTCCCGCCGCTCCACCAGCCGCTTCACGATGAGCAGGTCCTGCTGCAGCGGGTGCCGCAGCACCGCCACGTCCCCGGCCCGCAGCGGCGCCCCGTAGTGCACCAGCAGCTGGTCACCGTGGTGCAGGGTGGGCACCATCGACGGCCCGCTCACCTCCGCGAGGCCGAACGGCGCCTTCGCGCCCCGTCCGCGCTCCCCGCCCTGCTCCGTCATCCGCACACCTCCTGAACCGTTCCGGGCCTGCCTGGACCTTCCTCCACGAGTCCCATGGTCCCCCTGGACTTTTGTCGTAAGCCCATGGGGGCACCCGCGTAAAGCCGTGCGCCACGGAGTAATGTCCCACCTGAGAAGACGATCACGAGGAAGGACAGCTCAATGCTCTCCCGCCTGTTTGCCCCGAAGGTGAAGGTCAGCGCACACTGCGACCTCCCCTGCGGTGTCTACGACCCGGCTCAGGCCCGCATCGAGGCCGAGTCCGTCAAGGCCACGCAGGAGAAGATGCAGGCGAACGACGACCCGCACTTCCAGGCCCGCGCCACGGTCATCAAGGAGCAGCGCGCGGAGCTCGCCAAGCACCACGTCTCGGTGCTCTGGAGCGACTACTTCAAGCCGCCGCACTTCGAGAAGTACCCGGAGCTGCACCAGCTGGTCAACGACGCCCTGAAGGCCCTCTCGGCCGCCAAGGCGTCCACCGACCCGGCGACGGGCCAGAAGGCGCTGGACTACATCGCGCAGATCGACAAGATCTTCTGGGAGACCAAGAAGGCCTGACCCGCATCGGCCTTCCGCCCCGCGGCCTCCCGCCGCCGGGCTCCCTGTCCGCACCCGGTCCGCCGGGCCGCCGCGACCCGGCGTCCCCGGCGGACCGGGTGCGTTCGCGTGTCCGGGGCACTTCGCGGTGTCCGGGGCTTCCGCGGTGGTGGGGGCTAGCGCGGTGGCGGGGCTTGCGCGGGGGCCGGGGTTGTCACGTGGCCCAGGGTCGTCCCGCGGCCGGGGCTCAGGCGGGGGCCGCCGCCGGGTCGTCGTGGGCCCAGGTGAGGAGCGTGTGGGTGCGGCCGTTGCTCTGTGCCGTCTCGGGGGGTTCGCCGGTGGGACGGAAGCCCGCGGCGCGGGCGACCGCCTCGCTGGCGGTGTTGCCCGGCTCGATCTGCAGGACCACCCGCGGCAGGCCCAGTGCCTCGTGGGCGTGGGCGGTGAGCAGGCGGGTGGCGCGGGTCGCGAGGCCCCGGCCGCGGTGGGCGGCGCCGACGGCGTACCCGACGGCGCCCTGGACGACGCCGAGCAGGACCTCGCCGAGCGGTGCGCCGCCGTCCTCGGTGATGGCCAGGTGGAGGCGGGTGCCGTCGGCGCGGGTGCGGCGGATCGTCGCCAGGTACGCGGCCGCCGCCGCCTCGTCGAACGGGGAGGCGAGGGGCGTGCGGTGGGCGACGGCGGGGTCGTCGAACAGCTCGCTCATGGCGGGCACGTCGGCGTCCGTCCACTCGCGCAGCACGATGCGGCCGTCGGTGAGGGTGAGGGGTGCGGGGAGCATGGGTGCCTTCCGTGGGGCTCAGGCCGCCTGGGCCAGGGGGCTTCCGTGGCGCAGCAGCCACTGCCGGTACGCCGAGGTGCGCAGCGCCACCTCGCGGTAGGCGGCCGCGAGGTCCTCGTACGCCGGCCCCGCGCGCCCCGCGTCGTCCGTCCCGGGGCGGCTGTACAGCAGCAGGCGGACCGCCAGGGGGTCGCCCCGTAACGGCCGGATCGCCATGTCGTCGCGCGGCCCGGACGTCGGCTGGCAGGGCGCCACCACCTCGCCGGCCACGATGAGCGACGCCGCCGTGTGGTAGTCGCCGTGCAGCACCGGCGGGTCGATCCCGGCCTCGCCGAGCACCCGGCGCAGCCCGTCCCACTCGCCGTCGACGGTCGGGTCGACCATCCAGCGGTCCCCGGCCAGGTCGGTGAGCTCCACGACGGGCGCGGCTGCGGCCGGGTGGTCCCGGGCCATGGAGATGAACTGGGGCTCCCGCTCGACCAGTACGCGCCGCTCCAGCCCGTCCGGCACGCGCAGCGGGCAGCCCTCCACCTCGTGGACGAAGGCCACGTCGAGCCGGCCGGCCGCCAGCGCCCGCAGCAGGGCGCCCGCGGAGACGTCCATGTGCAGGGTGATGTCCGTGCCGGGCAGCCGGTCCCGCAGCCGGCGCAGCCAGCCGGCCAGCGCCCTGCTCGCGGTGGAGCCCACCCGCAGCCGGGCGCCGTCGGCACGGGCGGCGGCCGCCCTGGTCTCGGTGACGAGCAGGGACATCTGGGCCACGAGGGGGCGGGCGCGGCTGAGGACGGCGTGGCCGAGCGGGGTGGGCCGGCAGCCGGTCCGCTCGCGCGCGAACAGCTCGGCGCCCAGCGCGTGTTCGATGCGCCGCAGCTGGGTCGTCAGGGACGGCTGGCTGACGCCGAGCAGGCGGGCCGCCTTGTGCAGGCTGCCCGTGTCCGCGATGGCGCACAGCGCCCGCAGGTGTCTCACCTCCAGCTCCATGCCCCGAGGGTAGGGCGGTTGACGCCCGTACGACCAGACGTGGAAGGGGAGTTGAGGGGCGGGTGATGCACCGGTGCTATCGCCCGTTGGCATCATCCGCGCGGGCCGCCGGCTCCCCGACACTCTCCCCAATCGAACGGCCCACCCAGCCGTTCAGACACGAGGAGCCCCCCATGAGACACCCCAAGGCCGCGCTGGCCGCTGCCCTGAGCCTCGCCGCCGCCCTGGCCGCCGTCCCGGCCGCGACCGCCACCGCCGCCCCGGCCGCCCCCGCCGCGGCGCCGTCCTCCTACGCCGCGTACGCCGGTTCCGCCGAGGACGCCAGGGCGAACCGCGCGTTCTTCGAGGCCGTCATGGAGTCGGTCGCGCGCAAGCGCGCCGCCGTGCCCGGCACCCAGGCCGTCACCGTCGTCTACTCGGCGGCGAACGCCCCGAGTTTCCGCACCCAGATAGCCCGCTCCACGCAGATCTGGAACAGCTCGGTCAGCAACGTGAAGCTGCAGGAGGGCAGCAACCCGGACTTCCGCTACTACGAGGGCAACGACTCGCGCGGCTCGTACGCGAGCACCGACGGCCACGGCCGGGGCTACATCTTCCTGGACTACCGGCAGAACCAGACGTACAACTCCACCCGCGTCACCGCCCACGAGACCGGTCATGTGCTGGGGCTGCCCGACCACTACTCCGGCCCGTGCAGCGAGCTGATGTCGGGCGGCGGGCCCGGCCCGTCGTGCCAGAACGCCCAGCCCAACACCCAGGAACGCGCCCGCGTCGACTACTTGTGGCGCAACGGCCTGACCGCCGCCGGAATCTCCTAGCGAACCCGGGCCCGGCGGGCAGGGGGTGGCGAGCCGCGACCGCCCCCCGCCCGCCCGGCCCGCCGGCCGGCGGCGGGCCCGGAGGCCGGACGCCGCCGGTGTCAGGCGGCGGCCTCCGCGCCCTCCAGGAAGGAGCGGCCGAAGCGGGTGCCGGGCGGCAGCTGGCGCAGGATGCGGTCGAGGGCCTGGTCGAAGTCGCCGCCGGCGAGGCCCGACTCGTACGCCGCTCCCCCGCAGTGCAGGGTCAGCTGAAGATCCACTCGCTCGGGTGAGCCGTCGGACAGGGCTTCACCCAGCGCCAACAGGCAGCTGAGAGTGGCCTGTTGGGCGGCGCCGTCGGTGAGGACCGGCAGCGGCAGGTCCCACTCCAGTACGCAGCCGGCCAACGGCAGCCCGCCGTTCTCCTCCGCCGCACGCAGCCCGTCAAAGCTCGGGCCCGCGTACTCCACGCCCCTGACACGGGTGGCGATCCGCCGCCCGTCCGCCGTGATCACGATCGCTTCCGCACCACGGCGGTCCCGGTACCAGCCGGTCCAGACTTCCGTCGACTCCGATGACATGGCGCGGACTGTAGCGCTAGGACCGCCCCCGGCGTGCGGCCGGTCACCCCCGGAGCCGGACTTCAGCCGGTCTCGTCGCCCTTGCCCGGCTCGTCCGCCCGGCCCTCCTCGGCGGTGTACAGCGCACACCCGGGATTGCGGCACGGCTGGGGCTCCCAGACGGGGGCCCACACGCCGAGGATCTTGCGTCGCTTGATGGCCGTACCGACGGGCCTGCCGCAGGCCGGGCACACATGCTGCCCGGCCTGCGCACGGCGGACGGTTCGGCGCCCTTCGCTGGCCATGCGTCCAGAATATTGCGTTTTGGACAAACCGGACAGGCAGCGTCGTCCGGAGCGGCCGGGAGGGTCACCGCTTCCGGCTGTACCACCGGACCACGACGCCGTTGTCGAAGGACCGCACCGCGTCCAGGGCGAAGTCCGTCACGGAGAAGTCGCCGCCGCCGAACATCGGCATGCCCGCGCCGTACACCTGGGGATAGGTCTTGATCACCAGCTCGTCGACCTCATCGAGCAGCTGGCCCGCGACGACGGAGCCGCCGCAGAGCCAGATCCCCAGCCCGCCGTCCTCGGCCTTGAGCTCGCGGACCCGGCCGACGACGTCGCCGGCGACGATCTCCACGTTGGGGTGGGGCGAGTCCTTCAGGCTGCGCGAGACGACGATCTCCCGCAGGTGCCCGTAAGGGCTGGGAAGATCGGCGTCCAGGCCGAGCTGGTAGCTGCCCCGCCCCTGGATCACGGTGTCGAAGTGCCTGTTCTCCACTCCGGCGATACCCATCGCCTCCCGTCCCGGGCCCGCGATGGTGTCGGGGTACTCGGAGGAGAGCCAGGCCAGGTAGCCGTCCCCGACGAACCGGAACATCGAGGAGGCGTCGCCGCCGGGATCGCCGATGAAGCCGTCGATCGAACACGCGACGAAGTAGGTGAGCTTGCGCATACGGATGTCCCCCGTTGTCGTCGTACCGGAAAGCCGTGACGGGACGTACTCGCCGCCACGGCCTCAACCACGACAGCTATAGTGCTCCAGGTGTAGTGGTTACGCAAGGGAGATCTCGGGAGGCCGCCGTATGGCGAGGAATCCGGAACGCAGAACGGCACTGCTGGACGCCGCCATCGACGTCCTGGCGGCGGAGGGCGCCCGCGGGCTGACCTTCCGGGCCGTGGACGCCCGGGCGGGCGTGCCGGCGGGCACGTCGTCCAACTACTTCGCCGACCGCGACGACCTGCTCACCCAGGCCGGTTCACGCATCCACGCACGCCTGGTCCCCGCGCCGGAGACGGTCGACGCGGCGATGCGGCCCGAGCCGAACCGCGCGCTGGTCACCGAGCTGATGAAGTGGCTGGTACGGCGGATCACGGCCGAGCGCACCGGCTACCTGGCCCTGCTGGAGCTGCGGCTGGAGGCCACCCGGCGGCCCGCCCTCCAGGCCGAGCTGACCCGCGTGGTCCGCGCGGAACTCGACGAGAACGTCCGCTTCCACCTCGCCTCGGGGCTGCCGGGCGACGCGGACACGGTGCTGGTGCTGTACCTGGCGATGACCGGTGTGCTGCTGGAGCACTTCACCCTGCCCGGGGTGCTCTCCGAGGAGGAGCTGGATCGGATCGTGAAGACGGTGGTCGACGCCATCGTGCCCGCCGCCTAGACCGCCGGGCGGGACGGAGCGGCCGGGGGGGGCCGGCGGGGCGCCCGGCGGGCGCGGCCGGGGCCGCACCCGGGCTCGTGCAGGCTCCCGTTGGCGCACAGCACGGGCTCGGCGCAGGCCCCCGGCCGGCGCCCGGCCGGGGCGCACGGAGCCGGGCCACGGCGGCACGTCCGACGTGCAGGCACGCCGATCGGCAGCCCTCGGGCCGACGAGCATGCCCGGCCCGCGGTACGGACCGATGGACGGCCGTCCCCGGGCCGGCGGGCGGAGGCCGGGGCCGCACCCGGGTCTGATCGACCACCACGGACCGGCCGGCCGGCCGCCCGCGGGCCGGCGGATGACGCCCCACCCCGCGGCGGGCGCCGTCAGCGGGTGCGGCGGGTCACGAACTCCGCGAGGGCCAGCAGGTCACCGGCCGCCGTCAGGTCCGGCACCGCCCTCGACAGCTGCTGCACCGCCCCCGCCATCCGGTCGGCCGCCTCCGCCTGCGCCCAGTCGCGGCCGCCCGCCCGCTCCACCGCGTCCGCGGCGCGCCGCACACCGGCCCCGTCCAGGGCGGGCCCCCCGTACAGCTCCGCCAGTTCGGCGCCGGCGGGCGTGCCGGAGCCGAGGGCGGCGACCACCGGCAGGGACTTCTTGTGGGCGGCCAGGTCCGCGCCGGCGGGCTTGCCCGTCCGCTCGGGGTCGCCCCAGATGCCGATCAGGTCGTCGATCAGCTGGAAGGCCAGGCCCGCTTCCCGCCCGAACGCGTCCATCGCCGCGACCTCCGCCTCCCCCGCGCCCGCGTAGAGCGCGCCGAGGGCGCACGCGCAGCCGAGCAGCGCGCCCGTCTTGGCCGTGGCCATGGCGAGGCACTCGTCGAGCGACACCTCGTGCGGCCCCCGCCCCTCGAAGGCGCAGTCCGCCTGCTGGCCGGCGCACAGCTCGATCACGCAGGCCGCGAGCCGGGCGGAGGCGGCGGCCGCGGCAGGATGCCGGTCCTCGGCGAGCAGCCGCAGGGCGAGGGCGAGCATGGCGTCGCCGGCGATCAGCGCATCCGGCATGCCGAAGACGGTCCAGGCGGTGGGCCTGCTCCGGCGGGTGGGGTCCTCGTCGACGATGTCGTCGTGGAGGAGCGTGAAGTTGTGCGCGAGCTCCACGGCGGCCGCCGCCCGGACGGCGGTGTGCGGGTCGCCCCCGAGCGCCCGCGCGGCGGCGAGCACGAGCGCGGGCCGGATCGCCTTGCCGGCCTGCCCGGCGGAGGGCGTGCCGTCCGGGTCCTCCCAGCCGAAGTGGTACATCGCCACGCGCCGTATGGAACCGGGGAGCGTCTCCACCGTGGAGCGCAGCTGGGGGGTGACGACCGTACGGGTCCGGTCGAGGAGCACCGCGGCCCCCCGGCCCTCGGCCGTCGCGGTATCCGTGCTGGTCACAGTCACTTCCTTAGGCAACGAAACGCACAGGAGGCAGGTGGGGCGCCGGCCCCGCGCCCGGCTCGCCGCCGGGGCGCGGGAGCGCGGCCGGCGGCCGTGCCGCCCGCGGGGCGGCGCCGGACGCCCGCCGGTACCGCCGCGGGGTCCGGTGCCCGCCCGGGCACCGGACCCCCTCGCCCGGCGCCCGGGTGGGCGCCGCGGCGCGGCGGCGGGTGTCAGTGCCAGCGGCTGACCTCCACGTTCTCCAGGACGCCGAGGGCGTCGGGGACGAGGATCGCCGCCGAGTAGTAGGCGGTGACCAGGTAGGAGATGATCGCCTGCTCGTCGATGCCCATGAACCGGACCGACAGGCTCGGTTCGATCTCGTCGGGGATGCCCGTCTGGTGGAGGCCGATGACTCCCTGGTCGGACTCGCCCGTACGCATGCAGAGGATGCTGGTCGTGCGGGCGTCGGAGATCGGGATCTTGTTGCACGGGAAGATCGGCACGCCGCGCCACGCGGGGATCTGGTGCCCCGCGACGTCGACCGTGCCGGGCACCAGGCCCCGCCGGTTGCACTCCCGGCCGAAGGCCGCGATGGCGCGCGGGTGCGCGAGGAACATCTTGTTGCCGCGGCGGCGGGAGAGCAGCTCGTCCATGTCGTCCGGACCGGGCACCCCGTCGTGCGGCTGGAGCCGCTGCCCGTAGTCGCAGTTGGAGAGCAGCCCGAACTCCCGGTTGTTGATCAGCTCGTGCTCCTGGCGCTCGCGCAGCGCCTCGACGGTGAGCCGCAACTGCTGCTCGGTCTGGTTCATCGGCTGGTTGTAGAGGTCGGCGACCCGGCTGTGGACCTTCAGCACGGTCTGCGCGACGCTCAGTTCGTACTCCCGGGGGGAGGCCTCGTAGTCGACGTAGGTGTGCGGGACGACCGCCTCGCCCACGTGTCCGGCCGACAGGTCGATGGCCTTCTCGCCGTACTTGTTGGTGCGCTGGTGCGGCAGGGCGGCCAGCGCGGCCAGGTGCCCGGCCAGCGACTCGGCGCGGTCCGCGAGGTTGGTCACGTCGGCGCGGGTGAGCTCCAGCACGGTGCACGCGGTGGCGGCGCGCGCCGTCCAGTCCCAGGTGGCGTCCCGGTCGGCCAGGCAGCCGTCACCGAAGTAGGCGCCGTCGGCGAGGACCCCGAGGACCGCCTCGTCGCCGTACGGGCCGGTGCCGACCTGCTCCACCCTGCCGTGCGCCAGCAGGAACACCCGGTCCGTCGCGGCGCCCGCCTCGGCGATCACCTCGCCCGCGGCGAACTCCCGCTGCGTGCAGCGCTGGGCCAGCTCGCCGAGCGCGGCGTCGTCCTCGTAGCCGCGCAGGGCCGGCAGCTCCCGCAGCTCGTCCGGGATCACCGCGACCCGCGCACCGGTCTGCACGAACGTCACGCGTCCGTCGCCCACCGAGTAGCTGAGCCGCCGGTTCACCCGGTACGTACCGCCCTGCACCTGCACCCACGGAAGCATCCGCAGCAGCCACCGGGAGGTGATCTCCTGCATCTGCGGTACCGACTTGGTGGTGGTCGCCAGGTTCCGCGCGGCGGCCGTACCGAGACTCTGCTGCGGTGACCCCTGCTCCGAGCGGACTTCCTCGCCAACCGAACCAACCGACATGAACATCCCTCTCGATCATGGTCTGACCTTCAGAGGAAAAGCCTTTCAGCACCCTCCGTGTCGGCGCCATTACACAAATGAGCGAGACTGGATCTTCACCCACTGGGCATGACACGCGTTTCCCCGTTCCCCAGGCGCCCCAGGGGCGACTGTCCGGATCGGCTCGCACGCCGCCCGAACAGTGAGTCTCCGGGCGCCGCGTTCCGTACCCCACGGGTAGAACCGCCACAGGAACGAACCGAAGGAGGCGGCATGGCCCCACCCATGTCCGCGAACGGCATTCTCGACGCGCTGCGCGACGAGGGCCTCACCGTCGTCGAGGTCGGCGACTGGCGCACCCACAACCGCAACCACAAGGGCCCCTGGGGGCCGGTGCACGGCGTGATGATCCACCACACCGTCACCAAGGGCCGGGACCACACCGTCCGTCTGTGCCGGGACGGCCGCCCCGGTCTGCCCGGCCCGCTCTGCCACGGCGTGATCACCAAGGACGGCCACGTCCACCTGGTCGGCCACGGCCGTGCCAACCACGCCGGCAAGGGCGACCGCGACGTCCTGCGGGCGGTGATCGCCGAGAAGGCGCTGCCGCACGACAACCAGGCGAACGTCGACGGCAACGCCCACTTCTACGGATTCGAGTGCGAGAACCTCGGTGACGGCGAGGACCCGTGGCCCGAGGCGCAGCTGCTGGCCATCGAGAAGGCGGCGGCGGCGATCTGCCGCCGGCACGGCTGGACCGCCCGCTCGGTCATCGGCCACCTGGAGTGGCAGCCGGGCAAGGTCGATCCGCGCGGGTTCTCCATGAAGACCATGCGGGCACGCATCGCGGAGCGGCTGAAGTGACAATGGCCGGGTGAACGCGCTCGGCCCCTCCTCCCTCGACCCGCTCCTCCCCTCCCCCCTGGAGCCGGTCGACGACGAGCGCTTCACCCGGCACGGCGTGCGGCTGCTGCTCAAGCGCGACGACCTGATCCACCCGGACCTGCCGGGCAACAAGTGGCGCAAGCTGGCGCCGAACCTGGCCGCCGCGGCCGGGCGGCCGGTGCTCACCTTCGGCGGCGCCTACTCCAACCACCTGCGCGCCACGGCCGCCGCCGGGCGCCTGCTGAGCTTCCCCACGACCGGGGTGGTCCGGGGCGACGAGCTGGCCGGGCGGCCCCTGAACCCGTCGCTCGCCCGGTGCGCGGCGGACGGGATGCGGCTGCTGTTCGTCGACCGCGCGACGTACCGGGCCAAGGGCGACCCCGAGGTGCTGGCACGCCTGCTGCGCCAGGCGCCCCCGGACAGCGTCGTCGTCCCCGAGGGCGGCAGCAACGCCCTGGCCGTGCGCGGCTGCGCGGAGCTGGGGCGGGAGCTGCGCGACCGGGGCGTGGACGTGGCGGCGGTCGCCTGCGGCACGGGAGGCACGCTCGCCGGCCTCGCGGCCGGACTCGGCGACGACCGCAGGACGGTGGGCGTGCCGGTGCTCCGGGGCGGGTTCCTGGGCGGGGAGATACGGGCGCTCCAGCAGGCGGCGTTCGGCGGGCCGGCGGGCGCCTGGAGCCTCGACGAACGGTTCCACTTCGGCGGCTACGCCCGTACCCCGCCCGAGCTGGAGGCGTTCGCCACCGACTTCGAGGCACGGCACGGACTCGCCATCGAGCGCATATATGTCGCCAAAATGCTGTACGGGCTCGTGACCCTCGCCGAGGAGGGCGCCTTCCCCGCCGGCACGGCCCTCGCCGCGGTGGTCACCGGCCGCCCGGAGGCGTCTCAGTCGTCGGCGGCCTCCCGGTAGGCGGCGGCCTCCTCCAGGTCCAGGCGGCGCAGCAGGGTGCGCATCATCTCGTCGTCGATGCGGCGCTCGTCGCGCAGCCGGACGAAGACCTCGCGTTCCGCTTCGATGACCGCCCGCGCGAGTCTGCGGTAGGTGTCGTCCGCCGACTCGCCGGTGACCGGGTTGGCCGCGCCCAGCCGCTCCCACACGGCGTTGCGCCGCCGTTCCAGGACCGTGCGCAGCCGGTCGGCGAGGGGCTCGGGGAGGGTGTTGCGCTCGTCGGCGAGGAGCTCCTCCAGCCGCCGCTCGGCGGCCCGCGACGCCTCGCTCTGCGCCTGCGCCTCGGCCAGCGTCTCGGCCCGGGTGTCGCGGCCGGGCAGTTTCAGCGCCCGGATCAGCGGCGGCAGGGTGAGGCCCTGCACCACCAGGGTGCCGATCACCGTGGTGAAGGTCAGGAACAGCACCAGGTTCCGGGCGGGGAACGCCTCGCCGGCGACGGTCACCGGGATGGAGAAGGCGATCGCCAGCGACACCACGCCCCGCATGCCCGCCCAGCCGACGATCACCGGTGAGGCCAGGCCCACCTCCGGCTCGCGCTCCCGGACCCGGCGCGACAGCGCCCGCGGCAGGTAGGTGGCGGGGAAGACCCAGACGAACCGGACGACGACGACCGCGAGGAAGACCCCGGCCGCGTACAGGAGGGCCTCGCCGGTCCCGTAGGCACCGAGGTCCCGCACCACGTGGGGCAGCTGGAGCCCGATCAGCGCGAAGACGGACGTCTCCAGCACGAAGGCGACCATCTTCCACACGGCCTCCTCCTGGAGGCGGGTGGCGAAGTCGACCTGCCAGGAGCGGTGCCCCAGGTACAGGGCGACGACGACGACCGCGAGGACTCCGGAGGCGTGGACGCGCTCGGCGGCGGCGTAGGCCACGAACGGGATCAGCAGCGACAGGGTGTTCTGGAGCAGCGGTTCGCGCAGGGACCGGCGCAGCCAGTGGATCGGCACCATCAGGACCAGCCCGACGCCGATCCCGCCGAGCGCGGCGACGGCGAACTCGGTGATGCCGCCGGCCCAGCTGACGCCCTCGCCGACCGCCGCGGCGAGGGCCACCTTGTAGGCGGTGATCGCGGTCGCGTCGTTCACCAGCGACTCGCCCTGGAGGATCGTGGTGATCCGGCCGGGCAGGCCGAGGCGCCGGGCGATGGCGGTGGCGGCCACCGCGTCCGGCGGGGCGATCACGGCGCCCAGCACCAGGGCGGCGGTCAGCGGCAGGTCGGGCACCATCAGGTGGGCGAGGTAGCCGACGGCCAGCGTCGCGAAGAGCACGTAGCCCACCGACAGCAGGGCGACCGGCCGCAGGTTGGCCCGCAGGTCCAGGTACGAGGAGTCCAGCGCGGCCGTGTGCAGCAGCGGCGGCAGCACCAGGGGGAGCACGATGTGCGGGTCCAGGGTGTAGTCCGGCACCCCCGGCACGTAGGCGGCCGCCAGCCCGGCCGCGACCAGGAGCAGCGGCGCGGGCACCGGCGTCCTTCGGGCCGCCCCGGCGATCGCGGCGCTCACCGCCACGAGCGCCACCAATGACAGTGCGTCCATCGTCTCCCCACTCCCGGGCGGTGGCGGCGCAGGGTCTCGCCCTGCCGCCACCCCTCGTCGGCAACCGCCGGGGCCTCGGCGCACCGCCGGGGCCCCGCCCTGGTGCACCACGGCGGGGGCACCTCGTAACCTGGCAATCATGCGCGAGTGCCTGCACGTGACCGAACTGCCACGGCCCGAGCCCGCCCCGCTGTCGCGGACCTGTCCGGAGTGCGCGGCGGACGGGACGCACCCGGTGCAGCTGCGGCTGTGCCTGGTGTGCGGGCACGTCGGCTGCTGCGACTCCTCGGCGGGGCAGCACGCCACCAAGCACTTCAAGGACACCGGACACCCGGTGATGCGGACCTTCGAGCCCGGGGAGAAGTGGCGTTGGTGCTTTGTCGACGGTTCGATCGTGTGACGTCTGGGTACGTCAACCCTCCGCCGGTTTCTCGCGATTGGGCCCCGCAGACCTCTAGCCACTGAGCGTACCCATGTGCTTACCATGAGTGACAGGCGCCGGACCGGGGGGCCCGGCGACACGGCACCACGGATCGCGATAGCGTCACGGCGGACTACGCATACCTGCGTACCGCACGGTTCCGCGGAGGATCTGCCCTCCCGGAGCCCCGAAAGAGCTTGTGCCACCTTGGAGGTGAGGGTGTCCCAGATCGCAGGCGAGCCCGGGACCCAGGACTTCGTGGAAGTCCGGCTGCCCGCTGCGGGTGCCTACCTGTCCGTGCTGCGTACGGCCACGGCCGGCCTGGCGGCGCGTTTGGACTTCACCCTCGACGAGATCGAGGACTTGCGCATCGCGGTCGACGAGGCGTGCGCGATCCTGCTCCAGCAGGCGGTGCCCGGCTCGGTCCTGAGCTGCGTGTTCCGCCTCGTCGACGACTCCCTGGACGTCACGGTGTCGGCGCCCACGACCGACGGCAGGGCGCCGGAGCGCGACACGTTCGCCTGGACGGTGCTCTCGGCGCTGGCCGGCAAGGTCGACTCGTCCGTCGCCGACGACCGGACGGTCAGCATCAGCCTGTACAAACAGCGCGGCGCGGGACCCGGGCCGGCGTGAGGAACGGGGACGGTCCGGTGCGAGACGAGGAGCGCGGCCCGCGGGCACTGAGCTCGATCCCGGAACAACAGGCGCGGCCGCACCCGGTGGACGGTCTTTTGGATGAGCGGGCGGACCGGATGAACGAGCAGCAGCAGCACAACCACCACGATCCGAACGACCGCAGTGGCGCGAGGGCACTCTTCATCGAACTGCGCGCGCTGCCCGACGGCTCGCCGGAGCGGGCCGAGCTGCGCAACCGGCTCGTGCGGATGCATCTGCCGCTCGTCGAGCACCTGGCGCGCCGTTTCCGCAACCGCGGCGAGCCGCTGGACGACCTGACGCAGGTCGCCACCATCGGCCTGATCAAGTCGGTCGACCGCTTCGACCCCGACCGGGGCGTGGAGTTCTCCACGTACGCCACTCCGACGGTGGTCGGCGAGATCAAGCGGCACTTCCGCGACAAGGGCTGGGCGGTGCGGGTGCCGCGCCGCCTCCAGGAGCTGCGCCTCTCCCTGACCACGGCCACGGCCGAGCTCTCCCAGCTGCACGGCCGTTCCCCGACCGTGCACGAGCTGGCGGAGCGCCTGGGGATCTCGGAGGAGGAGGTCCTGGAGGGCCTGGAGTCGGCCAACGCGTACTCCACGCTGTCCCTGGACGTGCCGGACACGGACGACGAGTCCCCGGCGGTCGCCGACACCCTCGGCGCGGAGGACGAGGCGCTGGAGGGCGTCGAGTACCGCGAGTCCCTCAAGCCGCTACTGGAGGACCTGCCGCCGCGCGAGAAGCGCATCCTGCTCCTGCGCTTCTTCGGCAACATGACCCAGTCGCAGATCGCGCAGGAGGTCGGCATCTCGCAGATGCACGTGTCCCGGCTGCTGGCGCGCACGCTGGCGCAGCTGCGGGAGCCTCGTGGAGGAGTGAGGACGGGCGCGGTGCCGCGGGCCGGGCGGCACCTGCCGCACGCCGCCTAGGCGCGTCCCCGGATGCCCAGGGCCGTCGTGGTGGCGGGGTGCAGCAGCAGCGCCAGGCCCGTCACCGCGACGACGGCCAGCGCGATGCCGGCCGGGACGGCCGCGCCGGAGGCCCGCAGGAGCGTCCAGGCCACCGGCAGGGCCATCAGATGTGTGATGATCGCGGGGCCCCGGCTCCAGCTGCGGCACCGCAGCAGTCCGCGCGCGGCCACCAGCGGGATCACCCCCAGGGCGATGAGCGTGGCGCCGCCGGTGAGGGCCTGGGTCAGGCCGTCGGGCCGGCCCGTGAGACTCGTCACCAGGAGGTGGACGCCGCCGGCGATCAGGGCGAGCGCCTCCAGCCCGGACACCGCCGCGGCGGCGGTCACCCGGACGGGACGCGGGGCGGGAACGGCGGGGTCGGCGGGGGTCTGCTCCGTACGGCTCACCCCCGCAGGGTAACCGCCGGGCGGCCGGCGGGCGTGTCCAGCCCGTGGACAGGAAGGGGAGCCGCTGGGCCGGGTACCGCGCGGTAGGTAACCTGGCGGGCATGCGCGCACTCCTCGTGGTCAATCCGGCAGCCACCACCACCAGTGCCCGCACCCGTGACGTGCTGATCCACGCGCTGGCCAGCGAGATGAAGCTGGAGGCCGTCACCACCGAGTACCGGGGTCACGCCCGCGACCTGGCCCGCCGGGCCGCCGAGTCCGAGGACGTCGAGCTGGTCGTGGCGCTGGGCGGGGACGGCACCGTCAACGAGGTGGTCAACGGTCTGCTGCACCACGGCCCCGACCCCGACCGGCTCCCGCACCTGGCGGTGGTGCCCGGCGGGTCCACCAATGTCTTCGCCCGCGCGCTGGGGCTGCCGAACGACGCGGTGGAGGCGACCGGCGCGCTCCTGGACGCGCTGCGCGAGCAGCGCGACCGGACCGTCGGCCTCGGTCTCGCGGCGGGTACGCCGGGCACGGAGGACGAGTCGGTTCCGGCCCGGTGGTTCACGTTCTGTGCCGGTTTCGGGTTCGACGCGGGGGTGATCGGCCGGGTCGAACAGCAGCGCGAGCGCGGCAAGAGATCGACGCACGCCCTCTACATCCGCCAGGCCTTCCGCCAGTTCCTGGACGAGCCGCGCCGCGGCCGCGGGGCGATCACCCTGGAGCGTCCGGGCCACGACCCCGTCCACGACCTGTCGCTGTCGATAGTCTGCAACACCGCCCCCTGGACCTACCTGGGCAATCGCCCGGTGTACGCGTCGCCCGGGGCGTCCTTCGACACGGCGCTGGACGTACTGGCGCTCAGCCGGCTGTCGGCGGCTTCGGTGGCCCGGGCCGCCACCCAGCTGCTGACCTCCAGCCCCGAGCGCGGACCCCACGGGAAGCACGCCCTCTCCCTGCACGACCTGACCGACTTCACCTTGCATTCGAAGGTGCCGCTGCCCTTCCAGATGGACGGAGACCACCTGGGTCTGCGCAGCAGCGTGACGTTCACAGGCGTTCGTCGTGCACTGCGTGTGATTGTGTGAGTGGAAGGGCCGTTGGTCCTTTATCTCGAACGTATGGGCCAGGGTCCACCCCATAGAAGTACGGCTGTGACCTAGCCGACACCGAGGAATCAAAAAAAACTTTCCAGAAGGGGTTGTATCCGCCGCCGAGGTTTGCGAATCTCTACATGGCGATCGGGACGGCCCGCAAGACCGGCCTCCAGTGAGAGCCAGAACCCCTCCTCAAATCCAGGACCACACCAGTTCATCTGGCGTTCGGCCCTTCACTTGTTGAGGGATTCGTGAAAGCGTTCACATTCACAAGCAACTTGCATGCAACACCAAGGAGAGGTAGCAGCCATGGACTGGCGTCACAACGCCGTTTGTCGTGAGGAAGACCCCGAGCTGTTCTTCCCCATCGGCAACACCGGTCCTGCGCTGCTGCAGATCGAGGAAGCCAAGGCTGTCTGCCGACGCTGCCCCGTCATGGAGCAGTGCCTGCAGTGGGCGCTCGAGTCCGGCCAGGACTCCGGCGTCTGGGGTGGCCTCAGCGAGGACGAGCGTCGCGCCATGAAGCGCCGCGCCGCCCGCAACCGGGCGCGTAACGCCAGCGCCTGAGCGACGCCACCGCTACGAGCCTGAGCCAGGCGGCGCGTACAGCGTGTACGCACTGACCCGCCTCCCGAGCCGCAGCGCGCAGCAGTAACCCAAAGCGTTCGAGCCCCGGACCGTCTCCCACGGTCCGGGGCTCGCTGCTGTTCCCGGGTGCCCGCGTCGCCGCTGTTCCCGGGCGCCCGCCCGCTTCGCCGCTCTCCGGGCCGCGGCTACTTCTGGGCCCGGACGGGCACGTCGAGCACCACGCGCGTGCCGCGCCGGGGGGCCGGCTGCATGTCGAACGTGCCGCCCAACTCCCCCTCCACCAGCGTCCGTACGATCTGCAGGCCGAGGTTGCCGGCCCGCTGGGGGTCGAAGCCCTCGGGGAGCCCGCGGCCGTCGTCCTGCACGGTGATCAGCAGCCGGGCGTCGTCGGCGCGGGTGTCCCCGCGTACCGCCGAGACCTCGACCGTGCCGTGCTCGGCGGGGCCGAAGGCGTGCTCCAGCGCGTTCTGGAGGATCTCGGTGAGCACCATCGACAGCGGGGTGGCGACCTCCGCGTCGAGGATGCCGAAGCGGCCGTTGCGGCGGCAGGTGACCTTGCCCGGAGAGATCTCGGCGACCATCGAGATCACCCGGTCGGCGATCTCGTCGAACTCGACGCGCTCGTCCAGGTTCTGCGAGAGCGTCTCGTGGACGATGGCGATCGAGCCCACGCGGCGCACCGCCTCGTTGAGCGCCTCGCGGCCGCGGTCGGAGTCCATCCGGCGGGCCTGGAGGCGCAACAGGGCGGCGACGGTCTGGAGGTTGTTCTTCACCCGGTGGTGGATCTCCCGGATGGTGGCGTCCTTGGTGATCAACTCCCGTTCGCGGCGCCGCAGTTCGGTGACGTCCCGGAGCAGGACCAGGGAACCGATGCGGGTGCCCTTGGGCTTGAGCGGGATGGCGCGCAGCTGGATGACGCCGCCGTTGCCCTCGACCTCCGCCTCGCGCGGGGCGTACCCGCTGGCCAGTTTGACCAGGGCCTCGTCCACGGGGCCGCGGGAGGGGGCGAGTTCGGCGGTGATCTGGCCGAGGTGCTGTCCGACCAGGTCGGCGGCGAGGCCGAGGCGGTGGTAGGCCGAGAGGGCGTTGGGGGAGGCGTACTGGACGACGCCGTCCGCGTCGAGGCGGATCAGCCCGTCCCCGGCGCGCGGCGAGGCGTCCATGTCGACTTGTTGACCAGGGAAGGGGAAGGCTCCGGCCGCGATCATCTGCGCCAGGTCCGAGGCGGACTGGAGGTAGGTCAGCTCCAGCCGGCTGGGCGTGCGGACCGTGAGCAGGTTGGTGTTGCGGGCGATCACTCCCAGTACGCGCCCTTCCCGGCGTACGGGGATGGACTCGACCCGCACCGGCACCTCCTCGCGCCACTCCGGGTCGCCCTCGCGCACGATCCGGCCCTCGTCGAGCGCGGCGTCGAGGAGCGGGCGGCGGCCGCGCGGGACGAGGTGGCCGACCATGTCGTCCTGGTAGGAGGTGGGTCCGGTGTTCGGCCGCATCTGGGCGACGGAGACGTACCGGGTGCCGTCGAGGGTCGGGACCCACAGCACCAGGTCGGCGAAGGAGAGGTCGGAGAGCAGCTGCCACTCCGAGACCAGCAGGTGGAGCCACTCGAGGTCGGACTCACTCAGAGCGGTGTGCTGGCGGACGAGGTCGTTCATGGAGGGCACAGGTGGAGCGTACCCGCGCACACGTATCTGGTGTTCTGCCGGTGGGTGAGGGAGTATGGGTGATGGATTATCGATCGCCGACCGATGGACAGACCAGATTGGTCTAGTCCACAATGCCACAAGTGAAGCTTCCGCCCTCCCCGCACAGGAGGGTGGATCGAGGTACCCGGCGCTCTCTGCCCTGACTGCGCCGAGTCCTCCCCACGGCCGCGGGACCGCACACCCGACGGCCGGGCAACTCCGGGCTGCGGTGCCGGACGGGTTGAGGGTCCCGTCCCGGCGCCGCGGCCCGCGGGTCTTTCCGCCCCCTCCCCCTCTTCCCCGCGCGTCAGCGGGTCTCGGTGACCTTGGCGAGGGCGCGGGGCGCGTCCGGGTCCTGGCCGCGGGCGATGGCGACCTCGTGGGCGAGGAGCTGGAGCGGCAGGATCTCCAGGATCGGCTGGAGCTCCTCCGGCAGCCCCTCCGTCGGCAGGACGAACCCGGCGGAGGCCGCCTCGACCTGCGGGCGGGGGCCGATGACGACGAGGTCCGCGCCCCGGCCGCGCAGGCGGTCCAGCACCGGCTGGAGCGCGGCGCCGCCCTTCCCGTCCGGGACGACCGCGATGACCGGGGAGATGTTGTCCACCATGGCGAGCGGACCGTGCAGCAGGTCCGCGCCCGAGTAGGCGAGGGCGGGGATGTAGCTGGTCTCCATCAGCTTCAGTGCGGCCTCCTTGGCCGTGGGGTAGCCGTAGCCGCGTGAGGTGATCACCATGCGCTCGGCGAAGCGGTAGCGGCCCGCCAGCGCGTGGACCTCGGGGCGGCGGTCGAGGACGCGGGCCGCCAGGCCGGGGACGGCGACGGCGGCACCGGCGCCGCCGTCGCCGCGCAGCCCCTCCACGAAGAGGTAGAGGGCCAGCAGCGAGGCGGTGTACGTCTTGGTCGCGGGCAGCGCCTTCTCGGGGCCGGCGAGGATGTCGACGTGGTGCTCGGAGACCGCCGCGAGCGGGGAGTCCGCGTTGTTGGTGACGGCGAGCGTGACGGCGCCCGCCTCCCGGGCCGCCCTGGTGGAGGCGACCAGGTCGGGCGACCCGCCGGACTGGCTGACGGTGATGACGAGGACGTCGGTGAGGTCGGGCGTCGCCCCGTAGGCGGTCGTCGTGGACA
The DNA here is from genome assembly GCF_001646665.1 of Streptomyces noursei. Taxonomy (GTDB): domain Bacteria; phylum Actinomycetota; class Actinomycetes; order Streptomycetales; family Streptomycetaceae; genus Streptomyces; species Streptomyces lavendulocolor. The sequence continues at coordinate 124,975 of NZ_LWBU01000090.1, read as the reverse complement.
TGGAGGTCAGCCCGCAGGGCAGGCCGAGCCGGATCTCCAGCAGGTACTTGGCGTACAGGGCGGCGTGGTCCGACGTGCCGCGGGCCGCCAGCAGGACGAAACGCGGGCTGCGGGCGGCCACCGCGCGGGCGGTGGCGCGGATCGCGGGGGCGCCCTCCTCCAGGATCCGGCGCAGCGCCCCGGGCTGCTCCGCCATCTCGCCCGACATGATCCGGCCCGGCTGATCGCTCATGCGCACCAGTCGAGCAGGGCGCCCGGGAACCCGCCAGTCGGAGGGGCCATTCTGCTAGATTGGTCTATACCACATACGTTCTCTGAGATCGGCAGGCCCAGCGTGGAAGTTGTCATCGTCCAGGACGCCAAGGCAGGCGGCGAACTCATCGCCGAGGGCATCGCCGGCCTTCTGCGCCGCAAGCCCGACGCGCTGCTCGGCGTGGCCACCGGCTCCACCCCGCTGCCCGTCTACGAGGCGCTGACCGCCAGGGTCCGGGCCGGGGACGTGGACGTGTCGCGGGCCCGGATCGCGCAGCTGGACGAGTACGTCGGGCTGCCGGCCGGACACCCCGAGTCCTACCGCTCCACGGTGCTGCGCCAGGTCGTCGAGCCGCTGGGGCTGAGCCCCGACGCCTTCATGGGCCCCGACGGCTCGGCCGAGGACGTCCAGGCGGCGTGCGAGGCGTACGACAGGGCGCTGGCCGAGGCGGGCGGGGTGGACCTCCAGATACTCGGCATCGGCACCGACGGGCACATCGGCTTCAACGAGCCGTGCTCCTCCCTCGCCTCCCGCACCCGCATCAAGACGCTGACCGAGCAGACCCGCGTCGACAACGCGCGGTTCTTCGAGGGCGACATCGACCAGGTGCCCCACCACGTGATCACCCAGGGCATCGGCACCATCCTGGAGGCCCGGCACCTGGTCCTCCTCGCCACCGGCGAGGGCAAGGCGGACGCGGTGGCGCAGACCGTCGAGGGGCCGGTCGCCGCCCTCGTACCGGCCTCGGCGCTCCAGCTGCACCCGCACGCCACGGTGGTCGTGGACGAGGCCGCCGCCTCCAAGCTGAAGCTCGCGGACTACTTCCGCCACACCTACGCCAACAAGCCCTCCTGGCAGGGCCTGTAGACCGCGCGGAGGAGCGGACGGCCCGGGAGGCCGGGGAAGCACGAGGAGGGGGCCGGCTCGTCGCCGGCCCCCTCCTCCGTCCGTTCACGCCTCCGCGGGCGCCCGGGGGATCACGCCCCCGCGAGCACCTCCGCCGCGGCGGTCCCGCACACCCGCGCCGCCCCGTGCGTCGCGATGTGCAGCGCCCCCCGGGCGGGGGCCTGGTTCACGCCCATCTCGACGACCACCGTCTCCGGGCGGACCGCCAGCAGCGCGTCCAGCGCGCCCGCCATCCAGGGGTGCCGGTGGACGTCCCGCACGACCGCGACGATCCGCCGCTCCCCCGCGTCCCGCAGGACCCGGTCCGCGGCCGTGTCGGCGGCGTACGTACCCGTGGTCGTGCCCGGCATCAGCCGCGCCAGCTCCGGTCCCACGCCCCACGGGGTCTCGTCCCCCACCGCGATGTTGGTGGCCGGGGTGAAGGCGGCGACATGGGCGGGCGCGGTGAGCGGCCCGCCCGCGCCGGTGACGCGCAGCGCGCGCCGGGCGGCCACCAGGCCGATGTCGGTGCCGGGCGCGGTCCCCTCCTCCGAAGCCGCGCCCGGCTCCGTCTCGGCCCCCCTGGCCCGGTGCGCCTGGGTCCAGGACGCGAGCGCGCGCACGCGCGCCGCCGCGTCGGCCAGTCGCTCCTCGGGCAGTTCGCCGGTCCGTACCGCGTCGACCAGCGCGTCGCGCAGTCGCAGGACGGTCTCCTCGTCCGCGAGGCCGCCGCCGACGCAGATGGCGTCGGCGCCCGCCGCCAGTGCGAGGACGGAGCCGCGCTCGATGCCGTACGTCGAGGCGATGGCCTGCATCTCCATGCCGTCGGTGACGATCAGGCCCTCGTAGCCCAGTTCCCGGCGCAGCAGACCGGTGAGGATCTGCGGGCTCAGGGTCGCCGGGCGGTCCGGGTCGAGCGCGGGAAGCAGGATATGCGCGCTCATCACCGATTTGGAACCCGCGGCGATGGCGGCACGGAAAGGCACCAGCTCACGGGCGTGCAGTGTGGCGAGGTCCACATCGATGCGCGGCATCGCCAGGTGCGAGTCGACGTTGGTGTCGCCGTGCCCGGGGAAGTGCTTGGTGCACGCGACGACGCCGACGGACTGAAGGCCCTCGATGTACGCCACGGTGTGGCGGGCCGCGAGGTGCGGGTCGGCGCCGAAGGACCGTACGCCGATGACCGGGTTGGCCGGGTCGGAGTTGACGTCCGCGGAGGGCGCCCAGTTGAAGTCGACGCCGCAGGCGGCGAGCCGGCGGCCGAGCTCCGCGGCCACGGCCCGGGTCAGGCCGGTGTCGTCGACCGTGCCGAGGGCGAGGTTGCCGGGGAAGGACGAGCCGCTGCGCACCTCCAGGCGCGTGACGTCGCCGCCCTCCTCGTCGATGGCCACCAGGACGTCGTCCCGCTCGGCGCGCAGCCGGGCGGTCAGCGCGGCGAGCTGGTCCGGCGAGGCGATGTTGCGGCCGAACAGGCCCACGGAGGAGAGCCCTTCACCGATGCGCCGCAGCAGCCAGTCGGGCGGCGTGGTGCCGGTGAAGCCGGGCTGGAGGACGGTGAGCGCGTCCCTGACCAGGGTCGGGGAGGCGCCGCGTACGAGGGTCGTCATGGGTGCCGTTATCCCTTCACTGCGCCGGCGGTCATGCCGCCGACGGCCCGGCGCTGGAGGAAGAGGAACACGATGAGGACGGGCAGGGCGAAGAGCGAGGAGGCCGCCATGGTGGCGCCCCAGTCGTTGCCGAAGGCCGTCTGGAACTGGGTGAGCCACAGGGGGAGGGTCTGGGCGGTCTTGTCCTTGTTGAGGATCAGGACCATCGCGAACTCGTTCCAGGCGGTGATGAAGCCGAAGAGCGAGGTCGACATCAGACCGGGCGCCAGCAGCGGGAAGATCACCTTGCGGAAGGCCTGGCCGCGGGTGCAGCCGTCGATCTGGGCGGCCTCCTCCAGCTCGACCGGGACGGCGGCGATGAAGCCGCGCAGGGTCCAGATGGTGAAGGGCAGCACCATGACGAAGTAGATGGCGGTCAGCAGCGGGATGCTGTTCAGCATGTCGCCGTCGCGGGCGATCATGTACATCACGATGACCATGACCTCCCAGGGGGCCATCTGCGCCATCATCACGCCGAGCACCAGGCCCTTGCGGCCGCGGAACTTCATCCGGGCGATGGCGAAGCTGGCCGCCAGGGCGACGACCAGGGCGAGGAGGACCGCGCCGATCGTGACGGTGAGGCTGTTGCCGACGTACGTCCAGAACAGGTCGACGCCGGTGGCGGTCGGGTAGTTCTCGAACGTCGGCGTGAAGAGGAACACCGGGTCCTTGGTGAGGATCTCCGACTGCGGCTTCAGCGAGGAGCTGAACATCCAGTAGACGGGGAAGGCGAAGAGCACGGCCAGGACGAGCGCGGCGGCGTTCTTGGCGACCGTGCCGGGGCGCAGCGGCCTGCGCCGGCGCAGCACCTGCGGGGTCGGGGTGGTGGTGGTGCTCACTGCTCCTCCTCCTGCTTCAGGATCAGGCGGAAGTAGAAGGACATGGCCGCGATCAGCATCACGATGGTCAGTACGGAGATGGCGGCGGCGAGGCCGTAGTGGGCCTGGCCCTGGCCCTCGATGTAGGCGAAGACGGGAAGGGTCTCCGACTCCCGGTCGGGGCCGCCGAGGTTCATCGCGTACACCTGGGCGAAGGCCTTGAAGATCCAGATGATCTCCAGGAACGTGGTGATGAGGAAGAACGGCTTGAGGTTGGGGAAGACCACGGACCAGAAGGTGCGCCAGCCGCTGGCGCCGTCCATCTTGGCCGCCTCGTACAGCTCCGTGCCGACGGTGGTGAGAGCCGCGTACATGTTGAGCGCGACGAACGGGATCGAGCCCCAGACCAGCAGGATCATGACGATCACGAGGGTGGAGAAGCCGGTCTCGAACCAGTTGTGCTGCTCGTAGCCTTCGAGGCCCAGCGAGCGCATCAGCCAGTTGACGACGCCGAACTGCTCGTCGAAGAGCCACCGGAACACGGTGACGGAGGCGACGATCGGCATGGCCCAGGCGAGCATCAGCGACAGCGACAGGAGCAGGCGCATCTTCGTGCCGAGCCGGTTGAGCAGCAGGCCGATCAGGGTGCCGATGACCATGATCAGGACGACGTTGGCAGCCGTGAAGACGACGCTGCGGACGACGACGGTCCAGAACGCGGAGTCCCCCAGCAGCTCCGTGTAGTTCTCGACGCCGATCCACTCGGGCTTGCGGGTGATCAGTTCCTTCCGGTTGACCTGCTGGAAGGAGAGGATCACATTGCGGACCAGCGGATAGAGCAGCAGCACCGCCATGGAGAGGACGGCGGGGCCGATCAGCAGGTAGGGCAGCGTCCCGTGGGGCAGGGAGCGCCTGCCGCGAGGAGGCTGGAGGACGTGCTTCGAGCCGGACGGGGGTGGCGGGGTCTTCGGCGTCCCCGCCTCGCTCCCGGGCGCGTCCTGAGGAGCGGCGCTCACCGCTCCCTGGGAGTCCACGGTCATGGTCTTCTTCCTCGCGGTTCTGTGCTGACCGGGTCATGGGCCCGGTGGGGTGACCGGCACAGGGTCATCGGTCGCCCCACCGGGCGGCTGTGGCGACCGTGCCCGGCGGGCCGCGGCGCGCCGGCCGGGGCCGGCCGGGCACGGCGGGGCGGGCGGGTCGCTCGCGACGGGCCGGCGCCGGCGGCGCCCCGGGGAGGGGGCGGCCGCCGACGGCCGGCCACGGGGTGATCGGCTACTGCTGGTTGACGCGCTCGGTGATCACCTTGTCGGCCGCCTCGCCGGCCTTCTTGGCGTCCTCGCCCTTGAGCACCTTGGTCATGTAGTCCTTGATCGGGTTGGGCGCGGTCTCGACGTTCGCCCAGCCCGGGGTGACCGGGGTGATCTTGCCGACGGACGCGGCCTGGGCCATGGCCTCGGCGAACGAACCGGCGGCCGGCTTGAACTGCGCCGCGTCGTTGTTCGGCAGCAGCGCGCCCTGGGTGGCCTCGGCGTACTTGGCCATGTGCTCCTTGCCGGCGGCCAGGGCCAGCCACTCCTTGGCCAGGTCCTTGTTCGGCGAGCGCTCGGACACCGCGAGGTTCGAGCCGCCGAAGAAGACGGAGCCGGGCTTGTCGGCGGTCTTGCCCGGGATCGGGAAGTAGCCGAAGTCGGCGGTCTTCTTGACCTTCTTCATGGCGTCGATCGCGCCGCCGGCCTCCCAGCCGAGGCCGATCCAGGACGCGACGCCGCCCTTGGGCACGATGTCGGTGGACTGCTGCGGGGTCGCCTCGTCCTTGTCCTTCGGAGCGGTCGAGTACGACTGCAGCTCCTTGTAGAAGTTCATGGCGGCCACGGCCTCGGGGGAGGACAGGTTGCCCTTCCACTTGTCGCCGTCCTTGACCGCGAGGTCGCCGCCCTCGTCCCAGACGAAGCCGGCGTAGACGTACCAGCTCTGGCCGGGCAGGTAGATGGGCTGGCTCTTGGGGTCGGACGCCTTGAGCTTCTTCAGGCCGGCGATCCACTCGGCACGGGTCTTCGGCGGGGTCACCCCGGCCTTCTTGAAGGCGGCCTTGTCGTAGACGACGACGCGGTTGGCGGCGTACCAGGGGGCGGAGTAGAGCTTCCCGTCCAGCTCGTTGGAGGCGAGCATGCCCTTGTTCCAGCCGTCGGCGCCGAGCTTGGCCTTGTCCTCGGTGAGGTCGGCGAGACCGCCCGTGGCGGCGTAGCCGGCGGTCTGGGTGTTACCGAGCTCCAGGACGTCCGGCGGGGTGTCCTCGGAGAGGGCGGTGGTGACCTTCTCCTGGATGCCGTTCCACTGCTGGATCTCGACCTTGACCTTGACGCCCTTGTGCTTGGCCTCGAACTCCTTGTTGACGTTCTTGATCCACGCGTCGGGAGCCGATCCGTCCATCACCCAGACGGTGAGGGTCTTGTTGCCACCGGCGTCGGTGCTGCCCCCCTTGCCGTCGTCCGAGCCACACGCGGCAATACCGACCATCATGCCCGCGACGCCTATCGCCGCGATGAGCTTGCGCTTCACGCCACCCTCCTCAGGGATGCCTGCAAACCCTGCCCCCACCGCGAAGCCATACCGGTGTACTGCCCGTGCTGCCCGTGGGACTGGGACCTGGTCTTTAATGGTTTAGACCAGTAACCCGGAGCTTGGCCTAGACCTTTAGGGGTGTCAAGGGTGTATAAGAAGGGCAGTCGGGTCCGTTACCGGACCGACACCTGAGGGAGGGCGACGACCCGTGACCGGTCCGTGCCACCATGTGAGCCGCAATAGACGGAGGAGCCGGTGACGGCAACAGCACAGGAGTCGGGAAGGCGGGCCATGGCCACGGATGGGGGCGGCACCGAGACCGAGGGCGGGGCAGCCACCCGCACGGCGCGCGTGCCCAAGTACTACCGCCTCAAGCGGCACCTGCTGGACATGACGGAGACGATGCCGCCGGGCACGCCGGTGCCGCCGGAGCGGACGCTCGCCGCCGAGTTCGACACCTCCCGCACGACCGTGCGGCAGGCGCTCCAGGAACTGGTCGTCGAGGGCCGCCTGGAACGGATCCAGGGCAAGGGCACGTTCGTCGCGAAGCCGAAGGTCTCGCAGGCGCTCCAGCTCACCTCGTACACCGAGGACATGCGCGCGCAGGGCCTGGAGCCCACCTCGCAGCTGCTGGACATCGGGTACGTGACGGCGGACGACACGCTCGCCGGGCTGCTCGACATCTCCCCCGGCGGCCGGGTGCTGCGCATCGAGCGGCTCCGGCTGGCGAGCGGCGAGCCGATGGCCATCGAGACGACGCACCTGTCGGCCAAGCGCTTCCCGGCGCTGCGGCGGTCGCTGGTGAAGTACACCTCGCTCTACACCGCCCTCGCCGAGGTGTACGACGTCCACCTCGCCGAGGCGGAGGAGACCATCGAGACCTCCCTGGCGACCCCCCGGGAGGCCGGCCTGCTCGGGACCGACGTGGGCCTGCCGATGCTGATGCTCTCCCGCCACTCGCTGGACGGGAACGGCGAGCCGGTGGAGTGGGTCCGCTCGGTGTACCGGGGCGACCGGTACAAGTTCGTGGCGCGGCTGAAGCGGCCGAACGGCTGAGCCCGCGGCCCGGCCGTCGCCCGCGCACGGCCGGGCCCCGCCGCCCGGCGGCCCCAAAGCGTTGCCGTACCGATATGCGGACGGGGGGTGACGCTGCGCGAGGTGCTCCCCTAGATTTCCTGCGCATTACAGGTGATCAGCGAGGGGACGTGCACCATGCCAGAGCCATCGGCACCACCCAATTCCCGTGCGACCGGCCTCACTCCGCGGTCGATCGTCATCTGGTCGCTCGTCGCCCTGGCCGGGGCGGCGGGCTGGGCCGTCCTCGCGCTCTCCCGCGGTGAGGAGATCTCGGCCGCCTGGATGCTCGCGGCGGCGCTCGGCTCGTACGCCATCGCGTACCGCTTCTACTCCCGCTTCATCGCCCACCGGGTGCTCAAGGTCGACAAGACCCGGGCGACCCCCGCCGAGCGGCTCGACAACGGTGTCGACTTCCACCCCACCGACCGCCGGGTCCTCTTCGGCCACCACTTCGCCGCCGTCGCCGGCGCCGGCCCCCTGGTGGGGCCCGTCCTCGCCGCGCAGATGGGCTACCTGCCGGGCACGATCTGGATCATCGTCGGCGTGATCTTCGCCGGCGCCGTCCAGGACATGGTGACGCTGTTCTTCTCCACCCGCCGCGACGGCCGCTCGCTCGGCCAGATGGCCCGTGACGAGATCGGACCCTTCGGTGGCGCCGCCGCGCTGATCGCGGTCTTCGCCATCATGATCATCCTGCTGGCCGTGCTGGCACTGGTCATCGTCAACGCCCTGGCGCACTCCCCCTGGGGCGTCTTCTCCATCGGCATGACCATCCCGATCGCCCTGTTCATGGGCGTCTACCTGCGGGTCCTGCGGCCCGGCCGGGTCACCGAGGTCTCGGTCGTCGGCGTGGCGCTGCTGCTCCTGGCCATCGTCGCGGGCGGCTGGGTCGCCGAGTCCTCCCTCGCCGACACCTTCACCCTGGAACCGGGCACGCTCGTCATCTGGATGATCGTGTACGGATTCCTCGCCTCGGTGCTGCCGGTGTGGATGCTCCTCGCGCCCCGCGACTACCTCTCGACCTTCATGAAGGTCGGCACGATCGTCCTGCTCGCCGTCGGCGTCTTCGTCGCCCTGCCGACGCTGAAGATGCCCGCCGTCACCGACTTCGCGAGCCGCGGCGACGGCCCGGTCTTCGCCGGGTCGATGTTCCCGTTCGTCTTCATCACCATCGCGTGCGGCGCGCTCTCCGGCTTCCACTCCCTGGTCTCCTCGGGCACCACCCCGAAGATGGTCCAGAAGGAGACCCAGATCAGGATGATCGGGTACGGGGCCATGCTCACCGAGTCCTTCGTCGCCGTGATGGCCATGATCACCGCGTCCATCATCGACCCGGGCCTGTTCTTCGCCATCAACTCGCCCGCGGGCGTGGTCGGCACGACGGTCCAGTCGGCGTCCGAGGCGGTGGCGAACTTCGGCTTCACCATCTCCCCCGACCAGCTGGCCAAGGCCGCGGCGGACGTCGAGGAGGCGTCGCTGCTCTCCCGGACCGGCGGCGCGCCGACCTTCGCCCTCGGCATGTCCGAGATCTTCTCCGCCGTGGTCGGTGGTACCGCCATGAAGGCGTTCTGGTACCACTTCGCCATCATGTTCGAGGCGCTGTTCATCCTGACGACCGTGGACGCCGGAACCCGCGTGGGCCGCTTCATGCTCCAGGACACGCTCGGCAACGTGTACAAGCCGTTCAAGCAGGTCAGCTGGAAGCCGGGCGTCTGGTTCGCCAGCGCGGTCGTCGTCGGCGGCTGGGGCTACTTCCTCTGGGTCGGCGTGCACGACCCGCTGGGCGGCATCAACCAGCTCTTCCCGCTGTTCGGCATCGCCAACCAGCTGCTGGCCGCCGTGGCGCTGGCCGTCTGCACCACACTGCTCGTCAAGTCCGGCCGCCTGAAGTGGGCGTGGGTCACCGGAGTGCCGCTCGCCTGGGACGTGGCGGTCACGCTCACCGCCAGCTGGCAGAAGATATTCTCGGACGACCCCCGGGTGGGCTTCTTCGCCCAGCGGGACAAGTACCAGGCGGGCATCGACTCCGGGCAGGTGCTCCCGCCGGCCAAGTCCATGGACGACATGCACACCGTCGTCACCAACTCCACGGTCGACGGGGTCCTCTCGGCGCTCTTCGCCCTGCTCATCGTCGTGGTGATCGCCGACGCGGGCCGGGTCTGCTACCGCGCGATCAGGCGGCCCGCCGACGTGAAGCTGTCGGAGGCCCCGTACACCGAGTCCCGGATCGTCGCCCCCGCCGGGCTGTTCCCCACGGCGGAGGAGAAGGCCGAACTCGTGGCGGCCGGTCTCGGGCCCGAGGGCGGCGTCCGCAAGGACGGCGGCACCGGTGACGAGGTGCCGGCCCAGGCCGGCTCGCGGTGAGCGGCGCGGTGGCCGCGCGGCCGGGCGGCCGGCTGCGGCGCGCGGCGCACTGGGTCCGCTGGTACGTCCGCGAGCTGTCCGGCGAGGCCGCGTACGACCGGTACGTCGCCCACGCCCGTTCCTGCGACCCGGACGCCGAGGTGCTGACCCGGCGCGCGTTCGAGCGCCGGCGCACCGACGCGCGGGAGGCCGACCCCCGTGAGGGCTTCCGCTGCTGCTGAGCGGGTGACGGCACGACGGGCCGCCGTGTTTCCGGGGACGGAAATGCGGCGGCCCGTCGCCGTGCCCCTCCACACTCGGACCATGGACATCACCATCAGGGCGGTACGCCCGGAGGAACACGGGACGCTCGCCGACATCACGGCCCAGGCCTATCTCGGCGACGGGCTGCTGGCCTTCGGGGAGAGCGACGAGTACCTCCTGGAACTGCGGGACGTGGCCCGGCGGGCCGCCGAGGCGGAGGTGCTGGTCGCCGCCGGTGAGGACGGCCGGGTGCTCGGCGGCGTGACGTTCGTCGCGCGGGGCGGCACGCCGTGGGCCGGCCTGGCGCGGGCCGGGGAGGCGGAACTGGCGATGCTGGCGGTGGCGCGGGGGGCGCGCCGGCGGGGCGCGGGCGAGGCGCTCGTACGGGCGTGCGTGGAGCGGGCCCGGGAGGTGGAGGGGTGCGCGCGGCTGGTGCTCTCCGCGCAGGCTGCGATGCGGGCGGCGCACCGGATCTGCGACCGGGTGGGGTTCGTCCGCACCCCCGAACGGGACTGGCAGCCCGTCCCGGGCGTGACGCTCTCCACGTACGCGCTTCCGCTCTGACCGCCGGACGCCAGGGCCGACCGACACAACATGTGGGGGGTGCCTCAACGGGCGCCCCCCACATGTATGCTCGTGCTCGCTGTCGCCGCAGGGGAATCCGGTGGAATTCCGGAACTGTCCCGCAACGGTGTGTTGGTGTGCCTTTGTGTACGTACGAGTCCGAGGACCTGCCGACAGCGCATCCGGTCCGTCCGGCCCGGGTGCCCAGACGTCCGGGCCTCGCGGAGTGGGCCGGTGGACGCGGTGCTCCACGCCCGGTGCCCGGGCGTGCCCGCTCCCCTGCCCGCGCCGCCGGTGGCCCCGAGCCGAGCGAGGGAGAGCCCCCACGTGACCATCGCGCCAGCCGATCCGGTCTCAGCGATCGAGAGCGACGGAAACGACGGACCCGGGACCGTACTGCTGCGGACCCTGACCGACCTCACCGCCGATCTGCCCGACACCGACCCCGGCCGGGTCGCCGCCGCCGCGCTGCGGGGCCGGCACGCCGGTTCGGACGAGGCCGAACTGCGCGAGCTCGCCACCGAGGCGGCCGCCGGGCTCATCTCCGAGGACCCCGCCTACTCCCGGCTCGCGGCCCGGCTGCTGACCCGGACCATCGCGGAGGAGGCCGCCGGGCAGGGCGCGGTGTCCTTCTCGGCGTCGGTGGCCGTGGGGCACCGGGAGGGCCTGATCGCGGACCGCACGGCCGCGTTCGTGTCGCTCCACGCGGACCGGATGGACGCGCTGGTGGACCCGGCGGGCGACGACCGGTTCGGCTACTTCGGGCTGCGGACGCTCTACTCGCGCTACCTGCTCCGGCACCCGCTCACCCGCAAGGTGATCGAGACGCCGCAGCACTTCATGCTGCGGGTCGCGGCCGGGCTGGCCGAGGACGACTCCGTACGGGCCCTGGACGAGGTCGCGGCGCTGTACGGGCTGATGAGCCGGCTGGACTACCTGCCCTCCTCCCCCACGCTGTTCAACTCCGGCACGCGCCACCCGCAGATGTCCTCGTGCTACCTGCTGGACTCGCCGCTGGACGAGCTGGACTCCATCTACGACCGCTACCACCAGGTGGCGCGGCTCTCCAAGCACGCGGGCGGCATCGGCCTGTCGTACTCCCGCATCCGGGCGCGCGGTTCGCTGATCCGCGGCACCAACGGGCACTCCAACGGCATCGTGCCGTTCCTCAAGACGCTGGACGCCTCGGTGGCGGCCGTGAACCAGGGCGGGCGGCGCAAGGGCGCGGCGGCCGTGTACCTGGAGACCTGGCACGCGGACATCGAGGAGTTCCTGGAGCTGCGCGACAACACCGGTGAGGACGCCCGGCGCACGCACAACCTGAACCTGGCGCACTGGATCCCGGACGAGTTCATGCGCCGGGTCAACGCCGACGCCGAGTGGTCGCTGTTCTCGCCGGCCGACGTGCCGGAGCTGGTCGACCTGTGGGGCGACGAGTTCGACGCGGCCTACCGCGCCGCCGAGGCCCGGGGCCTGGCCCGCAGGACGATGCCGGCGCGGGACCTGTACGGCCGGATGATGCGGACCCTCGCGCAGACCGGCAACGGCTGGATGACGTTCAAGGACGCCTCCAACCGCACGGCCAACCAGACGGCCGAGCCGGGCCACACGGTCCACTCCTCCAACCTGTGCACCGAGATCCTGGAGGTGACGGACGACGGCGAGACCGCCGTCTGCAACCTGGGCTCGGTCAACCTGGGCGCCTTCGTGTCCGGCGACGGCATCGACTGGGAGCGGCTGGACGAGACCGTCCGCACCGCCGTCACCTTCCTCGACCGGGTCGTCGACATCAACTTCTACCCGACCAAGCAGGCCGGGCGCTCCAACGCCAGGTGGCGGCCCGTGGGCCTGGGCGCCATGGGCCTCCAGGACGTCTTCTTCAAGCTGAAGCTGCCGTTCGACTCCCCGGCGGCGCGTGCCCTGTCGACCCGTATCGCCGAGCGGATCATGCTGGCCGCGTACGAGGCGTCCGCCGACCTCGCCGAGCGCAACGGCCCGCTGCCGGCCTGGGAGAAGACCCGCACCGCGCGCGGGGTGCTGCACCCCGACCACTACGACGTCGAGCTGAACTGGCCCGAGCGGTGGGAGGCGCTGCGCACCCGTATCGCCGAGGTCGGCATGCGCAACTCGCTGCTGCTGGCCATCGCCCCGACGGCGACGATCGCCTCGATCGCGGGTGTGTACGAGTGCATCGAGCCGCAGGTGTCCAACCTGTTCAAGCGCGAGACGCTGTCGGGCGAGTTCCTCCAGGTCAACTCCTACCTGGTGGACGAGTTGAAGCGGCTCGGCGTGTGGGACGCGCAGACCCGTGAGGCGCTGCGCGAGGCCAGCGGCTCGGTGCAGGGCTTCACCTGGATCCCCGCCGAGGTGCGCGAGCTGTACCGCACGGCGTGGGAGATCCCGCAGCGCGGCCTGATCGACATGGCGGCGGCCCGTACGCCGTTCCTGGACCAGTCGCAGTCGCTGAACCTGTTCCTGGAGACGCCGACCATCGGCAAGCTGTCGTCGATGTACGCGTACGCCTGGAAGCAGGGTCTGAAGACCACGTACTACCTGCGTTCGCGCCCCGCGACCCGGATCGCGCGCGCCGCCCGGGCGTCCGCCCCCGTACCCGCCCAGGTGACCCCGGAGGACGCGGTCGCCTGTTCCCTCGAAAACCCCGAGTCCTGCGAGGCCTGCCAGTGATGTCCGCTTCCCCCGAGAAGAACCTGCTCGACCCGGGCTTCGAACTGACCCTGCGTCCGATGCGCTACCCCGACTTCTACGAGCGCTACCGCGACGCCATCAAGAACACCTGGACCGTGGAGGAGGTCGACCTCCACTCGGACGTGGCCGACCTCGCCAAGCTCACGCCGGGCGAGCAGCACCTGATCGGCCGGCTGGTGGCGTTCTTCGCGACCGGTGACTCGATCGTGGCGAACAACCTGGTGCTGACGCTCTACAAGCACATCAACTCGCCCGAGGCGCGGCTGTACCTGTCGCGGCAGCTGTTCGAGGAGGCGGTGCACGTCCAGTTCTATCTGACGCTGCTCGACACCTACCTGCCCGACCCGGCGGACCGCGCGGCGGCGTTCGACGCCGTGGAGAACATCCCGTCCATCCGGGAGAAGGCGCAGTTCTGCTTCCGCTGGATGGACTCAGTGGAGAAGATCGACCGGCTGGAGACGAAGGCCGACCGCCGCCGCTTCCTGCTGAACCTGATCTGCTTCGCCGCGTGCATCGAGGGCCTGTTCTTCTACGGGGCCTTCGCCTACGTGTACTGGTTCCGCTCGCGCGGTCTGCTGCACGGCCTGGCGACCGGCACCAACTGGGTGTTCCGCGACGAGACGATGCACATGAACTTCGCCTTCGAGGTGGTCGACACCGTCCGCAAGGAGGAGCCGGACCTCTTCGACGACGAGCTGCGGCAGCAGGTCACCGACATGCTGAAGGAAGCCGTGGAGGCGGAGCTCCAGTTCGGCCGCGACCTGTGCGGCGACGGCCTGCCGGGGATGAACACCGAGTCGATGCGCCAGTACCTGGAGTGCGTGGCCGACCAGCGCCTGACCCGCCTGGGCTTCGCGCCGGTGTACGGCTCGGAGAACCCGTTCTCGTTCATGGAGCTGCAGGGCGTGCAGGAGCTGACGAACTTCTTCGAGCGGCGCCCGTCGGCGTACCAGGTGGCCGTGGAGGGTTCGGTCGACCTCGACGAGGACTTCTAGACCGGTCGTGCGGCGCGGACCGTCGCCGCGGGCCCGGGTGCGGGTCCGCGGCGACGGCCGTCCGCCGGGGGCCGCGACCCGCGCAATTGGCGGTCGACGGCGCGCTCCCGGGCGTGGCCGACGAGCGACGGGAGGGCCAGGAGGACGAAGAGGGCGACGGGGACGAGGACGTCGAGGATCGTTGTCATGCCCTCCACTGTCGTCCCCGCGGCGGGAAAAGATCAGTGGCAGTACTGTCACTGGCCGTCGAATTACTGCCACGACCGTGCCATGCTCGTCGGATGCTGAGGAATGTGGCCGCCGTCCTGCTGGACGGCGTGAACCCCTTCGAACTCGGGGTGGTCTGCGAGGTCTTCGGCCTCGACCGGAGCGACGACGGGCTGCCCGTCCACGACTTCGCCGTGGCGTCCGCCGAGGGCCCCCGGCTGCGCACCCACGCCGGTTTCACGATCGAGGTGGAGCACGGTCTCGAACGGCTGGCCGAGGCGGACCTCGTCGCCGTTCCCGCGGGCGGCCGCTACGCGCGGCGCTCCTACCCCGAGCCCCTGCTCGCGGCTCTGCGGGACGCCGTCGGACGGGGGGCGCGGGTGCTGTCCGTCTGCACCGGCGCCTTCGTGCTGGGCGCGGCCGGACTGCTCGACGGCCGCCGCTGCACGACGCACTGGCGGCACGCGGCCGAGCTGGCCCGGCGCCACCCGCGGGCCCTGGTGGACCCCGACGTGCTGTACGTCGACGACGGTCCGGTCATCACCTCGGCGGGTACGGCCGCCGGGGTCGACGCCTGCCTGCACCTGGTGCGCCAGGAGTACGGGCACGAGGTGGCCAACACCATCGCCCGCCGCATGGTGGTGCCCCCGCACCGGGACGGCGGCCAGGCCCAGTACGTCGACCGGCCGCTGCCGCGCACCCGCTGCGACACGGTCGGGGGCGTACTGGAGTGGATGGAGCGGCACCTGGACCGGGAGATCACCGTGGAGCAGCTGGCGGCGCGGGCCCACATGTCCCCGCGCACCTTCGCCCGCCGGTTCCAGCAGGAGACGGGGACGACGCCCTACCGCTGGCTCCTGCGCCAGCGGGTGCTGCTGGCGCAGGAGTTGCTGGAGGCCACGGACGACACGGTGGACGCGATCGCCGGCCGGTCGGGTTTCGGGAACGCGGCCGCGCTGCGGCACCACTTCCTGCGCACCCTGGGGACGACCCCGAACGCGTACCGCCGTACCTTCCGCGGGCCGGTGCGGGTGGCCTGAGCCGTCAGATGCCGCAGGAGGAGGCGGACCAGAAGCGGCTCGCCCGGTGGTCGAGGTGGGTGTGGTCGCCGTGCCCCGGGTAGCCGGGGCCGAGGATGCCGTTGAAGCCGTGGTTGCGGGCCTGCTGGGCGAGCCTGCACAGGGAGTGCGGGCCCGCGCCCAGGTCGGCGGCGTCCCCGTACAGATGGCGGCTGCCGGACGCCCCGCCGACCGCGTCGTTGCAGGCGTGCGAGCGGAAGCCGCTGGTGACGGTGATGGGCTGGTCGCCGAGCGCGTGCCGCAGGGCCTCCAGCTTCCACATGGTGCGCAGCGCGTTGGCCCTGGCCGTGGCGGCGCTCACGGCTCCGCCGGCCCAGGTGGTGTTGCAGTCGTTCAGTTCGGCGTAGGTGAAGTGGACGGGTGTGCAGTCGTCGTCCTGGAGGGCGTAGAGCTTGCTGAAGGTGGCGGGGCCCGCGACGCCGTCGGCCGTGAGTCCGTACGCGGCCTGGAAGCGCTTGACCGCCGCGGTGGTGGCCGGGCCGTAGGACCCGTCGACGGCGAGGACGGCGCCGTAGCCGGGGTAGCCGGCGACGCGGATCTGTAGCTGGGTGACATCGGCGCCGGAGGCGCCCTGGGAGAGGGTGCGCGACCAGGTGTAGCAGGTGTCCGCGTGCGCGGCGGTGGCGGTGGCGGTGGCGACCACACCGGTCACCGATGCAGCCATGAGCATGACAAGCGAGAGCAGGAGTCGTACGGATCGTCCGGGCATCGAGCCTCCATGTCGGGATCCTGCGGGGAACGCCGTCCCCGAGACTGGCCCCCGGGGTCGACGCGCGTCAACAGGCCACCCGCAACCGTCATTCGTCGGCCCAATGGCGGACGTGCGACGGCCCCGTCCCGGTCACCGGAACGGGGCCGCGCGGCGGGACGGTCAGTCGTTGGGGACGACCGGGTAGCGGGGCGTGCCCTCGGCCATCTGCTTCAGCGCGTCCTTGCGGTCCCGCTTCGACAGCCGGTCGATGTACAGGTACCCGTACAGGTGGTCCGTCTCGTGCTGGAGGCAGCGGGCGAAGTACCCGGTGCCCCGCACCTTGATGGGGTTGCCGTGCACGTCCTGGCCGCGCACCACCGCGTAGTCGGGGCGCGCCAGCGAGGCGTAGGCGGTGGGTACGGAGAGGCACCCCTCGTTGGAGTCGTCAAGGCGGCGCTGGTCCGCCGGCAGCTCCTCCAGCACCGGGTTGCACACGACGCCCGTGTGCCGCACGCCCTCGTCGTCCGGGCAGTCGTAGACGAAGACCTTCAGGTCGACACCGATCTGGTTGGCGGCCAGGCCGACGCCCTCCGCCGTCCGCTGGCTGGCGAACATGTCGTCGACGAGCCGTGCCAGCTCGTCGCCGAACTCGGTGACGTCCTTGCACTCCTTGTGCAGCACCGGGTTGCCGACCACCGTGATCGGGCGGGAGGTGCCGCGCTCGCGGTACGCGCGCTCGCGCTCCTCGCAGTCCTCCGTGTCGACGACGAAGCCCTCGTCGTCGACCTGCTGAGCCGTCTCCTGCTGCGCCATGTCGCCTTCTGCGCCTTCCTGAGTACCCGATGCTGCGCCGTGCCCGTACAGCCCGGCGCGTTGTGCCCGTACAGCCTACGGGCAGGAGTCAGCAGACTTCCTCGAGATCCCGCCACTCACGGCTGTCCGGGCTGTCCGCCACCCAGCCGTCCAGCAGCCCCCGCACCAGCCCCGCGGGCGCCGCGATGCCGCACTCCCGCTCCGGCACCCACAGCTCGCCCGGCGACCGGTGGCCCAGCGGCCCCGGGTGCCCCGGCTCGCTGTGGTCGTGCGGGTCCAGGTGCTCGCCCTCGCCCTCGGCGCTGGGCATCCGGGACTCCGAGCAGGCGCGGCACAGCAGCCGCACCGACGACGACCAGTCCTCGGCGGCGAACCCGGCGTCGGCGGCCAGCCGTTCCAGGGCGTCGCGGTCGTCCTCGGTGGCCGCCTCCAGCAGCACCACCCAGGTCGGCACGGGCGACGGCGCCCACAGCTCGATCTCGTCGAACACCGGGAAACTGTGCCCCGAGGACGTGGTCCGCTCGCCGTTGGGGACCCCGTCGTGCAGCACGACCTCGCCCCAGCGCCGCCCCGAGGACGGCAGCGGGATGGACAGCACCTCGATCCTGGCCGGGTCCAGCCGCCGGCCCCACACCACCTCGGCCTCGCCCTCCGGCGACAGCCGCACGGCGGCGCTGCCCAGCTCCATCCCGGTCGGCTCCCCGCCGGCCGCGGCGGCCCCGGGCACCCTCAGCCCGTACGCCTGCCAGGCCCGCCGGGCCAGTGGCCAGTCCTGGAGCGCGGTGGCGGCGATGCCGACGTTCCACCAGTCGGGCGCCCCGGTCTCCTTGTCGAGCAGCGCGACGGCGCGGAGCCCCGCGGTGCGTGCCTGTTCCCAGTCGTGCCGGAACTTGTGCAGCAGCGCCAGGTTGAACCAGGACTCCGAGAGCCAGGGCTCCAGGTCCGCCGCACGTGTCAGCAGCGCGCCCGCGTCCTCGTACCGCCCGTCCCCGATCAGCGTGAACGCGCGGTCGGTGGCCTGCCGCCACGAGGCGGAGGGCCGATGCCGTACCTTCCCGAAGATCCTCACGATTCCCGCCTGCCGGTCTGCCGGTCGCTGAAGGTCTCTGCCCCCGGACACCCTCTTGTTCGCATCCAACCATGCCGGGTCGCACGCTCGCTCATTACCCATGGGTTACCCAGGGGCCGGCCCCGCGACGCCGCCCCGGGCGAGGACTCCGGCGAGTGCCTCCACCACTTTCGGGTGATGGTCCCGCGCGGTGCCGAGCCGCAGCCGTTCGAGGGCGTACAGAGCCCCGTCCGGGTCACGTCCGCCTTCCCGGGACAGCTCGTCGTACGCGTTCACGGTCCGGACGATCCGCGCGGCGAGCGGCTGCTCCCGGTACGGGTCGGCCTGCCGCTCCACGACCACCGCGACGGCCGCCGGGACACCGGTGCGCCGCACGACGGCGCCGCCGAGCAGCGCGATGCGCCGCCGCTCCGCCTCGGGCAGACGGGCGGTGGCCCCCTCGGGTACGGGGTCGACCAGGGACAGCTGTCCGATGTCGTGCATCAGTGCGGCGTACTCCAGAACGGTCAGATCGGGTCCGGACAGTCCCAGCTCGCGCCCGACGGCCCGGCTGAGCGCGGCCACCCGGTGGGCGTGCCCGGGGGGCGTGTACCCGGCGATCTCGGTGGCACGCGCCAGGGAGCGGATGGTCTGGCGGTAGGTGTCGCGGACCGCGGCGTACCGGCGGAAGGACAGCTGGGTGAGGAGCAGCGGTACGCAGAAGACGGGCAGCGCCCACAGGCCGGCCACGGCCACGGCGAGGGCCATCACCGCGCCGGTGGCGCACACGGCGGAGCCGATGCCCGGCAGGGCCCGCAGCTCCGCGCGGAGCAGCGCGCCGTACGGGTGGCCGGTGCGGGCGCGCAGCAGGGAAGCGGTGATCACCGCGTCGCACAGGGCGGTGAGGACGAGCAGGAGGAGCAGGAACAGCGCGTAGCGGGGCCCCCGTCCGACGAGCCGCAGCAGCTCGCCCGAGTTGTACAGGGGCTGGAAGCAGAGGGCGGCGAAGCCGGCCGTGAGCACCCGGCGGACGACGTGGTCCAGCGCCGCCTCGTGGCCCCCGGCCACCTGCGGTACGGCTCCGACCAGCGCGCCCGCGACGACGACCGCGACGGTCTGGGCGACCCCGTGGGTGGTGGGCCGCCCGGCGGACTCCCCCAGCAGGGCGTATGCGAGGGCCCCGGCGGCCGCGAGGGGCGCGGGCTCCCTGCCCGGCGGTTCCTCCGGCACGGGCGGTGCCCCCGCCGCCGGGCGGGCGCCCCGGCGGGCCAGTTCGCCGACGGCGACGAGGACGCCGAAGGCGAGCGCGGTGCCCGGCTCGGCGAGCCCGTGCCAGAGCGTCCAGCCGAGCCCGGCCAGCGCGGCGGTGGCGGCGGCCGTGCGGAGCGTCCCGCCCGCCGTGAGCCGAACGGGTGACGTCCGGGCGCCGCCGTGGCGGTGCGCGGGTCTGCCGTACGGTCCGGCCGTCATCGGGCGCCGCCCCGGGCCCGGCCGTGGCCGCGACCCGGCCCGGCTGCGGGGCCGCGCGCCGCCGCGACGCCCCCGCGTTCCCGCGCCGGGGCGGCGGGGCGCGCGGCGTCGGGGCGCGCGGTGTCGGCGTCGGTGCCGGCGGGGCGCGGGGCGGTGGTGTCGGCGCCGGCCGGGGGCGGGTCGGCGGGGCACGTGCCGGCGGCGGTACCGGGGGGCGCGGGCGCGGTCTCGTCGGCCGTGACCGCCGTCCGCCAGCCGTGCCGGTCCAGCGCGCGCACCAGGGCCCGGACCATCCTCGGGTCGAACTGCCGCCCGGCGCACCGCTCCAGCTCCGCCACCGCCGTCGCCACGGGCCGCGCCCTGCGGTACGAGCGCGTCGAGGTCATCGCGTCGAAGGCGTCGGCGACGGCGACCACCCGCGCGGCCTCCGGGATGCGCTCGCCGCTGAGCCCGTACGGATAGCCGCTGCCGTCCATCCGCTCGTGGTGGTGCAGGATCGCGGCCCGCGCCTCGCCGAGGAACCCGATGCCGCGCACGATCTCGTGCCCGTACTCCGGGTGCAGCTCGATCACCCGCCGCTCCTCGGGGGTGAGCGGGCCGTCCTTGCGCAACACCCGGGTCGGGACGCCGAGTTTGCCCACGTCGTGGAGGATCCCCGCGAACCGGATGACGTCGAGCCGGGAGTCGTCCATGCCCAGTTCGCGGGCGATGAGCACCGAGGCCCGGCCGACCCGCTCGCTGTGCCCCCGGGTGTAGGCGTCCTTGATGTCGACCGCCTGGACGAGGGCCCGGATGGTGGCCTGGTGGGCCGCGTGCTCCCGGTGGTACTGGGCGTACATCCAGCAGGACAGGTACATGGGCAGCAGCACGCACAGCGCGGCCGGCCAGCCGTACGGGCTGCGCCACAGCACCGCCATCATCAGTCCGGCGAGCCCGTGCACGGCGTGCGGGGCGAGGGACCGGGACAGCAGACCGTGCCAGGCGTCGCGCGGCGGCACCGGCTCCGCGACGGCCAGGATGCCGCCGTCGAGGGCGGTGCCCACCAGGCAGAAGGCGAGCGCGGCGGCGCCCGCGGGGAGCAGGGCGTACGGGAAGTGGGCGGTGGCCACCGCAGCGGGGCCGCCGAGGAGCACGGCGGCGTGCGCGGCGGTCCACGCGGCGAGCGCGAGCCGGGCGGCGCGCCAGATCCTGCGCGGCAGGGCGGGTCCGTGCTCGACGGGGGAAATCAGCGCGCCGGGCACGGCGACGAGCGCGGCGGCGGCGGGCGGGAGCAGCAGGGCGGCGGCGAGCAGGACCGGCAGGAACGATCCGGCGCCCAGTGCGCGACCGAGCAGGGGGCTGCGGGCGGGCCACTCGCTGACGGCATAAAGCGTGGCCAGCAGGGCGAGGGGCCGCCAGGGGGTGCCGGCGCCGGGGGTGAGCGCCGGGAGGGCGCACGCCACGGCGCACACCGCGGTTCCCGCGACGTACGCGCGCGCCGCTACCGGAATCCCCACCATCGTCTCCCGCCGGCTCGTCGGCCTCACGTCGGCTTGCGTCGACCAAGTGGACCGTCAGGCTAACGAGTTGGCCCGGAGGCGGCGGCGGGACGACACCGATTAGCACCTTCGGGTGATGCGAGGCATGAGCGGGCGGAAACGGGGCTCCCCCGTCGCACTGCCGGGGTCCGCACGCACGGCCGTCCCGCACGCGGCGGCCGCGGGGCGGTCACCGGGGCGGGACGGGGGGTGTCACTCCTGGGTGGCGGCCGTCACGTCGTGGTCCGGCACGGCCTCGCCCGAGCGGATCAGCTCGATCCGGCCCATGACCTTGGCCCGCAGGTCGGACGGGACGTCGTCGTGTCCGCAGCACCGCTTGACCAGCTTCTTCACGGCCTGCTCCAGCCCGTACTTCTCCAGGCACGGGGAGCACTCCTCGAAGTGCACCTCGAACTTGGTGCAGTCGCTGTCGGGCATCTCCCGGTCGAGGAACTCGTAGAGGTGGTCCAGCACCTCCGAGCAATCCGTCTCGTGCGGCTCTCCGCAGCTCATGAGCCCGAGCCTTTCCCGTCGTTCGACGACTCTCCGGCGCCCGCGGGGACGAGTCCGCGTTCGCGGGCGTAGTCCTCGAGCATCCCGCGCAGCTGGCGGCGGCCCCGGTGCAGCCGGGACATCACCGTACCGATGGGTGTACCCATGATGTCCGCGATCTCCTTGTACGCAAAGCCCTCGACATCGGCCAGGTACACGGCGATGCGGAACTCCTCGGGGATCGCCTGGAGGGCTTCCTTCACGTCGGAGTCGGGCAGGTGGTCCAGGGCCTGGGACTCGGCGGACCGCAGACCGGTGGACATGTGGGACTCGGCGCGGGCGAGCTGCCAGTCCTCGATCTCCTCGGCGGCGCTGCGCTGGGGCTCGCGCTGCTTCTTGCGGTACGAGTTGATGAAGGTGTTGGTGAGGATCCGGTACAGCCACGCCTTGAGGTTGGTGCCCTCGCGGAACTGGTGGAAGGACCCGTACGCCTTCGCGTACGTCTCCTGGACCAGGTCCTCCGCGTCGGCGGGGTTGCGCGTCATGCGCAGCGCCGCCGAGTACATCTGGTCGAGGTACTCCAGCGCGTCGCGCTCGAAACGCGCGTTGCGCTCGGCCGTCGTCTCCTCGTGGCCGTCGTCGGTCCCTGTGTCGGTCCCAGTGACCGGACCCACCTCCTCCAGCGCTGCGGCGGCGAGACCGAGTGCGGACCCGCTCGAATCGGAGAATAGTCGACCTTCCGGGGACAGGTCCTTCCGATTCCTGCCGCCCGAGGCGCGCTCCGACAGGCCGGGGGCGGTCCTGGCCGCGGGCAGCACGGTCCAGTCCAGCTCCGTGGCGGACTGCGACCGGCTCGGGCAGATGGTCGAACCCATGCGACGGACTCCCTCTCCTGGCTCTGTTCTCTCACCGACGCCCGTCACAACACCGGGTGGGCACCGCCGCATTCCCGCCGGCCGGCGTCACTTCAGCGCAGGGCGTCCAGCCAGCCGCCGACCCCGCCGGTGATCACCGCCAGGGCGTCCTCCTGGGTGACGGGCGCCCGTTTGGGCACCGCGAACCCGTGGTCCCCGTACGGCACCTCGACCAGCTCGTGCTCCCCCGCGGGGAACTCCTCCGGCCTGCCGAACGGGTCGCTCCCGCCCTGGACGACGAGGGTGGGCACCCCCGCGCCCAGCAGCTCGTCCGCGCGGGAGCTCTCCGGCCTGCCCGGCGGGTGCAGCGGGAACGACAGCGCGAGGACGGCCCGGGCGCCCAGCTCCCGCGCGGTGCGGCAGGCCACCCGGGCGCCGGCGCTGCGCCCGCCGGCCACCACCGGCGGGCCGGCGGCCGCGAGCGCGGGCCACAGGTCGCGCCAGCCCTCGTCGAGCCGCTTGGGCGCGGGGGCCAGCTTCCTGCCGGCGACCCGCCAGGGCTGCTCGACGAGCGCGACGGTCACCCCGGCGGGCGGCAGGCTCTCGGCCAGCGCCCGCAGGTCGCGGGCCTCGATGCCGCCCCCGGCGCCGTGGCTCAGGGCGACGACGAGGCGGGCGGGCCGGCCCTGTGCCTCGTACCAGGTGATACGGGCGTCGCCGAGGCCGGTCGGGACGGTTTCGGTGGTGGTCACCCGGCCATCCTGCCGTGTGCCGGGTTCAGAAGAGCGTTCCCTCCTCGGGGGCGGCGATTTCCTCCAGCAGCTCGGGGCCGTTGTTGCGGACGTTGCTGACGGCGGTGGCCACGGGGTAGGCCCGCATCAGCCCCGCGGGCGGCGGGCTGAGCAGCGAGCGCAGGTCCTCGGGGTCCGTGCGGGACGGGTCCAGCCAGGCGTCCCACCGGTCGGGCGTGAGCATCAGCGGCATCCGGGGGTGGATGTCGGCCAGCGAGTGCGGCCCCTCGTCCGGGGCGACGCCGAGCGGGTCCTCGTCCGCCTCGGTGGTGATCACGGAGCAGGTGGCCCACCACGCCTGCGGGTGGTCGGGGGGCAGGGTGGGGTCGCGCCAGAACTCGTACAGGCCGGCCATCGCGAAGACCGACCCGTCGGCCGGTGTGACGAAGTAGGGCTGCTTGCGGGGGCGCTTCTTCCTGCCCTGCTCCTCCAGCTGCCGCTCGGCGGCGCCGGTGACCCACTCGTAGTAGCCGTCGGCGGGCAGGATGCAGCGGCGCTGCGCGAAGGCCCGCCGGAAGGACGGCTTGTCGTGCACCGTTTCCGCGCGGGCGTTGATCATCCGGGCGGCGCCCTCCGGCGTCTTCGACCAGGACGGCACCAGGCCCCACTTCAGGACGCGCAGCTGCCGAACCGGACGGTCGGGATCCGCGTCCTCCTCCTTGAGGGGGCGTTCGAGGACCGCGTACACCTCCTTGGTCGGGGCCACGTTCCAGTCGGGGTCCAGGGCCTCCTTCGGCTCCCACTTCTCTATCTGGAAGAGTCCGGTCAGATCCTCGGGCCTACGACTCGCCGAATAACGTCCGCACATACTTGCCAACATTGCCACGCGCCACCGACACCATGAGGAGCCGTCCGAGAAATGGCCAGCACCGATCTCTTCGGTACCCAGCCCGCCCCGGACCTGTGGCTCGTGGTCGTCACCGCGGTGGCCGCCCTGACCGTGACCGTCCCGCACCCGCTGTGGCGCGTCTCGCGCAACGCCGTGACCATCGCCCACGAGGGCGGCCACGGGCTGATCGCGCTGCTCACCGGCCGCCGCCTCGACGGCATACGGCTGCACTCCGACACCAGCGGCCTCACCGTGAGCCGCGGCAGGCCCACCGGCCTCGGGATGGTCCTCACCGCGGCCGCCGGCTACACCGCGCCCTCGCTGCTCGGGCTCGGCGGCGCCTGGCTGCTCGCCGCGCACCGCATCACGCTGCTGCTGTGGGTGGCCACCGCGCTGCTGCTGGCCATGCTGGTGATGATCCGCAACGCGTACGGGGCGCTCACCGTGGTGGTGACCGGGACGGCCTTCCTGCTGGTGTCATGGCTGACGGAGCCGGACGTGCAGGCCGCGTTCGCCTACAGCGCGGTGTGGTTCCTCCTGCTGGGCGGGGTGCGGCCGGTGTTCGAGCTCCAGGCCAAGCGGCGGCACGGCGGGGCGCCGGACTCGGACGCCGACCAGCTCTCCCGGCTCACGCACGTCCCGGCGGTCCTGTGGCTGTTCCTCTTCCACGCCGTCTCGCTCTGCTCCCTGATCGGTGGGGGTCGCTGGCTGCTCGGCCTGTGATCGGCCGTGACCACCTGCCCCGTCTAAAGTGAGGGGCATGACCGAAACACCCGCACAGCTCGATCTCTGGCCGGCCCCGTACGCGACCGGAGCCGTGGACGCGACCGTCACCGTGCCCGGGTCCAAGTCGGTCACCAACCGGGCCCTGGTGCTCGCCGCGCTCGCCTCCGAGCCGGGCTGGCTGCGGCACCCGCTGCGCTCGCGCGACACCCTGCTGATGGCGGAGGCCCTGCGCATGATGGGCGTCGGCATCGAGGAGGGCGTGGGCCCGGACGGCACCGGTGAGCGGTGGCGGGTCATCCCGGCGGGCCTGCACGGCCCGGCCACGATCGACGTCGGCAACGCGGGAACGGTCATGCGCTTCCTCCCGCCGGTCGCGGCGCTGGCCACCGGCCCGGTGCGCTTCGACGGCGACCCCCGGTCCTACGAGCGGCCGCTGCACGGGGTGATCGACGCCCTGCGGGTGCTCGGCGCCCGGATCGACGACGAGGCGCGCGGCGCGCTGCCGATGACCGTGCACGGGGCGGGTGCCCTGGAGGGCGGCCCGGTGGAGATCGACGCCTCGTCCTCCTCCCAGTTCGTCAGCGCGCTGCTGCTGTCCGCGCCGCGCTTCAACCAGGGCGTGGAGGTACGGCACACGGGCGACCGGCTGCCGTCCATGCCCCACATCCGGATGACCGTCGACATGCTCCGCGCGGTCGGCGCCCAGGTCGACGAGCCCGAGACCGGCGGCGAGCCTAACGTGTGGCGCGTCTCGCCGTCCGCGCTGCTCGGCCGCGACCTGACCGTCGAGCCCGACCTGTCGAACGCGCAGCCGTTCCTGGCCGCCGCGCTGGTCACCGGCGGGCGGGTCACCGTCCCCGACTGGCCCGAGCGGACCACCCAGCCCGGTGACGCGCTGCGGGAGATCTTCACCCGCATGGGTGGCTCCTGCGAGCTCACCGAGCAGGGCCTGACCTTCACCGGCACGGGGACCGTCCACGGCATCGACGTGGACCTGGGCGAGGTCGGCGAGCTGACGCCCGGCATCGCCGCGATCGCCGCCCTCGCCGACTCGCCCTCGACGCTGCGCGGCGTGGCCCACCTGCGCCTGCACGAGACGGACAGGCTGGCCGCGCTCACCAAGGAGATCAACGAGCTGGGCGGAGACGTCACGGAGACCGCGGACGGCCTGCACATCCGCCCCCGCCCGCTGCACGGGGGCGTGTTCCGCACCTACGACGACCACCGGATGGCGACGGCCGGTGCGGTCATCGGCCTCGCCGTGGCCGGCGTGGAGATCGAGAACGTCGCGACGACCGCGAAGACCCTGCCGGACTTCCCGCAGATGTGGACCGGAATGCTCGAGGCCTGACGACATGCGCCGCTACGGCAAGAACACCGACGAGGACGACATCCGGTCCCGCCCCAACCGCAAGGGCAACCGGCCGCGCACCAACATCCGCCCCAAACACGAGGACGCGGCCGAGGGCATGGTCCTCACCGTGGACCGCGGCCGGCTGACCTGCCTCGTGGAGGACCGGGTCGTCATGGCGATGAAGGCCCGGGAGCTGGGCCGCAAGGCGGCCGTCGTCGGCGACCGGGTCTCCCTGGTGGGCGACATGTCGGGCAGCAAGGACACCCTGGCGCGGATCGTGCGCATCGAGGAGCGCGCGTCCGTGCTGCGCCGCACGGCCGACGACGACGACCCCTACGAGCGCGTGGTCGTCGCCAACGCCGACCAGCTCGCCATCGTCACCGCCCTGGCCGACCCCGAGCCCCGGCCCCGGCTGGTCGACCGGTGCCTGGTGGCGGCGTACGACGGCGGCCTGGAGCCGCTGCTGGTGCTCACCAAGTCGGACCTGGCCCCGCCCGAGAAGCTGCTGGAGCTGTACGGCGCGCTCGACATCCCGTACGTCGTGACGAGCCAGGACGAGCTGTACGACGGGCACACCGCCGCCGACCGGGTGCGCGAGTACCTGTCCGGCCGCACCACCGCGTTCGTCGGCCACTCGGGCGTCGGCAAGACGACCCTGGTGAACGCGCTGGTCCCCGAGGAGCGCCGCAGGAGCACCGGTCTGGTCAACGCGGTCACGGGGCGCGGCAGGCACACCACCACCTCCGCGCTGGCGCTGCCGCTGGACCGCGCGGAGGGCTGGGTGATCGACACCCCCGGCGTGCGGTCCTTCGGACTCCACCACGTCGACCCGTCCCGGGTGATCAACGCCTTCCCGGACCTGGTGCCGGGCACGGAGCAGTGCCCGCGCGCGTGCAGCCACGACGAGCCGGACTGCGGGCTGGACGCCTGGGTGGCGGAGGGGCACGCCGATCCGGCCCGGCTGTTCTCGCTGCGGCGCCTGCTCTCCACCCGGGAGCGACGCGAGGGGGACTGAGCCGCGCACGTTTGCGGGTGGCTCCGCCTGGTAAGTGCATAATCGCACCAAGTGACACGAAGCAGTCACCGACATCACTCACCGAGGTCACCGACGCGGGAGGCACTGACGATGGCGTGGCTGCTGGTGATTGTCGCCGGTTTCCTGGAGACCGGTTTCGCGGTCTGCCTCAAGCTGTCGCACGGTTTCACCCGGCTGTGGCCCACGGTCGCGTTCGCCTGCTTCGCCCTGGGCAGCTTCGGGCTGCTGACGCTGTCCCTGCGGAAGCTGGACATCGGCCCGGCGTACGCGGTGTGGACCGGTATCGGCGCGGCGGGCACGGCGGTCTACGGGATGGTCTTCCTCGGCGACCTGGTGTCCGTGCTGAAGATCGTCTCGATCTCGCTGGTGATCGTCGGCGTCATCGGTCTGCAGCTGTCGGGCTCATCGCACTGAGCGCCCGGCGCAGCACCGCGCCGAGCCCCCGGGCCTCGCCCTCGCCCGCGGCCGGCGCCACCACGTACGACAGGGCCAGCCGCACCGCCAGCTCGCACGCCTCCTCGCCGGGCCCGGCGCCGTCGCGCCCCAGCACGGTGCGCGAGCGGTCCCGCACCGCCGCGAGCAGTTCGCCGGGCGCGGGCGGCCCGGCGTCGGCGCGCCGCTGCGCCGGGGTGCCGGCCAGGACGCGGGAGCGGACGGGGGCGGGGCGCGGGGCGGGCAGCCGCTCGCCCCAGCAGCCGGTGAGCAGGGCGCGCAGCAGTGGGCGCCCGGCCGCGGCCGTCACGGTCCACTCGGCGACGGAGACGAGCCGGGACGCGGCGTCGGGCCCGGTCCGCAGGGCGCGCTCCACCCCGTGCAGATAGGCGTCGGCCTCGCGCCGCACCAGGGCGCGCGCGAGTCCCTCCTTGCTGCCGAACTCGTTGTAGAGGGTCTGCCGGGAGACCCCGGCGGCACCGGCCACGTCGACCATCCGGACCGCCGTCCAGGGCAGTTCCGCCAGCGCCGCCAGGGCGGCGTTGAGCAGTGCTTCTCGCGCGGTGGGCATCGTCGCCTCCCAGGCACGTCACCTCGGCCCTGCGCTCAGGGTTGACGGGCGGCCACGCACTGTCAATAGGCCCCGCCGGAGCGGCCGATCCGCCGGGATAGAGTCGGCCCATGGTCGATTACCACGATGATCTGCGTCTCGCCCACGTCCTCGCGGATGCCGCCGACGCCGCCACCATGGAGCGGTTCCGGGCCCTGGACCTGAAGGTGGAGACCAAGCCGGACATGACGCCGGTGACCGAGGCGGACAGGGCGGCCGAGGAGCTGATCCGCGGTCACCTCCAGCGGGCGCGCCCGCGGGACGCCATCCTGGGCGAGGAGTACGGCGTGGAGGGCACCGGCCCGCGCCGCTGGGTGATCGACCCGATCGACGGCACCAAGAACTACGTGCGCGGAGTGCCCGTGTGGGCGACGCTGATCGCGCTGATGGAGGCGGGGCCGGGCGGCTACCAGCCCGTGGTGGGCGTGGTGTCGGCGCCGGCGCTGAACCGCCGCTGGTGGGCGGCGAAGGGGGCGGGCGCCTACTCGGGCCGCAGCCTGTCGTCGGCGACGCCCCTGCGGGTGTCGAAGGTGGCGGAGCTGTCGGACGCCTCGTTCGCGTACTCCTCGCTGGGCGGCTGGGAGGAACAGGGGCGGATGGAGGGCTTCCTGGACCTCACGCGCGCGTGCTGGCGGACGCGCGGCTACGGCGACTTCTGGTCGTACATGATGGTCGCCGAGGGCTCGGTGGACATCTGCGCCGAGCCGGAGCTGTCGCTGTGGGACATGGCGGCGCCGGCGATCGTGGTGCAGGAGGCGGGCGGCGTCTACACGGGCCTCGACGGGAAGCCCGGCCCGCACAGCGGCAACGCGGCGGCGTCCAACGGCCTGCTCCACGAGGAGCTGCTGGGGTACCTGAACCAGCGCTGACGACCCGCGCGGGCGCCGTGGACGGCGTACGGAGCGTGGTGGCGTGGGTGCGCCAGGTGGTGCGGCCCCCTTGTTGAGGGCCGTGCCGGCTGCCACTCTGAGAGTCCCCCCGCTTGTGAACTTGTGAATCCTTTCTCATGGGGGTTCACCAAGGAGGTGGCTTACGCCCATGCTCGTCCGTGACGCCATGAGCACGGTGGTCCTCACCATCGGCCCCGCACACACCCTCCGCCAGGCGGCCGCCCTGATGGCGGCGCGCCGCGTCGGCGCGGCCGTCGTGCTGGACCACGACACCAGCGGCCTCGGCATCCTCACCGAACGCGACATCCTGGTCTCCGTCGGATCCGGGCAGAACCCGGACCTGGAGACGGCCGGCGCGCACACCACCACCGACGTCGTCTTCGCCTCACCGGAATGGACCCTCGCGGAAGCCGCCCAGGCCATGGCCCACGGCGGCTTCCGGCATCTGATCGTGCTGGACGGCGACGGACCGGTCGGTGTCGTCTCCGTCCGCGACATCATCCGGTGCTGGGCGCCGGCGCGGCTGCGCGAGGCCACGCTGGCCGCGGGCTAGGGCACGTCCGCGAGGCATCGCCCGTCCGCCCCGACGGGGCCGGGCGGGACTTCGCGGACACGGCGGCAGGTACGCGAGAGGGCCGGCTCCCGCGCACGGGAGCCGGCCCTCCGCTCACGACAAGCGATCCAGCGCTGTTCAGCCGCGCAGGGCCTGGACCGCGGCCTCCAGCCGCTTGCCGTAGTCCTCGTCCGCCTGGCGGAAGTTGTTGATCGCGCGCTCGGCGATGTCGTCGCGCGAGACCTTGGCGATGAAGCCGGACAGGTTGGCGATCAGGCGCTCCTTCTCCTCCTCCGACATCAGCCGGTAGAGGTTGCCCGCCTGGACGAAGTCGTTGTCCTCGGCGTGGACGGGCGCCTCCTGGTCGCCGGTCACACCGGTGACCGGGACCGGCTGCCACAGCGGGCGACCGGTCTGGGCGGGGCCGCCGAAGCTGTTGGGCTCGTAGTTCTTGGCCCCGGCGTGACGGCCGTCGTAGAGGAACCCATCACGGCTGTTCGTTCGCGCCTCGGTGGCGTGCGGACGGTTCACCGGCAGGTGGTCGGCGTTGATGCCGACGCGGTAGCGGTGGGCGTCGCCGTACGCGAAGAGGCGGCCCTGGAGCATCTTGTCGGGCGACGGGCCTATGCCGGGCACGAAGTGCGCCGGGGAGAAGATCGACTGCTCGACCTCGGCGAAGACGTTCTGCGGGTTGCGGTTGAGCTCCAGCTTGCCGATCTCGATGACCGGGTAGTCCGCGTGCGGCCACACCTTGGTGAGGTCGAACGGGTTGAAGCGGTACGTCGCGGCCTCGGCGGCGGGCATGATCTGCACACCGACGGTCCAGGACGGGTAGTCGCCGCGCTCGATGGCCTCGCGCAGGTCGCGCTGGTGGGAGTCGGGGTCCTCACCCGCGAGCCTGTTGGCCTCGGCCTGCGTGAGGCACTTGATGCCCTGGTCGGTCTTGAAGTGGTACTTGACCCAGAAGACCTCGCCGGCCTCGTTGTTCCACTGGAAGGTGTGGGAACCGAAGCCGTCCATGTGGCGGTAGCTCGCCGGGATGCCGCGGTCGCCGAACAGCCAGGTCACCTGATGCGTCGACTCGGGCGACAGGCCCCAGAAGTCCCACACGTTGTCCGCCTCCTGGGAGCCGGTGTACGGGTCGCGCTTCTGGGTGTGGATGAAGTCGGGGAACTTGATGGCGTCCTTGATGAAGAACACCGGGGTGTTGTTGCCGACGAGGTCGTAGTTGCCCTCCTCGGTGTAGAACTTCAGCGCGAAGCCGCGCGGGTCGCGGACGGCGTCGGCCGCACCGAGGTTGCCCGCCACTGTCGAGAAGCGCAGGAACGTTTCCGTCTGCTTGCCGACCTCGGAGAGGAACTTCGCCCGGGTGTACCGGGTGACGTCCGCGGTCACCGTGAAGGTGCCGTACGCGCCGGCGCCGCGCGCGTGGACCACGCGCTCCGGGATCCGCTCGCGGTTGAAGTGGGCGAGCTTTTCCAGCAGCAGCTGGTCCTGGACCAGAACCGGACCACCGACGCCCGCGGTCTCGCTGTTCTGGTTGTCGGCGACCGGCGCGCCGGCCTCCGTGGTGAGCGGTCCCTGCGTCACGTGCGCCTCCTGCGTGTGTCCTGCGATGTCCTGCAAGTCCTGTCCCTTGGCTAATGCCGGTCCCGATCCTACAATGGACATTGTCTAAGTCAAGCCCGCTTCCAAAGCCACACCGATTCGGGACTTGGGTCCCCTGCTGTTAGGCTGGTTTTCATGAGTGACCTGTTGGAACGACTGCGCGGACGCGGCTGGCGTATGACCGCACAGCGGCGTGTCGTGGCCGAGGTCCTCGACGGGGACCACGTCCATCTGACGGCCGACGAGGTGCACGCGCGCGCGGTGGAGCGGCTTCCCGAGATCTCCCGCGCGACGGTGTACAACACGCTGGGTGAGCTGGTGACGCTGGGTGAGGTCCTGGAGGTCTCCACGGACCGCCGCGCCAAGCGGTACGACCCGAACGCCCACCGTCCGCACCACCACCTGGTGTGCGCCCGGTGCGGCGCCATCCGCGACGTCCACCCGACGGGCGACCCGCTGGCGGACCTGCCCACCACCGAGCGCTTCGGTTTCACGATCTCGGACGTCGAGGTCACCTACCGCGGCGTCTGCCCGAACTGCACCTCCGCCTGACAGCTCCGCCGCCCGGCGCCCCCGGGCCGGCACCGAAGCCCCCGGACGCGACCCGCGCCGGGGGCTTCGTCGTGCCGGGGCGTCCCGTCGCGGCGGCGCGGGGCGTCCCGTCGCGGCGGCGTCGGGGCCGGGGGCCGTTGCGCGGGCGACCGGACCCGGCACCGGACACGCCGAAGGCCCGGATCCTGAGGATCCGGGCCTTCGGTTTCAGTAGCGGGGACAGGATTTGAACCTGCGACCTCTGGGTTATGAGCCCAGCGAGCTACCGAGCTGCTCCACCCCGCGTCGATGAACACAACCTTACGGGACCGCGTGGACCAGCGCAAATCCATAAGCCGGCCTTGGACCGGCACGGTCCCGGGCCCCGTGGGCCGGCGCCGCGCCGACGCTCCGTGGGCCGGCGCCGCGCCGGCCGCGAGCGCCTCCTACGCGGTGAGCTCCTGGTGCAGCGCCTCGCTGAGCCGGGCCGCCCGCTCGGCGACCTCCGCGGGGCCCAGCTCCACCGCGCGGGCGCACCAGCGGCGGCCCTCGGTCAGCTCGCCCCGCCGCGCGGCCAGGAGGGCCAGGCGCAGGGCGGCCCGCCCGTGACCGGCGCGGGCGGCGCGGGTCCACCAGAGCGACGCCTCCCGCTCGTTCCCGTCGCGGGCGAGCAGCAGGCCGAGGTTGAAGGCGCCGTTTCGGCTGCCCGCGTCGGCGGCCTCCCGGTACCAGCGGGCCGCCTCCGCGGTGTCCCCGCGGGCGGCGGCCAGCATGCCGACCCGTACCTGGGCGCGCCGGTGGCCCTGTTCGGCGGCCCGCTCGTACCACTCCTCGCACTCGCTCTTCGGCGCCTGCGGCTCGCCGAGCGCGGGCGGGCCGGAGGGCGCCTGGCGGGCGTCGAGCACCGTGGCGAGGCGGAACGCGGCCTCGGCGCTCCCGCCGCCCGCGGCGCACCGCAGATGGCGCTCGGCCTCCTGCTCGTCGCCGTCGCGGAGGCGGGCGATGCCGACCTGGAGCGCGGCCTCGGTGTGGCCGGCCGCGGCGGCCCGCTCGTACCAGCGCAGCGCCGCCTCGTCGTCGTCGCGACCCGCGTAGAGGATGCCGAGGTTGAAGGCGGCGTCCACGCTGCCGGCCTCGGCGGCCTTGGAGAACCACGGCTCGGCGCCGTTGGGGTCGCCGCTCTGGAGGAGCAGGATGGCGAGCGCGTTGGCGGCCTCGCGGTGACCCGCGTAGGCGGCGCGGCGGTACCACTGCTCGGCCTGGGCGACCCGGTTCTGCGCGGCGAACAGCAGTCCGAGGTTGTACGCGCCGTTCACGTCGCCCGCGTCGGTGGCCGCGCGGTACCAGCGCTCGGCGGTCTGGTGCTCGCCGCGCGCGGCGTGCAGGGCGCCGAGCGCGTTGGCCGCGTTGCCGTCGCCGTCCTGGGCGGCGCGCAGCCACCAGACGGCGGCGCTCTCCTCGTCGCCGGCGTCACGGAGCAGGAACCCGAGCGCGCAGGCGGCGCGGGACTCGCCGTCCTTGGCGGACGTCAGGTACCAGCGGCCGGCCTCCTTCAGCTCGCCCCGCCGCTCCAGGATGGCCCCGAGGTGCAGGGCGGCGCGCCGGTGGCCGCGGGCGGCGGCCTGCCGGTACCACTGCTCGGCGGTCTCGGCGCCGGTGACGGGCGCGGTGTCGTCGGCGGCCTGCGCCTGCGCCTGCCGCTCCAGGGCGCGGGCCAGGCGGTAGGCGGCCTCGCGGTGGCCCTGCTCGGCGGCGGCGCGCAGCCACCGCTCGGCGCCGACGTCGCTGCGGTGCTCCAGCAGGTCGGCGAGGGCGTAGGCGCCGAGGGCGTGGCCCTGCTCGGCGGACTGGCGCAGCCAGTACTCGGCCGCGGGCTCGTCGCCGCGCTCGCGGTAGTGGCGGCCGAGGGCGTGGGCGGCGGCGGCGGACCCGGCGACGGCGGCGATGCGCCACCAGCCGGCGGCCTCGTCGGCGTAGCCGCGCTGGTGGAGGAGGACACCCAGGTTGTTGGCGGCGGCGCGGTCGCCGTCGGCGGTGGCGGCGCGCAGGTAGGGCTCGGCCGCGTCGAGGTCGCCGCGGCGGAGCAGCAGGGCCCCGAGGACGCTCATGGCGGCGGTGTCGCCCTTCTCGGCGGCGCGGCGGTGACGCTCCTCGGTCTCGACGGGGTCGCCGGTCTCAGCGCTGTCCATGGCGGTGGTCTCCATGGCAGCGTCGCTCATCACATCTGCGGCGCTTTCGGCGTGCCGCTGCACAAACCGCCCTGTCTCCAACAGAGTTGCCCTGTCCCCCATAATTCCCATCGTCGCACCACCTGCTACCCGCGTACACCTGGTATACCGCAGCCAGTGAGGTCACTTCAGCGTTTTGTCGACATGCCCACAGGGAGACAAGTCAAACACGTCCCACCTCAACTGCCCCCGTCAGGGCCGTTCTTCACATGAGTGGCGACGTCCCCCCGAAAGCCCCAGGGAACACAGCAAGGGCCCGGATCCTGGAAGGATCCGGGCCCTTGCTTTCAGTAGCGGGGACAGGATTTGAACCTGCGACCTCTGGGTTATGAGCCCAGCGAGCTACCGAGCTGCTCCACCCCGCGTCGTTGTGTCACTACCGTATCACGACCCGGAGGGCCCCCCGCCCGCCCCGGGGGCGGGCAGGGGGCACCGCCGTGGATCAGCCGCCGGAGGCGGGCTCGGCGGGCTTGGCCGTGGCACCCGGGGCCGCGGGCTTGGCCGCCCCGGCCGCCGGCTTGCCGTCGGCGTTCTTGCCGGCGTCGGCCTTGCGCTGGGCGTCCGCGTCCGCGACCCGCTGCAGCGCGGCGGCCAGCTCGTCCTGCGCCTTGCCGTACGCCGTCCAGTCGCCCTTCTTCAACGCCGCCTCGCTGTCCGCGAAGGCCTTCTGCGCGTCGGCGAT
This sequence comes from Streptomyces noursei, assembly GCF_001646665.1. GTDB lineage: Bacteria > Actinomycetota > Actinomycetes > Streptomycetales > Streptomycetaceae > Streptomyces > Streptomyces lavendulocolor. Next base: position 90,421 of record NZ_LWBU01000090.1, on the reverse strand, counting down.
CGCCTGCTGGAGCGCGGCCTCGCCGGTGACCGGCGGCTTGGTCGGGTCGCTCGGCGGCGGCGTGGTGGGCGTCTCGCCGTCCACCCCGAAGACCGCGTTCAGCGCCTTGGCGAGGTTGTCCTCGAACACCGTGGTGTCCTTGGTCGTGTCGCCTTCCGGCTGGTCCGCGTCCACGTACGACACCGCCACCTTGCGCAGCAGCGGGTAGAGCGCGTTGCGGCCCTGTGCGTAGATCGGCTCCACGTACAGGAAGCCGCCGTCGAGCGGCACCGTCAGCAGGTTGCCGTACTGGATGTCGGAGTCGGCGCCCTTGAGGTCACGGACGAACTGGGCTACGGAGGGCAGGCTGTTGAGCTTGTTCTGCACCTGCGCGGGACCCGGCACGTCGGAGGTGACCCTCAGCAGCCTTATCCGGCCGTAGTCCTTGCTGTTGGCGTCGGCGTCGACCGCCATGAAGCCGCCCAGGTTGGGCCGGCCGTTCGGCGTGAACGTCGTCGTCAGCGAGAACTGCTGGGCCGTGTCCCCGGGCATCTTCATGCTCAGGTAGTACGGCGGGACCGCGTTGCCGTCCTTGTTCGTCGGGTCGTCCGGCACCTGCCAGGCGTCACTGCCGCTGTAGAACTGGGCGGCGTCCTGGACGTGGTAGCGGGTCAGCAGCTCGCGCTGGACCTTGAACATGTCCTGCGGGTAGCGCAGGTGCTCCCGCAGGTCGGCGCCGATGGCGGTCTTCGGCTCGACCGTGCCGGGGAACGCCTTCATCCAGGTCTTGAGGACCGGGTCCTTGGTGTCCCACTGGTACAGCTTCACCGTGCCGTCGTACGCGTCGACGGTGGCCTTCACCGAGTTGCGGATGTAGTTGACCTGGTTCTGCTGGGCCACGACCGCGCGCGTCTGGTTGCCGGCCGTGAGGGAGTCCGTGGTGGTGTCCCCCAGGGTCGTGCGCGAGGCGTACGGGTAGCCGTTCGTCGTCGTGTAGGCGTCGACGATCCACTGGATGCGGCCGTCGATCACCGCCGGGTAGGCGTCGCCGTCGATGGTCAGCCAGGGGGCGACCGCCTCCACGCGCTGCTTGGGCGTGCGGTTGTACAGGATCCGCGACCCGTCGCCGATGGCGCCCGAGTAGAGGATCTGCGGCTCGCTGAAGGCCACGGCGTAGGCGGCCCGGTTGAAGGTGTTGGAGAGGTTGACCCCGCTCTTGCCCTTGTAGCTGGTGGTCTTCTCGCCGTTCTCCTCGTAGTCGAGCTCCTTCTGCGGGCCGCCGACGATCGAGTACTGCTCGGTCTTCTCGCCGTAGTAGATCCGCTGCTCGTACTTCGGCGTCTGGCCGCTGGTCGGCAGGCCCGACTCGGTGAAGATCGGGGAGCCGTTGGCGTCCGTCGCCGTGCCCGTGGCCATGATCGCGCCATAGCCGTGCGTGTACGTGAAGTGGTCGTTGATCCAGTTCCGCTTGGGGATGCCCTTGATGTTCAGCTCACGCAGACCGATGACCGTGTCCTTGCCCTGGTACCGGTCGACGTCGAGCGTGGTCGGGAACTGGTAGTACTTGCGCCGCTGCTCCAGCTGCTGGAACGTCGGCGACACGATGTTCGGGTCGACCAGCCGGTAGCTGGCCGCCGAGTCGGCGTCCGCGCGGAGCCGGTCCTTGGCCTTGACCGTGGACTTGCCGGAGTAGTTCTCCGGCTTCGTCTGGTCGATGTCGTACGCCTTGCGCGTCGCCTCGATGTTCTTCTCGATGTACGGCGCTTCCTTGGCCTGCTCGTTCGGCTGGACCTGGAACTTCTGCACGATCGCCGGGTACAGCCCTCCGATCAGGATCGCCGACAGGACCATCAGGCCGAAGCCGATCACCGGCAGCTGCCAGGTGCGGCGCCAGAGCGTGGCGAAGAACAGCACGGCGCAGATGACCGCGATGCAGAAGAGGATGGTCTTCGCCGGCAGGTAGGCGTTGGCGTCGACGTACCGCAGGCCCGTCCAGTTGCCGGTCGCCTTGAAGTCGCTGGACTTCACGGCCAGGCCGTACCGGTCGAGCCAGTAGGCGACGGCCTTCAGCGAGACGAACACGCCCAGCAGCACCGAGAGGTGGCCGGTCGCCGCGGCGGTCGCGCGCGCACCGGGGCTGGTGATGCGCAGCCCGCCGTACAGGTAGTGCGTCAGGGCCGCGGCGATCAGCGACAGCACGGTCGCCGCGAAGCCGAAGCCGAGCATGAACCGGTACCAGGGCAGGTCGAACGCGAAGAACGACACGTCCAGACCGAACTGGGGGTCCTTCTGGCCGAAGGACACGCCGTTGACCCACATCAGCCAGGTGCGCCACTGCCCGGAGGCCGAGGCACCCGCGATCAGCCCGACCAGGGCGGTGATCGCCAGGAGCACCCACTTCTTGTACGGGGCCAGTCCCATCCGGTACCGGTCGAGGCTCTGCTGCTCCAGCGACATCGCGCTCAGCGGCGGACGCAGCCGGTGCGCGAGCCAGATGTTCAGCCCCACCGCCACGGCCATCAGCAGCCCGAAGACGGCGAACAGGCCGATCTTGGTCCACAGGGTGGTGGTGAAGACGGACGAGTAATTGACGGACCTGTACCACAGCCAGTCCGTCCAGAACCCGGCGAACATGACGAACAGCATGGCCAGCACGGCCAGCACGCCCAGTGTCATGAGCAGGGTACGGGCCCGCCGGGACGGCCGGCCGACTCTGATCCGTGGCCCGGTCGGGCCTCCGCCGCGGTCCGGCATCTGGAAAGCCAACGTGCGCCCCTCGAGTTCGCGGTCGTGTGGTGTAGCAGGCCCAGCGATCGTAGAGCCCACTCATGCAACTTACTGAAGCTTTACCTAGTTCCCGTTCCCGGGTCGAAAGGAGGCAGGATATTGACCATGTCCAACGTTTCCCCCTCCGGCCCCCCGATGGCCGCCAGCCCGCTGACCCGCGCGGTGCTCGAGATCGACGAGTACGCCTCCGGCCTCGGCTGGGACCAGCCGGCCCGGCTCTTCGCCCTCGTCGACACCGCGCAGCTGCGCTCCCAGGAGCCGGGGCTGGCCTCCCAGCTCGGGCTCGGCTCCGACGAGTCCGCCGCCCCGCTCACCCCGATCGAGCAGGACGAGATCCCGGCGGGCCGGCCGCTCGACGAGTTCCTCGGCACCATCGCCTGGCCCGACGCCGTGGCCGGCTGCGCGATGACGGTGGAGCGGCTGATGCTCCCGCCGTCCGCCGAGGCCTCCGTCCCGGACGGCCTCGACGAGGCGGGCCTCGCCAAGTGGGTCGCCGCCCACCCGGACCGCCAGGAGGTCCGCATGACGGTGGCGGTCCTCCGCGACGGCGCCCGCGAGTCGGCCCTCCGGCTGCGCGAGAAGGACTCCCCCACGGAGGTCCTGACCGGCGCCGACCTCGTGCCGGGCCTCGCCGAGGCCCTGGCCGCGACCTTCGCCTGACCGTGCCGCGGCCCGGCGGCCGGCCCGCCTCATGGGCGGCCGCCGGGCCGCGCGCGTCGGGGCCGAGCGGCGGGCGGGACCGCCCGGGTCGGCGCCGCCCGGGTCCGCCCCGGCGGGCGACGGCCCGCGAGCGGCGGGCCCGCACGCTGCCGCGCTCCTCGGTCAGCCGGCCGAGCAGCTGGGGAAGCCCGTCGTGGCTCCCTCGCGGACCTTCTCCAGCGACGCCATGGCGTCCTTGATGGTGTTCACCTTGATCAGGGTGAGCCCCTCCGGTGTGTCGGAGGCGGCGGCCGCGCAGTTGTCCGCCGGCGTCAGGAAGTACCTGGCGCCCGCCTTGCGCGCGCCGACCAGTTTCATCTCGATGCCGCCGATCGGGCCGACCTTGCCGGCGTCGTCGATGGTCCCGGTGCCGGCGACGAACCTGCCGCCCGTGAGGTCGCCCGGGGTCAGCTTGTCGACGATCCCGAGGGAGAACATCAGGCCCGCGCTCGGGCCGCCCACATCGGCGAGCTTGATGTCGACGGTGAACGGGAAGGTGTGGTCCGTCCCGGCCTGGATGCCGACGATCGCCCGGTCGCCCTCGTCGGACGTCCTGGTGGTGATGGTGACCTGCTGGGTGGTGGTGGGCTCCCGGCCCGCCTTCTCCGCCGCCGCCGCGTCCTTCGCCGGGACGATGGTGAAGACCACCGGCTCCTTGGGCTTGTGCTTGGTGACGTACTTCGCGACGTCCTGCGGCTGCCGGACCGGAGCACCGTCCACGGCCTTGATCACGTCGCCGGCGTGCAGCGTGCCCTCGGCGGGGCTGTCCTTCTGCACGGAGGAGACGACCACCCGGGACGCCACGGGGATGCCCAGCTGCCCGAGCGCGGCGACCTTCGCGCTCTCCTGGGACTGGCTGAACTCCTCGGCGTTCTCCTGGGTCGACTGCTCCTCGGTCTTGCCGTTCGGGTAGAGCGTGTCGTGCGGCACCACCACGCTGTCGTGCGCGAGCCACCCGTAGACCGCCTCGACCAGGTTCATCCTGTAGTCCGCACCGGTGACCCTGACCGTCGTCATATTGAGGTTGCCGGACGTGGGGTAGGTCTTGTGGCCGGAGACCTGCAGCACCGGCTCGCCGTCGGCCTCGCCGAGGGTGTTGACCGTCGGTCCCGGGCTCATCTCCGCGTACGGCACCGGAAAGAACACACCAGCACAGAGCAGCGCAATGAGGACGAGGGTGGAGGCGAGCATCGTCGCAGTGCGGCGTGGCATGGAACGACAGTACGGGACGCGCGCACGCGTGCACCCCCGGGGCCGGTCCGTCCGGGGGGACGGGCGGCGGCGTGCTCAGACGGTTCCGCCGCCCGAGTGGGACTTCTCCATGACCTCGCGGAAGCGCGCGTACCCCGCGAGCTCGGCCACGTCACCGGTGGTGCGGTCGCGCGAGGCCCAGCTCCCCCATATCGCGGCACCTATGGCGGTGAACAGCGGAATCAGCAACCAGGCCAGGACTGCCATCGCGACCTCCCGTCCCCAATGAGCACAACGCACTGACTGATCAGCAGATTAACCATCCGCCGGTTCAACGCTCACGCCAGGGGTCGGGTTACGCAAATCGGACGCTTGACCACCGTCCGGATCGGGCCGGCCGCCACCGGACCCGTCCGGGGAGCCGTCCCGGGCCGGCTCCGGGGCCCGCGCTCAGCAGGCGCCGGCCCTCCCCCGGACTCCGTCCGGGGCCCCACACATGTGCCTGAGGCTCAGCAGGCCCCGACCCACTCCTCGGTGCCGTCCGAGAAGCGCTGGTGCTTCCAGATCGGCACCTCGTGCTTGAGGTCGTCGATCAGCTTGCGGCAGGCCGCGAAGGCCTCCGCGCGGTGGGGGCACGACACCGCGACCACGACGGCCAGGTCACCGACCGACAGGTCGCCGACCCGGTGGACGGCCGCCAGGGCGCGCACGGGGTGGTCCGCGACGACCTTCTCCGCGACGCGGCGCAGCTCCGCCTCGGCGGTGGGGTGGCTGGAGTACCCCAGCTCGTCCACGTCGGCGCCGCCGTCGTGGTTGCGCACGGTGCCCACGAAGAGGGCGGTCCCGCCGGCCGCGTCGTCGCCGACGGCACGGAAGACCTCGTCGAGGGAGAGCGGGGTGTCACGGATCGCCAGCAGCCGGATCGGATCCGCCGCCGCGCGCTCGCCGGGGTGGTCGTACGTGGGTGCCATGCAGCCCATCGTGCCGCACGGCACCGACATCGCGGAATAGCGGTTTCGACCTGCCCCGTCACGCGCGCGTTGGAGCCTCCTACAGGGCCGCGCCCCGGCGGGCGCTACAGCCCGCGGCGCTTGCGGGCCCGGCGTACCAGGGCGGCGGTGCCCAGCAGGGCGACCGTCGCGCCCGCGGCACCCGCCGCGGTGGCGTCCTTGCGCCCGAGGCGGCGGCCCGCGACCGTGTGACGGCCCTCGACCTCCTCCAGGAGCGCGGCGAGGACCTCCTCGTTGGTCCACTGCGGCCGCCAGCCCGCGTCGTGCAGCCGTCCGACGCTCACCACCCACGGGTGCATGGTGTACGCGAGGTCACCGGCCGGGGACGGGGTCAGCCCGATCCTGTGGAGCCGCGCGGCGGCACCGAGGGCCACGGCCGAGGGCAGCTCCATGCGGCGGATGCCGCTCAGCTCCTCGACCTCCTCCTGCTCCAGCCAGCCGTCGCAGCCGACCGCGAACTCGCCCTCCACCTTCTCCAGCGCCGCGTACTCCAGGGCGCTGACCAGGTCCTCGACGTGGCAGAACTGCCACGCCGGCCGCGATCCGGCGACCACCAGCAGCCGGGGCGACTCGAAGTAGCGGGTCAGCGCCGTGTCGGTGCCGCCCACCAGGACGGCGGGGCGCACGACCGTGACGTTGAGGCCGGGGTGCGCGCGGGGCGCCCGGCGGGCCAGGCGCTCGATCTCCAGCAGGTCTCCCACACCGGTGGCCTCGGCGGTGGCCCTCAGCTCGGCGTCCTCGGAGAGCGGGATGTCGTTGTCGGGCAGCGCCCCGTACACCATGGCCGAGGTGCACAGCACGACCCGGTGGACGCCCGCGGCCGCCGCGGCGGTCAGCACGGTCTGCGTCCCGCGCACGTTGTACGCCGTACGGGCGGCCGCGTCGGTCTCCAGGTCGAGGTCGAGCGCCAGGTGCACCACGACGTCGGCGCCGCGCAGCTTCTCGGCGATGGCCGGGTCGCGTACGTCGAGGATCTGCCACTGCGCCTCGGAGACCTCGCCCCGGCGCTCGTCGATGGCGATGACCTGCTTGACCTCCTCGGACGCGGCGAGGCGCCGGGTGAGCAGGTCACCGACGCCGGACGCGGCACCGGTGACCGCGACGACGGGGCCTCGGCCGGCGGACTGGGTTGAGTGGTTTCGCGCTGCGCGAACCTGCGGATCTGGGGAACTCACCGGGCGTCTCCAGCGGTTGTCTTCAGTACGTACGTGTATGACGCGTACGTACCAGGTGGCGTCCATCCTGCCCCAGGCCATGAGCCGGCGGAGCACCGAGCCCACATCCGGCTCGGATGTCTACGCTGGTGGTGTTGTCGGGCAGCCGCCGCCGGCAGGAAGCCGGCGGCCCTACGAGCCGAGGAACCCCGTGAGTGACACCCCATTCGGATTCGGCCTTCCGCCGGAGGAGCCGGAGGACGGCGACGAAGGCAAGAAGAAGGGACCTGCCGAAGGTGGCCAGGGTGCCGGTGGCAACCCCTTCGGGTTCGGCGGCATGCCGGGCGGCGGGGACAACCCGTTCGCCGCGATGTTCGGCTCGCTGAACCCCACGGACCTGGGAGCGGCCTTCCAGCAGCTCGGCCAGATGCTGAGCTACGAGGGCGGTCCCGTCAACTGGGACATGGCCAAGCAGATCGCCCGCCAGACGGTGTCCCAGGGCACGTCGGACGGCACCAAGGACGCCAGCGTCGGCCCCGCCGAGCGGGCGGCCGTCGAGGAGGCCGTGCGCCTGGCCGACCTCTGGCTGGACGGCGTGACGTCCCTGCCGTCGGGGGCGGGCACCGCGGTGGCGTGGAGCCGCGCCGAGTGGGTGGAGGCGACGCTGCCCGCCTGGCAGCAGCTGGTGGACCCGGTCGCCGAGCAGGTCGGCGCCGCGATGGGGAACGTCCTGCCCGAGGAGATGCAGGCCATGGCCGGCCCGCTGATCGGCATGATGCGCTCCATGGGCGGCGCCATGTTCGGTCAGCAGATCGGCCAGGCCGTGGGTGTCCTGGCCGGTGAGGTGGTCGGTTCCACCGATGTCGGGCTGCCCCTGGGGCCGGCCGGCAAGGCCGCGCTGCTGCCGCTGAACGTGACGGCGTTCGGCAAGGACCTGGGGGTGCCGCAGGACGAGGTGCGGCTGTACCTGGCCCTGCGTGAGGCCGCCCACCAGCGGCTCTTCGCCCACGTGCCGTGGCTGCGCTCGCACCTGTTCGGCGCGGTCGAGGGGTACGCCCGCGGGATCAAGGTCGACACGGGCAAGCTGGAGGACGCGGTCGGCGGGCTCGACCCGTCCAACCCGGAGCAGCTGCAGGAAGCCCTCCAGCAGGGCATGTTCCAGCCGGAGGACACCCCGGAGCAGAAGGCCGCCCTGGCACGTCTGGAGACCGCTCTTGCGCTGGTCGAGGGCTGGGTGGACGCGGTCGTGCACGAGGCCGCCAAGAGCCGGCTGACGTCGGCCGGCGCGCTGCGCGAGACGCTGCGCCGCCGCCGCGCGTCGGGCGGCCCCGCCGAGCAGACGTTCGCCACGCTGATCGGCCTCGAGCTGCGGCCCCGCCGGCTGCGGGACGCCTCGCGCCTGTGGGCGTCGCTCACGGACGCGCGCGGGGTCGACGGCCGTGACGGGCTGTGGGCGCACCCGGACATGCTGCCGACGGCGTCCGACCTGGACGACCCGGACGGTTTCGTCCACCGCGAGCACCTGGACTTCTCGGAGCTCGACAAGATGCTCGGCGAGGCAGCCGGGCGGGACGGGGGCGGCCGGGACGGGCAGGACCGCGGCAAGGACGAGGGCGGGCAGGACAAGGGCGAGGGCGAGTCCGGCACGTGAGCCTGCACGACGACGCCGTCCTCGTACTGAAGGAGTACGAGGACCAGCCGGAGCTGCGCCAGGTCTATCTGGACCATCTCGCGGCCCATCCGGACGGCATGTGGAAGGCGTGCGGGGCCGGGCACCTGACGGCCAGCGCCCTGGTGGTGGACCCGGAGCGCGGCAGGGTCCTGCTGACCCTGCACAAGAAGCTGGGCATGTGGCTGCAGATGGGCGGCCACTGCGAGCCCGGTGACGGGACGCTCGCCGCGGCGGCGCTGCGGGAGGCGACGGAGGAGTCCGGCATCCCGGGCCTGACGCTGCTTCCGGGCGGTCCGGCCCGGCTGGACCGGCACCCGATCCCGGCGCCCTGCCACTGGCACCTCGACGTGCAGTACGTGGCGATCGCTCCCCCGGACGCCGTGGCGGCGATCAGCGAGGAGTCGCTCGACCTGCGCTGGTTCGGTTACGACGAGGTGGCGGCGGTGGCCGACGCGTCGGTCGTCCGGCTGGTCGGGGCGGCCCGCGCGGCGCTCTAGGACGGCGGCGGGGAGACGGGTAAGGGGCGGCCACCCATGGTGACCGCCCCTTACCCGTGTGCCGTCCGTCAGTTCCAGGCGTTGTTCTGGTTCTGGGCGCGGGCGCCGTGCTGGCCGACGCCGAACTGGGCGCCGACCCCCTGCCCGATGTCGGCGTTCTGCGGCGGCATGACCTCGCTGGGCTGGACGAGCGCGAAGCCCTGCCCCAGGAAGCTCAGCTCCCAGCCCTCCCCGGTGCTGCCCCGGCGGCGGCGCACGTTGGACGAGTGGGTCTGCGCCTGCATCTGGACGCGCAGCGACGACGACCAGGCGACGATCGCGTCGGCGTCGGCGTTGACGTACTTCTCCGGCGTGACCTCCATCATCAGCGGCTGCCCGGAGGTCATCAGCGCGACCTTGCCCCGGCCGGAGATGTTCAGCTGGTACTTGCCGGACCCCGAGATGCCGTACTGGCTGTCCACGGCGATCACCTCGGTGTGCAGCGCGGAGTCCAGCGCCAGCACGTAGGAGCTGTCCACGGTCATGCCCTCGTGGTCGACGTCCACGACGTGGATGTACTGGGCCAGGTTGGCGAAGTAGACCGTGCCCTGCCCCGAGCAGCGCATCAGGTCCAGGCCTTCACCGGTGTTGGCGCGGGCGCGCCTCTGGTTGTTGTTCTGGTACTCGCCGTCGAAGTCGATCAGCCCCTGGTACGCGACCATGGCGCCCTTGCGGGCGAGGACGTCGTCGTGGCCGGTGAGGGCGACCCGCAGGAGCTGCGGGTTCTGCACGACGTACCGCTCCTGGCTCTGCTGTTCGGTGTTGCTGAAAAGCGGGCTCTGCATGGTTGTTCTCGCTCCCCCTCAGCCCCGGATCCGCAGGCGGTCGGTGCTGTCCTCGCTCGGCTGTACGACGACGATGCCCTGCCCCGAGAAGGCCATCTGGTACGCCTCTCCGCTGCCCCGCCCGATGAGGGAGGAGGCCTTGAAGCTGCGCTTGCCCTTGACCTTGAGCGTCGGGGACCACGCCACGAGGGCGTCGGGGTCGACGTACGTCTCGTCCTCGCCGCGGCCGCAGTCGACGACGATCGGGGTGCCGCGGGAGGTCAGGGCGACCCAGCCGGTACCGGCGAACTGGACGTTCCACAGGCCCTGTCCGGCGAACTTCGCCATGCCCTTGACCCTCTCGGCGCCCCACTGGAGGTGGGCGTCGAAGGCCAGCACATTGGTGCCGTTGACGGAGAGCGCGTCGTTGTCGAGGTTGATGACGACGACGTCGGCGCCGTAGTCGGCGAGGTAGAGCAGGCCGTCGCCGGAGCACTTCATGACCGGCGCGCCCTCGCCGGTGACCCACTGAGAGGCGATCTGGCGGACGGCGGGCGGGTTCGGCTCGTACTGCACGAAGCCCTCGTAGGCGACGACGGAGCCGGTACGGGCGAAGAGGTCCTGGCCGGAGGCCATGGCGACCTTGAGCATGTGCCGGCCGTGGTTCTCCATCCGGGCCGCCACGGGGGTCGGGGCGTAGCCCGCGAGTTGCTGGTTCATGTTCGGGCTCCCTCTAGACCTCGTAGGGCTGGACGACGATGAAGTTGCCGGGGGCGCCCCGGAACTGGAGGTTGACGGTCTCCCCGCTGTGTCCCGGATAGGCGTTCCGGCGCAGCCGGACCTGGCTGGAGAGGATCACCTGGGAGGCGGCCGACCAGGCGACCACCGCGTTGCAGTCCGCGAAGGTGGTCGGGGTGACGGGCAGGACGACGGGGACGCCGTGGGTCTTCACCACGACCGTGCCGGTGCCCTGGAACTGCATGGTGAACAGCGCCCCGCCGGGGATGCCGTGGCCCTCGATGCGGCGGACCTCGTACTGCAGCGACTCGTCGAAGGCGAGGACGTTCTCGGCGGAGACGCAGATGCCGTCGCCCTGGAGCTCGATGGGGTGCAGGTGTGCGCCGTTCTCGGCGAGGAACACCTGGCCGCGTCCGGTGCAGCGCATGAGCTGCATCTCCTGGCCCGTGGCGTTGCCGACCATGCGGCCGGAGAAACCGGCCCCCTTGTAGCCGAAGTCGACCTTGCCCTGGTACATGACCATGCTGCCCTGGCGCGCCAGGACGGGGGTGCCGCCCATGGCCAGGTCGACCCGCATGAGCTGCTGGTTCTGCGGAGTCCAGCGCTGTCCGGTGGCGGTCTCGCGGTACTTCTGGAGTGCCGCCTCCAGTCCGGCACCGCCCTGGGGCACGCCCTGCGGAACGCCCTGGGGCATGCCGGGGGGCATCCCACCGGGCGGCATGCCCATGGGCGGCTGCTGTCCGTACGGCTGCTGCGGGTACTGCTGCTGGCCGTAAGGGGCGGGCGCGGGCTGGCCGTACGGCGCCGGGGCACCGTGCGGCGGGGTCTGGCCGGGGACCTGACCGTACTGCGGCTGCTGGGGCGGGACCGGCTGCTGGGGCGGCTGGCCGTACGGGGCGGCCGGGGCGCCGTGCGGCGGGGTCGGCGCGGCGGGGGCGATCGGCGCGGCCAGCGTCGGCGCGGTGTGCACCGGCTGGGCGGGCGCGGGCGGCGCCGGGGCGGGCACGGGTGCGGGTGCCGGCGCGGGTGCCGCGGGGGCGCCGAACGACGGTGCGGGCTGCGGCGCCTGCGGCGCGGCGGGCGCGCCGGGGGCGGCGGGGGCGGCGAAGGGCGGCGGTGCGAAGGACGGCGCCGCGGCCTGTGCCGGCTGCTGCGGGGCGGCGGGCTCCTCCTCGGCGACCTCGCCGCCGAAGTTCTTCAGCAGCGCCTCCAGCCCGCCGTCGAAGCCCTGGCCGACGGCGGCGAACCGCCAGACGTCCTTGAGGTAGAAGTCCCCGAGCATCACGGCGCGCTCGGTGCTGAACTCCGAACCGTCGAACGCGTACCGGGCGACCTCCTCGCCACCGGCGACGATGCGCAGGTAACCGGGGCCCACCTGGGACATCTGCCCGGCGCCGTCGATCGTGGCGGTGAAGGACAGCTTGTGGATGTGCGGCGGGACGCGGTCGAGCGTGACGCGGAAGGACTCGGTGTCACCGGCCTGCGCGCCGAGCAGCTGGACGGACTCCTCGGGCGACTTCGGCTGGTTGAAGAAGATGAAATACCGGTCGTCCGAGAGCTGCTCATTGGCGTCCAGGCCGAAGCAGCTGATGTCGAAGGTCAGACCTGGAGCGCCGATCTGCACACCCACGTACAGATCGGTTCCGGGTGTGAGATCGCTGATCTTGGCCTTGTGGCCCCGTTGGAATTCCCTGGCCATGCGTAACGACCGTCCCCCATCCCGAATTTTCGAATGCGTCGCGCCAGGCTAACGGCTGGCGACGACATTGAGCCAAGTCGGGACTGTTTCGGTACAGGATCGACGAATGTCACTCTCCGCGACCGGCCGGAAGGTGCGGCAGCCGGGCCGCCGCGACGACGCCCTCCAGGTAGCCGCGGGCCCGCTCGGTGCGGGGGTAGGCCTCCAGCAGCCGCCAGAACCGGGGCCCGTGCCCGGGGACGAGGAGATGGGCCAGCTCGTGGACGAGGACGTAGTCCACGACGTACTCCGGCATGCCCTGCAGCCGGTGCGACAGGCGGATGCTGCCCTCTGCCGGGGTGCAGGAGCCCCAGCGGGTGTTCTGATTGGTCACCCACCGCACGGACGTGGGCCGCGCCCTGCCGCCGAAGTACTGGTCGGACAGGCGCTCCGCCCGCTCGGCCAGCTCCGTGTCACCGAGGGTGCGCCTGCTCTCCTGGGCGGCGAGCTTGTCGAGCATCACGCCCACCCAGCGCCGCTCCTCCGCCTCGGACATGCGGGCAGGGATGAGCACGACCGTCAGGTCGCCCTCCCGGTAGGCGGAGACGGTCCGGTTGCGCCGGGAGCTCCTGCGGACCTCGACCGCACGCGTCCCCGCGCCGTGGGACGGTTCGCTCGCGGATGTGGGCTGGGGGTCGGCGGGCACGCCCCGACGTTACCCGCTGTCAGCACGGGAAGTCCCGCCTCCCGAGCGGTTGACGCGTGATCCCTCCACAGCCTGCACCATTTGAACGACTAATACCCCGTACCTGTGGACAACTTTCCGCGGCGGTCGCCGGTGCCGGGCATTCTGACGCCGGGAGATCGACGAGTTCGCCGGCTTCACCGGAGATCGCCGGCGGCCGTCGAGGATGAGGATCACGGGGGCGGATATGCATCCGATGCTGAAGCCGGCGCTGCGGCGGGCCTGGCGGAATCTGCAGTTCGTGCAGTTCGGGGCGGCGCCCGCGCACGCGGTGGTGGTCGGGCCGGTGGACACGACGACGGGCAGTCTCCTCACCCTGTTCGACGGGACGCGGGGGCTGGAGCTGTTGCGGGAGGAGGCGCGGGCGCTGGGTCTGCCCGACGGACGGCTGGAGGCCCTGCTGGACCGGCTGGCGGAGGCGGGCCTGCTGGAGGATCCGGTGGCCGGCGCCCCGGCCACCGACGCGCTGCGCGGGGAGAGCGGGGCGCTCGACCGGCTCCGGGCCGACCTGGGGTCGCTGTCCGTCGTCCACCGCGAACCGGGCGGCGCGGCGCGGCGGTTGGCGGCGCGGCGGGGGATGCGGGTGCAGGTGCGGGGCGCCGGGCGGGTGGGGGCGGCGGTGGCCGCCCTGCTGTCGGCCTCGGGTGTGGGCCGGGTGGAGGTGCGGGACGGCGACCGCGTCGAGCCGTGGGACGTGGCGCCCGGCGGGCTGCCGGCGGAGGCGGTCGGTGAGCGGCGTGACGCGGCGGCGCGGAGGCTGGTGGGGCGGTCGGCCCCGGGCGGCCGGGCGGTCCGGGACGGCAGGGCCGCGGGATCGGAGCCCGGGCTGTCCCTGGTGGTGGTCGCTCCGCGGGACGGTCTGGCGGCGTACGCCCCGGACCCGGTGACCGCCGACGACTGGGTGGCCACCGGCACACCCCATCTGTACGCCGGGGTGATCGAGGCGACGGGTGTGGTGGGTCCTCTGGTGCTGCCGGGCGGCACGGCGTGCGCGGGGTGTGTGGAGCGGGAGCGGTCCGACCGGGATCCGGCGTGGCCCCGGATGCTGGCGCAGTGGCGTTCGGGGCGGCGTAGCAGGGTGCCAGCGTGCGACCAGGGGCTCGCGGCGGCGGTCGCGGGGCTCGCGGCGGCTCATGCGGTGGCGTTCCTGGACGGAGAGCTTCCCGCGAGCACCGGCGCCCGGTGGGAGGTGTCGCTGCCGTTGCTGGAGTGGCGCTCGGAGCGGTTGTCGCCCCATGCCGGCTGCCCCTGCGGGGCGGGCCGGAGGCCGGAGGGGATGCGCGCCTCGGGCCCCGCGAGCGGGCAGGACACAATGGCGGGGTAACCGCGGCCGGCGAAGCGACGCCTACGGCAAACGCGGCACGGCAGTTCCGGATTTGGAGGGGCGCATGTCTGATCTACCCCGGAAGGCGGTAACCCGTACCGTCAAGTTGGCCGCGTTGCCCCTGGGCTTCGCGGGCCGGGCCACGTGGGGGCTGGGCAAGCGGATCGGGGGGAAGTCCGCGGAGCTCGTCGCTCGCGAGCTCCAGCAGCGCACGGCGGACCAGCTGTTCCGCGTGCTGGGGGAGCTGAAGGGGGGTGCGATGAAGCTCGGGCAGGCACTGTCCGTCTTCGAGGCGGCGCTGCCCGAGGAGATGGCGGGCCCCTACCGGGCGGCGCTGACCAAGCTCCAGGAGGCCGCACCGCCCATGCCGACGCGTACGGTGCACGCGGTGCTCCAGGAGCGGCTGGGCGAGGAATGGCGGGAGCTGTTCCTGGAGTTCGAGGACAAGCCGTCGGCTGCCGCGTCGATCGGCCAGGTCCACCGGGCCGTGTGGCACGACGGGCGCCGGGTGGCGGTGAAGGTGCAGTACCCGGGAGCGGGCGAGGCCCTGCTGTCGGACCTGACACAGCTGAGCCGGGTGGCCCGGATGCTGGGGCCGCTGGTGCCGGGCATGGACATCAAACCGCTGATCGCGGAGATGCGGGACCGGGTGGCCGAGGAGCTGGACTACGGCCTGGAGGCGGAGGCCCAGCGGGAGCACGCCGCCGTGTTCGCGGACGATCCGGACGTGGTGGTGCCGGACGTGGTGCACCAGTCCGACCAGGTGCTGGTGACCGAGTGGATCGACGGGACGCCGCTGTCGGAGATCATCGCGACGGGTAGCGCGGAGGAGCGGGACCGGGCGGGGCAGTTGCTCGCGAGGTTCCTCTTCTCCGGGCCGGCGCGGACGGGCCTGCTCCACGCGGATCCGCACCCGGGCAACTTCCGTCTGCTGCCGGGCGGGGACGAGGCGGACGTGGCGGGCCGGCGGCTCGGGGTGCTGGACTTCGGCACCGTCGACCGGCTGCCGGGCGGTCTGCCGGAGACCATCGGAGCCTCCCTGCGCATGGCCCTGGAGGGCGATTCGGAGGCGGTGTACGAACTGCTCCGGAAGGAGGGGTTCGTCAAGGAGACCATCGAGCTGGACCCGGACGCGGTGCTGGAGTACCTGCTGCCGATCATCGAGCCGGCGGAGGTGGACGAGTTCACCTTCACCCGTGACTGGATACGCGGCCAGGCCACCCGGCTCGCCGATCTGCGTTCTCCCGCACACCAGTTGGGCAAGCAGCTCAATCTGCCGCCGTCGTACCTGCTGATCCACCGGGTGACGCTGAGCACCATCGGGGTGCTGTGCCAGCTGAACGCGACGGTGAGGCTGCGCGACGAACTGGAGTCGTGGCTGCCCGGGTTCCTGCCGGAGGACGACGCCGATCCGGCACCGGTGGAGGCGCACGTCTGACCGTGCCCCGGGTCACGGCCGGTCCGTGCGAGTGGACCGGTGCGGGGCCCGTGCGGCCGGCCGCACGGGTCCGCCGGCCGCGCCGGGGTCACCACCAGGAGGAGTCGAGCCTGCTCTCGATGGCTCTGAGGTGGGCCCGGGCGCAGTCGTCGCAGAAGTAGAGGCGGCCGCCGTTCTCCACGGAACAGGTCCACGTCACCGGGAGGCTGTCGGCGGTCGCGCCGCAGCGGGAGCACACCACGTTCGGCGCTCCCGGCTGCGCGGGGGGAGGAGTCCGCTCGTTCACCACGAGACGATAACCCCGCCGGGCGGCCGGGGCCGCGCGCCACGCACCGCGGGGACCGGCCCGTCAGGACCGGTCCCCGCAAGGTGATTCAGTGCCGGGTCGGCACTAGTTCATGACGGCCATGGCCAGCGCGCGCCGGGCGCGCAGGGACACGCGCTCGGCACGGCGCTGCATGCGCCGCGCGGCGACCAGGCGCAGGGCCTGGCGTTCCGCGTCGGCTTCCTGCATGCGCTGATGCATATGGGCGCGTGCCAGGGCTTCTTGGATGAGTTGCATCTCACGGTTCCTGTTCTGGCGCGGAACGGTCGCGCCGGGGGTGCTGAAGGCTGGGGTCGCGGAGCCGGACGGCTCGCTGGTGGAAGAGGTCATCGGGGCCTGCTTCTGGGGATCGTGCGTGAGGGGGCGGTCGATGGTTCCGGCGCGGACGTTCATGCCGTGACCGGGTTCTTGCGCGGGCGGCCACGGGGCCGCTTGCGGGCGACGACCACGCCCTGGACGAAGAGCTCACCACCCCAGACGCCCCACGGCTCGCGCCGCTCCTTGGCGCCCGCGAGGCAGGCCTCCACGAGCGGGCACGTACGGCAGAGGGACTTGGCGTACTCGACGTCGGCCGGCGACTCGGCGAAGAAGACCTCCGGGTCGTAGGAGCGGCACGGGACGGGTACGCCGAGGTTCTCGATGGCGTCGTCGAGCGCGGTGAGCGCGGTGAGGGGGGTCAAGGCGGAGTCCTCCGTGAGACCGGGCGGGGGGAGCGTTTCGGAAGGCGGTACGGACGGGGCGTGCGCTTCGAGTTGCACGGTTTCGTTTTCCTCGTCTGGTCGGTCCGGCCTGTTGGCCGGTGGGCTGGTACCGGGTACTGCGTCGTCCCGAGGCCCCTTCGCTCCGCTTCGCCCGTTCGGGCAAAACAGAAGGGCCGCGGATCCCGGGTGGGGTTCCGCGGCCCTGAAGGCGCCGGCCTGATCTCGGATCAGGCTGGATCACTCCAGGGTTCGAGCCCACGGAAGGCCCACATCGTGTGGTGCTGCTGCTTCTGCGTCTTGGTTTCGGCACCGGTCGCCGCAAAGGCATAGGCCTGGGCCTTGCCTGCTGCTACTCCTGCTTCCAGTGCCTCGGTCGGTCGCTCGGCGCGCTCCCGGACGGGGAGAGCGGCCAGGAGGGTGGCCGGACGCACGGCTGCGAAGCCGGGCAGACCGGTGCCCACGAGGGCCGAACGGGAGAGGCCGAGCGAGCAGGCGGAGACGACGACGCGATCGGTCATTTTGGCGGTGGTGCTGACGGAGCTGCTGTTGATGCTGATCACTTCAATCGCCTCCTCTCGGCGTCTCGGGGGGGATCGGTCGGAACCGGTCCCGCGCGTATTCGGATAAGTACAGCACGAAGACGGGGCTTCGGAGAAGCCGCCGTTTCCGTGGTTAAGAACCTATGGGGCTTGACGGGGCGGGCGCAAACTATTTTTTCGACGAGTTGGAATCAGTCCTCCGCGGCACCGTCGCCGGGCTCCTGGCCTGCGCAGATGGCCAGAACATCGGCGCCGAAGCGGCCGAGCTTGCGGACGCCGACCCCGGAGATGCGGGCCAGTTCGCCGTCGGTGGCGGGCACGGTCTCGGCGATCGCCATCAGGGTCTTGTCGGTGAAGACGCAGTACGGGGGCTGGCCGAGCTGCCGGGCCTGCTCCGAGCGCCAGTCCCGGAGCCGTTCGTACAGGGCCTCGTCCATGTCGGACGGGCAGTCCTCGCAGCGCATCAGCTTCATCTCGCCGGCGTCGGTGAGCGTCGCGCCGCACACCCGGCACCGCACGGGCCCTCGTCGCCCCCGCCGGGCCGCCGCCGGAGCGCCCGCTCCGCCCCGCTCGATCCCGGCGCCCCCGCCCCTGGTGCGGGCCCCCGGCGCGGCGGAGCCGGGGCGCAGCCCGGTCAGGAACCGCGTCGGCCGGCGCGAGGCGCGGCCGCCCGGGGAGCGGGCGAGCGCCCAGGACAGCGAGAGGTGCAGCCGGGCGCGGGTGACGCCCACGTACAGCAGGCGGCGCTCCTCCTCGACCTGCTCGTCGGTCTTGGCGTAGGTGATCGGCATCATGCCCTCGGTGAGGCCGACGAGGAACACGGCGTCCCACTCCAGGCCCTTCGCCGAGTGCAGCGAGGCGAGGGTCACGCCCTGCACCGTGGGGGCGTGCTGGGCGGCGGCCCGCTCGTCGAGCTCCGCGACCAGGTCGCCGAGGGTCGCCCCGGGGCGGGCGCGGGCGAAGTCCTCGGCGAGGCGGACCAGCGCCGCCAGGGACTCCCAGCGGTCGCGGACCGCGCCGGAGCCGGCCGGCGGCTCGGTGGTCCAGCCCTTGGTGGACAGCACGGCCCGCACCTGCGAGGGCAGGTCCTCGGCGTCGTCCAGCAAGGAGTCGTTGCCCCCGGCCCGGGCGGCGCCGCGCAGGGCGACGCCCGCCTCCCGGACCTCGGCACGCTCGAAGAACCGCTCGGCGCCGCGCAGCTGGTAGGGCACGCCCGCGTCGGCGAGGGCCTGCTCGTAGACCTCCGACTGGGCGTTGATCCGATACAGCACGGCGATCTCGCCGGCCGGGACGCCCGCGGCGATCAGGTCGCGGATGCGGCGGGCGGTGCCCTCGGCCTCGGCGGGTTCGTCGGCGTACTCGGCGTAGACGGGGTCGGGGCCGGGGTCCCGCTGCGAGACCAGTTCCAGGCGGTGCTCGGCGGCGCGGCCGCGGGCCTGGGCGAGGAGCCCGTTGGCCAGGTGGACGACCTGGGGGCTGGAGCGGTAGTCGCGGACCAGCTTGACCACGGTGGCGCCCGGGTGCCGGGTGCGGAAGTTCAGCAGGTGGTCGGGGGTGGCGCCGGTGAAGGAGTAGATCGTCTGGCTGGCGTCGCCCACGACGCACAGGTTGTCGCGGTCGCCGAGCCACAGGTCGAGCAGGCGCTGCTGGAGCGGGGAGACGTCCTGGTACTCGTCCACCACGAAGTGCTGGTACTGCCCGCGGATCCGCTCCGCGATGTCGTGCCGGTCCTGGAGGATGCCGACGGTCAGCAGCAGGACGTCCTCGAAGTCGATCGACGAGCGGTCCCGCTTCAGCTGCTCGTACATGGCATAGATCTGGCCAATTTCGGCGGGGTCGCGCGGGGCGTCCCGCTGGGCCTTGGCGACGGCCGCCGGATAGTCGGCGGGGACGGTCTGGGTGACCTTGGCCCATTCGATCTCGCCCGTGACGTCGCGCAGCTCGTTGCGGTCGAGCCGGACGCGGCACCGGGCGCCCGCCTCCGCGACGAGCTGGACCTTGCGCTCCAGCAGCCGGGGCAGCTCACCACCGACTGCTTTCGGCCAGAAGTACTGGAGCTGGCGGAGGGCCGCCGAGTGGAAGGTGCGGGCCTGGACACCGCCCGCGCCCAGCTGCCGCAGCCGGCCGCGCATCTCTCCGGCGGCGCGGTTGGTGAAGGTGACGGCCAGCACACTGCTGGGCTGGAGTATGCCCGCGCGGACGCCATAGGCGATCCGGTGGGTGATCGCGCGCGTCTTGCCCGTGCCGGCGCCCGCCAGCACGCACACCGGACCGTGCAGGGTGGTCGCCACCTCGCGCTGCTCGGGGTCCAGCCCGTCGAGCACCGCGTCGGCGTCCCGGGGCGGGGCCGTGAACTGGCTCGAGCCCGGTACCTGCGGGAAGAGAGTGGAGTGCGTTGCTGCTGTCACCCTGCCATGCTGCCAGGTCGGCCGAGGCGGACGGGACGGTTGTCCACAGGGCCGGCCTCCGGTCGTACCGGTCCCGGGAATGGTGGAGCGCCGGTGGACGTTCTGCTTCCTGGTGCCCCGAGGCACCCCACCCCCAGCGACACCGAGGAGCGCAGACGATGCAGGGCAGCCTGACGATGTACAGCACGACGTGGTGCGGTTACTGCCGCCGGCTGAAGAGCCAGATGGACCGTGAGGGCATCGCGTACACCGAGGTCAACATCGAGCAGGACCCGGAGTCGGCCGCGTTCGTGGAGAAGGCCAACGGGGGCAACCAGACCGTCCCGACCGTGCTCTTCGCCGACGGGACGACGCTGACGAACCCCTCGCTGGCCCAGGTCAAGCAGAAGATCGGCGCCTGAGCGCGGTCGGTCCTACGCCACGTTCCCGGGCTTCGGCAGCGGCTTGCCGTACCAGAGCTCGATGAGACGGGCCGCGATCGAGATTCCGTAGGGGGGAAGGACCTCGCCGGACTCGAACGCGGCCCGCAGCTCTTCCCGGGAGAACCAGCGGGCCTCCTCGATCTCGTCCCCGTCGACGTCGATCTCGGACGACGTGGCCCGCGCCATGAAGCCCAGCATCAGGCTGGAGGGGAACGGCCACGGCTGGCTGGCGACGTACTCCACCTCGCCGACCGTCACCCCGGCCTCCTCGAAGACCTCCCGGGCCACCGACTGCTCGATCGACTCGCCCGGCTCCACGAAGCCCGCCAGCGTCGAGAAGCGGCCCTCCGGCCAGTGGACCTGCCGGCCCAGCAGCGCGCGGTCCTCCTCGTCCGTCACCAGCATGATCACCGCCGGGTCCGTGCGCGGGTAGTGCTCGGCGCCGCAGGCCGGGCAGCGGCGGATGTGGCCGGCCGCCGCGATCACCGTGCGCTCGCCGCAGCGCGAGCAGAAGCGGTGCAGCCGCTGCCAGTTCTCCAGCGCCACCGCGTGGACCAGGAGCCCGGCGTCGCGCGGGGACAGCAGCAGACCGGCCTCCCGCAGACCGGCCGGCCGCGCGGACTGGTCCATGCGGCCGGGCAGGGAGTCCTTCTGGAGCGCGAAGTACCGGACACCCTCCTCGTCGGTGCCCAGGAAGTACCGGTGGGTCTCGGTGACCGGCGCCTCGAAGGCCGGGGTCATCACCAGTTCGGTGCGGCCGTCGGGGGTGTCGTCGATCAGGGCCTGGCCACCGGACACCACGAAGACCCGGGTGGTCGGGTGGCTCCACGCCGCGGCCAGCCACGCCTCGTCGAGACGGTGGTGGGCCGCGCGGTCGATGCCGCTCGGGGCGGTGAGGCCGATGGGCCGGTGCCCGGCCCCGTTACTGATGGTGCTCACTGTGCTTCCAACTCCCCCGGTGGATGGGTTCTCCTGGGTGTCCGTTCAGCTGGGTGCCGTCCGGCGCCGGCCCGCTCAGCGCAGGGCCCCGGACAGGTCGCCCCACAGGTGGGCGGTCGTCTCCACGCCCTTGAGCAGCAGATCCAGTTCCACCTTCTCGTTCGGCGCGTGCCAGCCGTCGGACGGCACGGAGATCCCCAGGAACAGCACCGGCGCGCCCAGTACGTCCTGGAGGTCGGCGGCCGGGCCGGAGCCGCCCTCACGGGTGAAGCGGACCTTCGCGCCGTCGAACGCCCGGCTCATCGACCGTACGACCGACCGGAGGGCGGGGTGGTCGAGCGGCGTCAGGCAGGGGCGCGTCGGCGCACCGAAAGTGATCTTGTGGCGGATGCCGGCCGGGACGCGGGCGGCCACCCAGTCGCGCACGGCCGCCTCGATCCTGTGCGGGTCCTGGCCCGCCACCAGCCGGAACGACAGCTTGACCTGCGCGGAGGACGGGATGATCGTCTTGCCGCCGGGGCCCTGGTAGCCGCCTCCGATGCCGTTGACCTCGGCGGTCGGGCGGGCCCAGACCCGCTCCAGGGTCGAGTAGCCGGCCTCGCCGAGCGTCCCGTACGACGTGGCGGTCGCCAGCCAGGAGTCCTCGTCGAACGGCAGCTCCGCGATCAGCGCCCGTTCGGCGTCGGTGAGCTCCGCGACGCCGTCGTAGAAGCCGGGGACCGTGACGCGCTCGTGCTCGTCGTGGAGCGCGGCGACCACCCGGGCGGCGACCGTGGCCGGGTTCGGCACGGCACCACCGAAGGAACCGGAGTGGATGTCCTGGTCCGGGCCGTACAGCTCGATCTCACAGTCCGCCACGCCCCGCATGCCGGTGCACACGGTGGGCGTGGTCTCCGACCACATGCCCGTGTCCGAGACGACCACGGCATCGGCGGCGAGCCGGTCGCGGTTCCGCTCCACGAGCGCCCGGAAGTGCGGGGAGCCGGACTCCTCCTCGCCCTCCACCAGCAGCTTGAGGTTGACGGCGGGCGCCGTACGGCCGGTCAGCGCCAGGTGGGCGCGCACCCCCAGGGTGTGGAAGAACACCTGGCCCTTGTCGTCGGCGGCACCGCGCGCGTGGAGCCGGTTCCCGCGGATCACCGGCTCGAACGGGTCGGTGTCCCAGCCGTCCTCACGGGCGGCGGGCTGGACGTCGTGGTGGCCGTAGACCAGGACGGTGGGGGCGCCCTCGTCGCCGGAGGGCCACTCGGCGTAGACCGCCGGGGCGCCGTCCGTCTCCCACACCTCGGCGACCGGGAAGCCGGTCTCGCCGAGCTTGTCCGCCAGCCACCGCGCACTGCGCCGTACGTCCGGGGCGTGCGCGGGCTGCGCCGACACGGACGGGATGCGCAGCCACTCGACGAGGTCGTCGAGGAAGGCGGCGCGGTGCTGCTCTATGTATCCGCGTACGGTCTGGACGGCGCTGTCCGGGGTGTCGCTCATGCCCCCGAGCCTATCCGGCGTCGGGGGGCGGTCCGTCCGCCGTCCCAAGGAGCAGGATGCGTTCGAGCCCGTCGCGTCCGGGCAGGTCGGCGGGGCGGACGACCTCCCCGGTGCGTACGTAGACGAACGCGGCCGTGACCGCGTCGAGGGGCAGCCCGTGCTGCTCGGCCCAGGCGAGCCGGTAGACCGCGAGCTGGAGGGGGTCGGCGGTGTGCGAGCGGTTGGTCTTCCAGTCCACGATCTCGTACGTCACGGCGCCGGTGTCCGGGTCGGCCTCGCGGTAGACGGCGTCGATGCGGCCGCGGATCACCCGGCCGCCGAGGGCCAGCTGGAACGGCGCCTCGACCCGGTGGGGGGTGCGGTGGGCGTACGGGGTGTTCTCGAACGCCTCCTTCAGGGCGGCCAGGTCCCGCTCGTCGGCGATCTCCGGCTCGTCCGCGTACACCTCCCCGCCCGGCAGCTCGTCCGGACCGAGCATGGGCAGCGGCAGGGCCTCGAACCGGGCCTCCACCCAGGCGTGGAACCGGGTCCCGCGCCGCGCGGCGGGCTGCGGGGGGCGCGGCATGGGGCGGGCCAGCTCCTGCGCGAAGCCGTCGGGGTCGGAGGCCAGGCGCAGCAGCTGGGAGGCCGACAGGGACGCCGGGAGGAGGACGTCACGGGTGGTGGCGCGGGCGCGCAGCAGCTCCCCGGTGAGGGCGTCGAGGTCGCGGTCCCAGGAGGCGATGGTGCGGGCCTCCTCGGGCGTGAGCCGCTCCCCCGCCCCGCGCACCGGACCCCCGGTGTCGCCGTGGCGAGGGCCGGGGACGCCGGGCCGGGCGGGGCCGGCGTCTCCGGGGCGGGAGGCGGCGGCCTGGTGCCCGGCAGCGGTGTCGGGGTGCGCGGCAGCGGTGTCGGGGTGCGCGGCAGCGGTGTCGGGGTGCGCGGCAGCGGTGTCGGGGTGCGCGGCAGCGGTGTCGGGGTGCGCGGCGACCGCGTCCACCGCCGGGGACGCGGGTCCGGCGGCGGGGTCCCCGGAGGGGTTTCCGGCGGTGGGGTCGGCGGCGGTGGGGTCCCCGGCGGGCGGTTCGGCGGCGGTGGGGTCGGCGGCGGGCGGTTCGGTCGCCCAGTCGTCCCAGTCCTCCTCCCAGCCGGTGAGGTCGTCGGGCCAGGGCTCGTCCGGGTCCGGGTGGCCGTGCGCGTCCGGGTCGTCCGGCGCCTCCGGCACCGGGTGGCCGTGGTCGGCCGGGGGGTCCGGCGGGAAGACCGGGTCGTCCGCGCCGGGCTCGGGGAGGGAGTCCAGGTACTCCATGACCTTGTCGGCGGCCGCTCGGCGGCGGGCCAGCGAATCCGGGTCCAAGGGCAGCGGCCAGGCGCGGTCGGCCGTGGCCTCCTGGAGCATGGGGTTCTCGGCGTCCTCGTCCGGTTCGTCCGCCCAGGCCTCGATCTCGCCGAAACCGGCCGCGCAGTGGTCGTACAGCGCGTGCAGGAAGGGGGACGGGCCCCTGGGGCGCTTCTGCGTCGGGCCCCACCAGTGGGCCGATCCCAGCAGGAGGGTGCGGGGGCGGGTGAAGGTGACGTACCCCAGGCGCAGCTCCTCGGTGTGCTGGTGGTCCCTCATGGCGTCCTTGAACGCCTTCAGCGACCTGGCGTCCCAGTCGTCGACCGCCGGGAGGGTCGGGGCGTCACCGCGCAGGGCGTGCGGCAGGACCTGCGGCTGGGCCGTCCAGGACTCGCGCGACCGGGTGCTGGGGAACTGCGACGTGACCAGGCCCGGGACGGCGACCACGTCCCACTCCAGGCCCTTGGACTTGTGGGCGGTCAGGACCTTGACGGTGTTCTCGCCACCGGGCAGGGCGTTGTCCAGGCCCTTCTCGTACTGGGCGGCCGTGCGCAGGAAGCCGAGGAAGGCCAGCAGGCTCGCCTCGCCGTCGAGGGAGGCGAAGCCGGCCGCTATGTCGAGGAAGTTCGAGAGGGTCTCCCGGCGGCGGGCCGCCAGGGCGTGCGGGGAGGCGGACAGCTCGACCTCCAGACCCGTGGTGGCCAGCACCCGGTGCAGGACGTCCATCAGGGGGTCGGCCAGGGAGCGCCGCAGGTCGCGCAGCTCGGTGGCGAGCCGCGCGAACCGCACCCTCGCCTCGCCGGAGAACGGCAGGCCGTCGTCCTCGCCGGCCGGTTCGAGGAACGTGTCCAGGGCGTCGGCGAGCGACACCACCTCGGCCGGGTCGACGCCCTCGACCGCCGCCGCCAGCCGCTCGTCCGGGTCCGTGTCGCCGTCGTCCCGGGAGCGGTGCACCAGGAGCCGGGCACGGCGGCCCAGGAGAGCGAGGTCACGGGCGCCGATCCGCCAGCGGGGTCCGGTGAGCAGCCGTACGAGCGAGGCGTTGGCGCCCGGGTCCTGGAGCACCTCGCAGACCGCCACCAGGTCGGCGACCTCCGGTAGGTGCAGCAGCCCGGAGAGGCCCACGACCTCGACGGGGACGTCCCGGGCGACGAGGGCGGCCTGGATCTCGGGGAAGTCGGTGGCGGTACGGCACAGGACGGCGATGTCGCCGGGTTCCTTCCCCGTGCGGACCAGGTGGGCGATGGAGTCGGCCAGCCAGGCGAGCTCCTCCGCCTGGGTGGGCAGCAGCGCGATCCGCACGGCGCCGTCGCGCTCCGCGCCGGGCGCCGGGCGCAGCGCCTCCACGCCCGCGTGCATGGCGCGCAGCGGCTCTGCGAGCCCGTTGGCCAGGTCCAGCAGGCGACCGCCGCTGCGGCGGTTCTCGCTGAGCGAGAAGCGGGTGGCGGGGGTGCCGTCCGCGTGCGGGAAGTGCTCGGGGAAGTCGTCCAGGTTCGCGACGGACGCCCCGCGCCAGCCGTAGATCGCCTGACAGGGGTCGCCCACGGCGGTGACCGGGTGTCCAGTGCCCCCGCCGAACAGCCCCGACAGCAGGAGCCGCTGGGCGACGGAGGTGTCCTGGTACTCGTCCAGGAGCACCACCCGGAACTCGTCGCGGAGGATCGCGCCGACCTCGGGCCGGGTGAGCGCCAGCTCGGCGGAGAGCGCGATCTGGTCGCCGAAGTCCAGCAGGTCGCGCTCGCGCTTGGCCGCGCGGTAGCGCACGACGAGGCCGGTCAGCTCGCGGCGGGCGCCGGCGGCTTCCGGGACCTTGCGGAGGTCGGCGTTGGTGAGGCGGGCGTCCGCGAGGGCGGCGAGCAGCCCGGCGTCGTGGCGGAGGAGGTCGGCGGGGCGGACCAGGTGCTCGGCCAGCTCGGCGTCGAGGGCGAGCAGGTCGCTGACGAGGGTGGGGAAGGACTTGGTCAGCGCGGGGTACGGGCCGGGTGCCTCGCGCAGCACCCGGGCGGCGAGCTGGTACCGGGTGGCGTCGGCGAGGAGGCGGGCGGTGGGCTCCAGGCCGATGCGCAGTCCGTGGTCGGTCAGGAGCTGGCCGGCGAAGGCGTGGTACGTGGAGATGCGCGGCTCGCCCGGCGGATCGTCCGGGTCGATGACGTCCGGGTCGGTCACCCCTGCCTTGACCAGCGCCTTGCGGACCCGCTCGGCCAGCTCGCCGGCGGCCTTGTTGGTGAACGTCAGGCCGAGCACCTGCTCGGGGGCGACCTGGCCGGTGCCGACCAGCCAGACCACCCGGGCGGCCATCACCGTCGTCTTGCCCGAGCCGGCTCCGGCCACGATGACCTGCGGCGCGGGCGGCGCGGTGATGCAGGCCGTCTGCTCCGGGGTGAACGGGATGCCGAGGAGCTCCTTGAGCTGCTCGGGGTCGGTGAGGCGAGTGGTCACGGTCAACGAGGCTAACCGGCCCCACTGACACTCCTCACTCCACGATGTGGCGCCCCTCGGGCCGGGCGCTGCACGAGGCCCGGAACGCGCAGTGGTCGCAGTGCTTGCCGGTGGACGGGGTGAAGCGCTCGTCCAGGACCCGTCCGGCGGCGGTCGCCAGCAGGTCGCCGACCCATTCGCCGCCGAGCGGCTCCTGCGCCTGCACCCTGGGCAGCGCTTCGCCGCCCTCCTTCTTGGGGGCGGCCTGGCGCAGCTGGACGAGTTCGGCGCCGCCGGGTTCGGGCCGGCGGCCGTCGAAGACCTCGTCGACGGCGCCCTCGCGGACGGCGAGCTGGTAGACGGCGAGCTGCGGGTGGTGGGCGACCTCGTCCTTGGTGGGGGCCGACTTGCCGGTCTTGAAGTCGACCACGTACGCCCGGCCGTGCTCGTCGGCCTCGACGCGGTCCATGGAGCCCCGGATGCGCACCTCGTACTCGCCCGCCTCCAGGGTGACGTCGAAGTCGTGCTCGGTGGCGGCGGGGGTGCGGCCGGCGCGGTCCATGACGTGCCAGCGCAGGAACCTCTCCAGCGCCACGCGCGCGTGCTCCTTCTCCTGGGCGGACTTCCAGGGGGCGTCGAAGGCGAGCGCGTCCCAGACCGAGTCGAGCCGCTCCATGAGGACGGCCAGGTCGGCGGGCGTGCGGCCGGAGGCGACCTCGTCGGCGAGGACGTGGACCACGTTGCCGAACCCCTGGGCGGCGGTGGCCGGGGCGTCGGCCTTGACCTCGCGCCCGAGGAACCACTGCAGGGCGCAGGTGTTCGCGAGCTGGTCCAGCGCGCTGCCGGAGAGCGCCACGGGGCGGTCGCGGTCGCGGAGGGGGACGGTCGCGTGGGTCGGCTCGTACAGACCCCACCAGCGGTAGGGGTGGGCGGCCGGGACGAGCGGCTGGCCCTCGTCGTCGGTGAGCGCGGCGAGCCGGGCCAGGCGCCGGGCGGCGGCGTCGCGGAGGGCGGGGGTCGCCTCGGGGTCGACGGTGGTGGCGCGCAGCTCGGCGACGAGCGCGGCGACGGCGAGGGGGCGGCGGGGGCGGCCGGTGACGTCCTTCGGCTCGACGCCGAGTTCGGTGAGGAAGCGGGAGGGCTGGTCGCCGTCGTCGGCGGGCGCCTTGACGGCGGTGACGACGAGCCGGTCGCGGGCGCGGGTGGCGGCCACGTAGAAGAGCCGGCGCTCCTCGGCGAGGAGGGCGCCGGGGGTGAGCGGCTCGGCGATGCCGTCCCGGCCGATGCGGTCGGCCTCCAGGAGGGAGCCGCGGCGGCGCAGGTCGGGCCAGAGCCCTTCCTGTACGCCGGCCACGACGACCAGGCCCCATTCGAGGCCCTTGGAGCGGTGCGCGGTCATCAGGCGCACGGCGTCGGGGCGCACGGGCCGTTTGGTGAGCGTGTCGGCGGCGATGTCCTGGGCGTCGAGCTCCTCCAGGAAGTTCAGGGCGCCGCGGCCGCCGGTGCGCTCCTCGGCGCGGGCGGCGGTCTCGAACAGGGCGCACACGGCGTCGAGGTCGCGGTCGGCGTTGCGGCCGGCGGCGCCGCCCCGGAGCGCGGCGCGCTGGAGGCGGGCGGGCCAGGGGGTGCCGTTCCACAGGAGCCAGAGGGCCTCCTCGGCGGTGCCCCCGCCTGCCAGCAGCTCGCGGGTGCGGCGCAGCAGGTCCCCGAGCCGCTGGGCGCCGCGGGCGTACGAGGGGTCGTGCGCGACGAGCCGCTCGGGCTCGGCGAGCGCGCGGGCGAGCAGGACGTCGGAGGGCGCGGGGACCTTGTTGCCGCCGGCCCGCTCCTCGTCCCGCAGCGCGCGCCCCAGGCGGCGCAGGTCGGCCGCGTCCATGCCGCCGAGCGGCGAGGTGAGCAGGCCGATCGCCGTCTCGGTGTCGAGCCACGGCCGGCTCGCGTCCGGGAGGTCGTCCCGCTCGTCGCGCTCGTCGGCCTCGGCGTACTCGTCGGCCTCGTCGGACTGCTCGCGGCCGTCGGCCACGTCGTGCTCGTCGGGCTCGTCGTGCTCGTCGTGCTCGTCGGGCTCCTCGCGGTCGTCGCGCTCGTCGGGCCCCTCACGGCCGGCGGCCTCACCGTGCCCCTCGCGGCCGTCGTGCTCGTCGGGCCCCCCGCGGTCGTCGGGCCCCCCGCGGCCCTCGGCATCGTCGGGCTCCGACCCGTCCGCCCGCACCGGGGCGTCCGGGGCCGCCGCCGCGCGGAGGGCGGCCAGCAGGGGGGCGACCGCCGGTTCGTGGCGCAGCGGGACGTCGTTGCCGTCGACCTCCACCGGGACGCCCGCCGAGGTCAGCGCACGGCGGAGGGTGGGGATGGTGCGGCCGCCGGCGCGGACCAGGACCGCCATGTCGTTCCAGGGGACGCCCTCCTCCAGGTGGGCGCGCCGCAGGATGTCCGCGATGTTGTCGACCTCCGTGGAGGGGGTCGGGAAGGTGTACGTCTCGACCCGGCCGCCGCC
Organism: Streptomyces noursei; assembly: GCF_001646665.1. Lineage (GTDB taxonomy): Bacteria > Actinomycetota > Actinomycetes > Streptomycetales > Streptomycetaceae > Streptomyces > Streptomyces lavendulocolor. The sequence continues at coordinate 61,660 of NZ_LWBU01000090.1, read as the reverse complement.
GCGTACCGCCGCCAGGTCCCGGTGCGCCCGCGCCTTGTCGGCGGGGAGGCGCGGCAGCGGCATCCGGCCGGTCAGCAGGCGGGTGGCGGACAGCAGCGCGGCGCCCGAGCGGCGCGAGGTGGTGAGGACGGCGACCGGCGACGGGGTGCCGTCCGCGCGGCGGAACGTGCCGGGGAAGTCCAGGATCCCGTTGACGTCCGCGCCCCGGAACGCGTAGATCGACTGGTCCGGGTCGCCGAACGCGTACAGCGTCCGCCCGCCGCCCGCCAGTGCCCGCAGCAGCCGGACCTGCGCCGGGTCGGTGTCCTGGTACTCGTCGACGAACACGGCGTCGTAGTGGGGCAGCGGCGCGGAGCCCGCCAGCAGCACCGCCCGGTGGACCAGCTCCGCGTAGTCCAGCACGCCCTGCATGTCGAGCACGTCCAGGTACTCGGCGAGGAACTCGGCCGCCGCCGACCAGTCCCGCCGCCCGGTGCGCGCCGCGAAGTCCGCCAGGGCGCGCGGGCCGAGGCCCAGCTCGCGGGAGCGGGCGAGCACGGCCCGCACCTCGTCGGCGAAGCCGCGCGTGGTCAGGCACGCCCGCAGCTCGTCGGGCCAGTGGATGCGGGCCAGGCCCTCCCGCTCCAGGTCGAGCTGGCCGGCCAGCAGCTCGCGCACGGCCAGGTCCTGCTCCGGGCCGGACAGCAGGCGCAGCGGTTCGGCGAAGAGGTCGGCGTCCTGGTGGGCGCGGATCAGGGCGTAACAGTAGGAGTGGAACGTGGTGGCCTGGGGGGCGCGCGTCCCGCCGATCCGCGCCGTCAGGCGGTCGCGCAGCTCGACGGCCGCCTTGCGGCTGAAGGTGAGGACCAGGATGCGCTCCGGGTCGGCGCCCCGGGCGATCCGCGCGGCGACCGCCTCCACCAGCGTCGTCGTCTTGCCCGTCCCCGGTCCGGCCAGGACCAGGAGCGGTCCGCCGGGGTGGTCAACCACAGCGCGCTGCGATGCGTCCAGGAGAGGGGGGTCCACCGGAGCCGGCGGGGTACGCACCAGTCGGTACGCGCCCGGGGTGCGCCCACGAGATGGCGTACGCCCGGTGGTAATCGAGGAGGAGCTCACGTGGATCGCCGGTCCTGGTGGGTGGTGTGCTGGTGCTGAGGATGCTGGGAGGGGGGTGCGGTGAGCACGCCGCGCGCAACGACGTTACGCGTACTCCGTACGGTCGTGCCCACGGTTCCCACCCTGCCCGCCGCGCCGCCGCATGGCCGAAGCTGTCATCTGTGAGCCATCGCACTCGCTCCGGAGCCGACGCCGCCGCCACCACCGCCGGAGCCGTCACCGCCGGAGCCGTCCCGGCCGTCCCAGCGGGCCCGGCGCATGTCGAGCCGCGGTACGCGGTCCTCCGCCGAGCGCGCGGCCTCGCGCAGCGGAGTGCCCTCCGCCCGGTAGTGGCCGAGCGCGCGCGGTTCGTGGCCGGGCAGGGGCCGGCCGTCGGCCCGCACCACCCGCCACCAGGGCACCGCGCCGCCGTAGAGCGCCATGACGCGTCCGACCTGGCGCGGGCCGCCCTCCCCCAGCCACTCGGCGACGTCCCCGTACGTCATCACCCGGCCGGGCGGGATCAGCTCGGCGACTTCCAGCACCCGTTCCGCGTACTCCGGAAGCTCCTCAGCAGTCACCCGGTCCATCCTGCACCACACCACCGACAACGCGGGCAATGCACCCTGATGGCCCCCCGTACCGCCCGGTCATGCCACCATCTTCCGGGCGGTGACCGGTGATACGAGATCAACAAGACACAGATACGGCGAAGGGGCAGGATGTGCGGCCTCCCGAGGTGGCGACCGCTTCGGGGCCTCCTGAGACGATGGAGAAGAATGAGACGAAGGAGACGGTATGCGTGAACGCGGAGAGGCACATCGACCGCGTCTCCGGTGACGAGCCGCTTCTCGCCGCCCGCGTCCACCGGCCCTCCGACCTGCTGCGCCTGCTCGTCGGCATCCTCGTCATCGCCGTCGTCATCGCCATCGCCGCCTTCGCCCACGCCACCACCACCGGGCTGGAAGAGGACATCAGCAAGGGCACCGGCCAGGCTCCCGACGTCTTCGTCAAGGTCGCCGGACTCGTCTCCAGCATCGCCGTCCTGCTCGTCCCCGTCGCCTTCGCGATCGAACGGCTGATCAAGCGGGACGGGCTGCGCATCGCGGACGGCGTCCTCGCCGCCGTACTGGCGCACGGCGTCACCCTCGCCACCGACCTGTGGGTCGCCAGGGCGGCGCCCAGCACCATCCAGGAGGCGCTGACCCAGCCGCAGGCGGGCGGCGGACTGTCCGACCCCGTCCACGGCTACCTGGCCCCCGTCATCGCCTACATGACGGCGGTGGGCATGGCCCGCAGGCCCCGCTGGCGGGTGTCGCTCTGGGTGGTCCTGCTGCTCGACGCGTTCGCGATGCTGGTGGCCGACTACACCACCCCGTTCTCGATCATCCTCACCATCCTGATCGGCTGGACCGTCGCCTACGGCACCCTGTACGCCGTCGGCTCGCCCAACGTGCGGCCCACCGGCCAGACCCTCCTGGCCGGCCTGCGCCACGTCGGCTTCCGCCCGGTCACGGCGATGCGCGCCGAGGACGTCACCGACTCCGCGGAGCAGGGCGACCGGGGCCGCCGCTACCTGGTGACGCTGGAGGAGGGCCCTCCGCTCGACGTCACGGTCGTCGACCGCGAACAGCAGGCGCAGGGGTTCTTCTACCGGGTCTGGCGCAGGATGACCCTGCGCGGCATCACCACCCGCCGCTCCCTGCAGTCGCTGCGCCAGGCGCTGGAGCAGGAGGCCCTGCTGGCCTACGCGGCGATCGCGGCCGGCGCCAACGCACCGAAGCTGATCGCCACCGCCGAGCTCGGCCCGGACGCCGTGATGCTGGTGTACGAGCACCTCGGCGGCCGTTCGCTGGACGCGCTGGAGGACCGGGAGATCACCGACGAGGTCGTGCGGGGCGCCTGGCAGCAGGTGAAGGCGCTGCAGTCCCGGCGCATCGCCCACCGCAGGCTGACCGGCGACGCCCTTCTGGTGGATCGTTCCGGCAAAGTGATCATCACAGATCTCCGGGGCGGTGAGATCGCCGCCGGCGACCTCGTCCTGCGCATGGACATCGCGCAGCTCCTCACCACCCTGGGCCTGCGGGTGGGCGCGAAGCGGGCGGTGGCCGCCGCGGTCGAGGTGCTCGGCCCCGACAAGGTCGCCGACTGCCTCCCGCTGCTCCAGCCGATCGCGCTCAGCCGCTCCACCCGCGCCACGCTGCGCAGACTCGCCCGGGAGCGCTCGCAGCGGGAGCGCGAGGCCGTCCTGGCCGCGTCCGAGGCGGCCAAGCAGGCCCGGCTGGAGGGCCACGCCGAGAAGAGCGACCAGGACAAACGCGCCGACCGCAAGGCCGTGCGCGCCCACAAGCAGGCCGAGAAGCGGGCCCTGGACGAGGCGATGGACGAGGTCCGGGAGGAGGACCTGCTGGCCCAGATCCGCCAGCAGGTGCTGCTGATCCGGCCCCAGGCCCCGGTGGAGCCCGTACGGCTGGAGCGCATCCGGCCGCGGACGCTCATCAGCCTCATCGCCGGCGCCATCGCCGTGTACTTCCTGCTCTCCCAGATCGCCGAGGCGCCGCTGTCGGTGTCCACGATCGCCGAGGCCGACTGGGCCTGGATCTCGGCGGCGCTGTTCTTCTCCGCGCTCAGCTACGTGGCGGCCGCCATGAGCCTGCTGGGCTTCGTGCCCGAGCGGGTGTCGTTCGGCCGCACCGTCGTCGCCCAGGTGGCGGGGTCCTTCGTCAAGATCGTCGCCCCGGCGGCGGTCGGCGGCGTCGCCCTCAACACCCGCTTCCTCCAGCGCTCGGGGGTACGGCCCGGCCTCGCGGTGGCCAGCGTCGGGGCGTCGCAGCTGTTCGGGCTGGGCGCCCACATCCTGCTGCTGCTGTCCTTCGGCTACCTGACGGGGACGGAGAAGACCCAGGACTTCACCCCCTCCAGGACGGTCATCGCGGGCCTGCTCACCGTCGCGGTGCTGGTCCTGGTGGTCACGGCCGTCCCGGGGCTGCGCAAATTCGTCTCGACCCGGCTGCGGTCGCTGTTCGCGGGTGTCGTGCCGCGCATGCTGGACGTCCTCCAGCGGCCGGTGAAGCTGCTGACCGGCATCGGCGGCATGCTGCTGCTGACGGCCACGTTCGTGCTGTGCCTGGACGCCTCGATCCGGGCGTTCTCGCACGGGGCGCAGCCGCTGACGTACGCCAGCCTCGCCGTGGTCTTCCTGGCCGGCAACGCCCTGGGGTCGGCGGCGCCCACCCCGGGCGGTGTCGGCGCCGTGGAGGGTGCGCTGATCGCCGGCCTGGTGGGTGTGGGCGGGATGCCGCTGGAGGTCGCGACGCCCGCCGTCCTCCTCTACCGGCTGATGACGCTGTGGCTGCCGGTGCTGCCGGGGTGGTTCTCGTTCAACTTCCTGACGAGGAAGGGCGCTCTGTAACCCGCTCCACGCGCGCGTACCCGCGTACGGCCACCCGCATGGCCCTCGTCGCGGGCGCCCGGCCGGAGCCGGACGCACCATGGATCCATGACCCACCGCGCCGCCCGGTCCGCCGCCACCCGCACCCATCGGCGTACCGCCGTGCGGCCCGCCCGGCACGCCACCCGGCCGGCCGCCGTGCTCGCCGCCGCGACCGCCACCGTGCTGATGGCGGCCGGGTGCTCCGGCGACGGGGACAAGGGCGGCCGGGATCCGGACCGGCCCAAGGAGCTGGCCACCCAGAAGCTCACCTGGGAGGAGTGCCCGGCCCCCTCGCTCCAGGAGGGTCCCGGCACCGCCCCGTCCCCCCTCCCGGGCGGCGCCAGGTGGGAGTGCTCGTTCATGCAGGCCCCGCTCGACTACGCGGACCCCGGCGGGGACACCGTCGAACTGGCGCTCATCCGGGCCAAGGCGTCCGACCCGGCGAAGCGGATCGGCTCCCTCATCTTCAACTTCGGCGGTCCCGGCGGCTCCGGCCTCACCGCCCTGCCCTCCTTCGCCAAGGACTACGAGTCCCTGCGCACCCGTTACGACCTGGTCAGCTTCGACCCGCGCGGCGTCGGCCGCAGCGAGGGCGTGGAGTGCGCGGACGACGAGGAGCTGGACGCGTTCTTCGCCCTCGACTCCACGCCCGACGACGCCCGCGAGGAGACCGCCTACCAGGAGGGGCTCAAGAAATTCGCCGAGGCCTGCGAGGAGAACTCCGGTGACGTGCTGCCGCACGTCGGCACCACCAACGCCGCCCGCGACATGGACCTGATGCGCCAGGTCCTCGGCGACGCCCGGCTGCACTACTTCGGCATCTCCTACGGCACCGAACTGGGCGGCGTCTACGCCCACCTGTTCCCCAGAACCGTCGGCCGTGCCGTCTTCGACGCCGTCGTCGACCCCACCGGCACCGGCGAGCAGGGCGCCCTGGGCCAGGCCAAGGGCTTCCAGCTGGCGCTGGACAACTTCGCCGAGGACTGCGTCCGGCGCGGTGACGCCTGCAAGCTCCCGGGCTCCGACGCCAAGGAGATCGAGGGGTTCATCACCGGTCTGCTGGCCGAGCTCGACAAGAAGCCCATCAACGGCATCGGGGACCGCATGCTCACCCAGTCGCAGGCCACCAACGGCATCGCCCAGGCCCTGTACTCCAAGGAGTACTGGCCCTACCTCGAGCAGGGCCTCGACGAGGCCGACGGCGGTGACGGGGGCCTCCTGCTCGCCCTGTCGGACTCCATGAACGGCCGCGACCAGAGCGGCAACTACAGCAACCTCCAGGCGGCCAACGCCGCCATCAACTGCGTCGACGACAAGGAACGGTTCTCCGTGGAGCAGGCCAAGGCGAAGCTCCCCGAGTTCCGCGAGGCCTCCCCCGTCTTCGGGCCCTTCCTCGGCTGGGGCCTGATCAGTTGCTCCCAGTGGCCCGTCCCCGGCACCTGGGACCACCCGGACGTCAGCGCCCCCGGCTCGGCGCCCATCCTCGTCATCGGCAACACCGGTGACCCGGCCACCCCCTACGCGGGTGCCAAGGCGATGGCGGACGCGCTCGGCAAGGGCGTCGGCGTGGAGCTGACGTACCGGGGCGAGGGGCACGGCGCCTACAACGGCGGGGACGCGTGCGTGAAGCGGGCCGTGGACGGCTACCTCCTGGACGGCACGGTCCCCGCGTCGGGGACCGTGTGCCCGTAGCGCCGCCGGCGGTCCGGCCTAGGATGGCTGTTCGTACAGAAGTTGGGGGGACTCATGTCCATGCGGGTACGGGCCGGGGCCGCGGCGGTCGCCGCGGTGCTGATCGCGGGGCTGGCCACCGGCTGCGACAGCGGCGGCACGGACCCGGGCGGCGGTACGGGCCGGACCGGCAGCACCGGCTCCGGCGGTACGTCCGAGGGCGCGATGGACTCCCTGCCCGCCGCGCTCACCGGCCAGCAGCCGCGGTGGGACGCGTGCGAGGCGCCCCCGGGCGGGGAGAAGCCCGGCCCCGAGTGGCGCTGTACGACCGTGAAGGTGCCGCTCGACTACGCGAAGCCGGACGGCGAGACCCTGCCCGTCGCGCTGATCCGCAAGGAGGCCCGCTACAAGGACCGCCGGATCGGCTCCCTGCTCTTCAACTTCGGCGGCCCGGGCGCCTCCGGGGTCAGCGCCATGCCGCAGGCCGCCCAGGGGTTCGAGGAGCTGGGCGCCCGCTACGACCTCGTCGGGTTCGACCCCCGCGGCGTGGGCGGCAGCTCCGCGGTGGTGTGCCGCGACAGCGAGGAGCAGGCCGCGTCCCTCGCCAGGATCGACCTGACCCCCGACACGCCCGCCGAGGAGGCCGCCTTCCTGAAGGACGGCGCCGACTTCGGCGCCGGCTGCGCCGAGCGGTCCGGCAAGGTCCTCGCACACGTCACCACCAGCAACACCGCACGGGACCTGGACCTCGTGCGGCACGTGCTGGGCGACCGGAAGCTCAACTACATGGGCTTCTCCTACGGCACCCAGCTGGGCGGGACCTACGCCCACCTCTTCCCGCGCAACGTCGGGCGGACCGTCCTCGACGCGGTCGTCGACCCCACCGCGGACGCGACCGGGCACGCCCGCAACCAGGCCACCGGATTCCAGCGGGCGCTGAACAACTACTTCGCGTCCACCGGTGAGAGCGCCGCGGCGGGGAACGCACGCGTGACCGCGCTGCTGGAGCGGCTCGACCGCCGTCCGCTGCCCACCGACGGCGACCGGGAGCTGACCCAGAGCCTCGCGCTCACCGGCATCGCGCAGACCCTGTACTCCCAGCAGATGTGGACCTACCTCACCGAGGGCCTGAAGGAGGCGGAGGCGGGCAGGGGCGACACCCTGCTCCGGCTCGCCGACATGTACAACGACCGCGGCGAGGACGGCACCTACGGCACGCAGGCGCACTCGCAGCGCGCCATATCGTGCGCCGACAGCAGCAGCCGGCCGACGGCCGCCCAGGCGAGGGCGCTGCTGCCGGAGTTCCGGCGGATCTCGCCGGTCTTCGCCGAGTTCATGGCCTGGGACACGGCCGGGTGGTGCGCCGACTGGCCGGTGAAGGGCGAGAGCGCCACACCGGAGGCGAGTGCTCCGGGCGCGGGCCCGATCCTGGTGGTGGGGACGACGGGCGACTCGGCGACGCCGTACGAGGGCGCGAAGAAGATGGCGGACGAGCTGGGGGCGGGCGTCGGCGTCCTCCTCACCTTCAAGGGCGAGGGGCACGGCGCGTACACCGGCGACAACCGTTGCGTGCGGGACACCGTCAACGCCTACCTGCTGGACGGCAAGGTCCCCCCGAACGGCACGACCTGCTCCTGAACGGGCCCCGCGCCGGTCACGGGCGGGCGAACGGAAAAGGGCCGGACCCCCGCACGGGGTCCGGCCCTTTCCGTCGTGGCCTAGTAGACCGGCTTCTGCGGCTCGATCTGGTTGACCCAGCCGATGACGCCGCCGCCCACGTGCACCGCGTCCGCGAAGCCCGCGGACTTCAGCACCGCGAGGACTTCCGCACTGCGGACACCCGTCTTGCAATGCAAGACGATCTTCTTGTTCTGCGGGAGGTCCTGGAGGGCGCTGCCCATCAGGAACTCGTTCTTCGGGATCAGACGGGCGCCCGGGATCGAGACGATCTCGTACTCGTTCTGCTCGCGCACGTCGATGATGTCGATGTTCTCGCCCTCGTCGATCCACTCCTTGAGCTGCTTGGGAGTGATCGTCGAGCCGAGCGCCGCCTCCTGGGCCTCCTCCGACACGACGCCGCAGAACGCCTCGTAGTCGATGAGCTCGGTGACGGTCGGGTTCTGGCCGCAGACGGCGCAGTCCGGGTCCTTGCGGACCTTGACCTGGCGGTACTGCATCTCCAGGGCGTCGTAGATCATCAGGCGGCCGACCAGCGGGTCCCCCACGCCGGTCAGGACCTTGATCGCCTCGGTGACCTGGATGGAGCCGATGGACGCGCACAGCACGCCCAGCACACCGCCCTCGGCGCAGGACGGGACCATGCCCGGCGGCGGGGGCTCCGGGTAGAGGCAGCGGTAGCAGGGACCGTACTCGGACCAGAAGACCGAGGCCTGGCCGTCGAACCGGTAGATCGAACCCCAGACGTACGGCTTGTTCAGCAGCACGCACGCGTCGTTGACCAGGTAGCGCGTGGCGAAGTTGTCCGTGCCGTCGACGATCAGGTCGTACTGGCCGAAGATCTCCATCACGTTGTCGGCCTCGAGCCGCTCCTCGTGAAGGATCACGTTCACGTACGGGTTGATGCCGAGCACGCTGTCACGCGCGGACTCGGCCTTGGAGCGGCCGATGTCGGACTGGCTGTGGATGATCTGGCGCTGCAGGTTCGACTCGTCGACCTCGTCGAACTCCACGATGCCGAGCGTGCCCACGCCGGCCGCGGCCAGGTACATCAGAGCGGGCGAGCCGAGGCCGCCGGCGCCCACACAGAGCACCTTGGCGTTCTTGAGCCGCTTCTGCCCGTCCATCCCGACGTCCGGGATGATCAGGTGGCGGGAGTACCTGCGGACCTCGTCTACGGTGAGCTCGGCAGCCGGCTCGACCAGGGGTGGCAGCGACACGGGGACTCCGTTGGTCGGTAGTCAGTACGGTTGTTCTCCCGTAACACTGCCACGGCCCTTCTCATTCCGAGACACCCGGTCCGATCTGCGAGACGATTTCGTCCCAGTAGCCGGGCAGCGCCGCGAATGGGTTGTTATGTCCGGTGTCCTCCATGCGGTCGGTGAAGAAGATCGTCCCGGCGCCCTGCCAGCGCGCGATCCGCACGGCCTCGTCGAGGTGGGTGCGCGGGACCCCGTGGACGAGGTGGACGAACCGCTCCGGGGGGTGGTCGGCGGTCCACTCCGCCACCTGTGACCAGCGGTACTCCGCCCACGGCCCGGAGAAGGTCACCAGCTGGTCGGCGATCTCGGCGTAGCCGGGATACGGGTGGGAGCCGTGGCCCAGCACCAGGTGGCCGCCGTCGGCGTGCTCCAGGACCACCTCCAGGGTGGCCGTGGCGCGCCGCACGGCGGCCAGGTCCGCCCGGTCGGCGGGGCAGCGGTCCAGCAGGTAGCCGTCGACCCGGTACCAGTCGAGGAAGCGGTGCGCGTCGGAGACGATCTCGCCGAACGGCCGCGAGCCGTGGCGCAGGTCGAGGTGGCCCAGCACCTTGACGCCCGCGTTGCGCAGCTTGCCCGCCGCCTCCAGGCAGTGCGGGTCGGGCCGCGCCCCGGGGCCGTCCGCCACGTTGAGGACGGCCCAGTGCAGAGGCGTGCCGGGGCGGGTCAGCTCCGCCCATTCGACGGGGGCGAGCAGCGGGTGGGCGTAGCCGGGGACGCCGAACCCGAGCCTCTCCGCGCCGGTCGCGGAGAGGGCCGTGTCCGTGCGGGTCAGATGCGGCACGCCGCCTCCATCCAGATGTCGGCGAGCGACTCCTCCAGGTTGATGCGGGGCCGCCAGCCGAGCCGGTCGCGGGCGGTGCGGACGTCGGCCTGCTGCCAGCCGCCGCAGCCGTCGGGGTACGGGTGGGGCGGCGCGGCCACCAGGTGGTCCGGGCCGTGCTCGCCGCGCTGGGCACCGATGGACGCCATGCCGCCGACGGCCGACAGCCCGGGCCTGACCGGCGGCCCGTCCAGTTCGTGCAGCGACCCGGCGTACCCGGCGACCCTGGCCAGCACGGCGGCGGCGTCCCGGAGGCGGACGGCCCGGCCGGTGCCGATGTTGACGATGCCCTGGGCCGCCGAGAGGGACGCGGCGTGCACGGCGCGCGCCACGTCGCGCACGTCGACGAAGTCGCGCTGCACGCCGAGGCCGCCGAGCTTCAGCTCGCCGTCCCCGGTCTGCATGGCGCGCCGCATGGCCTCGGCGAGCCGGCCGAGCGGCGAGCCGGCGGGCGTGCCGGGGCCGACGGGCGAGAAGACCCGCAGCACGACGGCGTCCAGTCCGGAGCCGAGGACCAGTTCGGTGGCGGCCAGCTTCGACACGCCGTAGGGGCCGCCGGGGCGCGGCACCGCGTCCTCCGCGGTGGACGACCCGGGCTGCGAGGGCCCGTACTCGGAGGCGCAGCCGACCTGGACCATCCGCGCCCCGCAGCCGCTGCGGCGCAGGGCCTCGCAGACGGTGGCGACGGCGACGGTGTTGTGCCGGGTCAGCTCGCGGGCGCCGCCCCGGGTGGTCCCGGCGCAGTTGATCACGACGCCGGGGTGCACCGCGTCGAGAAATCTGGTGAGCGCGCCGGGGCTGCCGCCCGCGAGGTCGAAGCGCACGTCGGCGTCGTCACCGCGCCCGAGGGCGGTCAGGTGGACGGCCGGGTCGGCGAGGAGCCGGTCGGCGACGTAGCGGCCGATGAATCCGTTGGCACCGAGCAGCAGCACCCTCATCGCGCGCCCCCTTCGCGCCGAGTGGCCGTTGCAGGGGTCTGGGGGGTCATGTCTGTTCTCTCCTTGGGCGTGTGTGCTGGTGAAAGGGGTGTGCGCGGGTACCGGCGGCTCGCGGTTCAGGTCGCGGCGGTGCCCGCATGGGCGGAGGCCCGGCCGAGTACGGCGGTGGCGTGTCCCAGCAGGGCGAGGGCGGCGGCACCGCACGCGAGGGCGGGGACGGCCGCGGGTCCCCCGGCGGAGAAGGCCGCCTCGACGGGGCGGGCGAGCAGGTCGCAGCCCGGCAGGCGGGCGGCGAGCACCGACGCGAGGGCGAGGCCGTGCACGGCGCACGCGGCGGCGAGGCCCGACGCGGCCGCCCCGCGGTAACCGTGGGCGGTGAGCAGCCGGGCGAGGAAGAGCAGCACGCCGAGCGCCACGGCGCCGCCCCCGGGCGGACCGGCGCCCAGGACGGTTCCGACCAGCGCGAGCAGGCCGGTGAGGGCCACCGTGTACAGGGCGACCACCCCGAGGAGCAAGGGGCGGGTGCCTGCGGCGAAGTCGGCCAGGCCGCGGCTGCCGGCCAGCCTGCGCCGGGCCCGGGTGGCGAAGAGCCGGGCGCACCAGACCGCGGGGGCGGCGGCCAGGGCGAGGCCCAGCAGGGGCGGGGCGTCCAGGGGCCAGGGCCCGTCGGGGCCGCCGGCCAGCAGTTCGGCGAGGAGCCCGTCACCGACCAGCGCGTAGATCAGCAGGAACCCGGTCCACGCGCGCGTGCCAGGCGCCGGGGCGGGGCCGGCGAGCGCGACGGCGAGCCCGAGGGCGCCGGCCACGCCGACGGCCGCCCGCAGCGGCCCGTCCGTGGCGGTCAGACCGGCGACGGTGAGCAGGCCCAGCGCGCCGGGCAGCAGGGCCAGGAGGAGCGCGCCGGCGCTCCAGGGGGTGGCCGCGCCGGAAGCGGGGGCGGCGGAGCCGTAGCGGGTGCCGCCGTCACCGCGCGGGACGCGCGCGTACAGCTCCTCGGCGAGCGAGAACACGTCGCGGTGCCGGAACCGGGCGGCGGTGCGGTCGGTGACTCCGTGGGCCTCCAGCCCGGCGGCGATCTCCAGCGGGTCGACCGCCCGTTCGCACAGCTCCCGGTGCCGGTGCAGCAGCGCCTTCACGGGGTCGGCGGACCCGTGCCGGGTGACGGCCGTACGGGCCTGCCCCACGAGGCGCTCGCCCCTCCCGGCCGTGCGGTCGCCCGGAGCGGTCCGGTCGCCGGCCGTGCGTCCGCCGCCGGCCGTGCCTCCGCCGCCGGCCGTGCGCCCGTGCCCCGCGCGGTCGTCCCCGGCCGCGGGGGCCGCGGGGGCCGGGCGGACGCCCCGGGCGGGGCCGCCCGCCGCCGGTGTACCTCCGTCAGACATGGCCGTCCACCCTCCCCGCGACCGGGAACGACGCCGCGACCGGCAGTGAGGCGACGACCAGGCCGGCGCCGCCCGCCGGTTCGTGCGCCGCAGCCGCCGTGTCCGTCGCGGGAGCGGCCGCCGCCGGCACGTCCGCCACGGGTGCCTCGGCCGCCGGCGCCTGGGCGCCCGCCAGGACCGGGCCGCCCGGCGCGGGCCCGGTGCTCACCGGCTGCGGGGCGGCGGCCCACGCCGGGGTGCCACCGCCCGGGCCGCGTCCCGTCCAGTGCCCGGCGACGTACGCCTCGGCGGGATGCGCGAAGGGCAGGGGCTCGCCGTCCGCGCCGACGGCGTCCGCCTCGCGGTGGACCGGCGCGCGGGAGATGAGCTCCAGGTAGATCCCGCGGAAGGCCGCGACGTTCTGCTCGACCGTGAACAGTTCCAGTGCGCGGGCGCGCGCGGCGGCGCCCAGCCGTTCCCGCCGCGCCGGGTCGCGCAGCAGCGCCAGGCACGCGTCGGCGAGCGCCCGCGGATTGCGCGGGGGTACGACCAGCCCCGTGCCCCCGACGGCCTCGACCACCGCGCCGACGTCCGTCGAGACGGTGGCCCGGCCGCAGAGCATGGCCTCGACCAGACCGACCGGGAAGCCCTCGACCACGCTGGACAGGACGACCACCCCGGCGCCGGCGTACGCGTCGGTGACATCGGGCGCGTACGGGCCGCCGAGGTCCTCGAAGGAGACGGGGTTGTCGCCCACGGTGTGGGCGGCCGCGGCCTCGTCGGGGAAGAGCTGGGCGGCCAGGGCCTCGCAGTGGGTGCGGTACGTCGCGGACTCGGCGTCGCGGACCGGTGCGCACACGATCCGCAGCCGGGCCGCGGGCTCCTCCCGCCGTACCTCGGCGAAGGCGTGCAGCAGGCCCACGAGGTCCTTGGCGGGTTCGATCCGCCCCACCCACACCAGCGTGCGGGGGTCGCCGCCGTCGCCGCTCTCCCCCACGGCCGCGAACCGGTCGGCCGCCATGCCCGGGTGGACGGTGCGCAGCTTGGCCCGGTCGGCTCCGCACCTCTCCTGCCAGCGGCGGGCGTGGGTGTTGCCGGGCGTGAGGACGTCCGCCCGCCGGTACACCTCGGCGGTCAGGAGGTTCTGGAACGCGGCGAGGAGGGTGCGCACGGGCGCGCTGACCGGCGCGTCGGCGACCGTGAGGTAGTGCGTGCGCAGGTGCACGCCGTACTCGGTGACCAGCAGCGGGACTCCGAAGAAGCGTTTGGCCAGCAGTCCGGGCAGGGCCGCGGACCCGCCCGACGCCGCGTGGCAGAGGTCGACCGCGCCGAGGCCGTCCTCGCCGTACCAGTCGAGGGAGAGGGGGCGCAGGGCGCGCTCCACCCGGTCGGCGAAGGCGAGGTGGTCGGGCAGGGTGGCGCCGTGCACGCCCCGGCGCACACCCCCGGCGCGGCAGGCGGACTCCAGGACGCGCACGGCGGTCTCGGAACGGAGCGCGGCGGCGAGGCCTCCGTGCTCCCGGGCGAGGTCGGCGAGCCCGTACAGCCCGTCCGCGAAGGCCGTGGCGCAGCCGGTGCCGGTGCCCGCGTCCGGGACGGCGTCCGGTGTCCGGCAGACCGCGGTGGCCAGCTCCGCGAAGCAGGTGGTGAAGCGCCGGCGCTCGCGCCGGCCGTACGCGCGTACCGCGTGGCGGCCGCTTCCGCCGAGCCAGTCCTCCTGCGGGCCCCAGAGCGGGGCGGTGCGCACGCGCCGCACCTGGGGCGGGAGCGGGATCCAGCCGGCGTCCTCCTGCCGGGCACTGCGGCTCAGGGCGTAGACGTCGAAGTCGTGCCGTGCGAGCCCGCGCACCAGCCGGTCGCACCAGAGCCTGGACTCACCCGTGGCGTACGGGTATCCACCCTCGGTGAGCAGTCCGATCCGCACGAGTACACCCCCGATCTCCCTTGGGTGCGGCCACCGTTGGTCCGGCGGCTCACAGCGGGAAGAACGTAAGCGGATATGCCGGTGGCGCGACGGACGGTTGTCCGTCGCGCCACCGGAAGGGGTGAATGCTCGTAACTTTCCCGTACTCGTGGCGTTTCGACGCGCTACTGGCGGGTCGCGCCCGGCGCCGCGCCGGTCAGCCGTTCGGGAACACCCAGGGGTTGGGGCGGCACTTGACGCCCTCGACCTCCAGGGACTTGGTCTGCTGCTGCATCACCGGTGCCAGGGCGCCCGGGGTGCGGCAGTTCACGTGGTTGTGCCCGAGCCGGTGCCCCACCTCGTGGTTGATGAGCATCTGCCGGTACGGGTGCATCGCCCCGACGCCGTACGTGGCCGATCCCTGGGCCCAGCGGTAGGCGTTGATCATCACGCGCTCGGTCGCGGCGGAGTCGCACGAGACGTTGTCGACGGTGGTGTCCAGACCGGACTTGGCGCACCAGACGCCGGTGGTGACCGGGCTCGCCAGCGTGACCACGAACTCGGCCTCCCCGCTGGAGACCCGCTCGAAGGTCATGGCACCGCCGTGCGCCCAGCTGCGGTCGTCGTTCAGGGTCTGCTGGACGGCCCGGGCGAACAGACCGGAGTCCAGGCCGAGTCCCTTCTCGACGTCGATCCGGTAGCGCACCTTGCGCCCCTTCCCCGGGGCGCGGTCGGTGCCGGGGACGACCTCGAACTCGCCCGGCCCCTTCAGCTTGGGGTCGAGCGGGAACGGCTTCGCCATCAGCTGCGCGTACGTCACCGGGGCGGCGCGGCGCGCGGGCGGCGGCGGGACGGCGCGCTCGTCGGAACGGTCCGACCGGTCGAAGCGGGCGTCGGTGCCGCCGCCGGCCTGGCCGCGCTCGGCCGCCTCTCCCGGCGGGCGGGCGGCGGAGTCGTCCGGCCCGGAGCCGGTGACCTGGCCGGCCACGACGACGGCGAGGACGGTGGTGACGGCTGCTGCCGCGATGCCGGTGACGGTACGCCCCTTGCCGCCGCCCGGCCGGTCGGCGGGGTCGCCCTCTCCGGGCGCGGGCGGGGCGGGCGGCTCGGGCGGCGCCCCCTGCGAGGAGCCGTCGAAGGCCTCGACGAATTCCCGGCGCGGGCCGGGTATCCGGGCGCCCGCGCCCAGCCCGGTCGCGGGGCCCTGGGAGGCCGGGCGGCCGTTGCGGCCCGCGGGACCGGCCGGTCCGGGGGGACCCGCCGGGCCGGCCGACGGACCCGGGGGCCGGGCGGGGGCGGCGGGTGCACCGCGCCAGTCGCCGTAGCGCCCGGTGCCGCCCCAGCCGCCGCCCGGCTCGCGCTGCTCGGGGTGGCCGCCGCGGACCGGCTGCTGGGGCCCGGCGGCCGGGGCCTGGTCCGGGTGGCCGGGGTGGCGGAGGTGTGTGGCGTGCGGCTCGGGAGGCGGCGCGGCGGCCCGGCGGCGGCGCCCGGTGCCCGGACGTGCCCCCCCGCGTACCGCGCCGGCGGCCTGCGCACCCTGTTCGGAGCCCTGAGGTGCGGGGCCTTTGCGGCTATGTCGTCCCACGCCCCGGATCAGCTCCCGTCGTTGTCGTCGATGCCAGTGTCGCCGCTGTCGCCGCCGCCGTCACGGCCGTCGGCGCCGTCGGCCTCGGCGATCAGGTCCCGTACGGCCCGGGCGACCGTCTCCGGGTACTCCATCATCGCCACGTGGCCCGCGTCCGGAAGCGTCAGGAGCCGCGAGTCGCGGAAGGCGGCCGCCGCCCTGCGCGCCATCCGGAACGAGATCAGCTGGTCCCGGCCCCCGTACACCAGCAGCGTCGGCGCGAGCACCCGCTCGGCCTGCCGCCACAGCCCGTGCTGGCCGCCGAGCGTGTACGCGTCGACGATGCCGCGCGCCGAGCGGGCCATGGCGTCCCAGAAGTACGGCAGCCCCAGGCGCCGCTCCATCTCCTCGACCGCGTTGCGGAAGCCCTCGTCGGTGACCCGCCCGGGGTCGCCGTAACAGAGGGACAACACCCCGCGCACCCGCTGCTCCGCCGTCCATTCCCGGGTGATCCGGGTGAAGAGGGAGGCGACGCCGGGCAGCGCCAGCAGCGCCGTGGGCCAGGCGCCGCGCTGGGGCCGCAGCTCCGGCAGCGCGGGCGAGACCAGGGTCAGCGTCCGGACCAGGTCGGGCCGGACCGCCGCGACGCGGGTGGCGACGGCCCCGCCCAGCGAGTTCCCGATCAGGTGGACGGGCCCGCGCCCGCCGGCGTCCAGCAGCCGGATGACCGCGCGGGCGTGCGCGGTCAGGGAGTAGTTGCCGTCGTCGGGCGGCGGGGAGTCGCCGAAGCCCGGGAGGTCGACCGCCTCGCCGTCGACCAGGTCCTCGAGGAGCGGCATCAGGGCGGACCAGTTCTGGGAGGAGCCCCCGAGCCCGTGCACGTACAGGGCGGGCGGCAGCCCGGTGCGGTCCGACGGCCGGTGGCGCACGTTCAGCGTCAGTCCGGGCAGCGTCACGGAGCGCAGCCGCTCCCCCTCCGCGACCCGCACGGTGCTCACCCGCGGCCCCGCCGCGGTGGCGGCGACGGCTTCCGGCAGCTCGGTCGAAGACATGCGCCAATGTTACGAGACGATCACGCGGGCTCCGGTGTGTTCGCCGTCACAGATCGCATAGCGCAGGAAAGGGGTACCTCCTAGGCTCGTACGTGAGGGCATTTCGCCCAGGCCCCCGCACACCGATGTGGATCCGCCCAGTGAAAGGGAGCCCATGACCGTCGACCCGACCGACCCGGAGACCTTCGAGACCGCGGAGAACGGCGAGGAGGCCGCACCCCTGGACGAGGAGACGCCCGAGGCCGACGCCGCCGAGCAGCACAGGGATTTGCAGGAGCGCAGCGACGAACCGCTCACCCGGGTCGATCCGACCGTCGCGAACGAGGCCGACGCCGCCGAACAGACGCGCGTGGTGGCGCACGACGAGGACGACTACCGATGATTTGGTCGGTTTAACGTTGAATATCCTGCTACCCCGCCCGTCCGGTACGTGAAATTCTGCGCTCGCACCGCGCACAGCCGGGTTACCCAAAAGTACGATGGCGGGCGCGGCGCACAGCGCGCAAGGATCGATTTTGGGAGGCGGCGTGACAGCCATCGAGCAGACAGAGGCGGCGCGCCCGCGGGGCACGCGCCTGCCGCGCCGAGCCCGACGCAACCAGCTCCTGGGCGCCGCCCAGGAAGTGTTTGTCGCACAGGGGTACCACGCGGCCGCGATGGACGACATCGCGGAGCGCGCGGGTGTCAGCAAGCCCGTGCTCTACCAGCACTTCCCCGGGAAGCTGGAGCTGTACCTGGCACTGCTGGACCAGCACTGCGAGTCGCTGCTCCAGGCCGTACGGACCGCGCTCGCCTCCACCACGGAGAACAAGCTGCGCGTGGCGGCCACCATGGACGCCTACTTCGCGTACGTGGAGGACGAGGGCGGCGCGTTCCGCCTCGTCTTCGAGTCCGACCTGACCAACGAGCCGGCGGTGCGCGAACGCGTCGAGCGGGTCTCGCTGCAGTGCGCGGAGGCGATCTCGGACGTCATCGCCGAGGACACGGGCCTGTCCAAGGACGAGTCGATGCTGCTCGCCGTGGGCCTGGGCGGCGTCTCCCAGGTGGTCGCCCGCTACTGGCTGTCCAGCGAGTCGACGATCCCGCGCGACAAGGCGGTCCAGCTGCTGACGTCGCTGGCCTGGCGGGGCATCGCGGGCTTCCCGCTGCACGGCTCCGAATCCCACTGATGATCGGGGTCGTCTCTCCGGGCTAATGTGTGCAGCGTACGGCGCGGCTGACCGCGCAACGCTGACCGTTCGGAGGGACATAGCCGTGGAGGTCAAGATCGGCGTGCAGCACGCGCCCCGGGAGATCGTTCTGGAGAGCGGTCTGTCCGCCGAGGAGGTGGAGCGCGCGGTGTCCGACGCGCTGGCCGGCAAGACGCAGCTGCTCAGCCTGACGGACGACAAGGGCCGGAAGGTCCTGGTACCGACCGACCGCATCGCCTACGTGGAGATCGGCGAGCCGGCGAAGCCGCGCGTGGGCTTCGGGGCGCTCTGAGCAGGACGAAGTGCACGGGAAAGGCCCGGCGGGACAACCCGCCGGGCCTTTGCCGTGCCTTTTCCCGTGCCCCACGGGAAGGATTGCGTTTCACGCGCATCGGGTAGGACGGCATGTGACCGTTTTGCCCGCCCCGCCGTCCGCGAGGTGATCCGCGTGTTCTGGGAAGCCATCGGTGCCGTCGTCCTCGGTTACGCCCTGTCCTGGGCGGCCGCCCACCGGCTCGCCCACCGGCTCCCGTCACGCCGCGCCGTCCTCGGCACCGGGGTGCTCGGCTCGCTCTTCGGGGCGCTGATCACCCACGCGGCCCTGGGCCCCGGCCACGCGCTGGGCACCCTGCTGGGCGCGGTCGCGGTCGCGGCCGTCGTCCTCTCCCTGCTCCTGCGCCCCACCCGCCGCCTGCGCCGCTCGGCGGCGACGCAGACCTGACCCGCCGGTCCGCCCGTCCGGGCGTCGGTTGCGGTGGGCTCGGGTTTCCCCGGTGACCCGGCCGGTGCCGGTTGCCGTGGGGTCCGCGCCCCGGGGCGTCGCCGTGCTCGGGGTCGCCCGCCCGGGTCGGTTGCCGTTGGGGTCCGCTCCGTGGCGGGTGTCCCGGGCTCTCCCTCGCAAGCTCGGTCGTCTTACGCCCGGAACACCCCCCACTGCGCGTCCCCCTTCCGGGGCGGGCCGAGGCCCCGCGGCACGCGTGCGTGAGGGTGTCGGGGCCGGAGGCGGGGGGTGCTCGGACGTAAGACGAGCGAAGCGAGAGTCCGAGCATCCCCCGCCGCAGGACCAGACACCCGCCCCCACCCACCGGCAGAAGCCGAACGACCAGGCACCCCACCCACCGGCAGGAGCCCACCCGGCCCGCACCACCGGCCGGCGCCGGGCGGCGCCGCGCCGAAGGGGTCAGGCCGCCAGGCCCAGCGCGGCCATGCGCTTGGTGTGCGCCTTCGTGATGCGGGAGAACATCTCGCCCACCGCCGCCAGGTCGAACCCGTCCGCGACGCCGCCCACCAGCATCGTCGACAGCGCGTCCCGCTCGGCGACCACCCGCTGGGCCTGCGACAGGGCCTCGCCCATCAGGCGGCGCGCCCACAGCGCGAGACGGCCGCCCACCCGCGGGTCGGCCTCGATCGCGGCGCGCACCTTCTCGACGGCGAAGTTTCCGTGGCCGGTGTCGTCCAGGACGGTCAGCACCAGAGCGCGGGTGTCGGAGTCGAGCCGGACGGCGACCTCGCGGTAGAAGTCGCTGGCGATCGAGTCGCCCACGTACGCCTTGACCAGGCCCTCCAGCCAGTCGGAGGGGGCGGTCTGGCGGTGGAAGTCGTCCAGCGCCTTGGCGAACGGCTCCATCGCGGCCGTCGGCTCGGCGTCGATCGCCGCCAGCCGGTCCCGAAGCCGCTCGAAGTGGTGGAACTCGGCCGACGCCATCTTCGCCAGCTCCGCCTTGTCGGCGAGCGTCGGCGCCAGCTTCGCGTCCTCGGCCAGCCGCTCGAAGGCCGCGAGCTCTCCGTACGCGAGCGCGCCGAGCAGGTCCACGACCGCGGCGCGGTACTGGGGTTCGGCGGAGGCACCGGCCCAGTCCAGGGCGGCGATTCCGGTCGGTTCGTCGGCGGCGGTGGAAGCAGCGGCGTTGTCAGGCGTCTCCATGAAGCGCACAATAGCCCGCCCGCCGGGCCCCCGAAGGCCCTGGTCATCCACTGTGACCTCCCCCTCCTTATGAATTGGCCCAACACACCTGCGGGGATCCGGGGTACAGTGGTAATGCGCCTGCTGAGTATGCAGTCATGTTCGTACGTACTCGGTGGGCCATCTCATGAATGAGGATGCCCGGTCGGTGGCCCGATCGGCTCCGACCCGACAGCCCTCCGTGCGCATGAGCCGCACATGAGGGGCCCCTCAGCGGTATGACGCTCGAGCGACGGCAGTGGTCCCGCGCCACCCGGCAGCGGTCTTGACGACCTGCGGCCGGCCGCTACCGGCACGGTAAGACCCCCAGCGTTCGCCTCATGCCGCGTCTCACAGAAGAGGCAGCACCCTGACTACGACTTTCCGAGAGCTCGGGATCCTTCCCGAGACGGCCGAAGCCCTCGAGGCCGTCGGCATCACGTCCCCCTTCCCCATCCAGGAAATGACGCTCCCGGTCGCCCTCTCCGGCACCGACGTCATCGGCCAGGCCAAGACCGGCACGGGCAAGACCCTCGGTTTCGGCCTGCCGCTGCTGGAGCGCGTCACCGTCCCCGCGGACGTCGAGGCGGGCCGGGCGACGCCCGGGCAGCTGACCGACGCGCCGCAGGCGCTGGTGGTCGTGCCCACCCGCGAGCTGTGCACCCAGGTCACCAACGACCTGCTCACCGCGGGCAAGGTCCGTAACGTCCGTGTCCTCGCGATCTACGGCGGCCGCGCCTACGAACCGCAGGTCGAGGCCCTGAAGAAGGGCGTCGACGTGATCGTCGGCACCCCGGGCCGCCTGCTGGACCTGGCCGGTCAGCGCAAGCTGGACCTGTCCAAGATCAAGGCCCTCGTGCTCGACGAGGCCGACGAGATGCTCGACCTGGGCTTCCTGCCCGACGTCGAGAAGATCATCAACATGCTTCCGGTCAAGCGCCAGACGATGCTGTTCTCGGCGACCATGCCGGGCGCGGTCATCGGCCTGGCCCGCCGCTACATGTCGCAGCCGACGCACATCAGCGCCACGTCCCCGGACGACGCGGGGGCGACGGTCGCGAACACCAAGCAGTACGTGTACCGCGCGCACTCCATGGACAAGCCCGAGATGGTCTCGCGCATCCTCCAGGCCAACGGCCGCGGGCTCGCGATGATCTTCTGCCGTACGAAGCGGACGGCGGCCGACATCGCCGAGCAGCTCGAGCGGCGCGGCTTCGCCTCCGGCGCGGTCCACGGCGACCTCGGCCAGGGCGCCCGCGAGCAGGCGCTGCGCGCCTTCCGCAACGGCAAGGTGGACGTCCTCGTCTGCACCGACGTCGCGGCGCGAGGCATCGACGTCGAGGGCGTCACGCACGTGATCAACTACCAGTCGCCCGAGGACGAGAAGACCTTCCTCCACCGGGTGGGCCGCACGGGCCGCGCCGGCAAGAAGGGCATCGCCGTCACGCTGGTCGACTGGGACGACATCCCGCGCTGGCAGCTGATCAACAAGGCGCTGGGCCTGGACTTCAACGACCCGGTCGAGACGTACTCGACGTCCCCGCACCTCTACGCGGACATGGACATCCCCGAGGGCACGAAGGGCGTCCTGCCGCGTGCCGAGCGGACGCGTGCCGGTCTGGACGCGGAAGAGGTCGAGGACCTGGGCGAGACGGGCGGCCGCGGTTCGCGCGGCCGGCGCTCGGACCGCCCGGAGCGTGGCGACCGGTCGGAGCGCTCGGAGGAGCGCCCGGCACGTACCCGGACGCCGCGCCAGCGCCGTCGTACGCGGGGCGGCGCCCCGCTGGGCGCCGACGAGGCGGCGGTGACCGCCGAGACGGTGGCCCCCGCCGCGGACGCCCCCGCCGCGGACGGGCCGGCCGAGCCCCGCACGCCGCGCCGCCGCCGGACCCGCACCCGCGCGGGCGCCGCGCCGGTGGAGGCCGTCGCGACCGCCACCGCCGTGCCGGTCGAGGAGGCAGCGGAGCCGGTCGCCGAGGCCAAGCCCCGTCGCCGCACCCGCAAGGCCGCCGAACCGGCCGTCGAGGCCACCGCCGACGCCGCCGCCCCGGTGGCCGAAGCCGCCGAGCCGGTCGCCGAGACCAAGCCGCGCCGCCGCACCCGCAAGGCCGCCGAACCGGCCGTCGAGGCCACCGCCGACGCCGCCGCCCCGGTGGCCGAAGCCGCCGAGCCGGTCGCCGAGACCAAGCCCCGTCGCCGCACCCGCAAGGCCGCCGAACCGGTCGCCGAGGCCACCGCCGACGCCACCGAGCCGGTCGCCGAGACCAAGCCGCGCCGCCGCACCCGCAAGGCCGCCGAACCGGCCGTCGAGGCCACCGCCGAAGCCGCCACCCCGGTGGCCGAAGCCGCCGAGCCGGTCGCCGAGGCCAAGCCCCGTCGCCGCACCCGCAAGGCCGCCGAGCCGGTCGCCGAGGCCACCGCCGACGCCACCGAGGCCGTCGCCGAGGCCAAGCCGCGCCGGCGCCGGGCCACCAAGGCGGTCGCCGCCGCCCAGCCCGAGAGCTGACGACCGGCGCACCCGCACACGAGTGACGGCCCCTCCCCTTCCCGGGGCGGGGCCGTCGCCGTGTTCCGCGCCCGCGGCGGGTCCCCGCTAGCCTCGTCCCATGAGCCGTCCGCCCACCTTCACCCCGCCCCCCTGCGCCCGTGCCCGCATGCTCCGCACGTCGCGCGGTGACTTCGCCGTGCTGGACGCGGCGCCCGCCGACGGTACGGAGCCGAGGGGGACAGCCCTCCTGCTGCCCGGGTACACCGGGTCCAAGGAGGACTTCATCGCCATGCTCGAACCGCTCGCGGCGGCCGGCTACCGGAGCGTCGCCGTGGACGGCCGCGGGCAGTACGAGACGCCCGGCCCGGCCGACCAGCAGGCCTACGACCAGGAGGAGCTGGCGCGTGACGTGCTGGCCCAGGCTGCGGCTCTCGGGGGTACCGGGATCCACCTCCTCGGGCACTCGCTGGGCGGTCAGATCGCCCGCGCGGCCGTTCTGCTGGACGCCCGGCCGTTCGCCACGCTGACGCTGATGTCGTCGGGTCCCGCCCAGGTCGAGCCGGCCCAGCAACAGAAGATCAAGCTGCTGAGCGACGCGCTGGCGGTGATGACCATGGGGCAGGTGTGGGAGGCGATGCGCGCCCTCGACCCGCCGGAGGACGCGGAGGAGGGGGGCAGTCACCGTGAGGACCTGCGGCGGCGCTGGCTGCTGCACAACCCCGCGCAGCTGCTGGCGACCGGGCGCCGGCTGACCGTCGAGCCGGACCGGGTCGACGAGCTGGCGGCCGTGATCCCGCGGCCGCCGGTGCACGTCGTCTCGGGCGTCCGGGACGACACCTGGCCGGTGCCGCTCATGGACGCGATGGCGCAGCGGCTGGGCGCCCACCGGACGCGGGTGGAGGGCGCCGAGCACTCGCCGAACACCGACCGGCCGGTGGAGACGGCGGCGGCGGTGGCGCGGTTCTGGGACCGTCAGAGCCGCGACTGAAGCTGCTGCCAGAAGCCGTCGCGCAGGGAGCGCCGCAGCACGGCGTGCCCGCGCAGGGACCGGCCGAGGCGGCGTTCCGCCTCGACGAGCAGGTCCTGGTCGACCGGGCCGGGCAGGTAGGGGTGGCCGGGCAGCAGCTCGGCCAGCGCGTCGGCGCCCCGCTCGCCCAGCCAGGTCGCGGCGATCTGCGCGCCCAGCTGCCGCACCTCGTCGCGGGACGGCGGCGGCTCGCCCTCGCTCTCGTACGTGGTGACGGGCCGCCGCGTGACGTAGGGGCGGCAGAAGTCGAGGTCGAAGGTGCGGGTGCTGTCGACCTCCCAGAGCAGCGGCTCGGCCTGGTTGCGGCCCTCGGCGGCCTCGATGCCCCACAGGTGGACACGGGCGCCGTACCCCTGGGCCGCCTCGACCGCCGGGACGAGGTCCTCGTCGCCGCCGATCAGCGCGGCGTCGCTGATGGCGCGGTGGCGGGCGAGCGACTCCAGGTCGGAGCGGATGAGGGAGTCCACGCCCTTCTGCTGGTTGTTGGCGTTGAGGTTGCCGAGGCGGACCTTGACGTCGGGGAGTTCGGCGATGGCCTGCTGCTCGGAGGTGTGGATACGGCGCCGGGCTCCGTCGTACCAGTAGACGCGCAGCAGGCGGCTGTCGGCGAAGATCGTGCGGGCCTTGTCGATGAAGGCCTCGATGAGCCCTTCCGCGTCGAGGTCGAAGGAGCGCCGGTCCTCGGTGCCCGCCACCAGCAACCCGGCCGCAGCATGGACGTAACCGGCGTCGACGAAGATGGCGTGTGTCGAGGGGGTCTTGGCCACCTCGGCCAGCATCCGCCGCAGGAGTTCGTTGGTGTGCTCCAGGCGGGTGCCGAGATCGGCGAGGCCGGGGGTGTGTGGGGTGTCGGGGTCGTGGTTCATACCGGGCTCATTGTCCGCCGCCGTGCGGGTGCCCGCCACCACTCACCAGCAAATACTTAGCCGATCGAAAATTTTCTTTAGCGTAGGGAATGTTTGCCCCCTACAAGCCGTTGAACCGGTACGAACACAGTTCTCCAGCAGGAGGATCAACTCAGACGAAGGGAGAAGCCCCATGCGCTTCGAGATTCTGCGACTCGACGACGTCGACGGCACGCCCGTGGACCGCACCGTCGTGGACGCCGCCTCCGTCAACGGGATCGTGCAGCAGGCCGCCTCGATCGGCCAGCGCATCTGGATCCGCCCGGCCGTCACCACGGCCTCGTAACGGCACGACGCTCGACACACCGCGCCCCCGCGCGGACTCCGGCCGACCCACGACGGGCGCCGGAATCCGTACGGGGGCGCAGTGCGTCCGGGGCTCACGCCCCCTGGATGACCTGGGTGACGCCGTTGATGATCTGCTGCACGGCGATCGCCGACAGCATCATTCCGGCGAGGCGGGTCACCAGGACCACACCGCCGTCCTTGATGACCCGGATGATCAGCAGCGAGTAGCGCATGGTCAGCCACAGCACGACGTGCATGGCGACGATCGCCGCCCAGACCGAGACCTGGCCGCTCACGCCCTCGGCGTGCTGGACGGCGAGGATCACGGAGACGATGGCGCCCGGTCCGGCCAGCAGCGGCATGCCCAGCGGCACCAGGGCGACGTTGACGTCCTTGGTCTGCTTGGGCTCGTCGGTCTTGCCGGTCAGCAGGTCGAGGGCGATGAGCAGCAGGAGCAGTCCGCCGGCGATCATCAGCGCGGGGACGGAGACGTGCAGGTAGGCGAGGATCTGCTGGCCGAGGATGCCGAAGACGGTGATCACGCCGAAGGCGACGGCGACGGCCTGCCAGGCCATCCGGCGCTGCACCTTGGTGGCCCGGCCGGAGGTCAGGGCGAGGAAGATCGGGGTGATCCCGGGGGGATCCATGATGACAAAAAGGGTGAGGAACAGGGAGCCGAAGACGGCGACGTCGAACACGGTGAGGCCTTGCGGGGAGAGGGTCGTACAGAGAAAAGTGCCGGGATGCGGGGTTACGCCCGCCGTCCGCCGGTGCCCGGCACCGGGAACGCGCCGGTCGCGCGGCGCGTGATCTCCCCGTAGATCTCGGGGTCGGTGGTGAAGTCGCCGAGGCGGCAGGTCTTGCGGGTGCCGTGATAGTCGCTGGAGCCGGTGGTCAGCAGGCCCAGCTCGGCGGCGAGCCCGCGCAGCCGGGCGCGCGTCGGCTCGTCGTGGTCCATGTGGTCGACCTCGATGCCGTCCAGGCCGCAGGCGGCCAGCTCGGCGATGACCTGCTCGGGCACCGTGCGGCCGCGCTTGGAGGCGCCGGGGTGCGCGAAGACGGTGACGCCGCCGGCCGCCTTGACCAGCCGGACGGCGGTGAACGGGTCGAGCTCGCGCTTCTCGACGTAGGCCCGGCCGCCGTCGGCGAGCCACTGGGGGGTGAAGGCGTCGGAGACGGTGGGCACGACGCCCAGCTCGACGAGCGCCTCGGCGATGTGCGGCCGCCCGACGGAACCGTCGCCGGCGATGGCGGCGACGCGCTCCCAGGTGACGGGGACGCCCAGCTCGCGCAGCCGGGCGACCATGCCCTGGGCGCGCGGGACGCGGTCGTCGCGCACCAGCTCGCGCTCCCGGGCCAGCTCGGGCTCGTCCGGGTCGAAGAGGTACGCGAGCATGTGCATGCCGACGCCGTCGATCCGGCAGGACAGCTCGGCGCCTGTGACCAGTGTCATCCCGCGGTCGAGGCCCGCCAGCGCGGCCACCGCCTCGGCGTGGCCGCGGGTGGTGTCGTGGTCGGTCAGCGCGACGACGTCGAGCCCGGCCGCCGCGGCGGCGCGCACCAGCTCGGCGGGGGTGTCCGTACCGTCGGAAGCCGTGGAGTGGGTGTGCAGGTCGATGCGCACGACGCGGGACTCCGGGGCTCGGGACGGACGGGGGACGCCTAGAAGGATACCGGCGTTCCGCCGGGGCTCCCGCCGGTCAGTCCAGCAGCCTGGGGCTCAGCGCGCCGCACGGCAGCAGCTCCACCTCCGAGCCGGCCTCCCGCAGGTCGGTCAGGACCAGCTCGTCGTACATCAGCAGGCCCGACTTCTCGGGCCAGACGACGGCCCACAGCCACAGTCCCCTGGCCTCGCCCGCGAAGACCGCCCGGTCCTCGGGGACGTCCCCGACGTGCCACAGCGGGGTGGGGCGGCCGGCGGCGAGGACCTTGGACTGCGGGCGGGTGCCGGTGCACATGTGCGGCCCGGGATCGACGCCGTCGATCCCGGCGTACCGCGCGCCGAGGCCGACGCCGGGCTCCTCGGCGATCAGCAGCAGCTCGCCCACGCCGCCGAGCGGTGCGGGGCCCGAGCAGGCGACGACGGCCGCCCGGCCGCCGCTGCGGTCGTCACCGGCGTACGCGACACCGGTGAACAGCCAGCCCACGGGCAGCGGCCAGGGCATCCAGACGGGCACCTGGGACCGGTGCGTGACGACGCCGAGCGCCTCGACGCTGGGCGGGATCACGGGCTGCAGCGGGTGCACGGCGCCGTGCACGTCGCACTGCCACGAGTCGGAAAAGAGACCCGGCGCCCTGACCCGGCCTCCACACTTCGGGCAACTGGGTTCGCCCCTCATAGGGTTCCACGGTCCTCCCCGGCCGTCGCCCCGTCAAGGACGATCACCCCTCCGGTGTGCCGTTCTCCGCCGCGGAACCGGATGCCCCGTACACCGATGAGCCTCGCCGGCGGGCCGGGGCGCCCTCGCCGTCAGCCGAGGTCCACCGACCCGCGCAGCGGGTCCCGCAGGTCCGTGCCCGCCGCCAGCCACCGCTCCTGGAGCGCCTGCGCGCCGTGCACCCGCTTCCACGCCGCCTCGTTGGGCGTCATCGGCAGCAGCGGCAGGAACCGCACCGGGTCCATCGGCGCGTCCAGGTCCAGGTCCTCGACCAGACCGCCCGCCTCCGCGACCAGCACCGAGGTGAACGGCGCCCCGGGCCACAGGGGTTCGCCGGTGTCCAGGGACGCGCCCGGCGCCACGACCACGCCCTCGACCTGCGGCGAGGCGGCGAGCACGGCCAGCGGCCGCAGCGCCTTGTCGGTGTCGGCGAGCCCCGCCCGTACCGACAGCAGGAGCTCCGCGCGCGGGCCCTTCACCGGGTCGGCGAGCGCGGCGGTCGGGTCGGTCATCGGCTGGGCCGACATGCCGAGGGTGGCGTACCTCACCAGGCCGAGAGCGGCGTCCGGGAAGCGGAGGACCTCGATGCGGTCGGTGCCCAGGAAGGTCACCGCGGCGCGCGCGTCCGGTTCACCGAGGGCGGTACGCAACCGGGCCTCGACCAGAGCAAGAACTTCTCCCATGCGGGGAGCATAGAGCGCGTATCGAACGGGCAAAGTAAGGGATTGACTCCCGGTCGGCTGATAGTGTTGGCCGTCTGCTGGTCGGGACAGCACGCCGGGAGGACTCCGGGCTGAAGCCGGGGAGTCGCTCCCCCGTCCCGACAACACGTCATCCCTTACGGGGGACCGGCCGGAGGAGGTGGGGCTGCGGTGGATCGAAGTCGACCGTGCAGTACCAACCGCTCTTCCGCCCGCGGCTTTTCTCTGTGACCTGAGAGGCATCTCAGCCGCCCGCTCGCGCTCGTCCACGTGGAGCGTCGAAGTGAGGTCACGGCCATTCGCACGACGGAAGAGCACACCGTTTTGCCTGTCTGTAGCGAACGCCGTCACCGCGATCCCGCGGTGCCGCCCGCTTTGCGGACGTAAGGAACGCCACGTCCTCATTCCGGGCTGTGCCACGCCCCGCGACGGCCTCTCCGTGAAGGAGCCAGCCATGTCGATGATCCGTGACCTGCGCGCAGCGGTCCGCCCGTCCCTGCGCAAGAGCAGTGCCCCCTACAACACGTACAACTCGTACGACGCGACCCGGGACCCCTCCACCTCCACCGCCGTGGTGGACTGCGCCGTCTACCGCGACGGCCGCCGGCTGAAGGACGACGCCAGCGACGCCTGCCTCACGCCGCGCGAGGCGATGCGGCAGGTACGGGAGGGCGGCGGCTTCGCCTGGATCGGCCTGCACGAGCCGACGGAGGCCGAATTCGCCGGTATCGCCGCGGAGTTCGGGCTCCACCCGCTGGCCGTGGAGGACGCGGTCCACGCCCACCAGCGGCCGAAGCTGGAGCGGTACGACGACACGCTGTTCACCGTCTTCAAGACCATCCACTACGTCGACCACGCCGAGCTGACCGCCACCAGCGAGGTCGTGGAGACCGGTGAGGTGATGTGCTTCACCGGCCGGGACTTCGTCATCACCGTCCGGCACGGCGGGCAGGGTTCGCTGCGCAACCTGCGCCACCGCATGGAGGGTGAGCCGGAGCTGCTGGGCAAGGGCCCCTCGGCGGTGCTGCACGCGATCGCCGACCACGTGGTGGACGGCTACATCGCGGTCGCCGACGCGGTGCAGATCGACATCGACCAGATCGAGATCGACGTCTTCTCGCCGCCCACCAAGGGCTCCACGCGCGGCACCGACACCGGGCGCATCTACCAGCTCAAGCGCGAGGTACTGGAGTTCAAGCGGGCGGTGTCGCCGCTGCTGCGGCCGATGCAGCTGCTGAGCGAGCGGCCCATGCGGCTGGTGGACCCGGACATCCAGAAGTACTTCCGGGACGTCGCCGACCACCTGGCGCGGGTCCAGGAGCAGGTCATCGGCTTCGACGAACTGCTGAACTCCATCCTCCAGGCGAACCTGGCGCAGGCGACGGTGGCGCAGAACGAGGACATGCGCAAGATCACCTCGTGGGCGGCGATCGTGGCCGTGCCCACCGCGGTCTGCGGGGTGTACGGCATGAACTTCGACCACATGCCGGAGCTGCACTGGAAGTACGGCTACCCCATGGTCCTCACCGGGATCATCGGCATCTGCTTCGCCATCCACCGCACCCTGAAGCGCAACGGCTGGCTGTAGCCCGACTGGCTAAGCTGCGGGTCATGACTGACGCACTGCTCGACCGGGCCCTCGTCGAGGAGGCCACCAAGAAGTCCGGCCTGATCTGGGTACGGGGCGAGGGCCCGGCCCGCGCGCTGTGGCACGTGTGGGTCGACGGCGCGGCGCACGTCGTCGGTGACGGCCCCGGCGAGCAGCCGCTGCCGGGGCTCGCGGACGGCTCCGCCGCCGAGGTGACGGTGCGCAGCAAGGACAAGGGCGGCCGCGTCGTCGCCTGGACGGCCGCCGTCTCGGAACTGGCGGCCGGCTCGGAGCCGTGGGAGGCGGCGGTCGCGGAGCTGAAGGGCAAGCGGCTGAACGCCCCGGACGCCGAGACGATGACCGAGCGCTGGGCGCGCGAGTGCCGGGTGCTGCGGCTCACCCCGCGGGACGTGGCGACCGCCCACCCGGACGGCTCCCTGGCCGCGCCCCCGCTCCCCACGCCGGCCACCACCCGCAACCCGGTCCCGGCGGCGCTCCCCCGGCTGCTCCTGAAGCGCCGCAAGCGCTGACCGCGCGCTCCGCCGGGCGTTGCCCTCCCGCCGGGCCCGGCGGAAGCGGTCCGCCGGGCGGTGGTGGGCCGTCAGTCGCTGGTACGGGGCAGCTGGCGCCCGTAGTCCAGCGTCTCCTCCTTGGACGGGGCCGTCAGCGGGAAGGCCTTGTTCCAGTCCGAGAGGACGACCACGCCCGCCCCGCCGCCCCGGGCGAACTGGAGCGGATAGGGCGTGCCCTCCAGGGAGACGTCGAGGGTGCCGCCCTCGCCCTTGGGGCCGCCCGCGACCTTGATCGTGCGGATGCCGCCGATCTTGGAGCGGTCGCCCTTGTTGACGTCGCCGTGCAGTTCCAGCAGCCCTCCGAGCAGGACGTTCATCTCCGTGAAGCCGCGCAGCTGCTTGTAGGACGGATCGTCCTCGGGCACCTTCACGTACTTGTCGTCGAGCTTGTCCGCCGCCCCGGTCCCGGAGTCCCCCGGCCCGGAGTCGCCCTCGCCCTCCGGGTCCTCCGACCCGGAGTCGCCCTGCCCGCCGTCCTCCGCGTCCGTCGCGCTCGCCCAGAAGTCCGCGTCCGCCTTGAGGTACAGCGCGTCCTCGACCCGCAGCAGCTCGAAGGTGGACGTCCGGGTGACCACCGACCCCGCCGCGCCGGTCCGGCTCAGCCGCATGTTCAGCTCGTACGTGCCGCCCTTGCTGACCAGCGTCCCCGACAGGCGTACCGCCGTCGCCCGGCCCGCCGCGGCCCGCGCCTTCGACTCGATCGCGGTGGCGGACAGCTTGCCCACCCCGTTCGTGCCGGCGTCCGGATCGGGCGGCGGTTCCTCTCCGCAGGCGGTGAGCACCGCGGTCAGTCCGGCGCACAGGGCGACGGGGAGAGCGGCCCGGCGGGCGCGCGAAGCCGGGGCGAGAAAGGTCACCAGCGCACTGCCTCTCATCAAACCGTGGGGGGTTGGCAGACGGCAGCGTACCGGTGCCGTATACGACCGCCGGCAGAGAGCCGTACGGACGCCCTGCCTGGGCGACCCGCACCGGGACGGGCTAGCCTGAACCGGCACAAAGCAAGACTGTCCCGGCAGACGAGGAGGTGTGCGGCATGGCGGCAGGCGCTTCCCGGATCTTCGTCTCGCACCTCGCCGGCATCCCGGTCTTCGACCCCAACGGCGACCAGGTCGGCCGGGTGCGCGACCTGGTCGCGATGCTGCGCGTCGGCCGCCGCCCGCCCCGGCTGCTCGGCCTGGTGGTGGAGGTGATCGGGCGCCGCCGGATCTTCCTGCCCATGACCCGGGTCACCGGTGTGGAGTCCGGCCAGGTCATCACCACCGGGGTGCTCAACGTGCGCCGCTTCGAGCAGCGCCCCACCGAGCGCCTGGTCCTCGGTGAGCTGCTCGACCGCCGCGTCCGGCTGGTCGAGGACGGCGCGGAGGTGACCGTCCTCGACGTCGCCATCCAGCAGCTCCCGGCCCGCCGCGACTGGGAGATCGACAAGGTCTTCGTCCGCCGGGGCGGCGGCGGGGCACTGCGCCGCAAGGGCGAGACGCTCACCGTCGAGTGGTCGGCCGTCACCGGTTTCTCGCTGGAGGAGGTGGGGCAGGGCGCCGAGAGCCTGGTCGCCACCTTCGAGCGGATGCGCCCGGCCGACCTCGCCAACGTCCTGCACCACCTGACCCCCAAACGGCGTGCCGAGGTCGCCGCGGCCCTCGACGACGACCGGCTCGCCGACGTGCTGGAGGAGCTGCCCGAGGACGACCAGATCGAGATCCTCGGCAAGCTCAAGGAGGAGCGGGCCGCCGACGTCCTGGAGGCCATGGACCCGGACGACGCCGCCGACCTGCTGTCGGAGCTGCCCGAGGAGGACAAGGAGCGGCTGCTGACGCTGATGCGCCCCGACGACGCCGCCGACGTACGCCGGCTGATGTCGTACGAGGAGCGTACGGCGGGCGGCCTGATGACGACCGAGCCGATCGTGCTGCGCCCCGACGCGACGGTCGCCGACGCGCTGGCCCGGGTGCGCCAGCAGGACCTCTCCCCCGCCCTGGCCGCCCAGGTGTACGTGTGCCGGGCGCCGGACGAGACGCCGACCGGCAAGTACCTGGGGACGGTGCACTTCCAGCGGCTGCTGCGCGACCCGCCCTTCACCCTGGTCTCGGCGATCGCGGACACCGACCTGGCGCCGCTCGCCCCGGACACCCCGCTGCCCTCGGTGACGAGCTACCTGGCCGCCTACAACCTGGTCGCCGCCCCGGTGGTCGACGAGAGCGGTTCGCTGCTCGGCGCGGTCACCGTCGACGACGTCCTCGACCACCTGCTGCCCGAGGACTGGCGGGAGACGGAGTTCGAGCCGGACGGCGAGAGCGAGGCCGCGCATGGCGCCTGAGCGTCCCGGCGAGCCGCCCGTGTCCCGCATCCGGCTGGACCAGCCGCGCATCCGGCGGCCCAAGCTGCTGCCCGCCTACGACCCGGAGGCGTTCGGGCGGCTCTCGGAAAGGGTCGCCCGCTTCATCGGCACGGGCCGGTTCCTCGTCTGGATGACGGTGATCGTCGTTGTCTGGGTGGTGTGGAACATCTCGGCGCCCGACGAGCTGCGCTGGGACGAGTACCCCTTCATCTTCCTGACCCTCGCCCTGTCGCTCCAGGCCTCCTACGCGGCCCCGCTGATCCTGCTGGCGCAGAACCGGCAGGCCGACCGGGACCGGGTCAACCTGGAGCAGGACCGCAAGCAGAACGAGCGGTCCATCGCCGACACCGAGTACCTGACGAGGGAGATCGCGGCCCTGCGGATGGGCCTCGGCGAGGTCGCCACCCGCGACTGGATCCGGTCCGAGCTGGAGGACCTGGTGCGGGAGCTGCACGAGCGGCGGGATCTATTCCCGCCCGGGGCGTCCCGCGGGAGTGACGAATCCGACCGCTGACAGGGCTTTCCGGTGGCCGGGTCCGGCGCCGTACCATCTCCGTATGGTTACGGAAGACGCGGTGCGCGAAGCACTGGCGACGGTGAACGATCCCGAGATCAACCGACCGATCACTGAGCTCGGCATGGTCAAGTCGGTGGAGATCGGTGCGGACGGGGCGGTCGCCGTCACCGTCTACCTCACGGTCTCCGGCTGCCCCATGCGCGAGACGATCATCACGCGCGTGACCGAGGCGGTCTCCCGCGTGGAGGGCGTCACCGGCGTCGACGTGACGCTCGACGTGATGAGCGACGAGCAGCGCAAGGAACTGGCCGCCGCGCTGCGCGGCACCACCGCCGAGCGCGAGGTGCCGTTCGCCAAGCCCGGCTCGCTGACCCGGGTGTACGCCGTGGCGTCCGGCAAGGGCGGCGTCGGCAAGTCGTCCGTCACCGTGAACCTGGCGGCGGCGATGGCCGCCGACGGCCTGAAGGTCGGTGTCGTGGACGCCGACATCTACGGCCACAGCGTGCCGCGCATGCTGGGCGCCGACGGCCGTCCGACCCAGGTCGAGAACATGATCATGCCGCCGTCGGCGAACGGCGTGAAGGTCATCTCCATCGGCATGTTCACCCCCGGCAACGCCCCGGTCGTGTGGCGCGGCCCCATGCTGCACCGCGCGCTCCAGCAGTTTCTCGCGGACGTGTACTGGGGCGACCTGGACGTCCTGCTGATGGACCTGCCGCCGGGCACCGGCGACATCGCGATCTCCGTCGCGCAGCTCGTGCCGAACGCCGAGATCCTGGTCGTCACCACGCCGCAGCAGGCGGCGGCCGAGGTGGCCGAGCGCGCCGGTTCCATCGCGGTGCAGACCCACCAGAAGATCGTGGGCGTCGTCGAGAACATGTCGGGCCTGCCCTGCCCGCACTGCGACGAGATGGTCGACGTGTTCGGCACCGGCGGCGGCCAGAAGGTCGCCGACGGCCTGACGAAGACGACCGGCGCCAGCGTCCCGGTGCTGGGCTCCATCCCGATCGACGTACGGCTGCGCGAGGGCGGCGACGAGGGCCGGCCGGTCGTCCTGTCCGACCCCGACTCGCCGGCGGGCGCGGCGCTGCGCTCCATCGCGGGCAAGCTCGGCGGCCGTCAGCGCGGCCTGTCGGGCATGTCGCTGGGGATCACCCCGCGCAACAAGTTCTGACGGCGCCGTTCCGGCGCCGACACCGTGGAGGGGCACCGCTCGCCGAGCGGTGCCCCTCCACACGTCCGCCGCTACGCGTAGGCGGTGATGTCCCGCACGACCGCGAAGCCGAGGCCGTACGCGCTCATCCCCCGTCCGTACGCACCCAGATGGGCCCCGCCGGGCGTCGTGCCGGCCAGTACCCAGCCGTACTCGGACTCCCGGTAGTGGAACGGCGTCGGGACGCCGTCCACCGGCAGGGAGAGCGTCGACCACTCCGGCCCGCCGAGCTCGTCGGCGAGCTCGAAGGCGGCCTCGGTCTGCTGGTCGAGCCAGTCGTCCCGCAGCGCGTGGTCCAGCTGCGGCGGCCAGGTGTAGGCCAGGAGCCCCGAACCGGCCAGCCAGGCGGCGGACGACACGCTGGTGGCGTCCAGCACCCCCGTACCGTCGCCGCTGCGGCGCACGGGGCTCGCGGCGACGGTCACGACGACCGCGTACCGCTCCTTCTCGGCCCCCGCGGGGTCGAGGCGGTCCGGCCGTATCGACGGCTCGTCACCGTGGCCGATCGAGCCGTGCTGCACCGTGCCGTCGGCGGACGTGCCGACCTGCATCAGCCAGCGGGGCCCGGTGAACGCCTCGTCCAGCCCGTACCAGGGGAACGACGCACGCAGATAACCGTCGACCGTACGCCGGGTCGCGGGCACCCCCTCGGGCGTGTCCGCCGCGGACGCCGGTGCGGTGCCGGGTGCGGCACCCTGCGCCCCTACTCGACTCGTCGTCTCCATCTGCCCGGCCGCCTCCTCGTTCCATGAGGTCCGGTGCCGCGCGCCCCGACGGGCGCCGACGCAACCGGACAGATGGAGAGGATAGCCACCTCACGGGGCCTCTTCCCGGCAAGAGCGCCGAGGGAGGGGTTCAGGTGGCGTCGGCGTCGAACGGCGGGCGGTCGGCCTGGTCGGGCCTGTCGCCCTTCTTCAGCAGGTCCGTGCCGCCCCCGGGGCCCTCGGCGCGGGAGGCGGCGCCACCGACCCCGGCCGGGACGGACGCGTCGGGCTCGTGGCCGTTGACGGCGTCGGCGACGTCGTTGATCTCCTTCTTGAGATCGAAGCTGCTGCGGATCTCCTTGAGGTCCTCGTTCTCCGTCAGCTGCTTGCGGATGAACGTCTTGGGGTTCAGGTCCTCGAACTCGAAGTCCTTGAACTCCGGACCCAGTTCGCTGCGGATGTCGTGCTTCGCGTTCTCGGAGAAGTCACGGATCTTGCGGATGAAGCCGGAGACGTCCTGGATGACCTTCGGCAGCTTGTCGGGGCCGAAGACGAGCACGGCAAGGACCACGAGCACCACGAGCTCGAGTGCGCCTATGTCATTGAACACCTTGCTGCTCCTTCACAGGGTCCGGCCCTCGGTCCATGGTGCGCGGTCCGTGGGGCCGTCCGGGCCCGGGGCCCGTACCACGGTACCTGGCCCGGCTGTCGCGGCGGTACCTCGCGGCGACGGCGGGGTGGCCGCGCGGTGGACGGTCAGCCGCCCGCCGACGAACCGAGCGTCAGCGTCTTGGTCTCCTCCCGGCCGCCGCGCTCCAGGGTGAGCCGGAGCCGGTCGCCGGGGCGGTGGGCGCGGATCTTGACGATCAGCTCCTCGCCGCTGTGCACGCGCTGGCCGTCGACCTTGGTGATCACGTCGCCGGGCCGGATGCCCGCCTTGGCGGCCGGGCCGCCGGGGCTGACGGAGGCGCCGCCGTCCTGGGCCTTCTCACCGACCCGGGCGCCGTCGCCGGTGTACTTCATGTCGAGGCTCACCCCGATCACCGGGTGGTCGGCCTTGCCCGTGTTGATCAGCTCCTCGGCGACGCGCTTGCCCTGGTTGACGGGGATGGCGAAGCCGAGTCCTATCGAGCCGGCCTGGCCGCCGTCGGGCCCCGAGCCGCTGTCGG
This sequence comes from Streptomyces noursei, assembly GCF_001646665.1. Taxonomy (GTDB): domain Bacteria; phylum Actinomycetota; class Actinomycetes; order Streptomycetales; family Streptomycetaceae; genus Streptomyces; species Streptomyces lavendulocolor. The sequence continues at coordinate 25,891 of NZ_LWBU01000090.1, read as the reverse complement.
CGGCGCGGATGGCGCTGTTGATGCCGATGACCCGGGCCTTGGAATCGAGCAGCGGTCCGCCCGAATTGCCGGGGTTTATCGGAGCGTCGGTCTGGAGGGCGTCGACGTAGCTGATGTCGCTGCCGTCGCCCTTCTCCCCGCCCGCGGTGATGGGCCGCTCCTTGGCGCTGATGATGCCGGAGGTCACGGTGTTCTGGAGGTCGAAGGGGGCGCCGATGGCGACGACCGGGTCCCCGACGCGGACGTTGTCCGAGTTGCCGAGCGGCAGCGGCTTGAGGTTGGAGACGCCCTTCACCCGGACGACGGCGAGGTCGTAGCCGCTGTCCTTGCCGACCAGCTCGGCCGCGGCCGTCTCGCCGCCGCTGAAGGTGACGGTGATGTCGCCCGAGGTGCCGGCCGGGTCGACGACGTGGTGGTTGGTGAGGATGTGCCCCCGCTCGTCGAGGACGAAGCCGGTGCCGGTGCCCTGCTCGCCGCCGCCGCTCACATGGAGGGTGACGACACCGGGCAGGGCGCTGGCCGCGATGCCGGCGACGCTGTCCGGCGCCCGGTCGCCGTCCTCCGGCCCGGCCTGCGGCAGCTCGACGGTGGTGAGCCCGCCGTGCCGCTCGACGTACGCGCCGACACCGCCGCCGAGCACGCCGGTGAGCCCGGCGAACAGCAGCGCGGCGACGGCGGCGAGGCCGCGCCGCCGCCCCTTGCGCGGCGCGTGCGGCAGGGGGCCGCCGGGGTGGAGCAGCGGCTGGTGCGGCCCGCCGGGGGTGCTCCACGGGTCGTACTGGAGCCACTGCGAGGGCTGCGGGGCGCCGGGGTGCTCCTGGCGCGGCCCCGCAGGAGCGGGCGGCTGCGGAAGGCCGGGGTGCTGGGCGGTGGGCGGCTGCGGGTGCCCGGCCTGCGGGACGCCGGGCTGCTGGGCGGTGGTGTGCGGACCGGTGGGGTGCGGGGGCCCGGCCTGCGGCGGGACGCCGGGCTGCTGGGCGGTCGCCGGGGGCCCGGGGTGTCCCGGGTGCCCGGGCGGGGTGCCCGGGCCGGGGGTGCCGGGGGCGGGCGGGACGGCGGTGCCGTGCGCCGGCGTCGCCATGGGCCGCTGGACGGGCGGTGCGGGCGCCCACGGGCCCGGCTCGCCGTAGGGCGGGGTGCGGTACTCGTCGGGCTGGTGCAGCGGCTGCGGGCGGGACGCGGGCGCGACCGCCTTCGCGGCGGGGCCGGGGTCCTGCGCGGGGCCGGGCCCGGGGACGGGCGGGGCCGTCCGCGGGGCGCCGCCCTCGGGGCCGCCCGCCTCCGCCACCATGTGCTGCCGCGCCGGGCGGCTCCACCACTTCGGCTTGGGCCCCGTGGGCTTCCCGTCGTCCATGTTCTCCCCGCTGCGTGCCCGTCCCGCGCCCCCTCGGGACGCCACTGAGCAGGATTCAACCAGGTCCGGCCGCCCCCGTGCAGGGGGCTCCGGTCAGCGGCCCGCGGGCAGCGGCAGCGAGCTGGGGGACGGGGTGGCGTCCGCACCGGGGCCGACCGGGCGTATCAGCGGTGCGGGTGGTGTGGCGTTCAGCGCGCTCACCGCACCGGGGGGCGAGGCCGGCAGAAGGGGATGGACACCCGGGCGCCGCACCGCGTGCAGCGGCACGGCGGCCAGCGGTGCGGCCGGCCGCTCGGTCAGCCGGACCGGTGCGTGGCCGCCACCGCGGCGGCGGCTGTTGTCACCGCTGCCGGTGCCGGCGCCCTGGGTCTGGCCGGACGACCGCATCGGGGTGACGCTGTTGCCCGTGCCGTCACCGCGGGCGTCCACCGTGGCGACCGTCGGCAGCGCACCGCCCAGGGCGATCGCCGCGAACGACACGGCGCTGGCGGCCGCGAACGCGAACCTCCGGCCGCGCCAGGGGGAGCGCTCCGCCTCCTGGCGGCCCACTTCGTGGATGCGGAAGCCCGCGTCCGGTCCCCCGGCGTAGCCGAAGGTGCCGGGTCTCATTCCGAGGGCGCGCTCGCCGCCGAAGGGTCCGCCCCGGTCGTCGTCGCCCGGAGCACCCCCGGGCAACCCCTGGAGGCGGGCGAGGAGCCCCTCGGAGGGGGGCGGTGGGGCGGCCTGGGCGAAGACGCTCTTGAGCCTGCGCTGTGCGTCGGCCTCGGCCTTGCACTTGGGACAGGTCGCCAGATGGGCCAGGACCCGCTCGCGGGCGTCGTGGCCCAGCTCGCCGTCGACGAGCGCGGCGAGGCGGTCCCCCAGATGCTGTTCCGCGGGGGTCGGACTCGTGCCACTCACGCGGGTCCGCCCTCCCCGCCCACGGCCACGAAGGTGCGCTGCTCGGCGCGGGCCTCGGGCGACCGGTGCTTGAGTGCCTTGCGCAGGTGGGAGCGGCCGCGGTGGATACGGCTGCGGACGGTGCCGAGCTTCACGCCGAGGGTCGCGGCGATCTCCTCGTACGACAGCCCCTCGATGTCGCAGAGCACCACCGCGGCACGGAACTCGGGCGCCAGGGTGTCCAGAGCCTGCTGCACGTCGGCGTCGAAGTGCGTGTCGTGGAAGACCTGCTGCGGGGACGGCTCGCGGCTGGGCAGCCGCTCCGCCGCGTCGTCGCCGAGCGCGTCGAACCGGATGCGCTGCTTGCGGCGCACCATGTCCAGGAAGAGGTTGGTGGTGATGCGGTGCAGCCAGCCCTCGAAGGTGCCGGGCGTGTACGTGGACAGCGACCGGAAGACACGGACGAAGACCTCCTGGGTGAGGTCCTCGGCGTCGTGCTGATTGCCGGTCAGCCGGTAGGCGAGACGGTAGACCCTGCCACTGTGCGTGCTGACGATCTCCTCCCAGGAGGGAGGAGTCCACGCCTGCGGTTCCGCATCCGATGCGAAGGTCGCGGTGGTGGGTGCGAAGTCGGCGGGCATGGGACGGTCAGCGGTGTCGGTCACGGATTTCGGCTCACCCGCCGACCTGAGAAGGCGCCGCAGCACCCCTCCCCGATCCACAGGCGCAGCCGCACCTCCCCTATCGGCTCTGGTGGTGTCCAGTGGAGCCCCTACCATAGCCACCTCGCCCGTTAGCTCCGGATAAGAATCTTTACGTGGATTTGGGACCGTCTTCGGCTCTTGATCCATGTGCTCCCCCCACCCCTTCACAACGCGCGGTCCCATCTGCGGGTTCCCGGGCCCGAACGGCTACAGTCACCGTTGCGCCAACTACGGGGACAGGAGAGGGTCATTACCGCCAACCGGCAGACGAGCTGGGCGTTCGCCGACGCCTTTGTCGCCGAGGACGACGCGCTGCGCTGGGCCCGTGACCGGGCCCGGGACGCGGGGCTGCCCTCGGTGTCGCCAGGCACCGGCGCCGCGCTGCGTCTGCTGGCGGCCACGGCGGACGCCAAGGCGGTCGCGGAGATCGGCACCGGCACGGGGGTCTCCGGCATCTACCTGCTGGAGGGGATGCGCCCCGACGGCGTCCTGACCACGGTGGACCTCGAACCGGAGCGGCAGCAGTTCGCCAAGCAGGCGTTCCGGGCGGCCGGCTTCGCCGGGAACCGGGCCCGTTTCATCCCCGGCCGCGCCCTCGACGTCCTGCCGCGGCTCGCGGACGGCGGGTACGACCTGGTCTTCTGCGACGGCGACCGCCTGGAGTGCCTGGACTATCTCGCTGAATCGTTGCGCCTGCTGCGCCCGGGTGGTCTGGTCTGTTTCGAGGGCGTCTTCGCGGACGGCCGTACGGTGGACTCGGCGGCCCAGCCCGCCGAGGTGCTCAGGGTGCGGGAGCTGCTGAGGACCGTCCGGGAGAGCCAGGAGCTGCTGCCGACGCTGCTGCCGGTGGGCGACGGGCTGCTGTGCGCGGTGCGCCGGGGCTGACCGGTGACGTACGAGAGCCCCGGCCGGGTCGCGCGTCACCGCGTACCGTGCCGGGGCTTCCGGAAAAACAGGGGGCGTTCCGCGTCAGCCGACGACCTTCTTGAGTGCGTCGCCGAGCGCGTCGGCCTCGTCCGGAGTCAGCTCGACGACAAGCCGACCGCCGCCTTCGAGCGGAACGCGCATGACGATGCCCCGCCCCTCCTTTGTCACCTCGAGCGGGCCGTCGCCCGTCCGCGGCTTCATGGCCGCCATGCTCGTTCCCCTTCCTGAAACCAGCTCATCGTCGCCGACGGCCCTCTGGCATGGGCACGCATCACCGGCATCGAACACATTGCTTCCAGGTCATTATCCCGCATGGCAGGACCCGATGACCAACATCAGCAGGCATCGCTTGCGCAACGCGCTCTCGCAAAACCGTCTATTTCGGCGATACGCCTGCGATACTTCGCCGCCGCACACGGCGGCGGGGCCGAACATTCTTTGACGCAGGTCACATGTCCCGGCGCGATGATCTCCGCCATGCTGGGCGGGACATCATCGCCGTAGCCGCAAAGGGGACCCTGCCATGGCCGACACCGTGCTGTACGAGGTGGTCGACGGACTCGCCACGATCACCATCAACCGGCCCGACGCCATGAACGCGATGAACACCCAGGCGAAGATCGCCCTGAGGGACTCGCTGCGGGCGGCGGAGGAGGACGACGCGGTGCGCGCGGTGCTGCTGACCGCGACGGGCCGGGCGTTCTGCGTGGGCCAGGACCTCCGGGAGCACGTCGCGCTGATCGGCACCGAGCACACGATGAGCACCGTGCGGGAGCACTACAACCCGATCGTCCGGGCCATCGCCGGGATGCCGAAGCCGGTGGTCGCGGGGGTGAACGGGGTGGCGGCCGGGGCGGGCCTCGGCTTCGCGCTGGCGGCGGACTACCGGGTGGTGGCCGACACGGCGTCGTTCAACACCTCCTTCGCGGGGGTGGCGCTGACCGCCGACTCGGGCGTCTCGTGGACGCTGCCCCGCGTGGTGGGCCCCGGCCGGGCGGCGGACCTGCTGTTCTTCCCGCGCTCGATCCCGGCGCAGGAGGCGTACGAGCTGGGCATCGCGAGCCGGCTGGTCCCGGCGGCCGACCTCGCGGCCGAGGCGGAGTCCGTGGCCCGCGCCCTCGCCGAGGGCCCGACCCTGGCGTACGCGGCGCTGAAGGAGTCCCTGGCGTACGGGGCGTCGCACACGCTGGACGAGGCGCTGGAGAAGGAGGACGAGCTCCAGACGCGGGCCGGCGCGTCGGAGGACCACGGCATCGCGGTCCAGGCCTTCCTGGCCAAGGAGAAGCCGGAGTACCTCGGCCGCTGAGGCTCGGGGCGGGGCGGGGCCGCTGTTCCCGGGCTCCCCGCCCGCAGCGCGGGGGGAGCCCGCCGGGCGGGAGCGGGTCAGCCGGTCAGCCGCGGGCGACGCAGTCGGCCAGGTGGTCGTCGACCAGGCCGCAGGCCTGCATCAGGGCGTACGCCGTGGTCGGGCCGACGAAGCGGATGCCCTGCTTCTTGAGGGCCTTGGCCAGGGACGCCGACTCGGGCGTGACGGCCGGGACGTCGGCGAGCGTGCGGGGCACCGGGCGGGTGGCGGGGTCCGGGGCGTGCGACCAGATGAGGGCGTCCAGCTCGCCGGGCGCCCAGCCGGCCAGGACGCGCGCGTTGTCGAGGGACGCGTCGATCTTGGCGCGGTTGCGGATGATCCCGGTGTCCGCCAGCAGCCTGCTCCGGTCGGCGTCGGTGAACTCCGCGACCGCAGCGATCCGGAAGCCGGCGAACGCCCGGCGGAAGCCCTCGCGGCGGCGGAGGATCGTGAGCCACGACAGGCCCGACTGGAAGGCCTCCAGGCAGAGCCGTTCGAACAGGGCGTCGTCGCCGTGGACGGGGCGGCCCCACTCCTCGTCGTGGTACCGGAGGTAGTCCTCGGTGGACACGCCCCACGGGCAGCGCGGCTCCCCGTCCGGTCCGGGTACGGTCCCGCCGGTCACCGGTCCCGCTCCTCGCCGGGCACGTCGTCCGGCTCGTCCTCGGGCGCGAGGGGCGCGCCGGGCGCGCCGTGGCGCTGCGTACGGGTGCCGGCCAGCGCCGCCTCCAGTTCGGCGATCCGCGCGTCCCGCTCGGCCAGCTCCGCGCCGAGCCTGCCCAGCACGTCGTCGACCTCCGCCATCCGGTAGCCCCGCGGGGCCAGGGGCAGCCGCAGGGCGTCGATGTCGGCGCGGCCGACGGGCCGGGTCAGCGGCAGCTGGTCGACCGTGTGCTCGGGCGGCGCCTCGGGCAGTACCTCGTTCTCCCCGCCGCCGATCACGGCCAGAGTGACCGCGGCAACCACCACGACCATCGCTACAGCCAGAAACCAGAACACGACCGTGCCTCTCCACCGGGAGCGAAAACCCAACGGTGCCGATCGTGCCATGCGCCGCCGGCGGCTAAGGTCGCAGGCGACCGATCGCGAGGAGGAGACACGGGATGCTGCGCTTGGGACGGCGTGAATTCGGCGCGCACGAGCCGGTGATCATGGCGATCGTGAACCGGACCCCGGACTCCTTCTACGACCGGGGCGCCACCTTCCGCGACGAGCCGGCGCTCGCCCGGGTCGAGCAGGCGGTGGCCGAGGGCGCCGCCATCATCGACATCGGCGGGGTGAAGGCCGGTCCCGGGGAGGAGGTCACCGCCGAGGAGGAGGCCCGGCGCACCGTCGGTTTCGTGGCCGAGGTGCGGCGGCGGTACCCCGACGTGGTGATCAGTGTCGACACCTGGCGCCACGACGTCGGCGAGGCGGTCTGCGAGGCGGGCGCCGACGTGCTGAACGACGCGTGGGGCGGGGTCGACCCGAAGCTCGCGGAGGTCGCCGCGCGGTACGGCGCGGGGCTGGTGTGCACGCACGCGGGCGGCGCCGAGCCGCGTACCCGGCCGCACCGGGCGGAGTACGACGACGTGGTGGCCGACATCCTGCGGGTGACCGTCGGGCTGGCGGAGCGCGCCGTGGAGCTGGGCGTGCGCCGCGACGGCATCATGATCGACCCCGGCCACGACTTCGGGAAGAACACCCGGCACAGCCTGGAGGCGACCCGCCGGCTGGGCGAGATGACGGAGACGGGCTGGCCGGTGCTGGTGTCGCTGTCCAACAAGGACTTCGTCGGCGAGACGCTCGACCGGCCGGTCAAGGAGCGGGTGCTGGGCACGCTGGCGACGACGGCCGTCTCGGCGTGGCTGGGCGCCCGGGTCTACCGCGTCCACGAGGTCGCGGAGACGAAGCAGGTGCTGGACATGGTCGCGTCGATCGCGGGGCACCGCCCCCCGGCGGTCGCCCGCCGGGGACTGGCCTGACGCCACCCTCCGGGGCGGTCCCGCCGCCCCCGGCCGGCCGGGGGCGGCCCGGCCGTCAGGGGCGGCCCGGTCCGGTCTCCTTCGTGACCAGCGCGACCGCCTCGTCGACGTCGTCCGTGACGTGGAAGAGCAGCAGGTCGTGCTCCGACGCCTTGCCCTGCGCGATGACCGTGCCGCGCAGCCAGTCGACCAGGCCGGACCAGTACTCCGTGCCGAACAGCACGATCGGGAAGCGGGTGACCTTCCGCGTCTGGACCAGGGTGAGCGCCTCGAACAGCTCGTCCAGGGTGCCGAGCCCGCCCGGCAGGACGACGAAGCCCTGGGCGTACTTGACGAACATCGTCTTCCGCACGAAGAAGTAGCGGAAGTTGACGCCGATGTCGACGTGCGGGTTCAGGCCCTGCTCGAAGGGCAGCTCGATGCCGAGGCCCACCGACACGCCCTTGGCCTCCCGCGCGCCCTTGTTCGCCGCCTCCATGGCGCCCGGTCCGCCGCCCGTGATCACGGCGAAGCCGGCCTCGACGAGCGCCCGGCCGATCCGTACGCCCGCTTCGTACTCCGGCGTGCCCGCCGGGGTGCGGGCCGAGCCGAAGACGCTGATCGCGCTGGGCAGTTCGGCCAGCGCGCCGAAGCCCTCGACGAACTCCGACTGGATGCGCATGACGCGCCACGGGTCGGTGTGGACCCACTCGGAGTCGCCCGCGGTGTCCAGCAGCCGCTGATCGGTGGTGCCGGGCTGGACCTGCTCCCTGCGGCGCAGTACCGGCCCCAGCCGCTGCTCGGCCAGCGCTCGCAGTCCTTCGGCCTCGGCCTCGGGGTTGCCCATGATCCGCTCCCTCCGCTGAACATCGTTTCCCGCTCAGGGTAGGACGACGGACGTGACAAAAGGCGAAATTACGGAGGTCAGGCAGTGAGCCAGTCGTACAGTCGCCGTTCACAGTGGGTGATCCTGTCGACGGCGACGTGCTCGTCCCGCTTGTGCGCGAAGAGCGCGTCGCCGGGCCCGTAGTTGACGGCGGGCACGCCCAGCGCGCTGAACCGGGACACGTCGGTCCAGCCGAACTTGGGCTGCGCGGTGCCGCCGACCGCCGCCATGAAGGCCGCGGCGGCGGGGTGCGACAGGCCGGGCAGGGCGCCGCCGGTGTGGTCGTCGACCACGAACTCGTCGATGCCGCAGTCCGCGAACACCTCGCGCACGTGCGCCTCGGCCTCCGCCATGGAGCGGTCCGGCGCGTAGCGGTAGTTGACGGTCACGGTGCAGGCGTCGGGGATGACGTTGGTGGCCACCCCGCCCTCGATCCCGACGGCGTTGAGACCCTCGTGGTACTCCAGCCCGTCGATCACCGGGCGGCGCGGTTCGTAGGCGGCGAGCTTCGCCAGGATCGGGGCGGCGGCGTGGATGGCGTTGGACCCCATCCAGCTGCGCGCGGAGTGGGCGCGCTCGCCCTTGGTGCGCAGGTGGACCCGGAGCGTGCCCTGGCAGCCCCCCTCGACCTGGGCGTCGGAGGGCTCCAGCAGGACGGCGAAGTCGCCCTCCAGCCACTCGGGGTGCGCCTCGGCCACGTGCCCCAGGCCGTTGAGGTGGGCGGCGACCTCCTCGTTGTCGTAGAAGACGAAGGTCAGGTCGCGGTTGGGCGCGGGGACGGTCGCGGCGATGCGCAGCTGGACGGCGACGCCCGACTTCATGTCCGAGGTGCCGCAGCCCCACAGGACGCCGTTCTCGTCGAGCCGGGAGGGCACGTTGCCGGCGATCGGCACGGTGTCGATGTGTCCGGCCAGCACGACCCGCTCGGCGCGGCCCAGGTCCGTCCGCGCGACCACGTTGTTCCCGTGCCGGTCGACGGTCAGGTGCGGCAGCGTGCGCAACGCCTCCTCGATCGCGTCCGCGAGGGGCTTCTCGGTGCCGCTGACCGAGGGGAAGTCGACGAGCGCGGCGGTGAGCGCCGGGCCGTCCTGGGTGAGGTCCAGCGTGGTGGCGGGCGTGGTCTCGGACATGGTGACGACCCTATCCCGGCCTCCAGTACGGTGGGCTCCGTGTCCGAGTCCACCCGCTCCCGCCGACCGAGGATCGCCGTCGCGCTCGCCGTGCTGCTGGCGCTGGTCGGCTATGTCGTCGTCCAGTACGTCACCGGCGGCAAGGACGCGCCGCACTGCGTCGTGGGCAGCGGGAGCAACACCTACCGGTTCACCCCCGAGCAGGCGTCCAACGCCGCGACGATCTCCGCCGTCGGGACGTCGCGCGGGATGCCCGAGCGCGCGGTCACCATCGCGCTGGCGACCGCCCTCCAGGAGTCGGCGCTGCGCAACATCGGGTACGGCGACCGGGACTCCCTCGGGCTGTTCCAGCAGCGGCCCTCGCAGGGCTGGGGCACCGAGAAGCAGATCCTCGACCCGGTGTTCTCCGCCGGGAAGTTCTACGACCACCTCGCCGAGGTGCCGGGCTACTCGCGGCTGCCGCTGACGGTGGCCGCGCAGCGCGTGCAGCGCAGCGGCTTCCCGCAGGCGTACGCCAAGCACGAGCCGGACGCGGCCCTCCTCGCCGCCGCGCTCACCGGGCGCACCCCGGCGTCCCTGACGTGCACGACCGAGCGCGGGCCCGTGCGGGCCGGCGACCCGGCGCGGGTGCGGGCGGAGCTGCGGCGGGCGTTCGGGGCGGACGCGCTGCCCGGCGGCGGGAGGGCGCCCGAGATCGCCGTACCGGTGCGGACCGTGGCCGCCGGGGCGGGCCCCGAGGGCGCCGCGCCGGGCGGCGGGTCGCGCGGCGGCTGGGAGCTGGCGCAGTGGGCGGTGGCCCGGGCCGACGCCCTGGGCCTCGCGGAGGTGTCGTACGCGGGCCGGGTGTGGAGCGCGGCGGAGTCGCAGGACGGCTGGCGGACGGTCGAGGACGCCGCCGGTGCGGACGAGGTCCGCATCCGGGTCACGGGCGAGTAGGGCCCGCCCCGCCCGGGGGCGGAAGCCGGGCGGAAGCCGGCCGGCTCGCAGGACGTGGCCGGCGCGCGGGACGTGGCCGGCGCGCGGGACGTGGCCGACGCGCGGCGCGGTCCGCGCAGGACCCGGCAGCTGCGTTTGGGCGTCGGGGTCGGGAACGGCCGGCCGTGGGGCGGGACGTGGGAGGGGGGCCGTGCCGGACCCGGGCGGGTGCCCGGGTGCGGGACCCCGGGGTCCGGCACCCGGGGTTCGCCGGTCAGGCGGCGTAGTCGCCGGTCAGGGTGGCGCCGGTGGTGTGTTCGCCGCGTTCGGTGATCTCGCCGGCGACCCAGGCGTCGACGCCCCGGTCCGCGAGGGTGGTCAGGGCCACGTCGACCGACTCCGCGGGAACCACGGCCATCATCCCGACGCCCATGTTCAGCGTCTTCTCCAGCTCCAGACGCTCCACCCGGCCGGCCGTGCCGACCAGGTCGAACACCGCGCCGGGCGTCCAGGTCGAACGGTCGACCGCGGCGTGCAGCCCGTCCGGGATCACCCGGGCCAGGTTGGCGGCCAGACCACCACCGGTGATGTGACTGAACGCGTGCACCTCGGCCGTCCGGGTCAGCGCCAGACAGTCCAGCGAGTAGATCCTCGTCGGCTCCAGCAGCTCCTCGCCCAGCGTCCGGCCGAACTCCTCCACCCGCTGCTCCAGGCGCATCCCGGCCCGGTCGAACAGCACGTGCCGCACGAGCGAGTACCCGTTGGAGTGAAGGCCCGAGGACGCCATCGCAATCACCACGTCGCCCGCGCGGATGCGGTCGGCGCCCAGCAGCCGGTCCGCCTCCACCACACCCGTACCGGCACCGGCGACGTCGAAGTCGTCCGGGCCCAGCAGACCGGGGTGCTCGGCGGTCTCGCCGCCGACCAGGGCGCAGCCGGCCAGTACGCAGCCCTCGGCGATGCCCTTGACGACGGCGGCGACCCGCTCGGGGTGGACCTTGCCCACGCAGATGTAGTCGGTCATGAACAGCGGCTCGGCGCCGCAGACGACGATGTCGTCCATGACCATGGCGACCAGGTCGTGGCCGATGGTGTCGTAGACACCCATCTGCCGGGCGATGTCGACCTTCGTGCCGACACCGTCGGTCGCGGAGGCCAGCAGCGGCCGCTCGTAGCGCTTGAGGGCGGAGGCGTCGAAGAGGCCGGCGAAGCCGCCCAGGCCACCGAGGACCTCGGGGCGCTGCGTCTTCCTCACCCACTCCTTCATCAGCTCGACGGCGCGGTCGCCCGCTTCGATGTCGACGCCCGCGGCCGCGTAGCTGGCACCGGTGGGAGGAGTCATGCCGTCATGCCTTTCGGGAGGTCCTGGTCGGTCGGTCACCACGCGAGCGCCCCGTCGAACGACGTCGGTACGGGCTCGAGGCCGAGGCTCTCGCGTGCCGCGCCGAGGGCGAGGGTGCGTTCGACCGCGAGGTGGCTGATCGCGTACCGGGTGAGCCGCGGCGGGCGGGGCCGCCGGGTCAGCCGCCACGCGGTCTCGGCGGCCACCGCGGCGGCCGACGCCGCCCGCGCCGGGAGCGTCCGCAGGCGTACCCGGACGCCGCGGGCCGCGAGCAGCGCCCGCAGCGCCTCGCCGATCGGCACCGGTTCGGCGTCCGCGACGTTGTAGGTGCCGGGCGGGGCCGCGCGGTCGCAGGCGAGCAGCGCGGCGGCGGTGAGGTTGTCGATGTGGGTGAGCGACTGGGGTGCCGTGCCGTCGCCCGGCAGCCACAGCGAGCCGCCGCGCACGGCGCCCAGCACCCGCGGCAGCAGGGTCCGGTCGCCCGGCCCGTACACGGCGTGGGGGCGCAGCACGACCGTGTCGGGCCGGCCGCTCAGGGCCCGTTCGGCGGCCGCCTTGGACGCGGCGTACGGGGTGAGGTAGCGCCGCACGGGGGCTTCGGCCTCGTCGGCGTGGACGGTCGGGCGGAACGGGTCGTACACGCTGGCGCTGGAGATGTGGACCAGCCGGGCGCCGGGGAAGGAGGCGGCGACGTTCCTGGTGCCGGTGAGGTTGGCGTGCCACACCGGGCCGGGCGCGCCCCAGTCGGCGACGGCCGCCGCCGCGTGCACCACCGCGTCCACCCGGGGGGCGCCGGCCCACGGCCCGGTGGTGAGGTCCCAGTCGGCGCGGGTCAGCGCGTGGACGGTCCAGCCGCGCTCGGCCGCCGCGCGGCAGACCGCGCCGCCCACGAAACCGCGGGCGCCGGTGACGGCGATCCTCATCGCGCGGCCCCCGTCCCGGAGGCGGCCGCCGGGCGGAGCCGGGCGCGCAGCGCCTCGCGGTCCGGTTTGCGGGAGCGCCCGGCGACCGGGATGCGGTCCAGCACCACCACGTCGTCGGGGAGGACGGCGGCGTCGATCACCGAGGGCAGCAGGCTGCGCACGGACTCGGCGAAGGCGTCCGGCGAGGCCGGCGGGTGCTCGGCGACCAGGGCCAGGACGACGCGCTCGTCGCCGTACTCGTCGGGCACGCCGACGATGACCGCCTCGGCGACTCCGGGCAGGGCGGTGATGGCCGGCTCGTACAGGCCGGGGTAGATGTTGGTGCGGCCCCGGATCAGCATGTCCTTCTTGCGGCCGTGCAGGACCAGCCGGCCGTCCTCCAGCCGCGCGAGGTCCCCGGTGGCGTGCTCGTCCATGGCGGGTCCGCCGAGGTAGCCGCGGCACAGGTGGGGGCCGGACACCAGCAGTTCCCCGTCCGGGGCGGTGCGCAGCCCCACCGAGGGCAGCGGGGTGCCGAGCAGGTCGCCGGGGCCGGGGTGGGCCAGCTTCTCCTCCCCGGTGGCCACCGCCACGGGCAGGATCTCCGTCATGCCGTACACCGCGAGGAAGCGGACCGACGGCATGACCCGGGCGGCGCGGCGCAGCAGTCCCGGCAGGACGGGGGCGCCGCCGAGGACCACGTACCGCAGCGAGGGCGGCACGGTCGTCTCGCCCCGCTCGACGGCGTCGAGGACGGCCGGCAGGTCGGCCGGTACGCAGAAGGTGTGGGTCGCGCCGCCCAGCCCGGCGGCGTACCGCACGGGGTCGGCGGCGGGCGCGAAGCCGTAGGGGGGCATGGTCCAGCGGGCGCCGGTGATCAGGGCGGGAACGCCCATCATCAGCTGGTCGGTGTGCACGGTGTCGCCGTCGCCCATCCGCAGGGCGTGTCCGCAGCGCGCGAGGCCGGCGCCGAGCGAGCCCCGGGTGTGCACCACGGCCCTGGGGGCGCTGGTGGTGCCGGAGGTGAAGACGACCAGGGCCTCCTGGTCGGGCGCGGGCGCGGAGTGGAACGACCCGGCGGGACCGGCGGCGAGCCCCTTGGCGGACAGCGCCCCCGCGGGGGCGCCGGGCAGCCACCGGCCGGCGCGGATGTGGCGCAGGCCGAGCCGGTGGTACTGCGGCAGCAGCAGTCCGCGGCGCCGCGCGAGCGGGCGGCCGTAGCGGCTCGCGGCGTACAGCAGCGACTCGGCGGCGGCCCAGCGGGGGGCGGCCAGTTCACGGCGCGCGGCGAACAGTTCGGGGCCCGCGCCCGGGTCGACGAACACCACGGTGGCGCCCGCCGCGATGATGCCCAGCGCCAGCACGACGCCCTCGGGCCCGGGGCGTACGGAGAACAGCACCCGCTCCCCCGGTGCCATCCCCGCCTCGCGCAGCCCGCGCGCGGTGGCCCGCACGGCGTCGGCGAGCTGCCGGTGGCCGAGGGTCGTCCCGTCGGGGCCGGTGAGCGCCGGGGCGTCACCGCGCCGCCGCGCGGTCTCCAGCAGCGCTGTCAGCACGTCGGTGGGGCCGTCGGGTCCCGGGAGGTGCTCGGTGTCGGGTGCCGGGAGGTGCGCGGGGCGGCCGTCGGGTCCGCCGGGGCGGGCGGTGCGGCCGTCGGGTCCGCCGGGGCGGGCGGTGCGGCCGTCGGGTCCCGGGAGGTGCTCGGTGTCGGTCACGGCGCGCTCCGGAGGGAGAGGGTGAGCCGGGCGTACCCGGGGATCAGCACGTGGCGGGCGGTACGGCGGTCGGCGACCGCGACCGGTCCGGCCGCGAGGACGGCGTCCAGCACCGCGCGGACCTGCGCCATGGCGAGGGGCATGCCCAGGCAGAAGTGCGGGCCGGCGCCGAACCACAGCCGGCGCAGCTCCGGCGGGTGCGGCCGGTCGGGGTCGAAGGCGCCGTACGCCGAGGCGCACATCAGCGTGGCGATGACGACCCGGTCGCCGGGGGCCACCGGTACGCCGCCGATCGCGGTCGGCCGGGCGACGCTGCGCAGCATCACGGGCGACGGGACGGTGACCCGCAGGGCCTCCTCGACGACTGCGCCGGGGTCGGCCGTGCCGTCGCGGAGCCGGTCGAGCCAGGCCGTGTCGTGGCAGAGCGCGACGAGGCGGGGGATGAACGAGACCAGCGTCTCGGTCCCGGTGAGCAGGAACGCCCCGACGGCGCCCCGGGCCTCCTCCTCGCTCAGGCCGAGGCCGCGCAGCCGGCCGGGCAGGGTGTCGTCCCCGCCCCGCCGGTAGGCGTCGACCGCCGAGGCGGTGAGGCGGCCCAGCACCTCCCGGGCCCGGCGCACGTGCCGGGGCGGCAGGGAGTGCCGCCACAGCCGTACCGCCTTGGTCACCTCCGACGCGTCGGCGTGCGCGGCGGCGAACCGCTCCGGTTCCACCGGAAGGCCGACGATCTCGCAGATGGCGGCGCCCGCGCAGCTCTGCGCCACCCGGACCAGGTCGACCTCCTCGCCGGCGGCGAGCCGTCGCGTGAGGTCGGCGAGGGGCCGCGCCAGCACGCGGTCGCACAGCGCGGCGACGTACCCCGGGGTGAACAGGCCGGAGAGCCGGCGGCGCAGCGCGGCGTGGTCGGCGCCCTCCATGTTGAGCAGCACCGCCGGGCCGAGGACCGGTGTCCACAGGTCGGAGGGCGAGCCCGGTCCGGTCTTCGTGTAGTGCGCGGTGTCGCACAGGACCTCGCGCGCCAGGGCCGCGTCGCTGACGACGACCCCGACCCGCGGCACCCGCACGACCGGGCCGCGGGCCGCGATGGCGCGCAGCAGCCGGTAGGCCACGGGGTGGGCCGACGTCTGCACCCGGTGCTCCCACCGCTGCCAGGTCGCGTCGGGTGCGGTGGTGGCGGTGACCGTCATCGGATGTCCACCACCTCGGGGCGGTAGCGGTGGTCCGCGTACCAGCCGAGGGTCCGGCGCAGCCCCCACTCCCGCACCCGGCGGGCGGAGCCCTGGACGCGTACGTCGCGGCGCAGGCCGTACGCGGTCGTCAGCAGCCGTACCGCGTTCACCAGGGCCCGGTCCTCGTGGAGTTCCTCGATGGCCGTGCGGGGGAAGCCGCCGGCGCGTTCGTAGAGCCCGGCGGTGATGGCCATGTTGCAGCCGGGCGCCATGACGTAGGGCCCCAGGTAGCCGGCGTCCCGGTTGCCGGGCCGGATCCGGCCGAACCAGGCGGCGACCTCGGTGGCGGCGACGAGGGCGGTACGGCGCAGCGGGGGCAGCGGTGCCTCGTCGGTGCGGGGCCGCAGCTGCCCGGCGACCAGTTGCAGCCCGGACCGGAAGGCGGCCCGGATGCGGGCGGTCCAGTCGGGCGCGGGCAGGCAGTCGGCGTCGGTGCGGGCGAGGTGCGTGGCGCCGTGGGCGATGGCGTACCGCATGCCGGTGTCCGCCGCCGCGCCCGTGCCCTTCTGCGTCTCGTGGACGATGTGCAGGTCGCCGGGGTAGGGGAAGGACCGGACGACGTCGGCGGTGCCGTCCGTGGAGTTGTTGTCGACGACGACCAGGGAGAAGTCCCGGTCGGTCTGCGACGCGAGGGCCCGGAGGGTCGCCGTGATGCCGTGGGCCTCGTTGTACGCGGGGACGACCACCCAGAGCCTCACAGCCGGATCACGCTCATTCCCATGCTGATGCCTCCGGCGAGGCCGACCAGGCCGACCAGGTCGCCGGGGCCGGCCCGGCCGCTCTCGATGGCGCGGACGAGTTGCAGGGGCAGGCTCGCGGCGGCGGTGTTGCCGTGCTCGGTGATGGTCACGGGGATCTTGTCCATGGGCAGGCCGAACCGGTCGGCGAGCTGGTCGAGGTAGGGCTTGGACACCTGGTGGACGCAGATGGCGGCCATGTCGTGCCAGCCGACGCCCAGCCGGTCGAGGGTGTCGTCGAGCACGCCGGGGCCCAGCCGTTCGAAGGCGCGGCGCAGGCCCACTCCGTCGAGCCGGAAGTACGTGTGCTCCTCGCCGCGCGGATGGGCCGACCCGCCCGAGGGCAGGGTGCCGACGCTCCAGGAGGCGGAGTCGGCGGCGAACCCGTGGCCCAGGAGGCCCGGTTCGGCGGAGGCCTCCACGAGGAGGGCCGCACCGGCGTCGGAGAGGGTGTAGCCGGGTATCGAGGTGAGGTAGCTGCGCAGGTCGGGTACGGACCAGCGCACCGCGCGGGAGGGCGACTCGCCGCACGCCACGAGGATGCGGCGGTAGCCGCCCTGGGCGATGAGCGCGTGCGCGGTCTCCAGCGCGTTGAGCACGCTGTTGCAGGCGTTCTTCACGTCGAAGGCGGGGCAGCGCAGGCCGAGGCGGTCGGCGGTCATGTGCGAGGTCGCGGGCTCGATCATGTCCTGGCTCGCCGCGGCGAAGATGAGCAGGTCGACGTCGTCGGGGTCGGTCCCGGTGTCGGCGAGCAGTTTGCGCGCGGCGGCGGCGGCGAGGTCGGAGGCCTGCCAGTCGTCGGGCATGACGTGGAGCCGCTCCACGCCGGTGAGTCGGCGGACGAGTCCGGGGGGTGGCCGGAAGCCGGTTCCGGCGGCGGCCACCCGCCGCTCGGTCTCCTCCGCGGTGCGCAGGGTCTCCGGCAGGTGTACGGCCACACCGGCGAGCCGGGCGTGGTGTGCAGGCATGGGGCTGGTCTCCCGTCAGACGAGTGTCACGGTCAGCCGGGCGTACGTGGGGATGACCACGCGCCGGCTGTAGCGCCGCTCGACGATCCGCCAGGGCCGCCCGACGCTGGTCAGGGTCTCCAGCGTCCGGCCGATCTCCGCCTGGGCGATGGCGGATCCGAGGCAGCGGTGGCGGCCGGCGCCGAACCACAGCTCCCGGTTGGCCGGTTCGGCGGGCCGGCCGAGGCGGAAGCCTCCGGTGAGGCTGTTGGCGGTGTAGTTGAGCAGGGTGATGCGTTCTCCGGCCCTGAGCCTGCGGCCCGCGAGCTCGACGTCGCCGCGCACGGTCCGGCCGATGACGGGCGCGGGCGCCGTCACGCGCAGCCCTTCGCGGACCGCGTCCGGTACGAGCGCGGGGGACGCGACGAGCTTGTGCTGGTCGCCGGTGTCGTGCAGCAGGGCGACGGTGCGGGTGATGGCGCTGGCCGCCGTCTCGGTCGCGGCGACCCCGACGAGGGCGGCCATTCCGGCGGTCTGGTGGGCGTCGAGGCCGGCTTCCCGGCAGCGTCCGACGAGGTGGTCGGTGGAGCCGGTGCGCCATTCCTGCTCGACGTGGCCGGTGAGCCGGGCGACGACGCGCCGGCCGCGGGCGACGGTCTCGTCGGTCAGGTCGGCTCCTCCGGCGGCCTCCAGGGAGATGGCGGCCAGTTCGCGGGCGGTGGCGAAGACCTTCTCGTAGGCGGCGTCGTCGGTGCCGGTGACGGGGACCCGCAGGAGTTCCGTCACGATCCGGCCGACGAGGGTGCGGCCGAGGGCGGCGACGTCGACCGGCTTGCCGGCGGCGAGCCGGGCGCGGGTCTCCGCGAGCCGGGCGCCGATGGTCCGCTCGACCAGTTCGCGGGCGGGCGCCTCGCCGAACAGGTCCCGGGTCGCGGTGCGCAGGGCGCGGTGCCCCTCCCCGTCGAAGAGGTCGTCGACCCAGTCGCCGAGGAGCTGGGCCCACAGCCGGCCGACGCCGCCGCGGTCCAGGACGGTGAAGTGCTCGGGGTCGGTCAGGACGGAGCGGGCCGTGGCGGCGTCGGCGGTCACCCACCCGACGCGCGGGACGTGCCGCAGGGGCCGGGCCAGCCGGCCGGCGTGCAGCAGGAGGGGCAGGGCGGGACGGCTGGCGGCCAGCACGCGCAGTTCGTGGAATTCGGCGCGGTTCATGGTGATCCATCTCGTCGTTGCGCGGAGTGGGCACGACCGGGGGCCTGCCGGGCTTCCTCCCGTACCGGGGGATAGTCACGAGGAGGAGGCCCGGCAGGAGTGCGGGGCGTACGGACGGGGCGGTGGAGCCCCGTCCGTACGGGGGGCGGTTGGTCGCCGGCCGACGGGTGGGGCGCCGGCCGGCGACGAACCGGCGGGGGGGGGGGGGGGG
>NZ_LWBU01000090.1:0-7491 GCF_001646665.1 Streptomyces noursei | reverse complement strand
AGGGGGGGGGCGGGCGGGGGGGGGGGGGGGGGGGGGGGGGCGGCCCGGCCGGTCGGCCGGCCACCCGACCGCCTCGGGCCCCGGGCAGTCGGGTTTGCGTCCCCTTCGGGACGCAGCGGCCCGGAGTGCGGCGAGCACTGGGGCCGTACGAGCCTCAGCCCCACCGGGCCCGGCCCGCCGACACCGACCCCCTCTCGGGGGCCGGCCCACCGGGGAGTCGACCGCCTCGGCGGCTCAGCCCCCTCGGGGATCGGCCACCCGGTGACTCGCCCCGGGGCTTCAGCCCCCGCGGGACCGAGCCGATTGGGGGTTCCGCCCGCCCGGGGCTCGTCCCGCCGCGGGAATCAGCTCCCTGGAGGCGGGCCCACCCGGGGCTCGGCCCTTTCGGGCCAGGCGCCCCTGGACTCGGCCCGCCTCCGGGCCCGACCCGGGACTCAGCCCCCTGAGGGCTCAGCCCCTCGGGGCTTCGACCCGCCCGGGGCTCAGCCGCCTCGGGCTGAACCCGCCCTCGGCTCGGGCCGCCCCGGGCCGGGTTCGCCTCGGGCTCAGTCCGCCTTCGGCGGGAAGAGCGCCGCCATGCCGTCGATCGACTCCGGCCCGTAGCCGACCGAGCCGACCGGGACCCGGGATCCGGTGGCCTCGATGACCTTGGCCGTCCAGACGGGCCCGAAGCCGCCGCACAGTTCGATGAGCTGGATGCCCTCGTCGACGAGGCGTGCCGCCACCTCGGGGGCTCGGGCGGGGTCCGCCATGCCCACCATGACGGCGCGGAAGCCGTCCCGCTCGATCACGGAGCGGTCGCGGTCCGGGTCGAGCCCGCGGCCGGTGAAGAGGAATCCGAATGCGTCCAGTGCCATGCTGTCAGTTCTCCTCGGGGTGTCGTCGCAGTACCGCCACGACTTCTTCCGCCATGTCGGTCAGGGTGAGACTGCCCAGTGACCCGGTGCTCTCCAGCCGGACGCCGTACCACTTCTCCACGTCGGCCAGCAGGACGGAGCTGGTCATGGAGTCGATGCCGAAGGCGCTGAGCGGCACTTCGTCGTCGAGGTCCGCCGGCTCCATCTCCAGCAGCTCGGCCATCAGGCCCCGCAGCCGCTCCGCCACCACCTCCTGGGTGACCTCCTGCGCGGTGCTCACGCGGCACCTCCCGTGCGCCGGCTGGACCACTGCGCCAGGGGCTTGAGCGCGCCGGACCGGACCTGTTCGGCGCAGGCGCGCCGCCGGATCTTGCCGCTGGTGGTGCGGGGCACCTTGTTGCGCGGTACGGCGTAGACGCTGACCGCGGTCGGCAGGACCTTCGCCACCGCGATGCCGGCCGCCCGCACGGCGGCGGCGAGCGCCTCCGGGTCGCGCTCGATGGTCTCCACGACCACCGCCACGCCCTTGTCGTCCTCGCTCAGCGGCCAGGCGGCGGCCCGCTGCTGGGCGAACGCCGGGTGGGAGTCCAGGGCGACGGCCTCCGCGTCCTGCGGGAAGTAGTTCTCCCCGCCGATGATCAGCACGTCCTTGATGCGGCCGGTGATGAACAGCTCGCCGCCGTCGACGAACCCGAGGTCACCGGTGCGGACGTACGTCGGGCCGGTGGCCCCGTCCGTGCCGGCGAGGCGCGCCGCGAAGATGTCGGCCGACTCCTGCTCGCGCTCCCAGTAGCCGCCGCAGTTGCCGGGCGAGTCGACCCAGATCTCGCCCACGACCCGGTCGGCGAGCGGCTGGTGGGTGTCGGGGTCGACGATCTCGACCCGCACGTCGTCCACCACGGGTCCGCAGCCGACGAGTTCGATGCCCTCGGCCGCGACCGTGGTGGCCACCGCCTTGCCCTCGGCGAGCGCCTCACGGTCGTACAGGCCCACGACCGTGGGAATGAGGGAGGGGCTGAGGCTGACCGCGAGGGTGCACTCGGCGAGGCCGAAGCCCGGCGAGAAGACCTCCTCGCGGAAGAAGCTCGGCCGGAAAGCCTCGGCGAAGCGGCGCTGGGTGGCGGCGCGCACGGGCTCGGAGCCGTTGACCGCGATCCGCCAGGTCGACAGGTCGATGGCGGCGCGCTCCTCCGCCGGGATCCGGTTGACGCAGATGTCGTACGCGAAGTCCGGCGCGGCGGTGAAGACGTCGTCCTCGGCGGCGATGGCGCGCAGCCACACCTTCGGGTCGCGGACGAAGGTGGCCGGCTCCATCGTCACGGTGGTGGCTCCGGACACCAGCGGCAGCACCACCGCCGTGCACAGGCCCATGTCGTGGAAGAACGGCAGCCAGCTGACGATGGTGGTGGTGGGCTCCACCTCGCAGCGGTCGCGCATCGCCGCCTGGTTGGCGACGAGGTTGCCGTGGCGGACGACGACGCCGCGCGGGTCACCGGTGGACCCGGAGGTGTACTGGAGCAGCGCGGTGGTCGCGGGGTCCAGGGCCGGCGGGTCGGGCAGCGAGGCGTCCGGCGCCGGGCCGTCGGGGCGGCGGACGGCGACGAACCGCACGCCGGGGACGAGGTCGGTGTCGGCCTCGTCGGCGTCCTGCTGGGTGGAGACGAGGACGGCGCAGGGGGTGCAGTCGCCGCAGATCCCGGCCAGCCGCTCGGCGCGGGTCGTGGTGCCGGAGCGGGCCGCGGTACGGAAGGCGGGCACCGGCACGGCGATCATGCCGGCGTACAGGCAGCCCAGGAAGCCGATGTGGAAGTCGAGTCCGGGCAGCGCGGGGACGATGACGCGGTCGCCCGCCCCGCCCGCTTGGCGCAGCGCGGTGGCGAGCTCCCGGGCGCGGCGGTCGAGTTCGACGGGGGTCAGGCTCTCCAGGACCGCGCCGGAGGCGTCCAGGGCGGTGACCACGGCGCGGTGCGCGTCGGGGCCTTCGGTGCGGGCGATCAGGGCTTCGACGATGGTGCGGGCATCCCGGCCGGTGTGCGCCGCGGCCGGCGCGCGGGTGGCGGTCGCCTCGGTTGGCGTGTTCACTGCTGCGTTCTCCTCATTCGGCGGTGGCTTGGGATGCGAGGGCGGTGGACGGTTCGGCGCCGCGCGCCGCGGGGAAGGCCGCGGCGGGGGTCGCGGTCGGGTAGCGGCCGGTCAGACAGGCCGTGCAGTAGCCGGAGCGGTCGCCTCCGGCGGCTTCGAGCAGCCGGTCCAGGGAGAGGAAGGCCACGCTGTCGCAGTCGAGCTGCTCCGCCAGTTCCGTCATCGACAGCCGGGCGGCGAGCAGTTCCTCGGGGCGCCCGGTGTCGATGCCGTAGAAGCAGGACCACCGGTACGGCGGGGAGGCGATGCGCAGGTGGACCTCCAGGGCCCCGGCGTCGCGGAGCATCCGCGCCACCGCACGCATGGTCGTCCCGCGGACCAGTGAGTCGTCCACCAGCACCACGCGCCGGCCCGCGACGGCCGCCGGGACGGGGCTGAGCTTCCTGCGGACCGCGTGGTGCCGGGCCGCCTGGTCGGCCGCGATGAAGCTCCGGCCGCCCTGGCCGGGGCGCAGCAGGCCCTGGACGACGGTCAGTCCGGCGCGCTCGGCGTACCCGTCCGCCGCGACGCGCGCGGTCTCCGGGGTGGCCACGACCACCGGCCGGGGCGAGCCCTCGACCGGCGCGTGGTCGGCGAGCGCCTGCCCGGCCCGGTACCGCGCCTGGTAGACGCTGCGCCCGGCAAGCTGGGAGTCGGCGCGCGCGAAGTACACGTACTCGAAGAGGCAGGCCGCGGTCTTGGCGTCCGGGACCTCCAGCCGGCTGCTGGAGGTGCCGTGCGCGCCGATCGACAGCACCTCGCCCGGTTCCAGTTCGCGCACCACCTCGCCGCCGACCGCGGTGATCGCCGCGGTCTCGGAGGCGAGCAGCCACGTGTCGCCCCGGCGTCCCACCGCGAGCGGCCGGAAGCCGTGCGGGTCGCGCGCCCCGTACAGGTTCCGCCCGTCGGACAGGACCAGTGCGTACGCGCCCTTCAGCCCGGGCAGCACCGCGTGGAGCGCGGCCACGGTGTCGAGGCCGCCCGCCGTGCGGGCGTCGAGCAGCAGGCGGGCCAGCAGCTCGCTGTCGGTGAACCACTCGTCCGGGGCCAGCGCGTCGGCGCCCGGGGCGGTGTGCGGGTCGACCAGTGTGCCGTTGTGGGCGACGGCCAGCGGCGGGCGGTCCAGGACGACCGGCTGGGCCCCGGCCAGCGCGTCGCGCGTGCCGTGGGTGGCGTACCGGACGTGTCCGACCGCCACCGGCCCCCCGGGCAGCCCGTCCAGGTCGGGCAGGGCCTGGGCGACGGTGCCGGCCCCGTGCCGGGCCACCAGGGCGTCGCCCGTGCCGACGGCGATGCCCGCGCTCTCCTGCCCGCGGTGCTGGAGCGCCACGAGCAGCTCCCGCACCACCGCGGCGTGGAGGTCCTCGGGCCCCCACACGCCGGCGACACCGCAGGCCTCCCGGGGCTTGTCCGCGTCGCGCAGGTCGTCGTTCATGCGGAGTCCCCGCCCGCGTCGAGCCATTCGGCGAAGGCGTCCAGGTCCGGCAGGATGACCGTGGAGCACGACAGCACCGCCAGGTTCTGGCGCATGTCGGTGATCGACACGACGGTGCGTCCCGCGCGGTGGGCCGACAGCATCTCGGCCGCGGTGCCCATGCTGGGTTCATGTCCGGGCAGCCAGGCCACGCACACGTCGCTCGCCGCGGCCAGCTCGGTGAGCCGGTGGAACAGCGCGGTCAGTTCGCGCAGTTCCGGGGCGAGCCGCGCGTGGTGCAGCACCGGCCGGTCCTTCAGCGCGGCGTGCGCGGCCCGTACGTCGGCGGGGTGGGCCGCCAGCCATTCGGCCATCACGACGCCCGGGTCGTTCACGACGGCCCCGGGCCGCCGGGTGAGCAGCGTCTCGGTCAGCCGCTCCCGGTACGACTGGTCGACCAGGTCCGCTCCCGTGCGCGCCCCCTGCATCGTGCCGGCCAGGAAGTACGAGCGGGTCCGGACGGCGGTGTCCTGCGTGCCGGTGGCCGTCACTCGTCCTCCAGGGAGTACGGGGCCAGGTCGAGCCCGGCCGGGGCTGCCGCGCGGTGGATGGCGGCCGCTTCGAGCAGGAAGGCGACCACGTCGTCCCGGGACGCCGAGACCGCGTCCGCCACGACCTCCAGGTCGCGCTCGAAGCGGGCGTCGCCGTGCTGGGCGACCGCCCCCTGGTTGTCCTTGGTGAGCATCAGGTGGCCGTCCT
Organism: Streptomyces noursei; assembly: GCF_001646665.1. Classification (GTDB taxonomy): domain Bacteria; phylum Actinomycetota; class Actinomycetes; order Streptomycetales; family Streptomycetaceae; genus Streptomyces; species Streptomyces lavendulocolor. The sequence continues at coordinate 2,340 of NZ_LWBU01000090.1, read as the reverse complement.
CCGCGACGCCCGCGGGCCGCCCGGCGAGCGGCAGGATCAGCTCGGCCATCTGCCGGGTGACCGGGTGCAGGACGCGGATGGAGACGCTGTGCTGCTCGGGGTGGACCAGCAGCCGCCGCACGAAGTCCGCGGCGGGCGGCACCGTGTCGATCCGGGAGTCGGGCCGCAGCAGGAACGAGCGGGACGCCGTGTTGTGCCCCCGGCGCGGGCTGAACCGCAGGTAGTCGAGGCGGATGGTGTCGTCGCCGAGGTCCCACGTGGCGCGCACCCGGCTGGGCGCCGGGGTGCCGTCCGCCTTCACGCGGTACGGGTAGGCGTCGACGGTCGTCCGCACCACGCCGTCGACCGCCGCGCCGCGGTCGAGCCGCAGCGGCTCCCCGTGCAGCAGGTACGGGTCGAGGATGACGAGGCTGTCCTGCTGGCGGTAGACGGCCGCCACGTGGCGTCCGTCGATCAGGTACTCGGCCGGTATGCCGGACCGCTCCATGACCATGCGGCCGGCCGTGAAGGACTGCCAGGCGCACGACAGACCGAGGCGCGGAGGGGCGGCCTTGGTGCCGAAGTACTCGTGGAACTGGGACGCGCTGTTGTACGGGACGCCGACGAGTACCTCGTCGAGGACCTCCTTCTGCACGTCGCTCAGCAGCGCGGCACCGACGGTGTTCACTTGCGACCTCCCTGGAGGAGCGCGGCCGCCTGCTGGAGGAGGGAGGGCCGGCGGGCGTACGTGGTGTCCTGGCCGCCCAGCACCGCCAGGTGGTCGCGCAGGATGCGCAGGTACGTGGTCAGCTCGAACTGGGTGAGGTTGCGCCGCGACTCGAGGAAGTTGATGCCGCCCGTGATGTCGACGTTGCGGGCCCGCTTCAGCTCGTCGAACCGGCGGGCCGCCTCGGGGTCGCGTTTCCGGGCCGCGAGGTATCCGGCGATGACGCGCGACTGGAGTTCCACGGTCGGGAAATGACCGCCGGTGCCGTCGGTCATTCCGGCGATGAACAGGTCGTCGTAGCGCGGCGAGAACGCCAGGAGGTAGAAGTCCGGACGGCCCTTGACCCAGTCCATGTGCTCTTCGCCGACGAACGGGATGTGAATACGGAATCCGGTGGCCAGGATGATGACGTCGTATTCCTCGGAAGTGCCGTCGGAGAATTCGACGAACTTCCCGTCGAAACGCACCGGCGCCTTCCGCACCTGCACCCGTCCGTGCGCGCAGTAGTACGGCAGCAGCGAATTCACGATGGGCGGGGATTCCAGCGGCTCGTGGTCCGGCTTGGGCAGCCCGAACTGCTCGGGGCGTCCGATGCTCAGCTTGAGCATGGTGCGGTACACCGCGCGGGCCACCGGGGGCGGCAGGCGCAGGTGCTGGCTGGACTCGGAGACCTGGTCGGCGGGCTTCCCGAAGATGAACTTGGGGAAGAAGTGGTAGCCGCGGCGCATGCTGATGGCCACGTGGTCGGTGACCCCGGCGGCCTCCACCGCGATGTCGCAGCCCGAGTTGCCGGCGCCGACGACCAGGACGCGCTTGCCGGCGAGCGAGGCCGCGTTCGTGTAGTCCCTGCTGTGCAGGATCTCCCCGTCGAACTTCCCGGAGAAGGCCGGGAGATACGGGTGCCAGTTGTGGCCGTTGGCGATGATCAGCGCGCTGTGCTCGTGCGACTCGCCGTCGGCGGTGGTGACGCGCCAGCCGTCGGAAAGACGCTCGACCTGGGTGACGTCGGAATCGAACCGGATCAGCCGGAGCAGGTCGAACCGCTCGGCGTACTGCCCGAGGTAGTCACGCACCTGGTCGTGGCGGGGGTAGGCCGGCAGCCCCCGGTCCATCGGAAGGTCCGCGTAACCGGTCACTTCCCTGGAGGTGATGGTGTGCGTGTTCTGGTACACCGAACTGCGAGGATTGTCGATGTCCCAGATGCCGCCCACACCGGAGTGGGACTCGTAGGCCACGCAGGGAATACCGAGATCGGTGAGGCTCTTGAGTGAAGCCAGCCCGGAAGGCCCGGCTCCGATGACTGCGACCGGCCGTGGGTCAACCTGTGGTTCTGCCATGTGATGTCATTCCCCCATTGAGATCATGACCTGCGCCACGCACACCGCTGCGACGCTGGACGGTTTCAGCCTGCGGCAGCCGCGACCCCGACTCCAGCCACTTTCAAGGAATTTGAAGCGACGGGTCGGATCGCCGTGATCGCTTGACTTCGGGACGCCGGCATCCGCCTAATGGGGACGACCGGGCTTCTTCGGAGAGTGAAATGCATCACTTTTCCTCTTCTCATTGAACCCGTGGAGACTCTCGCGTTAGGAGTGCCAGTGGCACGCGTCGTGGTCGACGTCATGCTCAAGCCG
>NZ_LWBU01000089.1 GCF_001646665.1 Streptomyces noursei | reverse complement strand
ACCCACCCCCCTCTCGCCCAGTGCCCCGCCGGCCGCCCCCCCCGCCAGCCGACCGGCCGGTGACACGACAGGCGGCCCACCGGAGGTCGCGAGAGAAGCAAGGACGCCGCCCGCCGCCTCTCACGATCCGTACGGCGTCCCCACGGACGCCGGGTACGGCGTCGAAGGCGACCAGCCGCTGGTCCGGCCCTATGCCATGACCGGCGGCCGGACGAGGACGCGCTACCAGCGCGCCATAGAGGCGCTGGTC
>NZ_LWBU01000088.1 GCF_001646665.1 Streptomyces noursei | reverse complement strand
CCGGTGGTACCGGCGGGGCGGGGGGGGGGCGCGGGTTTCGCCGGGTCGGGCGTGTCCGCCGTCGCGGGGGGGCCCGTGGGTCGGGGGGGGGGCGCGGGTTTCCCCCGGGCCGCCCCTACCCCCCTCCCCGCTGGGTTGGGGGGGTTCCCCCCCCCCGCGCCCCCCCCCCCCGCGGGGCGGGGCGGCGCCCCCCCCGCCCCCCCCCCCCCCGGCCGGTGGGGCGCGGGGGGCGCGGGGGCGCAGCGCCGCCAGCACTTGACGGATTTGTCTCCCGCGTGGGGGGGGGGGGTGGTTCGCCCCCCCCCCCTCCACGTGGGGCGGGGCCGCGCCCGGGGCCGGGCCCCCCCCCCGCCGACACCCCCCCTCCCAGGGGCCCCGGCCCGGCGGCGGGGCGCCCCGCCGCGCGCGGGGCTGAACTCCGGTCTCCCTCGCCCCTCGTCGGCCCTCTGCCGCTCGGGGC
>NZ_LWBU01000087.1 GCF_001646665.1 Streptomyces noursei | reverse complement strand
GGGGGCGGCGCGCGGGGGGGGCCCGGCGAGGGGGGCCGGGGGCGGGGGGCCGGGGGGGCGGACCTGGGCCAAATGGCGCGCAACGAACGCGGGCCGCCCCGCGGGCGGGGGGGGGGGGGGGGGGCGGGGGGGCGGTGGGTGGGGGCGGGCGCGCGGGGGGCCGGGGGGGGGGGGGGGGGGGGGGCGGCGGGTGCGGGGGGGGCGGGGGGGGGGGGGGGGGGGGTCGGTGGGGCGGGGCGGGGGGGGGGGGGGGGGCCGCGGGCCGGGGGGGGGGGGGGGGGGGGGGGGGCCCGGCGCGGGGGGGGGCGCCGCCGGCGGGGGGGGGGCGGGGGGGGGGCCCCCCCCCGGGGCGGGGGGGGGGGGGGCGGGGGGGCGGGGGCGGGGGGGCCCCCCCCGGGGGGGCGG
>NZ_LWBU01000086.1 GCF_001646665.1 Streptomyces noursei | reverse complement strand
GCGCCGGCGCCCGGCCCCCGGCCGCGCCCCCCCCCCCAGCCAGAACCAGCCCCGTAAACCCCCCCACCCCAAGAACCCCGGCGCCCCCCCGGGCCCGGCCCCCCACAAGTAACACCCCCCCCCCCCCCCCCCCCCCCCCCCCAAAGCCCCCCCGTCGGCCGGCGGCCGGGCGCGCGGGGGGGGCCCCCCGCCCCCCCCCCCCCCCCCGCCCCCCCCCCCCCCCCCCCCCCCCCCCCCCCCCCCCCCCCCCCCCCCCCCCCCCCCCCCCCCCCCCCCCCCCCCCCCCCCGGGGCGCGGCC
>NZ_LWBU01000085.1 GCF_001646665.1 Streptomyces noursei | reverse complement strand
CCCCCCCCCCCCCGCCCCCCCCCCCCTCCCCCCCCCCATCCCCCCCCCCCCCTTCTCGCTGCTGCCCCACGCCTCGCCCCCCCCCTGCGCCCTCCCGGGATAGCCCGCCCCGCCCGTTCGCCCCCCCCCCCCCGTCCCTCCCCGCCCCGTCCGGGCGCCCCCCGCTCCCCCCGCCCGGCGGGCCCCCCCCCCGCGGGGGGGGGGGGGGGGGGGCTCCCGGGGGGCGGGGGGGGGGGGGGGGGCGGCCCGGCCGGGGGGGGGGGGGGGGCGGGCCCTGTCCTCCGGCCGCCCCCGGGCGGTCGGCTCCCGGGCGGCGGGGGGGGGCCAGCCGCCGGGGGGGGAGGGGGGGGGGGGGGGGGGGGGGGGGGGGGGGGGGCGGCGCGCCGGGGGGGGGGGGGAGGGGCGGGGGGGGGG
>NZ_LWBU01000084.1 GCF_001646665.1 Streptomyces noursei | reverse complement strand
GGGGGGGGGGGGCGCCGGGGGTCGGGCTCACCGCGGGCGGCCAACCCGGGGGAGAGGTCGCCCCCCGCGATGAGAGGGTTGAGAAAGACCCGCGGGGGGGGGGGGGGGTGGGCCGGGGCGTTGTTTCCCGGGGGGGGGGTTGCCCGGGCGTGGGGTTGGGGGGGGGGGGGGGGGGCGGCCCGGGGGGGGGCCGGGGGGTCGGGGGGGGGGGGGGGCCCCGCCCCGGGGGGGGCCCCGTGGGGGGGGGGCGTGGGCCGCCCCCCGGCGGGCCCCCCCCCCCCCCCCCCCCGCCCACCCGCGTCCCGCCCCCCCCCCGGGGGGGGCGGGCGGCGGGGCGCGGGGCGG
>NZ_LWBU01000083.1 GCF_001646665.1 Streptomyces noursei | reverse complement strand
GGGCGGGACCGGGCCGTGGCGTACGCGGTCATCGGCGGGCTCGCCCGGGCCGGGGTCGCGGTCGGGGCGCTTCTGGGGGGGTGGGGGGCGGCGTACCTGTCCTGGCGGCTGGGGGTTGGCCGCGGGGGCGTGGGGGGTCCTCGCCCTCCTTCTGTGGCGCCGGGGGGTCCCGACGCCCGCCCCCGCCGGCTCCCTCCTCGCCTCCGCGCGCCCCCGCGCCCGGGCGCCCGCCCAGCGCGCCACGGCGCGGCCGCCCCCCCCGCCCCCCGCCCCCCGGCGCCCCCCGGCCCCCCGCCCCCCCCCCCCCCCCCCCCCCCCCCCCCCACCCCCCCCCGCCCGCGCCCCCCCCCCCCCCCCCGCCCCCGCCCCGGTCGCACCGGCCGCACCCGCACCCGCC
>NZ_LWBU01000082.1 GCF_001646665.1 Streptomyces noursei | reverse complement strand
CCGACCGCGCCCCGACCGCGCCCCCGGGCCACCCCGGGCCACCCCCGGACCGGCCGACCGTCCCCCGCCGCCCGACCGCGCCCCGACCGCGCCCCCCGGCCCCCCCGGCCCCCCCCCCGCCCGGCCCACCGCCCCCCGCCCCCCCCCCGACCCCCCCCGCCCCCCCCGCCCCGGGCTCGCCCACCCCGCGGCCCCCCCCCCCTCGCCCGCCCTGCCCCGCGGCCGCCCGTCCCCCCCCCGGCGGACCCCCCCCGAGCCCCACGCCCCCGGCTGCGGCGCGCGCACCCCCCCCCCCCCCCCCCGGCCCCCGCTCCGGCCCCCCGCCCCCGCGCCGGCCGCCGGTGCGGGCCCCCCCCCCCCCCTCCCGCCCGCGGGGGGGGGGGCCCCGGGGGGGGGGCGCGGGGGGGGGGGGGGGGGCGCGGCCCCCCCCCCCCCCCCCCACCCCCGGGGGCGGGGGGGTCACCCCCCGCCCGTCTGCCTCTTCCCCCCCCCCCCCGCCCCCCCGGCCCCGCCCCCGCCCCCCGCCGCGGGGTCGCGGGGGGGCCTTTT
>NZ_LWBU01000081.1 GCF_001646665.1 Streptomyces noursei | reverse complement strand
GAACTCCGCGTTCTCCGACAGAAATCCGTACCCCGGGTGGACCGCGTCCGCCCCCGAGTCCGCCGCGGCCTGCAGCACCTTGGCCATGTCCAGATAACTGGCGGCCGGGGTGTCACCGCCCAGGGCGAACGCCTCGTCCGCCGCACGGACGTGCAGGGCGTCCCGATCCGGATCGGCGTAGACCGCCACGCTCCCGATCCCGGCGTCCCGGCAAGCACGGGCGACACGGACAGCGATTTCGCCACGGTTGGCGATGAGCACCTTGCGCACGATGGCTCCCTCCTTGAAACAAGCTGAGTTTAGGGACAGCCGACACGGCGTTTCGACCCGTCCCCAATGGTGAGCTTGCCCACACGGAGCGTGATTCGAGGCGTAGTGGAGTCGTGAAATCCCTTGTCGCACCACGTTACGCAGGGCTTCTTGACGGAACAGTAGCCCGCGGGTGTGGTCTAGGTCTCTGTCCTGCCGGTCAGCAGGGCATCCCGTTTCTTTGTGGAGTCCCTACGAATGGGCGAATGATTCTTTGCGGCCCTGTCAGAACCCTTGTCCGAAGGTTTACCAGTCAGTAGCCTGCGCGCTGTCGTCCTGACCCACTCGTCGCAGCAGGTAACAGGCAGGGGAGCGCCCATGGTGGCCCGCAGACCGATAGCGCTGGCGGCCGGGATCGTGCTGGTCCTGGAGGCGGCGGGGCTGGTGCTGCTGCACATCGTGCTGGCGAAACTCCTGGCCGGTCAGCGGATGTCGCTGGACGGACTGGACCCCGACCTCATGGTCACCGCCACCTGGGTCATGGGCGCGGTCCTGGGCGCCTACGTGGGGCTCTGCGGGGTGCTGCTGGGGCTCCTGGGGGCGCGCGACCGCGTACCGGGGCGGGCCGTGCGCATCCTGCTCATCTCCTGCGCGATCACCCACGCGGTGCTCGGGGCGGTCACGGTGGGCCTGGTCGGGTGGGCGGCCTTCGCGTACATGATGGTCGTGCTGGGCCTGATCGTCGCGTCGCTGCTGCTGTACGCGCCGGAGGGCCCGGAGCCGGAGCCCGCGCCGCCCGCGGAGCGGGGCGGCGTGGCGGCGGCGTGAGGGGCCGGCGGGTCAGTCCCACAGGTCGGTGATGGCGACGCCCAGTTCGGCGAGCAGGCGGCGCAGCAGCGGCAGCGACAGGCCGATCACGTTGCCCGGGTCGCCGTCGATGCCGTCGATGAAGGGCGCCGAGCGGCCGTCCAGCGTGAACGCGCCCGCCACGTGGAGGGGTTCGCCGCTGGCGACGTACGCGGCGATCTCCTCGTCCGTCGGGTCGCCGAAGCGCACCAGCGTGGAGGCGGTCGCGGAGGCGTACCGCTTGGCGGTGGTGTCGTAGACGCAGTGGCCGGTCTGGAGGATGCCGGCGCGGCCGCGCATCGCCTTCCAGCGGGCGGTGGCCTCCTCGGCGTCCGCGGGCTTGCCGAGGGCCTGCTTGTCCAGTTCCAGCACCGAGTCGCAGCCGATCACCAGGGCACCGCTCACCTCGGGCTTGGCGGCCACATGGGCGGCCTTGGCCTCGGCGAGCGCGAGCGCCAGTTCGGCCGGGGTGGGGGCGGTGAACCTGTCCTCGTCGACCCCGCTGACGATGACCTCGGGGGAGAGCCCGGCCTGGCGCAGCAGGCCGAGACGGGCGGGGGACGCGGAGGCCAGCACGAGGCGGCGGCGCCGATCAGCAGTCATGGGCGCCATCGTACGGAAGGCACCCCGGCCGCCGGGGCCTTCGCCGGGGCGGTACGGGCCGTCAGTGCAGCCCCACCGCGAACATCGCCAGCACCATCGCCAGGGCCAGCAGGATCCCCGCCCGGCGCAGCATGGCCTGCATGTCGCGCATGTCCTCGGGGGGTTCGTTCTCGGGATCGGACCACAGCATGCCTCGATCCTGCGGTCCCCGGCCCGTCCGGCGCCTGAGTACGCGTACTCAGGCGCCGGAGCCGGGCCCGCCGGCGCCCCGCTCCGGCCACACGGGGGCCGGAGCGGGGCGCCCGCGACCTAGACGGGCCAGTACGAGCGGGCCCACGACCGGGGGCCCGGGCGCGGGCGGCGGCTCTGCGCGATGCGCGCCGGGTCCGACCAGCCCTCGGGGACGCGCTCCGCGCCTTCGGAGGCCGCCGAGGCGGTCGCGGCGGCGCGTGCCTGGACCACCGCGACGGCGGCGGCCAGCTCCTCCGGGGTCGGGTTGCCCCGCAGCACCTTGATCATGGGGGCTCCTTAGAGGGGGATGTTGCCGTGCTTCTTCGGGGGGAGGCTTTCCCGCTTCGTGCGCAGCTGACGCAGTCCCTTGACGACCTGGGTCCGCGTCTCGGACGGCATGACCACCGCGTCGATGTACCCGCGCTCGGCCGCCGTGTACGGGTTGAGCAGGGCGTCCTCGTACTCCTGGATCAGCCGTGCCCGGGTCTCCTCGACGTCCTCGGCCTCCGCGATGGTGCGGCGGTGCAGGATGTTCACGGCGCCCTGCGCGCCCATCACCGCGATCTGCGCGGTCGGCCACGCCAGGTTGAGGTCGGCGCCCAGGTGCTTGGAGCCCATGACGTCGTACGCGCCGCCGAAGGCCTTGCGCGTGATGACGGTGATCAGCGGGACGGTCGCCTCGGCGTACGCGTAGATCAGCTTGGCGCCGCGCCGGATGATGCCCTCGTGCTCCTGGCCGACGCCCGGGAGGAAGCCCGGCACGTCGACGAAGGTGAGGACCGGGATGTTGAACGCGTCGCAGGTGCGGACGAAGCGGGCCGCCTTCTCCGAGGCGTCGATGTCCAGGCAGCCGGCGAACTGCATCGGCTGGTTGGCGACGATGCCGACCGGGTAGCCCTCGACCCGCCCGAAGCCGGTGAGGATGTTCGGCGCGAACATCCCCTGCGTCTCCAGGAACTCGCCGTCGTCCAGGACGTGCTCGATGACGGTGTGCATGTCGTACGGCTGGTTCGCCGAGTCCGGGATGAGGACGTCCAGCTCGCGGTCCTCGTCGCTCAGCTGCAGGTCCGCCTCCTCCGGGAAGGCGGGCGCCTCGGAGAGGTTGTTCGACGGCAGGTACGACAGCAGGGACTTGACGTACTCGATGGCGTCCTTCTCGTCGCCCGCCATGTGGTGCGCCACGCCGGAGGTGCTGTTGTGCGTGCGGGCGCCGCCCAGCTCCTCGAAGCCGACGTCCTCGCCGGTCACCGTCTTGATGACGTCGGGGCCCGTGATGAACATGTGCGAGGTCTGGTCGACCATCACCGTGAAGTCGGTGATCGCGGGCGAGTAGACGGCGCCTCCGGCGCACGGCCCCACCACCAGGCTGATCTGCGGGATCACACCCGAGGCGTGGGTGTTGCGGCGGAAGATCTCGCCGTACATCCCGAGGGCCATGACCCCCTCCTGGATGCGCGCGCCGCCCGAGTCGTTGATGCCGATCACCGGGCAGCCGGTCTTCAGGGCGAAGTCCATCACCTTGATGATCTTCTGTCCGAACACCTCGCCGAGCGCGCCGCCGAAGACGGTGAAGTCCTGCGAGAACACGGCCACCGGGCGGCCGTCGACCGTTCCGTACCCGGTGACGACACCGTCGCCGTACGGGCGGTTCTTCTCCAGGCCGAAGCTGGTGGAGCGGTGCCGGGCGAACTCGTCCAGCTCGACGAACGAGTCCTCGTCCAGCAACAGGGCGATCCGCTCCCGTGCCGTCAACTTGCCCTTCGCGTGCTGCTTCTCGACGGCGCGCTCGGAGCCCGCGTGCGTCGCCTCGTCGATACGGCGCTGCAGATCCGCGAGCTTCCCCGCGGTCGTATGGATGTCGATCTTCTGGGGCTCTTGGGGCTTGGCCGGCTCGGACATCGGGATGGCGCTCCCTGCCTGGTCACGGGTTCGTTGGCTACTGACCCGTAGCGTATCGGCGGCGATACCGTTCGGCAGTGCGGTGTTTACCACACCTACGCTGGCTTGCATGACGCCCTCACTTGGTCCAGGGAGCCCCTGGTCGGACCTCGAACGACCGCCCCTGAAGGCCGCTTCCCTGCGCCGCGCCCTCGTCCGGCCCGGCGGCCTGTGGACCGCGCTCGACATCGTGCCCGCCACCGGCTCCACCAACTCGGACCTGTCCGTCCGGGCCGCCTCCCTCCCCGAGGGCGCCGTGCTGGTCGCCGAGGAGCAGACCGCCGGGCGCGGCCGGCTGGACCGCTCCTGGTCCGCGCCCGCCCGCTCCGGCCTGTTCTTCTCCGTGCTGCTCAAGCCGGACGTCCCCGTCGCCCGGCTCGCCTGGCTGCCGCTGCTGACCGGTGTCGCCGCCGCGACCGGCCTGGCGCGCGCCGCCGGTGTCGACATGGCGCTGAAATGGCCCAACGACCTGATGGTGAAGGTCGGGGGCGAGGAGCGGAAGGCCGGCGGCATCCTCGCCGAGCGCGCCGGCGACGACGGCATCGTCGTGGGCCTCGGCCTCAACGTGACGCTGCGCGAGGAGGAGCTGCCCGTCCCCACCGCCGGCTCCCTGCTCCTCGCGAACGCGGTCTCCACCGACCGCGACCCCCTGCTGCGCGCCGTGCTGCGCTCGCTGGAGCGGTGGTACGGCCGGTGGACGGCGGCCGCCGGCGATCCGGCGGCCAGCGGCCTCCAGGAGGCGTACGCCGCCGGCTGCGCGACCCTGGGCCGCACCGTCCGCGCCGAGCTGCCCGGCGACCGCACCCTGACCGGCGAGGCCGTGGCCATCGACGGCGACGGCCGGCTCGTGGTGGCGCCGCCCGGCGGGCGGAGGGAGCCCGTGGGGGCGGGCGACGTGGTGCATCTGCGCCCGGTGGACTGACGCGCTCGGCCGTGCGGACGTGAGCCAGGGCACACCTGCCGTATCGTTGACGGCGATCCAGCTACAGATCGGCAGGACAGTGCGCAGGGAACGGGCAGGAGGCGGCCGGTGACCGTCGACGACGCGAACTCGGGCGGGTCCGGGTCCGGGCCGAGCGGGGCGGAGTACCCCACCCCGCACCATGTCGTCGACCATACGGCGGAGCCGACCGACGACCCCCTGGCCATCCGGCTGGAGCAGCTGATCCTCGGTGCCGAGCGCCGCTACACGCCCTTCCAGGCGGCCCGCACGGCCGGGGTGTCCATGGACCTGGCCTCCCGGTTCTGGCGGGCCATGGGCTTCGCCGACATCGGGCAGGCCAAGGCGCTGACGGAGGCGGACGTGCTGGCCCTGCGGCGGCTGGCCGGTCTGGTGGAGGCGGGCCTGCTGAGCGAGCCCATGGCGGTGCAGGTCGCCCGGTCCACCGGCCAGACCACCGCCCGGCTGGCCGAATGGCAGATCGATTCCTTCCTGGAGGGCCTCACCGAGCCGCCCGAGCCCGGGATGACGCGCACCGAGGTCACCTATCCGCTGGTGGAGCTGCTGCTGCCGGAACTCCAGGAGTTCCTGGTGTACGTGTGGCGGCGGCAGCTCGCGGCGGCGACGGGGCGGGTGGTGCAGGCCGCCGACGACGAGGAGATGGTGGACCGGCGCCTGGCCGTCGGCTTCGCGGACCTCGTCGGCTTCACCCGGCTCACCCGGCGCCTGGAGGAGGAGGAGCTCGGCGAGCTGGTCGAGGCGTTCGAGACCACCTCCGCCGACCTGGTCGCCGCACACGGCGGACGCCTGATCAAGACCCTCGGCGACGAGGTGCTCTACGCGGCCGACGACGCGGGTACGGCCGCGGAGATCGCGCTGCGGCTCATCGAGACGCTCACCCACGACGAGACGATGCCCGCGCTGCGCGTCGGCATCGCCTTCGGCACCGTCACGACCCGCATGGGCGACGTCTTCGGCACGACGGTGAACCTGGCGAGCCGGCTCACCTCCATAGCGCCCAAGGACGCGGTCCTGGTCGACGGGGCGTTCGCGGAGGAGCTGGCGCGCACGGGCGAGGCCCCCGTGTCGGAGGCCCAGCTCGCCGAGGAGGCGGCGCGCGCCGAGAAGGAGGGCGAGACGGCGGCCGCCCCGGCGAAGTACCGCTTCGCGCTCCAGCCCATGTGGCAGCGGCCGGTGCGCGGGCTGGGAGTGATCGAGCCCTGGCTGTTGACGCGGCGGGAGCCTAGGATCCCCGGATAGCGGTCGCTAACGTTCGTTAACCGGGAGGGCCTTTCGTGATGTCCGAGCAGCGCTTCGGGGAGTTCGTCGCCGTACGCCGTCATGAGCACGTCGCCGAGCTGGTGCTCGACCGGCCCAAGGCCATGAACGCCGTCTCGACGGAGATGGCCCGCTCCATCGGCGCCGCCTGCGCCGCGCTGGCCGAGGATCCTTCGGTGCGCGTCACCGTCCTGACCTCCTCCGGCGACCGGGCGTTCTGCGTCGGCGCCGACCTGAAGGAGCGCAACTCCTTCACGGACGCCGAGCTGGTGCGCCAGCGGCCGGTGGCGCGCGGCGCCTACACCGGGGTGCTGGAGCTGCCGATGCCGACGATCGCCGCCGTGCACGGCTTCGCCCTGGGCGGCGGGTTCGAGCTGGCGCTCGCCTGCGACCTGATCGTGGCCGACGCGACGGCCGTCGTCGGCCTGCCGGAGGTCTCGGTGGGGGTGATCCCCGGCGGCGGGGGCACGCAGCTGCTGCCCCGCCGGGTGGGGGCCGCGCGGGCGGCGGAGCTGGTGTTCACGGCCCGGCGCCTGGAGGCGGCCGAGGCGGAGTCCCTGGGGCTGGTGGACCGGCTGGTGGACGACGCCCGGGAGGGCGCCCTGGAGCTGGCCGCGCGGATCGCCGCCAACTCGCCGGTCGGGCTGCGCGCCGCCAAGAGGGCCATGCGGCTGGGGCAGGGCCTGGATCTGCGGGCGGGCCTGGAGGTCGAGGACGCGGCCTGGCGGTCGGTGGCCTTCTCGGGCGACCGCGCCGAGGGAGTGGCGGCGTTCAACGAGAAGCGGAAGCCGGAGTGGCCCGGGGAGTGAAAAGTCGGGGATCCTCCCTAAGCTTGAGGAATGGGTGAGGATGTCCGGCTACGCGCTGTAGTGGCGCTCGCGCAGGCCATGGCGTCGGCGCACACTCCGCGCGAGACCTGGCGGGCGGCCGCGCTGGGCGCACGGGACGCGCTCGGTGGGTCGTTCGCCGCGCTCTCGATGTGGGAGCGCGATCTGGGCCGGCTGAAGGTGCTGGTGAACGCGGGTGCGCGGGCGCCGGGCGAGGAGGAGTTCCCCGACTCCGAGACGTACCCGGTCCACCAGTTCTGCGAGATCACCGAGTTCCTGCACGAGCGCTGGGCGGGCGGCGGGGAGCCGAACGCCTGGGTGGAGACCGCCGAGGGGCGCGAGGAGCCCGGACGGCCGGAGTACGCGGCGCTGCGCGGCCGGGTCGCGGCGCTGCGGCGGCGCGGCCGGGGCTGCTGCGTCGTCGCGCCGATAGTGATGCACGGGCGGGCCTGGGGCGAGCTGTACGTGGCGCGGCCGGTCGGCGTGCCGGTCTTCGACCGCCACGACGCGGATTTCGCGACCGTCCTCGCCTCGGTCGTCGCGGCGGGGATCGCGCAGACCGAGCGGCTGGAGGAGGTCCGCAGGCTGGCCTTCACCGATCCGCTGACCGGACTGGCCAACCGGCGGGCGGTCGACATGCGCCTGGACGAGGCGGTGGAGCGCTTCCTGGCGGACGGCACGGTCGTCAGCCTGGTGGTCTGCGACCTCAACGGCCTCAAGCGCGTCAACGACACGCACGGGCACGCGGTGGGGGACCGGCTGCTGGAGCGGTTCGGTTCGGTCCTGTCGTACTGCGGGGCGATGCTGCCGGGCGCGCTGGCCGCACGGCTGGGCGGTGACGAGTTCTGCCTGGTGTCGGTGGGGCCGGAGACGGACGAGGTGGTGGCCGCCGCGGACGAGCTGTGCGTACGCGCCGGGGAGCTGGAGCTGGGCGAGGGCGTGGCGTGCGGGGTGGCGTCGACCGGTGACCCGATCGGGCCGGTGCAGTCGGCCCGGCGCCTGTTCCGCCTGGCGGACGCGGCGCAGTACCGGGCGAAGGCCGCGCGGTCGCCCAAGCCGGTGGTGGCCGGCCGCGACGGCACCGTGATCGCCCTGGCGGACCACCCGCCCGGCCCCTCGCGGGACCGGCGCAGCTTCCGTGACGCGGTCCCGGACCCGGCCGTGGCGCCGGAGCTCCCCGCCCCGCCGGTCACGGAGGCCCCGCCGGTCACGGAGGCCCCGACGGTGGCGGACGCCCCGGCGGGCGAGGGTGCGGGGCCGGTGGGACGGGAGGGCGCTGCCGGGGCTGACGGGGCGTAAGGGGCTCTCGTCGGCCAGGGTAGTGACACGTTGGGATTCAGTCCGTACGCTGCTGAATATGGATATGCACACAGTCGTGGTGGGGACGTCCGGTACCACCGCACAGGACGTCATCGCCGTGGCCCGCGGCAACGCCCGTGTCGAGCTCTCCCCCGAGGCGCTCGCCGCGCTCGCCAAGGCCCGCGAGATCGTCGACGCCCTCGCCGCCAGGCCCGAGCCCGTCTACGGCGTGTCCACCGGCTTCGGGGCGCTCGCCACCCGGCACATCAGCCCCGAACTGCGGGCCCGGCTCCAGCGCAACATCGTGCGCTCGCACGCCGCCGGGATGGGCGCGCCCGTGGAGCGCGAGGTCGTACGGGCCCTGATGTTCCTGCGGCTCAAGACCGTCTGCTCCGGCCGCACCGGGGTCCGCCCCGAGGTCGCGCAGACCATGGCGGACGTCCTCAACGCCGGGATCACCCCGGTCGTCCACGAGTACGGCTCCCTCGGCTGCTCCGGCGACCTCGCGCCGCTCAGCCACTGCGCGCTCACCCTGATGGGCGAGGGGGACGCCGAGGGACCCGACGGGCGGGTCCGCCCGGCCGGCGAACTGCTCGCCGAGCACGGCATCGAGCCCGTCGAGCTGCGCGAGAAGGAGGGCCTGGCCCTCCTCAACGGCACCGACGGCATGCTCGGCATGCTGATCATGGCCCTGGCCGACCTGGAGAAGCTCTACAAGTCCGCCGACATCACCGCCGCGCTGTCGCTCGAAGCCCTCCTCGGCACGGAGAAGGTCCTCGCCCCCGAGCTGCACGCCATCCGCCCGCACCCCGGCCAGGGCGCCGCCGCGGCCAACATGCTCGCCGTGCTCCAGGGGTCCGGCCTCACCGGCCACTTCCAGCAGGACGAGGCCCCGCGCGTCCAGGACGCCTACTCGGTGCGCTGCGCCCCCCAGGTCGCCGGCGCCGGCCGCGACACCATGGCGCACGCCCGGCTCGTCGCCGAGCGTGAACTCGCCTCCGCCGTCGACAACCCGGTCGTCCTGCCCGACGGCCGCGTCGAGTCCAACGGCAACTTCCACGGCGCGCCCGTCGCCTACGTGCTGGACTTCCTCGCCATCGCCGCCGCCGACCTCGGCTCCATCGCCGAGCGCCGCACCGACCGGCTGCTCGACAAGAACCGCTCCCACGGCCTGCCGCCGTTCCTCGCCGACGACGCCGGTGTCGACTCGGGCCTGATGATCGCCCAGTACACGCAGGCCGCCCTGGTCAGCGAGCTGAAGCGGCTGGCCGTCCCGGCCTCCGCCGACTCCATCCCGTCCTCCGCGATGCAGGAGGACCACGTCTCCATGGGCTGGTCGGCCGCCCGCAAGCTCCGCACCGCCGTCGGCAACCTCGGCCGGATCATCGCCGTCGAGCTGTACGCCGCGACCCGGGCCATCGAGCTGCGCGACGGGCTCACCCCCGCCCCCGCCTCCCGCGCCGCCATCGAGGCGCTGCGCGCGGCAGGCGTCCAGGGCCCCGGGCCGGATCGTTTCCTCGCGCCCGACCTGGAGGCCGCCGACGCCTTCGTCCGCGACGGCCGGCTCGTCGAGGCCGTCGAGAAGGTCACCGGCCCGCTGGCCTGACCGGGGAACGCACGCGCGGGGCGCGCACCGTCACAGGACGGTGTGCGCCCCTCGTCGTACGGCGAAGGCCACCAGGCCCGTGCCGATCCCCAGGAAGGCGGTGCCCCCCAGGAGGTACGGGGTGGTGTCCACGCTTCCGGTGTCGGCGAGCGCGAGGCCGTCCTGCGCCCCCGTGGGGGACGCCACCGCGGAAGCTCTCGTCTCGTGCCGCTCCGCGGGTGGCCGTTCAACGGTGGCGTTGGCCGAAGGGACGAACCACAGCGCGCCGAGCAGGGTCCCGGCGGCGGTGGCGGTCAGCAGCGGTCGACGTGCGACGGACACAGATTCAGATCCCCTTGCGGAACCGAGAATTGGCTGGTGCGCCGATGCTAATGAACACAGCGGGTCGTAGGAAAGTCGCGGCTCCCGGCGGCTTACGCTCCGTCATATGAGCCCTGCTGAGACATCACGGTATGTGCGCCTTCGGGTGGAACTGCTGCTGGAAGTGACGGACGCCGATCAACTCGCCGGAGCCGCGCTGGAGCGCGTCGAGGCCGACGAATTCATGCCGGACGAGGAGCGTACGCACGCCCGGTCCGCGGTACGAGAAGACGAAGCGGAAGCTCTCGCATACCTCGTCGAGCCGGTCGATCTGGTGAGCCGGGTGCCCGGCGTCGAACTCGCCCAGGCGTCGTGGACCAGCGAGCGGGCCGAGCACGACCCCGACGCGGAGATGTGGGACCTGGACGAGGAGGATGATGAGGATCACCTCGACGACGTACGTCCGTAGCGTGTGAGTCGTGACACGTTCCGGGCCCCGGAGCGCCGCCCCCGGGGCGGTGTCCGGGGCCCGTCCCGCACGGCCCCGTATACCTCGCGGGGATCGGGAACCGGCGGCTCCCCCGGACGCGTCGATCAGTGGTGTTCCCCACATCCACGCCAGATGGGGAACCGGACGGGTTGTTATGGGTGTTGTTGAGACAGTTGGCAGGGATTCGGCGACGATGGAGAAGCGTGTGATGACGGACAGCAAGCGGCGCAGGAGCCTGACGGCCGCGTCCGCACTGCTCGGCGGCGTTCTGGTGCTCACCGGCTGCAGCGGCGGTGACGAGAAGGCCGACGCCTCCGACAGCTCGAAGACGTCACAGTCCCAGGTCGACGCGGCGGCGGCGAAGGACGCCTCCCAGGCCCGAATAGCCATCACACCGAAGAACGGCGCGCAGAACGCCGGCATCAACGACGACGCCAAGGTCACTGTCAGTGAAGGCACGCTCACCCAGGTGATGATGACCGCGCCCGACGGGACGACCGTCAAGGGCGAGATGGCCGCCGACGCCAAGAGCTGGAAGCCCGCCGAGCAGCTGGAGCGGGCCACCACCTACAAGATCGCCGTCACGGCGAAGGACGCCGAGGGCCGGGAGGCCCACGAGAACTCCTCCTTCACCACCGTGTCCAAGGAGAACAGCTTCATCGGGAACTTCACCCCCGAGGACGGCTCCACGGTCGGCGTCGGCATGCCGGTCTCCATCACCTTCAACAAGCCGATCACGGACAAGAAGGCCGTCCAGTCCGGCATCAGCGTCTCCTCCAGCAGCAACCAGGAGGTCGTCGGCCACTGGTTCAACGCCCAGCGCATCGACTTCCGCCCCGAGAACTACTGGGCCGAGGGCTCCAAGGTCACGCTCAAGCTCGACCTGGACGGCGTCGAGGGCTCCGACGGCGTCTACGGCGTGCAGCAGAAGACCGTCACCTTCACCATCGGCCGCAACCAGGTCTCCACCGTCGACGCCGCCGCCAAGACCATGACGGTCACCCAGGACGGCAAGACGGTCAAGACCATCCCGATCTCCGCCGGCGCCCCCGAGAACCCGACCTACAACGGCCAGATGGTGATCTCCGAGAAGTTCAAGGAGACCCGGATGGACGGCTCGACGGTCGGCTTCACCAAGAAGGACGGCAAGGGCGAGTACGACATCAAGGACGTGCCGCACGCCATGCGGCTGTCCACCTCGGGCACCTTCATCCACGGCAACTACTGGGGCTCCGACTCCATCTTCGGCAACGTGAACACCAGCCACGGCTGCGTGGGCCTCAATGACGCCAAGGGCGCGGACGACCCGAGCCAGCCGGGCGCCTGGTTCTACGACAACTCGATCGTCGGTGACGTGGTCGTCGTGAAGAACTCCAAGGACAAGACCATCGCCCCCGACAACGGCCTCAACGGCTGGAACATGAGCTGGGCCGAGTGGAAGGCCGGCTCCGCCGTCTGATCCGCGGTCCACGGGTACGTGAAGGCGGCGGTCCTCCCCACGGGAGGGCCGCCGCCTTCGCCGTACCCGCACGGAGCACCCCGTGGCGTCCGGCCGTCCCTCTCCGGCACGGCGTCATGACCTCCGCGGTAATCGACCCCGGGCCCCGCGGCCCCGCAGCATGGAGTCCTCCCCGCCCGCCCTGACCCGCCAGGAGGACACCGTGCCCGCCTACGCCCTCGCCAACCTCACGCCCCCGGCCGAGCTCGACGACGAGGTCCTCACCTACATGGAGCGCATCCAGGCCACCCTCGACCCCTTCGGCGGCCGTTTCCTGGTGCACGGCGCGCCGGCCAGGGAGGTCCGCGAGGGGTCGTGGGACGCCGCCCTCGTGATCATCGGCTTCCCGTCCCTCGGCCACGCCCGCGACTGGTACGACTCCGACGCCTACCAGCGGCTGATACCGCTGCGCACCCGCCACATGGCCGGCGACGTCCTGCTCGTCGACGGCGTCGCACCCGGCTACGACCCGGCGACGACGGCCGCGGAGCTGCGGGCGGCACGCTCCTGACGGACGGTCGGGCGACGCGCCCCGGGCCGCCCCCGCTCCGGCGGACGACCGTCACCCCGCCCGCCAGTCGTACACGTACCGGCCGGCCGCCGCGTCGAAGGAGGCCTCCCCGGGGTGGGCGGGCGGGCCGAACTCCTCGCGCGCCCACAGCAGCAGCGCCGCCGCCAGCCCCTCCGGCTGGAAGTGGCACGGGTGGAAGTACACCCGGTGCACCGTGATCGTGGTGTGCGCCGCCGGGGCCCCCGCCTCCACGGCCGGAGCCGCCAGGGCCGCCCCGTGCCGCAGCCAGGCGGCCTCCTCACCGGCGATCCGCACCCCGGACCGGTCGGCGTGCGGATGACGGAGGACCGGCGCGAGGGCCGGCCACACGCGCCCGGCGACGTGCTCGGCCCCGCGCGCGGGCTCCGGGGCGACCGACGCCCCGGCCGTCAGGTCGACGGCGATGCCCCACGGCCCGCGCCGCACCCGGTACGACACGGTCCGCGCGGATCCGCTCAGCCGTCGGCCCGCGCGACGCCGATCGGGCAGGAGACGCCCGTACCGCCGATGCCGCAGTAGCCGCCGGGGTTCTTGTCCAGGTACTGCTGGTGGTAGCCCTCGGCCGGGTAGAAGGGCCGGTCGCCGGCGGGGAGGATCTCCGTGGTGATCGTCCCGTACCCGGAGCCGTTCAGCACTCGCTGGTAGGCGTCCCGGGAGGCCTCGGCGGCCGCCGCCTGGGCGGGGGAGTGGGTGTGGATCGCCGATCGGTACTGCGTGCCCACGTCATTGCCCTGGCGGAAGCCCTGGGTCGGGTCGTGGGACTCCCAGAAGAGCTTCAGCAGCGTGTCGTAGGAGACGACGGACGGGTCGAACACCACCCGGACGGCCTCGGTGTGCCCCGTCATGCCGGAGCAGACCTCCTCGTACGACGGGTTGAGCGTGTAGCCGCCCTGGTAGCCGACGAGGGTCGTCCACACGCCCTCGGTCTGCCAGAACTTCCGCTCGGCCCCCCAGAAGCAGCCGAGGGCGAAGTCCGCGACCTCCAAGCCCTCCGGGTACGGGCCCAGGAGCGGGTTGCCGAGGACCGTGTGGCGGGAGGGGACGGTGAAGCCGGGCTCCGGGCGGCCGCGCAGGGCCTGCTCGGGGGTGGGGAGGACGGGGGTGCGGCCGAACAGCATGACGGTGTCTCCTTCGTACGGACGCGGTGCGGGCGGCATCCGGACAACGCTCGGGAGCGGAGCGGAATTCCGGCGGGTCCGCGCCGGGCGGCCGGGTCCGCGCGGGCCCGGGGCGGACCCGGTCCGGCGCGGCGCCCCGGCGGCGGTACCGGGCGGCCGGTGACGGGCCGGCCGGGGACAGGGACCGGCCGGTGACGGGCCGGCCGGGGACAGGGGCCGGCCGGCGTCAGTGCGGCAGCGTCGCGGGGCTGCCGCCGTTCGCCTCGTAGCCCGCGACGGCGAGCGCCCGGTAGACCGCGTACTCCGCCGCCGGGTCCTCGCTCAGCGTCCACGGCAGGGCGCCGATGTGGCCGTCGACGTGGATCAGCTGGTGCATCGCCTCCGACCAGCGCTCCGCCCGCACCAGGAAGTGGATCAGCAGGTGCCGCACATGCGCCAGCATCGGGTCGTCGGGGCGGGCCGAGTGCACCGCGTACAGCGCGCCCTCCATGGCCTTCGACACCACCTCGGTGCCGTAGAAGTCCCGTACCAGCGCCACCTCCGGCAGATGCTCGAAGACCGCGAACAGCGGCAGCGCGGCGAGCAGCGAGCCCTGCGGGGCGCGCGCCGCGGCCGCCGTCGCGAAGCGGTCCGCGTCCTTCCGGGAGCCGTGCCACTTCTCGCACCAGAAGTGGAGGGCCGCCAGGTGCGCGCCCATGTGCTGCGGCGCCCGGTCGATGATCTTCGCCCAAACCTGGTCGAACTGCTCGTGCGTGTAGCCGAGCCCCCGCGCGACGGCCAGCTCGGTGATGTACGGGACCGGGTCGCCGGGCGACAGCAGCGCGGCCTGCGCGCAGACCGCCCGGGCCTCCTCCAGGATGATCCGGAAGTCGTCGGTGCCCGCCGACGAGGAGCGCCACGCCTGCTGCACCAGGAACTCGGCGTGCACCTGGGCACCGCCCGGGTCCTTCGGCTGCTCGGCGCGCCACGCCCGCAGCCACGCCCCGCCCGTGCCCGGCTCCCGGGCCAGCTCCAGCGACGCCGCCCCCGCGAACGCCTGGACCCGCTGCCAGCGCACCTCGCCGTCCTTGTCGGTGCCCGCCAGCAGCTGGGACGCCGCCCGCCAGTCCTGGGTGCGCTGCACCACGTCCAGCACGTCCAGGAGGTCCTGGTCCGGCCCTGGCATCCGCACGTCCAGCTCCTCCTGGAGCACGAAGCCGTAGGCGCTAGGGTCGGCGGCGTCCGGCGAACCGGGCGCGACCAGCCGGACACCGCCGCCGGCGCGGCGGCGCATCAGCCACGGCACCACGATCACGCCGATCAGGGCCACCGTGAACAGGAACCAGAGAATCTCCATACCGCCATTGTCCCGGACGCGCCCTGTGGGTACAGCCGCCCGCGACTACGCTCGGGACCCATGAGCGACCAGCACACCCACCAGAACTTCGAGACCCGCGCCATCCACGCGGGCAACACCGCCGACCCGCTGACCGGCGCGGTCGTCCCGCCCATCTACCAGGTGTCCACCTACAAGCAGGACGGTGTGGGCGGCCTGCGCGGCGGCTACGAGTACAGCCGCAGCGCCAACCCGACGCGTACGGCCCTGGAGGAGAACCTCGCGGCGCTGGAGGGCGGCCGGCGCGGCCTGGCCTTCGCCTCGGGCCTCGCCGCCGAGGACTGCCTGCTGCGCACGCTCCTCGTCCCCGGCGACCACGTGGTCATCCCGAACGACGCGTACGGCGGCACGTTCCGCCTCTTCGCGAAGGTCGTCGCCCGCTGGGGCGTGGAGTGGTCGGTCGCCGACACCTCCGACCCGGCGGCGGTACGGGACGCGATCACCGACCGTACGAAGGCCATCTGGGTCGAGACGCCGTCGAACCCGCTGCTCGGCATCACCGACATCGCGGCCCTCGCGGACGTCGCCCGCACGGCGGGCGTCAGGCTCGTCGTCGACAACACCTTCGCCAGCCCCTACCTCCAGCAGCCGCTGGCGCTCGGCGCGGACGTCGTCGTGCACTCGCTGACCAAGTACATGGGCGGCCACTCCGACGTCGTCGGCGGCGCGCTGGTGACGGCCGACGAGACGCTCGGCGAGGAACTGGCGTACCACCAGAACGCGATGGGCGCGGTCGCCGGGCCGTTCGACTCGTGGATCGTGCTGCGCGGCATCAAGACCCTGGCGGTGCGCATGGACCGGCACAGCGAGAACGCGACCCGCGTCGCGGAGATGCTCCAGCAGCACCCGAAGGTCACCCAGGTCCTCTACCCGGGCCTGCCCGAGCACCCGGGGCACGAGGTCGCGGCCAAGCAGATGCGCAGCTTCGGCGGCATGATCTCGTTCCGCGTCGAGGGCGGTGAGGAGGCGGCCGTCGAGGTCTGCAACCGCGCCAAGCTCTTCACGCTGGGCGAGTCCCTGGGCGGGGTCGAGTCGCTCATCGAGCACCCGGGCCGGATGACGCACGCGAGCGTCGCCGGATCGCTGCTGGAGGTCCCGGCGGACCTGGTGCGGCTGTCGGTCGGCATCGAGAACGTGGACGACCTGCTGGAGGACCTGCGCCAGGCGCTGGGCTGAGCCCACCGGTCGCGGACGGTCACGTCACCAGCCCTGGAACGGTGGCGTGACCCCCGCGGGTGGCGGCCGCCACGGCTCGGCGGCCGACGCCCACACCGTGAAGGCGATCGCCGCCGCCGTGAGCAGCACCCACAGCAGCCGGCGCAGCACCCGGGCCCGGCGCAGGGCGCGCGTGCCGCGGTCGAGGACCCGGGGCAGCAGGTCCGGCGGCACCTGGCCGCGCGGCGGCGCGTCCAGCATGCGCCGCACCTCGTCCTCCTTGCGGTCGTGGTCGCTCATGGCGCCCCCGCCTTCCCGGTCGCCCTCGCGGCGTCCCGCGCGACCGGGGTCCGCCGCAGCACGGCCACCGAGCGCGTACAGGTCGCCCGGACGCGTTCCACGGGCAGCCCGAGCAGCGCCGCCGCCTGCTCCTCGGCGACACCCTCGTACAGCCGCAGCACGACGACCAGCCGTTCCGGCGGGGTCAGGGGGGACAGGACGCCGCCGCGGGGGCGGTGGAAGCGCCAGGCGGCGCGGGCGAACCGGGTGGCGAGCTCGCGGCGGGTGAGGTCGTACGGATCCTCTCCGCGCAGCCGGCCCCAGCGCGCGTACGTGGCCCCCAGCGCGGCGGTCAGCAGTGCCTGGGCGCGCGGGGCGCGGCCGGGGTGCTCGGTCGTCAGGAGCGTGGCGGCGTGCAGCAGCCTGCCCGCCGCGCCCGCGACGTACGCCTCGAAGTCCCGCTCCCGGGCGCCGGGGAGCCGCGCCGTGGCCCGGTGCCGCCGCTGCTCTCGCACCTGCTCATATCAGGCCAGGGGCCCGGTCCCGGTCAAGAGGCCGGAGCGGGTCGCGTGCGCGCGACGGGGCGCGGGGGCGGCCGGGGCGGTCAGCCGGCCGGGGTCGTCTCCGTCTCGGACTCCCGCTCGACGGGTGGCAGGCCCGCCTGCCGGGCGGAGAGGGCGGAGTTGAACCGGGTGAGCAGGGTGCAGAACGACTCGCGCTCCGCCTCGGTCCAGCCGTCCGTCACCTGCGCCATCAGCTCGCGCCGCGAGGAGCGGACCTCCTCCAGGCGGGCCTGGCCGCGCGGCGACAGCTGGAGCACGACGGCGCGGCCGTCCTCCGGGTGCGAGGTCCGCTTCACCAGGCCGGTGTCGACCAGCGGCGCGACCTGGCGGGTGACGGTGGACGAGTCGATGCCCATCCCCGCCGCCAGCGCCTTGACGCCCATCGGGCCTTCCTGGTCGAGGCGGTTGAGGAGCAGGTAGGCGGCGCGGTCCATCGAGTTGCGGAGCTGGCCGGTGCCGCCGAGGCGGGTCTGCTCGGCCCGGCGGGCGAAAACGGCGACCTGGTGCTGGAGGGCATCGAGGAGACCGTGGTCGAGATCAGTCGTCATGTCCTGAGATGTGGGCATGGCTGCGGGGCTCTCTCGTGCGGTGGTGGTCGGTTGGTGGGGGACAGAGTACGCGGACCCGCGCGCCTTGGTACCAGCGCTGCGCAAACGTGATGAGCTGCGAGACTTGGCGTCATGAGCTTCGGTACGCCATACCCCTCACACCCTCTGATCCTCGACGACGTCCGGGGGGCGCAGAAGATGCTCTCGGGTGTCGCCAGAGTGACCCCGATGGAGGGCAGCCGGTACCTGTCGCGGCTGGTGGGCGCCCCGGTGCACTTCAAGTGCGAGAACCTCCAGCGGACCGGGTCGTTCAAGCTGAGGGGCGCGTACGTGCGGATCTCCGGGCTGCGGCCGGAGGAGCGGGCGGCGGGGGTCGTCGCGGCGTCGGCCGGCAACCACGCGCAGGGCGTCGCCCTGGCCTCGTCGCTCCAGGGCGTGAAGTCCACGGTCTTCATGCCGGTGGGGGCGCCGCTGCCGAAGGTGGCGGCGACGCGGGAGTACGGGGCGGACGTGCGGCTGCACGGGCACGTGGTCGACGAGACGCTGGCGGCGGCGCAGGAGTACGCCCACGACACCGGCGCGGTCTTCATCCACCCCTTCGACCACCGGGACGTCATCGCGGGCCAGGGCACGGTGGGGCTGGAGATCCTGGAGCAGTGCCCCGAGGTGCGGACGATCGTGGTGGGCGTCGGCGGCGGCGGGCTGGCCGCCGGCATCGCGGTGGCGGTCAAGGCGCTGCGGCCGGACGTGAAGGTGATCGGCGTGCAGGCGCGGGCCGCGGCCGCGTACCCGCCCTCGCTGGCGGCCGGCCACCCGCTCGGTATCGACACCGCGCCGACCATGGCCGACGGCATCCACGTGGGGCGGCCCGGCGACGTGCCGTTCGCGATCGTCCGGGAGCTGGTCGACGAGGTGCGCACCGTCACGGAGGACCAGCTCTCGGCGGCGCTGCTGCTGTGCCTGGAGCGGGCCAAGCTGGTGGTGGAGCCGGCCGGGGCGAGCCCGGTGGCGGCGCTGCTGGACGCTCCGGAGACGTTCGACGGGCCGGTGGTGGCGGTGCTGTCGGGCGGGAACGTGGACCCGCTGCTGATGCAGCGGATCCTGCGGCACGGCATGGCGGCGGCCGGCCGCTACCTGAGCCTGCGGCTCCGACTGACCGACCGGCCGGGCGCCCTGGCGACGCTGCTGGGCGTCCTGTCGGTGGTGGACGCCAACGTGCTGGACGTCGGCCACGTCCGCACGGACCCGCGGCTGGGCCTCACGGAGGTGGAGGTGGAGCTGCACCTGGAGACGAAGGGCCCCGAGCACTGCGCCGAGGTGGCCGCCGCCCTCGGGGACGCCGGCTACACGGTGATGCCCTGAGCGCGGGCGGGCGGCGGTCCCGTCCCGGCACGGCCCGGGCGTCCCGGCGCCGTCCGGGCGCGGGCGGGCGGTCCGGGCGCGCGGGCGGGCCGGGCCCGTGAGACATGTGGCGCCAGTCACATAAATGCCGGGCGCGCCGCGCCGGGTGTCCCTAGGCTGCGGGTAGCGATTCACCCCATCAACGGGAGAACCCACATGCCAGGCGCAATTCACGCCGAGGGTCTGGTGAAGACCTTCGGCGACGTACGGGCTCTGGACGGCGTGGACCTCGACGTCCCCGAGGGGACGGTCCTGGGGCTGCTCGGCCCCAACGGTGCGGGCAAGACCACCGCCGTACGCGTGCTCACCACGTTGCTCAGGCCCGACAGCGGCAGGGCGGTCGTCGCGGGCGTGGACGTCCTCAAGCACCCCAACGAGGTCCGCCGGTCGATCGGGCTCTCCGGACAGTTCGCCGCCGTCGACGAGTACCTCACCGGCCGCGAGAACCTGCACATGGTCGGCCAGCTCTACCAGATGTCGAGCAGGGCGGCGAAGGCGCGGGCGGGGGA
Organism: Streptomyces noursei; assembly: GCF_001646665.1. Taxonomy (GTDB): domain Bacteria; phylum Actinomycetota; class Actinomycetes; order Streptomycetales; family Streptomycetaceae; genus Streptomyces; species Streptomyces lavendulocolor. The sequence continues at coordinate 164,542 of NZ_LWBU01000081.1, read as the reverse complement.
GCTGCTGGAGCGGTTCCACCTCGCCGACGCCGCCGACCGCCCCGCCAAGACCTACTCCGGTGGCATGCGCCGCCGTCTCGACCTCGCCGCCGCGCTCGTGGTGTCGCCGCCCGTGATGTTCATGGACGAACCCACCACCGGCCTCGACCCCCGCAACCGGCAGCAGTTGTGGGACGTCATCCAGGAACTGGTCGCCGGCGGCACCACTCTGCTGCTGACCACGCAGTACCTGGAGGAGGCCGATCACCTGGCGCACGACATCTGCGTCGTCGACCACGGCAAGGTCATCGCCCGCGGCACCTCCGACCAGCTCAAGCTGCGCACCGGCGGTGAGCGCGTCGAGGTCGTCGTCCACCGGCCCGACATGATCGACCCGGCGCGAGCCGTCCTCGCCGGTTTCGGCAAGGGCGAGGTCGCCGTCGAGACGCACACCCGCAAGCTCACCGTCCCGGTCGCTGGCGGCGCCAAGCTGCTCGCCGAGGTCATCCGCGAGCTGGACTCCCGGGGCGTGGAGATCGACGACATCGGCCTGCGCCGCCCCACGCTCGACGACGTGTTCATCTCGCTGACCGGCCACACCGCGGAGCTGGCCGAGGAGGGCGACGGCGACTCCGCCGCCGCGGGCGGCGGCGATCGCGGCCAGGGACCGAAGGAGGCCGTGAAATGAGCGCCGTTTCCGACACCACTCCCCGGCTCGCCGCCCCCCGGCCGCGCGGGGGCGTCGTCCAGTCGGTCGCCGACTCCCTCGTGGTCGCCCGGCGGAACCTGATCCGCATGTCCCGGATTCCCGAAATGATCATTTTTGGCCTCATTCAGCCAATCATGTTCGTGGTGCTGTTCAGCTACGTCTTCGGCGGCTCGATGACCATCGGGGGCACCACCGACGCGGACGTCTACCGCAACTTCCTGATGGCGGGCATCTTCGCCCAGACCGTCACCTTCGCCACCGCGGGGGCGGGCGCCGGCATCGCGGACGACATGCACAAGGGCCTCATCGACCGGTTCCGGTCCCTGCCCATGGCCCGCGGGGCGGTCCTCACCGGCCGTACGCTCGCCGACCTCGTCCAGACGGCGCTGACCGTCGTGGTCCTCGCGGTCGTCGCGCTGCTCGTCGGCTGGCGCATCCACGAGGGCGTGCCCAAGGCGCTCGGCGCGTTCGCGCTGCTGCTCCTGCTCGGCTACGCCTTCTCCTGGATCGGCGCGCTGATCGGCCTGTCCGTGCGCACGCCCGAGGCGGCCACCTCCGGCGGGCTCATCTGGCTCTTCCCGGTCACGTTCGTCTCGAACGCGTTCGTGGACTCGTCCCAGATGACGCCCTGGCTGCGGCACGTCGCCGAGTGGAACCCCTTCAGCGCCACCGTGCAGGCCTGCCGCGAACTGTTCGGCAACCCGGGCGTCTCGAACTCCAGCGCATGGCCCATGCAGCACTCGGTGTGGGCGTCGATCATCTGGTCACTGCTGATCATCGCGCTGTTCCGCACGCTGGCGGTCCGCAAGTACCGCTCGGCTTCCTAGGGAGTGTCCGCACGGTGTCGGCGTCCGCCCGGAGGGCGGGCGAGGCAGGACTTCGCGGACACGACCCGGGTCGCGTCCGCCGACGGGCGTGCCGCCGTACGCCGAGGGCCGGGCCCGCGCATCCCGCGCGGACCCGGCCCTCCGTCGTCGTCGTTCGTCGGCCGTCGGCCGTCGTGTCAGCCGGAGTACGGCTTCGCGTCGAGGATCGTCACCGACGCCTTCTTGCCGTTCGGCAGCTCGTACTGCGCGTCCTCGCCGACCTTCTTGCCGTTGACGCCCGAGCCGAGCGGCGACTGCGGGGAGTACGTCTCGATGTCGGAGCTCGCGTACTCGCGGGAGGCGAGCAGGAAGCTCAGCGTGTCGTCCTCGTCACCGTCGAACGCGATCGTGACCACCATGCCGGGCGCCACGACACCGCTCTCCGCGGGAGCCTCGCCCACCTTCGCGTGCTCCAGGAGCTGGGTCAGCTGGCGGACGCGCAGCTCCTGCTTGCCCTGCTCCTCCTTGGCCGCGTGGTACCCGCCGTTCTCGCGCAGGTCGCCCTCCTCGCGCGCAGCCGCGATCTTGGCGGCGATCTCGGTTCGCGCGGGACCAGACAGGTACTCCAGCTCGGCCCTGAGCTGGTTGTACGCCTCCTGGGTGAGCCAGGTGACGTTTTCGCTGGTCTGGGTCACAGGTGCTCCTCGTCGGTACTGGGAATACAAAGCATCGCCCTACCCAGAAGGATTGTGCCTTCCTGGATGGGCGAAACCACGAGCCTAACAATTTCGGCGGGGAAGGGGGAGGACGAAAGCCACGGAATCTGTGTCCCCGCAGGTCACGGTGGGGACACGGGGACGCTGCGTGGCGCGTCTACTCCGACGTGCAGCCGAGCAGCTGGGCGCTGGTCGCCCTGGCCGTCGTACGCACGGTGACGACCTCGTCGATCCGGTCGGCGGCCCGGTCGAACCGGACGTCCTTGTGGCCGACCTCGCCGCCGTCCTCCGCCAGGGCGCGCACGGTGCAGGAGCCCTTGGCATCCCGGTCCTTGCGCACCTCCAGGTGCACCTGCACCCGGTCGTCGGCCGTGACGCCGAACTTGATCAGCTCGGCGCTGATCCGCTGGCCGGTGATGTAGTCGTACCCGAACCAGCCGATGAGGGCGAGGAGCGCGACGCCCAGCACCGAGCCGACGATCTTGAGCTTGCGGTCGGCGCGCTCGTCCGCCGAGCGGCCGTAACGGCCCTCGGGGAGCCCTTCCCGCACCGCGCTCATGATCGTTCCTCTCCTCGGCCGGACGACGGAATTTTCCGCCCACCGATTCCGTCACTATAGAAGCCGCCCGCCCGCCGCCCGACCGCCACCCCGCATCGACGTCCCTCCGGGACGGCCTTTATTCACCGTGACAATTCATGAGGATCGAGTCTTGACTGAGCAGCTGCGACTGATGGCCGTTCACGCCCACCCCGACGACGAGTCGAGCAAGGGCGCGGCAACGATGGCCAAGTATGTGTCCGAGGGGGTGGACGTGCTGGTCGTGACCTGCACCGGGGGCGAGCGCGGTTCCATCCTCAACCCGAAGCTCCAGGGCGACCCGTACATCGAGGAGAACATCCACGAGGTGCGGCGCAAGGAGATGGACGAGGCCCGCGAGATCCTCGGCGTCAAGCAGGAGTGGCTGGGCTTCGTCGACTCGGGCCTGCCCGAGGGCGACCCGCTGCCCCCGCTGCCCCAGGGCTGCTTCGCCCTGGAGGACGTGGACAAGGCGGCCGGGCGCCTGGTGAAGTCCATCCGGGCCTTCCGCCCGCAGGTGATCACCACGTACGACGAGAACGGCGGTTACCCGCACCCCGACCACATCATGACCCACAAGATCACGATGGTGGCGTTCGAGGGCGCGGCGGACGCCGAGAAGTACCCGGAGCCGGAGTTCGGCCCGGTCTGGCAGCCGTCGAAGGTCTACTACAACCAGGGCTTCAACCGTCCCCGTACGGTCGCGCTGCACGAGGCACTGCTCGCGCGCGGCCTGGAGTCGCCGTACGGCGAGTGGCTGGAGCGCTGGAAGGAGTTCGAGCGCGCCGAGCGGACGCTGACCACGCACGTGCCGTGCGCCGACTTCTTCGAGATCCGCGACAAGGCGCTGATCGCCCACGCGACGCAGATCGACCCGGACGGCGGCTGGTTCCGCGTGCCGATGGAGATCCAGAAGGAGGTCTGGCCCACGGAGGACTACGAGCTGGCCAAGTCCGTGGTGGACACCTCCCTCCCCGAGGACGACCTCTTCGCGGGCATCCGCGACAATGCCTGACATGAGCGCACACCAGGCACTGACCCATCTCGTCCCGCTCGCCGCCAAGGAGCTCGACGAGAACAAGGTGACCCCCGGCGTCCTCGGTTTCATCGTCTTCGCGGTCATGGCCGTGGGCGTGTGGCTGCTGATGAAGTCGATGAACCGCCACATGGGCAAGGTCGACTTCGAGGAGGCCCCCGAGGCCCCCGCCGCGGCGGGCACCGAGGCCAAGGCCGGCAAGAGCACCCGGTAGGACGCGGCGGGGCCCGCCGGCCGGACGCCGCGACCGGCTCCATGCCGGCGGGGCCTGCCCGCCGGCCTCCGGCTCCATGACGGCTCCATGACGGCTCCACGACCACCGCGGGTGGACGTGGAGCCGCGGCCTGCCCGCACCCGGACGGCTCCGGGGCCGTGGTGTCCTGCCCCGGAGCGACGGTGTCCCGGGCGGTGCTCCGGGCCCGGCGGGCGCCGGGCCGGCCCGGGTGCCGGGCGGGGCGAGGCGGGCTCGGGTGCCGAATAGGGCGAGGCGGGCTCGGGTGCCGGGCGGGCTCACGCCGGGACGCCCATGACCTCCCGGGCGTGGCGGTCGGGGGTCAGGCCGAGGGTCCAGGCCTGCCACGGGGACTCCAGACGGATGCCCCGCTCCAGCACCAGCGACCAGGCCGCCATGGCCTCCCCGAGACGGGGGTCCCTCGCCGGGTGGGCGGCGTCCTCCAGCGCCGCGAGCTCCTGCTGCGCGACGGCCGTCCCCACCTCCACGCCGCCCGGGGAGGCGTACGGCAGCAGCGTGCAGCGCAGGAAGCGGGACCAGTCCGCGCCGCGCAGGTCGCCGTACGAGGTGAACAGCGCGGTCGCCTCGTCGCACAGGGCGAGCGCCTGCGGGGCGCGGCTGTTGCCCGCGTCGATGACGGCCAGCTCCACGCACGTCCACCCCTCGCCGTGCGCCACCCCGATGCGGCGGAAGTCCGCGCGGGCGTCCACCAGCAGCTGCCGGGCGAAGCCCGAGTTGCGGAGGTTGCCGGTCCGGGCGGCGCGCTGGTCGCGGGTGGCGCGGCCCGCGTGGTGGCGGGCGCACGCCAGGCCGTACACGTCCCGCATGCGGGAGAACATCGTGCGGGCCCGCTCCAGCTCGCGCACCGCCTCGTCGGTCTCGCCCCCGTCCTCCAGCGCCTGGCCCAGGTAGTACAGCGTCCACGCCTCGCCGCGCACGTCCTCGCTGTCCCGGTGGCGCACCAGGGCCGTCCGCAGCTGCTCGGCGGCCGGGCCGTGATCCCCGGCGACCAGACGTGCCCGGCCGAGCTGCGTCAGCGCCCAGGCCTCACCGCGCTCGTCGTGCGTCCGCCCGTACAGCTCCAGCGCCGTCCGCAGCTCCTCCTCCGCTCGCGGCACGTCGCCCCTGCGCAGGCACACCTGGCCCAGCTGGAAGTGCGCCCAGGCCTCGCCGTGCAGCGACTCGTTCTCCCGGTGCAGCGCCAGCGCGGTGCCGAGCAGGGTCAGGGCCTCGCCGATGTTCGCCCGGTCGCGCTCCACCGCCGCCAGGGCGTGCAGCGTCCACGCCCGGTCCGCCGCCAGCTCCGGCGGCGCCTGGAGCTCCAGCGCCTCGCGCAGCCGGACCGCCGCCTCGGGCAGGTTGCCCTGGTGGTGGAGCGTGATGCCCAGCGAGCACAGCGCCAGCGCCGCCCCCGCGTCCTGATGGGCCTCCTGGTAGAGCGAGACCACCGAGGTGAGCGTGGTGCGAGCGGTGTCCAGCTCGCCCAGCTGCCGCGCCGCGATACCCGTGCGCCACCGCACCGACCGCACCAGCAGCCCCTGGTCCACCGCCTCGGTGAGCTGCTGGAGCTCGCCGAGGCGGTGCAGGTCGCCGCGGAGCAGGCAGTAGTCGCACAGTGCGCCCAGCAGGTCCAGCACCGTCTGCCGGCCGACTCCCTCCGCGCCCCGCAGCGCGGCCGTGATGAACGCCGACTCGTCGTCCAGCCAGCGCAGCGCCGCGTCCGGCGACGCGAAGCCGTGGCCGTCGAACCGGGCGCCCTGGCCGGCCCGCGTCGACATCTTGCCGTCGACCATGCGGATCACCGCGTCGGCCAGCTCCGCGTAGTTGCGGATCAGCCGCTCGTGCGCGGCCGCGATCGCCTCCGCGTCCTCCTCCTCGCGCAGCCGGGCCGCCGCGAACGCCCGCACCGCGTCGTGCAGCCGGAACCGGTCGCCCCGCACCCGGTCCAGCAGCCCCGCCCGCGCCAGCTCCCGCAGCCGCTGCCGGCCCTCCTCCTCGCCGGCCGCCAGCAGGGCCGCGGCCGCCGCCGCCCCGAGCGACGCCCGGCCCGCCAGCGCCAGACGCCGCAGCAGCCGCCGCTGGTCGTCGTCCAGGCCGGTGGTGTAGCAGACGTCCAGGGCCCGCTCGACCGGCCCGCCGTCCCGCCCGGCCAGCAGCCCCACGACCTCGCCCACCGGCCGCGCACCGGCCGCCGGGCCGGCCACCCGCAGCGCCAGCGGCAGCCCGCCGCACAGCTCCCGCAGCCGCTCCGTGCCCTCCGCGTCGTACGGTCCGGGGCGCGGCCCCTCGGCGGCCGAGCGCAGCAGTTCCTCCGCGTCCGCCCCGTCCAGACCGCCCACCGGCAGGTGGTGCACCCACGCCGGCACGTCCTCGCCCAGGTCGAGCGGCTCGCGCGCCGTCACCAGGACCAGGCCGTCCGAGCGATCGGGGATCAGCGTGCGCACCTGCGCGGCGTCCTGCGCGTCGTCCAGCACCACCGTCACCGGCAGCCCGGTCAGGTGCTGGTGGTACACCTCGGCCAGCCTGCGGGCCTGCTGCTCCGCCGACGACCGGTCCCGCGGCAGCAGTTGCTCGCGCGGCGCGCCGAGCCGGTTCAGCAGGTTCAGCAGCGCGTCCCGCGTCGTCAGGGGAGGCTCGTCGCCCCCGGCGCCGCCCCGCAGGTCCACGAGGCACGCGCCGCGGAACAGGTCGCGCAGCCGGTGCGTCGCCCGGACGGCCAGCGCGGTGCGGCCCGCGCCGGGCTCGCCGTGCAGCACCACCACGACCGGCCGCGTCTCGGTGGAGGCCCGTGCCTCGCGCACCCACCGCTCGATCCGCTCCAGCTCGGCGCGCCGCCCCGCGAAGGGCGCGTCCGGCTCCGGCAGGTGCCCGTAGGACTGCTCCAGGGCGGCGCGCCGGCGGGCGACGGCGCTGCGGTCGAGACCGCGCAGCCGGGGTGCCGGCCGGGGCTCCGGCTTCTTGGCGGCGGCGGCCGTCAGGATGCGCTGCTGGTCGAGGAACGGGCGGATGCCCCGTACCTCCAGGGCCGTGAGCCACTGGAGCCGCAGCTGCTCCGGCCCGCCGGGCTGCCCCAGCGCACCGGCCCTGCGGTGGGCGGCCGGCCAGTGCGCCGCGGTCGCCCTGAGCACCGTCGCCGCCGCCCCGGCGACCGCCACCACCGCCCCGGCCCCCAGCGCCGTGCCCGCCGAGGTGCCCAGCGCCAGGTCGGCGCCGGTCGCGGCCACGGCGGCGACCACCGCGACCAGGGCGGGTGCCCCGACGGCCCGCCGGTCCAGCCGCCGGGCCAGGGGCACCCGGCCGGCCTCCGCCTCCGCCAGCGCCGCCGCGTAGGCCGCGTACTCCTCGGCGGCGCCCGCCGCCATGGCGTCCAGCGCGTCCCGGCCCCGCGCCAGCAGCACGCCCGCGTCGGCGCGGCCGCCCGAACGCCGCACCTCGTCCTCCACGGCCCTGGCCAACAGCCGCTCGGCCTCCGCACGATGGCTGTCCCGCATGCGCGTCATCCACGTCCCCCTCCGCCGGCGATCGCTCCGGGGACAAGTGTCCGCCGCACGGCTGATCGGCGCGAGGGGCTGTGGACAACCCCGCGTCCCCGCCCGCCGCCCGGTCCGCCCGGCGCGCCGCGACGCCCGGGGCGTCCGGCGGGCACTTCCGGCAGGATGGGTGGTATGGCGAACCGACTGGCCCATGAGACGTCCCCCTACCTGCTCCAGCACGCCGACAACCCGGTCGACTGGTGGCCCTGGTCGGACGAGGCCTTCGAGGAGGCCCGGCGCCGGGGGGTGCCCGTGCTGCTGAGCGTCGGCTACAGCTCCTGCCACTGGTGCCACGTCATGGCGCACGAGTCGTTCGAGGACGCGACGACCGCCGAGTACCTCAACGAGCACTTCGTCCCCGTCAAGGTGGACCGCGAGGAGCGCCCGGACGTCGACGCCGTCTACATGGAGGCCGTGCAGGCCGCCACCGGCCACGGCGGCTGGCCCATGACCGTGTTCCTGACGCCCGACGCCGAGCCGTTCTACTTCGGCACCTACTTCCCGCCCGAGCCCCGCCACGGCATGCCGTCGTTCCCGCAGGTCCTCCAGGGCGTCGCGGTGGCCTGGGCCGACCGGCGCGAGGAGGTCGACGAGGTCGCCGGGAACATCGTGCGGGAGCTGGCGGGGCGGTCCCTCGCCCTCGGCGGGGACGGCGCGCCCGGCGAGCAGGAGCTCGCCCAGGCACTGCTCGGGCTCACCCGGGAGTACGACGACCGGCACGGCGGTTTCGGCGGGGCCCCCAAGTTCCCGCCGTCCATGGTGATCGAGTTCCTGCTGCGCCACTACGCCCGCACCGGTGCCGAGGGCGCGCTGCAGATGGCGGCCGACACCTGCGAGGCGATGGCCAGGGGCGGTATCTACGACCAGCTCGGCGGCGGCTTCGCCCGCTACTCGGTGGACCGCGAGTGGGTGGTGCCGCACTTCGAGAAGATGCTGTACGACAACGCCCTGCTGTGTCGGGTGTACGCCCACCTGTGGCGGGTGACGGGGAGCGACCTGGCCCGCCGGGTGGCCCTGGAGACCGCGGACTTCATGGTGCGGGAACTGCGCACCGCCGAGGGGGGGTTCGCCTCCGCGCTGGACGCCGATTCGGACGACGGTACGGGCAGGCACGTCGAGGGCGCCTTCTATGTGTGGACGCCGGAGCAGCTGCGCGAGGTGCTCGGCGACGAGGACGCCGCGTTCGCCGCCCGGCACTACGGCGTCACCGAGGAGGGCACCTTCGAGCACGGCGCCTCGGTGCTGCAACTGCCGCAGGGCGCCGGGGTGGTGGACGCCGAGCGGCTGGAGGGGATCCGGGCGCGGCTGCTCGCCGCGCGCGAGGAGCGGCCCAGGCCGGGCCGGGACGACAAGATCGTCGCCGCCTGGAACGGCCTGGCGATCGCCGCGCTGGCCGAGACGGGCGCCTACTTCGACCGCCCCGACCTGGTCGAGCGGGCCACGGAGGCCGCCGACCTGCTCGTACGGCTGCACCTGGGGACCGGCGCGCGGCTCGGCCGCACCTCCCGGGACGGGCGCGCGGGCGCCAACGCCGGGGTGCTGGAGGACTACGCCGACGTCGCCGAGGGGTTCCTGGCGCTGGCGTCGGTGACCGGCGAGGGCGTCTGGCTGGAGTTCTCCGGCCTGCTCCTGGACATCGTGCTCGACCGGTTCACGGGCGAGGGCGGCGCGCTGTACGACACCGCGCACGACGCCGAGCGGCTGATCCGCCGCCCCCAGGACCCCACCGACAACGCCACCCCCTCCGGCTGGACCGCCGCCGCCGGGGCGCTGCTGTCGTACGCGGCCCACACCGGCTCCGAGGCCCACCGGGCCGCCGCCGAGGGGGCCCTGGGGGTGGTGAAGGCCCTCGGTCCGCGCGCCCCCCGCTTCATCGGCTGGGGCCTGGCCGTGGCCGAGGCGCTCCTCGACGGGCCGCGCGAGGTCGCCGTCGTCGGGCGCACGGACGACGACGCGGCCCGGACGCTGCACCGCACCGCGCTGCTGGGCACCGCTCCCGGGGCGGTCGTCGCCTTCGGCGCACCGGACGCCGGCGAGGAGTTCCCGCTGCTCAGGGAGCGTCCCCTGGTCGACGGGCGGCCCGCGGCGTACGTCTGCCGGCACTTCACCTGCGAGGCGCCTACCACAAATCAGGAGGATCTGGCGGCCGCTTTGGCCAACTGACGTCGGAAACACAGTTTTTATCGGGACACCTCCTGACTGTCACCGTCTGCCTCTATTCTCATCGCACAAAGGAGTGGAGACTCCGCACACGTTCTGGGGAGGGCGTGCGCGGACGTTGAACGAGGGCGTCGACGGCCAGGGGGGTCCTGCCGCGATTCGCCCTGACATGTCTCTTGGGGAACGACCGTGCCGCGGCGGTGTGCCACCGGTGTGATCACCGGTGGGCGCACCTGCTCCGTCGTGGCGTGGTCGGAGGGGGGAATCCTTCCGTGCTCATTTCCGTGTCCGTCGCCGCCATATCGCTGGCGCTCTTCTGGATGGCCGCCTTCACCCTGTGGTGGCAGATGCACGCGTGGCGTACGCCGGAGACGCTCGCCGCCACCCGGTTCGAGAGTCCCGACGGGCAACAGGGCCTGTCGTTCTCGCTGTTGCTGCCCGCCCGCCATGAACAGCTGGTCCTGGAACACACGATCGACCGGCTGCTGGAGTCCCGGCACCGGGACTACGAGATCATCGTGATAGTCGGCCACGACGACCCCGGGACCGCCGAGGTCGCCGAACGGGCCGCGGCGCGCGACCCCGGCCGCGTACGGGTCGTCGTCGACACCCACGAGGCCAAGAACAAGCCCAAGGCCCTCAACACCGCCCTGCCGCACTGCCGCGGGGACGTGGTGGGCGTCTTCGACGCCGAGGACCAGGTCCATCCCGAGCTGCTCGCCCACGTCGACCACGCCTTCGGCGCCACCGGGGCCGACGTCGTCCAGGGCGGCGTCCAGCTGATCAACTTCCACTCCAGCTGGTACTCGCTGCGCAACTGCCTGGAGTACTTCTTCTGGTTCCGCAGCCGTCTGCACCTGCACGCCGCCAAGGGCTTCATCCCGCTCGGCGGCAACACCGTCTTCGTCCGCACCGACGTCCTGCGCGAGGCCGGCGGCTGGGACCAGAACTGCCTGGCCGAGGACTGCGACCTGGGCGTGCGGCTGTCCAGCGTCGGCAAGAAGGTCGTCGTCGCGTACGACGCCGACATGGTCACCCGCGAGGAGACCCCCGGCAGCCTGATGAGCCTGCTCAAGCAGCGCACCCGCTGGAACCAGGGCTTCCTCCAGGTCTACCGGAAGAAGGACTGGAAGCAACTGCCCACCCTCGGGCAGCGGATGCTCGCCCGCTACACCCTGATGACCCCGTTCATGCAGGCCTTCACCGGCGTCATCATCCCGCTCAACATCGCCATCGCGCTCTTCCTGGACGTCCCCATCGGCGTCGCCGTCATCACCTTCCTCCCCCTGCTGACCGCGATGGTGACGTTCGTCTTCGAGATCGTCGGCCTGCACGACTTCGGCCGCCAGTACGGGCTGCGGGTCAGGCTCGTCCACTACCTCAAGCTCATCGTCGGCGGCCCGTTCTACCAGGTGCTGCTGGCCGGCGCGGCGATCCGCGCCGTCTGGCGCGAGCAGCGCGGCCGCAACGAGTGGGAGCTGACCAGCCACGTCGGCGCCCACCTCGTGCGTGAGGGGGCAGCCCGATGACCGCCACCCTGCCGGCCGCCCCCGCGGCGCCCGAGCCGGCCACCGCCGAGCCGCCGCCGGACAAGAGACGCCTCGTCACCCGGCCGGTCGTCCGCTTCCGCGGCTCCCGTCCCGACCTGCTGCTGTGCGGAGTGCTCCTCGCGGCGATCCTCCTGGTCCAGGGCTGGAACATCCAGCACTACCCCACCCTCAGCGACGACGAGGGCACCTACCTCGCCCAGGCCTGGGCCGTCCAGAACGGCCGGGGCCTCGCCCACTACACGTACTGGTACGACCATCCGCCGCTCGGCTGGATGCAGCTGGCCGCCCTCACCTGGATCCCGTCGCTGATCGCGCCCGAGACGATGACCGTCGCCTCGATGCGCCTGGCGATGCTGCTGGTCTCCGCCGCCTCCGCCGTGCTGCTCTACGTGCTGGCGCGCCGCCTGTGGCTGCCGCGCTGGGCGGCGGGCCTGGCCATGGTGCTGTTCGGGCTCTCCCCGCTGTCGGTCGTCCTCCAGCGGGAGATCTTCCTCGACAACCTCGCCGTGATGTGGATGCTGCTGGCGTTCTGCCTCGCCGCCTCGCCCAGCAGGCACCTGTGGCACCACGTCGGTGCCGGTGTCGTCGCCGCCGTCGGCGTCCTCACCAAGGAGACGATGCTGGTCGTCCTGCCGGCGCTGCTGGTCACCATGTGGCGCCACAGCCACCGCGACACCCGCAAGTTCGCCGTCACCGGCGCCATCACTGCCTGCGCCCTGATCGGCTTCTCCTACCCGCTGTTCGCGCTCCTCAAGGGCGAGCTGCTGCCCGGCGCGGGACACGTCTCGCTGTGGGACGGCATCACGTACCAGATGAGCCGCCCCGGCTCGGGCTTCATCCTCGACGAGGGCACCGGCTCCAACGGGGTCCTCGAATCCTGGCTCTACTACGACCGGGTGCTGCCCCTCGGCGGCCTCGCGGGCGCCGCCCTGCTCCTGGCCACCTCCCGCTGGTCGGTCACCGCGCGGGCGCTGGCCGGACCGGCACTGGCGGTCGCCATCCTGGCGGTCGTCGCCATGCGCCCCTCCGGCTACCTGCCCGCCATGTACGTCATCCAGGCGCTGCCCTTCCTCGCCCTGGTCCTGGCCGGCGGCGCGGCGAGCGTCGCCCACGCCGTCCTCCGCAAGGGCCGCGCCACCCCGGCGCTGCTCCCGGCCCGCCGCGCGGCCGCCGTGCTCCTCGCCGCCACCGCCGCCGTGTACGTCGTGCCGCGCTGGTACGACGGCGACCGCACCGCCATGACCGCCGACGCCAACGCCCCCTACCGGGCCGCCGCGTCCTGGCTCGGCACCGAGGTCCCCGACCCGGCCGGCGCGCGCGTACTGGTCGACGACGCGCTCTGGCTGGACCTCGTCCACGCCGGGTACGACCCCGGGCTGGGCGCCATCTGGTTCTACAAGGCCGACCTCGACCCGGCCGTGACCAGGACCCTGCCGCGCGGCTGGCGGGACCTGGACTACGTGGTCGCCTCCCCGACCGTACGGCGCGACGCGCGCGACCTGCCTAACGTCAAGGCGGCGCTGGAGCACTCGACGCCCGTCGCCACCTTCGGCGAGGGCGAGGAACGGATCGAGATCCGGAAGATCACCGGCGACGGGACCACCGGAGACCGCAACAGCCGAGCGGAGGCCTCTTGACCATCCAGCCCACCGGCGCAGAGCACGTCGCCCCGGTCACCGACGACGTCCCCGAGCCGGGTGCCGTCACCGTGGTCATCCCCACCTTCAACGAGTCCGCGAACGTCCGGGAGCTGCTGCGCCGGATAGCCGCCGGCGTGCCCGACCGCCTGCCCTGCGAGGTCGTCTTCGTCGACGACTCCACCGACGACACCCCCGCCGTGATCGCCGACGCCGCGCGGGACTGCCCCTTCCCCGTCTCCGTCATCCACCGCGACGCCCCCGAGGGCGGCCTCGGCGGCGCCGTCGTCGAGGGACTCAGGGCCGCCGCGTCGGACTGGGTCGTCGTCATGGACGCCGACCTCCAGCACCCGCCCGCGCTCGTGCCCGACCTGGTCGCCACCGGGGAGAAGGAGGACGCCGACCTCGTCGTCGCCAGCCGCTACCTGCCCGGCGGCAGCCGCGCCGGGCTGGCGGGCGGCTACCGCGTCGCCGTCTCGCGCGGGGCGACCTGGCTCGCCAAGGGGCTCTTCCCGCGCGCCCTGCGCGGCATCAGCGACCCCATGAGCGGGTTCTTCGCCATCCGGCGCAGCGCGGTGACCGCCGACGCCCTGCGCCCGCTCGGCTACAAGATCCTGCTGGAGCTCGCCGTCCGGTGCCGCCCGGCCCGGGTCGCCGAGGTGCCGTTCGTCTTCGAGGAGCGGTTCGCGGGCGAGTCCAAGTCCACCGCCAGGGAAGGCGGGCGGTTCCTCCGCCACCTCGTCGAGCTGCGCACCGCCTCGCCGCTCGCCCGCATGGTCGCCTTCGGGCTGATCGGCCTCACCGGCTTCGTCCCCAACCTCGCCGCCCTGTACCTGCTCACCGGCGCCGGGCTGCACTACCTGCCCGCCGAGATCCTCGCCAACCAGTTCGGCGTCGCCTGGAACTTCCTCCTCATCGAGGTGCTGCTGTTCCGCGACCGCCGCCACCACCGGCGCCTCGCCGACCGGGCGGGGCGCTTCGCCCTCCTCGCCAACGCCGACCTCGTCCTGCGCATCCCCCTGATCGCCCTGTTCGTCGGGCAGCTCCACCTGGCGGTGCTGCCCGCCACCGCCCTCGCGCTGCTGACCACCTTCGTCCTCCGCTTCGCCGGGACCGAGGCGCTGGTGTACGCGGGGGTCCGGGGGTCGTCCCCCGGGAAGACACGGCTGCCCCGCAGAGCGCGTGCGGCCCGCACGGGAAGGAACGCCCGGTGAAACCGATCCCTCGACGAAGGCGGAAAGCGGCCCTCCTCGCCATCGGCGCCATGACCTCCGGCCTGCTCCTGGCCGCCCAGCCCCCGGCCGCCGCCGGGATCAACCTCATCAAGAACCCCGGCTTCGAGACCCCGGGCACCGGCGCCGACGGCATGCCCGACTGCTGGTCCAGGTCCGGCTGGGGCGACAACGACTTCACCTTCACCACCACGACCGACGCCCGCTCCGGCACCCGCGCCATGAAGGTCGAGCTGACCCGCCGCGTCGACGGCGACCGCAAGGCCCTCATCACCGAGTCGGCCGCCTGCGCGCCCACGGTCGCCGCCGAGCGGCAGTACGACCTGTCCCTCTGGTACAAGTCGACCACCCCCGACGCGGCGATCACGCTCTTCCGGCACGACGCGACCGCCGGCTGGCAGTACTGGACCGACCTCAAGACCCTCCCGGTCGCCGCCGCCTACACCCGTGCCGAGGTCCGCACGCCGGTCGTGCCGCCCGGCACCGACCGGATCGCCTGGGGCGTGTCCGTCTTCGGCACCGGCAGCGTCACCACCGACGACTACGTGATGGAGGAGGTCGCCCCGCCCGCGCCCGACCCGGTGTGCACCGGCACCGCCGAGGAGTGCGCCAAGGGCAAGTGGGAGGTGCTGGGCGTCAAGAACCCGGTCCGTTCCATGCACTCGGTCGTCCTGCGCAACGGCAAGGTGCTGCTGATCGCCGGCTCCGGCAACGACCCGGAGATGTTCCGGGCCGGGACCTTCACCTCGGCCGTGTACGACCCGGCGAACGGCTCGTTCAAAACCATCCCCACCCCCGTCGACATGTTCTGCGCCGGCCATGTGCAGCTGTCCGACGGCCGGGTGCTGGTGATGAGCGGCAACAAGGGCTACCCCTCCGCCGACGGGAAGATCGGTTACCAGGGCCTGAAGGACTCGTTCGTCTTCGACCCCGCCACCGAGCGGTACACCAGGACCAACGACATGCACGAGGGGCACTGGTACCCCTCGGCGACGATCCTCGGCAACGGCGACGTGATCTCCTTCGGCGGTCTGAAGGAGGACTCCACCGGCAATGTGACGGCGGAGAAGTTCTCCGCCGCGCAGAACAAGTGGCTGCCGATGAACGAGGTCAACCAGACCTGGTCGTACTGGGGCCTGTACCCGTCGATGATCCTGATGCAGGACGGGCGGCTGTTCTACTCCGGCAGCCACACCTTCGGCAACGGCACCCCCGGCACCGGCGCGTCGATCTACGACTACGACGCCAACACCATCACCGACGTACCGGGTCTGAGGAACAAGGACGAGCGGGACGAGTCGGCGAGCGTGCTGCTGCCGCCCGCCCAGGACCAGCGGGTCCTGACCATCGGCGGCGGCAACAACGAGCGCAACCCGGTCGCCAACCGCCTCACCGACATCATCGACCTCAAGCAGCCGAACCCGGCCTACGTCGCCGGGCCGCCCCTCCCGCAGGGCCTGGTCGACCAGGGTCAGGGCAAGCGGCCGCAGACCGGCGACGAGGGCAAGATGTTCGTCTCGGCGGTGCTGCTGCCGGACGGCAAGGTCCTGGAGACCGGCGGCGGTCTGCACGACCGGGCCGACCCGGTGTACGAGGCGTCGTTCTTCGACCCGGTCACCAACACCTACGAGGCCGGCCTGGCCGCCGACCCGGTACCGCGCACCTACCACTCCTCGGCGTTCCTGCTGCCCGACGGCCGCGTCATGGCGGTCGGCGACAACCCCGGCAACGGCACCTACAACCACGACGTGTCGGTCTACACGCCGCCGTACCTGCTCAAGGGCCCCCGCCCGAAGATCACTTCCGTGATCGACGGCCGGTGGAACTACGGCGACACCCAGCGCATCACCGTCGACCGGCCGATCGCCCGGGCCGAGCTGATCCGCCCGGCCGCCGTCACCCACTCCTCCGACCCCAACCAGCGGTTCGTCGACCTGCCGCTGTCCGTGATCGACGACCGGACGGTGGACCTCAACGTCACCGGCAACCCGAACCTCGCCCCGCCCGGCTGGTACATGCTCTTCGCCGTCGACGCCAACGGCATCCCGTCCGTCGCCCAGTGGGTGCACCTCGGCGGACCGGCGGCGATGGCGGCGGAGGCGGAGCGGTCGGCGCACGTCCACGACTTCGCGGGCGACCTCGCGGCCGCGCCGAAGAAGCCGCTGAAGAAGCGGGACTCCGTCCCGGTCAGCCCGCGGATCGCCGGGTGCGACCGGCACTACGGCTCGGCCGGCGTGTGCGTGCCGACGGTGTTCCCGCGGTCGGTGAAGGCGACGGTGAAGGCCCGCTGCGACTGGCTGGCGGACCACGACTACGGCCGTCTGAAGGTCAACGGCAAGGACGACCCGCTGCGGCTCGACCCGAACCGGGACGGCACGGCGTGCGGGAAGGGGGACGTCCCGAGGAACCCGCTTACAGGACGGGACCGCCCCTGAGGGTGTCCAGGGACCGGTGCACGAGCGCGGCCAGGTCGTCCCGCTGGCCGCGCTCGGCCCAATACACCATCGCCTCGCCGAGGGCGCCCATCACGGCGGCGGTGAGGACCCGCACCTGAAGGTCGTCGGCGTCCCGGCCGGTACGGTCGGCCAGCACCCCGGCCAGCGCCCGGGAGGTGGCGGCCATCGTCCCGGTCGTCCGGGCGCGTACGGCCGGGACCTCCGCCATCAGCCGGGCGCGCCGGCGGGTCTCCTCCGGCTCGTGCGCCAGCAGCGCGACCACGGTCCGGGTCAGGACGGCGCGCAGGGACTCCAGCGGCTCCTCGCCGGCCGGCCGCCCGCGCAGCGCGTCCGCCATGGCCGGGGCGTACTCGTCGCTGAGGACGATGTCCTCCTTGGACGGGAAGTAGCGGAAGACCGTGCTGGGCGAGACCTCGGCCGCCTCGGCGATCTGCTCCACGGTGGTCGCCTCGTACCCCTGCTCGGCGATCAGCCGGTGGGTGGCCCGGCGGATCGCGACCCGGGTCTTGAGCTTCTTGCGCTCCCGCAGCCCCGGGGGCCGGTGCGCCGCGTCGAACGGGTCGAGCGGGTGGAGTGACCCGGGTGCGTGGAGGGAGTCGAGGGAATCGGCGGGCATGTGGCTCATTGTCCGCCATCCCCGTGAGGGGCGGACGGCCGTGGCGCAAGGGCGCCACGGCCGTCCGTGTCCTCAGGCCGGCCGGCTCACGCGTGCTGCTGGGCGACGAGGGAGATGCCCACGTAGTGGGCGGCGAACGCGGCGACCGTGAGGGAGTGGAAGACCTCGTGGAAGCCGAACCACGCCGGTGACGGGTTGGGGCGCTTCATGCCGTAGACCACGCCGCCCAGGCTGTAGAGCAGCCCGCCGGTGACCACCAGGACGAGCACCGCGACGCCCCCGGTGCGCAGGAAGTCGGGCAGGAAGAAGACGGCCGCCCAGCCCATGGCGATGTAGCACGGGGTGTAGAGCCAGCGCGGGGCGCCGACCCAGAACACCCGGAACGCGATGCCCGCCACCGCGGCCGCCCAGACCGCCCACAGGAGCACCCGCCCGGTGGAGTCGGGGAGCAGGAGCAGCGTCAGCGGGGTATAGGTGCCCGCGATGATGAGAAAGATATTGGCGTGGTCGAGGCGGCGCAGGACGGCCGTGGCTCGCGGGCCCCAGTCGCCCCGGTGGTAGAGGGCGCTCACACCGAAGAGCAGGCAGGCGGTGAGGGCGTAGACCCCGCACGCGATCCGGGCACGGGCCGAGTCGGCCTGCGCCGTGAGGACGGCACCGGCGACCAGGGCGGCGGGGAACATGCCCGCGTGCAGCCACCCGCGCAGCCTCGGTTTCACCGGCGGAGGCTCTATCTCGGTCACTTCGGGCCGCGCTGCAGTCATGGCGGAATGCTACCGACGCCACCGTGGGTGACGGTGACGAGTGGCCATGCTCACGTGAGAGGCCCTCTGGACATATGCGCACAAGACACGGATGATCAGATGAGTGCGGTCGGCACCGGATGAGCGCCAGAGGTCCATGCAACGAAGCATCCGGGTCGCAGCCCCCACGGGGCAGACAACCCAAAACCCCTCGACAAGGAGCAATCGTGGCGCGCGGTAATGCGGCTCCCACCACCGTCCCCACCAACCACCAGGGGCTGATCTCCTGGGTCGACGAGATCGCCAGCATCACGCAGCCGGACAACGTGGTCTGGTGCGACGGTTCAGAGGCCGAGTACGAGCGCCTGTGCGAGGAGCTCGTCGCCAAGGGCACGTTCCGCAAGCTGGACGCGATCAAGCGTCCGAACTCGTACTACGCCGCGTCCGACCCGACCGACGTCGCGCGTGTGGAGGACCGCACCTTCATCTGCTCCGAGAAGGAGGAGGACGCGGGCCCGACCAACCACTGGAAGGCCCCGGCGGAGATGAAGGAGATCTTCGCCGGCGAGAAGGGCATCTTCCGCGGCTCCATGAAGGGCCGCACGATGTACGTCGTGCCCTTCTGCATGGGCCCGGTCGGCTCGCCGCTGTCCGCCATCGGCGTCGAGATCACCGACTCCGCGTACGTCGCGGTCTCCATGCGCACCATGACCCGCATGGGCCGGCCGGTCCTCGACGAGCTGGGCGAGGACGGGTTCTTCGTCCGCGCCGTCCACACCCTGGGCGCCCCGCTGGCCGAGGGCGAGCAGGACGTGCCGTGGCCCTGCAACTCCACCAAGTACATCTCGCACTTCCCCGAGACGCGCGAGATCTGGTCGTACGGCTCCGGCTACGGCGGCAACGCCCTCCTCGGCAAGAAGTGCTACGCCCTGCGCATCGCGTCCGTCATGGCCCGCGACGAGGGCTGGCTCGCCGAGCACATGCTCATCCTCAAGCTCACCCCGCCGCAGGGCGAGTCGAAGTACGTCGCCGCCGCCTTCCCGTCCGCGTGCGGCAAGACGAACCTCGCGATGCTGGAGCCCACGATCTCCGGCTGGACCGTCGAGACGATCGGTGACGACATTGCGTGGATGCGGTTCGGCGAGGACGGCCGGCTCTACGCGATCAACCCCGAGGCCGGGTTCTTCGGCGTCGCCCCCGGCACCGGCGAGCACACCAACGCCAACGCCATGAAGACCCTGTGGGGCAACGCGGTCTTCACCAACGTCGCGCTCACCGACGACGGCGACGTGTGGTGGGAGGGCATGACCGAGGAGGCGCCCGCGCACCTCACGGACTGGAAGGGCAACGACTGGACGCCGCAGTCCGGCACCCCGGCCGCCCACCCCAACGCCCGCTTCACCGTGCCCGCCTCGCAGTGCCCGATCATCGCGCCCGAGTGGGAGGACCCCAAGGGCGTGCCGATCTCGGCGATCCTCTTCGGCGGCCGCCGCGCGACCGCCGTCCCGCTGGTCACCGAGTCCTTCGACTGGCAGCACGGCGTGTTCCTCGGCGCCAACGTGGCGAGCGAGAAGACCGCCGCCGCCGAGGGCAAGGTCGGCGAGCTGCGCCGCGACCCGTTCGCCATGCTGCCGTTCTGCGGCTACAACATGGGCGACTACATGGCCCACTGGATCAAGGTCGGCAAGAACGCCCCCGACCAGGCCAAGCTGCCGAAGATCTACTACGTCAACTGGTTCCGCAAGAACGACGCCGGGAAGTTCGTCTGGCCCGGCTTCGGCGAGAACGGCCGCGTGCTGAAGTGGATCGTCGAGCGCCTGGACGGCAAGGCGGAGGGCGTCGAGACGCCGATCGGCGTCCTGCCGACGCGCGAGGCCCTCGACACCGACGGGCTCGACCTGCCGGAGGAGGACCTCGACTTCCTGCTGAAGGTCGACAACGAGGTCTGGCGCGAGGAGGCCGCCCTGGTCCCCGAGCACCTCAACACCTTCGGCGACCACACGCCCAAGGAACTGTGGGACGAGTACCGCTCCCTGGTCGCCCGCCTGGGCTGAGTCCCCGCCCCATGACTCGTGGCGGGCTGCCCCGACAACCGCCCTGACCAGTGGGGTCACGACGGTCCGCCACGATCCGATCGGCCCCCGGAGCCCCCTCAGGCTCCGGGGGCCGAACTTCGCCCGCACCACTTTTTCGAACCCGTGTGCACAAGGTGTGCACGGCAGTTACATTTCCCCCACGCGTCCCTCTCTTCACGGAGGGGGCCAAGCATGCCTGTGGGGGGCCCAGTTGAGTACATCCGTACGTTCCCGGCGACGCATCACGTCCACGCTCGTCGCCCTCTCTCTCACGCTCGGCGCGACCGGCCTGGTCGCGGCCGCCGCACCCGCCGCGTACGCCGCCGAGGCGAGCGAGGTCGTCGCGAAGCTGCCGATCGCCTCGTACTCCGCGCTGGCCGTCGACAGCGCGCACGAACGCGTGTACATCGCGGACAAGAGGTCCTACTACTACAACGACAAGGGCACCGTCCTCGTCTACAACTTCGAGGGCCAGCGGGTCGCGACCCTGACGGGCACCGGCCCGGTCACCGGACTCGCGCTGAGCGCCGACGGCGCGACCCTGTACGCCGGTGAGCGGGACGCGATCACCGCCTACGACACCACCACGCTCCAGCCGGCCAAGCGGACCCCGGCGTACAGCGACACGTGCGGGCGGGAACTCGCCTTCTCGGGCGGCAAGCAGTGGCACACCAGGGGGAACGCCCAGTACGACAGCGAGTGCGCGTACGCCGTCCACGGACTCGACTACGTCAACAACGGCGTCCAGAGCGTCACCGACTGGAACGTCACCGGCCGGATGCTGCTGGAGGCCGGCCCGGGCGCCGGGAACCGTCTGTTCATGGGCCAGGTCAAGAACGAGAAGGCCACCGACCCGGCGCTGACGTCCTTCGACACCAGCGGGGACACGCCCGTGCGCGGCGACGCGCGCCGCTTCGCGGACGCCACGGGCAAGGGCGGCCTGGAGCTGAAGGACCTCGCGGTCAGCGCGGACGGCAAGCACCTCGCGGTCGCGGACGCCGCCTACGGCACCCGGCTGCTGAACGCCGGCGACCTGTCCGACGCCACGACCCCGTACCAGCCGCTGCCCGCCGGAGCGGTCGCCTCCGGGGTCGCCTTCAGCGGCGACGGCAAGTACATCGCCCGCGGCGCCTCGGCCGGCGGCTCCACGCCCGACCTGCTGATCCAGCCGGCCGACCCGGCGAACGGCACCACCGCGCTGGAGTTCGCCTACGAGGGCGAGCTCGACGGCAGCAGGATCGTCCCGCGCGGCATGGAGTGGTCCGCGGACGGCTCCCGGCTGTTCGCGCTCACCACCAACACGGCGGGCAACGCCTTCTGGCTGCACATCATCCAGCCGCCCGCCGCCCAGTACGACTCCCGCTTCACCGGCGGACTGACCTCCACCCCGGCCCAGGCCGTGATCGGCGAACCGGTCGGCATCCGGGGCCGCCTGGAGCTGGACGGACCGGCGCCCGCCGAGCCGGTCCGGGTCACGGCCGTCCGCACCGACGCCGACGGCACGCGCAAGCTCGCCGCAGCCGAGGTGGCCGCGGACGGCACGTTCACCGTGCTGGACGTGCCCTCGCGGGTGGGGGAGTCGACGTACACGCTGTCCTTCCTCGGCGACCTCACCCACCGCCCGGCCGAGGACGTCAGCCTGACCGTGTCCGTGGCCAAGGCGCCGAGCGCGATCACGCTCACCGCCCCCGCCGAGGCGTCCAAGAGCGCGGGCCTGGAGATCACCGGCAGGTTCACCGCCCAGGGACCCGCGCTGCCGGCGGGGATCACGCTCGCCGTGCAGCGCGCCGACCGGCTCGGCACGGGCACGCTCACCTCGGTGGCGGTCGCGGCCGACGGCACGTTCAGGATCAACGACCTGCCGCGGGTGCGGGGCTCGGTGACGTACACCGTCGGCTACGCGGGGGACGACGTCCACGCGGCGTCGACCGCCGAGGCGACCGTGCTGGTGCGCCGCTGATCCGGCGTACGTGAGTGGCAACCCGGTCCGCGCCCTCCCCGGGCGCGGACCGGGGCCGTCAGAGGGCGCCGACCGGACGGAGTTCGTCCAGGGCGGCGGTGTGCGCGTCCATGCGCTCGGCGGCGAGGATCGCGGCGGCCGTGTCGGCCCGGGAGGCGGCGACGACCAGGGCGCGGCCGGCCAGGGCGTGGGCGCGGCGGTGCAGGGTGACCGGATCGGCGCCGGTGAGGCCCGCGTGCCGGGCAGGCGGGGCTCCGCGGAGCCGGGCGACCTGCTGGGCGATGTGCTCCGCCGCGGTCGTGTCGCCCAGTTCGTCGGTCACGGCGAGCAGGGCGGCGAGGTGTCCGGCGAGCTGGATGTCCAGCTCCTCCTCGCGCGAGCGGTGGGGGATGCGGTCCTGGGCGTCGTCGGCCGTCCGGTGGACCGACTTGGTGCGGATCGGTTCGTACATGGTGGACAGCCTCCTGCTCGATGACAGGAGACCATCCTACCTTGGATCGTGTCTAAAGTTGAGTTGACTCCATGCGCCGGGGTCAGTGCTGCCCGTAACCGTCCAGGAAGTTGCCGATCCGGGTCACCGCGTCCGCAAGGTCGGCGGCGTTGGGCAGCGTGACGATCCGGAAGTGGTCCGGCTCGTGCCAGTTGAAGCCCGTCCCGTGCACCACCATGATCTTCTCGGCCCGCAGCAGGTCCAGCACCATCTGCCGGTCGTCCTTGATCTTGTAGACGTCCGGGTCCAGCCGCGGGAACAGGTACAGCGCGCCCTTGGGCTTCACGCACGTCACGCCCGGGATCTGCACCAGCAGCTCGTACGCCACGTCCCGCTGCTCCAGCAGCCGGCCGCCCGGCTGCACCAGGGCCTCGATCGACTGCCGGCCCTGGAGCGCGGCGGCGATCGCGTGCTGCGCGGGCATGTTGGCGCACAGGCGCATGTTGGCGAGGATCGTCAGCCCCTCGATGTACGAGGAGGCGTGGGCCTTCGGCCCGCAGACCGCCAGCCAGCCGCTGCGGTAGCCGGCCACCCGGTAGTTCTTCGACATGCCGTTGAAGGTCAGCACCAGCAGGTCGGGAGCGATCGCGGCGGTCGGGGTGTGCGTGGCCCCGTCGTACAGGATCTTGTCGTAGATCTCGTCGGAGCAGACGACCAGGTTGTGCCGCCGGGCGATCTCGGTGAGGCCCCGCAGCATCTCGTCGTCGTACACCGCACCCGTCGGATTGTTCGGGTTGATGATGACGATGGCCTTCGTCCGGTCGGTGATCCGCCGCTCGATGTCGGCGAGGTCCGGCATCCAGTCGGCCTGCTCGTCGCAGCGGTAGTGCACCGCCGTGCCGCCCGCCAGGGACACCGACGCCGTCCACAGCGGATAGTCGGGGGCCGGTACGAGGACCTCGTCGCCGTCGTCGAGCAGTGCCTGCATCGCCATCTGGATCAGCTCGGAGACGCCGTTGCCGAGGTAGATGTCCTCGACCGAGAGCGGGATGCCCTTGGTCTCGTAGTGGCTCATCACCGCCCTGCGGGCCGACAGCAGACCCTTGGCGTCGCCGTAGCCGTGCGACTCGCCGAGGTTGCGGAGCATGTCCTCGAGGATCGCGGGCGGGCACTCGAAGCCGAAGGCGGCGGGGTTGCCGGTGTTCAGCTTCAGGATCCGGTGACCGGCAGCCTCCAGCCGCATCGCCTCCTCGAGCACCGGGCCGCGGATTTCGTAACAGACGTTGGCGAGCTTCGTGGACTGGATCACCTGCATGTCGCGAGCTTACGGCGGTGGCGGGTGGGGCGCCTCGTGTTTTGTGCCACTTCGCCCCCGCGCGGCCCCCGGCGCGGGGCACCCTTGATCGCCGCGCGCCGGTGCGGGCATCATCGGCGGATGGCCGCTCAGGGGCGTTTCGACGGGTACGGCGTACTGGTCACCGGGGCCGCGCGCGGGATCGGCGAGGCCACCGCGCGCCGGTTCGGCGCCGAGGGGGCCCGGGTGCTGGTGGTGGACCTCGACGAGGAGCCCGCCCGCGCGGTCGCCGGGACGATCCCGGCGCGGTGGCGTACGGGTGCGACGTGGCCGACCGCGCGGCGGTCGAGACGGCGGTGGCGTACGCCGCGGAGGCGTTCGGCCGCCTGGACGTGCTCGTCAACAACGCCTTCGCGCGCGTCCCGGACGCGCCCCGCTTCGAGGACGAGGCGGACGAGGTCTGGCAGACGTCCCTGGACGTGACGCTGCTCGGCGCGCTGCGGTGCGCGCGGGCGGCGCTCGGGCGCCTGGCGGCGTCCGGGCGCGGGGCGGTCGTCAACATCGGGTCGGTCAACGCCGAGCAGGCCTTCGGCGGCCACGCGTACAGCGCCGCCAAGGGCGGGCTCACCTCGCTCACCCGCACCCTCGCGGCCGAGGCCGCCCCGCGCGGCGTCCGGGTGAACCAGGTCAACCCCGGCACAATCCGCACCCGCGGCTGGAAGGGCCGGGAGCGGGAGCTGGAGGTGCTGGCGGACCGGGTGTACCCGCTGGGCCGGGTGGGTGAACCGGAGGACGTCGCGGCGGCGGTGGCCTTCCTGTCCTCCGCGGACGCCTCCTGGATCACCGGCACCACCCTCCGCGTGGACGGCGGCCTCCTGGCGGTGAACACCGGCTTCACCCGGGTCGTCGAAGAGGGCTGACGCCGCGCCGCGGTGCGGCCGGCGGGCCCGGGTCGGGGCCCCTGCGGGCGTAGACCCGGGGGGCGTGGGGGCGACCCTGCACACCCCCTCGTCCCCGTCCTGCAAGAACCACCGGCCCGCACCCGGCGTACGACCGGGGTGCGGCCGTGCAGGGCCGCCCCCGCAGAGGCCGGCGGCGTCGGGAGGGCTCCCCATCGCCGAGACCCAGCCGGCCTCGAGGAGGTGAGCCCGGAGGGGCCGCACCCCACACCCACCGGCAGGCACCGCACCGCACCGCACGCACCGCCCCGCACCGCACGGCCGAAAAGGCTCTCCTCCCACCCACGCCCCACCCCTCACAATGCGCATGACAAAGTCACCGCCAGAGGGGACCCCCCACATGCGCAAGCCTCTCGTCGGCACGCTGCTCGCCCTGGTGCTCCTGGGCACCGGAGCCACCACCGCCGCGGCAGCCCCGACCACCCCCACCGCCCCCACCACCAAGGCCGTCGACTTCGCCGGCACCGTCGCGCTCAGCAACTGCTCCGGCTCCCTCGTCCGCCTGCCCGGCTCCCAGCCGACCGACCCCGCGCTCGTGCTGTCCAACGGGCACTGCCTGGAGAGCGGCATGCCCGGACCCGGCACGGTCGTCGTCGACAAGCCCTCCACCCGCACCTTCGGCCTGCTGAACTCCGCCGGCAGCAAGGTCGCCACCCTCCGCGCATCCAAGATCGCGTACGCGACCATGACCGACACCGACGTGTCCCTGTACGAGCTGACCAGCACGTACGCCCAGATACAGGCGCGCCACTCCATCAAGGCGCTGGAGCTGGACGCGACCCGTCCCGCCCAGGGCACGGCCATCAAGGTGGTCTCCGGCTACTGGAAGCGGATCTACAGCTGCTCGATCGACGGCTTCGCGTACCGCCTCAAGGAAGCCGGCTGGACCATGAAGGACTCCGTCCGCTACACCGCCGCCTGCGACACCATCGGCGGCACGTCCGGGTCACCCGTCGTCGACAGCGCCACCGGCAAGGTCGTCGCGGTCAACAACACCGGCAATGAGGACGGTCAGCGCTGCACGATGAACAACCCGTGCGAGGTCGACCAGAACGGCACCGTGACGGTCCGCCCCGGCATCAACTACGGCCAGCAGACGTACGGCATCGTCGCCTGCGTCGGCACCGGCAACAAGATCGACCTCGGGCGGCCCGGGTGCACCCTGCCCAAGCCGTAGCAGGGCGGCCGTAGCCGAGCGGCCCGGACCCGCCCGATAGGTTGGCGGGTCATGTGGGCAATGAGCGCTGTCGGGTACCGCCGGCTGGGCGCGGCCGGGTCGGTCGCGACAGCCGCGGGCGGCTGGGCCGCCGGGACACTGCCGACCCGCGACCCGTGGGGCATCTGGGTGCCCCACGGGCCGGGGGTCACGGTGGCGGCCACCGTCCTGGCGTACCTCGGCCTGACCCTCCTCGTGGTCGCCTGGTGGGGCTACGGCCGGGCCGGGTCGTCCGTGCGCCACACCCTGGTGACGCTCGGCTGGTGGGCGGCGCCGATGCTCCTCGCCCCGCCCCTCTTCAGCGCCGACGTGTACAGCTACATCGCCCAGGGCGCGATGGTCCTGGAGGGCCACGACGTCTACGGCGCCGGGCCGTCCGTGCTCGATCCGGGCGGCGTCGGCGGGGACGCCGCCGCGAGCGTCGGCGGGCACTGGACGGACACGCCCGCCCCGTACGGCCCGGTCTTCCTGGTGCTGGCGCAGGCGGTGACCCTGGCCACCGGCGGGTCGATCGTGCCCGCCGTGCTCGGCATGCGGCTGATCGCCGTGGCGGCCCTGGCCCTGATCGTCTGGGCGCTGCGCCGACTGGTACGCGACCGCGGCGAGGACGGCGAGCGCGGTGCCCTCTGGCTCGGTGCGCTCAACCCGCTGCTGCTCATGCACGTGGTCGGCGGCATGCACAACGACGGGCTGATGATCGCCTTCATGCTGGCGGGCGTGGTCCTCGCCCGGCGCGGCCGCTGGATGGCGGGCAGCGCGCTCGTGGGGCTCGCGATGATGGTGAAGTCCCCGGCCGCCGTGGCGCTCCTCTTCATCGGCGTGATCGTCGGCCGCGCCGCCGCCGGCCGCCCGGCCGGCCACCGGGTGGTGAAGGGGCTGGTCGGGCCGGGGCTGGTCGCGGGGGCGGTCGCGGCCGGTGCGACGCTGCTGGCCGGCACCGGGTTCGGCTGGCTGCGCACGCAGAGCGTCGCCGGGACGATCCACACCGCCCTGTCGGTCACCAGCGACCTGGGCCTCCTCCTCGGCGAGCTGCTGCACGCGCTGCTGGGCACCGACCCGGATCCGGTCAAGACGGCCGTCCAGCGCCTCGGCCTCGCGGCGGCGCTCGCCGTCATCGCGTACCTGGCGTGGCGCTCGGCCCGCGGCCGCCCGTCCCCGGTCCACGCCCTGGGCCTCGCCCTCGTCGCCCTGGTGGTCCTCTCGCCGATGGTCCAGCCCTGGTACCTGCTGTGGGGCACCACCGTGGTGGCCGCGACCGCGTGGGACGGCCGCGCCGGCCGGGTGCTGGCCGTCCTGTCCGCCGCCCTCGTGTACGAGACGGCCCCCTCAGGCGCCACCCCGTGGTACGGCTTCGCCCTGGCGGCCGTCGCGGGCGCCGCCGGGACGGTCCTGGTACGCCGGTCCGCGAGGGCTCGCCCCGACCGGACCCGGGTCCCCGCCCCCCGCACGGCCGAGCGCCACGGAGCGCGCACGCCGTGACGGTCCGGCGCGGCGGGTCCGGGAGCCGGCTCAGCGGCGCCCGGGCGTGCGGCGGACGGCGCGGCCGGGGAGGGCGGTCGTACGGTGGCCGTCCGCGATGACGGAGCGGCCGTCGACCAGGACGTGGGGGATGCCGACCGGGAGGGTTCGGGGGGCCTCGAAGGTGGAGCCGGCCGCCACGGTTGCGGGGTCGAACAGGACCAGGTCGGCGCGGTGGCCCTCGCGGACCAGGCCCCGGTCGGGGAGGCGGAGGCGGGCGGCCGGGCGGGAGGTGAGGTGGGCGACCGCCTCCTCCAGCGACAGGACGCCCAGTTCCCGCGCGTACCGCCCCAGGTAGTGGGGGAACGTGCCGTAGGCGCGGGGGTGGGGCTTGGCGCCCTGGAGGATGCCGTCGGAGCCGCCGGTGTGGACGCGGTGGCGCATGATGGCCCGGACGTTCTCCTCGTGGCCGACGTGCTGGAGGATCGTCGTGCCCAGCCGGTCCTCGATCAGCAGGCGCCGCGCGGTGGGCCAGCCGTCGAGGCGGCGGCCGACGAGGCCGGCGAGACCTGGGGCGGAGACCCCCGAGATCTCGATGGTGTCCCACTCGACGGGGACGCCGTGGCAGCCGTCCGACCCGGTCACCTCCAGGTCGTGGCGGATCGCCTCGGCCGTCGCGTCGTCCCGGAGCCGGGCCAGGACCGCCTCCGGGCCGCCCTCGCTCGCCCAGCCGGGGAGCACCGCGACGAGCGTGGTGCAGCCGGGGGTGTAGGGGTAGGTGTCGAGCGAGATGTCCGATCCGGCGGCCAGCGCCTCGTCGAGCAGCGCGAGCAGTTCGGGCGCCCGGCCCGCGTTGACCCCGAAGTTCATGGTCGCGTGGGCCAGGTGCAGCGCGCAGCCGGCCTCCCGGGTGAGGGCGATCATCTCCGCGTACGCCTCCAGGGCGCCGGCCCCGTAACTGCGGTGGTGCGGGCAGTAGTAGCCGTCGTACGCCGCCACGACCCGGCACAGCTCGGTCAGTTCGGCGTCCCGCGCGTACATGCCGGGCGTGTAGGTGAGGCCGGACGACATGCCGACCGCGCCCTGCTCCAGCCCCTCCGCCACGAGCCGCTTCATCCGGGCCAGCTCGGCGCCGGTGGGCGGGCGGTCCTCCCAGCCCATGACGTACGCCCGGACCGTGCCCTGCGGGACGAGGTAGGCGGCGTTGACCGCGACGCCCTGGCGGTCGATGCGGTCCAGGTACTCGCCGACGGTCCGCCAGTCGAAGTCGACGGCCGTGTCCCCGGGCGCACCGCCGTTCCAGCCGGTGAGGGCACGGCGGATCTCGTCGAGGGTGCGGTCGTCGACCGGCGCGTACGACAGGCCGTCCTGGCCCAGCACTTCGAGGGTGACGCCCTGCGCGGCCTTGGCGCTGTGGTCCGGGTCGCGCAGCAGCGCGAGGTCGCTGTGGGCGTGCATGTCGATGAAGCCGGGGGAGAGGACCAGCCCGTACGCGTCGAGGACGCGCCGGCCGGACAGTGCCGGGTCCCCCTCGCGGCGGATCGCGGCGATCCGGCCGCCGGCGACGCCGACGTCGGCGCGGTACGACGGGCCGCCGGTGCCGTCGACGACGCGCGCGTCCCGTATGACGAGGTCCATGCCGGCCGTTCCTAGAAGAAGGTGCGGACGAAGTCGACGACCGTGCCGTCCGCCTCGACCACCGGGATCAGCTGCCATTTGTCGAACGAGGTGCACGGGTGCGACAGGCCCATGCCGACCCAGTCGCCCACCTCCACGTCCGCGCCGGCCGCGGTCTCCAGCCAGGCGTGCTGGTCGGACAGGCGGCTCACGGTGATCCCCTCCGCAGGGCGGACCGATCCGTCCCGCGCCGAGCGGACGACCTGCGCCTCGGGCAGGTGGAGGTCGTACGCGGCGTCCCGCTTGCCCGCGTTGACGAACGCCTGGCCCGGCGCCGGGCGGGACACCACCTGGGCCCACAGCCGGAACGCGGGCCGCAGGGCGCCTTCCTCCGGCACGCGGTTGAAGGGGGTGAGGTCGCGGTACTGGCCGTCGTCGTGGGACACGTAGGCGCCCGACCGCAGCAGCTTCAGGACCGGGCGGGACAGCGTCGGCAGCTGCGCGAACACCTCGGCGACCGTGTCGAACCAGGCGCTGCCGCCCGCGCTGACGACGATCTCGTCCGGGCCGTCCGCGAACCGGCCCGCCTTGTCGAACTCGGCGGCCAGGGCGGTCAGGCGGTGCAGCCAGGCCCGTACGGCCCCGGGCGTCGCGTCCGGCACCTCGCCCTCGTACCCGGCGACACCGGCCAGGCGCAGCGTGCCGGTGGCGGCGACCGCGTCCGCGACGGCGGCGCAGTCCGCCTCCGTACGCGCCCCGGTGCGCGCGCCGTCGCCGGCGCCGAGCTCGACGACGACGTCGACGGGGCGTCCGGAGCCCCGCAGGGCCTGGTCCATCAGTTCGACGCCGCGCACGGAGTCGACGTAGCAGAGGAAGCGGAAGTCCGGGTCGCGGTCCTGCTCGGCGGCGACCCAGCGCAGCGCGGCGGCGTCGACCAGCTCGTTGGCGAGGAAGATCCGCCGGATGCCGAACGCGCGGCAGACGCGGGCCTGGTGCGGCACGGCCGCCGTGATGCCCCAGGCGCCGTACGCGATCTGCCGGTCGAACAGCTGCGGCGCCATGGAGGTCTTGCCGTGCGGGGCGAAGGCGAGGCCGTGCCGCTCGGCGTAGGTCTCCAGCAGCGCCAGATTGTGCTCCAGGGCCTCGGCTGAGAGGGCGAGCACGGGGGTGGTGAACCCG
This sequence comes from Streptomyces noursei, assembly GCF_001646665.1. Taxonomy (GTDB): domain Bacteria; phylum Actinomycetota; class Actinomycetes; order Streptomycetales; family Streptomycetaceae; genus Streptomyces; species Streptomyces lavendulocolor. The sequence continues at coordinate 134,372 of NZ_LWBU01000081.1, read as the reverse complement.
CCGGTGAACAGGTCGCGGCGCTGCGCGGCCAGTTCGCCCACGGTGAGGCCCTCGGCGTCCATGGGCAGCCCCTTGAACCGGTGGTCGACGCGCTCGCTCGCGAGGTGCTGTGCCCCGAGGTGTTCGGCGGCCATGGCCACCCCTCCCCATCTGTTGCATTCTGTGCAACGGTCATTGCGTATATCGCTCAGTGGTGTCTAACATCCGGCCCAACGCCGGGTCAATGGATCCGGTGGACCCGGTGAGGAGCCCCCAGCGTGACCGCTACCGACGTCGTCTGTCTCGGCGAGTCCATGGTCACCTTCCTGCCCTCGCGCCCCGGCAGCCTCGCCGACGTGCCGTCCTTCACCCGCGCCATCGGCGGCGCCGAGTCCAACGTCGCCTGCGCGCTGGCCGCCGCCGGCCACCGCGCGGCATGGGTCAGCCGCGTCGGCGCCGACGGCTTCGGCGACCACCTGGTGGCGGCCGTCGCCGCGTACGGGGTCGACACCAGCGCGGTACGGCGCGATCCGGACCGCCCCACCGGCGTCTACTTCCGCACGGCCACCGACCGGGCCGACGACGCCCACGAGGTCCTCTACTACCGCGCCGGCTCCGCCGCCTCCGCGATGTCCCCCGGCACCGTGCCGCCCGGGGACCTCGGGCCCGCGCGCGTCCTGCACCTGACCGGCATCACCGCCGCGCTCTCCGCCGGGTGCCTGGCCCTGCTCCGCGACCTCACCGCCCGCCGCCCCGGGCGCCCGCTGGTCTCCTTCGACGTCAACCACCGGGCCGGCCTGTGGCGCGGCGCCGACCCGGGCGTCCTGCTCGACCTGGCGCGGGGCGCCGACCTCGTCCTCGTCGGCGTGGACGAGGCGGAGGCGGCGTGGGGCCTGCGGGGCCCGGCGGCACTCCGCGAGGCACTGCCGGAGCCCGCCGTCCTGGTCGTCAAGGACGGCGGGCGGGGCGCGACGGCGTTCGCCCGCGGCACGGAGCCGTCGCCTCGGACCCCGCCCGCGGACACGCCCGCGGTTCCGGCCACCGCATGTCCGGCGCCCGCCGCCGACCGCGGACGGCCCGCCCCCGGACCGCCCGCCGCACCGCGACCGCCCGCCCCCGCCACCGGCCCCGGCCCCGGACGGCCCGCGCCTCCCGCGTCCGACGCCGTCGTGTTCGTCCCCGCGCCCCGGGTGGAGGTCGTCGCCCCGGTCGGCGCCGGCGATGCCTTCGCCGCCGGGTTCCTGTCCGCCACCCTCCGCGGGCTGGACCTCACGCGCCGGCTGCGCCACGGGCACCTGATGGCCGCCGCCGCGCTCACCGTCCCCGGCGACCTCGGCACCCCGCCCGCCCGCGCCCGGGCCGACCGCCTCGCCGCCCTCGACGACGCGGCCTGGGGGAGACTGCACCTCGGCCCCGGCTGGACACGGACCGGGGAGGACCAGGAGGTACGCACCCCATGAGCCAGACCGTCGACCGGGCGCTCAGCATCCTGCCGCTGCTCGCGCGGGGCCCCGCCGACCTCGGGCAGGTCGCCGACGCCCTCGGCGTGCACAAGTCGACCGCCCTGCGGCTGCTGCGCACCCTGCACGAGCACGGCCTGGTCTACCGCCAGGAGGACCAGCGCTACCGCCTCGGCGCCCGGCTGTTCGCCCTCGCGCAGGAGGCCGTCGAGAACCTCGACATCCGCGAGATCGCCCACCCCCACCTCGTACGCCTCAACGAGGAGACCGGCCACACCGTCCACCTCGCCGTGCACGAGGAGGGCGAGGTGCTCTACATCGACAAGGTCGACAGCCGCTACCCGGTCCGTATGTACTCGCGCATCGGCAAGCCCGTCGCGATCACCGTCGCCGCGGTGGCGAAGCTGCTGCTGGCCGACCTGCCCGAGCCCGAGCGGCGCGCCCTCGCCGCGAAGCTCGACTACCCCATGTACACGCCCCGTTCGATCCCGAACGCCGCGGCGTTCCTCCAGGAACTGGCGACCGTGCGCGAACAGGGCTGGGCCACCGACCTCGGTGGCCACGAGGAGTCGATCAACTGCGTCGCCGCCCCCGTCCGCGGCGCGGACGGCCGGGTCGTCGCCGCCATGTCGGTCTCCGCGCCGAACGTCGTCGTCACCGCCGACGAACTCCTCACCCTCCTCCCGCTGGTGCGCCGCACCGCCGACGCCATCAGCGGGGAGTACTCCGGCACCACGGCCCCGAAGGACACCGCATGACCGAGAAGACCGCCCTCACCCCCGCCGGCCACACCGCCCCGCCCGCCCGCTTCTCCCACGGCGTACGGAAGGGGAACATCCTCCAGGTCGCCGGTCAGGTGGGCTTCCTCCCGGCCGCCGAGGGCGAGGCCCCCACCCCCGCCGGCCCGACCCTGCGCGAACAGACCCTGCAGACCCTCGCCAACGTCGAGGCGGTCCTGACGGCGGGCGGCGCGAGCTGGGACGACGTGATGATGATCCGCGTCTACCTCACGGACACGGCGCACTTCGCCGAGATGAACGAGATCTACGACGCGTACTTCGCGGACCTGACCGCGCCCCCCGCCGCCCGCACCACGGTCTACGTCGGTCTCCCCGCCGGCCTGCTCGTCGAGATCGACGCCATGGCGGTCCTGGACTGATCCCCCGCCCGTCCCACACGAGCCGCGACGGCACGGCGCCCGCCATCCGGACGCCGTGCCGCCCCGCTCACCGCCGGCCGGGCGGCGGGACTACGGCTAGGCGCAGTACTGCTGTTCCTTGCCGATCGAGCGGTACATGCAGTCGGCGTTCTCGATCAGCTGGAGCACCGCGTCGCGGTTGCGGGAGGTCTCGCGCTCGATGACCTCGTCGGGCGGGTAGAAGCCGCCGCCGGAGGCGGAACGCGGGTACATCTCGAAGGTGTAGCCGAAGATCTTGTGCGCGCCCCACAGGTAGTCGTCGATGGACCCGTCGGTGACGTAGAGGTCGCTCGACTGCTGGGGCGTGTAGCCGTTGCTCGCGGCCAGCTTGCGGCCCACGGTGGCGAAGGCGTCACGGTCGTCCTGGGTGAGGCCCGGGGCGGTGTCGTTGTAGGTGTAGCCGTAGGGCCACAGGACCAGTTCGCTGTACGTGTGGAAGTCGATGCCCGCCTTGATCTGCTGCTTGCCGCCGACGTTGCGGGAGCGGACGAAGTCGGCGACGACCTTCACCTCGGGCGCGGACTCGGCGGCCGTGCCGCGGTAGGTGTCGGAGCCCGGCGAGCCGGAGGAGCCGCCGCAGCAGCCCCACTTGAAGTTCCAGTTGCGGTTCATGTCGGTGCCGATGTACGACGAGCCCGCGTTGGGCTGCCGGTTCTTGCGCCAGCTGCGGTAGGAGCCGGAGGCGATGTCGTACTCGCCGCCGTCCGGGTTGAGGTCCGGCACGATCCAGATCTCGCGGTTGTTCACGGCGCTGGTGATACGGGAGTCGGAGCCGTAACCGGCGCCGAACTCGCGCATCAGGTAGAGCGCCATCTCGACCGTGAGGTGCTCCCGGGCGTGCTGGTGGTGGGTGAAGAGGATCTCCGGCTCGTTCTCGTCCGTCGCCACGTTGTCGCTGATCTTGATGGCGACGATGTCGCGGCCCTGGTAGCTCTTGCCGATGACGCGGCGGCTCATGATGTTCGGGTACTGCTGGAGCCGCTGGGTGATCTCCGCGTTCATCTCCGCGTAGTTGTGGTAGCGGGCGTCGGCGGAGGGGAAGTCCATGGCGCCGACGGACTTGCCGCCGGTCCGGTCGGGCGGTGCGGGCAGCGCCTCCAGCCGGTGGCCGAGGGCGCGCAGCTTCCGTGCCTGCTCCGCGTTGGCGCTGACCACGACGGCGTGGGAGTCGGCCTCGTCGATGGACACGCCGGTGGCGGCGAGGGCGGTCCGCTCGGCGGGGGTGGAGGGGCCGTGGATCTCGTACTGCCGGACGACCTCCTCCGCGGTGGCGGCGGGGGTGGCCGGCACGTCCGTGGCCGTGGAGGTGGTGGCGGTGAGCGGGGCCGCGACGGCGAGGGCCAGCAGGGCCGTGAGGGTGACGGACCTTCTGCCGCGTATGCGCATGCGCATGCTGTCTCCTGCGGTGGGGGGTACGGGGTGGGTCTCCCCGTGCGACGCATCGTCCGGCGCTGGCATGACCGCGTCAAGTATGCGTTCGGTCGGGTCCGCCGCGCGCGGCCCCCTTGCGCGATCACCCCGCGTCGCGCTTTGGTGACGTGACGTCGGGTGAAGAAAGGCGGCAAGGCATGGCAGACACCGCACGACAGGGTGAGGCCGAGGGCACGGACGGACCCCCGATGCGCAGGGCGAGCTGGCGCCACATCGGGCCCGGCATCGTCGTGGCCGCCACCGGCGTCGGCGCCGGGGACCTGGTCGCCACGCTCATCGCGGGCAGCAAGTTCGGCTACACGCTCCTGTGGGCCGCCGTCGCCGGATGCCTCGTCAAGATCTCGCTCGCCGAGGCCGCCGGACGCTGGCACCTGGCCACCGGCCGCACCCTCTTCGACGGCTGGCGCAGCCTCGGCGCCTGGACCACCGTTTACTTCGCCGGGTACGTCGCCGTCTGGGGCTTCGTGTACGGCGCCGCCGCCATGTCCTCCAGCGCCCTGCCCCTCCAGGCGCTCTTCCCCGGCGTCATGGACCTGAAATGGTGGGCGGTCCTGTGCGGGGTGGGCGGGCTGGTGTTCGTCTGGTTCAACCGGTACGCCGTGTTCGAGAAGGTCATGACCCTGCTGGTCGGCGTGATGTTCGTCGTCACCGTGTACCTGGCCGTCCGGGTGACCCCGCACCTGGGGGACGCGGTCGCCGGCCTCGCGCCCGTCCTGCCGGACGGCTCGCTGATCTACACCCTCGGCCTGATCGGCGGCGTCGGCGGCACGATCACGCTCGCCGCGTACGGCTACTGGGTCAACGCCAAGGGCTGGACCGACACCTCGTGGATGCGGGTGATGCGGCTGGACAACCGCGTCGCCTACGTCACCACCGGGATCTTCGTCGTCGCCATGCTCTTCGTCGGCGCCGAGCTGCTGCACTCCGCCGGTGTGGCGCTCGCGAAGGGCGACAAGGGGCTGCTGGACCTCGGCGGGGTCCTGGCGGACCAGTACGGCACGGTCACCTCCAAGCTGTTCCTCATCGGCTTCTTCGCCACCTCCATCACCTCCCTCATCGGGGTCTGGCACGGCGTGAGCCTGATGTTCGCCGACTTCGTCACCCACTACCGCAAGCGCCGTGCCGCCGGGGACGACCAGGGCGCCGCCGGGAGCGGGGCGGGTGCCACCACGGGCGAGGAGGTCGCCGCCGGCGCCCGCGAGAGGTCGCTGCCCTTCCGTGCCTACCTGCTGTGGCTGACGTTCCCGCCCATGTCGCTGCTCTTCCTGGACCAGCCGTTCGGCCTGGTCATCGTCTACGGGGTCATCGGCGCCTTCTTCATGCCGTTCCTCGCCCTCACGCTGGTCTGGCTCCTCAACTCCTCCCGCACCCCGCGGGAGTGGCGCAACGGCATGCTCAGCAACGGCGTCCTGGGCGCCGCCGGGGTGCTGTTCCTGGTGCTCTGCATCCAGCAGGTGCGCGAGCTGCCCTGGTAGGGGCGGGGCGGTGGACCGCGGCCATACTTGGGGCATGACGACGCCCCCGGGGTTCGGCCCGCCGCCACCGATACCGCAGCCGTACGGCGCACCGCCGGCACCGTACGGCGCACCGCCGTCACCTCCGTACGGGGCGCCGGCCCCGCCTGCGTACGGCGCACCGGCCCCGCCCGCGTACGGCGGTCCCGTGCCGTACCCCGCGCCGTACCCGGCGCCGCCGCACGGGGCGCCGCCGCCCGCCGACGGGCCGGAGTTCGTGGCGCACGACCGGCGCAACTCCGTGATCGTGGACCCGTCCGGGGTGTCGCTGGAGATCGATGGCCACACCCTGGACTTCCCGTGGTCCGGCATCACCACCGTCCACGCCGCCCCGGCCCCGTACGGCCAGGTGCTCATGGTGGCGGTCGTCCACCCCGGCGGCATGCTGTACGAGTGCCGGATCGACGCACGCCGCAAGGCCCAGCTCCACCAGTGGCTGGCGGAACTGGGCCCCGTGCTGCACCACTACCTCGCGTACCGGGGCTGAGCGCTACGGCAGGTTGTGGACGTGCGGCCCGACCGCGTTGGACCAGGCGTTGCCCGCGGTGGCGTCCCAGTTGGTGGACCAGGTCATCGCCCCGCGCAGCGCCGGGTACGTCTTCGACGGCTTGAAGGAACCGCAGCCGGTGCCGCGGGTCAGGCAGTCCAGCGCGTTCTTCACGATCTGCGGGTCGACGTAACCGCTGCCGGCGCCGCGGGTCGAGGCGGGCACGCCCAGACCGACCTGGGAGGCGTCCAGGCCGCCCTCCAGCTGGATGCAGGCGAGGGCCGTCAGGAAGTCCACGGACCCCTGCGAGTAGACCTTGCCGTCGCAGCCCAGCATGGAGCCGCTGTTGTAGTACTGCATGTTGACGACGGTGAGGATGTCCTTGACGGCCAGCGCCGTCTTGAAGTACTCCGTCCCGGTGTTCTGCATGTCGATGGTCTGCGGCGCCATCGTCAGCACCATGCCCGGCCCCGCCTTCGCCGACAGCTGGCGCAGCGCCTTCGTCAGGTAGGTGGAGTTGATGCCGTGCTCCAGGTCGATGTCGACCCCGCTGAAGCCGTACTCCTGCATCAGGGCGTACGCGCTGTTCGCGAAGGCCGTCGCCGACGCGTCGCTGTTGATGGTGACGTTGCCCTTCTCGCCGCCCACCGAGATGATCACCGACTTGCCGGCCGCCTTCTTGGCCGCGATGTCGGCCTTGAAGTCGGCGACCGAGGCGTAGCCGACGGCCGGGTCGAGGTTGAAGACGATCTGGCCGGGCGTGGCGGTCGAGTCGGCGAACGACACGGCGATGATGTCGTACTGCGCCTGCACGTCCCGCAGCTTCTGCACCGTGGCGCCGTTGTTGAAGTTCTGCCAGTAGCCGGTCACCGCGTGGCGGGGCACGGCCGGGTTGGGATTCTGCCCGCCGGGTGAGGTCCTCGTCGCCACCGCCGCCGACCTGGCCGACTCGCCGGCCGCGTTGCCGGCGCTGACCTGGAAGCTGTACGAGGTGTCCGCGGCCAGCCCGGTGACGGTCGCCGACGTCCCGGTCACCGACTGGACCTTGGCCCCGTCCCGGTAGACGTGGTAGCCGGTCGCGCCGGAGACCGGGTTCCAGCTCAGGGCGACCGACGACGAGGTGACCGCGCCGGCCGTGAGCCCGGCGGGCGTGGCGGGCACCACCGGGTCGGGGTCGCCGCCGCCTCCGCCGTCCGGTCCGAAGACCGAGACGTCGTCGGCGTAGTAGGCGGACTGCCCGTACCAGCCGTGCGTGTAGACGGTCACGGACGTGGTGGTGGCGCCGGTCGTGAAGCGGGTGGTCAGCTGCTTCCAGCCGGCCGAGTCGGGCGTCCAGGTGGAGACGTCCGTCGTCCCGGTGCCGCTCGCGCCGAGGTAGGCGTAGCCGCCCTGCACCCAGGCGCTCAGGGTGTACGTGGAGTTGGGCCTGACCGCCACGGTCTGCGCGCACCGGGCGTTGTCCTGCCCGCCGGGCGTGGCCTTCAGCGCGGCGGCCCCGCCGTGCACGGGCGAGGAGACCGTGGCCCCGCTGCCCGCCGAACAGGTCCAGTTGGCGAGCCCGGACTCGAAGCCGGCGTTCTTGGCCACGTTGACGTCCGCGGCGTACGCGGTGCCGGCCGTCGCGCCGGTGAGGGCGAGCCCGGCGCCCACGGCCAGGGCCAGGCCTCCGCCGAGCCATCGGCCGTGACGTGCGCGGGCGGATCTGCGGGGTGAGGGGTCCACGTGCTGCCTCCGGTGGGGGAGTCGGGGAGGTGCGGGAGAACGGTGGCCACCGCCGTTTCCGTAAAACTGGTCCAGACCAATCGACTTGTCAAGACCTGTGGAAAGAAACAGGAGTTAACCACTGACGCCTTCGTCCTGATTGGTGACCCACGGGCCGTCCACAACGGGCGACCGAGCGATCCGAAAGCTGTTCTCCGCCCCCGGAGACGTGGCTAAAGTGCGGGTGGGCAGGAGTGAGCGTGGAGGAGCAGGCAGAGCAGGTGTCTGCGGTTCGCCGGAATCCCGGTGGCCGGAGCTGAACGGGGAACAGCGTGCCGACCGCAATTGCCGTCACCAGCGCCGATCTGGTGCTGCCGCCGACCGACCACCAGACCCCCACGGCGGCGCTGCTCCCGTCCCCCGACGCACAGCCGCTGGACGCCGCCATCGCCGACATGCAGGTCCTGGTCGAGCAGCACGGCTACGTCGTCGCCCTCTACCCCGCCTCCCTCCCCGCCCGCCACGAGCACCGCCTGCACACCGTCCGGTCCGTCCTGGAGAGCGACCGCATCGCGCTGCTGCGACTGGACCTCCCCCCGCTCGGCGTCGCCGTCCTCGTCCGCCAGCTGCGCCAGCTCTCCGTCTGCGACTTCAGCGCCGGTGTCATCGCCTCGGCCGCCCGCCTGCTGTCCCACTACGTCTACGCCGGAGCGCTGCTCAACACGGTCGCCCGGCTCGACCGCGTACCCGTGAGCCTGCGGACGCACGCCAAGTCGTGGGTGCCCGGCAGCCAGTTCGGGGTCCTGGCCAACCCGGCGCCCCAGCTGGTCAAGGTGGGTACCGGCGAACAGCTCGCCGGACCCGAGTTCGGTACGCACTTGATGGTGGCGCGGGGCCAGTCGGCCTCCGAGTGGGTCACGGAGTCCCTCGCCCCCGCCTGGCGGGTGCAGGGCGTCGTGGAGGGCGCGCTGCCGGGCGAGTCACCGCGGTGGTGGGGGACGGCGAAGCTCGTGGAGTTCGCCGCCTTCCTTCCCGACATCTCGGTCCTCTACCAGCTCGTCGCGTCCGTCCGGCGGGAGATGTGCTCCTGGTGCGGCATGGACCTCATAGGAGACCGCTGCGGCTTCTGCGCGGCCCCCCTCGTGCCGCCCGAGCCCGGCCGGGGAGCGGCATGACGTCCCCGGCACGTCCGCATCCGGCACGTCCGCGCCCGTCACACCCAGCTCGTCGCCCACGTCGTCGCCCACGTCCCCTCACGAGGTCGCCCCGCCCATGAACTCACGTCAGCGCCGCGGTGTCATTCTCCTGCTCCTCTCCCTCCTGTGCGCCCTCGGCGCGTTCGCCGGCGTGGTCACGGTGATCAGCGACGTGAACTCCAAGGTCGGCCCGGAGGTCGACGCGTACGAGCTGAAGGCCGACGTGGCGGCCTACACGGCGCTCCAGCCCGGCCAGTTCCGCCGGATAACGATGCCCGAGCGCTGGCTCTCCGGGAACGCCGTCACCGACCTCTCGCTCGTCAAGGGCAAGATCGCCGTCACCGACCTCAAGAAGGGCTCCCTCCTCCAGGAGGACATGATCGCCGGGCGGCCCGCCCTGGAGAGCGGCCAGCAGGAGATCGCCATCATGATCGACGCCGCCACCGGAGTCGCCGGCAAGATCACCCCCGGCTCGCTGGTGAACATCTACGCCACCTTCGGCGACGACAACCGGGAGAAGGGCGCCGTCGCCGAGTCCCGCGTCATCGTCGCCAACGCCCGCGTCCTGGACGTCGGCAAGCTCACCCCGCTCGACGGCAAGCGCGACGACAACCGGGGCGTCGGCGTCCGGGAGGCCGTGCCGATCACCTTCGCCCTCGGCACCACCGACGCCCAGCGCGTGGCCTACGCCGAGTCGTTCGCCGAGCACGTACGGCTCGCGCTGCTGCCCCGCAACAGCCCCACCGTCCTGCGGCCCGGCGAGGGCAGCTACACGCTCGACGAAGACAGGAACAAGTGAGGGCCGGATGACCACACGCATCCTCCCGGCCGTCGGCGACGCCGACGCCGCCCGCTCCATCACCACCCTCCTCGGCCAGCTCCCGGACACCGAACCGGCGAGTCCCGTCGGCGACTCCACCTCCCTGATCGACATGCTCGCCCGGCTCGCCGCCGAGTCCCTGGACGAACTGCCCGAGGTGGTGCTGGTCCACGAGCGGATCGGACCCGTCCCGGCCCTCGAACTGATCCGGGAGGTGGCCCTCCGCTTCCCCGCCGTCGGCGTCGTCCTCGTCACCGCCGACGCGGGCCCCGGCCTCTACTCGGCCGCCATGGACTCCGGTGCCCGCGGCCTGGTCGGCATGCCCCTGTCGTACGAGGAACTGGCCCAGCGCGTCCAGTCCGCCGCCGCCTGGTCCGTGGGCGTACGCCGCCACCTCGGGCACGGCGGGGACGTCTTCACCGGACCGGGCGGCCGGGTCGTCGCCGTGACCGGCGCCAAGGGCGGGGTCGGCACCACCGTGACGGCCGTGCAGCTCGCCCTCGCCGCCCGCGCCTCCGGGCTGAGCGTCGCGCTGGTGGACCTGGACCTCCAGTCCGGGGACGTCGCCTCCTACCTGGACGTGCAGTTCCGGCGGTCCGTCGTGGACCTCGCGGCCGTCCAGGACATATCCCCCCGGGTCCTCCAGGACGCCCTGTACGCCCACCAGTCCGGCATCGGGCTGCTGCTGGCCCCGGCGGAGGGGGAGCGCGGCGAGGACGTCAGCGACCGGTCGGTGCGCCAGATCGTCAGCGCGCTGCGCAACCGCTACGAGGTCGTCGTCGTCGACTGCGGTACGCACCTCGACGGCGCCAACGCCGCCGCCATCGAGATGGCCGACACCACCCTGCTGCTCGTCACGCCCGACGTCGTCGCGGTACGCGCCGCCAAGCGGATGGTCAGGCTCTGGGACCGGCTCCAGATCCGCAAGGCCGAGGAGACGGTGACGGTGGTCAACCGGCACGTCCGCAACTCCGAGATCCAGCCGCCGCTCGTGGAGAGGATCACCGGCACGCGGGTCGCCAGGACCTCCGTACCGGCCGGCTTCAAGGAGCTCCAGTCGGTCGTCGACGCCGGCCGGATGCAGGACCTGGAGGCCAAGTCCTCCGTCAAGCAGGCCCTGTGGGCACTTGCGGCCGAACTGGGAATCGTCAAGGCACCGGAAGGGGAAGTCAGGCAGGGGAAGTTCCGCGGCGACCGGGGCTCGGTGGGCCTCCGGCGGGCACGCGGCAAGTAGCGGGTCAGGGGGCGGAGTGGGACATGGAACGCCGTTGCGGAAGTGACCGGGGCCAGGTCGCCGTCGAGTTCACCGGCATGGTCCCGGTGGTGCTCGGCACGATCGTGCTGCTGTGGCAGGCCGCGCTCGTCGGGTACGCCTGGTCGCTGGCCGGCAACGCGGCCGACGCGGCGGCCCGGGCCGGGACCGTGGGAGGCGCCGGCGCGTGCGCCGCGGCGGCGCAGGCGAGCGTGTCGGGGGCATGGACCGTCGCGGCGGACTGCGGAGCCGGCGGCGACCTGTACACCGCCTCGGTGCAGGTGAACGTCCCGGTCCTCTTCCCCGGCTTCGACATCCCGGTCCCCGTGCGCGGCACGGCGGCCGTGGCGAGGGAGGGCGACGAATGAGCGGGTACGCGTGGCGGCGGCGCCCCGCCGAGACGGGCCAGGCGGCCGTCGAGTTCGTCGGCTGGCTCACCGTCCTGCTGATCGCCGCCCTGGCCGCCGTCCAGCTCGGTTTCGTGGCGTACGCGGTGCAGCAGGCGGGCACCGCGTCCAGGGCGGCGGCCCGCGTGGCGTCGCAGGACCCGGCGGCGGACGCGCAGGGCGCGGGACAGGCCGCCGCGAGCGCGTGGCTCGGCGCGGACGTCACCGTCGGCGGGGGCGGCGACGAGGTCACGGCCACCGCGACCGTCCCCATCCCCTCCGTCATCCCCCTGTTCACCTTCCCCGGCGCGCGGAGGTCCACGACCATGCCCGTCACCACGCCCGCCACCGACTGAGGGAGACGAGAACGACATGAGCCTGCGGGCGCGCATCACCACTCCCGAGCCGGTCGACGGCCGTGGCGAGGACAACCACCTCGTCGGCGTCTACCGGGTCAAGCTCCTGGAGGAGATCGACCTCGCGGAGATGTCCGCCCTGGCGGCCGCCGACCGCCGCGCCCGCCTGGAGCGGGTGCTGGGCCACATCATCAGCCGTGAGGGCCCCGTCCTGTCCTCCACCGAGCGGTCGCAGCTGATCCGCCGCGTCGTCGACGAGGCCCTGGGGCTCGGCATCCTCGAACCGCTCCTGGAGGACGCCTCCATCAGCGAGATCATGGTCAACGGCCCCGAGCAGGTCTTCGTCGAGCGGCGCGGCCGTCTCGAACAGCTGCCGATGCGGTTCTCGTCCACCGAGCAGCTGATGCAGACCATCGAGCGGATCGTCTCCACCGTCAACCGCCGCGTCGACGAGTCCAACCCGATGGTCGACGCCCGCCTCCCCTCCGGCGAGCGCGTCAACGTCGTCATCCCGCCGCTCTCCCTCACCGGCCCCGTCCTCACCATCCGCCGCTTCCCGCGCGCCTTCACGCTCCAGGAGATGGTGGCCCTCGGCTCGCTCGACGAGCACATGGTGATGCTGCTCGCCGGACTCGTCCGGGCCAAGTTCAACGTGATCGTCTCCGGCGCCACCGGCACCGGGAAGACCACCCTGCTCAACGCGCTGTCCGGGCTCATCCCCGAGGGCGAACGCATCGTCACCATCGAGGACTCCGCCGAACTCCAGCTCCAGCAGTCCCACGTCATCACCCTCGAAGCCCGCCCGCCCAACGTCGAGGGCAAGGGCCGGGTCACCATCCGCGACCTCGTACGCAACTCCCTGCGCATGCGCCCGGACCGCATCATCGTCGGCGAGGTCCGCGGCGGGGAGACGCTCGACATGCTCCAGGCCATGTCCACCGGCCACGACGGCTCCCTCGCCACCGTCCACGCCAACAGCGCCGAGGACGCCCTGATGCGCCTGCAGACCCTCGGGTCCATGTCGGAGGTCGAGGTCCCGTTCGCCGCGATCAAGGACCAGATCAACAGCGCGGTCGACGTCATCGTCCAGCTCACCCGGCACGCCGACGGCGCCCGCAAGATCACCGAGATCGCGGTCGTCGACTCGCACGGCCGGGAGGAGTACCGGATCGTCACCGTCTGCCGCTTCGCCGCCCGGCCGATGTCGGCCGACGGCCGGATCCACGGCCACTTCGAGTACTACCCGCTGCCGCGCCGGGTCGCCGAGCGCCTCTACATGAAGAGCGAGGCCATACCGGCCGCGTTCGGAGTGGCCCACACCGACGAACAGCTCGCCCTCCGCCGCGCCACCACCCTCTGACCCGTCGATCCCGGACGACCACCCGCCGACACCCCGGACCACCGACCCGCAGGGCCCGCCCGCCGAAGCCCCGTCCGCCGCCCCACTCCCCCCGATGCCCCACCGACGAAAAACCCGCCCGCCGAAGCCCCGCCGCCCGCCCCACCCCGCCCCCGTCCCTCCGACCGGACCCGACTGGACCCCGCCACCATGGACAACGTCCCCCTCCTGACGCTCGGTGTCACGCTCCTCGCCTGCGTGCTGGGCGTCGTCGGCGTGCACGTCTACGCGTCCGGCAAGGCGCAGCGCGAAGCCCTCGTGGCCCGGATGACCCAGACGGGCCAGGCAACCCACCGGGGCCGGCGCCGCCGGTTCGTGGGCATCGACCGGCGCCTGCGGGCCACACGCCCCGGCCGCCGCCTCGAACGCAGGATCGCCGCCACCGGCCTGGACCTCACCCCCGGCGAGTACGCCGTCTACGCGGTCGTCGCCCTGCTCGGTGTGCACTTCACCATCGGCGCCGTCTTCGCCCCGTTCTTCGGCGTCCTCGGCGCGCTCGCCGGACTGTGGGGCGCCGTGGCGTTCCTCAACTGGCAGCGCCAGAAACGCACCGAGGCCTTCATCGGCCAGCTCCCCGAGCTGACCCGCGTCCTCGCCAACGCCACCCAGGCCGGCCTCGCCCTCCGTACCGCCATCGCGATGGCCGCCGAGGAGCTCGACGACCCGGCCGGCGAGGAGCTGCGCAAGGTCGCCGACCAGCTCGCCCTCGGCCACAGCCTCGACGACGCCCTCGGCGACCTCGCCGACCGGCTCCCCTCCCGCGAACTCGTCGTCCTGGTCTCCACCCTGGTGCTGTCCAACCGGGCCGGCGGCCAGGTCGTCACCTCGCTGCGCAACCTCACCAGCACCCTGGAGGAGCGCAAGGAGACCCGCCGCGAGGTCGTCACCCTGCTTTCCCAGGTCAAGGTCACCGCCTTCGCCCTGCCCCTCCTCGGCCTGGGCTTCCTGCTGATGATCAACGGCATGGCACCCGGCGCCCTGGACAAGATGACCGGCTCCGCCGCCGGACAGATCGGCTCCGTCCTCGCCTTCGGGCTGTACGCCGCCGGCTTCGTCCTCATCCGCCGCCTGTCCCGCATCCGCGTCTGAGGAGGTGACACGTCATGGGCCTGTTGTACGCGGCCGTCATCGGCCTGTCCGTGTACGGCGTCTTCCACGGCATCCGGATGTACCGGGCCGACGCCAAACTCCCCGGCGACCTCGTCCTCGCCCTGGAGGTGGGCGCCACCCGCACCACCGCCGTCGGCGGCGGCATCGACCGGATCGGCATGCGCTGGGCGCCCGCCGTCCTCGGCATGATGGGCCCCAAGCGGGTCGACGCGCTGCGCCGCCGCCTCGACATGGCCGGCAACCCCGGCGGCATGACCGTCGACCGCTACGCCGCGCGCCGCGCCGTCTACGGCTTCCTCGGCGTCCTCGCCGCACTCGCCATGCTCGCGCGCGGCCAGACCGTCGTCGCCGTCGTCATCCTGCTGTACGGACTGACCTGGACCGACGTCCTGCTGCGGCTCGCCATCCGCCGCCGCAGGGACGACATCGAGCGCACCCTGCCCGACTTCCTCGACGTCCTCGCCGTCGTCGTCTCCGCCGGCCTCGGCTTCCGCCAGGCCCTGGAGCGCGTCGCCGAGAAGTACTCCGGGCCGTGGGCCGACGAACTGCGCATCACCCTGCGCCAGATGGACATGGGCGTCAGCCGCCGCGAGGCCTTCGACCAGCTGCGCAGGCGCAACGCCTCCGAGCAGGTCTCCATGTTCGTCACCGCCCTCCAGCAGGGCGAGGAACTGGGCGCGCCGATCGTCGACACCCTGATCCAGATCGCCAACGACATGCGGCGCACGGACGCGCAGAACGCCCGCCGCGCCGCCGCCAAGGCCGTACCGAAGACGACGCTCGTCGTCACGATGGTCATGCTGCCCGCCACCATGATCCTGATCGCGCTGAGCTTCTACTACGGCTCCGGTGTCGACTTCACGGACATCATCGGCGGGTAGGGACCGGTCACGATGAACGCCATCCACCTCAGGAGGCCGGCACCGAGGGCCGCACCGTCCCTCCCCCTCCAGATCAACGCCCTCCAGGCACTCTGCCGCCAGGTGTTCGGCTTCCGGCTGGCGATGATCGTCCTGGCGTCCCCGTTCGCCCTCGACGGCGCCGCCCCGGGTCTCGGCACCTGGCTGGTCGGCGCCGCCGTCCTGATCACCTTCATGGTGTCGTACGTCGTGCTGCGGGACTGGGAGCGGTTCGGCCGCGTCCTGCTGCGCCACCCGGCCGTCCTCGCCGGGGACATGCTCTTCGGCGCGCTGCTGCTGGCCACCGCCTCGCCCGAGTCGACGCTCGCGTACGTCACCATCTGCACCCCGCTGCTCGCCGGCCTGCTGTACGGCTGGCGCGGCGCGGCGTTCTTCGCCGTCCTCCAGTCCCTGCTGCTCCTGCTGTCGTACGGCGTCAGCCGGGAGGTGGCGGTGGAGCCGTCGTCGCTCCTGTTCCCCGGACTGTGCGTGATCGCGGGCGCGGTCGGCTCCACCCTCCGCAACCTCATCCTCGACTTCGGCGCCGCGAGCCAGGCCCTCACCGAGGCGCGCGCCCGCCTCGCCGTCACCGGCGCGGTGGAGGCCGAACGCGCCCGGCTGGCCCGGGAGATGCACGACTCCGTCGCCAAGACCCTGCACGGCCTGGCACTGGCCGCCGACGGACTGGCGTCCACGGCCGAGCGCGACGACCCCGCGTCGGTCCGGCGACAGGCGGAACTCGTCGCCCGGTCCGCCCGCCGCGCCGCCGCCGAGTCCCGCGAGCTGCTGGCGGACCTGCGGCGCGAGTCGGGGCTGGACGGCGGCGTGGACGTCGCCGGGGAGCTGGCCGCCCGCACCGCGGACTTCGCCCGCCGCCACGGCGTCCGCGCCGAGTACCGCGCCCTGGGTGCCGCGCCGCCCCGCGTCCCGCACGTGGTGGCGCGCCAGCTCCTCGCGGTCGCCGCGGAGGCCATGGAGAACGCCCACCGGCACGGGGCGCCCACGTGCATCGACGTGTCGTCGGGCGTCTCCGGCGACGTGCTGGTCCTCAGCGTCTACGACGACGGGCGCGGGCTGCCCGCCGGGACGACGCTCGACGACCTGCGGCGGGCGGGGCACTTCGGCCTGGTGGGCATGGTCGAACGCGCCGCCTCGATAGGCGCACGCATCCGCATCGGCCGGGGCGGGGCGGAGAAGGGCACGGAGGTCCGGCTGGAACTGCCGGTACGGGCACTGGGAACGGAGGGCGCACCACCATGCACGAGCACCTGCGAGTGATCGTCGCGGACGACAACCCCGTCGTCCGGGCGGGCCTGACCGCGCTGCTGTCCGGCCGCGAGGACATCGACGTCGCCGCCCAGGCCGCGGACGGGCGGGAGGCGTGCGAGGCCGCCGTCCGCCACCGGCCGGACGTCATCCTCCTCGACGTCCGCATGCCCGGGGTGGACGGCATCACGGCCCTGCCGCACCTGGTCCGGATCGCCCCGGTCCTGATGACCACCTACAGCCGCGAGAGCGACATCGTCCACGAAGCGCTCCGCCTCGGGGCGTGCGGCTACCTGGTGCACGGCGAGTTCACCGCCGACCAGCTCGTCGACGCGGTCCGCGACGCGAAGCTGGGACGCCCGCACTTCACCCACACGGCGTCGAACGCCCTGCTGGCCACGGTCCGGGACGGCTATGCTCCTGCAACGCCGCATCGTGCTTCTTCTTCCGCCACCCGTAAGGCATTTGCCGGAACCCCTTCGCAGCAGCAAGCGGATATGGCACATTCATTACTGAGCCAACGGGAGGGGGAGGTGATGGACCTGATCGCCTCGGGCATGACGAATCAGCAGATCGCCGCCACCTGCTTCATCAGTCAGAAGACGGTCAAGAACCACATCAACCGCATCTTCGCCAAACTCAACGCCGCGAGCCGCGGCCAGGCCATCGCCATCTGGCACGGCCTCTCCCCCACCCAGGGAGGACCCACCCATGGCTGACCACCCCCGCACCCCGCTTTGGGCCCCCACTTGGGCCCCCGGACCCATGCCCGCCCCCCTCCACCCGCCGTACGTTCGCCCCACCGACCTGTTCGAGCCCGGAGGAGACCACCATGCCGAACACCGTCCTGAAGGCCGCGACCCGGGCCAAGGTGTACGTGGGCACCTGGGCCGACACCACCGCGTCGGCCCTCAAGCACCGGGGCGACCGGGGCCAGGGAGCCGTGGAGTACGTCGGGATCATCATCCTGGTGGGCGTGATCATCGCGGCGGTGGTGGGGTCGGGCGTGGGCAACACGATCGCGGCCGGACTCCTCGCGCGCGTCACGGCGATCGTCGGCGGTGGCTGACCCCGTACGTCCACGGAACGCGCGAGTCAGGGCAGGCTTCGCCCCTCTACATCTTCGTAGTGGCGAGCCTGCTCTTTCTCGCGCTCGCGTTCTTCGCGGTCGGCCAGGCAGGGGCGACGCGCAACGGCGCCCAGTCGGCGGCAGACGCCGCGGCGCTCGCAGCGGCGCGGGAGCAGCGGGACAGCTTCGAGCTCACCATCGACGACCTCGCTGACCTGTTGAGTGGGGAGTTCACTCCCGCATTCGACGGCTGTGGTGCCGGCGGTTACTACGCAGGCCAGAACGGGGCGGACGTCGTGGGCTGTGTCCCGCTGACGGACGGCCGTTGGGGCTCCACGGTGAGCGTGACGTCGCAGAAGCCGGTGGGAGACACCATCCTCCCCGGTACCGACACCCTGACCGCCAAAGCGACGGCCACGGCGATCGTCGTACCCCGGTGCAGCTTCGACCCCGCCGAGGAAACCGATTCGCCGTCCCCGGGCTCGTTGGACTGCGAGGGTGAGGTGACGGACCTCGACCCGGAGCTTCTCCCGGAGATGTCCGACCTCTTCGACGTCCGGCTCGCCGAGGACTGACCGCGATGGAACGCAAAGGAATGGCATTCATGAGCAATCGGTATGGGACGGCAGTGCGCAGAGCGGCGGCCGGAGTGTCCGTTGCGGCACTGGCCGCGCTTCTGTCGGCTTGCGGCGGAGGGGGCGACCAGGGCGGCAACGACACGGGGAAGGCTCCTGAGAACGCAGGCAGCGCCTCCTCGGTGCCCAGCGGTCGGCAAACGCCCAAGGAAGACAGCGGCCCGACTGTGCCGGACACCAGCACCACACTGGCCACCATCAACGGCGCCAACGGGTTTCAGTTCGTCATTCACAGCGCTGCAAGGGACCAGGGCGGCTTTCTCACCGTCACGGGGAGCCTGAAGAACACGTCCTCCAAGATGCTGATCGCCCCGCCGCACTGGAGCGGCGAGGAAGTCAGTGTGAAGCAGACGGGCCCCTCCCTTGCGGGTATCACCCTCTTGGACAAGACGGAGAAGAAGCGCTATTACGTGCTGCGTGACACCGAGGGCTACCCCCTCACGACCACCGGCGTCACCACGGTGAAGGCCGGGGAGACCATTTCGGTGTTCGCCCAGTTCCCCGCGCCGCCGGCGAACATCGCCCAGGTGGACATCCAGATCCCGCAGATGCCCGTCGCCACGATCGAGATCTCGTGATGCCCGCCACCACCCCCTGCACCCGCAGGGTCTCCGTGCGCCGGCCGGCGGCGTCCGTGCTCGTGGCCGTGGTGTTGTTCACCGGCGCCCAGCTCGTCGGCGCCTCCGGGGCGCTGGCCGACGACGTTCCCAGTACGCCTCCGGGCACCGAGTCGACGGTGCCGCCGCCGGAGGTGGACGGGAACTCGCCGAACCTCAAGATGCGCGACGGTGCCACGCTCGCGCCCGCGAAGGTGCTGCCGCTGATCTCGATCGTCGAGTCGGAGGGCGGCGAGGAGCGGCGCGAGGAGACCAGCTCCAACCTGAAGTTCGCGCTCCAGGCGGAGGTCCTGTTCGGCAAGGACAGCGCCAGGCTGACGCCCGAGGCCAACTCCCGTATCGCCGCCATCGCCGAGGAGATCAAGAAGCAGAACGCCACCAAGGTCCGCATCTTCGGCTTCACCGACAACCTCGGCTCCTCCGCCCACGGCGACGTGCTGTCCAAGCAGCGCGCGGACGCCGTGCACAAGGTGCTGTCGCCGCTGCTCACCTCCGGGGGGATCACGTACGAGATCCGGGGATACGGCGAGCAGTACCCGATCGCGGACAACAGCACCGAGGAGGGCCGCAAGAAGAACCGCCGTGTGGAGGTGTCCTTCCCGCGCGGCTGACGTGCCGCCCGTCCGGCCGGGAGGCGGACCGGCCCGCCGTGCGCGGGAGGTCCGCCTCCCGCGCGTGTGCGACCGGTTCCCGGGATGCGGAGAAGGAGACGGGGAAGAGGAACAGGGCCTACGGAGGAGGTCGGACCATGAGGCGCATCGCCGCGGCCCTCGACGCCGTGGACGCCCTGCTGGACGGGGCGCTGCCGGCGAGCGGCCCCGTGCAGCGGGAGCCGTCGCCGGACGGCGGATGGGGCGGCAGCCACGGCGCCGGGTTCCGCCTGGAGCCGCTGTGGGAGGGCCGCGCCGGCCACGGCGCCCCGGGGCAGGACGAGGCCGGGGAGCGCCTCGCCGCCCTGACGAGCGCCTTGGAGGACTGATGGGGCCCGCACCGCGAGGTGAGCCTGCGGGCGCTGCCGTCCGGGGAGGACGGCGACGGGCCGGTGCTGCCGCTCCTCGAGGAGCTGCGCTCCGTCGACGGGGACGGCCCCGGCCTCGGCGGCGCCCTGCTGGTGTGGGGGCCGGTCGTCACCCCGCACGGCCCGCGCTGGGTGGCGGTGAGCACCGCGCCGTGCGAGGGGGACGTCCCGCCCATGACCGTCGCGGCCGTCAGCGACGTACCGATCGAGGAGGCCGGGGAGCCGGGGGCCCGCCGCGGGGCGTGATAATCGGGCGCATGTCCCCGCGCACCGACCGACCCCCAGCTTCCGCCGTGACCGCCCTGTGGGGCTACGCGGCGGTGCGGGCGGTGGGGCTGGTGATCCTCGCGGTGGCCGCCGCCGTGGCGGGCGAGGACGCCCTGCACCGGCTGAAGGGCCGCTGGGACTCCGTCTGGTACGTGCGGATCGCCGAGCACGGGTACGGCCACGAGGTGACCCTCCCCGACGGGAGCGTCCACTCCGACCTGGCGTTCTTCCCGCTGCTGCCGGCCCTGGAGAGGGGCCTGTCGGAGGTCGCGCGGATCGACGCGGCGACCGCCGGGCTCGTCGTGTCGTGGGCGGCGTCGCTCGCCGCCGCGTGGGGGATCTACGCGGTGGGGGAGCGGGTCGCCGGGCGCCGGGCCGGGGTGGTGCTGGCCGTGCTGTGGGGCGTGTACCCGACGGCGTTCGTGCAGTCGATGGCGTACACGGAGACGCTGTTCACGGCGTTCGCCGCCTGGTCCCTGCACGCGGTGCTGCACGGCCGCTGGATCTGGGCGGGCGTGCTGTGCGCCGGGGCGGGGCTGACCCGGCCGTCGGCCGCCGCGCTGGTGGCGGCGGTCGGCGTCACGGCCCTGGTGACCGCCGTCCGGGAGCGGCGGGTGCCGGTCCGGATGGCCGCCGGGGTGCTGCTGGCGCCGCTGGGCTGGCTCGGGTACGTGGTCTTCGTCGCCCTGCGGCGCGGGAGCGCGACCGCGTACTTCGAGGTGCAGGCCGCGTGGGGCAACAGCGTCGACGGGGGCGTGGCGCTGGCCCGGTTCGTGTGGCGGAACCTGACGGGTCCGGTGCCGCTCGCCGGGGTGGGGCTGTGTCTGGCGCTCGCGCTGGTGGGGTGGGTGGTGTGGCTGTGCGTCCGGCAGCGGCAGCCGCTGCCGGTGCTGGTGTACACCGTGGGGATCGTGGTCGTCTCGCTGGTCGGCGCCGCGTACTTCGGGTCCCGGCCGCGCCTGATGATGCCCGCGTTCCCGCTGCTGCTCCCGGCGGCGGTGGCCCTGGCGCGGCTGCGGGACCGGACGGTGGTGCCGGTGCTGGCGGGGCTCGCGGCGGCGTCGGGGGCGTACGGGGCGTTCACCCTGCTGGGGGCGGGTCCGCCGTGATCGTCAGGCGGGTGCCGGGCCGGATGCCCCACCGTTCCATCGCCCCGGCCTCGGCCTCCAGGACGTGGCGGGCGCGCGGGCGGGGCAGGCCGAGGCGGCCGGGCACCATGGTGACCACGTCGACGACCCGCAACTCCCGGTCGAGGTAGGCCACGTCGATGGCGAACCGCATCCGGAAGGTGTGGACGCTGTTGCACGGGCTGAGCAGCAGTGCGCCGGCGATGCCGTCCCGGCCCAGCAGGCCGCGCCTGCGGGTGCCGTAGGACGCGGCGATCTCGACGGGTACGGGCGCGGGTACGGGCGCGGTCGCGGGCACGGCTGCGGGGGCGTGCGGCAGGCTCAACCGTCCGGTGCCGTCGCGCCATCGGCTCGGGTTCCCCATGGGGGACGACCGTAGCGTGGGCCCCGCCTCCACGGCAGTGGGCCCGTGGGCCCGGCCCCGGCCGCAGTGGGCCCGTGGGCCCATGACCGGGTGGCCGGCCCGTCCTAGGGTCGGGTGCGTGTACGCCACGCTGATCGCCGTCGCCGCCCTGTGGGGCGCAGCCACCGGTCTGCTCGTGCCGCGCGCCGCGTACCGCCTGTCCGTCGCGCCGGACGAGCCGTGGCGGGACGCCTGCCCCGCCGGCCACCCCTTCACCGGGCCCGCGCGCGGCTGGCTCGGGGCGCCGCGCTGCGCGGTGTGCGCGGTGGCCGTCCCGGTGGGGGCCGGCCGTCCCGCGTCCACCTCCGCGTCCACCCCCGCGACCGCCACGGTGCCGGTCGTCACCGCCCTCGTCTGCGGGACGCTCGCCGCGGCGACGGGGCCCCGGCCCGAGCTGGTGGTGTGGCTGCTGGCCGCTCCGGTCGCGGTGCTGCTGGCCCTGGTCGACCGGGCCGTGCACCGGCTGCCGGACCGGCTGACGCTGCCGCTCGCCGCCGGGACGGCCGCGCTGCTCGGGGGCGCCGCGCTGCTGCCGGGGCACGCGGGGACGTGGCCGTCCGCGCTGCTGGGCGGGCTCGTGCTGGGCGCCGGCTACTTCGTGCTGTTCCTGGTGAACCCGGGCGGCATGGGCTTCGGCGACGTGAAGCTGGCCCTCGCGCTGGGCGTCGCGCTCGGCTGGTACGGCTGGGGCGTGCTGTTCGCGGGCGCCTTCGCGGGCTTCCTGTTCGGCGCGGTGTACGGGTTCGGGCTGGTCGCGCTGCGCAGGGCGAGCCGAAAGAGCGCGATCCCGTTCGGCCCGTTCATGATCGGCGGGGCGCTGCTGGGCATACTGCTGGGCGCCTCGGCGGCCGTCCCGGCCGCCTGACCGGCCGGTCCGTACGAGCACCGGACAAGGCGCGGGGGAGCCGTGCAGTATCGGGGGCATGGACGCCCGACCGGTCAACCTCACCGAAGCCCTCGCCACCTTCGACGACGTCTACAGCCCCCGCATCGTGGCCGGCGTGAACGACTACGACGTACGGATCGCCCACGCCGCCGGCGACCACGTGTGGCACGTCCACGACGACACGGACGAGTTCTTCCTCGTCCTGGACGGTCGGTTCGACATCGCGCTGCGCGCGGCCGACGGCACCGAGCGGACGGTCGCCCTGCGGCGCGGGGACACCTTCGTCGTACCGAAGGGCACCGAGCACAAGCCGTCCGCGCCGAACGGGGCGTCGATTCAGATGTTCGAACCGTCCGGGACCCGGAGCACGGGGGACCGCCATGAGGGGGAGATTCCGCACCACGTCGACAGCACCACGGGCCACGACCTGACCTGAGCCGCCTGCCCGCGTCCTAACATGCGGGCACATGCGGACATTTCCCGACAATAGTCCCTCCTCTGGTCGGGAGGCCTCCCGGGCCACCCTCCCCGAGCCNNGCCCCCCCCCCTGGCCGGGAGCCCCCCCGGCCCCCCCCCCCCGCCCCCCCCCCCCCCTCCCCCCCCGAGCCCCCGCCCCCCCCCGCCCCGCCGTCGCCCGCACCCCCCTCCCCGGCACCACCCGCCACCCGCCCCGCACCACCCACCGCACCCACCACCTCCGCCGCACCACCCACCACCCGCCCCGCGCCGCCCGGCGTCCCCGGCCGGCTCCCCGCGGCCCTGCTCCCCTGGGCCTGGGCCGCGGGGCTCTTCGCGCTCTACGCCACCGTCGCCGTGCGCCGCCACCTCCTCCTCCGCACCACCGGCTACGACCTCGGCATCTTCGAGCAGGCGGTACGCGCCTACGCCGAACTCCGCGCTCCCGTCGTCCCGTTGCGCGGCGACGGCTTCAACCTCCTCGGCGACCACTTCCACCCCCTGCTCGCCGCCCTCGCCCCGCTCTACCGCCTCTGGCCCTCCCCGCTCTGCCTGCTCGTCGCCCAGTCCGCGCTCCTCGCCGTCGCCGTGGTCCCGCTCGCCCGCTGGGCCGCCCGCGCGCTCGGCCGCCGGCCGGCCCACGCCATCGCCGCCGCGTACGGGCTGAGCTGGGGCATCGCGTCGGCCGCCGCCTTCGACTTCCACGAGGTCGCCCTCGCGGTACCGCTCCTCGCCTGGTGCCTGGAGGCCCTGGCCCACCGGCGCTGGCGTCCGGCCGTCGCCTGGGCGGCCCCGCTGCTGCTGATCAAGGAGGACCTGGGGCTCACCCTCGCCGCCGTCGGCGGGTACATCGTGCTCAAGGGCGGCGGGGGCGCGCGCCGGCTCGGCCTCGCCACCACCGCCGCCGGGCTGATCGGCTCGGCCGTCGAGATCAAGCTGCTGATGCCGGCCTTCCACCCGGCGGGCGGGTACGCGCACGGCGGCAACCTCGCCGAGGGCTACGGGTCGCTGCTCGGCACCCTCGCCCACGCCCCGCTCGACGCGCTGCGACCCGAGATCAAGGCGATGACGCTGGTCCTGGTCTTCGCCCCGTCCGCGCTGCTCGCGCTCCGCTCCCCCCTCTCGCTGATCGCCGTGCCGACCCTCGCCTGGCGGATGATGTCGGACAACGGGTTCCACTGGGGCACCGCGTTCCACTACAGCGCGGTCCTCATGCCGGTCGTCGTGGCCGGACTGATCGACGCGCTGACGGCCTGGCGGCGCACCGACCACCCGCTCGCCGCGCGCCATGTGCGCGCCTCGCTCGCCACCGTCCTCGCCGTCACCCTGGTGATGCTGCCGTCCTTCCCCCTGGCCCAGCTGGTCCAGCGCGCCACCTGGCGGACGACCGGGCACATCGAGGCCGCCCGCGCGCTGCTGGCGCGGATCCCGGACGGCGCGACCGTCGCCGCGTCCAACCGGCTCGTGCCCCAGCTCACCTCCCGCTGCACGGTCGTCGTCTTCCCGACCTTCCCGGTGGAGGGGAGGCTGTACGAGTACGACAGGAAGCGCCTCCCGCCCCCCACGGCCGAGTGGATCGTCCACGACCGGCGGGCCCCGGAGGCCTGGCCGTACAAGACGGGCCACTGGCCGTACCCCGCCGAGCAGCAGGAGGCCGAGCTGGCCGCCGCGCAGGCGCGCCACGGCTACCGGAAGATCGCCGAGCGTGACGGCATCACCCTGCTGCGCCGCTGAGACCTGTCGTACTGTCGGTCGGGACCGTACGTGCCCCAGGGGTGGGAGGAGCCGGCGATGGCCAAGGGCAGGACGTCGTACAGCTGCGGACTGGACGCCGCGGTGGACGTGGTCGGCGGGAAGTGGAAGCCGCTCATCCTGTGGGCGCTGCACAGCCACGGCCCGGTGCGCTTCGGTGAGCTGAGGCGCTCGGTGCCGGGTGTCAGCGAGAAGATGCTGGTCCAGCAGTTGCGGGAGCTGGAGGCGGACGGGGTGGTGCACCGCGAGGTGTACCGGGAGGTGCCGCCGCGCGTCGAGTACTCGCTCACCGAGCTGGGCCGGGCGCTGAACACCGCGCTGCTGCCGCTCGGCGAGTGGGGCGACCGGTTCATGGACCTGATCCTCGCCCGCAAGGCGGCGTCCGGAGAGGCCGCCTGAACCCGGCCGGTGGAACCGGCGCGGTGCCGCCCGGTGCCGCCCGGCACCGCCCCCGCCGGCCCCGTCCCGGGGCCGCGCGGGGGCCGTCAACGTGGCGCCCGTACGGCGGGGTCCCCCTTGTGGAGTACAGCGTCCGGCGGGCGAACGGGCGGTGATACGGCCGGTTCCGGCGCATCCGGCGGGGTGCCCCGATTTCGGAGCGTGGCGCCGGCCTGTCGTGGCGCGCAGCATCACTTACGAAGGGTTATGGTGGAAACCCCCCCTCGGGCCGGTCCGTATCCCCCCCACGGACCGGCCCGTTTTTTCTTCCCGGCCCCACCGGACCCGCCTCCGGCCCCGGACCGCCCCCGCTCCGGACCCCGCCCCGGCGGCCCGCAGCGAGGCGCGGGCGGGCACCGCGCCGAGGCCCCGGGCGTCAGCTCCGCGCGGCCCAGATGTTGGTGCCGGCGGTGTCGACCGCGTACGAGTCGATCTCCTTCAGCTCCTCGTCCGTCAGCGGCGCACCGGACAGGGCGGCGATGTTCTCCTCCAGCTGGGTCACGCTGGACGCGCCGATCAGCGCCGACGTCATCCGCTCGTCGCGCAGCACCCAGTTCAGCGCGAGCTGCGCGAGCGACTGGCCGCGGCGCCGGGCGATCTCGTCGAGGCCGCGGAGCCGGCGCACGACCTCGTCGGAGAGGAGGTTCGGGTCGAGGGACTTGCCCTGCGTGGCCCGGGAGCCCTCCGGGATGCCCCGGAGGTACTTGTCGGTGAGCAGGCCCTGGGCGAGCGGCGCGAAGGAGATGCAGCCCATGCCGGCCTCCTCCAGCGTGTCCAGCAGCCCGTCGTCCTCGGTCCAGCGGTTGATCATCGAGTACGACGGCTGGTGGATCAGGGCCGGGACGCCCATCTCCCGCAGCAGCCGCGCGGCTTCGGCGGTCTGCGCGCTGCTGTACGAGGAGACGCCCACGTACAGCGCCTTGCCCTGCTGGACGGCGGAGGCCAGCGCGCCCATCGTCTCCTCGAGCGGGGTGTCCTTGTCGAAGCGGTGCGAGTAGAAGATGTCGACGTATTCGAGGCCCATCCGCTTCAGCGACGCGTCGAGGGAGGACAGCAGGTACTTGCGGGAGCCCCATTCGCCGTACGGGCCCGGGTGCATGAGGTAGCCCGCTTTGGTGGAGATGACCAGCTCGTCCCGGTAGCGGGCGAAGTCCTCGGCGAAGATCTTGCCGAAGTTCGACTCGGCGGACCCGGGCGGCGGTCCGTAGTTGTTCGCCAGGTCGAAGTGCGTCACGCCCAGGTCGAAGGCCCGGCGGAGGATCGCGCGCTGCGAGGCGAGCGTGCGGTCGTCACCGAAGTTGTGCCACAGGCCCAGCGAGATGGCGGGCAGCTTGAGCCCGCTGCGGCCGGTACGGCGGTATTCCATGGCGTCGTAGCGGTCGTCGGCGGGGCGGTATGCGGGGGAATCAGTCACACCTCTCTCCTTATCACGGACTTGTGACAGACCGGGTTGGGCCGCCGTGACCCCCGCGCAGTAATGTGGCGGCTTCGGGGACAGCCGCGGTGCGCCGGGATCGAGCGGTGCCGCTTCCCCCTGTCTCCCTGGGCCGACGCCGTGGCGGGCCCGTGAGCAAATCGAGAGGTGAGATCGGTGAACTTGCGCGACCTGGTGTACAGGCTCTACGCACGCCGGGTGGAAGGCCGCCTCGACCACGCACAGGTGCCCAAGCACATCGGCGTCATCCTCGATGGCAACCGCCGGTGGGCCAAGGCGTCCGGCGGCACCCCGGAGCAGGGTCACAAGGCCGGCGCGAGCAAGATCCAGGAGCTCCTGGGCTGGTGCGACGAGACCGACGTCGAGGTCGTCACCCTCTGGATGCTCTCCACCGACAACCTCAACCGGCCCGAGGAACAGCTGGTGCCGCTCCTCGGCATCATCGAGGACGCGGTCCGCGCCCTGGCCGCCGACGGCCGCTGGCGCGTCCACCACGTGGGCACGCTGGACCTGCTGCCGCCCCGCACGCAGGCGGTGCTGAAGGAGGCCGAGGAGGCCACCCGCGACCGCACCGGAATACTCGTGAACGTGGCCGTCGGCTACGGCGGCCGCCAGGAGATCGCGGACGCGGTCCGCTCGCTGCTGCTGGAGCACGCCGAGAAGGGCATGAGCTTCGAGGAGCTCGCCGGGATCGTCGACGTCGAGCACATCTCCGAGCACCTGTACACGCGCGGCCAGCCGGACCCCGACCTGGTCATCCGCACCAGCGGCGAGCAGCGCCTGTCGGGCTTCATGCTCTGGCAGAGCGCCCACTCGGAGTACTACTTCTGCGAGGTCCACTGGCCGGCCTTCCGCAAGGTCGACTTCCTGCGCGCGCTGCGTGACTACGCGGCCCGCCACCGCCGCTACGGCACCTGACGGAACGTTCCCGGAAGGCTCCCGGGAGGCCGCCGGACGGTATCCCGGGCCGTCCGGAAAGCGCTCCGGAAGGGCCGCGCGCCCGCTTGACGCGCGGCCGTCACCACTCGTTCACCGACGCGTCGTCATATGCCATGGCATGGCGCCGGGCGTTCGAGGGAATACCCCCTCCAGTGTGAGCGGCACGCCAGCCCGCTCACCCGGGAGGCCCTTTGCACCAGGACGACCGTGCCGGACACGCACGGACATCGCGGAGGGCCGGAGTTCGGCCCGCGCATCGCGGCCAGAGCCCGGCCCCATCCCCCCGCGACGCCGTCGAAGTCGCACCCGACCTCACCTGAGGGGGTAGGTCCTTCCGTGGTGAACAGCACAAAGCGCCGCCTCAACGACAGGCGCACCTACGTTCTCGACACCAGCGTCCTGCTGGCCGATCCCGGCGCCATGGCCCGCTTCGAGGAGCACGAGGTCGTGCTCCCGATCGTCGTGGTCACGGAACTGGAGGCCAAGAGGCACCATCCGGAACTCGGGTACTTCGCCCGGCAGGCGCTGCGCCGGCTGGACGACTTCCGCGTCCGGTACGGCCGCCTCGACGCCCCGCTCCCGATCGGGGAGCTCGGCGGGACCCTGCGTGTGGAGCTCAACCACTCGGATCCCGCCGTCCTCCCGGCCGGCTACCGCCTCGGTGACAACGACGCGCGGATCCTCGCCGTCGCGCGCAACCTCCAGGCCGAGGGGTACGACGTCACCGTCGTCTCCAAGGACCTGCCGCTGCGCATCAAGGCGTCGTCCGTCGGTCTCCTCGCCGAGGAGTACCGGGCCGAACTGGCCATCACGGACTCCGGCTGGACCGGAATGTCCGAGCTGTCCCTCTCCGCCGAGCAGGTCGACCTGCTGTACGCGGAGGAGAGACTGTACGTCCCGGAGGCGGCCGCCCTCCCCGTGCACACCGGGCTGGTGCTCCAGTCCGAGCGCGGCAAGGCGCTCGGCCGGGTCACCGCCGAGGGCAACGTGCGCCTGGTGCGGGGCGACCGGGAGGCGTTCGGCATCCGCGGCCGCAGCGCGGAGCAGCGCATCGCGCTCGACCTGCTCCTCGATCCGGACGTCGGCATCGTCTCGATGGGCGGCCGGGCGGGCACCGGCAAGTCGGCGCTCGCACTGTGCGCCGGGCTGGAGGCCGTGCTGGAGCGCCGGCAGCACCAGAAGGTGATGGTCTTCCGTCCGCTGTACGCGGTCGGCGGGCAGGAGCTCGGCTACCTCCCGGGCACCGAGGCCGAGAAGATGAGCCCCTGGGCGCAGGCGGTCTTCGACACCCTCTCGGCGGTGGCGGGACGCGAGGTCATCGAGGAGGTGCTCAGCCGGGGGATGCTGGAGGTCCTTCCGCTCACCCACATCCGGGGCCGCTCGCTGCACGACGCGTTCGTGATCGTCGACGAGGCGCAGTCCCTCGAACGCAACGTCCTGCTGACCGTGTTGTCCCGTATCGGGGCGAATTCCCGTGTCGTCCTGACCCACGACGTGGCGCAGCGCGACAACCTCCGGGTCGGCCGGTACGACGGAGTCGTGGCCGTCGTCGAGAAGCTGAAGGGTCATCCGCTCTTCGCCCACGTCACGCTCACCCGCTCGGAGCGCTCGCAGATCGCCGCACTGGTGACCGAAATGCTGGAGGACGGTCAGATTTAACCGACCAAGTCCGACATGGAATTGACGCCGCCCGGCGAAGCGCGAGAGCTTAGCCGGGCGGCGTCGCGCCGTGCGAGGAATTCCGCAAAACTCCTGGGACCGTTGGGGTGTGAGCTTTCACACGCAACGAATAATTGCCTTGCGGTGTCGGCTTCGGGCAGAGTCTTGCTTCCGTCAGGCCCCGCATACGGCACCCCTGTCACTCGCGTGACACAACTCAACAGTCGTCCGCCGTATGCCGCCCGCAGCACCACGCGGCGCTTCCGCAAGGGAGTTGCCCACCGGGCCCGTGTCCCCCGTGACCCAGCAGTGGGGGGACCAGCGTCAGGGGCAAGATTTCGCCCGCGAGGTCACCTAAGCGGACGATGCTGGAAGGAAAACCGTGTGAGCCGGATCTCGGTCCGGGGATTCGCGGTGGCTTCGGCCACTGCGGTCACCACCGTCGGCGCCGTCGTGGGTGTTGCCTCGGGCAACACCCAGCCCTCGAACGACAACTTCGAGGCGGCCGCCGCCAACACGACGCTCCTGGCCGACATCCCCGTCGGCGAGCAGGCCCAGGTACAGGTCTCGTCGCTGACGCAGCAGGCGGAGGCGCAGGCCGCCGCCGCCGACTCGGCCGCGCAGAAGTCCGCCGAGGAAGCCGCGCGCATCCAGGCCGCCAAGGACGCGGAGGCCAAGAAGGCCGCCGCCGACGCGGAGGCCGAGAAGGCCGCCAAGGCCGAGGAGGAGCGCAAGGAGCGGGAGGCCGCCGAGCGCGCCAGCCGCGACGAGGTCCGCAGCGCTTCCAGCTTCGCCACGCAGTCGTCCTACAGCGTCGCCGAGGTCCAGGCGATGGCCCGCCAGATGGTCCCGGGCGACCAGTTCCAGTGCTTCAGCAACATCGTGGACCACGAGTCCACCTGGAACTACCGCGCGCAGAACCCGTCGTCGGGCGCGTACGGCCTGGTGCAGGCGCTGCCGGGCTCCAAGATGGCGTCCGCCGGCGCCGACTGGCAGACCAACCCGGCCACCCAGATCAAGTGGGGCCTCAACTACATGAACGAGCGCTACGGCAGCCCGTGCGGCGCGTGGAGCTTCTGGCAGGCCAACCACTGGTACTAGGAGGCGGTCCCGCCGCCCGGCTCGACCCCTCGGAGCCCCTCACCGTCCTACGGTGAGGGGCTCCGTGCGTGTACCGTCGGGGCCGTGACTCCCGGGGGGAGCGGTGGGGGGGAAGAGAGAAGATCATGTCGAAAGTGCCAGGGTGGCTCGGCAGAGTGGGCGCCGGCCTGACCCGGATGGGACAGCGGTTGGAAGAGCGCCGAGCCGCGGGTGTGTCCGGGGACGAGCCCGGTGACGAGCCGGCGGCCGTACCCGAGAGCGTGCCCGCGCCGCCCACGTACGCGCCCGCCGTCGCCGCGCGGCCCGACCCGGTGGCCGCCATCCCCTGGGGCATGCGCGTCGCGGCCGAGGCGGGCTGGCGGCTGCTGGTGCTCGCGGGCACCCTGTGGGTGCTGATGAAGGTCATCGCCGAAGTGCAGCTGGTGGTCCTCGCGTTCGTGGCCGCGCTGCTGATCACCGCCCTGCTCCAGCCCACCGTGGCCCGGCTGCGGGGGCTCGGCCTGCCGCGCGGGCTCGCCACCGCCCTCACCGCCATCACCGGCTTCGTCATCATGGGGCTGGTCGGATGGTTCGTGGTCTGGCAGGTGATGGACAACCTGGGCGACATCTCCGACCGGGTCAGGGACGGCATCGACGAGCTGAAGGCCTGGCTGCTCGACAGCCCCTTCCACGTCACCGAGCAGCAGATCAACGACATCGCCAAGAACCTCAGCGACACGATCGGGACGAACACCGAGGAGATCACCACCGCCGGTCTGCAGGGCGTGACCGTGATGGTGGAGATCCTCACGGGCATCCTGCTGACCATGTTCTCCACCCTCTTCCTGCTGTACGACGGCAAGAAGGTGTGGACCTGGTGGCTGAAACTCGTCCCGGCCCAGGCCCGTCCCGGGGTCGCGGGCGCCGGCCCGCGCGCCTGGCGCACCCTCACCGCCTACGTGCGCGGCACGGTGATCGTCGCGATGATCGACGCCATCTTCATCGGCCTCGGCATCTACTTCCTCGACGTGCCGCTGGCCGTGCCGCTGGGCGTGTTCATCTTCCTCTTCTCCTTCATCCCGCTGGTCGGCGCGGTCGTCTCGGGCGCGCTGGCCGTCATCGTCGCCCTGGTCACCCAGGGCGTGTTCACCGCGCTGATGGTGCTGCTGGTGGTGCTCGCGGTGCAGCAGATCGAGGGGCACGTGCTCCAGCCGTTCATCCTCGGCCGGGCCGTACGGGTGCACCCGCTGGCCGTCGTGCTCGCCGTCGCCTCCGGCGGTCTGGTCGCCGGGATCGGCGGCGCCGTGGTGGCCGTCCCGCTGGTCGCCGTCACCAACACGGTGGTGGGCTACCTGCGGGCGTACAGCGAGGAACAGGCGCTGCGGACCGCGCCGGCGCACGGGGCGACCGCGTACGGGGCGGAACCGGCACCGGGGCCGCAGGGCCCCGCCAAGGAGGGCGAGTGATATCCGAGCCGGAACTCGTGGGCGACGACGGGGACGTACCGATACCGCCGCCCCACGGGATGCCGCCCCACGGCGGAACCGACCTGATCGAACCGCCGGGGGACGGGGACGGCGGGCGCCGGCCGGCGGGGCGCCCGTGGCTGTGGGCGGTCGGCGGCGCGCTGGTGGCGTCCGCGCTCTGGGCGGGCGGGCTGTACGCGTACCAGGCCAAGGGGCCCGACCTGGGCGGCTACCGGGCCAGCGAGGACCTGTGCGCGGAGGCGAAGCTGCCCGCACTGGCGGCCGCGTACGGCGAGCGCGGTGACGGCACGGCGGACGTGCAGGAGAGCCACGAGGCGCTGGACCAGGCGCACTGTTCGGTGACCTTCGGGACGGACGAGTCCTCCTTCGGCGCCGACCTCTCCTACGTCCTGCACAAGAAGACCGACCCGGGGCCGGAGTTCGAGCCGGCGGAGACCGTCGGCGTGTGGGACGAGTGGGAGTGGGAGCCGCTGTCCGGTCTGGGGGAGCGCGCGTTCTTCGCCCAGGACAAGGAGGGCTTCGCCGCGCTGAAGGTGCTCGACGGGCAGGCCGTGCTGACGCTCTTCCTCAGCGCGCAGGTCGACTACGACCCCGAGTCGCAGGAGGAGCCGTCGCCCCCCGACAAGGCCGCCCTGACCGGGATGAAGGACCGCATGGTCTCGGACATGCGGGCGCTGATGACCGAACTCCGTTGCTGAGCGCCCCCGCGGGCGTACGGAAGGGGCCCACCGACACGGAGTCGGTGGGCCCCTTCGTGCGTCCGGTGACGCGGAGGACTACTCGGCGAGGACGGCCTCGGAGAGGACGGCCTCGGCGTCGAGCGTCGCGCCGACCGCCTGGATCACCGAGGCGATCTTGAACGCCTCCTGGATCGTGTCGCGGTCCACGCTGGCCTTGCGCAGCACCTGCTCGTGCGAGTCGAGGCACATGCCGCAGCCGTTGATGGCGGAGACGGCGAGCGACCACAGCTCGAAGTCGACCTTCTCCACGCCCGGGTTGCCGATGACGTTCATCCGCAGACCGGCGCGCATCGTCCCGTACTCCGGGTCGGAGAGGAGGTGACGCGTGCGGTAGAAGACGTTGTTCATCGCCATGATGGCGGCGGCGGACTTGGCCGCCTGGTACGCCTCGGGCGACAGGTTGACCCTGGCCTCCGGCTCCAGCTCGCGCAGGACCTTCGGCGAGCGCGAGGCGATCGCGCAGGCGAGGACCGTGCCCCAGAGCTGCTGCTGGGGCAGCTCGCTGTTGCCGATGACCGAGCCGAGGTTCAGCTTCAGGTCCTTGGCGTAGTCCGGTATGGCGGACTTCAGTTCGTCGAGAGCCATGTCAGATCAGCCGTCCCGTCACTCGCCGGACAGGAGCTTGACCGGGTCGAGGGTGTCCTCGCCCTTGCTCCAGTTGCACGGGCACAGCTCGTCGGTCTGCAGGGCGTCCAGCACCCGCAGGACCTCCTTGGGGTTACGGCCGACGGAGCCGGCGGTCACCATGCAGAACTGGATCTCGTTGTTCGGGTCGACGATGAAGACGGCGCGCTGCGCGAAGCCGTCCTCGCCCTCGACGCCGCAGTCGCGCATCAGCTCGTGCTTCGAGTCGGCGAGCATCGGGAAGGGCAGGTCACGCAGGTCGGCGTGGTCCTTGCGCCAGGCGTGGTGCACGAACTCGGAGTCGCCGGAGACGCCGAGGATCTGGGCGTCGCGGTCGGCGAACTCGTCGTTCAGCTTGCCGAAGGCGGCGATCTCGGTGGGGCAGACGAAGGTGAAGTCCTTCGGCCAGAAGAACACCACGCGCCACTTGCCCTCGTAGGCCTTGTGGTCGATCTGCGCGAACTCCTTGCCGCTCTCCAGCGACACACAGGCGGTCAGGTCGTACGTGGGGAACTGGTCACCGACAGTGAGCACACGCTCTCCTTGCAGCTGGGAAGTCCCTTTTGAGGCCTTCCGTGGGGGTTGGACGGAGCCCCAGCATGGCACGGCGTGCATTGATCAGTGAAATAGCTAGACTTGGTCGTGTTGATCGAAGGTGGTTATCAGTGTGTCCGTATATAAGGGTAAGCAGCCCAGTCTGGCCCAGCTCCGGGCCTTCGTCGCCGTCGCCGAGCACCTGCACTTCCGGGACGCGGCCGCCGCGATCGGTATGAGCCAGCCCGCCCTTTCGGGCGCGGTTTCGGCACTCGAAGAGGCACTCGGTGTCCAGTTGCTGGAGCGTACGACACGCAAGGTGCTGCTCTCACCGGCCGGGGAGCGGCTCGCGGTCCGGGCCCGGGCGGTGCTGGACACGGTCGGCGAGCTGATGGAGGAGGCCGAGGCGGCCCAGGCGCCGTTCACCGGAGTCCTCCGGCTCGGCGTCATCCCGACCGTCGCGCCCTACCTGCTGCCCACCGTGCTGCGGCTGGTCCACGAGCGGTACCCCGACCTGGACCTCCAGGTCCACGAGGAGCAGACCTCCTCCCTGCTGGAGGGGCTGGCCGCCGGGCGGCTCGACCTGCTCCTGCTCGCCGTGCCGCTGGGCGTGCCCGGCGTCACCGAGCTGCCCCTGTTCGACGAGGACTTCGTCCTGGTCACGCCCGAGGACCACTGGCTGGGCGGGCGCACCGACATCCCGCGCGACGCGCTGCGCGAACTGCGGCTGCTCCTCCTCGACGAGGGGCACTGCCTGCGCGACCAGGCGCTCGACATCTGCCGCGAGGCGGGGCGCGAGGACGGCGCCGCGGTCACCACCACCGCGGCGGGCCTCTCGACGCTGGTCCAGCTGGTCGCGGGCGGCCTCGGGGTCACCCTGCTCCCGCGCACCGCCGTCACGGTGGAGACCGGGCGCACCGACCACCTGGTGACCGGCTGGTTCGCCGACCCGGCCCCCTCCCGGCGGGTCGCGCTGGCCATGCGCACGGGCGCGGCCCGCCAGGCCGAGTTCGAGGAACTGGCGGGCGCCCTGCGGGAGGCGATGCGGGCCCTGCCCGTCCGGGTCGTCGAGCCGGGACGCTGAGCCGCCCGGCCCGCCGCCCCCGTCACTCGGTGCGCAGGCCGTCCGGGCGCATCAGGCGCCACAGGGGCGGCAGGCTCAGCAGCGTCACCGCCGCCACCAGACCCGCGCCGACCCCGGCGACCGGCCAGAACACCCACCAGTCCGCCACCTGCTTGCCGATCAGCGCCAGCAGCAGCGCGCCGAGGCCCAGCCCCCCGGCGACCGCCAGGACCATGCCCAGGGCGACCGGGACGGCGGTCTGCCACAGCACCGACCACGCCAGCGTCGAGCGGCGCGTACCGAACGCGACCAGCGTCGACAGCAGCCGCCTGCGGTCCCGCAGCTGCTCCACCATCGACACCAGCAGGGACACCGCGACCAGCGCCATGGTGAGCGTCGCGGCGGCGAACACGCCCCGGCCGACGCTGGTGAACCGCTCGTCGCGCTCCATGTTCCGGACGGTGTCCACCCGCATCGTCGGGCTGATCCGGGCGGCCGCGTTACGGGCGTGCTCCTCGGCGTCCGGCACCGCCGGGTCCAGCCGGGCCCAGGCGGTCAGGGCAGGCGCGCCGAGCCTCCCGGCGTCGATCGCCGCGGGCGTGGCGAGGATCCCGAACGCCGTCCAGCCCATGGGATCGGGCCGCCCCTCCACCGTGCGGGCGTCCGCCGGGACGCGCCACAGCAGCGGCGGCTCCCCCTCGTCCCGCAGGTCGACCAGGGCGCCCGGGCGGGCCGTCCTCGCCAGGTAGGCGTCGTCCGGGCCGTCCCCGCCGTGGGAGCGGGCGATGAACACGTCGCCGTCCCGGCACGAGGGCAGCCGGCCCAGCTCCCGCAGCGACGGGCAGTCGGCGACGGTGAGGGAGGTCGTCGGCGCGAAGTCCTCGCCGGCGCGCGGCGGCCCCGGGCGCCGCACCGAGGCCTCCAGCGTGGCGGCCGCCCCGGTGACCCCCCGCGCCGCCGACAGCTCGCGGACCACCTCGCGCGGAGCGTCCGGCTGCCCGCGGTCGAGCCGCATGCTCAGCTGGGCGCGCGCGGAGTCCATGTTCGTCGGCCGCATGAAGTCGCTCTGGACGGCCCCGAACAGCATCTGGAGCGCGATCGCCCCGGCCGCCGCCACCACGATGCCGCCGACCGCCCTGGCCGCCGTCCCGCTGCTCAACTGGAGCCTGCGCACGGCCAGCTGCCACGGCACCGGACCGCCCCGGAGCCGCCGCACCACCGTCTCGATCAGCCACGGCAGCAGCGTCGTCACGCCGGTGAGCACGAGCAGCGCCCCGCCCGCCACCGGCGCCATCTCCCAGGTGGTCTCCGCCAGCGCGACCGGCCCCCCGACCGGCAGCAGCGCCAGGCCGGCGGCGACCAGCAGCAGCCGCCACCACACCCGGCGCGGCCGGGACGCCGTGTGCCGGGCCACCCCCAGCGGCTCGATCACCACCGCGCGCAGTGCCGCGAGCGTCACCACCACGGCGCACAGCGGCACCACCACCGCCACCAGCGCGGCCAGCGCGGGAACGGGCACCACGTCCGCCGGGAAGGCGTTGACGTCCCAGACCGTCACCCGGCCCGCGAACCGCCGCGCCAGGGCGAAGAGCCCCGTGCCGGCCAGCAGGCCCAGCAGCGCTCCGGCCAGGGCCTCGCCCGCGGCGATGCGGCGCGTCATGGCGATGTCCGCGCCGACCAGCCGCAGCGCGGCCAGCCGCCGGTCGCGCTGCTCGCCGCCGAAGCGGGCGGCGGTGGCGACGAAGACGAGGACCGGCAGCAGCAGGACCACGCACGCCACCACGATCAGCAGCAGCAGGAAGGCGCTGGAGGGCCGGTCGACGCCGACGTTGTGGCCGAAGCCCGCGCCGCGGCCGTCGGCGGTGGCGTCGGTGAGGGCCGCCCGGTGGGCGTAGTAGACCAGCTCCGCGGGTCCCACCAGCCCCGCGTCGCCGATGCGGCCGGCGATCCCGTACGGCAGCCGCTCCTTCAGCAGCGCGCCCTCCGGCGAGGCGAGCAGCCGGTCCAGGGCAGGTGAGACGACCATCCGGCCGGGCCCCGGGAGCGCGGCCACTCCCGGCGGGGCCGGGGCGTGCGCGCCGTCGGGGCGCAGCAGCAGCCCGCGCACGGGCCGGTCGTGGAAGAGGGTGGAGGCGTCCGCGTACAGGAACGAGCGGTCGGAGCGGGGCGCCCCGGACTCGCCGGACGTCAGGTCGCGCGCCTGGTGCCGGGTGTCCCGGCCTTCGAGGATGCTCGGCACCGACGCGGCGACCAGGAGCAGCGTGACGCCGAACCCCACGCCCAGCGCGGTGAGGACGGTACGGGCCCAGCCGGGCCGGCCGCCGGTGACGGCGAACCGGGCCCCCAGGAGGAGGTCGCGTATCACGGGGCGCCCATCAGGTCGCGGATCCGCCCGTCGCGCACGACGACCTCGCGGTCCGAGTACGCGGCGACGCGGGGCTCGTGGGTGACCAGGACGACCGCGGCGCCGGTGTCGCGGGCGGCCTCGCCCAGCAGCCGCATGACCCGCTCGCCGTTGAGCGAGTCGAGGGCGCCGGTCGGCTCGTCGGCGAAGACCACGCGCGGCGCGGTGACCAGCGCGCGGGCCACCGCGACGCGCTGCGCCTGGCCGCCGGACACCTCGCCGGGGCGCCGGCCGGCGGCGTCCGCGGCCTCCAGGCGCTCCAGCCACTCGTGGGCCCTGCGCTCGGCGGCCCTGCGGCGCTCACCGCCCAGGCGCAGCGGCAGGGCGACGTTCTCGACGCAGGTCAGCTCGGGGACGAGCTGCCCGAACTGGAAGACGAACCCGAAGTCGCCGCGGCGCAGCGCGCTGCGTGCGGCGTCGGACATGGTGGTGAGGTCCCGGCCGTCGTAGGTGACCGTCCCCGTGTCGGGGCGCACGATGCCGGCCAGGCAGTGCAGCAGGGTCGACTTGCCGGACCCGGAGGGGCCCATGACGGCGACGACCTCGCCGGCCCGGACGGTGAGGTCCGCGTCCACGAGCGCCGGCGTCCGCCCGTACGCCTTGCCGATCCCCTCGGCGCGCAGCAGGGCGCTCATCGGGCGGTGCCCCCGACCGCCTCCGCGAGCTGCCCGAGCCGTGCGGCGGTCAGCTCCAGCCAGCGGAGGTCTGCCTCCAGGTGGAACAGGGCGTGGTCGCAGATGAGCTGGTCGGCGAGGTCGCCGTCCCGTTTGCGGCGGGTCAGCTCCCGCATCAGCCGCAGGTGTTCGGCGCGCTGGGTGTCGAGCAGCTCGGCGGCGCTGCGGCCGGTGAGGAGGGCGAGGACGATCTTGGTGTAGAGCGTCGACTGGAGGTACGGCTCGGGCTTCTCGGCCCGTGTCAGCCACCCCTCGACGTCGGTGACGCCGGCCTCGGTGATCGCGTACCGCTTCCGCTCGGGTCCGTCGCCGGGCTCGATGCCCTCGACCTCGACGAGCCCGTTCCTCAGCAGCCGCGACATGGTCGCGTAGACCTGGCCGTAGTGCAGCGGCCGGTCGTGGCCGAACTTCTCGTCGAACGCGCGCTTGAGGTCGTAACCGTGGCGGGGGCCGGACTCCAGGAGCCCGAGGAGGGTGTGACCGATGGACATGGGCAACGACTGTACATCGGGCGTATACACGCGACGTATACGGCCCGCGTGCCGTTCTCCCGCGGGGCGCCGGTGGCCCCGCGGGAGAACGGGCTCATTCCGGCGGGGCGCCCGGTGGGGCCGCCGGCGGGGGCGGGGGTTCCTTGGGCGGGCGGCCACGGCGGGGGAGGGGCCCGGGGGCGGACGGGAGGCGGCCCGCGTCGGCGAGGGCCTTGCGGAGCAGGAACTCGATCTGGGAGTTCGCGCTGCGCAGCTCGTCCGACGCCCAGCGCGCCAGTGCCTCGTACACCCCCGGGTCGAGCCGCAGCAGCACCTGCTTGCGCGGGCGGCGGTCGGACGGCGTCACTGGTACAGCGTGCCCGTGTTCAGCACCGGCTGTGCCGCCCGGTCGCCGCAGAGCACCACCATGAGGTTGGACACCATCGCCGCCTTCCGCTCCGGGTCCAGCTCGACGATGTCCCGGTCCTCCAGCCGCTCCAGCGCCGCCTCGACCATGCCGACCGCGCCGTCCACGATCTGCCGCCGTGCCGCGACCACCGCGCCGGCCTGCTGGCGCTGGAGCATCGCGGAGGCGATCTCCGGGGCGTACGCGAGGTGGGTGAAGCGCGACTCGATGATGTGGACGCCCGCGGCCTCCACGCGCGCGTGCAGCTCGGCGGCGAGCTTCTCGGTGATCTCCTCCGCGTTGCCGCGCAGGGAGAGTCCGTCCTCGTCGTGCGCGTCGTACGGGTACTCGATCGCGATGTGGCGCACGGCGGCCTCGGTCTGCGTGGAGACGAACTCCAGGAAGTCGTCGACCTCGAACATCGCCTGCGCGGTGTCCTCGACCCTCCACACCACGACCGCGGCCAGCTCGATCGGGTTGCCGTAGGCGTCGTTCACCTTCAGCACGGCCGTCTCGTGGTTGCGGACCCGGGTGGAGATCTTCGCCCGCGAGGTGAACGGGTTGACCCAGCGCAGGCCGTCGGTGCGGATCGTGCCGCGGTACCGCCCGAAGAGCTGCACCACCCGGGCCTCGCCCGGCGCCACCATGTTCAGCCCGCACATCGCGAGGAACGAGGCGATGCCGACCAGGACGCCGACGAGGATCAGCGTCACCTTCACCCCCGTCGCGCCGGTGGCGGCGCCCGCCACCACCAGGCAGACGCCGGCGGCCAGGCCCGCCAGGCCGAGCAGCAGGGCGAGCCCGCCGCCGATGCTGTGCGCGGCGAACTCGCGTACGCGTGGCGCGGGCATCTCGGGCAGGTCCTCCGCGAGTGCGGCGCGGTCGTTCGTGGTCATGGTGCCCCCGTCTCTCCGGTCCGGATCGTCTAGCAAAGTGATATCACTTTATCGCGGGTGGCAACCCTTCGCACCCCTGAGGAGTCGGTTCCAGTGATACGGGTGCTCATTGTCACGTCCGGAAAAGACCGGATCCGTTGAGCTTTGTACGTACCCGTGGTGTTAGTTTGCTGAGCTGATTCGCAGATGAGCAGAGCGGAGCGACGGAGCGATGGGTCGAGCGGGAGCGCGGGAACGCGGAGCGCGCGGTGCGAAGACCGAAGGCGCGGGCATACGCCGGTTCTTCACCTGGAAGAAGCTGCTGGGCGGCTTCTTCGTGATCTGCCTGCTCGCGATGGGCGCGTTCTACGTCGTCTACCTGCTCGTCCCGGTGCCCTCGGCGAACGCCCAGGCGACGATGCAGAGCAACGTCTACCGGTACAGCAACGGCAAGATCCTCGCCCGTACCGGTGAGATCAACCGGGAGATCGTCGGCCTGGACAAGATCCCGGACGACGTGGAGAAGGCGTTCGTCGCGGCCGAGAACAAGACCTTCTACGAGGACGCCGGCGTCGACTTCATGGGCACCGCCCGCGGCCTGCTCAACACCCTCCAGGGCAAGGGCAAGCAGGGCGGCTCCACCATCACCCAGCAGTACGTCAAGAACTACTACCTGGACCAGGACCAGACGGTCAGCCGCAAGCTCAAGGAACTGGTGATCTCCCTCAAGGTCGACCAGCGGATGGACAAGGACGCCATCCTCGCCGGGTACATGAACACCAGCTACTACGGCCGCGGCGCGTACGGCGTCCAGGCGGCCGCCCAGGCCTACTACGGCGTCGACGCCGAGAAGCTGACCGTGTCCCAGGGCGCCTACCTCGCCGCGCTGCTCCAGGCCCCCAACCAGTACGACTGGGCCATCGCGACCTCCACCGGCCGCGACCTGGCGAGGGAGCGCTGGAACTACGTCCTGGACAACATGGTCGAGGAGGGCTGGCTCGACCGGGCCGAGCGCGCCGCGCAGAAGTTCCAGGTGCCGCAGAAGCCCAAGGCGGCCCCCGGCATGGAGGGCCAGACCGGCTACCTCGTCGCGGCCGCCAAGCAGGAGATGGTCGACCAGGGCATCAGCGAGAAGGACATCGACGCCGGCGGCTGGACCATCACGCTCAACATCGACGAGAAGCGCCAGAAGGAGCTCGTCGAGGCGGTCGACGAGCAGCTGGAGGCCCGCCTCGACCGCAAGGACAACAAGGTCGACGCGACCGTCCAGGCGGGTGCCACCTCCGTCGACCCGAAGACCGGCAGCGTCGTCGCGCTGTACGGCGGCGCCGGCGCCACCGAGCACTGGATGTCCAACGCCACCCGCCGCGACTACCAGCCCGCCTCCACCTTCAAGCCGCTCGTCTTCGCCTCCGCCCTGGAGAACGGCGCCGAGACGCAGGACGGCGACGAGATCGGCCTCAACACCCTCTACGACGGCACCAGCCGCCGCCCCGTCGAGGGCAGCGAGACGCCGTTCGCCCCGCAGAACGAGGACGACCGCAGCTACGGCCCGGTCACCGTGCAGGAGGCGATGAACAAGTCCATCAACTCCGTCTTCGCCCAGATGATCGTGGACGCCGAGCCCGCCGAGGTGAAGAAGACCGCGCTCGCCCTCGGCATGAAGGACGGCGACGGCTTCGTCGAGCAGCCCGCGATGTCCCTCGGCACCATGGGCGCCTCGACCTGGGACATGGCGGGGGTGTACGCCACCCTCGACAACCACGGCAAAAAGGTCACCCCGACGATCGTCAAGTCCGCCGAGCACAAGGGCCGCACCTTCGAGCGCACCGAGCCCCCGGTCGGCGAGCGGGTCATCAGCCGCGAGAGCGCCGACACCGTCACCGCCGCCCTCACCGGCGTCGTCCGCAACGGCTCCGGCCACGAGGCCAGCACCTCCGCCTACCAGGCGGCCGGCAAGACGGGCACCTCGGAGAACAACAAGTCGGCCTGGTTCGCCGGGTACACGCCCGAACTGGCCACGGTCGTCGCGCTGTTCGGCGAGGACGCCGACAAGGGCAGGCAGGTCACCCTCACCGGCACCGCCGACTCGGGCCGCGCCAACGGCGGCGGCTTCCCCGCCCGCATCTGGGCCGACTACACGCTGGGCGCCCTCGACGGCGGCTCCGACGCCCGGTTCGACCTGGACGTCGCCGAGACGGCGGCCCCGTCCCGGCCGGACCCGACGACGTCGCCCACCGAGGAGCCCTCCGAGTCCGCGTCGCCCACCGAGGAGCCGACCGAGACCGAGTCGCCCACCGAGGAGCCGACACCCACGCGTACGCCGTCCACCCCGACCCGTACGCCGTCGATCCCGACGCCGACCGGCACCCCGACGGACGACCCCACCGACGACGGCGACACCGTCGGCACCACGGGCGGCGGCGACGGCGGCGGCGACCCGACCGGGGACCCGGCCGACGGCGGCACGGAGGGCGACCTCAAGCCCCCCAGGCCCTGACCCGCGGACGGCCGCGGACCCGACCCGGCACGACGGCGGTGGCCGGGCCCCTCACCAGGGGCCCGGCCACCGCCGTTCCGTGTGTGCGAACGCCTCAGATCCGGGTCGGCAGCTCGAACCAGACGACCTTGCCGGTCGAGAGCCGGGTCGCGCCCCACCGCCGGGCCAGCCGGTTCACCAGGAACAGGCCGCGCCCGCCCTCGTCGGTGTCCCGGGCCCGGCGCTGGCGCGGCAGCTGGGGCGAGTCGTCCCCGACCTCGCAGCGCAGCACGTCCGTCCGCAGCAGCCGCAGCGTCACCGGCCGCTCCGCGTACCGCACCGCGTTCGTGACCACCTCGCTGACCAGCAGCTCCACGCTGTCCGACAGGTCCTCCAGGCCCCAGCGGGCCAGCGCCCGCCGGGCGAGGCGCCGCGCCCGGCCGGGCGCCTGCTCCTCCGGCTCCAGGAACCAGTAGGCGACGTCACTCGGCGCGATCCCGTCGAAGCGGGCGGCGAGCAGCGCGATGTCGTCGTCCCGGTCACCGGGCCCGAGCATGTCCAGCACGTCGTCGCAGAGCGCCTCCAGCGGCGGCGAGTGGTCCGGGCCGGTCAGCTGGGCGGTGGCGGCGAGCCGTTCGCGCAGCTGCTCTATCCCCGTCCACACGTCGCGCAGCCGCGACTCCACGAGCCCGTCGGTGTACAGGAGCAGGGTCGCCCCGGCGGGGGCGTCCAGCTCGACGGCCTCGAAGTCCACCCCGCCCACGCCGATGGGCGCGCCCGGCGGGACGCGCAGCACCTCCGCCCGGCCGCCGAGGTGGAGCAGTATCGGCGGCGGGTGGCCGGCGTTGGCGATGGTGATGCGGTGCGCGACCGGGTCGTACACCGCGTACAGGCAGGTCGCCATGCGGTTCTCGCCGAGCCGCTGGGCCTGCTCGTCGAGGTGGTGCAGCACCTCCTGCGGCGGCAGGTCGAGCCCGGCGAGGGTCTGCGCGGTGGTGCGCAGCTGGCCCATGATGGCGGCGGACGTCATGGAGTGGCCCATCACGTCGCCCACGACGAGGGCGACCCGGCTGCCGGGCAGCGGGATCGCGTCGTACCAGTCGCCGCCG
The DNA here is from genome assembly GCF_001646665.1 of Streptomyces noursei. Lineage (GTDB taxonomy): Bacteria > Actinomycetota > Actinomycetes > Streptomycetales > Streptomycetaceae > Streptomyces > Streptomyces lavendulocolor. The sequence continues at coordinate 91,272 of NZ_LWBU01000081.1, read as the reverse complement.
ACCCGGGCGGTCTCGGCCGCCGGGAGGTAGCGGGAGGCGAGCTTCACCCCGGTCGGCTGCGGCAGGTTCTCCGGCAGCATGGTGCGCTGGAGCTCGTCGGCGATGTACGCCTCCCGCCCGTACAGCACGGCCTTGTCGATGCCGAGCGCCGTGTGCGTGGCCAGCTGCGCAGCCACCAGCAGGTCGTTCGGCTCGAACGGCGGCCGGTCGGGGCGGCGCAGGAACACGGCGGCGCCGATGACCCGGCGCCGGCCGCGCAGCGGCGCGAGGATCGCCCGGTGGCCGGAGGGTACGCAGCGCCCGTCGCCGAGCAGTTCGGGCAGCGCGGCGCGGGCGGCCGCCGAGTCGCCGAAGACCGGGCGCACGCCGCGGAGGACCTCGGCGAGGGCGCCGCCGGCCTGGACCTCGCACAGCTCGGCCGCCGGGCCGAGGTCGAGATCGGTCTCCGGGTCGGCCGCCGACAGTCCGAGGTCGGCCTCGTCCTCCGTTAAACGCAGCCGGTCGGTACGGCGCAGGCGGAGGACGAACGGGTCGACGGGCCGCTCGTCGCCGACCGGGAGCGGGTCGCGGAGGTAGACGAGGATCGCGTCGGAGAACGTCGGCACGGTGGCCCGGCACAGGCCGAGCACGATCTCGTCCAGGTCGATGCCGCGGGCGATGCGCCGCGTGGCGGCGCCGACGAACCGCAGCCGGTCGCCCTCGCGCCGCGCGGCCACCACGGGGTCCTTGCCGCCGCTCGGGCCGCCGGAACCGCCCTGGACGGGCAGTCCCTCCAGCGGCCCCGCCGTGCCGGCGGGCATGCCGCCGGTGACGCCGCCCGTACCGGCGCCGGCACCCGTCGATCCCCCGGCGCCTCCGGCGCCCGCTCCCGCACCGCCGGCGGCCGGGACGTGTCCGTCGGGCGCGGCTCCGCGTCCGCCGCCGCGTCCGCCGCCGCGTCCCGCTCCGCGTCCGGGAGCGCCGTCGGCCTGGCCCGGGGTGCCGCGGCCGGGCCCGCCCGCGTGCCCGGACGCCCCGGCCGGCGCCGAGGCGGTCGCGGAGGGGGACGCCGGTGCCTGGGCGGCACCCGCGCGGGGCGCGGACAGGGGCGCGGGCACCGGCGGCGCGGCGGGGGACGGGGGCGTCTCCTGCCGCGGCCGGGTGCGTTCCTGCGGCCGCGCAGCCAGGGGCTGCCGGCCTTCGTGGGAGGTGGGATGCTCCGTCACGCGTGGGATTCCGTCCGTCCGGGCCGGTGGTGCGATGCGATCGCTCTGTCAGGCGCTATACCCGCTCTGAGCGCGGCGTCGACAAGGGGTGACGGATCCGGGCACGGATCAGGCACGGTCCACCCCCTCCATGGATGACTTACGGTCAGTTCCTGCTCTTGGCTCAGTCGTTACCGCTCCGCTGATGCGCGGAGGACGATCCTACGTTTGCACCCCAGGGGCGCATCAAGGGTCTCACGGAGCCGTGGGCGCCGGGGTGCGATCCCAGTCCGCGGGCAGTGGCGGAACCGTCCAGCCCGGGTCCGGCCGCCAGTTCTCCCAGCCGTCCGCGAACGGCGTGCCCCAGGCGCGGATCACCTCGACCGCCGCCCGCCCCGCCTCCCGCACCCGCCGGGCCTGTGCCGGGCCCATCAGACCGCTCCGCTGCGCCTGGGCGAACTCGTCCTCGTCGCGCCACAGCCAACTGCGATCGGGGTACACCGAGATGTCCAGGAAGTGGTCCTCGGAGTCCACGCCGTCCGCCCATCGGGTACGTGGCTCCTCCAGGTTGACGTACCAGCTGCGGAACCGCCAGCCGCCCTCCCAGAACAGCCACACCGACCAGGGCTCGTCCGGCCGGGCCAGCTTCAGCACGCCCGCCCCCTCCCACCGGGTGCGCACGGTGGTGCGCGGCGCGGTGTACCGGGTGGCGAGCGGCTCCTCGTGGACCGGGCTGCCGTCGGCGAGCACCGGCTTGACGCACTCGGTGCCCGGCGCCATCCACACGGCGAGCAGGTCGTCGGTGTCCTGGACGACGGTCACCGGCCGGCAGATGTGGATGTGACCGTCGCCGTTGTCCCGGTAGCGCCACAGGATCCGCGTGCCCGGCGACCAGCGCGCACCGCCGGAGCGCGTTCCTCTCCCTGTCGTCGTCTCGGCTGTCATGCGCAGATCTTAGAGGTGCGCCCCCGGCCCCGCCGCGACCCGGATCACGGACGGCGGGCCCGGAGGCGTACGGAACACCAGGTCACGGCCGGGTCATCCGCAGGACGTCCAGGGCCTCGTCGAGCTGCTGGAGCGTCAGGTCGCCGCGCTCCACGTACCCCGACGCGAGGACCACCTCGCGGATCGTCCGGCGCTCGGCGAGGGACTTCTTGGCGACCTTCGCCGCCTCCTCGTAGCCGATGTACTTGTTGAGCGGGGTCACCACGGAGGGCGACGACTCGGCGTACTCGCGCGCCCGCTCCACGTTGGCGGTGATGCCGTCGACCGTGCGGTCCGCCAGCAGGCGGGCGGCGTTGGCGAGGAGCCGGACCGACTCCAGCAGGTTCTTGGCGATGACCGGGAGCATGACGTTCAGCTCGAAGTTCCCGGCGGCACCGGCCACGGCGACCGTGGCGTCGTTCCCGGTCACCTGGGCGGCGACCATCAGCACCGCCTCCGGGATCACCGGGTTGACCTTGCCGGGCATGATCGAGGAGCCGGGCTGGAGATCGGGCAGGTTGATCTCCGCCAGGCCCGTGCGGGGGCCGGAGGCCATCCAGCGCAGGTCGTTGCAGATCTTGGTCAGCGAGACCGCGATCGTCCGGAGCTGCCCGGACGTCTCGACGAGCCCGTCGCGCGCGCCCTGCGCCTCGAAGTGGTCGCGGGCCTCGGTCAGCGGCAGCCCGGTCGACCGGGCGACCTCCGCGATGACGGCGGCGGAGAATCCGGGCGGGGTGTTGATCCCGGTGCCCACCGCCGTGCCGCCCAGCGGCAGCTCGGCGAGCCGCGGCAGCGAGGCGTGCAGCCGTTCGACGCCGTACCGCACCTGGGCGGCGTAACCGGCGAACTCCTGGCCGAGCGTCACCGGCGTCGCGTCCATCAGGTGCGTACGGCCGGACTTGACGACGTCCGCGAATTCGGCCGATTTCCGCCCCAGGGCGGCCGCCAGGTGCTCCAGCGCCGGGATCAGGTCCCGGGTGACGGCGGCGGTGGCGGCGATGTGGATGGAGGAGGGGAAGACGTCGTTGGACGACTGCGACGCGTTGACGTGGTCGTTGGGGTGCACCGCGCCGGGACGGCCGAGGCGCTCCGCGGCGAGGGTGGCGAGGACCTCGTTGGCGTTCATGTTGGACGACGTGCCGGAGCCGGTCTGGAAGACGTCGACGGGGAAGTGGTCGTCCCAGCGCCCCTCGACGACCTCGGCGGCGGCCTCCTGGACGGCGGCGGCGATATCCCGGTCCAGGACGCCCAGCTCCGCGTTGACCTTCGCCGCCGCGGCCTTGATACGGGCCAGGGCCTCGATGTGGGCCCGCTCCAGCCGCTGGCCGGAGACGGGGAAGTTCTCCACGGCCCGCTGGGTCTGCGCCCGCCACTTGGCGTGGGCGGGGACGCGCACCTCCCCCATGGAGTCGTGTTCGATCCGGTAGTCGCGCTGCTCGTGGCTCATCGGTCAACCTCCTGCTGCGTCTTTCGGGGGGCGACCCCCCGAACCCCCCGGAAAAGTTGAGCACTTGTCTTGTTCTGCGTATTCCCAAGCCCTGTACCGGCCAGTAAAAACCGTGGGTAACCCCACTTCCAGGAGGCGCAATGACGCGCACCGGTACCAGAGCAGGGTTCGGACTCCGCTGCACGGTCGCGGCGGCGGCCGCACTCGCCACCGCCCTCGGTGGGACGACCGCCGCCGGCGCGGCGGACACCGCGACCGCACCCCGCACCACCGCATCCGTACCACTGCCGCCCGAGCTGGAGGCGATCCGCGCCGCCGAGGCCACCCGGCTGTACGGCAGTCCCGCCGAACGGCCCTTCGCGGAGCGGAAGACCGGCCTGATCTCCCTGGGCGACAGCGAGATCTCGGGCGAGGGCGTCGGCACGTACGAGCCCCCGACCAACGGCCCCGACAACTGGTGCCACCGCTCGCCCCAGGCGGCCATCCACCGCACGGGCATCCCCGCCGACGTCACCTACAACGTCGCCTGCTCCGGCGCGGCCACGCCGAACATCCGCATCGGCGGCGGCAAGCAGTACGCCGACGAACTCGTCCAGAGCGACAACCTCGCCGTCAAGGCCCGCAACACCCGCATCAGGATGGTGCTCCTGGTCGCCGGCGCCAACGACGACCTCCAGTTCGGCCCGGTGATGACCGACTGCGTCACCCGCTACCTCACCCTCCAGGGCCCGTGCGAGCCGAAGTACGCCCCCGGCTGGCAGGCCCGCGTCGACGCGCTGGTCCCCAAGGTCGAGGGGACGATCCGCGACCTGCGGACCGTGATGCGCGACGCCGGGTACGCCGACGGCGACTACAAGCTCGTCGTCATGGGCTACCCGAGCCCCATCGGGCCGGACTTCCACGACAACCCCGCCTTCCCCGGCAAGCTCGCCTGCGGCGGCCTCGGCCACGACTCCGACACCGTCTGGGGCCGCAACACCGCCGTACCCGCGTTCGAGCGCGGCATGCGGCGCGCGGCGGCGAACACCGGGGCGGTGTACCTCGACAACTCCCGGCTGTTCCACGGCCACGAGGTCTGCATGGAGGACAGCTGGGCCCGCGGCCTGTACATCGACCTGTCCAAGCCCGGCCTGCCGGACGAGAACTCCGTCCGGCAGTCCTTCCACCCGAACGCGGCCGGCCACGCCGCCTTCGCCTCCTGCCTCACCCAGCTGTACGCCGCCGGCGTCCGCGAGGCCGGCTGCGCCGACCCCGCCTCGACCGGCAGGCCGGTGCTGCTGCCGGGGGCGTGGGACGACAAGTTCGCCCCGCTGCGCGGCGAGGCCGCCGGGACCTGCGTGGACGTCACCGGAGCGGTCACCCGCAACGGCACGGCGGTCGGCGGCTGGGACTGCCACGCGGGGCGGAACCAGGACTGGTGGTACGACCCGGGCCGCGGGTCGGTCCACACGGCGCTCACCCATGACCGGTGCCTGGACGTCCCGGGCGCCGCCTACCGGGCGGGCACGGCCCTGGTCCTGTGGAACTGCTCGGGCGCGGCCAACCAGCGGTTCGTCCGCGAGGGCGCGACGCTGCGCCCGGCGGCGGCACCGGCCCTGTGCCTCACCCTCGCCGCGGCCAGGGACCCGCTGCGGCTCCAGCCGTGCGACGGCACGGCGAGGCAGCGGTTCGCCTAGGGCGCGTCCGCGCGTCCGCAAAGGCCCGCCCGGCCCGCGGGCGCCCCGCACGCGCGCGGGCCCGGCCACCGCGACGGTGACCGGGCCCGCGCGCTCCGTCGGGTCAGGCCAGGCCGGGGCCGCGCACCGGGATGCTGGTGAACGTCGGCTGCTCAGGTTCCCGTGAAGTGAAGAAGTCGTTGCCCTTGTCGTCCACCACGATGAACGCCGGGAAGTCCTCGACCTCGATCTTCCAGACCGCCTCCATGCCGAGCTCCTCGTACTCGACGACCTCGACCTTCTTGATGCAGTCCTGCGCCAGGCGGGCCGCCGGGCCGCCGATCGAGCCCAGGTAGAAGCCGCCGTGCGTGCCGCACGCGTCGGTGACCTGCTTCGAGCGGTTGCCCTTGGCGAGCATCACCTTGGAGCCGCCCGCCGCCTGGAACTGCTCCACGTAGGAGTCCATGCGGCCGGCCGTCGTCGGGCCGAAGGAGCCGGACGCGTACCCCTCGGGCGTCTTGGCCGGGCCCGCGTAGTAGACCGGGTGGTCCTTGAGGTACTGCGGCATCTCCTCGCCCGCGTCCAGCCGCTCCTTGATCTTGGCGTGCGCGATGTCGCGCGCCACGACCAGCGGGCCGGACAGCGACAGCCGGGTCTTGACCGGGTGCTTGGTCAGCTCGGCGAGGATGTCGTCCATCGGCCGGTTGAGGTCGATCCTGACCACGTCGCCCGACTCGTCGAGGTGCTCGTCGGTGGTGTCGGGCAGGAAGCGGGCCGGGTCGGTCTCCAGCTGCTCCAGGAAGACGCCCTCCGCGGTGATCTTGGCGACGGCCTGGCGGTCGGCCGAGCAGGACACGGCGATCGCGACCGGCAGCGAGGCGCCGTGCCGCGGCAGGCGCACCACGCGCACGTCGTGGCAGAAGTACTTGCCGCCGAACTGCGCGCCGATGCCGATCTTCTGGGTCAGCTCGAAGACCTTCTTCTCCAGCTCCTCGTCGCGGAAGCCGTGGCCCAGCTCCGAGCCCTCGGACGGCAGCGCGTCCAGGTAGTGGGCGGAGGCGTACTTCGCGGTCTTCAGCGCGAACTCGGCGGACGTGCCGCCGACGACGATCGCCAGGTGGTACGGCGGGCAGGCGGCCGTGCCCAGCGAGCGGATCTTCTCCTCCAGGAACTTCATCATGGAGGTCTTGTTGAGGACCGCCTTGGTCTCCTGGTAGAGGAACGACTTGTTGGCGGAGCCGCCGCCCTTGGCCATGAAGAGGAACTTGTACGCGCCGCCGTCGGTCGCGTACAGCTCGATCTGCGCCGGGAGGTTGGAGCCGGTGTTCTTCTCCTCCCACATGGTGAGCGGCGCCATCTGCGAGTAGCGCAGGTTGAGGTTCTTGTACGCGTCGTAGACGCCGTGCGACAGGGCCTTCTCGTCCTCGCCCGCGGTCAGCACGTTCTGGCCGCGCTTGCCCATGACGATCGCCGTACCGGTGTCCTGGCACATGGGCAGGACGCCCGCCGCCGCGATGTTGGCGTTCTTCAGCAGGTCCAGTGCCACGAACTTGTCGTTGGACGACGCCTCGGGGTCGTCGATGATCTTGCGCAGCTGGGCGAGGTGCGCCGGGCGGAGGTAGTGCTGGATGTCGTGGATCGCCTCTTCGGCGAGCTTGCGCAGCGCCTCCGGCTCCACCTTGAGGAACGTACGGCCGTCGGCTTCGAAGGTGGACACACCCTCGGCGGTCACCAGGCGGTAGGGCGTGGTGTCCTCTCCCAGCGGGAGCAGATCGGAGTACTGAAACTCTGGCATTGCGGCCATTCCTCACTCGGCAGACGGCGACGCGGCCTCCGTTGGCAGCGCGCCCACAAGCGTAGAACGCCCCGAGGCGCCCGGACCTGTGAGGTAAGGCTCAGTTCCCGGACGCGCACCCCTGGTCGCGATGTATCGCGTTTGGCTAGGCTGGGGCGGTGGACCTCGAGAAGCAGCCCCAGCAGCCGCCCGCGCCCGCCGAACCCGCCCTGCGCGCCTCGGACGCCGACCGGGACCGGATCGCGGACATCCTCCGGGACGCCCTGGCCGAGGGCCGGCTCGACGCGGAGGAGCACGGCGAGCGCATCGACGCCGTCTACCGGGCCAAGACGCTCGGCGAACTCGAACCGCTCGTCCGGGACCTGCCCGCCGCGTACCCGCACCCCGCGGCGGCGCCGCAGCAGCGCCAGGCGTACGCGTACGCCGCCGACGACCCGGCCGCCCCGGCCGACAAGCTGATCGCCGTCTTCTCCGGCACCACCCGCAAGGGGCGCCGGCGGCTCGGGCCGCGCACCCACGCCTTCGCGCTCTTCGGCAGCGTCGAGATCGACCTCACCGAAGCGGTCTTCACCCAGCGGCTGACCGTGATCGACGCGGTCTCGGTCTTCGGCAGCGTCGAGGTCCGCGTGCCCGAGAACATCACGCTGCGCGGCGGCGGCACCGGGGTCTTCGGGAACTTCGAGGTCCACACCCTGGAGGCCGAGGACCCCGAGGCCCCGGTCGTGGTGATCAACGGGTACGCCGTCTTCGGCAGCGTGGAGGCCCGGCCCAAGCGCGGCAGCATCATCGCCGATCTGCACCACAAGTTGCGCAAGCACTTGGGTGGTTGACGCGCCACGGCCGGTTCCGGCCGGTCGCGGTCCCGCCCCCTGGAACGGACTGCCACGCAGTGCATAGGCGTGCGCACAGCGGGTAGGGCTTGCTGCATCGTCTCTCGCTCGCGAAGCCGTCGTCAGGAGTAGACCGTGCTGCAACTGCCGCCCCAGCCGCTCCAGGTCGCCGCCGCCGCCCCCTCCCAGCGCCTTCCGGCGCGGGAGGACCAGGCCGGTCCGTGGCACTCGGAGGCGGTGTGCCGCCGGGACGAAGCAGGCTTGTTCTTCGCCCCGTCCAAGGAGCCGACGGCCGCCCGGCTGGCACGGGAGGAGGCCGCGAAACGGGTCTGCGCCCGGTGCCCGGTCATGGTCGAGTGCCGGGAGCACGCGCTGCTCCAGCCCGAGCCGTACGGCGTGTGGGGCGGCCTGACGGCGGCCGAGCGGCGCGTCGTGCTCGCCCGGCGCCGGCGCCGCGAGGTGGAGCTGAAGAAGGCCGCCTCCACCGGCCCCCGCATCGCCGCCGCCGGCTGACCGCGGCACCCGCGGCGTTCCCGGTGCCCGGGGCACCGGGTCCTCGCGGTTCTCCTCCGGCGCGGGTACGCGAACGGCGAAGGGGCGCCCCCACCGCACAGGGGGGCGCCCCTTCGCCGTGTTCCGGCGGCCGCGGGACTGCCGCGTCGCGGCGGCCGGTGGCCGGCCGCGGGACTACTTCGCGCGGTCGAAGTCGATCTGGCTGTACGCGCGCAGCTTCGACAGCCGGTGCGTCGAGTCGATCTGCCGGATCGTGCCCGACTTCGAGCGCATGACCAGCGACGAGGTGGTCGCCGTCTCGGCGCGGTAGCGCACTCCGCGCAGCAGCTCGCCGTCCGTGATGCCGGTCGCGACGAAGAACACGTTGTCGCCGCTGACCAGGTCGTTCGTGGAGAGGACACGGTCCAGGTCGTGTCCGGCGTCGAGGGCGCGCTGCCGCTCCTCGTCGTCCTTGGGCCACAGCTTGCCCTGGATGACACCGCCCAGGCACTTGATCGCGCAGGCGCTGATGATGCCCTCGGGGGTGCCGCCGATGCCCATGAGCAGGTCCACGCCCGTGCCCTCGCGCACCGCCATGATCGAACCGGCCACGTCGCCGTCCGAGATGAACTTGATGCGGGCGCCCGTCTCGCGGATCTCCTTGACGATGCCCTCGTGGCGCGGCCGGTCCAGGATGACGACGGTGACGTCCTCGGGCGAGGAGTGCTTCGCCTTGGCGACGCGGCGGATGTTCACCGACACCGGGGCGTTGATGTCGACGTAGTCGGCCGCCTCCGGGCCGGTGACGAGCTTGTCCATGTAGAAGACCGCGGACGGGTCGAACATGGTGCCGCGGTCGGCGGCCGCCAGCACGGCGATCGCGTTCGGCATGCCCTTCGCGGTGAGCGTGGTGCCGTCGATCGGGTCCACGGCGATGTCGCACTCGGCGCCGGTCCCGTCGCCGACGCGCTCGCCGTTGAACAGCATCGGGGCTTCGTCCTTCTCGCCCTCACCGATCACGACGACACCGTTCATCGAGACGGTGGAGACCAGGGTCCGCATGGCCCGCACCGCCGCGCCGTCGGCGCCGTTCTTGTCACCCCGGCCGACCCAGCGGCCGGCGGCCATGGCGGCGGCCTCGGTGACCCGGACCAGCTCGAGGGCCAGGTTGCGGTCGGGAGCCTCGGGAGAGACCTCGAGCTCGGACGGCAGATGATTGTCGGTCATCGGAACGCACCTTTCTGTACGGCGACGGCCGCAAGTGAAGAGGGTGCTGCGACTCTATCGGTAGGTCGACATATTGAGCAGAGGGGCCCACGTATGAGCAGGCCACCCTGATGCGACCATAGGGGGCGTGGCAGGTATGCGTGGCAAGCAGACAGTGCGCGGGATGTTCCAGTCGATGGCGGTCATCTGCGCCGCGGCGGGCGTGATCTATCTCTTCATCCCGCACGACGAGAAGGCGGACCCGATCAAGGCGGTCGACTACCGGGTCGAGCTGGTGACCGCGCAGCGCGCGGCTCCCTACCCGGTGCTGGCGCCGGAGGGGCTCGCCGACGACTGGAAGCCGACCTCGGTCGCGTACGACCGCGAGGAGGGCGACGCCTGGCACCTCGGCTTCCTCACCCCGGACCGGCAGTACGTGGCGGTCGAGCAGTCGACGGCGGCGTCGCGGAAGTACATCTCCGAGGTGACCCACGAGGCGCGGGACACCGGCCGGACGCGGCAGGTGGCGGGCCGGGCCTGGCAGCTCTGGGAGGGCCCGAAGTACGACGCCCTGGTCCTGCGCGACAAGGGCGTGACGACGGTCGTGACCGGCACGGCGACCGAGGAGCAGCTCGCGCGCATGGCCGAGGCGCTGCGCCCGGCGAAGAAGGCCCAGCCGGCCTAGGAATTCTGGCGGGCTCCTGCGCGGACGGGCGCCGAGCCGGTCTCCGCCGGCGGCGATGCCGTACCGGCGGATACCGGGGCGCACCGGGTGCTCCCGCCGGTCGGGACGGTGCCGGCGCCGGCGGTGCGAGCGTGGAACGGCGACGGCCCCGGGCACCAGGGGGGATGGTGCGCGGGGCCGCCGGTCCGTGGACCGTCGTGTCAGACGGTGGTGACGACGTCCTCGTAGGCGAGGCGCGGGCTGCGCGGGAACGAGGCGCCCTCGCCCGGCCGGCCGATGTTGACGATCATCAGCGGGGTGTGGTCCGCGTCGAGGAACTCCTTCTGCACGCCCGCGAAGTCGAAGCCCGTCATGGGGCCGGCGGCGAGCCCGGCGGCGCGGACGCCGACGATGAAGTACGCGGCCTGCAGCGCGGCGTTCAGGCCGGCGGCCTGCTCGCGGACGGGGCGCTCCGCGAAGAACACGTCCTTGGCCTGCGGGAAGTGCGGGAACAGGCCGGGGAGCTCCTCGTGGAACTCGTTGTCGGCGGCGAGGATCGCCACCAGCGGCGCCGACGCGGTCTTGGCCTGGTTGCTCTCCGCCATCAGCGGGACCAGGCGCTCGCGGGCCTCGGCGGAGCGCACGAGGACGACGCGCAGCGGCGACTGGTTGAAGGCCGTCGGCCCGTACTTGACCAGGTCGTAGATCGCCTGGACCTGCTCCTCGGTGACCGGCTCGTCGGTGAAGGTGTTGGCGGTGCGGGCCTCACGGAAGAGAAGGTCCTGGGCGGCGGGGTCGAGAACGAGGGACATGCTGGTGCCTTTCGGACGCGCAAAGGATCAAGCGATGCGTCCACCGTACGCCCGAGATAGGTTAAGTTTCAACTAACGGTGCGGTGGGTGACCCGTGAGTCCCCTCACACACCGGTTGCGGAGGCTCACTCCTCCTGGCTCGCCGCCCCCGCGCGACCGTCGCCCCGCCCGCTCCTCACTCCTCCCGGTCCGCCGGCGCCTCCTGCTCGGCGAGCGCCGCGTCCAGCCGGGCGCGGGCGCCCTCCAGCCAGCGGCGGCACACCTTGGCCAGCTCCTCGCCCCGCTCCCACAGGGCCAGCGACTCCTCCAGCGTGGTCCCGCCCGCCTCCAGCCGGCGGACGACCTCGATCAGCTCGTCGCGCGCCTGCTCGTACCCGATCGCCGTTTCCGTCGTGTTCGCTGCCATGCGGACCACCCTAAGGGCGGGGTACGACACCGTCGGCGGCCACGCGCACGGCGAAGTCGCCGCCGGAGACCCGCGCGCGCAGCTCCTCGTCCGCCGCGACCTCCTCCGGCGACCGGACCACCGACCCGTCCGCCCGCTGGAGCACCGCGTACCCCCGCTCCAGCGTCGCCGCGGGAGAGAGCGCCACCACGCGCGCGCGGGTGTGGGCCAGCTCGGAGTCCGCCCGGTCCAGCAGGTGGCCGAGCACACGGCGGCCCCGCGCCAGCAGGGCGTCCACCTCCGTCTCCCGCTCCTCCACCATCCGCCGCGGGTGCTCCATGACGGGCCGGGCCAGCGCGTGAGCCAGGCCCCGCTCCTCGCGGTCGAGCAGGCCCCGCACCGTGCGCAGCGCCCGGTCGCGCAGCCCCGCCACCCGGTCCAGCTCCTCGCCCACGTCCGGCACGACCTTCTTGGCCGCGTCCGTCGGGGTGGACGCCCTGAGGTCCGCCACCAGGTCCAGCAGCGGCGCGTCCGGCTCGTGCCCGATGGCGGACACCACCGGCGTACGGCACTCGGCGACGGCCCGGACGAGCTGCTCGTCCGAGAACGGCAGCAGGTCCTCCACGCTGCCGCCGCCCCGGGCGACGATGATCACGTCCACGTCCGGCAGCTCGTCCAGCTCCTTGACCGCCTGCACCACCTGAGGCACGGCGTGGACGCCCTGCACGGCCACGTTGCGCACCTCGAAGCGGACGGCCGGCCAGCGGCGGCGCGCGTTCTCCAGCACGTCCCGCTCGGCGGCCGACGCGCGGCCGCACACCAGCCCGATCAGCTGCGGCAGGAACGGCACCGGCTTCTTGCGGTCGAGCGCGAACAGCCCCTCCGCGCCCAGCGACCGCTTCAGCATCTCCAGCCGGGCCAGCAGCTCCCCGATCCCCACCGGCTTCATCTCCGTCGCCCGCAGCGACAGCTGCCCGCGCGGGGCATACCACTCCGGCTTGGCGCGCACCACGACCCGAGCGCCCTCGGAGACCACGTCCGCGACCGCGTCGAACACCTGCCGGTAGCAGGTGACGCTCACCGAGATGTCGTACGACGGGTCGCGCAGGGTCATGAAGACGACCCCCGCACCGGGGCGCCGCGACAGCTGGGTGATCTGCCCCTCCACCCAGACGGCACCGAGCCGGTCGACCCACCCCCCGATGAGCCGCGACACCTCACCGACGGGCAGGGGAGCTTCGGCAGACGTAGTGAGACCCATGGACGCGAGCGTACGCGCCCGCTACGACAACGCCTCCGGTACGGCAGCGCCCCCGGCTACGGGACGCCCGGTCCGCGACCGTCCGGGGCCTCGACCGTCCGGGGCGGTCCGCGACCGGCCCGGCGGTCGACCGTCCGCGATACGGCCCGGCGTTGACAGGTGCGGGGGCGGTCGGTGCCGTCGAGTACGTGAGGCGTGACCACGACCGCCCCTGGCTGCTCAACCTCAACTTCACCACCCCGCACTGGCCGTGGATCGCCGAGGGCGACACCGAGGAGAGCGCGGAGGTCACCCGCCGCATCAGGTCCGGCGACACGAGGGCGCTGTGGCACCAGGACGGCGGCTCGGTCGAGAAGTACACGCAGCTGGTGGAGGACCTCGACCGCTCCGTGGGCCGGGTCCTCGACGCCCTCAGGAGATCGGGACAGGAGGAGGACACCCTCGTGGTGTTCGCCAGCGACAACGGCGGCGAACGCTTCTCGTACAACTGGCCCCTGTCCGGCGCCAAGGGCTCCCTCCAGGAGGGCGGCATCCGGGTGCCCACGATCGTCCGCTGGCCGGCCCGCCTCGACGGGCGGCAGGTGAGCGACGAGCCGGTCTTCTCCCCGGACTGGACGGCCACCCTGCTGGAGCTCGCGGGTGCCCGTCCCCACCCCGCCCACCCCCTCGACGGCGGCAGCCTCGCCGGCTACCTGCTGCGCGGCGAGGAACCGCCCCGGCGGCCGCTGTTCTGGCGGGTACGAGGGGAGCGGGCGCTGCGGCAGGGGGACTGGAAGTACTACCGGGGCAAGGACGGCCGGGACCGCCTCTTCCACCTCCCCTCGGACCAGCGGGAGCAGGCGGACCGGGCGGCGGCCGAACCGGCCCTCCTCGGCGAGCTGCGGGCCCGGTGGGAGCGGATCGACGCCGGGCTGCTGCCCTACCCGGCCCCCCGCTGACGGACCGGCCCCTCCCCGCCCCCCGGGGGGCGGGGAGGAGCGCGACGGGGCCGCCGCGCGACACCGCCCCAGGGGGCGAAACCGGCGTCCGGGTCGGCGGCGACGGCCACCCGCGCCGCGGCCCGTCCCGTCCGGCCGGGACGAGCGGGTGGCCGGGCACGCGCGCGTACGCGCGCTGATCGGCCCCGTACGGGGCCACCCGGACCATCGGCGGGTAACCCGACGCGGTGAACCCCTCGCCACCGGCGCCACCCGGTACAGCGGCGCGACGGCGGCGTGCGAGCGGGCGTCCGGGGAGCCGGAAACGCCCGAACGGCGCCATGGGGGCCGAGGTCCGCGGGCCCGGCCCCCGCCGCGGCCCGGTGCGCCCGCCCGCCCCGCCGGCCCCGCCCTCACGGCCGGCGCCGGCCGCGCCCCTCGGCCCCGGCCGCCCGGCGGATCTTCCCGCCCCCATACGCGCCCTTACGATGGGGACATGACTGCTACGCCTGCCAGCCCGTCGTCCGACAAGCGCGTCCTCCTCGCCGCTCCCCGTGGCTACTGCGCGGGCGTGGACCGTGCCGTGATCGCCGTGGAGAAGGCTCTGGAGCAGTACGGCTCGCCGATCTACGTCCGCCACGAGATCGTGCACAACAAGTACGTCGTACAGACCCTGGAGAAGAAGGGCGCCATCTTCGTCGACGAGACGGCGGAGGTGCCCGAGGGGTCGATCGTGATGTTCTCCGCCCACGGCGTGGCGCCGACCGTGCACCAGGAGGCCGCCGAGCGCCGGCTCGCCACGATCGACGCGACCTGCCCCCTGGTCACCAAGGTGCACAAGGAGGCGGTCCGGTTCGCCAACGAGGACTACGACATCCTCCTCATCGGCCACGAGGGCCACGAGGAGGTCATCGGCACCTCCGGCGAGGCCCCCGACCACATCACCCTGGTCGACGGCCCGGACGACGTGGAGAACGTCACCGTCCGGGACGACTCGAAGGTCGTCTGGCTCTCCCAGACCACCCTCTCGGTCGACGAGACCATGGAGACGGTCGACAAGCTGAAGGAGAAGTTCCCGAAGCTGATCTCCCCGCCGAGCGACGACATCTGCTACGCCACGCAGAACCGCCAGACCGCCGTCAAGCAGATGGGCGCCGAGGCGGACCTGGTCGTCGTCGTCGGCTCGAAGAACTCCTCCAACTCGGTCCGGCTCGTCGAGGTCGCCCTCGGCGCCGGCGCGAAGGACGCCCACCTCGTGGACTTCGCCGACGAGATCGACGAGGCCTGGCTGGAGGGCGTCTCCACCGTCGGTGTCACCTCCGGCGCCTCCGTCCCGGAGGTGCTCGTCGAGGGCGTCCTGGAGTGGCTGGCGCAGCGCGGCTTCGAGGACGTGGAGATCGTGAAGGCCGCCGAGGAGTCGATCACCTTCTCGCTGCCCAAGGAACTCCGCCGCGATCTGCGCGCCGAGGCTGCCGCTCTCGGTGAAAACCGGTGACCGAAAGCCGGTGACCGTCAGCGCCTCCCCGTAACGTTGAGTCCATGAACGTCTTCGGAGTGGACATCGGCGGGTCGGGGATCAAGGGCGCTCCCGTGGACCTGGAGCGCGGAGATCTGGCCGAGCCCCGCCACAAGGTACTGACACCGCACCCCGCCACACCCGACGGTGTGGCGGGGTGCGTCGCCGAGGTCGTCGAGCACTTCGGGTGGTCGGGCCCCGTCGGCGTCACCTTCCCGGGTGTCGTCACGGGCTCCACCATCCGGACGGCGGCGAACGTCGACAAGGGCTGGATCGGCGTCGACGCGGCGGCGCTGATCGGCGAACGGCTCAGCGGGATGCCGATCACCGTCCTCAATGACGCCGACGCGGCCGGGATCGCGGAGATGACCTTCGGCGCCGGGCGCGGCCGCAAGGGCGCGGTGATCATGCTGACCTTCGGTACGGGCATCGGCAGCGCGCTCTTCACCGACGGCAGGCTGGTCCCCAACACGGAACTGGGGCACCTGGAGCTGGACGGCCACGAGGCGGAGAAGCGCGCGTCGACGAAGGCCAAGGAGGACAAGGACCTGAGCTGGGAGGAGTGGGCGCACCGGGTGCGCAAGTACCTGGCGCACCTGGAGATGCTGTTCTCGCCCGAGCTGTTCATCGTGGGCGGCGGCGTGAGCCGCAAGGCGGAGAAGTTCGTACCCCTGCTCACGGACGTCCGCGCCGAGATCGTCCCGGCGGAGCTTCAGAACAACGCGGGCATCGTGGGCGCGGCGATGGCCGCCGCGGCCCGCTGAGGCGGCGCCGCGCGGAGCGTCAGCGCTGAGTGGCGCGGGGGGCGGCGGCCGCCCGCTGCCGCCGCCCCATCTGCCGCACCTTGCGTACGGAGGTGATGAGGCCCGCCACCAGCGTCCCGCCGTACAGCCAGCCCGCGTGCACGGCGAGGGTGGTGACCACCGCCATGATCCGGCCGCCCAGGCCCCCCGGGCCCCCGGCGATCGGCACGACGCCCACGGCGAAGGCGATGGGCACCCCGATCGGCGCGGTGACCAGGTCGGCATCCCGCACCCACAGCGCGGTCAGGGCGCTGACCGGCAGGAAGAGCAGCCCGTACACCAGCGGGGAGCCGTCGAACAGCAGCCGGTCCAGGCACCCGATCACGAACATCGACGCCGCGGCGAACAGCCCGGCGCCCAGGCCCGTCAGGCGGGGCGAGGGCAGCCGGCGCAGCGCGAGCACCACGGGCGGCACCGCCCGCCCGCCGGGCCGGCCCGCCGGCCGCCGCGGCCCGCCGCCGGGCACCCCGGGACCACCCGGCCCACCCGGAGTGCCGTGCCCGCCCGGTGCACCGCCCGGTGTGCCGCCGCCACCGCCGGTGCGGCCGCCGGGCGCGGCCTTGCCGCCCGGCCTGGCGGGAGGCCGTGCCGGACGCGTCCCGACCGGGCGTACGCCCGCGCCGTCGATGAGCGCGCCCTGGGGCAGGGCGCCGGGGGCCGGGGCCGCCGCCGACGCCGCGGGCGCCACCGGACCGGCCGGCCCCGCCGGGGCCTGCGCCCGCCGGGGGCGCTGGGGGGGACTGTTCCTGTGCTGCTCCACCCGGACAACGTAGGTCGCCGGGGGCCGGGAGTCCGGCATGGGACACGCACTTTGAGTGACCTTGGCCAAGAGTTCGCCCAACGGCTGCCGTCACTGCCCGCTCCGTCGCGCCCGTAAACTGGGGGGTCGGCCCACCATCCTCACTTCTAGGGAAGTCGCCACCGTGTCGCTCACGATCGGAATCGTCGGTCTGCCGAATGTCGGCAAGTCGACCCTGTTCAACGCCCTGACCAAGAACGACGTGCTGGCGGCCAACTACCCGTTCGCCACCATCGAGCCGAACGTCGGCGTGGTCGGCGTCCCCGACGCCCGCCTCACCAAGCTGGCCGAGATCTTCTCCTCGCAGCGCGTCCTGCCGGCCACGGTCGACTTCGTCGACATCGCGGGCATCGTGCGCGGCGCGAGCGAGGGCGAGGGCCTGGGCAACAAGTTCCTGGCGAACATCCGTGAGTCGGACGCGATCTGCCAGGTCATCCGTGCCTTCAAGGACGAGAACGTCGTCCACGTCGACGGCAAGGTCTCGCCCAAGGACGACATCGAGACGATCAACACCGAGCTGATCCTCGCCGACCTCCAGACCATCGAGAAGGTCCTGCCGCGCCTCCAGAAGGAGTCCCGGATCAAGAAGGACGTCGCGCCGAAGGTCGCGGCGGTCGAGGCGGCCAAGGAGATCCTGGAGCGGGGCGACACCCTCTTCTCCCAGGGCATCGTCCAGGGCTCCGAGAAGGCCGAGCTCCTGCACGACCTGCACCTGCTCACCACCAAGCCGTTCCTCTACGTCTTCAACGTCGACGAGGACGAGCTGACGGACGAGACCTTCAAGGACGAGCAGCGCGCCCTGGTCGCCCCGGCCGAGGCGATCTTCCTCAACGCCAAGCTCGAGGCCGACCTCGCCGAGCTGGACGAGGAGGACGCCATGGAGCTCCTCCAGTCCGTCGGCGCCGAGGAGCCGGGCCTCGCCACCCTGGCCCGCGTCGGCTTCGACACCCTGGGCCTCCAGACCTACCTGACGGCCGGCCCCAAGGAGTCCCGCGCCTGGACGATCAAGAAGGGCGCGACGGCCCCCGAGGCGGCCGGTGTGATCCACACCGACTTCCAGAAGGGCTTCATCAAGGCCGAGGTCATCTCCTTCGCCGACCTCGTCGACACGGGCTCGGTCGCCGAAGCCCGCGCGGCGGGCAAGGCCCGTATGGAGGGCAAGGAGTACGTCATGCAGGACGGCGACGTGGTGGAGTTCCGCTTCAACGTGTAGTGCCTGATTCCTTGATCGGCTAACGTGGCTGGTCAGGGCATGAATCCCCAGGTCAGGGGCCAGATCATCGGGTCTGGCCCCTTCCTGTTTTCTCCTGCGGATTCAGGCTGTTTCCGGGTCGTGTGCTGACTTGGTGCTGACCCTGGCGGCGACTCTCAGAAGCTCTGACCTGGGGCTCCGGTGGGAGAGGGGAGGACAGCCGAAGGGATTGCCCCGGACGAAGCGACGGCGGACCGGTTTCCCGTTCTGGAAACCCGAACCTCTTGTTGTGCAGGCCGCCGGCTGGGAACGATGAACGGGACACCGGAGCACGGGAACGAGGGGGCACCGTATGAGGCTGACGAAGCTGGCCACCACCTGTGAGAACGGGGACTGTCCCACCCTGTATGCGACCGACAAGGGAACCCTGATCGTGCAGGGAGGCGTGCCGACGGGACACGGCCTCGACGTGCCGGAGGGCGAATCCCTGGTGGAAATCCCGATGGACCTCATCCGGAAGGCAATCCGTGATCAGCGCATCTAACGACCTGGCTGCCCGCTTCTCCACCTTCCAGGAGGAGGCGTTCCGGCTGGAGACCCTCGACGACTACAGCAACTCGGGCAACCCTGCCGTCTTCCGTGCCTTCCTTGCGGGGGAGACCAAGCCCGCCGACTACAACGCAGACTGGCTGGAGACCGTGCGAAAGGCGACGGAGAGCGGCAAGCGCATGGTGCGCGTCCACGTCCTGTCCCGCCCGCTCACGCCGTACCTCCGCTACGAGCTGAGCTGGGGTTACCAGACGAACATGACGGCGGGTGAGGAGTTCCACATCGTCGACACGACCGACCGCCCGAATCCGCTGGAGGGTGTGCCCGATTTCTGGCTCTTCGACGGCCGCGAGCCTGTGGTGCTCAACTATGACGAGAACGGCGCGTTCACCGGGCCGACGTTCGTCCCGGCACCGGGGGCGTTGCCCACGGGCGAGGAGTCCGAGTACGCGACGTATCGAAGCGTCGCCCTGGCCATGTCGGTGCCCTTCACCGAGTGGTGGGGGAAGTACGGAGCAGCGTGAATCAGGCAGAACTCGGCGCCGCGCTGCGGGCGCTGCGGCAGGCGTCCGGCAAGGAAGCCAAGGTCGTCGCCCGCAGCGCAGTCATGTCGACCGCCAAGCTGTCGAAGATCGAGAACGGCCGTGTCGCTCCGGCGACGGCGGACGTGGAACGCATCCTCACGGCTTTGGACGTGTCCCCGGAGATCAAGGCCGAGTACCTCGCTGTAGCCCGCGCACAGGCCACAGAGGCAACCGCATGGCGCCTCTTTCGGCGGATGGGCTACCACAAGAAGCAGGAGCAGATCAGGGCGTTGGAGTCCTCGATGACGCTCCTGCGCCTCTTCCAGCCGTCCCTGGTTCCCGGTCTGCTCCAGACGCCCGAGTACATCCGGGCAGTGTTGGAGCCGAAGGGCCTCACGGACGAACAGCTCTCCCGTACGGTCTCCGCCCGGATCGAGCGGCAACGCGTCCTGTACGACACCAGCAAAGCCCTGCACTTCGTGGTTACGGAACCCGTCCTGCGCTGGCGTCTCCTTCCGCCCGCGATGATGGCGGGCCAGCTGGACCGCATCGTGTCGGTGTCCCGCCTGCCGAACGTGGACGTGCGCGTGGTCCCCCTCGACGCGCCGCAGCGCTATGTGCCCGGTCACTCCTTCGTCACCCGGGACGACCGTGTGGTGACAGTCGAGACGACACACGCCGAGGTGGTCGTCACCGACCCACGGGACGTCTCCCTGTACGTCGAGAAGTTCGACCGCTTCGCCTCCGTGTCCCTTGCCGGGGACGCAATGCGCGACCTAGTCGAGGGCATCCGGGACACGTTCTTGCGCGAACGGGAAACGCCCTAGCTTCGGCCCCTCGGACCGGCTGACCATGGCCTTCTCGACGAGATGCGGGGAGGCATACGAGATGCACGGAGAACGGTCGACGCTGCCGGAGCCGGTGGCTTCTTCCCTACCGCCGGCACGGCCGGAACCCGTCCCGGGCTGCCGGGACTGCCTCGGCCTCGCGGTACAACGGGCCAACGCCGGGTCGGTCTGGGACTACTCCAAGGTGTCCGACATGAACGTGACCCTGCGCGCACACCTGCGGGACGCGCACGGGGGCGAGTAATGCCCCGCACTGTGCTGCGGTACGTCACGCATCGGATCACCCAGCACCCAGACACCGACGTGACGTTCGAGGCCGAGTGCCTCCGCTGCGACTGGTCGGCGACGCCTTCCGAGGACGGGGCGGCCGTGGACATCGAGTGCATGGGGCACACGGGACGCACCGGCCACGAGGGATTCAGGCGGGTGTGCACATCGTTCGCTCTAGTGGTGCGGGCGGGGTGACGGCGACCCGAGCGTCCCTTGCTTCAGTTGCCGTCAGACGCGCTGGAGGCGACGCCGACGGCCCCCAGCACGCGACACAGACACAGGCCCCCGTATGAGATTGAACAGGACGAAACCCATGACGAAGCGTTCCGAGCCGAAGAAGACGATGACCAAGGAGGAGTGGATCGAACAACAGCTGGCCAATGCCCCGGATCCGACGGCCGAGGATGTCTGGTGGGTGCTCAACAGGTTCGGCTTCCCGACGGAACAGGTGGAGGCGGCCTACCAGGCGATGCTCCGGGAGAAGGAGGAACGCTCCGCAAGGCGCACAGCTGGAGCCCTGAGCTTCATCGCGGCTCCAAGGCTCCGCGCCACTCGGCGAGCCGATCAGCCTGCCTGGCTCACGAAACGGGCTGTGTTCAGCTGAACGGGGATGCGCAGGCCATGAACGGCCCGGCCGCCCGGCTCCATGTTTCTCCCCTGGCGAGTGCTGCCGCGCCTTCCGTGCGCAGCGACGTGACCACGGGGGTCAGGAAGTCCGTACGCCAATGCTGCACGGCCTCCGGCTTCATGCCGCTCGCCTCGACCGAGGCCCCCACCCTGGCTTCGAGTACGGCCGCGCCCTGCGCCGCGTCGTCCCCGGTCCACTCGTCCACGTGCTCGGCCACCAGGGCCCACGTCAGCTTGATCATGCGCGGATCGTAGGGACGGTGGCGGGCGGCGTGAAGAGCCAGAGGTGCGAGCGGGGGTGGGGGTACGACCCCCGAAGGGGCCCGTCGTCGGCCGCCGCGTCTTAGCAGCTCGGGTTCTGCCACGGTTCCAGGGGCGACGGGGCAGCTGTGGCGCTCCCCCCGGCGGCGAAAGAAGCCGCATGTCAGCGGCGATCCAACCGTTCTGCAGGGCATCCGTCGGCACTGCACAGGAATGAGAAGCGCTCAGGCCGCGACTTCGCCGGGGTCCTCGTCCTCGTCTTCCGAGGAGCCGCCCCGCTCGTAACCCGACACGTCGATCTCGCGGCCGTCTGCGAGCCGTCTCTTGTGCGGGGCGACGTTGTGCTTGGTGGGCGGGTTCCGCTGCTCCTTCTCCTCTGCAGAGTCGGCGGCCGACCCGGTGTCCTGGGACCCCTCGGCGGCGTTCTGTTCCTCGGCATGCTTAGCGGCCAGGACGGCGACGGCCAGAGCCGCGCTGCCGACCGTGCCGGCCACGGCGAGGATCTTCGGCTTGTGCTTGCTGATCCAGCCCTTCGCCTTGGCGAAAGAGGTCGGCTCGCCGTCCTGGGGGATGGGCTCGCTGGGAGTGGAGTCAGTCACGTGCACAGATCTACCGGACCCGTCCCTCGCCTGTCAGGTAATCACCTGACATCGCCCGATCAGGTTCCGTGGCGCTCGTACGTCTTCGAGTCTTCGCGAAGGTGCATCCTCTGGCGGCCGCAGCGGATTGCCGTCTTCGCTCTGTGGCCCGCCCGCCGGGGGCGGCTCTGCTTGGCGTAGGCCGCGAGGTGCATCTCTTCCTCTGCAGGGCTACTCTGCCGCTTTCTCTACTACGCTTCCCGCGTGGACTCGGCTGCCGCGCTTGCCTGCAACTCGCATCGGCGGCTGGAAACGGCCGCGCGACGTACGTCACGCCGCAGGCATCAGGGTTGGCGGCCCTCGCGACCGCCATGACACACCGGGAAGAAGAGCCTTGGCCCTCAAGAAGACAGACCTCTACCGCTCGCTCTGGAAGAGCTGCGACGAGCTGCGCGGCGGCATGGATGCCGGTCAGTACAAGGACTACATTCTCACGCTGCTTTTCGTGAAGTACGTCTCCGACAAGGCCAAGGCAGACCCCGACAGTCTCATCGAGGTTCCGCCCGGTGGTTCCTTCGACGACATGGTCGCCGCCAAGGGCGACAAAGAGATCGGCGACCGCTTCAACAAGATCATCTACAAGCTCGCCGAGGCTAACGACCTGCGTAACGTCATCGACCTCGCCAACTTCAACGACGAGGAGAAGCTCGGCAAGGGCAAAGAGATCCAGGATCGGCTGTCGAAGCTGGTCGCGATCTTCAGTGACCTTGACTTTCGAGGCTCCCGAGCCGAGGGCGACGATCTTCTCGGCGATGCCTACGAGTACCTCATGCGTCACTTTGCCACGGAGTCCGGCAAGAGCAAGGGCCAGTTCTATACCCCGGCAGAGGTCTCCCGGGTGCTCGCTAAGGTGGTTGGAATCACAAAGGACACCCGGCAGGACCAGACGGTCTACGACCCCACCTGCGGCTCCGGCTCGCTCCTCCTCAAGGTCGCCGCCGAGACCTCACGTGGCATCTCGATCTACGGCCAGGAGAAGGACAACGCCACCTGGGCGCTGTCCAAGATGAACATGATCCTGCATGGCAACGAGGACGCTGAGATCCTCAAGGGTGACACCATCACGAGCCCTCGGTTCACCAGCGGGAACACGCTTCAGACCTTCGACTTCGCGGTGGCCAACCCGCCGTTCTCCCTCAAGTCCTGGAGCAACGGGCTGGAGCAGGAGTACGGCCGC
This sequence comes from Streptomyces noursei, assembly GCF_001646665.1. Classification (GTDB taxonomy): domain Bacteria; phylum Actinomycetota; class Actinomycetes; order Streptomycetales; family Streptomycetaceae; genus Streptomyces; species Streptomyces lavendulocolor. Next base: position 68,436 of record NZ_LWBU01000081.1, on the reverse strand, counting down.
TTCGAGTACGGCCGGCCGCCGGAGAAGAACGGTGACTATGCGTTCTTGCTGCACGTTCTCAAGTCACTCAAGAGCACGGGCAAGGCGGCGGTCATCCTCCCGCACGGCGTGCTCTTCCGCGGTAACGCCGAAGCTGACATCCGTCGGCGCTTGCTGAAGCAGGGGTTCATCAAGGGCATCATCGGCCTCCCCGCGAACCTCTTCTACGGGACCGGCATCCCCGCCTGCATCATCGTTCTGGACAAGGAGAACGCCGTCGGCCGCACCGGCGTCTTCATGATCGACGCGTCCAATGGCTTCATTAAGGACGGCAACAAGAACCGCCTCCGCAGCCAGGACATCCACAAGATCGTCGACGTCTTCACGCGGCAGACTACGATCGACCGCTACTCGCGCATGGTTCCGCTGTCGGAGATCGCCGATTCGAAGAACGACTACAACCTCAACATCCCCCGATACATCGACTCCTCCGATCCCGAGGACATCCAGGACCTCCACGCACACCTGCACGGTGGCATCCCTGACCGCGATCTCGACGCGGTCAGCGGCTACTGGGATGCCTTCCCGCAGTTGCGAGACCAGCTTTTCCAGCCGAACCGTCCCGGCTACAGTGATCTGACCATCGACGTCAGCAAGGTCCAACAGGCGATCCTTGATTCGCCTGAGTTCCAGAAGTTCACCCAAGAGGCCAGGGAACTCACCACTGAGTGGTTCGCCGCTCATCGCAAGCGGCTCGAAGAGATCGACGAGACCACTCGGCCAAATGACCTCATCGCCGTCCTCGCTGATGACCTGCTGGCCCGTTTCAAACCAGTGCCTTTGCTGGACGAGTACGACGTCTACGAACGGCTCATGACGTATTGGCACGACGTCATGCACGATGACGTCTTCATGGTCATGAACGACGGCTGGCTCGAAGCCGCCAAGCCGCGCAAGATCGTGGTGGATAAGGAACGAAAGCTCTCCGAGACCCCAGACCTCGTGGTGGGTACGGGGCGCAGCGTTGAGAAGTACAAGATGGACCTCCTCCCGCCGAGCCTGATCGTTGAGCGTTACTTCGCCAAGGAACGCGCTGAGGTCGATGAGCTGATGTTGGTATGGGAGGAGGCGAGTCGCCTGGTCGAGGAGTACGTCGAGGAGCATGCCGTTGAGGGCGGGCTTCTGGCGGACGCGATGGACGACGAAAAGATTAACAAGGCACTCGCTTCGGCCCGCTTGAAGAAGGCGCGACATGAGGGTACGGATGCAGACGAGGTGACCTCTCTGTCACATCTCATCAAGCTGTATGACGCGGAGGCGGTAGCGAAGAAGGCGGCCAAGGAGGCGGAAGCTGCGCTGAATCTTGCCACGCTGAAGAAGTACGGCGATCTCACCGAGACGGATGTGCAGGGGCTTGTGTTGGATGCCAAGTGGCGTTCCACGGTCACAGCGCGCGTCACGTCCGAAGCCGAGGCGCTAACACTTATTCTAGTGCACCGAATTCAGCAGCTTGGCGATCGCTATACGCAGACTGCCGGCACACTCGCCGCGAGGGTGGAAGTCCTAGAATCCAGGATCACTCGGCATCTGGCGGGAATGGGGATCTCGTGAGCCGGGAAAATTGGGAAAGCCGCCCTCTTGGTGATTTGGCAAGCTTCGCTTCAGGGAAAACTCCTCCGCGATCGCGTCAAGCCGAGTATTTCGATGCAGGGGAAATCCCATGGGTCAAGACCATGGACCTGAATAACGGGCGCATTTCCCGTACAAGTGAGTGCATTACGAGTCGCGCAGTGTCGGATACGAAGATTCGGATCCATCGCCCCGGTACGGTGTTGATTGCAATGTACGGTGGGTTTAGTCAGATTGGTCGAACGGGTATCCTTTGCGCTCCTGCCGCAACCAACCAAGCTATTACCGCGATTTTTCCTGACCCTGACAGTCTAGACTCCAGGTACTTGCTTCATTTCCTGAATTACAAGGTTGACTACTGGCGAACTGTTGCCAGTAGTAGCCGCAAGGACCCCAATATCACAAAATCCGATGTCATGGGATTTCCGGTGGATCTTCCCTCGCTCAATGAACAGAAGGAAATCTCCGAAGCCCTGGATGATGCCGAAGAGAGGATCTTCTCCTTGCGGCAGTTGATCGCCAAGAAGCAGGCGGTCAAGCAGGGGATTGTGCAGCAGCTCCTCAGCGGAAATATGCGCCTTCCTGGATTTGCCGAGTCATGGGCCTCGGTATCTCTGGGGGAACTCGGAATCTTCCTCAAGGGTCGTGGTGTCCGGCGGGACGACGTGCGACCTTCTGGGATTCCCTGTATTCGGTACGGAGAGCTCTACACGGAATTCGCCAACTATACAGCGGTCACTCGCTCGTTCGTCAGTCATGAAGTTGCCGCCACTGCCCTACCGATCTACTCAGGAGATCTCCTCTTTGCGGGCTCCGGAGAGACGCGCGATGAGATCGGTATGTGCGTTGCCTATGTGGGTGAGCAAGAAGCCGTTGCCGGTGGCGACATCGTGGTCCTCCGGGGTTCCGGCTTTAATCCGGTCTATCTGGCGACCCTCGCAAACTCCCCGGCGGTTACCCAGCAGAAGGCGCGGGCGGGACAGGGCGATGCCGTCGTTCATATCAGCAGCCGTGCGCTCGCAGAGATCACCGTTAAGATCCCGGAGCGTGTGGAACAAGATGCGGTGGCTGAGGTTCTGATTGATGCCGACCGTGAGCTCGGCGCCCTACACAGGAGGCTTGGGAAGGCGCATGAGCAGAAGATCGGCATGATGCAGGAGCTGCTGACAGGCCGGACGCGACTGTCAGTTCAGGGGGAGGGTGAGGCATGAGTGATGTCGGGCAGGTAGAGCGCGAGACGCAGGAGCGTGTCATCCGGCTGTTCGAGAAGCGGCTGCGCTATCGCTATCTCGGCAACCATGAGCGCCGTGCCCGCAACTCGAACATCGAGGTCGGGCTGTTGGAGGAGAACCTCCGTACGCGGGGCTACAGCAACCTCCTCATCACCAGGGCGATTGACCAGCTGAAGAAGGCCGCCGCGCTCGGAGGTGGCCGAGACCTGTACGAGGCGAACCGCGATGTGTACGGCTTACTGCGCTACGGGGTGAGCATCAATCCGGGAGGGAGTGAGAAGAATAAGACGGTCTGGCTCATCGACTGGAAGAAACCGCATGAGAACGACTTCGCCATCGCCGAGGAAGTCACGATCGTCGGACGCCAGACGAAGCGCCCCGACATCGTGCTCTACGTAAACGGCCTGGCACTGTCGACTCTGGAACTAAAGCGTTCCCATGTGGCCGTGAGTGAGGGAATTCGGCAGACCATCGGCAACCAACGGCCAGATTTCATCCGGCCGTTCTTCTCGACGGTCCAGCTCGTGCTTGCCGGCAACGACGTCGAAGGGCTGCGCTACGGAGTCATCGACACGCCCGAGAAGTACTGGCTGGAGTGGAAGGAGGAGGCGGAAGGGGGAGAGGAGTCTTCCGACGAGGGGCCGCTGGATCGCGCCCTGCTTCAACTCTGCGGCAAGGAGCGTCTCCTGGAGCTGATCCACGACTTCACCGTGTTCGACTCCGGTGTCCGCAAAGCGTGCCGCCACAACCAGTACTTCGGCGTGAAGAAGGCACAGGAACGTATCGGTCGTCGTGAGGGCGGCATCATCTGGCACACCCAGGGGTCGGGCAAGTCGCTCACGATGGTGTGGCTGGCGAAGTGGATCCGTGAGAACCAGAAGGACCCCCGTGTCCTCCTCATCACCGACCGCGATGAGCTGGACGAGCAGATCGAGAAGGTCTTCAACGGCGTCAACGAGAAGATCTACCGCACCAAGTCCGGCGCGGATCTCCTGGACACCTTGAACAAGTCCACCGAGTGGCTCATCTGCTCCCTCGTGCACAAGTTCCGCAGCTCTGTGGGCAAGGTAGGCGACGAGGAGAAGGCGCAGGACAAGTTCATCGAGGAGCTCAAGGCCAACGTCCCAAGGGACTTCAAGGCCAAGGGCAACCTGTTCGTCTTCATCGACGAGGCCCACCGCACCCAGTCCGGCAAGATGCATGCCGCGATGAAGCGCCTGCTGCCCGGCGCGATGTTCATCGGCTTCACGGGAACGCCCCTGCTCAAGGCGGACAAGGGTACGAGCATGGAGACCTTCGGTACCTTCATCCACGAGTACAGGTTCGACGAGGCCATCAAGGACGGCGTCGTACTCGACCTGAGCTATGAGGCGCGTGCGATCGACCAGCGGCTGACCTCTGCCGCGCACGTCGACAAGTGGTTCGCGGCCAAGACCAAGGGCATGACGGACCTGTCCAAGGCGGAGCTGAAGAAGCGCTGGGGGACGATGCAGAAGGTCGTCTCCTCCGAGCCTCGGGCTATGCAGATCGTCCAGGACATCCTGATGGACATGGAGACCAAGGACCGTCTGAAGGACGGCCGCGGGAACGCCATGCTGGTCGGTGACAGCGTCTACCAGGCATGTAAGTTCTACGAGTTGTTTTCCAAGGCGGGCTTCGACGGCAAATGCGCCATCGTCACCAGCTATAAGCCGAGTCCGGGAGACATCTCCAAGGAGGACTCCGGTGCCGGCCACACAGAGAACCTCCGGAAGTACGAGATCTACCGGAAGATGCTGGCCGCCCACTTCAACGAGCCCGAAGACGTGGCGATGACGAAGGTCGAGGAGTTCGAGAAGGAGGTCAAGAGGCAGTTCGTCGAGGAGCCTGGCCGTATGCGCCTCCTCATCGTCGTCGACAAACTCCTGACCGGCTTCGACGCGCCGAGTGCCACGTACCTCTACATCGACAAGAAGATGCGCGACCACGGCCTGTTCCAGGCCATCTGCCGCGTCAACCGGCTCGACGGGGATGACAAGCAGTACGGCTACATCGTCGACTACCGCGACCTCTTCAACTCCCTTCAGGACGCCGTCACCGACTACACGTCCGGGATGTTCGATGCCTATGAGCGGCAGGACATCGAGGGCCTGTTGAGTGACCGTATCGACAAGGGGCGAAAGGACCTGGACGATGCGCTGGAACGTATCCGCGCACTGTGCGAGCCGGTCGCGCCGCCCCGAGGCACACTCCAGTACCAGCAGTACTTCTGCGCCGCTGAGCAGGGCAACGCCGCACAGCTCAAGGCTAACGAGCCCAAGCGTGTCGAGCTGTACAAGGCCGTCGCAGGGGTGACGCGGGCCTTCGCCAACCTGGCGAACGACATGGAGGCAGCCAAGTACTCGCCGCAGGCCGCCGAGGACATCCGCAAGGAGGTCCGCCACTACGTGGACGTCCGGGCCGAGGTGAAGCTCGGCGCAGGCGAGGACGTCGACTTCAAGCAGTACGAAGCAGGCATGCGCTTCCTCCTGGACACCTACATCCAGGCGGACGCGTCAAGGACCGTGTCCGACTTCGAGGACGCCGGACTCATCCAGCTCATCGTCGAACTGGGTGCGGGCGCCGTCGACAAGCTGCCTACGGGAATCAAGAGCAACCCCGAAGCCGTTGCCGCGACCATCACCAACAACATGCGCAAGGTGATCGTCGACGAGCGTGCGACGAACCCGAAGTACTTCGACGAGATGTCACAGCTGCTCGACGCGATAATCGAGGAGCGTCGCAAGGGTGCGATCGAGTACGAGGAGTACCTCGCCAAGCTGCTGGAGACGGCGGCGGATCTTGGAAGCAGGAACTCAGGCGACGCCGAGCGGTACCCGAAGTGGGCTGACAACGGCGCGCGCAGAGCGCTGTGCGACTTCTTCCGCGACGACCAGCAGCTGGCTATCCAAGTCGACACCACGGTGCTGCACAACAAGCCGCACAACTGGGTTGGAAGCCCAATGAGGGAGAAGAAGCTGCGTATCGCGGTCAAGCGTGCGCTGCCAGACGACTTCGACCGGCTCGATGAGCTCTTCGAACTGGTGAAAGCAAGGCATGAGTATCACTAGCACGCGGATCACCGTCCTCGGCATCGATGTCCAGGTGGACTTCAAGGACATCAAGAACCTGCACATCGGTGTCTATCCGCCGGTGGGCCGTGTCCGGGTGGCGGCACCCCAGCGGATGGATGACGACCAGATCAGGCTGGCCGTCATCCAGCGGCTGCCGTGGATCAGACGACAGCAGGACGAGCTGCGATCGGCTCGACGGCAGTCCGTGCGAGAAATGGTCGGTGGAGAGTCCCACTACAGCTGGGGTGTGAGGCGACGCCTGAAGGTTGTTGAACGTCCCGGACGTCCGCACGTGGAGATCGACGGAGATCGACTAGTCCTGTACGCGCTTCCGGGAACTGACGACCAGGGACGCCGAGACCTGCTCGACCAGTGGTACCGAGAGCAGCTCCGACGCGCCGTCCCTCCGCTCATCGAGCGGTGGGAGGCGAAGCTCGGCGTCTCGGTGCCCTGGTGGGGCATCCGCCGGATGAAAACCAAGTGGGGCTCGTGCAACCAGGAGACCGGCCGCCTGTGGTTCAACTCCGAGTTGGCCAAGAAGCACCCGGCGTCCCTTGAGTACGTCATCGTCCACGAGATGACGCACCTCCTCGAACGCGGGCATGGCCCGCGCTTCGCCCGGCTGATGGACAGCTGCCTGCCGGACTGGCGCAGTCGCCGCGACGATTTGGACGCGGAGCCGCTCGCCGACGAGCTGTGGACGTGACGTGCCAGGCCGCGCAGGCGAAGGAGCGGATCGTGGACGCACGTCCGGCGCTCGAAAACAGTGAGTGACGTTCATCAGGTATCCGAGTTAATGACAATGACGTGGGAAGCGTTCTGCCTCCCTCCCCGCAGGCCCTAAGAGATGACGCTGACGTGAAAGGTGCTGACCCCATGGCGAAGCTTCGGTTGACCGTAGGGCGCGGACACGTCGAGGAGCTTGCCCGGCTTCGTCATCCTGTGGGAGCCGTCGAGGAGCTGATCTGGAACTCTCTCGACGCGGATGCCGAGAACGTCACCGTCGTACTTGAGCGCAACGACTTCGACGGAGTCGACCGAGTAGCCGTGCTCGACGACGGTACTGGTATCGCGGCGGAGAAGTGCAGCGACTACTTCGAGCAGATCGGTACGTCCTGGAAGAAGCGCACGCAGGTCAGTGAGGTAAAGAAGCGCGTGCTGCACGGGAAGAACGGGCGGGGCCGAGTCCGGGCCTTCGCGCTCGGCAGTGAGGTGCGCTGGACCAGCGTCAGCGGTGCGCGGGGGATCCGCCGGCGTGTGGTCATCGAGTCCGATCGCAGCTCCATGGACGAGTTCGACGTCAGCGATCCCGAGCCGACGGCCGACGCAACGGGGACGGTCTTTGAGGCGTTCGGCGGGGAGGACCTCCAGAAGCTGACCGAGGATGCCGCCCGTACCGCGCTCACTGCCGCCTTCGCGCTTCACCTGGAGGCGTACCCGGACATCTGCATCACCTACGACGGGACGCGGCTGGACCCGGCGTCTGAGCAGGTTCACGTCGAGACGTACGAGGTGGCGGCTCCGCCGGACAGTTCTCACCCGTCGGCCCAGTTGAAGATCATCGAATGGTCGCGTCCGTACTCCCGGGCTTTGTTCCTCTGCGACGGCCGAGGCATGTCCTTGGCGCAGCTGAAGCCGGAGATCCAGGCTCCGGGCTTCCACTTCACGGCGTACCTGTCCTGGTCGGGGTTCGAGGATGATTCGGTCGGCGACCTCGCCTTCGCCGATTGGACACCGGAGGGGCCTGCTGCCGAGGTGCTGGCCGAAGCCCGAGAGCGTATGCGTGAGCACTTCCGTTCCCGAGCCGATGAGCGCCGTCGTGAGCTCGTCGACTCGTGGCGTGCGGAAGGCTTCTACCCGTATGCAGGCGAGCCCGCCAACGACCAGGAGCGAGCGGAGCGCGAGACCTTTGACGCCGTGGCGACCGCGGTCGTCCGGCACTTGCCGGCGAGCAAGAGGGCCCAGAAGGTGTCCTTCGCGCTTCTGCGCTCCGTCTTGACCCACGAGCCGGGCGAAGTGCTGCGCATCGCCGAGGAGCTATTCGCGCTTTCCAAGCAGGAGCAGGCAGAACTCAGTCGGCTGCTGGATCGTACGCCGCTGTCCGCCTTGATCAAGGCGTCGACCGCGACAACCGGACGCCTCGATTTCCTGTCTGCCCTGGAGCACCTCGTCTTCGACCCCGTGGCCAAGGGGCGGGTCAAGGAACGCACGGAGCTGCACCGGATCCTGGAGAACGAGTGCTGGATCTTCGGTGAGGAGTATGGACTGCACGTCAGCGACCGCAGTCTGAACGAGGTGCTGAGACAGCACTGTCGTCTTCTCGATCGTGACACACCCGCACAGGCCCCCGTTCTGAGGGAGGACGGGAGCCGGGGGATCGTCGACCTCATGCTGTCCCGTGCAGCCCGGCAGCGGAAAGGGGAGCGTCACCACCTCGTGATCGAACTCAAGAGGTCGAGTGTCACCCTCGGCATGTCCGAGTTCACGCAGATCAACAGCTATGCGCAAGCGGTTATGAACGACGACCGGTTCCGGGACCCCAAGGTGACCTGGGACTTCTGGCTCGTCGGCAATGCCATGGACGACGGTCTTCGCCAACTTGCTCACCAGCAGGACCGGATGCCTGGATGTGCTGTCAACCAGCCCACGTACCGGATCTGGGTACGCACCTGGGGCGAAATCATCGAGGACGCGCAGGAGCGGCTTCGCTTCTACAGCGAGCAGCTTGAGTATCAGTCGTCGACCGAGCACGCCATGGACTATCTGATCAGGGAACACACTGACGCGGTCATGGATCTGGTGGGCGACGGTACGGTGCCCGCGGCCAGGGCGGGGGACAGCGGAACGATCGGAGCTGCCGCCACATCGTGAGGCCCCATCCCTACGGCGGTGAAGGGCAACGGCGGAACGGCATGGGTAGGGAGCAACGGCGTCAGAAACTGGACGTGAGCCTCACCGACTCCTGACGAGTGGGCCGCATCCGCGGCCCCGAGGAAGGCAGCGGCGAGAGCAAGTACGCAAGTCGAGCCTCGTAAGTCGTCTACGCGAAGAACGGCCGATAGGCCGCTTCCTAGTTGGGCTTCTTCACGGCTTCACGTACTTGCTCTTCTCCGCTGCACAGGCTTACGGCTTCGCCGCTGGACGCAATCGCGTACTTGCGTAAGTCGTCTTGCTCGTTCAACAGCTCCTTCGGGGAGCCGCTGCCTTTGTCTGGCGGGCTTCGAGGCCTCGGGCTTTCGTAGTCCCCCAGTGGCCTGCGTGCTGGTCGGCCACAGGCCGCCAGTGTCCAGAGATCCTGACGTACTTACATAAGTAGAAGGAGGAGCGAGGCTTGCCGAGCGGAGCGAGGTAGCTGGTGGTGGTGACACTTCCTGTAAGGGGGCTGCATCACCACCACCACGGATCAGGCGGGCTCGGAGCGCCTCCGGGTCCAGCGCCCGTCAACGTACTCCAGGGCATCCCTGAGCTTGGGGCGAATGGTCTCCACGCTCTTGCCGACCGTCGGGGCGTACCGCTGGGCGAGCGGCTTGTAGTTCGTCTCCTCCGGCTGCTCCTCGATGATCCGCGCTGCGAGCACTTCGTCCCAGGGCTTCGCCTTCGGCATGTCGACGGCCTTGATCTGGGGCCTCGCCCGCTCCCAGACAGGGACCTCGCTTGTCGCGCTGGCCCGGTGCACGGTGACGTCGAGGTTGAGGTCTTCCCGGGCGCGATTCATCTTGACTTCGATGCGCCGCCCGCGCTTGCCGGAGTTCCTCAAGGTGATGATGCCGCGAGCGCCGGCCGCGATCGCCCGTCCGCCGATGGGCGAGGATGCGACGCTCATTCCCTCCGCCGTTCCCTTCGGGGTGTGCGTCACCACCAGCACGGGGATGCCCATGTCCGTGATCGGACGCAAGCTGTGCCCGAACCGTTGCGCTGTCACCGGGGATGAGATGTCCTCACCCGGTGCGAGCGCGCCGAGCATGTTGTCCAGGACGAACAGGCCCGGCCTGATGTCCGCGAGGTCTTCGTAGATGCCCTTCCAGTAGCCGGAGTCCCCCGCGTCCCGGACGGGGAAGATGGTCACAGAGTCGTCCGGTACGGCACCGTCCAGCCGCTCCTTCAATTCCTCCGCCGCGCCGTCGTCGGTCAGGCCGTAGACGATGTGGTCGATTCTTCGATGTACCGGCAGGCCGAGGAACGTCGGCTCGCCGTTGAGCAGGGCTATGCCCATGCCCGCGCTGAGCAGTGTCTTGCCCGCCTTGGGCTCACCCGCCAGCAATGTTGTCCGGGTGGTGAGGAGGTCGCCGATCAGGAACGCGTCCTCGTACGGGACCCGCTCGATCTCGTGGAGCTGCCGCCCTTTGTCCTTGATGGCTCCCACCGTGCGTGGCCGTCCTTCCTTTGAGCGGAGCGGCACAGGTGTGCGCCGCTGTCTCCCGCCGGGTGGCGGGATCATGTGACCTCCATTCGGTCGGGTACAGATGAGAGGACCGCAGGTCAGGCCGAGGCCGGGCACTCCCGGTCGAGCCAGCGGTCGACCTCGGACATGCGGAAGCGCAGGCTGCCGCCGACCTTCCGGGACGGGAGGCCGAGTATCCGGTGGTTGTTGTAGATCCAGGCGGGCTTCTTGCCCAGGTACTCAGCCAGTTCGTCAACGGTCATCAGGCGGTTGTGGTGCAAAGACGGATCTCCTTCGGTTCGTCGTACCGGCATCATCCTGAGCAATACATCTGGTTCTGTCAAAGCCGGATGCGTCACATCTAGACTTGACTGGGGCTGAATAGGCTCGTACGTTCCTCGCATGGAGATCACACGTAGCCCTGACGGTCCGCCGTCGCGTGCGGGCATCGAGATTCACCGGCGTATCGGCTCATGGAAGGTGACGATGTGGCGGCCAGCCGACTCCGTGGGCGGTGGGCCGCAGGAGATTCGGATCGAGCCTCACGAAGACGGCGACCCGCAGGAGATCGCCCGCGGCCTGTCCAGCACGGTGCTCCGGCAGATCGACACCAGATCGTTCGTGGAGATGCTCGACGCAGCTCCGACCGGTATTGACCAGGCCGTGGAGGAGGAAGCAGGACTCCTGCGTGGGTGGCTCGCCGACGCGCCCAGAGGGGTCACCGATAGGTACCTGGCCATGCTCTCGGCGGTCTATGTGCGGGTCGTCGAGATCGGCGAGCGGGCCCCGATCCAGGCGCTTGAGGAGATTACGAACATCAAGCAGGCCACGCTCAAGGGGCACCTGCGCGCTGCACGGAAGCGCGGCTTCCTGACCAAGGTCGAGGGCAAGGCGGGCGGACAGCTGACGGAGAAGGCCGACGAGGTGCTCAGGGAGATGAAGAGTGGCGCAGGTACTGAAGAAGTGTGACTGCCGGAACAAGACCCGGTGCGCGCACCTGTGGACAGTCCGGTACCGCGAGCCCGGTGGGCGGACGGGGCGTCAGCGGGAGAAGTCGTTCCCCACGAAGCGGGAGGCCGAGAGCTTCGGCGTCAAGGCGGAGAACGACAAGCGGGCCGGGGTCTACATCGACCACCAGCTCGGGCAGATCTCCATGCGCAAGTGGGCGGAAGAGTGGCTCGCGCAGCACCAGGTGAACGAGTCGACCCGACGGAACTACCAGGGCTTCATCTCGAACCACCTGGTTCCCGCGCTCGGTGCCCGCACCCTCGCCAGCGTCACCATCCCGGATGTGAAGAAGCTTCAGACGGCAATGGTGAAGGGCGGATTGGCGGCATCGACAGTCAACGACCGTATGAACATCCTGCGCGCCATGATGGCGACCGCCGTCAAGGAACGGCGCATATACGAGAGCCCGTGCGACGGGGTGCCGCCGATCAAGACGGCAGGCGCCGCCGTCGACCCGGACGAGATACCGACGCTCGCGGAGGTGTACGCCATCGCCGCCGCCATGTCCGATCAGTACCGGCTCACGGTGTGGCTCCAGGCGGGTGCTGGGCTGCGTATCAGCGAGGCTCTCGGGCTGACCTCCGACTGCCAGCGAGAGGGCTTCCTGCGGCTGCGCCGGCAGATCAGCGCCAAGGCGAATCAGGGTGACTGCGTGACCCGCTTCGTGCCGCTCAAGCACCGTACGGCGGATGAGTACCGGGACGTGCCCACGCCGACGTTCCTTGACCAGGAGATCGGCAACCACCTGAAGCGCTGGGGCACGGTCAAGGTCGACGGCGTAGAGGCGCTGTTCGCACCGCGTGAGCGGGGCAAGGGGAATATGCCCACGGCGTCGACGTACGGCTATCACTGGCGGAAGGCGTGCGTGGCGGCGGGCGTGGTCACCCCGGACAAGAAGCCGAGGTACACCCCGCACTCCCTGCGCCACTTCTTCGCCTCGACCGCGCTTGCGAACGGCGTCCCGATCCATGAAGTGAGCCGCTGGCTCGGTCACCGGAACATCAAGACCACCGTCGACACGTACGGGCACCTGGTGCCGGAGGCGTGGGACCGGTGCCGGGACGTGATGCAGCAGGCGCTTCGGCCGTCGCCGGTACGCGCCGTCGCAGTGGCGGCATGACGTGCTGACCCGGCGACACGGTGCTGACTTGGTGCTGACCCTGCGCCCCTTCGAGGGGCAGAAACCCTTGGGAACACTGGGAAGGAAGGGGTTCCATGAACGTTCCGCTTCAACGTCTGATTGGACGTGGACAAACGGCCTGACCTGCGAGAAAGCAGGTCAGGCCGTTGTGCTGTCCGCAGCAGTTCGCAGAACCTGGAGCGGCTAAGTGTCGTAGACCGTGGAACGGTGTCCGACGTGTACGACCCACACCACCAGCTCCCCGTTGTCGATCGTGTAGACGACACGGTAGTCGCCGACCCGTAGGCGACGGCGCTCGGGCTGGGATACGAGTGCGGTGGTGTTGAAGCCGAAGGGGTCGCTCTCCAGCTCCGTCAGTTTGGCCAGGATGCGAAGCGCCATGTCACGCGGGATCTTGCGCAGCTCCGCCTGGGCCTCGGGCCGGAAAACCGTGCGGTAGTCACTCACTGCGTGCCAGCGTCTCCCTCATCACGTCCTCGATCGGGACGCCGGCGGCCGGGTTTGCCATGCGCTCGTCGATGATGCGGTTGATCTCGCGCTCTTCCCACTCCTGGTACTTGCGCAGCACCTCGATCGAGACCACGGCGGCAACCTGCTTGCCGCGACGGGTGATGACAGTGGGCACGTCGTCGCGGTCGGCCCGTTCGACGACTTCGGCCAAGTGAGCGCGTACGTCGCGGATGGACTCTATGGGTGGCTGAGTCATGACCCAAGGGTACCGAGTGTGCCATGTGTACACAATGCCGCGGGTCCCGGTCCGCTCCGGGGGCACCGGTGGCAGTATGCGGGGACACAGCGAGGTGCACCGGCTGCTCGCCACCCGTGGGGTGGACGAGCGGATGGTGAAAATGCTGAAGAACAAGACCCGTCTGTTCGACGCGTACGCGCGTCGGAGCGCGGTCGCCGAGTCGACGCCGGATGCGGTTGACGTCTCGGACACGGCGATGGCCCGCCAGATCGTCGAGGAGGAGCAGGCGCGGCTGGGAGCGGTCCGCAAAGAGTCCGCAGGACACCCGTAAGCGACCGTCGGGACCCGACGCACGTCAACGGGGAAATGCCTGTTCAGCGCGTGGCATGCGACTCCGCCGCAGGTCAGGGCCAGAGCTCAGGCATTCCGCTTCAACGTGTGACGTTCGGCAAGAACCGTGCCCGGCCCGCTTGCCGGCGGGTCGGGCATGAGCTCATGTCCGCGGGGAGTCCACGCTCCGGGGTGAGGGGCAGTGGCAGGTCCGGTCGGCGTGGCAGTGACACTGCCTCAGACCTTGATGACCTCCGCGGAAGGGCCGCACAGGAGTGTCAGATCCTCGGGGTCGGACGTGAGGACAGTGACCGGCCGGGGTGCGTTGAGCGCGATGGCGGCGAAGGCGGCATCGATGGCGTACTTGTGGCCGTGGAGGTGATGGGCGCGCAGAAGCGCGGCAGCCTGGTCGGTGATCTCCTTGGTGACGTCGCAAACGTCGACGCGGGAGAGGATCCACGTGATGCGGGCCGGGTGGACACGCTCGTAGTCGGCCTCAAGAGTGGTCATGGCGCTGGTGGCGACGCGGATGCCCTCTTCCGACGCCGCTTGGACCAGAGTCACGACGGTGCGGTCCTTGCGGTAGAGCTTCGAGAGGCCTTCGCTGTCGAGCAGGAGGGTGCCGGGCATCAGGCGGCGGCCCCGCCGGCCTGCCGGTGGTCGTGGCGCAGCAGCGCCCGGGCGGCCTCGACCTGTTCGCGGGTGAGAGCGTCGTTGTCGGTCTCGAAGTCGGCGACGATCTCCCGGAGCTTGTCCATGGCGACTCGCTGTTCGAGGGCCTCGGCGACGTAGGCGGAGAAGCCGCCAGGGCCGACGTGGGCGCGTACGGCCTCGGCGAGGTCCTCGGGCAGACTGATGGAGTACTTCCTGCTACCGCTCATGCCACCAATGCTACCGGTGGTCGTAAGGCTGGGGAGCCGAATATCTCCTGAGGGCCCGACTGCTCCGCGCCGGCTTCTCCCGCATGCGGGGAATCGCACGCAGGGGGCCTCTGACCTGTGGCAGAGCAGGTCATGCAGGCCCCGTCCGCAGGGACACCGGCACCTTGTTCGGACTGAACGAGCACCCCGTCCAGGCCGGAGGGCGGTGGGAGGATGCGGGGACTGCGAGAGAGGGGCGGGGGCGCGTGGGGCGTGGTGAGCGGGACGCGGTCGCGAGGGGAGCGCGACTGCACGAGGCGGCGCGGGCAGTGGTCGGTGATCACCGTGCGGCGGTCGACGCGGTGCGGGCGGCGCTGAAGCCGATCCACGACGCGGCGGTCGCGCGGGAGCTCGGCGCCATCCCGGTGGCACGGCTGCAGGACGTCACCGAAGGCCGCCTGCGGCTGGGCAACGTCGAGAAGAGCGGCCTCGGCACCGTGGGCGGTGTCCTCGAAGCGGGTCCCTACCGGTTGCGGCAGATCCCGGGAGTCGGGCAGCGCACGGTCGACCAGATCCTCGCCGCCGCCCGCCGGCTCGCCGAGGCGGTGCACGAGACGGTGGCCGTCCACATCGACGTGGACCGGCCGGAGCCGAGCACCACCGCGCTCGTCACGGCCCTGCACGTGCTCGTGGAGGCGGGCCCGGACGCCCGGCGCGCGGTGGACCGGGCCACAGCCCTGTCGGAACGGCTCGGCCCCCTGCTGGCCGACGCGGGACCCGCCGCCGGGCGTTTCGGGATGCTGCTGGCCGGCCGGGAGAAGAAGGGGCGCGCCTTGGCGGCGGTCGACGGGATCCGCTCGCTGGTGGACGAGGCCGAGCAGGCCGGCCTGCCCGAGCTGCTCGCCCAGGCATCGGTGGACCTGCTCCGCGGATCGTCGTCCGACATCGCGGCATGGGTGGACTTCGAACTCCGCTCCGCCGAGTACTACAGCCTGCTCGCCGAGGTCTCCGGGCGGCTGCCGGACGCGGCGGCCGCCGAGGGGTTCCTGCCCGAGGAGATCGCCGAGCGGGTACGGACACAGCAGCTCGACGACTCGCACCGGCGGGTCTCCCTGCGTGGGTACCAGGCGTTCGGCGCGCGGTTCGCGCTCGCACAGCGCAAGGTGATACTCGGCGACGAGATGGGCCTCGGGAAGACCATCCAGGCCATCGCCGTGCTGGCCCACCTGGCCGCCGAGGGGCAGAGCCACTTCATGGTCGTCTGTCCGGCGAGCGTGCTGGTGAACTGGACCCGCGAGATCGAGGCCCGCAGCGCCCTTCGCGTGATGGTGCTCCACGGTCCCGACCGGCACGGCGCGTTCGCCGACTGGAAGGGCAGGGGCGGGGTGGCGGTGACCACGTTCGAAGCCCTGCGCGGATTCCCGGCACCCGGCGGCGGGGAGGTCGGCCTGCTCGTCGTCGACGAGGCGCACGGCGTGAAGAACCCCAAGACCAAGCGGTCCCAGGCGGTGGCCCTGTGGACGGAACGTTGTGAGCGCGGCCTCTTCATGACCGGCACCCCGATGGAGAACCGGGTCGTGGAGTTCCGCAACCTGGTCCGGATGCTCGACGAGGGGGTGGCGGACTCCCTGGGCGAACGGGACGCCCTGGCCGGGTCGGTCGCCTTCCGCAAGGCCGTCGCCCCGGTCTACCTGCGGCGCAATCAGGAGGACGTGCTGACGGAACTCCCGAGTCTTCAGCGGACCGACGAGTGGGAGGAACTGAGCGCGTCGGACGAGGAGGCGTACCGCGAAGCCGTGCGCGCGGGCAACTTCATGGCGATGCGGAGGGCCGCGTACACGCGCCCCGAGAAGTCGGCCAAGCTCGACCGCCTCAGGGAGATCGTTCGGGAGGCCGGCGAGAACGGGCAGAAGACCGTGGTCTTCTCCCACTTCAGGGACGTGCTGGACGTGGTGGGGACCGCGCTCGCGACGGGCCCGACCGCCGGTCTCCCGCTGCTCGGTCCGCTCACCGGCAGTGTCCCGGCCGGGCGACGGCAGCAGATCGTCGACGACTTCGCCGGGGTCCCGGGACCGGCGGTGCTTTTGGCGCAGATCCAGGCGGCCGGTATCGGCCTCAACATGCAGGCTGCCTCCGTCGTCGTCATCTGCGAACCGCAGATCAAGCCGACCCTCGAACACCAGGCGGTGGCCCGGGCCCACCGCATGGGCCAGGTCAGGTCGGTGCACGTGCATCGACTTCTCGCCACCGGGGGAGTGGACGAGCGCATGGTGAGGATGCTGGAGGAGAAGACGCGGCTGTTCGACGCCTACGCCCGCCGCAGTGCCGTGGCCGAGTCCACGCCGGACGCGGTCGACGTGTCGGACACCGAGCTGGCCCGCCGGATCGTCGAGGAGGAGCAGGTACGCCTGGGCATGACGGACGGGCGGCCACGGACGGCAGCCGACTGAGACGGGCCGGGGACCGCCCGGCACTCCGCCATGTACAGCTACCCGGCTCACCGGCCCCGTGCGGTGATCCCGCACTGCTGCCCCGGCGGCGGCGTCGAAGGTCCCGGCTCCCGCAGGGCCCGCCCCGCTGCCGGAAGTACCGGCCCGAGGCGGGGGCGGGCAGCGGCCGTGGCGGTCGTGACCGCGCTCGCCCGGTCGCCCGCCCGGGCCCTCGGGGGCCGCCGTGCGTCCGGGGTGTGCGGTCAGACCGTGAGGGTCACCTCGTGGATCTCGTCGGGCGCGTGGCCGGTGCGTTCGTGGATGCGCTGGACCGCGTCGGCCGAGGGGCCGGTGGACAGGCAGTAGACCGTGCCCGACTCCGGGTCGGCCCAGGCGTGCTCGAAGTGCACCCCTTCGTCCTTCTCGATGGCCAGGTCCGCCCGGTGGGCCTCGCTCAGCTGGTCCGACGTGATGCCCTTCATTCCTCGGTGGACGTCCATGTACGTGCCCATGGCTCCCGCTCCTCCGGCTGGCTGTTGGGTTTCGGCCCCTCTTCCATGCTGCACCCGTCGGCGCCCGGCGGCGCGGCGTCGGGTCAGGCAGGTGCCAGGCCCGTCTTGGCGCCCGCGCCGCACAGCGGGACCACCGTGCTGCCGGTCTGCGGGCGGGCGCGGACCGCCGCCCAGCACGCCACGCCCGTCGACTCGACGAACAGTCCGCGGGCGGCCAGGTCGAGCTGGGCGGCCCGGATCCGGTCCTCCGTCACCGTGAGGAACGTGCCGCCCGACTCCCGTACCGCCCGCAGGATCTGGCGGGCCCGCGGGGGGTTCGGGATGGCGATGCCCTCCGCGAGGGTGGGGCGCGCCTGCGCGGGGGCGATCAGTTCGCCGGCCCCCGCGCGGAACGCCTCCGCCAGCGGCGCGACGGCCTCCGCCTGCACGGCGACCAGGGCGGGGCGCGACGGGATCAGGCCGTGCGCGTGCAGCTCGGCGGTGGCGAGGGCGGCGCCCAGGAGGAGGGTGCCGTTGCCCACCGGGAGGACCAGGGTGTCGGGCAGCCGCCCGCCGAGGTCCTCCCACAGCTCGTACACGTAGGTCTTCGTGCCGTGCAGGAAGAAGGGGTTGTGGACGTGCGAGGCGTAGAAGGTGCCCGGTTCGCCGGCGGCCTCGCGGGCGGCCCGTGCCGCGGCCTCGCGGTCGCCGGGGACGACCGTGAGCCGTGCCCCGTGCGCCCGGATCTGCTCCAGCTTCTTGGGGGAGGTGCCCTCCGGGACGTACACGGTGCAGTCCAGGCCCGCGCGGGCGCAGTAGGCCGCCATGGCGGTGCCCGCGTTGCCGCTGCTGTCGGCGATCACGCGGCGGGGGCCGAGGCGGCGGGCGAGTTCGGCGAGCATGACGGCGCCCCGGTCCTTGAACGACAGGGTGGGCATGAGGAAGTCGAGCTTGGCCGAGACGGTGTCGGTGAGCCGGACGAGCGGTGTGCGGCCCTCGCCCAGGGAGCAGCCGGGGTCGGCGAGCGGCAGCGCCTCCTCGTAGCGCCAGAGCGAACCGGTCCGGCCGGGCAGCGCCGCCAGGGGTACGGGCGCGGCACGGAAATCCAGGTCCCAGGGACCCTGACACCCGGGGCAGCACCAGGTCAGTGCCGATACGGACGATCGGGCACCGCAACGGGGGCACCGGTAGTTCGCCGGAAGGGTCATGAAAGCCAGCATGACATTCATGTGGCGGGGCTGTTACCGGCGCGTCAGGACCCTTGTGGGATTCCTATGGATCGGTCAATCTTTCGCTCGGCAGGCGAATTCGGGCAACGCCGCGTACACGGCGGCGCTGTTTGTCATGCACCTGTCCAAACCCCCACAGCAACGCACCACCAATGAGGAGGACCCCTCACATGTCAGTGATGCGTACCCCGCGGCGAAGACTGGCCGCAGCCGGCGCCACCGTCGTCGCCGCCCTCGCGCTCGGCACCCTCTCCGCCCTCCCGGCCACCGCGGCCGCGGCCGCCCCGGAAGGTGTGATCGAGAACGCCGGAGCCCCCGGCGCCGTCGCGGGCAGCTACATCGTCACCCTCGACGAGGCGGCCGCCGACGCCGAGTCCAAGGCGGGCAAGGCCGTCGCCGCCCGCTACGGCGCGAAGATCGAGAGGACGTACACCTCCGCCCTCAACGGCTACGCCGTCGAACTGTCCGAGGCCCAGGCGAAGAAGCTCGCCGCCGACCCGGCCGTCGACTCGGTCGTGCAGAACCGCGTCTTCACGATCAACGGCACCCAGCCGTCGCCGCCGTCCTGGGGCCTGGACAGGATCGACCAGCGGGCCCTGCCGCTGAACCAGAGCTACACCTACCCCGAACCGGCGGGCGAGGGCGTCACCGCGTACGTCATCGACACCGGCGTACGCATCACCCACGGCGACTTCGGCGGGCGGGCCACCTACGGCTACGACGCCATCGACAACGACAACACGGCGCAGGACGGCCACGGTCACGGCACGCACGTCGCCGGCACCGTCGCCGGGTCCTCCTACGGCGTGGCCAAGAAGGCCAGGATCGTCGGTGTCCGCGTCCTCAACAACTCCGGTTCCGGCACCACCGCCCAGGTCGTCGCCGGCATCGACTGGGTGACCCGCAACGCCGTCAAGCCGGCCGTGGCCAACATGAGCCTCGGCGGCGGCGTGGACTCCGCCCTCGACACGGCCGTGCGCAACTCCATAGCCAGCGGCGTCACGTACGCCATCGCCGCGGGCAACGACGGCCGCGACGCGTCCAACTCGTCGCCGGCGCGCGTCGGTGAGGCCATCACGGTCGGCTCCACCACCAACACCGACGCCCGCTCCAGCTTCTCCAACTACGGCAGCCTGGTGGACCTGTTCGCGCCCGGCTCGTCCATCACCTCCGCCTGGAACAACAGCGACACCGCCACCAGCACCATCTCCGGTACGTCGATGGCGACCCCGCACGTCGCGGGCGCCGCGGCCCTCTACCTGGCGAACAACCGCACGGCCACCCCGGCGCAGGTCGCCACCGCCCTCACCTCCGCCGCCACCACCGGCGTGGTCGGCAACCCGGGCACCGGCTCCCCGAACCGCCTGCTGTACGTCGGTGACGGCGGGACCACGCCGCCGCCCGGCAAGCGCTTCGAGAACACCGCCGACTACGCGATCGGCGACAACACCACGGTCGAGTCGCCGATCACCGTCAGCGGCGTCACGGGCAACGCCCCGTCGGCCCTCCAGGTACCGGTGAACATCGTCCACACCTACATCGGTGACCTCCAGGTCCAGCTGATCGCCCCCGACGGCACCGCCTACACCCTCAAGGGCTACGGCACGGGCGGCAGCGCCGACAACATCAACACCACGTACACGGTCAACGCCTCCTCCGAGGTCGCCGACGGCACGTGGAAACTGCGCGTGAGCGACAACGCGAACTACGACACCGGCCGGATCGACTCCTGGGCCCTGCAGTTCTGAGCACCGGGTGAGCGAAGCACCGGGTGAGTGAAGAGAGGGGCGGTCGCCACACGGCGGCCGCCCCTCCCCGCTGCGCCGACGGCGGGCCGGGACCCCGGTGCTTCCCCCGTGCCGCCTCCTGCCGACGACCACGTACGATGCGCCAGCCGCGCACGCGTGCGATGCGCCCCGCCCCCGACAGGAGCACCGAGAACCGTGGAACCGTCCGCCCAGGGACCCTCCCAGGGCCCGCCCCAGGGAGCCCACCAGGGACCCTCAGAGGACACCCCTCCAAGCCCGCCCCAGGGCCCGCCCCAGGCCGCCCCCCAGGGCTGGCCCCCGCCCGGGCAGCCGTACCCCCAGGCACCCCCGCCGTTCGGTGTGCCCGGCCCGCCGCCCGCGGCGAACGTCAACGGGCTCGCCATCGCCGCCCTCGTCACCGGCATCGTGTGCGTGCTGCCGCCGCTCGGCATGGTCCTGGGCGGGCTGGCCCTCGGCCGGATCAGGAAGCGCGGCGAGCGGGGCACGGGCATGGCCGTCACGGGCATCGCCCTGTCCCTGGTCAGCACGCTGCTGGTGGTGGCCGGAATCGCCACCGGGACGTTCCGCGACGTCTCGGACGGCATGCGGGAGGCCGTCGACGAGGTGTCCCGCACGCGGTCGACCTTCGACCTGCGCAAGGGGCAGTGCTTCGACAGCCCCGGCGGCATCGCCGAGGCGGGCTCCGCCGACGTGACGATCGTCGACTGCGCCGGGCCCCACGACGGCGAGATATCCGGCAGCTTCACGATCACCGGGTTCGACGCGTGGCCCGGCGACGAGGCCGTCGAGCCGCTCGCCGAGCGGCGCTGCGAGGCGCTGAGCACCGCTTACGCGATGGACGGCTGGGCCGTCCCGGACAACGCCTCGACGTACTACTACCAGCCGAGCAAGGAGAGCTGGGCGATCGGCGACCGGTCGGTGACCTGCGCCTTCGCCGCCGAGGAAGGCAAGCTGACCGGGTCGGTGCGCAACGACGGCACGTCCCTCGACAGGCACCAGATCGCCTTCCTGGAGCCGGTCAACCGGATCGACGCGGTCCTCTGGGAGGAGCCCGAGGCCGACGTTGAGGACGACCGGAAGGCCAACGTGGCGTGGGCCGGGAAGGTGTCGGCGACCCTGAGCACCACGGCCGCGCGGCTGCGCGCCCACCCGTGGCCGTCCGCCGCGCGCAAGCCCGTGGCGGACCTGGTCACGGAACTGGAGGCGGCCCGGAAGCACTGGGCCGCGATGGCGGCGGCCACGGATCCCGACACCTTCTGGGAGCACTACGAGCCCGCGTACGAGGCGCTCCCGCCGGACCTGGGGGCACGGGCGCGCGGCGCCCTGGGCCTGGACGTCACGCCGCCGCCCGGGTTCGCGGACGATTCCGACAGCTCGGACGAAGCCGCCGGCGCGGACGGCACGGACAGCACCTGATCGGGCTTGCGGGGACCCGGCGTGCGGGCGGACCGCGAGCAGGGGTGGCGTGGCCGGGCGCCGGGGTGGCGGTTCCGGGTCCGTACCCGTGGTGAGCTGGTGCTCAAACGGCTGTCATCACATCGAGTGAAACCTTGGCCCACGCTTGCGGTGGGCAACCCACGGTTGCCAGTCTGTTGCTGTCTGTCAACCTGATGGGAGTGGCCACGTGACCTTCGGTGAGCAGCCCGCTTATTTGCGCGTTGCGAGCGATCTCCGGGAAAAGATCGTGAACGGTTCGCTGCCGCCCCACACCCGGCTCCCCTCGCAGGCCCGCATCCGCGAGGAGTACGGCGTCTCTGACACCGTCGCGCTGGAGGCCCGGAAGGTCCTCATGGCGGAAGGGCTCGTCGAAGGCCGCTCGGGGTCCGGGACATACGTCCGGGAGCGGCCCGTGCCGCGCAGGATCGCCCGCTCCGGCTTCGGACTGACGGCGGGTGCCAACCCCTTCCGCCAGGAGCAGGCCGCCGAGGGGGCGCGCGGCACCTGGGAGTCCGGCAGCGAGCAGGAGGCCGCGAGCGCCGCCGTCGCCGAGCGCCTGGGCATCGAGCCGGGGGACCGGGTGATGCGCACGCGGTACGTCTTCCGGGACGCGGGGGAGCCGATGATGCTCTCCACTTCCTGGGAGCCGCTCGCCCTCACCGGACGCACGCCCGTGATGCTGCCCGAGGAGGGACCGCTGGGCGGCTGCGGGGTGGTCGAGCGGATGGCCGCGATCGACGTCGTCGTGGACAACGTGGTGGA
Source organism: Streptomyces noursei (assembly GCF_001646665.1). Taxonomy (GTDB): domain Bacteria; phylum Actinomycetota; class Actinomycetes; order Streptomycetales; family Streptomycetaceae; genus Streptomyces; species Streptomyces lavendulocolor. The sequence continues at coordinate 45,979 of NZ_LWBU01000081.1, read as the reverse complement.
GGAGGTCGGCGCGCGCCCGGGGCTGGCGGAGGAGCTGCTCACGCTCGGGGGAGTGCCGGGTCATGTGGTGATGGTGGTGGAGCGGACCTACTACGCGTCCGGGAGGGCGGTCGAGACGGCGGACGTCGTCGTGCCCGCCGACCGCTACCGCATCGCCTACCACCTCCCGGTGCGGTGACGGGGCGGCCTGACGGACACTCAGCCCCGCTCCGGTCGTGCCGGTCCCGCGCCGGCCTCGTGTGGTTCCGCTCCGCGGCTCCGCGCAAGGGGGCGCACCCAGCCGGGTGCGCCCCCTCGGCGCACCGATTTCATGGCCGGATGCGTACCTCTTCGTAAAAACACGTATCCGCTCAGTAAAGGTCTGGCGTAGGCTCAGGCATATGCGGATTGCTGTTTCGTGGGGATGCTTAGAAGCGTGCAGGCCGGCGGAGGGTGAGGCGTGATGAACGAGAGTGGCGCGGTCCTTCCCTGGCTGGTGATCCGGCAGGACGACAACGGCAACCACTACCGGGTGGGCAGGTACGCGACCAGGGACGAGGCGCAGAAGATCGCCGACAGTCTCGACGCCCCCGGACACAAGCAGCTCTACTGGGTGGAGCGCGTCGGCCAGCCCGCGACCTGACCGGGTCCGTCCCGACCCGGCCCGTGCGGGGTGCCGTCCGGCGCGCGTTACGCTCCGGCGCATGACAGATCGTGTGGTGGTGGCCGGGGCCGTCCTCGACGAGGGGCGGCTGCTGGCCGCGCGCCGTAGCGCCCCGCCGGAGCTCGCCGGCCGCTGGGAGCTGCCCGGCGGCAAGCTGGAGCCGGGCGAGACCCCGCCGCAGGCCCTCGTGCGCGAGCTCCGCGAGGAGCTGGGCGTCGAGACCGAGCCGGGTGAGCGGATCCCGGGCGAGTGGCCGCTGGCCCCCGGTTACGTACTCCAGGTGTGGACGGCCCGGCTCGTCTCCGGTGAGCCGCGCCCCCTGGAGGACCACGACGAACTGCGATGGCTGTACCGCCACGAACTGGACACCGTCGATTGGCTGGATCAGGACCGTCCTGCCGTCGCTGAGGCCGCCCGTCACCTGCCCGGCGGCCCGCCGTCCCCCGGCCCCGTCACCGAGGTGCCCGCCGACCGCTCCTGACGGACCGACGGACCGACGGACCGACGGACCGACGGATCGACGGACCGACGGAACGGCCCGTGGAACGGCCCCCCGCACGCGTCGCCGTTTCCCCGCCCGTCGCTGCCCCTCCCCGCACGGCCGCTGCCCCCCCCCCGCGCGTCCCCGTACCCGCGCCCGCCCGGTGAGGTGCCGCGCGCCGCGGGCGGGCGCGGGTGGCGAGGGGCGCCGGTGGCGGCACGGCGAGGGCGGCGAGCGGGGGCGAGGGCGGGCCCGGATGGCGCGTGAGGCGCGGGAGGGGCGTACCGGAGTCCGGATGCCGGTGGCGGCACCGGGGTGCGCCGGGGCGCGCCGGCGGGCGCGGGACACCCGGAAGCGGCGAGGGGCACGCGGGCGAGCAGTACGCCGTTCGTGCCACGATGCGCCCGCCACGGAGATAGCCCACCCCAAATATCGGGTATGTGCTGATTAACCCACCGAAATTGGACGTGGGTCAGCCGCTGGGTCTGGAAGTGGTCGGCGTGATCGACACCGAGGGCGAGTGCGCCGAGTGGATCTTCCCTGCCGAACTCGACGCCGTGCGCGCGGCACGTCACGCGGTGCGTGACACGCTGCGCACCTGGCAGCTCGACCCGGCGACCGTCGACGTGACGGTGCTGCTGGTGAGCGAGCTGGTGACCAATTCCCTGCGCTACGCCTCCGGCCCCATCGGGGTCCGCCTGGCCCGCCTCCTCCCCGACGGCGGGCCCCTCCGGCCCTCTCCGGCGCTCCTCGTCGAGGTCTCCGACCCGCTTCCGGATCCGCCTCTCGCGCGGCCCGCCGGCCCGGACGACGAAGGGGGGCGCGGACTGCAGCTGGTCGCCTGCTCCGCACGCCGCTGGGGGACTCGAAAGGGCAGGTCGGGCAAGACGGTGTGGTTCGAGCTGGCCCTGCCTGGTTAGAAGAGGGAAGGGACAACGATCACCTTCGGGCTCGGCTCAAAACGAACGAGACCACCCTGTGATCGTGAACGGCGTGCCGCCGGGGGCCGTAGTGCTGAATACTGCGGGAATGGCCGGTCCGGTGCGGTGAGCTGGAGGGGACGGTCGCGTTGAGCGAGATACCTGAGACGGCGAACGGCGTCGTGTGGCAGAGCAGTCCACCTGGCTCGATCTATGACTACATCAGAGTCGCCTCCTTCTCGATCGGCCCCGACGGGCTGGTCGACCAGTGGAGCCTTCGCGCCGCCGACCTGTTCGGCATCGCCGCCGAGGAGGTCAAGGGCAAGGATCCGGTCGAGGCCTTCATGCCGGCCGAACTGCGGCCGCGCGGCCACCGCAAGGTGTCCGAGATCCTCGATGGCAAGGAGTGGACCGGCCTGGTCCCCTTCCGGGTGCCGGGGGAGCGGGGACCGCGCGGGATCGCCGAGGTGTACGTGATGCCGAGCGAGACGGAGCGCGGCGAGCGGGCCGCGCTCTGCATCGTCGTCGACGTCCGCGCGCTGCGGCGGATGGAGACCGACCTCGCCGCCTCGCAGGCGATTTTCGGACAATCTCCTTTCGGCTTCCTGCTGTTCGACACCGACCTCACGGTCAGGCGGGCCAACGAACGGTTCGCGACCGTCTTCGGCGGCTCCGCGGACGACCACCGCGGCCGCACCGTGCACGACTACCTCTCCCGCGCCGAGGGCGATCGGATGACCGCCGCCCTGCGCCGGGTGCTGGAGACCGGCGACCCCGTCACCGATCTGGAGATCACCGGCGTGGTACCCGGCGGCACCGACCGCCGGCACTGGTCGATCAACCTCTACCGGGTGCACAGCGGATCGGGCCGGCCCGTCGGCGTCGCCGGTCTCGGCATCGACGTCACCCGCCGCCAGATCGCGGCGCGCGAGGCCGACAGCGCCCGCCGCAACCTGGCCCTCCTCAACGAGGCCGGTGCCCGCATCGGCAACTCCCTGGACCTGGAGACCACCGCCCGCGAACTCCTCGACGTCGCCGTCCCCGGCTTCTGCGACCTCGCCTCCGTGGACCTCTACCAGGGGCTGCTCAGCGGCGACGAGGCTCCCCCCGGGCGGGCCGACGGCGCCAGCGCCGAACTGCGCCGGGTCGCCTTCGCCAGCGCCGTCTCCGACGCCCCGCTGCTGCACCCGTCCGCCGCGCCCGGCTGCTGCGAGCCGGTGCCCATAGACATGGGCGCCGTCCACCGCTACCCCTTCACCTCGCTCTGCGCCGAAGCTCTGCGCACCGGCCGGCCGGCCGCCATGCCCGGCGCCGAGGGAAGCCTCGTCCAGTCCACGCTCATCGTGCCGATGGTGGCGCACGACACCGTCGTCGGACTGGCGCAGTTCTCCCGCACCAAGGGCAGCGAGCCGTTCGGCGAACGGGACCGCGCGCTCGCCGCCGAACTGGCCGCCCGCGCGGCGGTCTGCATCGACAACGCCCGCCTCTACCGGCGGGAGCACGAGCGGGCCCTGATCCTCCAGCGCAGCCTCCTCCCGCCCGGCGACCCGGAGGCCGCCGGCCTGGACATCGCCTGCCGCTACCTGCCGGGCAACACCGCCACGGAGGTCGGCGGCGACTGGTTCGACGTCATCCAGCTGCCCGGCCACCGCACCGCCCTGGTCGTCGGCGACGTGATGGGACGCGGACTGCGGGCCGCCGTCGCCATGGGCGAACTGCGGACCGCCGTAAGGACGCTGGCCCAGCTCGACCTGGAACCGGCCGAGGTGCTCTCCCACCTCGACGAGATCGCCCGGGGCCTCGGCACGCCCACCGGCGGCGGACAGGCCTCACGGGTCGCGGGCGCGGCACGCGGCCCGGAGCTGTCCGAGGTCTACCTCGCCACCTGCGTCTACGCCGTGTACGACTCCGTCACCCGGCGCTGCACGTTCGCCAACGCCGGCCACCTGCCGCCGGTGCTCGTCGAACCGGGCGAGGCGGCGCTGCACCTGGACGTACCGCCCGGGATGCCCCTCGGTGTCGGTGGCGAGCCCTTCGAGGAGGTGGAGGTCGAACTGCCCGAGGGCGCGCTGCTCGCCCTCTACACGGACGGGCTCGTCGAGTCCCGCGACCACCCGCTCGACGAGGGCATGCAGGCCTTCCGCAGCGCGCTGACCGATCCGGGCCGGCCGCTGGAGGACGTGTGCGACCACGTCCTGAGCACCCTGGACACCCGGCACGGCGAGGACGACATCGCCCTGCTGATGGCCCGTATCCAGGGGCTGCCGGCCGAGGCCGTCGGCGACTGGCGGCTGCCCCGCGAGCCCCGCTCGGTGGGACGCGCCCGCGAGCTGGCCCGGACACAGCTGACGGCCTGGGACCTCGAACCGCTCGTGGACACGGTCGAACTGCTCGTCAGCGAGCTGGTCACCAACGCGCTGCGCTACGGCGAGGGCGAGATACGGCTCCGGCTGCTGCGCGACCGCACCCTGGTGTGCGAGGTGTGGGACGCGGGCCTGGTCCAGCCCCGGCGGCGGCGGGCCCGGGACACGGACGAGGGCGGGCGGGGGCTCCAGCTCGTCGGGCTGCTCAGCGCGGGCTGGGGGTCGCGCCGCACCCCGCGCGGCAAGACGGTCTGGTTCGAGCTGCCCCTCCCGGACGGTGACGCCTCGGCGGAGCCGACCGTCGACCAGTTGCTCAGCATGTTCTGACGCACCCGCCGGCCCGCCCGGCGGGTGCGGCGCGGGGCGCGGGCGTGAGGACGGTCCGTTCCGTCAGGGCACGTCCCGTCGTCCGTCCGGTGGTACGTCCCATGGGGGACCGGGCCGGAACCGGTCGCCGCCGCCCAGGCGGCCGCGGGTGCCCCCGCCGCCGAAGCGCCCGGGCCCGCCGCCGTCCCCCGCACCCCCGCCGTGCCCGTCCTCGTGCCCCTCGTCCCGTCGGTGCCCGCGGCCCGGCAGCCCGCCCAGGAGGATGCCGCCGAGCACCGCGCCGCCGAGCACCGCGCCGCCCGGCCCGGTCGGGTCGCCGTACCCGGCCACGTCCTGCTCGGCCAGGCTCCGCGCCTGCCGGGCCAGCACGTCCGCCCGCCGCGCCCCGGCCAGCGCGTTCCGCACGTCCCGCGCGTCACCCGAACCACCGCCCGGCCCGCCCGCCGCACCCGCCGCACCCGCCGCCAGGGACCGGGCGTGCTCCAGCAGGCGGTCCGCCTCCGCCAGCCGGGTGCGGGCACGGGCGCCCACCGCGCCCCGGTGCGTCGCGATGCGGTCGGCCGCAGCCCCCACCGAGGAGGCCGCCGTGAGCAGCGCCCCGTCGACGAGCGCCCGGGTGCGCCGCGTCCCCCGCTCGCCCTCCCGCGCGGCCGTCAGGACCTCGTCCAGCGCGGCGCCCGCCTCCCCGACCCGGCGCAGCGCGTCGATCGGGTCGTACCGGCCGGCCGCCGACGCACGGCGTACGTCGGCGACGACCGACTCGGCGCGCGCGGCCCGCCCGCGGAGATCGGCGGCCGGCACTCCCTCCGCGGCCCCCTTCAGCAGCCCGCGGGCGTCCGCGAGGTCCGCCTCGGTGTCGGCGAGGGCGACCGGCAGGCGGCCGGCCGCCTCCGCCAGTTCCCCGGCGCGCCGGTCGACCGCGTCGACGAGCCGCGCCGCCTGGTCCAGGGCGCCCTCGGCGGCGCGCACATGGACCGCGGCCGCCGCGCCGTCACCCTCGTCCACCGCCCGCCGCGCCCGTTCCAGGTTGGCCGCGGCGAACAGCAGCCGGTCCCTGGCCGGCTCGGCGCCGTCCGCCACCGGCACGGCCGCGGCCGGCGTGTACCGCTCGCACATCGCGACCAGCGCGGCGTCCGCCAGGTCCGCCCGCCCGCTCACCTCCCGCGTCGCCGACCCGGCGGCGGCGAGTGCCTGCGGCGCCGTGCGCTCCAGGGCGCGCAGCCGGTCGAACGCCCCGGCCTCGGCGTCCAGCCGCCGGCCGGCGTCGCCGCACCGCGCGGCGATCTCCTCCAGCATCCGGCGCCGGGCCGCCTCGTCCTCCGGGACCGCGTCGTCGAGCTGCTGCCGCAGCCGGAAGGCCGCGGCCAGCTCGCCCCTGGCGTACGCGACGGCCTCGGTGAAGGGCCGGGCCGCCTCCTCCCCGGACCGGGCGACGGCGAACCCCAGCTCCTCCTCGCTGGTGCGGACGGCCTCGTCGGTGTCGACGAGCACCCGCTGCGCGCGGGCGTCCAGCTCCTCCACGGCGGGCGGCGCGGGCGGGAGGTGGCCGGGCCGGCCGTGCGGTGTGGTGCGGGTGGCGGTCCGCCGCCGTCGCTTGGTGTACGTGTACGCGGCCACCGCGCCGGCCGCGACGAGCAGCGCCACGGGAAGGACGAGGTCGGCGCCCGGGCTTCCGCCGTTTCCACCGGGGGCGGCGGGGCCGGCGGGGTCGGGGGTGACGGAGGGCAGGACCGGGCACCACGCCGTCACCAGGGTCATGAGGAGGACAGCGAGGCAGAACCGGATGGCTCTCCGCGTCACGTTCGTGAGGTTATGACGGGGTACGTCCGTGCGCGACCCGGCGCCGAACGTCACTGTCAGTGATGGCGGCTAGGGTGGGATCACTTGGCACGGCTGACGGGGGGTCGGAAGTGAAGCTGCGTGTACGGCGGGTAGCGCGAGCGGGGCGGACGGGGTCGTCGAGGCCCAGGTGGCTCAGGTGGTCCGGGAGGATCGGCCTGGTGCTCGTCCTGCTGGTCGTGCTGCCCCCGCTCGCCGCCTGGGCGGCGCTGCGGGCGAACTACGCGGGCGACCTCCAGGAGGGGACCACCACGCGCGGCAAGGACGCCATCTGGCTCGGCCACGCCTGGGTGGACGGGCGGAAGAAGGACGCGGACCTCGCCGCGTTCGCCGCCCGGGTGAAGGGGACCGGCATCCGGGACCTGTACGTCCACGCCGGGCCGCTGGAGCACGACGGGACGCTGCCCGCCGCGCGCTACCCCAGGGCGCGGTGGCTGATCGACTCCGTGCACCGGACCATGCCCGGCATACGGGTGCAGGCGTGGCTCGGGGACGTGCTGGCCACGGAGGGTCCGGACGGGCTGCGGCTGGAGGAGGCCGGTTCCAGGGCGGCCGTCGTGCGTTCGACGCGGCAGATCCTGGACGCGGGCTTCGACGGCGTCCACTTCGACCTGGAGCCCCTCCTCTCCGGCGACCGGAACTACCTCTCGCTCCTGGACGACCTGGGGGAGGTGACCCGGGCCCGCAAGGTGCCGCTGTCCGTCGCCGCCCACCAGATAGACCCGCTGCCGGCCGCCCACGCGGTGAACGGCGCGCTGAGCGGCAGCGAGAAGTGGTGGTCGCAGGAGTTCTTCGGCGAGGTGGCCCGCCGCGTCGACCAGATAGCCGTGATGTCCTACGACACCTGGATGCCACTGGAGGGGATGTACGGCGGCTATGTCGCCCAGCAGACCTCACTGGCGCTGGAGGTCACGCCCGAGGACACCGACCTGCTGATGGGTCTGCCGTTCTTCCACGAGGACGACCTGGGGCACCACGAGTCGGCGGAGACGGTCGCCGCCGCGGTCCGCGGCACCCGGCTGGGCCTGGGGCGCACGGACCGCGACCGCGAGCGGTTCGGCGTCGCGCTGTACGTCGACTTCGCCGCCGAGGAGGGGGACTGGGCGGCGTACCGGGCCGGCTGGCACCCGTAGGAGGGGTCAGGACCTCCGGCGGGTGATCTTGTCGCCGAGCCAGACGAGGGGGTCGTACTTCCGGTCCACCGCCCGCTCCTTCAGCGGGATCAGCGCGTTGTCGGTGATCCTGATCTGTTCGGGGCAGACCTCGGTGCAGCACTTGGTGATGTTGCAGTAGCCCAGCCCGTGGTCCTCCTGGGCGGTGCGCTTGCGGTCGAGGCCCGACTCCTCCGCCGCGTCCAGGGGGTGCATGTCCAGTTCGGCGATGCGCATCAGGAAGCGGGGCCCGGCGAACGCGGTCTTGTTCTCCTCGTGGTCCCGCACCACGTGGCAGGTGTCCTGGCACAGGAAGCACTCGATGCACTTGCGGAACTCCTGGGAGCGCTCCACGTCGATCTGCTGCATCCGGTACTCATCCGGTGCGACGCCCGGCGGCGGGACGAAGGAGGGCACCTCCCGCGCCTTCTCGTAGTTGAACGACACGTCCGTCACCAGGTCGCGCACGACCGGGAAGGCCCGCAGCGGGGTCACCGTCACGACCTCCTCGCGCGAGAACACCGACATCCGCGTCATGCACATCAGCCGCGGCCGGCCGTTGATCTCGGCGCTGCACGAACCGCATTTGCCCGCCTTGCAGTTCCACCGCACCGCCAGGTCGGGCGCCTGGGTGGCCTGGAGCCGGTGGATGATGTCGAGGACGACCTCACCCTCGTTCACCTCGACGGTGAAGTCCTTCAGTGCGCCGCCGTCCGGGTCGCCCCGCCACACCCGGAAGCTCGCGTCATAGCCGGTCACTCGTAGAGCTCCTCTTCGGCGAGGTACTTGACCAGCTCCTCCTTGTCGAACAGGGAGAGCAGGTCGGAACGGATGGGTTCGGTCGTGGTGCGTTCCAGGGCGATCTGCCCCTCGTCGGAATCGGGATCGGCGATGCGGCACAGCAGGTTCACCCGCCGCCACGCGCGCTCCATCGCCGGGCGGTCCTCGCGGGTGTGTCCGCCCCGGCTCTCGGTGCGCTCCAGCGCCGCGCGCGCCACGCACTCGCTGACCAGCAGCATGTTCCGCAGGTCCAGCGCGAGGTGCCAGCCGGGGTTGAACTGCCGGTGCCCCTCGACCCCCGCGCCCCGGGCGCGCAGCCGCAGCTCGGCCAGCTTCCGCAGCGCCTGCCGCATCTCCTCCTCCCGGCGGATGATGCCGACCAGGTCGTTCATCGTCTGCTGGAGCTCCTGGTGCAGCGTGTACGGGTTCTCCGCCCGCCCGCCCGCGTCCGCGCCGCTGAACGGGCGCAGCGCCTCCGCGGCCGCGGCCCGCACCTGGGCGTCGGGGACCGGTGTGCGGGCGGCCGGGCCGCTCGCGTACCGGGCCGCGTACAGCCCGGCCCGCCGGCCGAAGACCAGCAGGTCGGAGAGGGAGTTCCCGCCGAGCCGGTTGGAGCCGTGCATGCCGCCCGCGACCTCACCGGCCGCGAACAGCCCGGGCACCCCGATCGCCTCGGCGGTGTCCGACTCGACCGCGACACCGCCCATCACGTAGTGGCAGGTCGGGCCGACCTCCATCGGCTCGGCCGTGATGTCGACGTCGGCCAGCTCCTTGAACTGGTGGTACATCGACGGCAGCCGGCGCCGGATCGTCTCGGCCGGCATGCGGGTGGACACGTCCAGGAAGACCCCGCCGTGCGGCGAGCCGCGCCCGGCCTTCACCTCGGAGTTGATCGCCCGGGCGACCTCGTCGCGCGGCAGCAGTTCGGGTGGACGCCGGTTGTTGTCCGGGTCCTCGTACCAGCGGTCGCCCTCCTCCTCCGACTCGGCGTACTTGTCCTTGAAGACGTCGGGGACGTAGTCGAACATGAACCGCTCGCCGTCGGAGTTCCGCAGCACCCCGCCGTCGCCGCGCACCGACTCGGTGACCAGGATGCCCTTCACCGACGGCGGCCAGACCATGCCGGTCGGATGGAACTGCACGAACTCCATGTTCACCAGCCGCGCGCCGGCCAGCAGGGCGAGGGCGTGCCCGTCGCCCGTGTACTCCCACGAGTTGGAGGTCACCTTGAAGGACTTGCCGATCCCGCCGGTGGCCAGGACGACCGCCGGGGCCTCGAGGACGAAGAAGCGGCCGGACTCGCGCTCGTAGCAGAACGTCCCGCCGACCCTGCCCTCGTCGTCCTTGAGGACGCGGGTGACCGTGCACTCCTGGAAGACCTTCAGCCGCGCCTCGTAGTCCCCGCAGTCCCGGAAGTCCTCCTGCTGGAGGGAGACGATCTTCTGCTGGAGCGTACGGATCAGTTCCAGGCCGGTCCGGTCGCCGACGTGCGCCAGGCGCGGGTACTCGTGGCCGCCGAAGTTGCGCTGCGAGATGCGGCCGTCCTTCGTGCGGTCGAAGAGGGCGCCCCAGGTCTCCAGCTCCCACACCCGGTCCGGTGCCTCGCGCGCGTGCAGCTCGGCCATCCGCCACTGGTTGAGGAACTTGCCACCCCGCATGGTGTCGCGGAAGTGGACCTGCCAGTTGTCACCGGCGTTGGCGTTCCCCATGGAGGCCGCGATGCCGCCCTCGGCCATCACCGTGTGGGCCTTGCCGAACAGGGACTTGCAGATGACGGCCGTGCGGGCGCCCCGCTCCCGCGCCTCGATGGCCGCCCGCAGCCCCGCCCCGCCGGCGCCGACCACGACGACGTCCCACTGCTGCCGTTCCGCTTGCGTCATCGGTGAGCACCTTTTCTAGAAGAAGCGCGGATCGTCGAAAGCACCGACGGCGAGCAGGTACACGTAGAAGTCGGCGAGGGCGACGCTGAACAGCGAGGCCCAGGCGAGCTGCATGTGACGTGCGTTCAGCCGGCCGACCCAGCCCCACAGCCGGTAGCGGACGGGGTGCCGGGAGAAGTGCTTGAGGCGTCCGCCCACGATGTGCCGGCAGGAGTGGCAGGACAGGGTGTACGCCCAGATGAGCCCGATGTTGACGAGGAAGACCAGCGTCCCGAGGCCCATGTGGCCCCACGCGTAGGACGCGTCGCGGAAGGTCAGCACGGTGTCGTACGTGAGGATGCCCGCGACCGGCAGCGCGGCGTAGAAGAAGTACCGGTGGGCGTTCTGCAGGATCAGCGGGAAACGGGTCTCGCCGGTGTACGTCCCGTGCGGTTCGGCGACCGCGCACGCCGGGGGCGAGGCCCAGAAGCCCCGGTAGTAGGCCTTGCGGTAGTAGTAGCAGGTCAGCCGGAAGCCGAGGGGGAAGACCAGGATCAGCAGCGCGGGGGACAGGCCCCACCAGCTGCCGAAGATCTCCCAGTTGGGGCCGCCCTTCATGGGCACGCAGTTCTCGGCGAGGCAGGGCGAGTAGAACGGCGAGACGTAGGGCGCCGCGTAGTAGTCGGCGTTCGCGAAGGCGCGCCAGGTCGAGTAGACGACGAACGCCAGGAGTCCGGCGGCGGTGGCGGCGGGCGCGAGCCACCAGCGGTCGGTGCGGAGGTGGCCCGCCGCGATGGTGGCGCGGGCGGGACCGTGGACGCCGCCGCGGCCCTTGCGGGCGGTGGCGGCGGTGGCGGGACCGGTCTCGGGAGGCGGGTGTTCGGTGCCTGTGGCCAACGGGGTCTCCTAGGGCGCGCGCCGGTGGTGGCGCGTGCCGGCCGGGGGTGGGATGGGGTGCCGTGCCGGTGCCGGGTGCGGCGAGCCGGCTGCCGGCTGGGTGCCGGGGTGCCGGGGTGGCGGGCCGGTGGGCCGGGGGTCCGCTGCCCGTGTGCTGTCCTGGCGCCGGGTGGTACGGCCCGCTCGGGACCTGCCACCCCCGGGTCCGGGAGGGACGGCGTGCTCGGCGCCGGAACGCAGGGACAGCCCGAGCGGGGTGTGCGCGTGCCGGGCGGGGCCTGGCGGGCCCGGAGCCGCGGGGCGCCGGAGGGGAGCGGGGCGGGCGAGCCGGGGCGCGGGGCGGAGGTTCCGCCCGCCCCGCACGCGGGGCCGGACCGCGCGGCGGCGCACTCCGTGCGTGCCGGGCCCCGGCCGCTCGCCGCGCGGCCGGGGCACCGTGCCCGTCAGGGCGCCCGGCGGTCCCGCGCGCCCAGGCCCTCGTCGTCCGAGTCGGTCCACAGGGAGCTGTCGTACGGCGTGTCCGAGATGGTGACCAGGCCGTCGGGCCGGCCGACCGCCATGGGGACGGGCTGCCCCTCCCGCTGCCGCACGAGGTTCCGTTCCAGTTGGATGACCGAGCGGGCCAGCTCTTCGAGACGGCGCTTGACCTCGGTCAGATCGTCTTCGAGTGACATGAATTGCCCTCACTTCCGCAATAGCGGGTGGCAAACACGCGCCTGAGAGTGTCGCGCGTCACATCCCCCATTGTGAAGCCGTGTGCACGGATTCCACTCTCCCGGGCCTTGGGCCGCACGGGTGGTGTTCGCGCGGAATGCCGCCGTGTCGCCGCCACGGAGGCCGTCAGGTCGTTTTCAGTGTATGGGCAATAGGTGTGATCATCTCTAAATTCCACAAAACAGGACGAAGAGGTACAAGACATGTCCCACGTCGGCACCCCTCGGGGGAGGACATGCTCCCGGGGCCCCCGTTCCCGCAGACTCCGGTCCGCCGTCCTCCTCACCACCGGCGTACTCGCCGTCTCCGTGCTCAGCGGCTGCAGCTCCCCCGAGGAGGAGGTCGACGCCAAGGCCGTCCCGCAGGACATCGCCCCCGCCGCCCGCGCCCAGGTCACCGACGGCGGCACCCTGCGGTGGGCCGTCGACGCGATGCCGACGACCCTCAACGCCTTCCAGGCGGACGCCGACGCCACCACCGCCCGCATCACCCAGGCCGTCCTGCCCACCCTCTTCACCCTCGACGACCGCGGGCGGCCCCAGCGCAACGCCGACTACCTCGAGTCCGCCGAGATCGTCGAGCGCGAGCCCAAGCAGGTCGTCCTGTACAAGCTGAACCAGCAGGCGGTGTGGAGCGACGGCCGGGAGATCGGCGCCCCCGACTTCGTCGCGCAGTGGCGCGCCCTCAGCGGCAGGGACTCCGCCTACTGGACCGCCCGCAACGCCGGCTACGAGCGCATCGAGAAGATCGAGCGCGGCGCCGGGGACCTGGAGGTGCGGGTCACCTTCAACAAGCCGTACACGGACTGGCGCGCCCTGTTCACCCCGCTGTACCCGAAGGACGTGATGGCGACCCCGGCCGCCTTCAACGACGGCGCCCGTACGCAGCTGGCGGCGACGGCCGGCCCCTTCCAGCTCAAGGGCCTCGACGCCCGCGCCGGAACCGCGACCCTGGTGCGCAGCCCCCGCTGGTGGGGGCAGCCGGCCAAGCTCGACACGATCGAGCTGCGCGCCGTCCCGCGCGCGGCCCGCGCCGCCGCGCTCGCCGCCGGCACGCTGGACCTCGCCGAGGTGGACCGCGCCACGGCCGACCGGATCGCCAGGGCGGCGAAGGACAAGGGCGGCGCCGCGCGCGGCGAGCCCGCACCGCCGGCGCCCGCCGGCGACCCCGCGAAGGCCCGGCCCGCCGGGGCGGCGGGGGCAAGGAACCGGCAGGTGCTCGCGGTGTACGCGACCGAGCAGAAGGCGCTGCGCGGGTACGTGGTCCGCAAGTCCCTGGAGCCGGCGTACACGCAGCTGGCGCTGAACGGGGAGAACGGCCCCCTCTCCGACGAGCGGGTCCGGCGGGCGGTCGCCCGGGCCCTGGACCGGCAGGAGCTCGCGGACGCGGTCCTCAAGCCGCTCGGGCTGCCCGCCCACCCGGTCGGCAGCCACCTCGCGCTCGTCGGGCAGCAGGCGTACGCGGACAGCAGCGGCGCGCTCGGCGGCCAGGACACCGAGGAGGCCCAGGAACTCCTCGCCGACGCGGGCTGGACGCGCGGCGGCGCACGCAAGCCGGCCGCCCCGAAGGACGGCACGAAGGCGGGCGCGCAGGCCTCACCGGGCGCGCAGGCCTCGCCGGCCGCGCACCGGCCCGTCGCGGCGAGCGGGAAGAACGGCGCGGAGGACGACGTACCGTCCGGCGAGGGCCTGTACATCGTCGGCGACGACAAGCCCGCCATCGGCGGCAACGGCGGGCCCGCCGGTACGCACGTGCTGGCCCCCGCCCCCGCCGCGGCCGCCCAGGGCGTCGCCCTGCACCGCCAGGCCGAGGCCCAGGCGCGGACCGGGGCACGGGAGGAAGCGGAGGCGGACGCGCAGCGTCTCCCCGAGGCCCTGGGGGACACCGACAGGGGCACGGCGGAGGTGCCCAAGGCCCGGGGCGGCGGGGTTCCCGGCGCCTACGCCCCGCGCGGCACCGCCGCTCCCGCGGCCGCCGCCGGCCCGCTCGGCAAGGACGGCGAATCGCTCACGCTCCGCTTCGTCCTGCCCGCCGGCCCGGACTCCGAGGCGCTGCGCACCGTCGGTGAGCGGATCTCCGCGATGCTCGGCCGGGTCGGCATCGGCACCGAGATCGTCAAGGTTCCCGACGACAGCTACTTCAAGGACCACATCGCCGCCGGCGACTACGACCTGGCCCTGTACTCGTGGCCCGGCACCGCCTACCCGGCCACCGACGGCCGCCCGATCTTCGCCAAGCCCCGGCCCGCCGCCGACGGCTCGCTGCTGGTGGAGCAGAATTACACCCGGGTGGGCACCGACCACATCGACCAGCTCTTCGACCAGGCGGCCGCCGAGCTGGACGAGAACGCCGCCCGTGACCTGGTGAAGCAGGCCGACGCCCGGATCTGGGCCGCCGCCGGCTCCATCCCGCTGTACCAGCGTCCGCAGCTGGTGGCGGCCAGGCCGGCGGTGGTGAACGCCGGGGCGTTCGGGTTCGCCACCCCCCGCTACGAGAACATCGGCTTCCGGGGGAAGTAAGGCCAACCTCAGAATCCGCTCAAGTCCCTTGCCCGCCGGTGTCACCGGCGGGCAAGCTCCGTTCCGGACCATGACCCGGGCCACACTCACGCAGCACCCCCAGCGCCACCGCAAGCCCCGCGAAACCGGCCCGTACCCGCCCCGGTACAGGCCTCCGCCCCCACCCCGCCAGACACCTGTTCGATCTTCTCCGGACGGGCCGGGAAGCCTTGTGCGCCTCGGCCCCGTACCATGGACACAGCCGTGGCGCGTCCGCCCGGCGGGCGTACGAGGAACAAAGAGACGCCGCACCCACGATCCGAGAGAAGCGCCAGCCACTCATGCCCACGCGCCACGACATCCGTAACGTAGCCATCGTCGCCCACGTCGACCACGGCAAGACGACCATCGTCGACGCCATGCTCAAGCAGGCCGGCGCCTTCGCCGCCCACCAGCTCGACTCGGTCGACGACCGCATGATGGACTCGAACGACCTGGAGCGTGAGAAGGGCATCACGATCCTCGCCAAGAACACGGCGGTGAAGTACCACCCCAAGGACGGCGGGGCGCCCATCACCATCAACATCATCGACACCCCCGGCCACGCCGACTTCGGTGGCGAGGTCGAGCGCGGTCTGTCGATGGTGGACGGCGTCGTGCTGCTGGTGGACGCCTCCGAGGGCCCGCTGCCGCAGACCCGCTTCGTGCTCCGCAAGGCGCTCCAGCGCCGGATGCCGGTCATCCTCTGCATCAACAAGACGGACCGCCCGGACTCCCGGATCGACGAGGTCGTCAACGAGACCTACGACCTCTTCCTGGACCTGGACGCGGACGAGGAGCAGATCGAGTTCCCGATCGTCTACGCCTGCGGCCGTGACGGCATCGCGTCGCTGACCAAGCCGGAGGACGGCACGGTCCCGGCCGACTCCACCAACCTGGAGCCGTTCTTCTCCACGATCCTGGAGCACATCCCGGCCCCGGTGTACGACGAGGAGGCCCCGCTCCAGGCGCACGTCACCAACCTGGACGCCGACAACTTCCTCGGCCGCATCGCGCTGCTCCGCGTCGAGCAGGGCGAGCTGCGCAAGGGCCAGACCGTCGCGTGGATCAAGCGGGACGGCACCATCGCCAACGTGCGCATCAGCGAGCTGATGATGACCGAGGCGCTCACCCGCAAGCCGGCCGAGGTGGCGGGCCCCGGTGACATCTGCGCCGTCGCCGGCATCCCCGACATCATGATCGGCGAGACGCTGGCCGACCCGGAGAACCCGATCGCGCTCCCGCTGATCACGGTCGACGAGCCGGCGATCTCGATGGTCATCGGTACGAACACCTCGCCGCTGGTCGGCCGGGGTGCCACCGGCAAGGGCGCGGACAACAAGGCGGCCGTCAAGGACCGCAAGGTCACCGCCCGCCAGGTGAAGGACCGCCTGGACCGCGAGCTGATCGGTAACGTCTCGCTGCGCGTCCTGGACACCGAGCGCCCCGACGCCTGGGAGGTGCAGGGCCGCGGTGAGCTGGCGCTGGCCATCCTGGTCGAGCAGATGCGCCGCGAGGGCTTCGAGCTGACCATCGGCAAGCCGCAGGTGGTCACCAAGGAGATCGACGGCAAGGTCCACGAGCCGGTCGAGCGCATGACCATCGACGTGCCCGAGGAGCACATGGGCGCCGTCACGCAGCTCATGGGCGTCCGCAAGGGCCGCATGGACAACATGTCCAACCACGGCTCCGGCTGGGTACGCATGGAGTTCGTCGTGCCGTCCCGCGGCCTCATCGGCTTCCGTACCGAGTTCCTGACGCAGACGCGCGGCACGGGCATCGCCCACTCCATCCACGAGGGCCACGAGCCGTGGTTCGGCACGCTCCAGACCCGCAACAACGGCTCGCTCGTCGCCGACCGCTCCGGCGCGGTCACCGCCTTCGCGATGACGAACCTCCAGGAGCGCGGCGTCCTCTTCGTGGAGCCCGGCACCGAGGTGTACGAGGGCATGATCGTCGGCGAGAACTCCCGCTCCGACGACATGGACGTCAACATCACCAAGGAGAAGAAGCTCACGAACATGCGGTCGTCCTCGGCCGACTCGTTCGAGGCGATCGTCCCGCCGCGCAAGCTGTCGCTCGAGCAGTCCCTGGAGTTCTGCCGCGACGACGAGTGCGTCGAGGTCACCCCGGAGGCCGTGCGCATCCGCAAGGTGAACCTGGACCAGCGCGAGCGCGCCCGCGCCGCATCCCGCGCCAAGAACGGCTGATCGGGGGCCCTCAGGGGCCCTGGGCGCCTCGCCACGGACCCGCGGAGGTCCACCGGGGCCGCCCCCGCGGCGGTCCCCACGGGCCGCCGGCGGCTCCCGAGGCGCCCGCGAGCCGTCAACTCCCCGTCCGGGAAGGGCTGATCCCCTTCCCCGGCGGGGAGTTTTCGCTGTCCCCGCGCCGGGCAGGCAGGGGGCACCCGCGGGCCCCCTACCAGAACGGCCGGCGGGGCCCGCACCGGCCGCTTCCCGGTGGCTGCGGCCGGCGGCACGTCAACGAGTTTTCCCTGACGAAGCGTCCGGATATCGACCGTCGCTCTCCGGAACATGTGTTAACGGTCCGTTTCGCGGGTGTCTGTCTGTGCTCGCTTTGTCCGGATTTCGGTCTTCGGGGCCTTGGTGATGTTGCCAAAACGAGACCCTTTAAGTGTGGTTTACGGCCCGGACGTACTTAATAGTTGGCTCCATTGAGCTCGGGTCAATGGGTCACGCGCTGTGGGGAGCGCCGACTCACGAGCACACTCGGGGCACTTGGGTCATCGCCGTCAGGGGTGTCGGCGTACCACCTCGAAGTGCCCCTCTTGTAGTGACAAGTGGACTCATGAGGAGGAACCCATGCGCGGTGCCAAGAGCGCCAAGTGGGTCGCGGGCGCGATAGTCGTCGCCCTGGCAGCCACGGCCTGTGGCGGTGGCGGTAGCGACAGCAAGGCCAACGGTGCCAAGCAGGTCGTGATGGAGCTCGGAGAGCCCCAGAACGGTCTGATCCCGTCGAACACGTACGAGTCCGAGGGCTCCGAGGTCATGAACGCCCTGTTCACCGGCCTCGTGCGGTACGACGAGAAGAACGAGACCCAGCTCGACATGGCCGCGTCGATCGAGACCAAGGACAGCAAGGTCTGGACGATCAAGCTCAAGGACGGCTACACGTTCCACAACGGTGAGCCCGTCACCGCTCAGTCCTTCGCGGACGCCTGGAACTACGGCGCCAACCAGGACAACACGCAGGAGACGAACCCTCTCTACAACAAGATCGAGGGCTACGCCGACCTGAACCCGGGCGAGGGCAAGAAGCCCGCGACGGACAAGATGAAGGGCCTGAAGGTCGTCGACGAGAAGACCCTCGAGGTCACGCTCACGGCTCCGTTCAGCGCCTTCAAGACCATGCTGGGCTTCAACGCGTTCTACCCGCTGCCGAAGGCCTTCTTCAAGGACCCGAAGGGCTTCGAGACCGCGCCCATCGGCAACGGCATGTTCAAGATGGACGGCAAGTTCGTCCGCAACCAGCAGATCAAGACGGTCAAGTTCGACAAGCACCCGGACGCGGCCGAGGTCAAGATCCCCGGCGTCACGTTCAAGATCTACAACAACCAGGACACGGCCTACCGTGACCTGCTCGGCGGCCGCGTCGACATCATGGACACCGTTCCGCTGTCCGCGATGACCACCGCCGCCAAGGACCTCGGTGACCGCTACATCCAGGGCACCGACTCGGGCGTCGGCTACATCGGCTTCCCGATCAAGTACAACAAGGTCTACGCGAAGCCGGAGATCCGCAAGGCCATCTCCCAGGCGATCGACCGCAAGGCGATCACCGAGAAGATCTTCGTCAACACCCGTACGCCCGCGGACGACTTCATCAACCCGCTGGTCCCGGGCTACCGCAGCGGTGCCTGCGGCGCGCCCTGCACCTTCGACCCGGCCGCGGCCAAGAAGGCGTTCGACGCCGCGGGCGGCCTGCCGGGCAACAAGATGGAGCTCGGCTACAACGCCGACGGCGGCCACAAGGACTGGATCGAGGCCGTCGCCGCGCAGCTCGAGAAGAACCTCGGCGTCGACGTCACCGTCAAGCCGTTCGAGCAGTTCCAGACCATCCTGAACGACCTCGGCGACAAGAAGTACAGCGGCGCCTTCCGCCTGGCGTGGTCCATGGACTACCCGCACCCGGAGAACTACCTGCGCCCGGTCTTCTCCGAGGACGCCATCGAGCACGGCTCCAACTACTCGGGCTACGTCAACCCGCAGGTCGAGAAGTTCCTCGACCAGGGTGACACGGCGACCACCGAGGACGCGGCGATCAAGGCCTACCAGCAGGCCGACGACCTCATCCTCAAGGACATGCCGTACATCCCGGTGTACTTCTACAAGCTGAACGCCGGCCTCTCCAAGAACCTCAAGCCGGGCGTGCGGATCGACAACATGACCCAGATCGACTGGACCACGGTCAACCCCGCCTGACGGTTCAAAGGATCTCCGCAGGGAGATCCTGACAGCAGTGGGGGTGACGGGGTGTACCCCGTCACCCCCCTTCTGCCGTCCCGTTGTCGATTACCCCTCACCCGGGCCGGGGCCCATGGCTGTGCCTCCCCGGTATCCGTACAACTGGAGACCTGATGGGTCGTTATGTGATCAGGCGTCTTCTGCAGGCGATACCCGTACTGCTCGGCGCGACAATTCTTATCTACTGCCTCGTCTTCCTGCTGCCCGGCGACCCCATCCAGGCGCTGGCCGGGGAGAAGAAGGCAGACCCGAACATCACCGCCATCCTGCGGGAGCAGTACCACCTCAATGACCCGCTCTACCAGCGGTACTGGTACTACATCTCGGGCGTGCTGACGGGCGATTTCGGCACCGACTTCACCGGCCGGCCGGTGGCCGAGATCATGAGCGAGACGTTCCCCGTCACGCTCAACCTGGCGACCATCGCGTTCGCCGTCGAGGCGGTCGTCGGCATCGTCGCCGGCGTCTTCGCGGCCCTCGGCCGCGGCAAGTTCCTCGACAACGTCGTGCTGCTGTCGACCCTTCTCCTGGTCTCCGTCCCGGTCTTCGTGCTGGGCAACGTGCTCCAGCTGGTGCTCGGCGTCAAGTGGGCCATCGCGCCCATCAGTTACGACTCCGAGGACATGACCACCCTCATCCTGCCGGCCGTGGTGCTCGCCTCCGCGTCGCTCGCGTACATCACCCGCCTGACCCGCACCTCCATGATGGAGACGATGCGCGCCGACTACGTGCGCACCGCCACCGCCAAGGGTCTGAGCCGGTCGCGGGTCATCGTGCGGCACGCCCTGCGCAACGCCATGATCCCGATCGTCACCTTCCTCGGTGTCGACCTCGGCGCCCTGATGGGCGGAGCGATCATCACCGAGCGCATCTTCAACATCCCCGGCATCGGCGGCACGCTCTACCAGGCCGTGTACCTGCGCCAGGGGACGACCGTCGTCAGCATCGTCACCGTGCTCGTCCTCGTCTACATCGCCGCCAACCTGATCGTGGACCTGCTCTACGCCGTGCTCGACCCGAGGATCCGCTATGCCTGAGAACACCTCCGCCACCGTCGAGGAGAGCGCGGTCCCGGTCGCGACCGCGCCCGGCAGCGCCGTCAAGGGCATGAAGAAGGACAAGCCCGAGCGGGTCGCCAGCATGTGGAGCGACGCCCGTCGCGACCTCATGCACAACTGGGTCTTCCTGGTCTCCGCCGTGCTGATCCTCGCCCTGCTGGTCATCGCCGCGCTCCCGGGCCTGTTCACCAGCGGCGACCCGTACGCCAAGGGCTTCTGCGACCTGTCGAACTCGGTCGTGCCGCCCAGCGGCGCGCACTGGTTCGGCTTCGACGTCCAGGGCTGCGACATCTACACGCGGACCATCTACGGCACCCGCAACTCGATCATCGTCGGTGTGCTGACCTCCGTGCTGACCACGCTGGTCGGCTGCGTCCTCGGCATGGTCGCCGGTCTGCGCAGCGGCTGGCTGGACGTCCTCGTCTCCCGCTTCACCGAGATCTGGTTCGCCATCCCGACCATGCTCGGCGGTCTGCTCGTGCTGGCCATGCTCGGTACCGGCAACGTCGTCACGGTCTCGCTGATCATGGCGGTGCTCGGCTGGCCGCAGCTGTTCCGCATCATGCGCGGTGCGGTGATCACCAACAAGCAGAACGACTACGTGATGGCCGCCCGCGCGCTCGGTGCCGGCGGCTGGCGCATCGCGATGCGCCACATCCTGCCGAACGCGCTCGCCCCGGTGATCGTCGTCAGCACCATCAACCTCGGCGTCTACATCTCGGCCGAGGCGGCGTTCTCGTACCTCGGCATCGGCGTCCAGTCCCCGAACATCTCCTGGGGCCTGATGATCAGTGACGGTCAGGACCGCTTCCTGAGCGCCCCGCACATGGTGCTCTTCCCGTCGCTGTTCCTCAGCGTCACGGTCCTGGCGTTCATCATGCTCGGCGAAGCTGTCCGCGACGCCCTCGACCCCAAGCTGCGCTAGGAGGGCGTACGTTGACCACCATCGACAAGAAGACGAGCGCGACGAGCGCTCCGCTCCTCGAAGTGCGCGACCTGCACGTCGAGTTCCACACCCGGGACGGCGTCGCCAAGGCCATCAACGGTGTGAGCTACAGCGTCGACGCCGGCGAGACCCTCGCCGTCCTCGGCGAGTCCGGCTCCGGCAAGTCGGTGACCGCCCAGGCGATCATGGGCATCCTCGACATGCCGCCCGGCCGCATCCCCAAGGGCGAGATCCTGTTCCACGGCGAGGACATGCTGAAGATGTCCGCCGAGGAGCGCCGCAAGATCCGCGGCCGCCGGATCGCGATGATCTTCCAGGACGCGCTCTCCGCGCTGAACCCGGTGCTGTCCGTCGGCTACCAGCTCGGCGAGATGTACCGGGTGCACCTGGGCCTGTCCCGCAAGGAGGCGAAGGCCAGGGCCATCGAGCTGATGGACCGGGTGAAGATCCCGGCCGCGGCGGCACGGGTGAACGACTACCCGCACCAGTTCTCCGGCGGTATGCGCCAGCGCATCATGATCGCCATGGCGATGGCGCTGGAGCCGGACCTGATCATCGCGGACGAGCCGACCACCGCGCTCGACGTGACCGTCCAGGCCCAGGTCATGGACCTGCTCGCGGAGCTCCAGCGCGAGGAGAACATGGGTCTGATCCTCATCACCCACGACCTCGGTGTGGTCGCGGACGTCGCCGACAAGATCGCGGTGATGTACGCGGGCCGGATCGTCGAGCAGTCGCCCATCCACGACCTGTACAAGCGCCCGGCGCACCCGTACACCCGTGGTCTGCTCGACTCCATCCCGCGCCTGGACCAGAAGGGCCAGGAGCTGTACGCGATCAAGGGCCTGCCGCCCAACCTGATGAAGATCCCCACGGGCTGCGCCTTCAACCCGCGCTGCCCCAAGGCGACCGACATCTGCCGTACGGAGGTCCCGGCCCTGGTGTCGGTGACCGAGCAGGACGGCGGCGAGCTGCCCGGCCGCGGCAGCGCGTGCCACTTCTGGAAGGAGACGATCCATGGCTGAGCTCAGGAAAGAGGACGAGGCCGTGGACGCGACCCCGAACGTCACCGAGGTGGAGACGGTCGAGGCGGCCACCGAGACCGCGGCCGTCGCCGCGATCGAGGCCCCGGTGGAGCGCGGCGAGCCGATCCTGCAGGTGCGCGGCCTGGTCAAGCACTTCCCGCTGACCCAGGGCATCCTGTTCAAGAAGCAGGTCGGCGCGGTCAAGGCCGTGGACGGGGTCTCCTTCGACCTGTACCAGGGCGAGACGCTCGGCATCGTCGGCGAGTCCGGCTGTGGCAAGTCCACGGTCGCCAAGCTGCTGATGATGCTGGAGACGGCGACCGCGGGCGAGATCTTCTACAAGGGCCAGGACATCACCAAGCTGTCCGGCCGCGCGCTGAAGGCGGTCCGCCGGAACATCCAGATGGTGTTCCAGGACCCGTACACCTCGCTCAACCCGCGGATGACGGTCGGCGACATCATCGGCGAGCCCTTCGACATCCACCCCGAGGTGGCGCCCAAGGGCGACCGGCGCCGCAAGGTGCAGGAACTGCTCGACGTGGTCGGTCTCAACCCCGAGTACATCAACCGCTACCCGCACCAGTTCTCCGGCGGTCAGCGCCAGCGCATCGGCATCGCCCGCGGCCTGGCGCTCAACCCGGAGATCATCATCTGCGACGAGCCGGTCTCGGCGCTGGACGTCTCGGTGCAGGCGCAGGTCGTCAACCTGATGGAGAAGCTCCAGGACGAGTTCAACCTCTCCTACCTCTTCATCGCGCACGACCTGTCGATCGTCCGGCACATCTCCGACCGCGTCGGTGTGATGTACCTGGGCAAGATGGCGGAGATCGGCACCGACGTGCAGATCTACGACCACCCGACGCACCCCTACACCCAGGCGCTGCTGTCGGCCGTCCCGGTGCCCGACCCCGAGGCCCGCGAGGGCCGGGAGCGGATCATCCTCACCGGTGACGTCCCCTCGCCGGCGAACCCGCCGTCCGGCTGCCGCTTCCGCACCCGGTGCTGGAAGGCGCAGGACAAGTGCGCCACCGAGGTGCCGCTGCTGGCGATCCCGGAGCGCTTCCAGGGCTCCGACTCCCCGGCGGCGCACGAGTCGGCGTGCCACTTCGCCGAGGAGAAGGACGTCGTCCACGCGGCGTGACGCGTCCGTACGCACGAAAGAGGTGCCCCGGCCGAAAACGGCCGGGGCACCTTTGCGTATCCCCGCCCCCGGGCCGGGAGCCGTGGGCGGGCCGGGGGCGGGGTCGCGCATGCGGGTGGTGCGGTGCACGGACGGGTGGGTACAGCGTGCACCGGTGCACCTTATGCGGTGGTATGTGGGCCTGGGCCGTAACGGCCCGACCGCGCCGACGACCACGGGAGGCACCCATGCGCCGAGCCACCAGGCACGCCAAGTGGGCCGTCTGCGCCACGGCCGTCGCCCTCGTGGCGACCGCCTGCGGTGGTGGCGGCGACGCGGCCGGCGGCGCCGACGGCATCCTCACCTCCTCCTGGGGCGACCCCCAGAACCCCATCGAGCCGGCCAACACCAACGAGGTCCAGGGCGGCAAGGTCCTCGACATGATCTTCCGGGGCCTGAAGAGGTACGACCCGAAGACCGGCGAGGCCCGCGACACGGTCGCCGAGAAGATCGAGACGACCGACTCGCAGAACTTCACCATCACCCTCAGGTCCGGCTGGAAGTTCAGCAACGGCGAACCGGTCACCGCCAAGTCCTTCACCGACGCCTGGAACTACGGCGCCCACGTCGACAACAAGCAGGCCAACGCGCCCTTCTTCAGCGACATCGTCGGCTACGAGGACGTCCACCCCGCCTCCGGGCCCGCCAAGGCGAAGACCATGCGCGGCCTGGTCGTGAAGGACGACCGCACCTTCACCGTCGCCCTGAAGGAGAAGTTCTCCACCTGGCCCGAGACCCTCGGCTACCAGGCCTTCGTCCCCCTGCCCCGGGTGTTCTTCACCGACCACGACGCCTGGCTCGCCAAGCCCATCGGCAACGGCCCCTACACGGTCGAGTCGTACACCCGGGGCAGCGGCATGAAGCTGCGCCGGTGGGACGGCTACACCGGCGAGGACAAGGCCCGCAACGGCGGCGTGGACCTCATCGTCTACACCGACAACAACACCGCCTACACCGACCTGATCGCCGGGAACCTCGACCTCGTCGACGACGTACCCGCGCAGCAGCTCAAGAACGTGCGGAACGACCTCGGCGACCGCTACATCAACCAGCCCGCCCTCATCATCCAGACGCTGGTCTTCCCGCTCTACCGCCCGGAGTGGAACAAGGCCGGGACGGAGAAGGTCCGCCGGGGCCTGTCCATGGCGATCAACCGCGAGGAGATCACCAAGCAGATCTTCCAGGGCACCCGCACCCCCGCCAAGGACTGGACCTCACCCGCCCTCGGCGCCGACGGCGGCTACAAGGACATCTGCGGCGACGCCTGCACCTACGACCCCGCCGAGGCCAAGCGGCTCATCGAGGAGGGCGGCGGCCTGCCCGGCGGCAAGGTCACCCTGACCTCGAACGTCGACACCGGTTCCCACCGCGCCTGGATGGACGCCGTCTGCAACAGCGTCAACAACGCGCTCGGCCGGGGCGCCGTCTGCACCGTCAACCCCATCGGCACCTTCGCCGACTTCCGCAACCAGCAGACCACCTACAAGTTCACCGGCCCGTTCCGCTCCGGCTGGCAGGCCGACTACCCGCTGATCCAGAACTTCCTGGAGCCGCTCTACTACACCGGCGGGTCCTCCAACTACGGCAAGTTCAGCAACAAGGAGTTCGACGCCCTCGTCGACAAGGCCAACCGCGAGGCCGACGAGGCGACGGCCGTGAAGGACTTCCAGGCCGCCGAGCAGATCCTCGCCGAACAGATGCCGGCCGTCCCGCTCTGGTACCAGAACGGCAGCGCCGGCTACTCCGAACGGCTCTCCGACGTCGCCCTCAACCAGTTCAGCGTCCCGGTCTACGACCGGATCACGGTCGGCTGACCCCCGCCACCTCCACCACGGGAGCCCCCATGGGACGCTACGTGATCCGGCGGCTGCTCCAGATGGTCCCGGTGTTCATCGGCAGCACGTTCCTCATCTTCTTCATGGTGTACGCGCTCGGCGACCCCGTCGCGGCCCTCTTCGGCGACAAGGCGCCCGACCCGGCCACCGCCGCCCGCATCCGCGAGGACCTCCACCTCGACGAGCCGCTGTGGAAGCAGTACCTGCTCTACATGGGCGCCATCTTCCAGGGCGACTTCGGCACCGCGTTCAACGGCCAGCCGGTCACCGAGCTGATGGCGTCGGCCTTCCCCGTCACCCTCCGCCTCACCCTGGTCGCCATCGTCATCGAGATCGTCGTCGGCATCACGCTGGGCGTCGTCAGCGGCCTGAAGCGCGGCCGCCCCCTCGACACCGGGCTGCTCGTCCTCACGCTCGTCGTCATCTCCGTCCCCACCTTCGTCTCCGGCTACCTCCTGCAGTTCCTCTTCGGCGTCAAATGGGGCTGGGTGCGGCCCTCGGTCTCCTCCGAGGCCCGCCTCGACGAGCTGATCCTCCCGGGCGTCGTCCTCGCTCTCGTCTCCCTCGCCTACGTCACCCGCCTCAGCCGCACCTCCATCGCCGAGAACGTCCGCGCCGACTACGTCCGCACCGCCGTCGCCAAAGGACTGCCACGCCACCGGGTCATCACCCGCCACCTCCTGCGCAACTCCCTCATCCCCGTCGTCACCTTCATCGGAGCCGACATCGGCGCCCTGATGGGCGGCGCCATCGTCACCGAGCGGATCTTCAACATCCACGGCGTCGGCTACCAGCTCTACCAGGGCATCCTCCGCAACAACGCCCCCACCGTCGTCGGCTTCGTGACGATCCTGGTGATCGTCTTCCTGGTGGCGAACCTGCTCGTCGACCTGCTGTACGCGGTCCTGGACCCGAGGATCCGCTATGCCTGAGCCCGACCCGTACCAGAACCCGAAGGAGGCCGTCGCCCCGACCGGCGCGGGCGGCGCCATGGACCTGGCCATGAGCGAGGCCGAGACCCTGGAGCGCGACGGCACCGGCCGCCCGCGCAGCCTGTGGTCCGACGCCTGGCACCAGCTGCGCCGCAACCCCGTCTTCCTGGTCTCCGCGCTGCTCATCGTCTTCCTCGTCCTCATCGCCATCTGGCCGCAGATCCTCACCAGCGCCGACCCCCTGCGCTGCGACCTCTCCAAGTCGCAGCAGGGCTCGGCCCCCGGGCATCCCTTCGGCTACGACACCCAGGGCTGCGACGTGTACACCCGGACCGTGTACGGGGCGCGGGCGTCCATCACCGTCGGCGTCTGCGCCACCCTCGGCGCCGCGCTCCTCGGCAGCCTGCTGGGCGGGCTCGCAGGGTTCTTCGGCGGCTGGTGGGACGGGGTGCTCTCGCGGGTCGCGGACGTGTTCTTCGGCATCCCCGTCGTCCTGGGCGGCCTGGTCTTCCTGTCCGTCGTCACCAGCTCCACCGTCTGGCCCGTGGTCGGCTTCATCGTGCTGCTCGGCTGGCCGCAGATCGCCCGCATCGCCCGGGGCTCGGTCATCACCGCCAAAGAGCACGACTACGTCCAGGCCGCCCGGGCCCTCGGCGCCGGCGGCGGGCGGATGCTCCTGCGCCACGTGGGGCCCAACGCCGTCGCCCCCGTCATCGTCGTGGCGACGATCGCCCTGGGCACGTACATCGCGCTGGAGGCCACCCTGTCGTTCCTGGGCGTAGGGCTGCGGCCGCCCACCGTCTCGTGGGGCATCGACATCTCCAACGCCGCCCCGCAGATCCGCAACGCGCCGCACATGCTGCTGTGGCCGGCCGGCGCCCTGAGCATCACGGTCCTCGCGTTCATCATGCTCGGCGACGCGGTGCGCGACGCCCTCGACCCCAAGCTGCGGTAGGCGACCATGCTGCTGGAAGTGCGCGATCTGTACGTGGAGTTCCGTACCCGGGACGGGGTGGCCAAGGCCGTCAACGGCGTGTCGTACTCCGTCGACGCGGGCGAGACGCTCGCCGTGCTCGGCGAGTCGGGCTCCGGCAAGTCGGTCACCGCCCAGGCGGTCATGGGCATCCTCGACACACCGCCCGGCCGCGTCAGCGGCGGCGAGGTCCTCTTCCGCGGCCGGGACCTGCTGGCGCTCAAGGAGGACGCCCGGCGCACGGTGCGCGGCGCCGAAATGGCGATGATCTTCCAGGACGCGCTGTCCGCCCTGAACCCCGTGCTCACCGTGGGCGACCAGCTCGGCGAGATGTTCGTCGTCCACCGGGGCATGTCGAAGAAGGCCGCCCGCGCCAGGGCCGTGGAGCTGATGGACCGGGTCCGCATCCCCGCCGCGGCGGAACGCGTCGGCCAGTACCCGCACCAGTTCTCCGGAGGCATGCGCCAGCGCATCATGATCGCCATGGCGATGGCCCTGGAACCCGCCCTCATCATCGCCGACGAACCGACGACCGCCCTCGACGTCACCGTCCAGGCCCAGGTCATGGAACTCCTCGCCGAACTGCGGCGGGAACTCGGCATGGGCCTGATCCTCATCACCCATGACCTCGGCGTCGTCGCCGACGTCGCCGACCGGATCGCCGTGATGTACGCCGGGCGGATCGTCGAGACCGCCCCCGTCCACGACATCTACAAGGCACCCGCCCACCCCTACACCAGGGGCCTGCTCGACTCCATCCCGCGCCTCGACCACAAGGGCCGGGAGCTGTACGCGATCAAGGGCCTCCCGCCCAACCTCACCGCCATCCCGCCGGGCTGCCCCTTCCACCCGCGCTGCCCGCGCGCCCGGGACGTGTGCCGGACCGACCTGCCCCCGCTGTACCGGGTCTCGCAGGACCGGCGCAGCGCCTGCCACTTCTGGGAGGAGACGGTCGATGCCTCCTCTGCTTGAGGTCCGCGAGCTGGTCAAGCACTACCCCCTCACGCGCGGCGTCCTGTTCCGCAAGCAGATCGGCGCGGTGAAGGCGGTCGACGGGGTGTCGTTCGCCCTCCGCCCGGGGGAGACCCTCGGCATCGTCGGCGAGTCCGGCTGCGGCAAGTCCACGGTCGCCAAGATGCTCGTCAGCCTGGAGCGGCCCACCGCGGGTCGGATCCTCTACAAGGGCGAGGACATCACCCGGCTGTCGGGGCGCGCGCTGAAGGCGGTGCGGCGCAACATCCAGATGGTGTTCCAGGACCCGTACACCTCGCTCAACCCGCGGATGACGGTCGGCGACATCGTCGGCGAGCCGTACGAGATCCACCCCGAGGTGGCGCCCAAGGGCGACCGGCGCCGCAAGGTGCAGGAACTGCTCGACGTGGTGGGGCTGAACCCCGAGTACATCAACCGCTACCCGCACCAGTTCTCCGGCGGTCAGCGCCAGCGCATCGGCATCGCCCGCGGCCTCGCCCTCCGGCCGGAGGTGATCGTGGCCGACGAGCCGGTCTCCGCCCTCGACGTCTCGGTGCAGGCGCAGGTCGTCAACCTGATGGAGAAGCTCCAGGGCGAGTTCGGCCTCGCCTACGTCTTCATCGCGCACGACCTGTCGATCGTCCGGCACATCTCCGACCGCGTCGGTGTGATGTACCTCGGGCGGGTCGTCGAGACGGGGACGGACACCGAGATCTACGACCACCCCACGCACCCCTACACCCAGGCGCTGCTGTCGGCCGTCCCCGTGCCCGACCCGGAGGTCCGGGAGCAGCGGGAGAGGATCCTCCTCACCGGCGACGTGCCATCGCCCACCAGCGTGCCGTCCGGCTGCCGCTTCCGCACCCGCTGCTGGAAGGCGCGTGAGCGGTGCGCCTTGGAGGTGCCGCTGCTGGCCGTCCCGGCCGCGTTCCGCGACACGCACACCCCGGCGCGGCACGACTCGGCCTGCCACTTCGCCGAGGAGAGGCGCGTCGTCCCGGGCGACACCCGGGGGCAAATGGGCTGATCCGCCCTCAATCCCGTTAACACCGGCGCAACTTGCGCGACCCCGTTCCGATATACGGACGCGTCAGGCTGGACAGCGTACGGCCGTGCGGGTGCCGTGGACCGGCCGGGGCGCGCGATGCCGCCCCGGCCGGTCGCCGTCCCGCGCGAGCCTCCCCCGGGCCTCCCGGACCCCCGGGCCCCGTGGCCTCCTCGTGCGGACGTCCGCGCCCCGCCCCGCCGGCGCCCGGCCTACGCCGTCCCGAGCGACCGCTTCAGGAAGTCCACCTGGAGCAGCAGCAGGTTCTCGGCCACCTGCTCCTGGGGCGTCATGTGCGTCACGCCCGTCAGCGGCAGCACCTCGTGCGGCCGGCCCGCCGCCAGCAGCGCCGACGACAGCCGCAGGGTGTGGGCCGCCACCACGTTGTCGTCCGCCAGCCCGTGGACCAGCATCAACGGGCGGGCCGGGTTCTCCGGCGCCGACAGACCGTCGTCCGTGATCAGCGAGTTCGCGGCGTACACCTCCGGCGCCTCCTGCGGCAGCCCCAGGTACCGCTCCATGTAGTGCGTGTCGTACAGCCGCAGGTCGGACATCGGCGCGCCCGCCACCGCCGCGTGGAACACGTCCGGCCGCCGCAGCACGGCCATCGCCGCCAGGTACCCGCCGAACGACCAGCCCCGCATCGCCACCCGGCCCAGGTCCAGCGGGAACCGGTCCGCCAGCCCGTGCAGCGCCTCGATCTGGTCGTCCAGCGCCAGCGTCAACCGGTTCTTGACCGCCTTCTCCCAGCCCGGCGAACGCCCCGGAGCGCCCCGCCCGTCCGCCACGATCACCGCGAAGCCCTGCTCGGCGAACCACTGCGAGGTCAGGTGCGGATTGTGCGCCGCCACCACCCGCTGCCCGTGCGGACCGCCGTACGGGTCCAGCAGCACCGGCAGCGGCCCGTCGCCCTCCTCGTACCCGCGCGGCAGCAGCACCGCGCACGGGATGCGGTGCGGGCCCGCCTCGGTGAGCGTCAGGCGCGGCGAGAGCACCGGCCGCTCGGCGTACGACGCCACCTCCGCCACCGGCTTGCCCTCCCGCAGCACCCGCACGGTCGTCCCCGGCTCGTCCGGGCGCGCCGACGCCAGCACGGTCACCGCCCCGGACCGGACGGCCGAATGGACGCCGGGCCCCTCCGAGACGCGCTCCACGCCCAGTTCGTTGACCCGGTACACATGGATCTCGCCGATCTCCGCCGCCGCGGCCTCCTCGCCCGCGGACGCCGCCACCAGCACGTCGTTCCCGCCCACGTCCAGCACGCCGCGCAGGTGGAGCTGCGCACCCGTCAGCGTCCGGTCGCCGACCGCCAGCACCCGCGCCCCGCCCTCGTCGGCGATCCGCACCAGCCGCCCGTCCGGGGCCCAGGCCGGCACCCCACCGAGCAGTTCCAGCCAATCCGGATCCTCGTCGACGTGGACGGTCCGGGTCGCTCCCGTCCCGGTGTCCACCGCCAGGTACGCCTGCGTGCGCTGGTCGCGCGCCTGCACGAGCAGCAGCGGCGCCCCACCGGAGGACCAGTGGACCCGCGCCAGGTACGGGTAGCGCCTACGGTCCCACTCGACCTCCGTACGCGTTCCGTCCAGACCGAGCAGACACAGCGACACCTCCGCGTCCGGCGTCCCCGCCGCCGGGTACGCCACCTTCACCGGCTCCCGGTCCGGGTGCGCCGGATCGGCGATCCACCAGCGCCGTACGGGACTGTCGTCCGCCCGCGCGACCAGCAGCCGGTCCGACTCCGGCGCCCACCAGAAGCCGCGCGAACGACCCATCTCCTCGGCCGCGACGAACTCCGCCAGCCCGTACGTGACCTGCTCGTTCTCCGGCTCGGCCAGCGCCCGGTCGCCCTCGCCCCCGGCGCCCGTCACCCGCAGGGCACCCCCGCCGACGTACGCCACGTACCGCCCGTCCGGCGACGGCCGCGGGTCGATCACCGGACCCGGGACCCGCAGCTCACGCGCCGTCCCCGCCCGCAGCTCCGCCACGAACAGCCGCCCCGACAGCGCGAAGGCCGCCAACTCGACGGCCCCGTCCACCGCGTACCCCACGATGCCGCCCGCGCCCTCCCGGCTGCGCTCGCGGCGTGCCCGCTCCTCGGGCGACAACTCCTCGTCCGCGCCGCCCAGCAGCTCCACCGGGTCCGCGGCCACGCGCTCCCGGGCACCGTCGTCCAGGTCGAGCACCCACAGCCGGTTCGCTCTGTCGGTACCCGAGGGGGAGCGGAGGAACACCACCCGGGATCCGTCGGGCGAGACGGTGAACGCCCGGGGAACACCGAGGGTGTAGCGCTGGGTCCGTGCGTACTGGCGGGGGAATGAGAGCTGTTGCCTGGAGGTCATACGACCGAAACTAGCGGTCGTGCGCCCCCATGTGCTGCCGTGCACCGATCGATGCGTGGGAACGGATAGTTATGATCCGTAGCGCCGGGTGGGTATGTACTCTCCGGCACGTGCGCCCTGCCCGGTCCGGAACGAACACGTATGGAGGTGAACCGCCGTGGCACTCTCGATTTCGGCGGTGGTGCTGCTGGCGATCGTCGTCTTCCTGCTGATCCGGAAGTCCGGCCTGAAGGCCGGCCACGCGGTCGTCTGCATGCTGCTCGGCTTCTACCTGGCGAGTTCCTCCATCGCCCCGACCATCAGTGAGCTGACGACCAATGTCGCGGGCATGATCGGCGGCCTCAAGTTCTAGATGGTGCCGCCGGAGCCCCGTCCCGCCGCCGGCGCCCGGCACGCACGCTCACCGTCGGCGGGTTCGCCGATGCGGCCTCTTAGAGTGTCCGTATGACGGAACTCCCCGCCCGTCGTCTGCTCCTGGTGCACGCGCACCCCGACGACGAGTCGATCAACAACGGCACCACCATGGCCAAGTACGCGGCCGAGGGTGCCCGGGTCACCCTGGTGACCTGCACACGCGGCGAGGAGGGCGAGGTCATCCCGCCCGCCCTCGCCCACCTGGCACCCGACCGGGAGGACCGGCTCGGCCCCCATCGCGCCGGTGAACTGGCCGCCGCGATGAAGGAGCTGGGCGTCATCGACCACCGCTTCCTCGGCGGCCCCGGCCGGTTCCGCGACTCCGGGATGATGGGCGCCGAGCAGAACCACCGCGACGGCGCCTTCTGGAACGCGGACGTGGACGAGGCCGCCGCGTACCTCGTCGAGATCGTCCGGGCCGTCCGGCCGCAGGTCCTGGTGACCTACGACCCGGACGGCGGGTACGGACACCCCGACCACATCCAGGCCCACCGCGTCGCGATGCGCGCCGCCGACCTCGCCGCCGAGCCGCACTTCCGGCCCGGCCTCGGCCGCCCGCACACGATCGACAAGATCTACTGGAACCGGGTGCCGCGCTCGGTCGCCGAGGAGGGCTTCGCCCGGCTGCGGGCGGCGGGGGTCTTCCCCCGCACCGCCGACGTCGGCGACGTGCCCGGCGTCGTCGACGACACCCTCGTCACCGCCGAGATCGGCGGGGCGGACCACGCCCGACGGAAGGTGGCCGCCATGCGCGCCCACGCCACGCAGATCGCCGTGGAGGGCGACTACTTCGCGCTCTCCAACGACCTGGGCCAGCCCATCCTCGCCACCGAGTACTACCAGTTGGTACGGGGAGTCGGCGGCGCCCCGGCCGGCCGGCGCGAGGACGACCTGTTCGCCGGGGTGACGTCATGAGCGGCGGTGCGAAGGCCGGGCGGATCGCCGCGTACGCCGGACTGGTCGTGCTCGGCGCCGTGGTCGGGGTCGCCGGCGCGCTGGTCCACGGGGCCTTCTTCCCGGGCGGGTTGCTGCTGGCGCTGGCGGCCTGTGCGGGTCTCTTCTACGGCGGGCTGCGCGCGACCGGCACGCAGACCGGCGTGATGGCGCCGGGCGCCGGCTGGCTGCTCGCCGTGGTGCTGCTGAGCCTCGGCCGCCCGGAGGGCGACCAGGTCTTCTGGGGCGGCCTCGCCGAGCTGGTGTACGTCATCGGCGGCATGGTGGTCGCTGTGATGTGCGCCACGATCCCGCGGGTTCCCCATCATGGCGACCGATCCGGGGCACTTGGGGCGTGACGTGCCCTGACTTGGGGCGGAATGACCGTTCGGCTTGCCCTGGTCGGGGGATACCCGGCGGCGGTGGCCAGTATGGTGGTGCGCGCCGCCGAGCGCCCGCACGTGTAAGAGCGGGCGGCGGAGCCAACCGGGAGAA
The DNA here is from genome assembly GCF_001646665.1 of Streptomyces noursei. Lineage (GTDB taxonomy): Bacteria > Actinomycetota > Actinomycetes > Streptomycetales > Streptomycetaceae > Streptomyces > Streptomyces lavendulocolor. The sequence goes on along the minus strand of NZ_LWBU01000081.1, from coordinate 12,837 downwards.
CCTGCTTTGAGTCGTGAAACTGACAGTTCGTCCTCCGGCCCGCAGGGGCGCGGCGGAGCCGCGTACCCCTCGGGTACACCGCCGTACGGATCGCGCCAGTATCCGTCGCTGCACCCGACGCAGGACGCACCGGAGGAGGGCACCGGAGCCGCCGCCGCGGAGCCGGACGAGCCCAGGACCGAGACCACGCTGACCACCCGCATCCGGATCAACATCCCCGGCTCGCGGCCGATCCCGCCGGTCGTCATGCGCAAGCCGGTGAGCGAGAGCGACGCGGCCGCCGCCGGAGCCGCTCCGGCTCCCCGGCCCACCGCCGAGCGGCCGCCCGCGGCCGCGCCGCCGGAGCCGGTGGAGGAGCCGCAGGCGGAGGAGAAGCCCGCCAGCGACTGGTTCGCCCCCCGCAAGCCCCCGGCGTCCGCCCCCGCGCCCGCGCAGGACCGGCAGTCCGCCCCGGCGCCCGGGTCCTCGCCGGAGCAGCAGCCCGCGCAGCCGTCCGCGGGCGGCGTTCCGCACCCCTCCGCGGCCCCGAACGGCGTGCAGGCCCGCGGCGGCGCGCAGACGCCCGGCGGCATGCAGAACCCGAACGGACCCCAGGGCCCGAACGGTCCGCAGGCGCCGGACGCGCCGCGCCCGCACAGCTCCCTCGCGGACCTGGCGGCCGACGCGCCGCCGCCCGGCGGCCCCGCGCGCCCGGGCGGCGCGCACCCGAACGGTCCGACCACCGGCCCGGTGACCGGCACCATGAGCCCGGTCCCCGGCGGCACCGGACAGGGCCGGGCGCCGTGGATGTCCGACGACACCGCCGTACTGACCCCGCAGCAGCCCGCGCCCGGACCGGGGTTCGAGCCCGGCTACGAGACGGACTACGAGCCGCCCTACGAGCAGGGCCCGCCGGCCGGCGGCCACGTCTCCGGCGACACGCTCACCAGCGGCATCCCCGTGGTGCCGCCGGAGCACCGCTCTCCCTCGCCGTTCCCCGTCTCGGGCCCGGCGCAGGTGGCCTCCGACCCGGCCCCCGGGCCGTACGACGATGTCTTCGACGGCCCGGAGCCCGCGGCCGCCCCCGCGCCGCCCGCCCCGGCCCCCGCGCCGTCGCCCGCCCCCGCGGCCGCCCGCCCGCAGAAGAAGGGCCGCTCCAAGGTGGTCCTCCTCGGCGTGGCGGCGGTCGCCCTGCTGGTCGTCGCGTACGGCGCCGGTCTGCTCCTCAACCACTCCGACGTGCCGAAGGGCACCACGGTCCTCGGCGTCGACATCGGCGGCGGGACCAAGGAGCAGGCGGTGCAGAAGCTGGAGACCGCCTTCGGCGAGTGGGCGACCGCCCCGCTCCAGCTCAGCGTGGGCGGCAAGAAGGAGGAGCTGTCCCCGGAGAAGGCCGGACTGTCCCTGGACGCTCAGGAGACCGTGCGGGCCGCCGCGGGCGCCGACTACAACCCGGTCTCCGTGATCGGGTCCCTCTTCGGCGGCGAGCGGGTCGCCCAGCCGGTCATCCTGGTCGACGAGGAGAAGCTGAGCGTCGCCCTGACCGACCTGGCGGGCACGTCCGGCTCGGTCACCGAGGGAACGATCCGGTTCGAGCCCGACAAGGCGGTCGCCGTGCCGGGCAAGGCCGGCAAGGCCCTGGACGTGCAGCGTTCGATGATCTCGGTGCGGGACGCCTACCGCGCCCAGGTCGAGACGGGCCGGACGAACCCGGTCGAACTGCCCGTCGTCGCCAAGGAGCCGACCATCACCCAGGCCGAACTGGACCGGGCGATGAAGGAGTTCGCCGAGCCGGCGATGTCCGCACGGGTGACGATCAGGGCGGGTGGCAAGGAGATCCAGTTCGGGCCCTCCAGGTCGCTGCCGCAGATCCTCTCCATGAAGCCGATCAACGGCCGTCTGGTGGAGGTCTACGACAAGCAGGCGATCGAGAAGCTCCTCGACGGGGTCTTCGAAGGCGTCTTGATCACCAAGGGCGACGGCAAGCAGCACGAGGTCTCCGCCGACGACGTGGCCCACGCGATGCAGAAGGCCCTGCTCGGCAAGACCCCGGCCGAACGCACCGAGACGATCGAGCTCGACCCCCAGGGCTGACCCACCGGGCCATGGTCGGCCCGCCCCGGCGCCGGCCGGCCCCCCGGGCCCGCGCCCCGCGCGGCCCCCGCCCCGCCGAGAAAGGCCCCCGCCCCTCCCGGGCGGGGGGCCTTTCGGGTGAGTCCGGCCCGGCATGCGCGGGCGCCGCGGGGGTTACCGGTGCGGACATGACCCGACAGTTCCGCCTCCGCGGTCTGCCCGCCGCCGTCGCCGTGTGCGCCGCCGCCGCGACGGCCCCGCTCCTCACCGGTTGCGGGAACGCGGACGAACCGCGCGTCACCGCCGCCGCGCCCTCCGCGCCCGGCACCGCCACCGCCACCGCGCCGCCCCGCCGCACCACCCGCGACCAGGCCGAACGCAAGGCCCTGATCCAGGCCACCGAGATCCCGTGGGACAAGGCGGCCGGGACGGCGGTCGCCGGCGTACGGGACGGGAGACTCACCGAGATCGAACTGCGGTGGGCGCGCCCCACCGTCGCCAGCCCCGGTGCCGGCCCCCGCACCCCCGAGTGGGACACCGCCGTGGCCGCCCCGGACGGCACCCTCCACACCGTGCGCGTCGACGCCGTCTCCGGCCAGGTGACCGAGTCGCGCGTCGACCCCGGCCAGGACCAGGACGACAAGCGGGAACTCACCGCCCGCCTCGCCGCCGCCACGGTCACCCCGCGGCAGGCCGCCGACACGGCCACCGGCCGGACGAAGGGCACCGTCACGGCCCTCCAGCCGGACGACGCCGTGTGGTCCGTGGACGTGGTCACCACCGGCGACTGGAACAAGACGACGTACGACGTCGACGCGAGGACCGGCAAGGTCGTACGCCGGCACGTGGACCGCGACTGACCCCGCAGGAGCCGACCGCCCGCGCCGGCGCCCGCCGGCCCCGGGCGGCCGGCGTCAGTTCAGACGCGCGCGGGCCGCCCGGGCGCGGTGGCGCACCGACTCCGCCACGGCCGGTTCGACGGGCGCCACCACCTCGGCGTACGCGTCCATCTCCGCCGCGCCGGTCAGGAAGTCGCCCCGCTGGACCAGCAGCTGCGCACGCTCGTAGCGCAGCCGGGCGGGGTGCGCGGGCATCAGCAGCGACAGCTCGACCGCCCACAGGGCGACGTCCGAGCGCTCGGGGCGCACCGAGGCCCAGGCGCGGATGTTGTTGAGGATCCGCTGCACGATCTGCAACGGGTCCGCGGGCGTCAGCATCGACGGGTGCAGACGCTCACCCGTCGCCCCCGCCACCAGCAGCTCCGCGTCCGCCCCGGTCAGCGCCCGGCCGCCGGCGAACGGGTCCGCCAGCACCCCCTCCCCGGGATCGCCGAAGCCGACCACGAAGTGCCCGGGCAGCGCCACCCCGTACACCGGGGCGCCCGCCCGCCGCGCCACCTCGATCCAGACGACGGACAGCAGGATGGGCAGACCCCGGCGCCGCCGCAGCACCTCGTGCAGCAGCGACGAGTCCAGCCGCTGGTAGTCGCCCGGCGTGCCGTGGAAGCCGCACCGCTCACCGAGGAGCCCGGCGAGCGCGGTGACCCACGAGCGGGGGCCGCGCAGCCCGTACGGCAGCAGCCCGGCCAGCCGGTCCAGTTCGATCTCGGCGGCGTCCATCCCGGCCTGGCCCAGCGCCGGGTCCGCCTCCGCGCCCACCAGCAGGCAGAGCGCCGCGAGGTCGGGCCGTTCCTCGCGGGCCTCCTCGGCGAACCGGCGGCGCCACTCGGTGGTGTGCATACGCCTCACGTACCCGCTTCGGGAGATCGGAAGTGGTGGTAGAGGTGGTGGACCGCGAAGCCCAGCCCCTCGTACAGCGCGAGGGCGGCCCGGTTGTCGGTCTCCACCTGGAGCCAGGCCGCGGACGCGCCCTCCTCCAGCGCCCGCCGGGCGAGCGCCGCCATCACGGCGGTGCCGAGGCCGCGCCGCCGCTGCTCCGGATCCACCTCGACCGCCATGAAACCGGCCCACCGCCCGTCGACCACGCACCGCCCGACGGCGGCGGGCACACCGCCCGCACCGGGCACCGAGGCGAACCACACCGACGGGCCGCCGTTCAGGACGCCCAGGACGTGGGGGCCGGGGACGCCCGACCGGTTGTAGCGGCGCAGCCACGCCTCGTCGACCGACCTCGACAGCCGTACGTCACCGGGCTCCAGGTCACCGACGGGGGCCAGGCCCCCGACGCGTACCTCCGCCGTGACCTCACGGCGCCAGCCCCGCTCCTCCAGCGCCGCGCACAGCGGCTCCTGGGTGCCCTCCGCGCCGGTCGCCACCTGGACGTACGGGGGCAGGCCCCGCTCCTCGTACCAGGCACGCGCGCGGGCCAGGGCGTCGTCGAGCGGCATGCCCGGGTCGCCGAGCGGGAGCACCGAGTTGGCCCGGCGCGTGAAGCCCGAGGCCGCCCGCAGGGTCCACTCCCCGAGCGGTTCGGCCTCCACCGGCGGCCAGGCCCGGGCGGTCACCCTCGCGAGTTCCTCGAACCCGGCCGCGGGGCCCCTGCGGCGGGCGGGCGCGGGAGGCACGACCTTGCCCGCGACCAGCGACGATTCCGCGATGCGGACGGTTTCGCCGGTCCGTCGTGTGATCAGCAGCACACCGCCGGTCCATGATGTGAGAACACCGACCGTGTCGGTGAACGTCTCCGGCCGTGCTCCGGTGTCGCTCAACCGGCGGACGGAGACTCGTTTACCCACGTCAGAGGGGTCGATCCGGACCTCCAGCCGTCCGCCCGCAGTGAATTCCACAGCTGTGTCCGCCCCTCCTGTTCGGTTCCGTCCCGAGAACGGAGATACTAGGTGCGGGCATCGACGACGCCGCGCTCCCGCGCACACAGCCCTACCGAGGAGGAACGACCAGCGTGACCTACGTCATCGCGCAGCCTTGTGTCGACGTCAAAGACAAGGCATGCATCGAGGAGTGCCCCGTCGACTGCATCTACGAGGGCCAGCGGTCCTTGTACATCCACCCGGACGAATGCGTCGACTGCGGTGCTTGTGAGCCGGTCTGCCCGGTCGAGGCGATCTTCTACGAGGACGACACTCCTGAGGAGTGGAAGGACTACTACAAGGCGAACGTCGAGTTCTTCGACGACCTCGGCTCGCCCGGTGGCGCCTCGAAGCTGGGCCTGATCGAGCGCGACCACCCGTTCATCGCCGCCCTGCCGCCGCAGAACGGCTGATAGCGCATCCTCGGTCCCGTACGGCCCCCGCCGCTGTACGGGACCGACGCGTATCACCCCTGACGCAGAAGAAAGCGAGCACCGTGTCCTCCCCCGTCTCCTCACGCCTCCCCGTCTTCCCGTGGGACAGGCTCGAGCCGTACAAGAAGACGGCCATGGCCCACCCGGACGGCATCGTGGACCTGTCCGTCGGCACCCCGGTGGACCCCGTTCCCGAGGTGGTCCGGCGGGCGCTGGTGGCCGCGGCGGACTCGCCGGGCTATCCGACGGTGTGGGGGACCCCCGAGCTGCGGGACGCGCTCACCGGCTGGTGCGAGCGGCGCCTCGGCGCGCGCGGCGTCGCGCACACCAACGTCCTGCCGGTCGTCGGCTCCAAGGAGCTGGTGGCCTGGCTGCCGACCCAGCTGGGCCTGGGCGCCGGCGACACGGTGGCGTACCCGCGGCTCGCCTACCCGACGTACGAGGTCGGCGCCCGGCTGTGCGGCGCGACCCCCGTCGTCTACGACGACCCGACGGAGCTGGACCCGGCCGGGCTGAAGCTGCTGTGGCTGAACTCGCCGTCCAACCCGACCGGCAAGGTCGTCCCCAAGGACGAGCTGATCCGGATCGTCGCCTGGGCGCGCGAGCACGGCGTCCTGGTCTTCAGCGACGAGTGCTACCTGGAGCTCGGCTGGGAGGCCGACCCCGTCTCCGTCCTGCACCCCGACGTGTGCGGCGGGTCGTACGAGGGGATCGTCGCCGTCCACTCGCTGTCCAAGCGCTCCAACCTGGCCGGCTACCGTGCCGCCTTCATCGCGGGTGACGCGGACGTCCTCGGCGAGCTGCTGCGCATCCGCAAGCACGGCGGGATGATGACGCCCGCGCCGGTGCAGGCGGCGACGGTCGCGGCGCTCGGCGACGACGCGCACGTGGCCGAGCAGCGCGCCCGCTACGCGGCCCGGCGCGGTGCGCTGCGCACGGCGCTGGAGGCGCACGGCTTCCGGATCGAGCACAGCGAGGCCAGCCTCTACCTGTGGGCGACCCGCGACGAGCCCTGCTGGGACACCGTCGCCCACCTGGCGTCCCTGGGCATCCTGGCCGCTCCCGGTGACTTCTACGGCGCGGCGGGCGAGCGGTTCGTCCGGGTGGCGTTCACGGCCACCGACGAGCGGGTCGAGGCCGCGGTCAAGCGGCTGGGCTGAGGGCCGGGCCACGCATGCCGAAGGGCCCGGGGAGGGTGACTCCCCGGGCCCTTCGCGCTGCCGCGGGCGGTTACGCGCCCAGCGCCGGGAGGGTCCGCACCGGCAGGTCCGCCGGTACGCCGCCGGCGAGCGCCTCGGTGGGTGCGGCGCCCGCGGCGCCGGTCACCAGCCCGCCGGCGGCGCCGGCCGCGTCACCGGCGGCCTTCTCGGCGGCGGGGGTCGCGGTGCCGCTCGCCCCGGCGACGGCCTCGCCGGCGGCGGGCACGGCCTGCCGCACCGCCTTGCCGCCGGCCTCGCGGACCGTGCCGGTCGTGCTGGTGGTGGCGCCGCTGACGGTCTCGGTCGCCGAGGCGGTGTCGAGGCTGCTCACGCCGCCCAGCTCGGGGGCTTTGGGGAGGTCCACGGCGCTTGCGGAGCCGGCCGCACCGACCACGGGAGCTGCGCCTGCTGCGACCAGCAGCGCGGCACGGGCGATCCGGCGGGTCAGGGGGAGGGACATGGTGCTCCTTCGACGGGGGAGGTCGTTCGACGGTGGTGCCTGTCCGACGATCGGACGCTGTGACAACCGCTCCGGGGGCGGGAGAGGTTGCGGAGGGCCCGCGTAAAGAGTTGGTAATGCGTCGCATAATCGGCTCCGCCTCAACCAGGGCAAAACGACAGTGCTGCGCAGAGGTGAAGAAGCGTCACTTCCCGGTGGCCGCAGGGAAAAGCGGCGGCGGGCGTGCGCCGGGGCGGGCGCGGCCGCCGGACAGGGCGGCGGACACCCCTCCCGGGTGAGGCACCGTACGTGCGCGCGATCGCCCGGCGGCCAGCGCTGCCACCCGGGTGCGGGTGGCCCGGCGGCGCGGGGGAGCGAGCCGGCGCGGGTCAGTCGGACGTGAAGGGCGACGCCGGTCTGTGCGGCGCGGTGCCGCCCTCCGCGCGGTCCTCCGCGCGGTCCTCCGCGCCGTCCTCCGCACCGTCCTCCGCGCCGCCCGAGGCGCTCCGGCGGGCGCGGCCCGGCGAGGGCTCCGGAGCGCCCGCGGGGGCGACGCCGTCGTCGAGGAGGCCGGAACCGGCGAGCAGGAAGCCCAGTTGGGCGCGACTGTTGCTGCCGAAGTGCTCGGCGACCTTGCGGATGTGGGACACCACGGTCCTGCGGCTGAGGCCGATCCTGCGGGCGATGCGCTCGTCCGTCTCGCCCTCGACAACGGCCCGCAGGATCGTCCGCTGGAGGTCGGTCATGAACGGGCTGTCCGGCCGCCGGGACGCCGACGGGTCGACCGGCGCGGCCTGCGCCCAGGAGCGCTCGAACATCACCCGGAGGTACCGGACCAGGTCCGGGTGGGTCGCGATCAGCATCGCGCGCCCCCCGTCCTCCGCGGACGGGAGGAACGCCACGTCCTCGTCGCAGATGATGAGTTGGTCGGACATCTCGGCGAGGGTGCGGACCTCGGCACCGTGCTCGAGGAGCTGCTCGACGTGCGTGAGGGTCGGCTTGTGGGTCCGTGCGGAGTGCTGGTACAGCGTGCGCTGGCGCACCCCCCGGGCGAGCAGCGGCAGGCTCAGCGCGAGGCCCCGCTGCAGCAGTTCGGCGGGCAGGCCGCCGCCGGGCTGGGCGACGAGGACCTCGGTGGCGCACCTGTGCGCGGCGGCCTCCAGCGCGTGGTGGATGGCGCGCTTGCCGTGCACGACGGTGAGGCTCTCCCTCGTACGGCCCCTGCCCTCGGAGTACACGGAGTCGTACGCCGCCACGGCGGCCCGGATCTCCGACGCCTCCCGCCGGAGCCGCGCCATCGCCTCCTCCAGGGGCCGGAGGGCCGCCTCGGCGGCGACGGGGGGCGGCACCGCGCGGGCCGGCCCGTCCTCCTCGCCGGACATGACGAGCAGTTGAAGTTTCCGCAAGCAATCCGGTATGGCATCAATAAAGATATCGCCTTCAACTACTGCTTGGCGATACAGGCCCTTCGCCCAATCGCAGGGAGCCTTTGGCTCGGCTTGGCCGCAATTGGGCGCCGATGCGCACCTCTGATGCCGCTTCACAGATGTGCAATGTAACATCAGGCAACCTATTCGGATGGCCCTTCGGCCGGGCGCTGAGTAAGGATCGAAGGCGAGGATCGCCGTGCGGGGGGACGGTGTCGTGCCTTGCCCTCGCCCGATCTGTGCACTCATTCGCTTCGGCAGGGTAGGTAGCACCATGCGCACGTTCCTTTCCCGCCGGACCCGGCGCCATGACGGCGGACCGGGGGCCGGAGGCCCTGCCCCGCGTCCGGGGTCGCCCGGGCCGCTCACGGCAGCGGCCGCGGTGCGCAGATCGCCGAACTGACAGATCCTCGAGGTCGCAACACCTGGTGTGCCGAGGGTGCTTCCTCGGCATGCGGATCGCATGCGGGTCACCGCTGAACACTGAAAAACGGGGGAGCGAAGTGGACGAAATCGTCCGACTTCAGGTAGGCGCACGTGTGGACATACCAGTATCCGTATCTATTGAGCCCGGTATGTCGGTTCTTTCCCTGCTGGCCGACACCTTCGGGGTGCCGCAGGGAGTGCCGGCGGGCTGGCGGAGGTCGCTGAGGGCGGCCTGCCCGGACCACCTGTCGGACGTGGCCGGGCCCCTCACCTCGACCGGCACCCTTCATGTTCCCCGCCTTCTCTGGATGAGCGGGGACGAGGGTGGCAGAAGCGTCCGTGAGGAGACCCAGAGAATTGCCGAGACGGCACCCGAGGTGCTGCTCGCCGATCTCGGCCGACTGTATGACGGAAAAGTACCGCCGGTATGGCGCAAAGTCATCGACAATCCGTCTCGATTTCTTATCGCCTACGCCGCTATGGCCCGCGCGGTATGGGCCTCCTTGGCCGAGCTGTGGCAGCGGAGTAAACCATTCCTCGAAAGGGAGGTCGGGCGGATCGGTGTGGCTTCCGTCACCGGGGCGATGGGCGCGGTTCTCGCCGACCTCAGCCCCCGCATCTCCTTCGCGGACGGCAATCTCGTGCTCCCGGCGAACGCGCCGCGGACACCCGCGACCCCGCTGCGCAGGATGACGCTCACGCCTCTCGTCTCCGGGACACGTGCGTGCGTCCATCGCGTCGACCCGGACGGGCACGCCCACATCGGGTACCCCCTCGCCGGTCTCGGCCGGCTGCTGCGGGGGAGCGCCGACCCGGAGGAGGCGTCGTCGGCCGATCCGCTGGCGCTGACGCTCGGCGAGCTGAGGGCGGTCATCCTCCGCAAGGGGACGCAGTCCGTCTCCATGGGGACGCTGGCCGACATGCTCCACTGCACCGCCGGCACGGTGACGTACCACTGCCGGCAGCTGGAACAGGCCGGTCTGCTCTCCCGGGAGCGGCAGGGACGGGAGGTGCGGATCTCCCGCACCCTCCGCGGGGACGCACTGGTGGACGCCCTGTCATGACACTCCGAGAGACATCGAGTGCCCGCCTGGTCGTCCTGGTGTCCGGCGGCGGTACGAACCTCCAGGCTCTTCTCGACGCGTCCGCCGCCGACCCGGCCGGCTTCGGGGCGACGGTCGTCGCCGTCGGGGCCGACCGGCCGGGCATCGCCGGTCTGGCACGGGCCGAACGGGCGGGGGTGCCGACCTTCGTGTGCCGGGTGGGCGACTTCGACTCCCGTGACGCGTGGGACGCGGCGCTCGCCGAGGCGGTCGCCGCGTACGAGCCGGACATCATCGTGTCGGCCGGCTTCATGAAGATCCTGGGCAAGCACTTCCTGGCCCGGTTCGGCGGCCGGGTCATCAACACCCACCCCGCCCTCCTGCCCTGCTTCCCGGGCGCCCACGGCGTCCGCGACGCACTGGAGTACGGCGTCAAGGTCACCGGGTGCACGGTGCACTTCGTGGACGACGGCGTCGACACCGGCCCGGTCATCGCCCAGGGCGTGGTCGAGGTCCGGGACGAGGACGACGAGTCCCGGCTGCACGAACGCATCAAGGAGGTCGAACGCACCCTGCTGGTCGACGTCGTGCGACGCATCGCCCGGCACGGCCACCGCCTGGTGGGGCGGAGGGTGCTGATCCCCTGACCGCCGTCCGAAGGCTGTGACCGTCCTCCCGCGGGAGACGGTCACAGCCTTCGGCTCGTTCATGCGAGCAGGCCGGGGATGGTTGCTTCGTGGGCGTGGCGGAGCTCGTCCAGGGGGATGGTGAACTGGCCCTGGATGTCGATGGTGTTGCCGTCGATGACGCCGATGCGGGTGGCGGGCAGGCCGCGGGCGCCGCACATGTCGGTGAAGCGGAGTTCCTCGCTGCGGGGGACGGCGACGACCGCGCGGCCGGCCGATTCGCTGAACAGGAAGGTGAAGGCGTCCAGCCCGTCCGGGACGATGAGGCGGGCGCCGTTGTTGCCGCGCAGGCAGGACTCGGTGACGGCCTGGATCAGTCCGCCGTCGGACAGGTCGTGGGCGGCGTCGATCATGCCGTCGCGGGAAGCGGCGATCAGGATCTCGCCGAGCAGCTTCTCCCGGTCCAGGTCCACCGCCGGCGGCAGGCCGCCGAGGTGACCGTGGACGACCTCGGACCATGCCGAGCCGCCGAACTCCTCACGCGTGTCGCCCAGCAGGTAAAGCAGCTGGCCCTCTTCCGCGAAGGCGATGGGGGTGCGGCGGTTGACGTCGTCGATCACACCGAGGACGGCGACGACCGGGGTGGGGTGGATCGCCACCTCACCGGTCTGGTTGTAGAGGGAGACGTTGCCGCCGGTGACCGGGGTGCCGAGCTTCTGGCAGCCGTCGGCGAGACCACGGGTGGCTTCGGCGAACTGCCACATCACCGCCGGGTCCTCGGGCGAGCCGAAGTTCAGACAGTCCGAGATCGCCAGCGGCTTCGCGCCGGAGGCGGCGACATTGCGGTACGACTCCGCCAGCGCCAACTGCGCACCGGTGTAGGGGTCGAGCTTCGCGTACCGGCCGTTGCCGTCGGTGGCGATCGCCACACCCAGATTCGTGTCGGCGTCGATCCGGATCATGCCCGAATCCTCGGGCTGCGCGAGCACCGTGTTGCCCTGCACGAACCGGTCGTACTGATCGGTGATCCACGCCTTCGACGCCTGATTCGGATGCGCCACCAGCTTCAGCACCTGCTCGCGCAGTTCCTCGGAGCTTTGCGGGCGGGGCAGCTTGTTCGCGTCGTCGGCCTGGAGCGCGTCCTGCCAGGCGGGGCGGGCGTAGGGGCGGTGGTAGGTGGGGCCCTCGTGGGCGACGGTGCCCGGGGGCACGTCCACGATCTGCTCGCCGTGCCAGAAGATCTCCAGCCGCTCGCCGTCGGTGACCTCACCGATGACGGTGGCGATGACGTCCCACTTCTCGCAGATCTCCATGAAACGGTCGACGTGCTGCGGCTCGACGATCGCGCACATCCGCTCCTGCGACTCGCTCATGAGGATCTCCTCCGGCGAGAGCGACGCATCACGCAGCGGCACCGTCTCCAGCTCCACCCGCATACCACCCGTACCCGCCGAAGCGAGCTCACTGGTCGCGCAGGACAGGCCCGCGCCACCCAGGTCCTGGATGCCCGCGACGAGCTTCTCCTTGAAGATCTCAAGGGTGCACTCGATCAGCAGCTTCTCCTGGAACGGGTCACCGACCTGCACCGCCGGCCGCTTGGTGGGCTTGGTGTCATCGAAGGTCTCCGAGGCCAGCACGGAAACACCGCCGATGCCGTCACCACCGGTGCGGGCGCCGTAGAGGATGACCTTGTTGCCCGGGCCGGACGCCTTGGCGAGGTGGATGTCCTCGTGCCGCATCACACCGATGCAGCCGGCGTTGACCAGCGGGTTGCCCTGGTAGCAGGAGTCGAAGACCACCTCGCCGCCGATGTTCGGCAGCCCCAGGCAGTTGCCGTAGCCGCCGATACCCGCGACCACACCCGGCAGGACACGCTTGGTGTCGGGATGGTCGGCCGCACCGAACCGCAGCGGGTCCACCACCGCGACCGGACGGGCACCCATGGCGAGGATGTCGCGGACGATGCCGCCCACACCGGTGGCCGCACCCTGGTACGGCTCGATGTAGGAAGGGTGGTTGTGCGACTCGACCTTGAAGGTCACCGCATACCCCTGACCCACATCCACCACACCGGCGTTCTCACCGATGCCGACGAGCAGCGCATCGTTCTCCGGCGCCTTCTCACCGAACTGCTTCAGGTGGACCTTGCTGCTCTTGTACGAGCAGTGCTCGGACCACATCACCGAGTACATCGCCAGCTCCGCCCCCGTGGGGCGCCGGCCCAGGATCTCCCGGATCCGCTCGTACTCGTCCTTCTTCAGACCGAGCTCGGCCCACGGCTGCTCGACATCAGGGGTCTCGGTCGCATGCTTGACGGTGTCGAGGGTCACGCTCGGTCGCTCCTTCGCGCGGGGTGGTGCTCTCGTCGCGGCGCCGGGCGCTCAGTCGCTCCCTCGGCCGTTCCGGTGTCGAGGCTCATCAGAT
>NZ_LWBU01000080.1 GCF_001646665.1 Streptomyces noursei | reverse complement strand
TGGTGGTGGGTGGTGGGCCCGTGCCGCGCCGGGGGCGGGGGGTGGGTCGGGGGTGGTGGTGGGGTAGGCGGGGAGGGGGGGGGGGGGGTGTGGGGTGGGGGTGGGGGCGCGGGGGGGGGGGGGGTGGGTTGGGGTGGGGGTGGTGGGGGGGGGTGGGGGGTGGGGGTGGGGGGGGGGGGGGGGGGCCCGCGGGGGCGGGGGCGCGACGCGGCCCCCGCGGGGGGCCCGGCGGGGGGCCCCGGGGGGCGGCGGGGGCCGGCGGGGGGGGGGGGCCGCCACCGCGGGGGGGGGGGCCGCGGGGGGGGGGGGGGGGGGGGGGGGGGCGCCCGGGGGGGGGGGAGGGGAGGCGGGGGGGGGGCGCGCGGGGGGGGGGGGGGCGGGGGGGGGGGGGGGGGGGGAGGGGGGGGGGGGGGGGGCGGCGGGGAGGCGGGCGCCCCCGCCGGTGGCCGCGCCGGCCGTGGACGGGAGGCTCAGCAGCTC
>NZ_LWBU01000079.1 GCF_001646665.1 Streptomyces noursei | reverse complement strand
CGGGGCGTGCGGGTGGTCCGGCGCCGGGGCGGCGGCGTGCTGGGGGGAGACCGTGGGTACGGGCGTGGGCGCGGGCGCGGGTGCGGGCGCGGGGGGGTGCCCGGGGGGGCGGGGGCGCCGGAGGGGCGGGGGGGCGGGGGGGGGGGGGGCCGGGGGGGCGGGGGCCGTGGCGGGGGGCCGGCGGGGGGGGGGGGGGGGGGGGTGCGGGGGGGCGGCCCGGGGGCGGGTGGGGGGGGGGGGGGGGGGGGGGGGGGGGGGGCCGCCCCCGGGGGGGCGTGGTGGGCGGCGACGGGGAACAGGTAACGGGGGGGCCTGGCGGCCCTCCCCGGGTGGGGGGCGGACCTCTGGGGGGGGCCGGGGGC
>NZ_LWBU01000078.1 GCF_001646665.1 Streptomyces noursei | reverse complement strand
CCCCGCCCCCCCCGCCGCGGCGGCCCGCGCGACGGACACCTGCCGGCGCCCCGAGGGGCGGTGGCCGGCGTCCCGGTGGCCCGCGACGGTGGACCCGCCGTGGCCCCCGCTCCGTCAGCCGGCGACGGCCGGCCGGGCGACGGCCCGTTCGCGGACCGCGTCCGCCGCGTCGGCGGCGTCCCCGAAGGGGACCGTGCCGGTGAACGGGCCGGTGGTGGCGGCGCCGTACACGGGAAGAGGCGGTATCGGCAGGGGGGTGGGCGGGGGGGGCGGGAGGGTGAACCACACGACCTTCCCCGTGCCGCCCCGAGGGCGGGCGCCCCCGCTTTCGCTGA
>NZ_LWBU01000077.1 GCF_001646665.1 Streptomyces noursei | reverse complement strand
AGAGCCCCCCCCCCCCCCCCCCCCGCCCCGGCCCCCCCCCCCCACACCCCCGCCCCCCCCCGCCCCCCCCCCCCCCCCGCCCCCTCCCCCCCCACCCCCCCCCCCGGGGGCGCCCCCACCCCCCCCGCCGGCCCCCCGCGGGGGGCCGGGGGGCGCGCCCGGCGCCTCCCCCCGCCGGCCCGCCCGCCGCCGGCGGGGGCGGGGGGGGGGGGGGGGGGGGGGGGGGGGGGGCTTGGGGGGGGGGGGGCCGGTGCTGCCGCGGGGGGTGGGGGGGGGGGGGGGGGGGGGGGGGGGGGGGGGGGGGGGGGGGGGGCTGGGGCGGGGG
>NZ_LWBU01000076.1 GCF_001646665.1 Streptomyces noursei | reverse complement strand
ACCATTAGTAGCCCACCGCCATGCCCTGCCCGCTCGTCGAAAGGCACCTCCCGACGCCCCCAGACCAGCCACGACGCGGCGCGTAACGCCGAGAAGCCGGCACGCGATCACGCCGCCACGTAGCTCGCCCGGAACAGATCCTGAGCCCGCTCCACGTCCCTCAGCGTGCGGAGCTGCACCTCCAGATCCCCCGTCCCGTGGTGGCCGAGCCCGGACACGTCTCTGGTGAACCCGGGAACGAGGTCGACGT
>NZ_LWBU01000075.1 GCF_001646665.1 Streptomyces noursei | reverse complement strand
GGTGAAACCGCTGGACGCGGAGAGCAGGCGGGCGGGCCCGGGGTTCCCCCCGAACCGGCTGGGCCTGAGCCTGCTGCTGACCCCCCTGTGGGCGGACGACCTCGCCCCGGGCCGCGGCCGGGCCCCGGGCGCCACCGCCGGTCTCCTCCTCGCCGCCCTGAACGCCCGCGGTCTGCTGCTGGGACGGGAGGGGCGGGGGCGGGGGGGCCGCTCCCGGCCCCCGGGGGGGTCGGGGGGGCCCCCGGGCCGGGCGAGGTCGCCCTGTTCCGGTTCGGGGGGCGGGCCCCCGGGGCGGCCGCCGCGCGGCGGGCGGGGGCCCCGGGGCCCGCCGCCCGCCTGCTCGACGGAGCGCTGCGGCTGTGGCGCGGGCCCGCCCTGGCCGACCTGCCCGACCGGGACGGCGACCCCCTCGCCGTCCGGGCCGAGCGCCGCCGCACCGAGGCGCGCCGGGACCGGCTAGCCGCCGACGTCGCGCTCGGCCACGCCGAGGCGGCCCTCGCCGGTCTCGCCGAACTGGCCACCGCCCACCCCCTGGACGAGCCGCTGGCC
>NZ_LWBU01000074.1 GCF_001646665.1 Streptomyces noursei | reverse complement strand
CCCCCGCCCCCACCCCGCCACACCCCCCGCCAGGCCCCGCGCCGCAGCCCCCCCCCCCCAGCCAGAGACCACCCCCGCCGACCCCGAGCCCCCCGCTGCCCTCTCCCCCCCGAGCGGACGCCCCGGCCCCGCCTCCGCCCGCAAGAACCGGCTGAAGCTCCCCGCCCCCCGCATGACCACCGCCGTAGCCGCCGGCGCGT
>NZ_LWBU01000073.1 GCF_001646665.1 Streptomyces noursei | reverse complement strand
GCCGCACCGCCGCCGGCCCCTCCGGGCGGCGGGGTGGTACCGCGCGCGTGAGCGGCCCGGGGCGCACGGTCATCCGCCGGAGCGGCCCCAGGGCGGCCTTAGCCCACTCCCGGTAGGGCCGGCGGGGGGGGGGGGGGGGGGGGCGGGGGCAGGGGGTAAGGGCCCCGGAACAGGTTGCGGCCGCCGGCGGGGGGGGGGGGGAGGGGGGGTTGGGCGGGGCGGGGCGGGGGGGGGGGGGCGGGCGGCTCGGTGGGGGGGGGGGGGGGGGGGGGGGGCGCGGGCGGGGGGGCCCGGCGGCGGGCCGGAAAGACGGGGGGGGGCG
>NZ_LWBU01000072.1 GCF_001646665.1 Streptomyces noursei | reverse complement strand
GCGCCCCCCCGGGGGCCCCCCCCCACCCCCTCCCCCTCCAGCGCCCCCCCCCCCGCCGCCCCTGGTGGGGGCCGGGGCGCGGTCCCCCCGCCCCGTCCCCCCCCCGGCCCGCCGCCCCCGCGCTCAGCGAGCCGATGCCGCGCTGCCCCCCCCCCCCCCCGCCCGCCGGCCCGGGCCGCGGGGCCCCGGCCGCCGTGCGCCCCCCCACCCGCCTCTCCC
>NZ_LWBU01000071.1:37824-44543 GCF_001646665.1 Streptomyces noursei | reverse complement strand
GACCTCGACGGCAAACGCTGGTACAACCCCGTCTCCTGGGTGCGTAAGTGGCGCAAGCATCGGCAGCGCCATGCCAGCGCTGACATGCTGCACTCGGCCGTGATGTTCGGAGTCGGAGTCTCGAGCTTTGGACGAGTGTCGAGTATCCGACGTGCCGTCAAGCTCCGTAACTCACGGCGTTGCGTGCGTTCGTGGCGTGGGGCCGCGAGCTGCGGGTGGAGCGTACTTGGCGTCGCTGGGGTCAGTGACACCGCTTGGTATGGACGCAACGTGTACCGCCACACCAAGCGCTTCGCGTGGAACGGACTGGCCTACGCCTACAACTCCTTCACGCCGCGGTACTGGCCTCGATACACGTACAGGTCATGGAGAGGACGCTTCTGATGCCTGACGATGACAAGTGGCCTGTATGGAAGACGTGGGGCGTGTGGGTCCTGATAGGCGTGACAACGCTTGATCGGAACGATGGCGATGCCCTCGACCACGTGCAGCTTGTCATCTTCACGATCTTCACGATCGTCGCGCTAGGCCATACCGGACACCGGCTCTTCCGCATGTGGAGGACGACCAACTAACAACCTCCCCTCGCTCTTCGAGACACGCTTCGGCCCCGCCATATGGCGGGGCCGAAGCTGTTTCCCGGCACCCGACAGCTCGCCAGCCCCCACTCCCCCACAGGCGCAATTGCTGATAAGGACTTGCGGCCTGCGGCTGGCGACGGCTCGAGCGCCCAAGCGACAGGAAGCAGAGCCACCGTAGGGAGCACGGGATCTCCCGGCTGGCCTATCACGCCGTGATAGGCCAATACGGGCAACGACACCGACAACTGTATGTACGGCCGATCCCCCGCCAGCAGGCCAACGCCAAACCAAACAGGGGGCAAGCCTCACTAGACCCGACTGGACGGGGTGCCTTGGCTGCAGCGCTATTCCGCTGGGGCTGAGGTGCAGCAGAAGCCCGCTGCCCGCAGCTAATGGGTAGCCGTGCTGGACGGCCCACGGTCCGCCTCCCACTGCCGTGGGCCTATCACGGCGTGATAAGCCCACGTGCGCGTGGGTTCTCGCAACTTCGCTTGGTTGATTCGAGAAACTGGACAAAACCTCATGTATGACAGATATGCGACGCCCAGAGTTGGGTCTTGGGCGGCCGATCTGCCAGCAGTTGGTGTGTCCGGACCTTGGAGGCGCTGACAGGCCGCCAGGAGGCCGTACACGGGATTTGACCCTCGGGTATGTCAGGTGAAGCGCCGAACAGCGGCCGTATCGGGCGCAGCTGGGCCGCCAGGCTGCTAGGGGACGGCATAGTCCTGGCAGCTATTGCTGCCGTCGCAATGCTGTCGCGCTTCGTCCCTGGACGTAGCGCGCTCGATCCCCCCTTGGTTGTGCTTGCGTTCGATCCGGGCAGCCCCCGGGCCACAGCTCCCGGTGGTCCTCGAGGACCACTCCGCCTGCACGAACTGGTGGATGAGGAGGTTGGGATGGCGCGGAACAACTCGGGTTGCGCGGAACCCCGACTTAAGCTTTCTGGGCCAACCCATCGAAGCCCGCTTCAGACCGCTACAACCCCGACGTTCTGATAGCCCAGGGCCGCTCGGGAAGCACCATTCTGAACGACGCTCCATCGGCCGAGCTCCCGAGCTTGGTGGTCGCGTGCCCCCGCCGTTGCTTCCGGGGCCCGCTGTGGCCGCCCTACGTCGACGACCTCTGACCGGTTGGGTTATCACGGCGGGATAGGTACCCCCACCCCCCATGGCCGGTGGCCCTCTGCTGGCGATGGCTGCGGTGCCCTACGAGGGATCAGATGGAGGACCGAACCTTCATGACCCCCACAAAGCAGGGGCCCACTCCCCCACCGGTCAGTTGCTAGAGCGGCTATCACGCCGTGATGGCTCCGCCCCGGTGGTGGCCTACGGTGCTCGTTGCCTGGGTCGGCCGGCGTCGAGGATCCGCCGTCTAGTTGCGGAGGTCTTGCGACTCGAGTCGAGCGGGCCTATCACGCCGTGATAGGCCCCATCGGTGGCAGCTGCCGCTCAACGGGTTATCACGGCGTGATAACCCGAAAGCATCAAATGCAAGCTAACTAACGTGTCAACGTGTCAGTCAGCGCTTGACGTTAGTACAGTGACTTGCATGACGTCACCTGACACCAGGGGCGACCGGGAGAAGGTCGTCTCTAAGCTGCCCTCCTGGCTCCGCCAAGAACTCAAGGTCCGTGCCGTACAACATGGCATCGACATGCAGGAAGCCGTCGAAGCCGGCATCACCGCCTGGCGGGGACTGGGATCCAACCTCTCCCCCATCGATACTTCGGGCGCCGAATCCTTCGCGACCTTCCTGCCCGCCGAGCAGTGGTCCGGCTTCCGCGCAGACTGCAAGAGCCGCGGCGTCTCTCTCATCCAAGGACTTGCCCAGTCCGTGCAGGTCTGGCTCGACAGCCACCCCTCCCCCGCCGTGAAGCGGCCGGAGATCGTGCGACGCATCGTCGTCTGCAACCAGAAGGGCGGAGTTGGAAAGACCGCCATCACGGCCGGGACCGGAGAGGCCTTGGCAGAGGACTCCACGAGCCTCGTGCCCGTCCGCGTCTCCAAGCACTTCGCTGCCCTTCTCGACGAGGACGACCGCACGAACGACCCGCTCGCTTTCGAGGACCTGCCCGGACTCGGCCAGCGCGTCCTGCTCGTGGACTTCGACCCGCAGGGCCACCTGACCAAGCAGCTTGGCCACGAACCCCTGCCCATGGATGGTGACTCCCTCACCAACCACATGGCTGGGGACGCGAAGGGCGACCTCAGCGACCTCATCGTCCCCATCGACGGGGACCGCTTCAGCGGACGGTTGCACCTCCTGCCCGCATGCGCCGACGCCTTCCTCCTCGACGTACGCCTCGCATCCGTACGCGCCCGGGAGGCAGCTCTCGAGCGGGCCCTCAACGCAGTCGAAGCCGACTACGACGTCATCCTCATCGACTGCCCGCCCAGCCTCGGCCTCAGCATGGACGCCGCCACCTACTACGGACGCAGGCGCCCCCAGGAAGTCCCCGGCAATTCCGGTGTCCTCATCGTCGTCCAAGCCGAGGACAGCAGCGCCGACGCCTACGGGCTGCTCACCTCCCAGATCGAGGACATGCGTAACGACCTCGCCCTCGACGTCGACTACCTCGGCCTGGTCGTGAACCACTACGACGCCCGCCGCGGCTACATCGCCACCTCCTCCCTCCAGTCCTGGATGGACATAAAGGATCCCCGTGTAGTCGGCGTCATCGGTGACCTCAAGGAACAGAAGGAAGCCGTCCGCGCCAAGCAGCCCCTGCTCGCCTACGCGCCGCGATGCGAGCAGTCCGTCGCCCTCCGAGCCCTCGCCCGGGAGATCAGCAAGTGAGCAAGGCCAAAAACCTCGGTGCCGGAGCGTCGTTCGCCCAGGCACGGCCCATCAGCGCCCGCCGAGCCGCAATCGGCGCCGCAACCGGAGCTCCCACGGCCGGCGTACCCGACCCCACGGAACTCAGCCTCCACCTGATCAGCCAAAACCCGGACAACCCCCGCGAGGCACTGCGCGACCTCGACGGACTGACTGACAGCATCCGCGAGATCGGCCTAGTCAATGCCATCACGGTAGCCACCCTCGACGCCTACCTCGCCGAGCGCCCACAGCGCACCAACGACGTGGACGACGGCGCCCGCTACATCGTCATCGACGGTCACCGCCGACTCGAAGCCGCACGCCGTGCGGGCGTGGACACCATCCGGGTATCCATCAACAACGACCTCGTCTCCACCGACGAGTCCCTCCTGGAAGCCGCCTTCGTCGCCAACGTCCACCGCGACGACATGAACCCCCTCGAGCAAGCACACGCCCTGAAGAAACTGGTCGAGTTCTACGGCTCCCAGAACAAGGCAGCCAAAAGGCTCGGGATCGGCCAGTCAACCATCTCCTCCAAGCTCTCCATCCTCGACCTCGATCCCTCCCTCCAAGCCGACCTCGTCGCCGGCCGCAGAACGGTCGAGGACGTCCGCAACCTCTCCAACCTCACCGCTGAACAACAGCGGGAGAAGGCCGACGCGCGAGCCCAGGCGAGGCAGAACAAGGCCGCAGCCAACCGCGCCCTATCACGCCGTGATAACCCCGAGCCCGCTCCGACGCCCAGCAGCGAAGCACCAGCGCAGCCTTCCGAAGCACCCAGCGACCTATCACGCCGTGATAACCCTGAACCCGACAACGCTCCCAGCCAACCAGTCCGAACCGCGGTGTCCGGCCCTACGGTCGGCAGTGTCATCACGACTCCCAAAGCGCCCGTTCCGGAGCCACGACCTGAAGCTCAGGCATCCGACGAGCCGCTAGAAGCCACTCCCCCAGTGCCGAACGACGGCGCAGCCCTCATGGACTACGCGCGCGGTCACCTCAACGGGGAGGAGCGCAGCGCCATGCTGCAGCGGTACTTCCAGGTGGCCAGCGGTGTGGAGGAGGTAGCTGAGGACCTCGGTCGCGGTCTTCGGCCTGAACACCGTCGCGACCTGTCAGCGATCCTGCGCCGGGTGGCAGATCTCCTGGCGACCTAGCAGGGGTGGGGGCGCTGGGCCTGGGCAGTCGCAAGATCTTCGAGCCCGTGAGATTCACCGGCCCGGGCGCCCCCTGGAGGAAGCCGTGACCGGATCAGCGCGTTCACAGCCTGTCAGGGGAAGGGCTACTGGGCAGCCCCTCCCCCGGTCTGACAGGGCCGGTATGAAGGTAGTCGCAGGACCGCGGCGGGTGCTTTCCCCAGGAGCTCTGAAGGCCATGTCTGAGGGCCCAGTCACTCCCTGGAGCTGGCTGGCCGGTCCCCGCTGTCCTTTCCGCGCAGCAGCCACAAGGTCCTTGTCTGCCGAGCGATGAGCCTGTGTCTCGCTGGTCAGGTCATGCCCGTGTGCGTCCTACCTGCATGTGGATGTGGTTCTGGTGAGCCGCGCGCAGCTGGGGGTCTCCTCCATAGTCGGGGTAGATCACGAATCCCGAGTCTCCGAGGTCCGGCATGGGCCACTTGTTTCCGACGCCGATGCCGTTGGCCTCACATTCGAACGTCGCGTACCGGAAGGCGGTGGAGAAGAGGGAGAAGGTCAAAGGGTCGACGGAGGGCGATATCCGCACGCTGGGTCCGTTGGGCAGGGAGCCCCAGTGCGTCTGTACTGACCTGTGGAACGAGGTCCCGGCTACCTTGCCGCGTAGGCCAGAGAAGTCGAGCGCGCGCCCCTGGTTGTGGCAGTCATTAGGCGGTCCCGAACCGTGGCCGATCCCGAGGTGAAGAACCTCCGCGATGTCCGGTGCCGACGCGTTGAGCCACCTGGTGAGCCGGTAGAGCGCGATGAGCATCCGCTGGTCGATGTTGTCCATGACGTCGGCGCTAGGAGCGATCTCGTTGGTGTAGCGGATGCCATCGATCCGTGCGGGCTTCACAGCGATGCGCTGGTCGGGCTTGGGGGAGACGACACCTGCAGGGCTGTCCACGAAGGGTGGGCTTTTGAGGGTGAGCTTGCCGCGCCGGAGCAGGTCCGCCGTCAGCCCGTTGGCTTGGGCGGCCGTGAGAAGTCTCGCGGGCTGGAGCGCTCCTGCGGGTGTGGTGGGGTGGAACGTCGAGAGGGCGCCGCTTTCGTCTACGTGGTCTTCATCCACGTCGAAGCGCTGGTAGGTGTCGTCGCGGAAGAAGTAGGCGAAGCGCCCCCCAGGGTAGACGGCGGCGTCCAAGTTGGCCGTGAAGACCCCAGGCCAGGCTGAGGCGATCTTTCGTGGGTACTCGGGGTCGACCCGGTCGGCAGTGATGTCGTAGCGGAGGTAGGAATCGCCTTTGAAGAGGTAGAGCTTGCCCGTCCCCCAGTTCATCGCCGCGTCGATGCCGGCCTGCCAATTCATGCCGCCGCGTGACCCATCGGGGAGGCCGGGCCAATTGGGAGCCAGGGGGAGGGGGTGGCCGTCCGGCGGCCTGTATGCGGGGTCGACGCGATCCTTGGGCTCGTCGTACCGGACGTACGTAGAACCGAGGAAGGCGTAGGCCTTGCCCGCTCCCCACCAGACGAAGGCGTCGGGCGATGTGGCCAGCCCGTCCCATGCGGCAATGGGCCTGTCACTGGCTTCGAGGTTGCCGGTGATCCCGTCGTACCTGTCGTAGCGGTTGTTGTCGAAGAAGAGGTAGACCTTGTCGTTAGGCCAGGCTATGGCGGACTTCAGCGCGGACACAGTTCCTCCCGGCTTCTGCTTGGCCGCGGACTGTTGTCGCTGGCTCCTGGCCGCGGCCGGTGCTTTGAGGTGACAGCTGACTGATCTGTCGAGAGACGAGTTACAGCGCCTCGCCTTCGGGCACGCCAGCGACGGAGTCGTCGCACTGCTCTGGATCCACGCAGGGTCCTGGGTCACCCGGGTCGTGTCTGTTTTGTCCTCCGACCTCTTGCTGCTGCCATTTGATGACGCCGTCCTCCTTGTAGGGGGACTTGACGAAGAAGGGCCTGTAGGGGATGGCTCGGTCGATCGAGCCCTGGAGGGGGAGTTTGAGTCTCATGGGTGTCTCCAGCAGAGGCGCACCCCGGGGCTTGGTGTCGCTGAGAAGCCGAGGTGCCCCTAATTGGTCGCTCGGATGGTGCGGTCCCGCGCGGGCGGTCGAGGCGCACTGCCTCGTGTCTGCGCGGGACCTTCAGGTCAGATGTCGAGGATCCGGGTCAGCGTCTTGAAGAAGTTGCTCGGTTCGACGCCGGGGTT
>NZ_LWBU01000071.1:37535-37714 GCF_001646665.1 Streptomyces noursei | reverse complement strand
CTGTTCGGTCTGCTTGTGCATGGTCGTCCCCTTTGGAGATCAGGGTTTTGCTGGGCAGTCAGTGGCGGTCCGTTGCGAGGGGCCGGCGGCACCGCCGCTGACTGTCTCGTGTCGCCTCAGATGGGCAGCAGCTTCGAGATCAGCCCGGTGAGGAAGCCGCTCGGTTCGACGCCGGGGTT
>NZ_LWBU01000071.1:16161-37437 GCF_001646665.1 Streptomyces noursei | reverse complement strand
CTGTTCGGTCTGCTTGTGCATCGTGGTCATCCTTTCGTCGGATACTGGAGGGCTGGGGTCTCCCCTGGTTCATCCGAGGGCGTACCAGGCAGCGGCGGCTCTCTTGCATGTGGCGTCGGTGACGAGTCCATGACCGACTCACACGTAGGTGCCTTTGGACGCGTAGCACATCTGCCGGGCCAGGCCCTTCATCTGGCTACAGCGAGCTGCTGCTTCTACACCTGGGCCCGTCTGCGCGCCTGAGGCCACCCCGGGGGTGGACTCTCGGTTCACCGGGCGTGCCTGCAGTGGCAGTGCCATGCTGGGGTGCTTGTCTTTGCCGTTCATCACGAGCTTCTTTCGCATTGGCGTGAGGAGGCCGAGCGGTGCTACATCTCACCGAGGAACGTCCGAGTCGGCACCAGGCTCACGCCCGGGAGGTCGCTGACGTCGATGGTGTAGACGTAGGTGACCCTGGCTCTTTGGTCGTTCTCCGGGTCTATGAAGCTGATGTAGACGTCCTGGCAGTCCGAGTTGGGGCGGCTGAACGGGCTCTTGGAGACGGTGATGCGGTCCAGCGCGTACAGGCGGTCTTCCGGTCCGGGAACATGCTTGGCTGACAGCAGCCCCTGCATGATGTCGCTGCCGAACTGGTAGGCGTTGGTGCCGGCGTAGTTCAGTGCCCTGTCCGCAGAGGTCTGTCCGAGGTTGCGGAACTGGTTGTACAGCTTGTCGAAGAGCGCGCGGATGGTCTTTTCGAGGTTGAGCTTGTCGATCCTGACGTCGCGCTTCTTGGCGTCCTTGAGGACGTTGTCAGTCACCGTGTGCACCAGCTTGGCCTCGTTCCAGGTTGCTATGCCACGGCTCTGTACTTCCAGCACGGGCAGTGTCATCCCGTTGAACAGCCGTGCGGTGCGGTCGGTCAGCACCCCTGGGATGGAGACCCGTGAGACGTACTCGTCGATTTCCTGCCGAGGCCGGGACTGTCCCCAGACTGCGTCGCGCAGGACCTTGTAGACGTGCGAGACCGGGGGGTACCAATGGTCGGACAGCGAAGGGGGCGGCTCTGGAGGCGCTCCGGGCATGCGCGGCTGCCTGTACGTGGCATCCGACTCGTCCGGCGTGGGGGGCACGGGGCCTCCCCATTCCATGCCCACCGCGGGCTCGGCTTCGAGGACGTAGGCCGGCATCTTGTCAATCTCGAGAGTGAAGTGCAGCTTGCTGCACTCCCAGGGAGCCGCGGACAAGTAGTCGCGCATCTGCCCCGGGTCGTACACGTTGGCCGGGTAGACATTCGGGCCGTCAGGGCCGGGCACTTCGACGTCCGGCATCTCCTGCCGGAAGGAGTCACGACGTGCCTCGGTTCCGAAGTCGTAGTTGATGGTGCCGATGACATACACCAAGGGGCGCGGGCCGTACTGGGTCGCTGAGCACGCGGGGCGAACGCCTCCGGTCGGCACCGGTGGTTCGGCCGCCACGGTGGGGGCCGCGGGAACTGCCCCTGACGTCGTGCCACGGCCGGGAGGCGCGGCGGCGGCGTGGAACGAAGCCTGACGGAGTTCGTCGACGATGGCCGCATCGTCGTGCTGCTCAAGCTGCGGCTGCTCGTTGTTTGCCGACGGTGCGGCCCCGTGTGGTGTGGTGTTGCCTGCACATCCGTCGCACGTACAGGACGGGCGCAGGCCGTCTGACGGTATGGACCCCTGTTGCGGCGACGGGCTTGCGATCTCCGCAGGAGCACCGAGTTCCTGTGACGGTGCGGCGGGAGGGCCTGTGGTTTCCATGGAGGTGGCTTTCTGGCTCGTGGTGACATGGGTTGCCCCCTGTGAGGGCTGGACGCCCGCAGTAGCGAGCTGAGGCAGCTGCTGTGGTGCGCTTAGAGGCGTTTGGTCTCTCTGAGCTGCTTCTTCGCGTGCCGTCGGCGTGTGGTGGGCGGCGATCGACTGATGGGCAAGAGCTGCGTTGAGATGCCCGCCCAGGTATCGGCGGCACTCGGCGGTCTCGTCAGGCAGACACGCCGGGGGAGTGGCCGTCTGCAAGATCAGTCGCCCCACGTCCTTCGGATTCGCCTCGCGACCCGATCGGACCTGCGCTGACACCAGCAGGCCGGCTACGCCTGAGACTGCTGGCGTGGCGAAACTGCTTCCCGTCATCAGTCGGTGGCCGCCGCCGGGGACGGCGCCGTCGATGTCCTCCCCGGGCGCCAGGACGCCGTTGCGCCGGTAGACCGCGCCCCAGTTGTTGAATTCAAGAGGTGCCCCCGCGGCGGATGTCGCACCTACGGACAACACGCTCGGCACAGCAGCGGGTACCTCCAGGCAGTCGCATCCGTCGTTGCCCACCGCCGAGACGACGAGGACACCGAGTTCCTCGCAGCGCTGCAAGGTGTGGGCCAGCAGGTGATCCGCCTGCCCATCGGCTGTGCGCTCACCGCCGCTGATGTTGATGACGTGCGCTCCCTCCTGCACGGCGCGCTCTATGGCCCGTGCAAGATCTACTTGCGGAACGCGATCCGGGCTCAGGTCACGGAACACCGGCAGGCTCAGCCCGCGGCACCGTGGGAGCATGCCTGTCACCGGACTGTTCTGCTGGCCGAAGAGCAAGCTGGCCACATGCGTGCCATGCAGCGACATGGGCCCCTGTCCGGCGGGCTCGCGGACAAGCGTGTCGATTTGCGTAACGTCGGCGCCCTGGAAGCACGGGTGCGTAAGGTCGACCGGCCCGTCGAGCACGGCGACGCACACCTCGGGGGTTCCGAGGAGATCCTCCTGGGGGACTGCCACGTCCCTGAGTACCGAGCGGATCTCCATGGCGCCTTCTTTCGGATCACCTGGCCGGTGGCTTCCCTCGGGAAACCCACACGTCTGACACTCGGGCAAGCACGTTGGCCCAACGTTGCCCTACCGCTCGAAGGCGTTGCGGAAGCGTTGCTGAGATGCCTTCCAAGCGTTTCTACTGGTAGACAACCCTTTGCTTGCTTAGGCCAGCGGCTGCCCGCCGCAGTATCCGACTCCACGCTCAAATCACATGCGCATGCGATATGCACTTGGTCATTGCACAGTGGGGTTGTGTCTGCGAAAGCCGTTCTCAAGCTGCTGAGTGGTTTCGACTTCATCTATGACGGTGGTCGGGTCACCTTGCCGCTGGCCGCGCAGCGACTGTTGGCTTTCCTGGCCCTGCAAAGCGATGGAATGCACCGAACCGTTGCCGCCGAACAGCTATGGCCGGACTGCGACCCCTCTCGAGCCAGCGCGAATCTCCGCTCGGCTCTTTGCCAGGCCAGACGAGCACGTACAGCAGCGGTGATCGAGATAGCAGGGCCGCGCCTACATCTGGCCCGCACTGTGGGGGTCGACCTGCATGAGACATGGGCTCAGGCCCGCACCCTGGCTGAGCAAGCCTCGCCGCTGCCCGCAGCACCCGACGTCATCGTTGGCGCACTAGGCCGTGAGCTCTTGCCGTGCTGGACAGACGACTGGCTGACCCTGGGACGCGAACGGTGGGACCAGATGCGCGTGCACGCCCTGGAAAGCCTGGCGCAGCGAATGCACGACGAACAGCAGTACCTCGCAGCGCTCGAAGCCGCTCTTGTCGCCACCGCCATCGACCCTATTCGCGAGACTGCACACCGGATCCTCATCGAGGTGCACATCGCTGAGGGCAACCACGCCTGCGCCGTGAAGACATACCAGGAGTACCAGGCGCTCCTGCAGCGGGAACTTGGGGTGTTTCCCTCACCACAGATGATGGACATCGTGCAGGGCCTGGGGATCCCCGTTCCTCCGACAGCCAACCTCAGTCCGCCGACAGCAGTGGCACAGGCCAGAACCCGCTCAGGAGCCCGTTCCCGCACACCGGCGTGAAGACAGGCAGTTAAGAGAGCCGTGCCCTGGCCCTGGGCAAGCACCATCAGGGCCTCAGGCCGCGGTGGTGACCCGACCCGTCAAAGACGCGACGATGAAAGCCAGTCGGCATGCCCACCGCCCATCCAATCCCGTTCCCCGGACGTAACGAGGAAGACATCGACACCGCCGTTAGCGATGGTGGATGCCTCGCACCTGCGTGTCGGTGATGAGGACCCCCGCCACCTTGTCGTCAGCGATGTCACGGAGCAGCTCGTCGAGGCAGCCATATCGCCAAGGCCGGCGGACGACGAAGAGGTGGCAGTAGGAGCGGAACTCCGGGTCAGGATCGCCCTCCACCAGCAGGCGGTGCCAGTACGCCGCCTGGTCCGTGAGGCCGAGGGCCGAGACGCCGGGCCAAACGCGTGTGTGCCGGACGCCCAGAGCGTCAAGACCTCCGCCAACGCCCCTGCCGCCACCCAAGGCATCGACGCGGGCGGAAAATCGCAGACTGCAAACGCCACATCGGCGTCGACACCCTCGGTCTCGTCCTGGCGGTAGTGGTCACGGCCGCGAGCATCTCCGACAACGCCGGCGGCATCCGGGTGCTCTCACAGATCTCGCGGGCACACCCGCACGTCACCAAACCCTGGGCCGATACCGGCTACCCCACCAAAGTCAGCGACCAGGGCTCCCGCCTGGGCATCGAAGTCGAAGTCCTTCGCACAGACCCAGCAGGCTGCCAGGTGATCCCGCGGCGCTGGGCAGTTGAGCGGATCTTCGACCGGCTGATGCATCACCGACGTCTCGCCCGCGACTACGAAACTTACCCGCACCGCTCAGACGCCATGACCGAGTGGGCAATGATCGACTTGAGAAGCTGCCGACTCAGCACCGAGTCCACCCCAAACTGGCGCGACACCTGACCGCCCACCGACAGTCAGACCTCGTAGGGCCAGACCGTGACATTGCCCGGTGCCACGTGGACCTCGACCCACGACCCGTCGACACCATCAGGCAGAGGTGAGTTGGCAAGATCGAACAGGATCACCGAGCCGCCCACGTCCAGGGCCCCCCTCCGTCCTCGTCGAGACTCAGCTGGCCACGCAAGACGATGCGGTCACCGTCTTCCCGCAACCCAGGCGTTTCATCAGTGCTCGGCCAGGCGTTCTCCGTCCAGACGATGTCCTCATTCGCGGTCCACTCGACGTGGTGCTCTCGCCCCACCGCCTGAGGCGCCCCCTGCCAGAGCACCACAGCAGTGCCCACTGCCGAGTGCACTCGGACGAAGATGGGCCCCGACCGGGCCGGCTGCACTGTCTCTACTCTGACCAACACCCCGCCATCATCCTCGACGGGCTTGCTAACACCTCCGCCAAGACAAACGCTCCTACAGAAAGACGGCCAGCACGCGCCGTTGGAATGCGTCGTCCGCCCCAATGAAGGAGGCGCACGCTCACCTCACACAGACCTGGCCCCGCCGCTCACATTCACGAGGTGTTCGTGGGGTCCCGAGTGGATTTGGTCAAGTTGTCCCCAGGATCCGGTCATGCAGGGCAGGTCGGGTTATACGGGCGCGGAAACGGTCGTAGCGTCGGGTGCCCTGCCACGGCCCAGGAAGCACGGGGCTTGCCAGGGGTGCGGCAGGAGTTGGGGGACTTGCAGCAATGAAGTCAGTGCAGAACATCGGGGGAGTGGGTGCCGCGGCACTCGCCATCACCGGCACACTGATGGTGCCCGCGCAGGCGGCTCAGCCGACGCCGCCGGATGAGCTCTCGATCAGCGTCAAGATCGCCGCACCCACCGGGCCCTCCGCGCGAGCCGTCTCGTGTCAGATCAACCGCGTCGTCTACAACCGCTTCGAGGCCTGCGCGGTGGCCGACGCCACGGTGACACTGCTGCGCAACGGCCGGCCGGTCGGCAACGCCAAGTTCAAGATCACCAACCGCATGACCCTGCAGCACAAGAAGCTCAAGTGGTCGGAGGCCACATCGATCAGCAAGGCCACCCTGGTCAACGCCAGCGGCATCCGCGCCAGTCTCGCGGTCTCGTGCGCGGGTAAGTGCAAGGCCACTTCCAGCTTCCCCGTCGGCCGCACACTCGGCTCTTCGGCGATCAACGGCAGCGTCGGGTACACCAGCAGCGTGCAGAAGAACAAGCACGACGCGACGGCCGCGAAGTACACCTTCACGTTCACCAAACCCGGATTCACCCCGGGAGTCATCAACTACAGCAGCCTCAAGTTCCGGTGCGACGACACCTTCTGGAACCGGGCCAACACCGCCCGCACTCTCAGCCCGGGATGCGTGTTCCCGAGCTTCACCTCCACCATGACCACCATGCAGAGCCTGCCCGGCATCTCCCAGAACATCAAAAACGTCCAGTCCCGCGGACGCAAGCTCGGCGCCCCGGGAGGCGCGGTGATCCGACGGGAGGCCAGGGAGACCAAAATCCAGGCCAACCGCAACGCCGTATGCCCGAGCAGCCAGCGCCCGCCCAGCCCCGGCCTGAGCTGTGACGAATACCCCTTCGCCTCCACCTTGGAAGGAGGCGTCAACGTGCCGGCGAACAGCCGCGGCACCGCATGGGTCCCGATCGACGAACAGCGCAAACAGGGAGGCCGCATCCAGACCTTCCACAAGAAGGAGCGAATCCTCCACGGCGACGGCTTCTGGGTCAAGGTCTGACCAGTTCCCCCTCCTCGAAGCACACTGTCATGATGCGGTCCCCGGGCGATCGCCCGGGGACCGCCCCGTACGGCGCCCGTCCCCGGCCTCCCGGGCCGGGGCGGCCCACATCCCACGTCGGGAGAACTGCCATGCCGAACCGAGAGCATTCCCTGCGGCTCGAAGTCACCCACAATCTGTACGTCGTCACCGACACCGACGCCGAAGAGCCCGATGACTCCGCCCCGGCCAGCAACGGCTTCCTTTGGGCCAACACCGAGGGAAACCAGGTCAACGTGATGACCGGGACCTCCTGGGGCGCTGTCGACACCACCGTCGAGATTCGCACCAGCGCCCCGGACAGCGTGGATGTGACCGCCTGGGACGAAGTCGCCGAAGTCAGCATGCACTTCACCGGCGACGGCCCCCTGCTGGGCAGCCTCATCACCGGCGACCTGGACCAATTGAACCTGCCCGAAACCGAGGGCGAGCAGTGGTGGCGCTTCCGCTTCCACGCCCGCGGACGCGACGCAGCCTCCGCCGCGGGCGACCAGCCCACCCACCCGGACGGCACCCCCCTCGAGCAGCACCACATTCAAATCTGGCCCGCCCCCCGTGCCCAGGTGACCTGCTACAAAACGACCGACACCACCGGCGTACGCTCCCGAGCAAGCGAGAACTGAGCAACGAACCACAGGACATGTCGAGCCCGGGGGAGGGGTCCACCGAGCAGCAGCTGCGCAACCTCTTCGGCGAGCGGGGCTGGCATCCTTGATCGTCCCAGGAACTCGGCTTCGGCTCGGGCATGACCTCCTGGTGCCGTCTGGTCGAGTGGACCAAGGCCGGGGTGTGGCCTCGGCTGCACGCGCTCCTCCTTGCCGAGCTCCGCAGTGCGAACGTTCTGGACTTCTCCCGTGCGGCGGTCGACGGCTCCCACATCCGGGGTTAAAGGGGGCTCCAAGACAGGACGAAGCCCTGTCGACCGGGGTAGGACGGGCAGCAAGCACCACCTGATCACCGACGCCACCGGTATCCCGCTCGCCGTCACCTTGACCGGCGGCAACCGCGACGATGTCACCCAGCTGATCCCGCTCCTTCAGGCCGTGCCGCCGTGCGGGGGCAAGCGCGGCCGGCCCCGGCGCCGCCCGGACGTGGTGCTGGCCGACCGCGGCTATGACCACGACAAGTACCGCCGCCTGGTCTGGGGTCTCGGCGTGAAGCCACTGATCGCCCGCCGGGGCACCGAGCACGGCTCCGGACTCGGCACCCAACGCTGGGTCGTGGAGCGCGCGTTCGCCCATCTGCACTGGTTCCGCCGCCTGCGGGTCCGCTGGGAGATCCGCGACGACATCCACGAAGCCTTCCTCACCCTCGGATGCGCACTGATCTGCTGGCGACGGCTGAACTCAACTATTGCTCACTAGTTTTTCTGCAGGGTGCGGGTGATACCGGCGATGATGGCGGTCGTCAGCATCCAGCCGAAGGCGATCAGCAGGTAGGCCAGCCACTGGAGGCTGCTGTTCGGCCAATACCACCCCGTGCGCTGACCCAGACCACCGAGGGGGATCAAAAGGTCGAGCGTGTAGATGAGGGGCTGGAACGGGCTGCCTTCGTCTCGTTTGACCGGGCTGGGAGAGTGAGTGCTAAAGGCCAGCGTGCCCAGTAGGGTCAGCGCGAGGAGCCAGACGCCAGCCAGCCAGGGCCGATAGCCATAGCCCACGGTCACGTCCAGCAGGTGCCCCCATACCCGGGCTGGCGGGGACAGGGTGAGACGCCGGTGGCGCTGCTTGGCCAGGAGCACGCGGCGGGCGTCATTGTCATGGCCGATTTGCCGGTACCAGCCCGCGAGTTGCTCGTACGGCTGCGGGACATAGCCAGGATTCCGGCGGACCCAGGCCAGGCGACGGGCCACGTCGTCCCTCGCAGGCGGTGCGTCGTCGCCTGCCGCGGACGGGGCGTCCCCGAATCGGATGGAGCCGTAGGTGAACCCTTCCAGGAGCACCTTCTTCGGCCAGCTCTGCTCGCTGTCCTGACACCAGGTGGCCTGGGCGGACCGGAGATCCACCAGTCCTGAGAGCGGTGCTGCGGTTCTGTAGTCGAAGTCGCCCACGTGCATGGATACGCAGTCCAGGGCTACGCCATCCCCGTTCAGATGGGCTCCTTCGAAGGTCAGCAGGCCTTCTATTCGGGCCCTTCGCAGCAGTACGCCTCCTTGCGCGGTGAACCCCTGGGAGCAGTCCACCGTCGAAGCGGCCATACTTCCTGCGGCAAGGGCGACGCCCGCGGTGTTCCCCAGCCGTGCGCCTTGCAGGAACAGGCCGCTGAGCAGCTGTGCGCCGGGCAGCCGCAGTCCGCCTTGCGTGGTGAGCCGCTGGCCGAAGACGCCGCCATCCAGGACGAGGCCGCCCGCGCGCACTGCCCACTCTTCTTGGCCCGAGATCCTGGCATCCGAGATCACCAGATTCCCGGCTATACGAGCGTTGACGAGTTTGAGGGAGCCGCCTTCGAGAGTCGACCGCCTCAGGTCCAGGTCACCCTCGATTCGGGCGAGCTCGGCGTTGATCCCCGGCACCCAGCTGTCCGATATCTCGATCGTCCGGGTCGTCGCACCGTGCAGTTGCACCGCCTCGTCCAGCCGACAGCCCTGCAGCAAGAACGTGTGACAGATCTCCGCTCCGGACAGGTCGAGACGACCGGTGATACGCGCGCCGGTGAGTCGCAAGGCGGCTACGGTGCCAGACCGGTCTTCGTTCGCGCCGAGCAACAGCGTCGCCACGACGGCCGCGCGGACAGTACGGTCGGGGCCCCACCGGTCACCCGCAGCGAGAGCG
Source organism: Streptomyces noursei (assembly GCF_001646665.1). GTDB lineage: Bacteria > Actinomycetota > Actinomycetes > Streptomycetales > Streptomycetaceae > Streptomyces > Streptomyces lavendulocolor. The sequence continues at coordinate 28,119 of NZ_LWBU01000071.1, read as the reverse complement.
TCCGCGTCGGGTACTCCTGTGCGCAGGTCAACGCGACGCCCCTCAGGGAAGGCGTCCCACAGCTCGCGCTCCGGCGGGGTCATCTCGTCATAGGACAGCACCCATGCAGAGTAATGATCTACTCACTCAGGCGCGCCAAGCGGGTCACCGGTTCATTCCGTTAGGAGTTCTAAGCCCGCGCCTTTACCTCCCTCACCAAGCTCCCCGCCTCGCCGCGCTGCATGGCGAAGAGCCCGGCGGCCCTGTGTCCGAGGAGGCAGAGCAGGGTTTAGCCGTGGTGTTTGCCGGTGGCGGTCAAAGTCCGTTGTCGCGGTGTCGGCGTTCGCCCCGCCGCTCCCTGTTAGAAGCCGTCGCCAGCGTCGGCTCCCCGCCTACGGCCACACCACCCCGCCGGCGCTCTGTTCACCGAGCGCAGCGGTCGCCCAGCTCGCCACCGCGGACGAGTCGCGGCCGTGGCCGGCACGGTGTAGGGCGGGTATGGCGGGATCTAAGGGGGCGACTCCGTCTCCCCATGTACTCATGCACGCAGATAGGCCCGTGAAGAGACTCCAGGGGAGGAGAGGCACCATGTCTGAGCTGCTGCGTGAGGAGGTCCTGGACGTCGAAGTCGCGTTCCGGGGCTTCGGGTTCCAGGAGTCTGACGACAACGTGGTTCCTGTGCCATTTGGAGACAACCTCGAGTGGGGGGTGTTCCTCCAGGAACACGAGCGCCGCTTCGACCTGTTCAGCGCTGGCCACATCCACACCGCCGGCGTGAAGGTGAGGGTGTGGGCATCCGAGCCGCCGGTGGCAGAGGGGCCATGGGACGAGCAGGGTGAGGTCGACTTCGAGACGACCACGGGGGATATCGCGGTTTGGACGATGACGCTGGGCCGGTCGGATCACCTGATTCGGCTGGGCAGCCCGGGGTGGTGGCGGGTCCGTGTCTGCTGCACGGGCCGGGACGAGGTTGCGAGGGTGACGCAGACAGAAGGCGTCGCGTACGGGGTGGAGAAGTACGTGATCGACTTCTGGCCGAAGGCCTGACGTGTGGCCGGCGCCCGGCGCGCCGGCCACACACCCCGTTAGTTGATCTTGACTATGAATCCGTCATCCGGACCGTCGATGATCCGGTTGGCGGTGTAGAAGCCGCTCAGCAGGTTCCCTGCCCCGCCGTTCTGTGCGCCGGGTACCGGCAGGACGGAGAAATCCTCCTTGTCGACGTGCACGTCGAACTCGGATGCGGCGGAGCCCTCATAGGTGGTGGCGAAGGGGAACTCGTCGCATTCCTTGCCACCGGCGGTGTAGCTCGCGCCCCAGGCACGTGTGCACTCGCGGACCGAGACTGCACGGTTGCGGTCCCGCCGCTTCTGATCCAAGTACAGGCGGTGCAGAGGCTCGTTGACGTTGTCACCCGGTACGTTCTTGTGTGCGTTCAGCGGCTTCGTCGCTTTTGGGTTAGTGAACGCCTGCTTGATGTGATCGGCCACTGCCTTCTCCGGCGCACCGGCCTTCGAGCTGTACTCAAGGGTGGCGATCATGCTGAACGCTGCGCCGCCCTTGTTCGCCGGGTTGCCTGCTCCCGTCGAGTTCCGCAGATAGGAGGCGGCGTCCCACCTGGGCGCGAACATGAACGGCTTGCTCGTCACCGGGCTCGGCCCCACCCAGCCCGGAGGCAGCGTGTTGACGATTTCGGGCTGGTAGACGGCCGCGATGACGTCTCCCGCGCCGGCGCCGCTGCCCTGACCGGGGGGCGTAGCGCAGAGTGTGTGTAGTGAATGTCCCGCGTGTTTGCTCCGCAGGTTTCCGTCGTGGCGCCGTGCCGTCGCCGGGCCGGGCCGGGCCGGGCCGCAGCACGCCACACTGGGCACGCAGGTGCCGTCCTGCCCGTGCCTGCCGTCGTCGTGCCCCTCGGGGCTTCCCTCCTGGCCGCCGCCGCGGGTCCTGGCCCTGGCCTCGGCGCTGGCCGTCGTGCCGCCGCTGTCGCGGAGTCATCGGCCGGCCGCACCGCCGCCCCTCGAGCCTTTGGAGCTACTGCTGTTGAGGCCTGTGCCCGTCGGCCGCCGCTCGGCAGGCCAGGTGAGCAGAAGCCTTGTGGCAAGTGCGGCTCTCGACGCCTACGGGTCGGTACATCCTCGGCCCTAGGGGCCTCCGGTGCACCGACGGGGACTGCGGGGATCCGGCGGCTGCGGCTTGTTACGGGCTTTGTGGATCAGCGTGGCGGGGGTGGGCATGGGCTGACGGAGGCATACGTGGCGGGTATTTCGTCGGCTGCGGCCGCGTCGTGGCGTGCTTTCGTCGGCTGAGGTGGGGAAGGTGCCCGAGACCTTTCGTCGACCTGTGGGCAGACGGCCCGGACGCGAACGCTCGGCAGTAGGGCCTGAGCGCTGCTTCGCGCGATGGCGCTGTGGGACACGGTGTGTACGCGGAGCTGTGGCGATGACAGCCTGTCCTACTGCTAAAGAGAGCGCCAGCATCAAGAGCGCTCTGACCTGCAAAAACACCCTGCGGCATCACGCTCCTGAGATCTGGCACCCAGTCCTCAGCATCCTGGACCACGTTCCTAAGAGCGGGGCAGGCGGTTCTTAGGGCCCGAGTGTCGATGTCTCAAGAACTGTGACCACGGCTGCAGGGTCTGACCAGATTGACCTGACGTTCATGAGTTAGCGCTGTGTCTGAGCGGATGACCGGAGCGGTGGATCGATGCCGGGTTGAGCGACACGCCCTGGAGGCGGAGTTCATGAACTCTGTGCTCATGTACGTTAAGTTCATCTAGTCGGCCTGAGGGCCGCCGCTCATGAACGTTGAGGCAATGCCAGCGATGGAGGGCCTGTTGGGAGCAGTACGCAGACTGGTTGATGCCGACACGGGCGAGGCCATCCCATATGCGCCCTATGCCTTCTCCGGGGAGCACATCCAAGTCGACAAGGCCAGAGTGGCAGCGATCACTGAGAGCAAGGAATTCACTCCAAGTCAGAAGTACCTGGTGCTGTGGTGGATCGGAGTCTCCCCTCAGGGCATGGCGCCGCTGAGGGCGACGGGCGCCGACATCGCCAAGAAGGTCGGTATGACCGCAGATGCCGTAGGCAAGATCAATCGGAAACTGCTCAAGCGGCGCATCCTGATCGAGCGTGGACGCATCGGCAACTACAGGCTCTACCGGATCAGCCCGTACATTGCTTTTCATGGGACGGGGGTCGAGCAACGGGAAGCGATCAAGACGTGCAACCCGCCGGACATCCCCGGCTTCGACAACACGATCCCTTCGCGGTGGGAGGCCCAGTGAACAACGACGACAAGCGGAAGCTCCTTGACGTCCTCCACCGCACCGCCGGCATGACCGCCAACCAGCGCCTGGTCGTCATGCTCTATGCGATGCACCCCACCGACCGCGCCGGCGCCGTCATCGAGACGGGCGCCAACCTGGCCCAGCTCGTCGGCATGTCCCCGACCGTCTTCTCCCGGACACGGCGCCAGGTCGTGGAAGCCGGATGGCTGGAGGAGTCCGAGCGGCTTGCCCACATCAGCTACTACCGGCTGAGCGCGAAGAGCACCGGCGAGGACGTTGTCGTCCCCCTGCGTCGCGCCTGAACCGCTTCGGTAGTCAGAACTCATGTACGTGAGGTCAATGAGTACCGATCCTTGGATCGGTACTCATTGACCTCACGTACATGAGCGGTTCCCCGGAGAGTACGGGACGTGGCTGCGCTCGCCGATCTTCATCGACGCGTGCCTCCTGGGCCCGTCCACGAGTGGGCTGCACGTACTGGAGGGCCACACGCGGCCTGGCGCTGCCCCGAGCTCAGACGTCCTCGAAGGTCGCGTCAACCGGACCAAGATGCTCAAGCCCCACATGGTTGGCCGCGCCGAATCGACCCGCGCAAGCGCGTCCTGTCTCGCATGGCAAAGCCTGCAGCGTCGCACCGCAGAGACAGCTATACCGGCCCCTCGTACAGCTCGATCTCGGAGGGCCTGCGGTCAAGCACCAGCGCGAGATGCCCCTCCATGACGGCGAACCACTCCTCGAGGTGCGCATCGGTGTCGTGGAAGAACCAGGAGCCGAAGCTTCCCATAGCATCCAGATCGGCTTCGGGCTCGTAGCGGAGTTCGCAGTGAACCTGCACGTAGTGGTGATGTTCGCCGTCGTCGTCAGTGACGTCGAACTGCCGCGTGAGGTCCACAGTGAACATCGGTCGCCCGCTGAAGGCGTACGTGCCGTACTGAAAGAGCAACCCGTCAGAGTCGGATGTGGGCGCAGTATCAAAGCGCTTCCGCCCGAAACATACGAAGGCGAGCCATGCATTCCGAGTGGTCCACTCGGTCACTTCCGACTGCCCGGTCGCCAGTTCGGCCCGCAGGAAGCCGAGGGCTTCCTCCAGCCGCGGTCTGTCGGGCACGTCGGCTCCCCTCGCATAGTGATCAGCACCCTAACCCGGTGGGGTCGGATCGCATCCCGCTCTGACCACCGAGGCGCTCACCCGCCGCCGATCTGTCAGACGTTGTTCTGCGCGCCGCGCACCCCGTGATGTTGCCCCCGGCGGGACGTTCGGCCGGCGCGCAGCCTCCAACGAAGGCGGCGCCCAGGGCCCGGCGTAACCGGCCGCGCCGCCGGTGAGGCGGTGAAGATCGGTGGTGAGGTGGGGCGTGGCCTTCTAGATCGGCACGCTAGCCCTCCAGGAAGCGCGACGCCCCCGGCCCGGCGGCCGGGGCGGGGGGCCCTCCGGCCGCGGTGATCGGGTGGTTTTCCGGCCGCCATCGCGCGGATACCCGGCCCTGGTCGTCGCTGCCTTTCGCACGGCCTGGCCTGGACACCGCCCTCGACGGCCAGTCCACACGCGGTCGGATACACGCGTTAGGGGCCCGGCTGGTGCCGGGCCCCTAACTTTTGTAGCGGGGACAGGATTTGAACCTGCGACCTCTGGGTTATGAGCCCAGCGAGCTACCGAGCTGCTCCACCCCGCGTCGATGTTGCCACTCTACACGGGGCTCCGGGGGCCAGCGGGAGACGTCAGCCGCGGACGATGTTCTCCGCCTGGGGGCCCTTCTGGCCCTGGGTGACGTCGAACGTGACCGGCTCACCCTCGACCAGTTCGCGGTATCCGTTGCCGGAGATGTTGGAGTAGTGGGCGAAAACATCCGGTCCGCCGCCGTCCTGGGCGATGAAGCCGAAGCCCTTCTCGGAGTTGAACCACTTCACGGTGCCGCTGGCCATACTGCGTCCTTCGATCTTGCCGGGGTGAATAGTGGGGGTCTTCTGCTGGGGGAAGATGCCCGGTGTCCGTTCTACCCCGGCCAGGGCTCCGTCATACGATCATCCGTCCATGAGTCGGGCCTGGTCTGGTCGGGGTGCGGTCCCGGGCAGGATGCTGAGCGGGTGGGGCGTGGTGTGCCGGGGGCCCTATGTGTTTGGTCAAGGTCCAAGGCCAGTAGGTTCGTGCGGTCGAGGGGGATCCGAGCCGTAGGGGTGTGCATGTGCATGGGTGATAGCCAGGTCACGATCAAGCTCACGAGTGACGAGGCACTGGTGCTGTCGCACTGGCTGGAGAAGCTCCAGATGACCGACCTCAGTCGCGTTGTCGACGATCCGGCGGTCTGGGCGCCGATCCATCGGATCGCCGGAACGCTCGACAAGGCGCTTCCCGAGCTGTTCGCATCCGACTATGACCAGCGGCTGAGACCGCTCGTCAAAGGCTGCGGCCGGAGGACTGATCGAGCGGTCTGAGTTCCTCAGCTGACTGCGGCGGGCTGGGAGAAGGTTCCGTCGCGGAGCATGGTGAACAGGACGTCGGCCGACGCCTGGCCAGGCAGAGCAGAGCCTGTGCGTGGTGCTTGCCTTGCGCGATCTTCTTGTCGTAGTAGGCCCGGGACGCGGGGTCGCCCAGGGCGGCGAACGCGGAGGGGAAGAAGGCCCGTTTGAGCTGCTTGTTCCCCTCCGAGAGGGCTGTTCGTCGCGGATTGAAGAGCCCGAGCTCCGGGTCGCGAGGGGTGCCCCTATGTCTTTGGTCAAGGAAAGCGGGGTGCGATGGGTCGGCATGCCGGGGCAGCATGGCGCCGTGGCCGATCTGCTGTGGGATGAAGTGAAGTGCTTCTTCGACCTGGACCTGGTCGGGTTGCTGCCGGACGTGCGTGTCCCGGATGCCTTGGTGGAGGACTGGCAGTCGGTCCTCGACTTGATCGCGGAGAAGGGCTGGGAGTGCCAGTACTCCGAGGGAGACATGGCGCTTCCGGTGCCTCGGGCAGAGGCCGTGCTGTCCCGCCCGGCGGATGCCGAGTGCCCTGAGCTGCGGGTCTGGCCGTCTGCCGATGTGCTGGCGATCTTCCGTTTCCATGCCGATGACGAAGTCGACTTCGATGTCGACGTGCGGGAGTTACAGGGTCAGGATCGACTCGATGTGCTCTGCGGCTTCCTCCGGGAGATCGGACGGCGACTGGGCAAGCCGCTGCTGATGGACCCGGAAGGCGACGGCGGCCATCCGGTGCTCGGCTTCGATGTCGAGACCGATCGAGTCGTTCTCCTTGCAGACCCGCAGGTCAGGTGACTGCGGCCGACGGCTGCGGTTCGTAGCAGGTGCCGTCGCGGAGCATGGTGAACAGCACGTCGGCCCGGCGTCTGGCGAGGCAGAGCAGGGCCTGGGTGTGGTGCTTGCCCTGGGCCATCTTCTTGTCGTAGTAGGCCCCGGGACGCGGAGTCGCCCAGGGCTGCGAAGGCAGAGAGGAAGAAGGCCCGTTTGAGCTGCTTGTTCCCTCTCCTGGACGGTTGTTCGCCGCGCATCGAGGAGCCCGAGCTGCGAGTGGCCGGGGCTAGACCGGCGTAGGCGGCGAGGTGGCCGGCGGTGGGGAAGGTGCTGCCGTCGCCGACCTCGACCCAGGTCCTGGCTCCGGTCCTGACGCCGAGGCCCGGCATCGAGGTCACAACTCTGGAAAGAGGGTGGGCCTCCAGGAGTTCCTCAATCCGCCCGATGTCTTACTGGCCTGCGGATGACCCTGGCGCGGGCCCCCCGCCATGATGGAAGCGCCCCCCTCGCAGCAACAAGGGGGGCGGTGGGGCCTTCCGGACAGAAAGGCATATCGGCGCCGAGGCACCTACTGCCCTCCATTGGAAGGGGGCGGCGCCCGACGGCGCAAGCAAAACGGGGAACATTCCGCTGACTGGGGCTTTCCGCCAGGGGTTGTGCGCCACGGCGCACGAGGCACAACGCGCGCCCCTGCCGCGGTTCAGCGTGCACCGGCGGAGCGGAATGTTCCCGGTTCTTGATTTCGTGCGCCTGTCGTCGGCTGCTGACTCCATGCTTGTCCCGGCTCGCTCACATGGCGTCAGCAAACGCTGCGGGCCTTCCGGACAGACAGCAGCGCAAGAGGCTGAGGACACGTATGAAGCACGGCAAAGTGATCATCACGGTGGTGGCACTCATGGTGATCTTCGCATTAAGCGTGGTGATGATCGCGGCGGAGCAGCCCGTCGCAGCGATCACCGCACTCATCCCCTCGGTGGCCCTCGGCGTGCAGCACATCGTGCACTCCACCGCCACATCCGCCCCCGCACCTCCTCCCGCGCCGTTCCCCGGCGAGAAGCGAGAGCGGGAGTGGCCCGGATGACGACCCCTCCCGCACCCCAGGGCGTTCCTCCGCGTGGCAAGCCAGGCCGCCGGCTCGGCCCGATCCTGCCCGGCACCGGACCTGCCCACCGGGCCTGGCTCCAGCCGCTGCGCGAGGCATTCCACGCCAGTGGCATGACACTGGTCGAGCTGCATCAGCGCACCGGCTGGCCCAAGTCGAAGCTCTCGGAACTCCTGCGGGCCGCAGGCCGCTACCCGCGCTGGTCCTTCACACGTGACGTGATGACGGGCCTGGACTGGTCCGGTATGAGTTACGAGGTCGTGCGACTGCAGTGGGTCCAGGCGGCCCGCGAGGCGAACAAGCGCACCGCCTGGATCACCGCATGCCTCGCCCAGAGCGGAGACTCCACCCTGGCCGACTCCGCCGCCGTACCCCTGGACTACTACGCCTTCCGCGAGATGCACCAGGACCACTACACCGCCTACGCACTGGCCTTCCTCCGCAGCCCCGTCACCGCGGAGAAGGCGGTGAGGGACGTCTTCACGCTGCTGTTGCTGCTGTGGCCCGATGCCTTGGGTAGCGAACGGCTCGAGCGGTACGCCTGGGAGCTGCTGCGCGAGACGGTCCTGGAACGGGCCCCCAAGGACAACGGCCGGCCCACCCTCATCGAGGCAGCCTTCGACACGCTCGCCCTGAAGACCAGCCCCCACCCGATGCATCAGATCACCGAATCCATGACCCTCTTCAGGGCCATCAGCCATCTGCCACCCCGGCAGCTGGACGTCACCGTCCTCAAGCACCTGCGCGGCCTGACCGACACACAGATCGCCGACGAAATGGGCATCTCCCTCGCGGCAGTACGCTCCACGGCCCGTCACGCCAGACGCAGCCTCAACGCTTTGCTCTATCCCCAGCACCATCAAGGAGGGACACCCCGGTGACCTCGCCCATCGACGAACTCCTCGCACGCGCCCGCCTTGTCGACCGGCCCTACGTGCCGCTGGACATCACCCACACCAGCAGGCCCTTCATCCCACCGCAGGCGACTGCCGCCGCTGCACGCGTGATGCCGGGCGAGGCTGACCGTCGCGCGGCTGCCGACGACCTAACCGCGCTGTGTCAGACGGTCGTCAGCGACGACGCGGCCGTCATTGCCCTGGGCGACTTCCTCACCGAGCCCTTCGGCGCCCGCGTCCTCGGCTGCATCCTCCAACTCACCGACGCCGAGGACTCCGCCCGCTTCTGGTGGCAATACGCAGCCGGCGCCGGGGACACCGCCGCCTCCTACTGCCTCTACCTGCACCACCTCGCCCTCGGCGAGCAGAACCAAGCCACCTGGTGGCAGCAGCAAGCCACCCCGGCACCCCAGACACCGACTCCTGACGAAGATCCCCCAGCGCGGTTCGTCGACCCAGCACGCAACATCGCCGCCGACGCAAGCCTCCCCACCACCCTTCGCGTGCTGAAAGCCCTCAAGATCCACACCGACCAGGCGAAGAACGAGACGCACGCCGTAGAAGCCGTCATCGACTACGTCTCCGCAGCCGTCAGCTACGTTGACGACGACGTCGAGCTGCCCCTGCCCGACCCCGACTTCACCGACCACATCCGCGCCCTGACCACCCACACACCCCACCGTCCGCCCGGCTCCAGAACGACGTCCCCACTGCCAGCCCGCTCGCCACGTAAGACCTCAGCGATCGCCGCGGCGAGACGCCGTACATTGCGCCACCCCGACCAGTTGCACCCCGCCCCCCAGACCAACCTCTGACCGCCGCAGTTCCAAGATCGAAGTTGCACAAGTCGTGCGACTTCGATCTTGGAACCCGTGAATGCCGACTGACTGGTTGGCTCGCGCTGCCCGTCGGCCGGATCACTTCCGGCTCAAGCCGCGGCCGCCCCTGAGCCACGGCCCCCGGGGTCCTGGCCATGCCTCCGGCTGTACTGGGGGTCGCCGCCGCTGTGTCGGTGTTGTCGGCTCCCGCGGGCAGACTGCGGCCCGCAGGCCGGTGACAGCGTCAGCAGCTGTAGGTGGTGCCGTCGGCGGCCGTGTTCCAGTTGCAGCTGGAGATGCTGCCCGCGCTCGTATTGTTGTCCAGGCTGCCAGGCTTCTTCAGCCGCAGGTCCGGGTTCTTGACGGTGCTGGTGTTCAGCAAGACATGGCGGGCGTAACCGCGGTAGACGTGGTGGACGCCGCTGCTGTCGCGGTAGTGGCGACCGCTGCCGGTGTGCACGTACGCCCTTGCTCCGGCCGGCAGGTTGTAGGAGGGCAGGGCACGTCCGTAGGTGTTGGTGGTGCTGTCGGGGACGTAGCCGCCGGTGTTCACCGTCCGCGCGGTGACGTTCTTGATGACGAAGTACTCGCCGTTGAGATTCAGCTGCGTGCCGCCGCGGGTGTCAGCGCCGGCGGCGTTGGGCCGCACGTGCGTGAGCATCAGGGCGCCAGTGGTGGAGGCGGCCTGGCTCGGCGTGGCCAGGGCTACGAGCGCGAGCGCGGCGGAAGCGAGTGCGATGGTGCGTACGGTACGGCTCACCAAGGACCTTTCTGCAATATGAGGGATGGCGGTGGCATCCGGACGGGCGCGATCATCGCACCCAACGAACTTCGCCGATGTGGAAACCCGGAAGGATGATCGGAACTGCTCACCGCGGTACGAGCGGCGCCCGACCCGCTAACGCGCAGTGCCCGGACGACGTATGTCGGCATACACGCGCGCCCTCACGCCGGGCTCACCCGGCGTACGCCACACCGGCGTGATGCCGGAGGTCGCCCACTGCTTCTGAAGCACCTCCATCACGTCCAGGACCACAAGCCCGGGCTCGACAACGCGCTGCTGATCGATCTCCATGCCTCGACCGACGGGTCCGCCCGGCCGGCCGGTTCGCCGATCATGGAGAGACAACCCGTACGAGGGACTCAAGCCACCGACTCGCTCGGCACCAGTCGCGCGGAGGGGGGCGTGGCCGTAGACAGGAGGGGGCGGCTGCGCTTCGCTGACAGGACCGGGCCGGCTGCGTCCCTGCGTAGGGAGCCGTGCCAACCCCGAGCGGCACGGCTCCCCACCAGCAGGACCTGGCGCGTGGCGCTCGGCCGTGGAGCCGATACTTGCCCAGCCCGAAAGACCCCCCGGGGCTGTCCACCGGTGCGGCCTGGCGTGACCTGCCCCGCGGGACCCCGCACCTTGGCCTGAGAGGACCCTGCCGGGCGGGTCAGGGGGTGGTGGTTGTCGTGTCGAGGCCGTGGGTGGCTACGAGTTGGGCGCTGCCGTCGGCCAGCCGGTAGGCCAGTCCGACCACGGCTGTCCGGCCTTCGGTCACCGCGTCGGCCAGTACGCGAGAGCGCTCCAGGAGCAGGTCCATGGTGTGTTTGATGTGCTCGGCGAGGATTTCCTCGGCGCTCTCACGGCCGGCGGCGCGGGCGGCCAGCACGCTGGGGGTGACGCGCTCGACGATGTCGCGGACAAAGCCGCCGGGTGTCTGTCCGTTACTGAGGGCGGAGCGGGCCGCGGCGACGGCGCCGCATGAGTCGTGGCCGAGGACGACGACCAGCGGTGCGCCCAGGACGCTTACGCCGAATTCGATCGAGCCGAGGACTTCGGTGCCGGTGACGTGTCCGGCGGTGCGGACCACGAACAGGTCGCCCAGGCCACGGTCGAAGATGATCTCGGCGGCCAGCCGGGAGTCGGAGCAGCCGAACAGCACAGCGAACGGTTGCTGGGACGGTGCGGTCTCGCTGCGGCGGGCGGCGTCCTGGTTCGGATGCTCGGCGGTACCGGCGACGAAGCGCTGGTTGCCGGCCATGAGCAGGTCGAAGGCGTCACGGGGCGTCGGGGTGTGGATCTCAGACATGGCGGCAGCGTACGAGGCGGCACCGGCTACCGCACCGCCTGGTCCCGCCGGGGCGCGGGTGGTGCGGCTGTATCCGGCGGGCGCAACCCGGCCCATCGCGCGGCGCGCCATCACGCCGGGCGGCCTCGACGAGGCTGGGGTGCTCCGGCCGCGTCATTCACCCATTCGCTAGACGGGTCTTCACCCGTATACCAGCTCCAGTGGTGGGCCGCATCTACCTGGCTGAGGGTAACCACGTCGCTGCTGCGGCCACCACAAGCCGACAACATGTCGGCTGACGCAGGCTGCGACGAAAGGATCCCTTTCATGCGCTCTGCTCGCACTCTCCTCGCCATAGCCACCGCCACGGCTGCACTCGCCATCGCGGCCCCCAGCTCCTACGCCTCCATCTCCAGCGACCGGGACAAGGACGACCACTCCTACAGCAGCGACCACGGGTCCAAGAAGGACGAGGGCAGGCACGAGGGCTGGAAGCACGACAAGCCGAGGGGTGGCGTGCACACCGGTGGGGGTCTGCTCGCCTCCGTCAGTGGTGACGACTGGGACAAGAAGGACCACGGCTCGTCGAAGGAC
>NZ_LWBU01000071.1:0-15803 GCF_001646665.1 Streptomyces noursei | reverse complement strand
GAGGGGTGGCGTGCACACCGGCGGCGGTGGTCTGACCTCGCCGGGCTCGACGGCGGCGGGCGGACTGGTGCTCCTGGGCGGCCTTGGGGCCGGCGCCTACATGCTGCGCCGCCGCAGCGTGCGTGGCGACGCCGCCTGACCTTACTGGTTGATGTGTCACAGCGTGCGGTTGCGGCTGCTTTCGTGGGGAAGCGCCGCAGCCGCCCGCTGCCGTATCCGCTGACTGAGGTGCGCTAGGCCATGAAGTCTCATACACCGGTCGTGTCGGGAACCTCGTGGCGGGGTCGTATGCCGCGCCGCCTCCTGTCGATCGTGCTCACGCCGCTGGCACTGGCCGTGGTCGTGCTCAGTTGGAATGGCGCAACAAACGCGCCTACTCAGCACGTCCCAGCGCCCGTGGTGAGCCCACGCGCGACGCCCGTACCCCAGGCCGATACCAGGGCTGCGGCCGCGAGCCCATCACTGCCCCGCTCTGCGCCTACACAACTGCTCATCCCCAGCATCGGTGTCGACGCGCCCTTCACCGATCTCGCCATCGGACCATCAGGGCGGCTGGACGCACCACCGCCTGACGAGACTAACCTGGTCGGCTGGTTCGCCGCCGGCCCCAGCCCAGGGGAGCGCGGCACCGCGATCGTCGCCGGTCACCTGGACACCACGACTGCCCCCGCAGTTTTCGCCTCCCTCAGAACGCTGTCCCTGGGCAGTGACATCAACATCGTCCGCAAAGACGGAACGACCGCGTCATTCGTCGTCGATGCCGTCGACAACTTCCCACAAGACAGATTCCCCGACGACCTCGTCTACGCCGACACTCCCGACGCTCAATTGCGCCTGATCACCTGCGGAGGCAGCTACGACCGCAGCAAGAAGCGGTACACCGAAAACACCGTGGTCTTCGCCCATCTCAAGACCACTGATGCCGACAGTGAGTGATCACAAGGGGAGCCTGTCGCCGGATGTTTTAAGCGGGTGGTCAGGATGCTGATACTCGTGGGTGCGAGCAGGTTGCTGCCTGGAGCGTCGGTTACCGAGCCGGGGCGAGCCTCTCTTACCGTGTAGGGATGGTCATCCGTTCTCACCGGATGTACGACGGAGACGTCCTGCCCGGCGCGGTTCCACCGGACGCTGCTTGCCCGTTCGTGATGCACAGGGACATCGGCGGTACCCTTCCCGAGCGCATGTTGGTCCTCGTCGTCGCGCAAGCCGGAAACAGCGATGGCTGGCACGAAATCCTTCCCGAGACGGTTCATCCATGCGCCTGGACCCCGGCCTACCGGCTGGGATGTCTCCAGCCGCCAGGTCGCCCTCACGACCGCAGAACATCGAACCACGGCACGAAACTCATGCGCTCGGGCGTGATCGCCCGGGGAACGGCAGGAGCAGAGCAACTGCGTAGTGGAGGAGCTGCCGTGCCGGGTAATCAGGTGCTCTCCTTTCTGCTGCCGGGCTGGAAGGCAATGCCAAGGGCTGAGGCACGAGCACAGGACCGAGCGTGCCAGGATCCTTGAGGCTGTTTCCGCCCGGCTGTTCCACACAGGGCAGGTCTCAGCGGTCGCGGCAGGGTGCGTGGTCGAAGAACCGGTTGTCGGTGTCGATACGGATTTCCCGTACGCCCGGGTAGGGGCGGGGGAGCGGGTCGTTGATGGCGGCGATGACCTGGCAGGCGTAGCCGTCGGGTGAGGCGTCGTCTGCGATGTCGATCAGGGTGTCGATCCGACGCAGTCCGGTGACGTGGTCCAGTCCCTGTGCTCCGAGGCCGGCCAGGGGCGAGTCGATGATCAGCAGCGGGGGACTCGGACGGCGGGGTTGACGCGGCCGAGGTCGCGCAGAGCTGGGAGCAGCGCGACGTTGGTGGCCACCTTCGGGCTGCCGGTGACCGAGCTCTCGGCGAAGGTCTTGTGGCGCTCCTTGACGCGGGTGGTGAAGTCGCTGGGGTCGATGAAGGCGGTCTCGACGTCGGGGTTGATCTGCTGCAGCCGGGCGAGGAAGAACTCCGACCAGCGTGCGGTGACCTATTTGCGGCGCACGTCGTGGCGGTGACCGCGGCGTCCCGGGCGGCCTGCGCCGCTTCCATCTGCTCTTTGGCCGTCTGGATGGCCTTCTCCTGGGCGCTGATGTAGTCGGCCGATTCCAGGCGTTTCTTGAGCTGGGCGACGTAGCGGCTCAGGCCGTGGGCCTCTTTCTCGGCCTGCTGCGCGGTCTTGCGGGCAGGCTGGAGATGGCCTTCGTCGTAAGCGTCGCGGGCGGCGAGAACCTCCGCGGCTGCGGTGTCGGCCTTTGCTGCCTCCGCAGCGGCGGCGAGGGCGGCTTCCTCCAAAGTGCGCAGCCTGAGCCGGAGCTGCTCCACCTTCGCACGGGCCGCAGCAATCTGCTGCTCACGCTGGTCTGCCGAGCCCTCGTGCGGCCCCCCGCATTGCCGGCACAGGCCCGGCTCCCGGGGAGCGGCTGCCCACAGCACGTGCAGTCCTGCGACCGGGGTTTGAGCAGCTCGGCGAGCTGGCCTTCGGCGCGCGCGTGGTCGGCGGTGGCGCCGTTCAGTCGGCCGTGGGCGGCGACGACCTGCTTGGCGGTCCTTCTGCGTTCGGCCTCGGCCGCCTTGTGCGGGGCCACGAGCCGCCCGCCTTCCCCGAAAGGTGATCCGGCGGGATAGGTCTGCCCTACCTTTCAGGAGCGCCCTGTGGCGAGCACCGCAGACGAGCCCGAGCGGTCCCTTGACCGGACTGGAGAGGACCCCTCCATTACCCCCTCCGCGCTCCGTCGCCAAGAGTTGGGAGTTTCCGCAGGTCAGCCCCGGCGGACAGGGGTCCGCCGTAGGTCCGACAACCCTCTTGCCGCAAGGCATCAGGAAGAACTCGACGGGGCCCAGGCGGAGGGAGCTGCTTCAGGCGCTGGGGATCTTTCAGTGGGCGACGCCTGATCAGTTGTGGAAGCTGACCCGTCTGGGACAAACCAGCACGACAAGCTCGTACGGGACACCCTTCTGGATCTTCAGGATCACCGCCTGGTGAGGATCGAGTTGGTGCGGGAGGACCAGCGGCAGGTGTGGGTGCTGACCCGGCGAGGACACGGCGAGGCGAAGAAGCTGCTGGAGCCGACGGGCATACGGGTCTCGGCGCTGCGTGAGGAGAAGTACGACCCGGACACCGGCCGGCCGCTCGGCGCTGGCTACGACGACCACTCCGCGGCGGTAACCGCCACGGCGGCCGAACTTCACCGTGCCGGGATCCGTCACCGGCTCGGCTTCCAGACGGAGATCGGGCACCGGCTCGCATGCAGCTACGTCCAGCGGGCGGACCTGGTGGTGCGGGCGCCGGCGGCCGGGGTACCGGTGCTGCTGCTGGAGATCGGAGCCGACGGTCATCTGTGACTGTTGCCCGCACCACGTCAACCAGCCAGCAAGCCCGGAGTCACCTTTGTAAGCGGGGCAGGGCTTCACGCCCTCTTCAGTGGAGGCCGTCGCCTGCAGGTCATCCGGGTCGTGGTCCGAGCGGGGTACCAGCCCGCCCTGGCCGAGTAACGTGGAGCGTCAGGTCAAGAACCTGGCGGCTGGTGGTGGTGATGTCGTATCGGTGCGCGTTGCTGAGGGCAGCTTTGGTCAGGGCCCTGCGCCCGTGGAAGTTCCGGCCCATCTCGTCGAGAACCACAGCCAGCGAGCGCGGGTCACCGGGGGTGTAGGGAACGCCCGAGCTCCCGAGGATTTTCCTCACACCGGCAAGATCGGAGTAGGCGACCGGAAGTCCGTGGGCTTGGGCCTCTATGAGGACGAGCCCGAAAGCCTCCAAGCCCTTGGTCGTGAAGACGAAGGCGTCGAAGTTCGGCAGGCGGCGCCACAGCTCGGCGCGGGGGAGAAACCGCTCGAAATGAACCCGGTGTCGCAGTCCGATTTCGCTCGCCCGCTGCTCCAGGTGCTCCCTGAGACTGCCGTCACCGATCACGGTCAAGTGGTGCGGTTGCTCGGTTAGGGCAAGGGCTTCGACAGCGGTGATCGTGGACTTGTTGTCGTCCAGACGGCCGGCGTGCACGAGGGACAGCGGTCCGGTTCTGACGGGCGGTCTTTCGCGTAGCCGAGTGTCGCTCAGCCGGATACCCCACGGGATGACGGTGAGCCGATCGCTGAATCGGCGTCCGGTGAGACGGTCGACGCGGTCTGCGAGGGCGGAGGTCGGGGCGACGATCGCGGCGCTTGCGGCGGCGACTTCGTGCATGGCGTCGCGTTCCGACGCGCTGCGCTCAGCAGCCATCACTTCGGGGCCATGGGCAAGGGCGATGATCGGGATGCCGCCAGCGGTTCGGGCGAAGGCCAGGCTGAGGGCGAATCCAAGGTACTGGGCGTGGATCACAGTCGGCCGGGTCCTCTCGATGAGCACACCGACCTCACGCGTCAGCTCGTCGACGTAGGGGGCGAAGTCCGGGCCTTGAGGGCGTTTGGCCGTGGACAGGGGGATGAGTTGGTCGAACGCGGCGCTCCACGCATGGTCGACGGGTGCTCTGCCGAGGAAGGTCGTGTGGGTCTCGGGCATCGCGCGGTAGAGGTCGGCGGCGAAGATCATGCTCCCGGACGAGGGCCCAGAGGTGCGGTTGATGCCGGTGATGATGTTGATGGTCATGCTGGTATCCCGCTCGTGAGCATCCGTTGCGTGGGGATCGGTGATCTGGCTCCCAGACCCGGCGCAACTCGGAATTCGTCCATGGCGTTGTGAGCCTCGCGCTCGCGAGGTGGTGCCCACCATGACGCGAGATGCGGGGTCACGACGGCCTGAATCTCCTCATCAGGGTGCAGGTAACCCCTGCTGTCGTGGCGTGCCGCCCACACCCGAACTTTCGATCGGTGGTAAGCGGGATTAATCCCTATCTCTCCCTTGGGAACCACTCCGTTGAAAGGGGTGGGGATTCCTTCGCTGTTCCAATAGTTCCACGCCTCCAAGGCCTTGGCTTTCTCAAAGCAGTGGTAGAGCTGGGGGTAGCGGGGCAGGTATCGGATCTCGCGGAAGATCATCTGGCCCATCAGGCCGGGCGCGGCTTCCCGAAGCGTCCCGAGCTCAGCGCCCTGGAAGGTGAAGGAAGCCGCATCCTGGGACGGGTGCAGTGTGGTCCGGGCGAACAGGTGGGAGAGCCGCCGCCGCACGTAATCGGCGGCTCCCGGGGCGAGAGCCGGCTCGAGGCCGTCGATGAGGCGCACGAGCCGGTGATGGCGCGGGTTGAAACGGGCCAGGTCGAACAGCCGGTCCATGCTGTCCACGGCGGCGAAGGCGAGTCGTTTGCAGATCCAGTTGTTCAGCTCTCCCGCTTGGGCGTAGGTCTTGGTCTCCGGAGTAGCGGAGTGGAGCATCAGGTACTCGGACAGCACCTCGAAGTACAGGTAGCCGAGGAACGGCATGTGGGCGATGGCGTCGGACAACTGGTTGATGAACTCGGGTGTCTCGGTGGACCGGCCGGCGGCGTTGCGCAGGGCGACATCGAGGAAACCGGCCGTGGCGCGTGTCCCGGTCAGCACGGTGCGGTCGATCTGGTCGTTCTCGGCCTGGGTGAGGAAGCTCTGGTAGCGCAGGTAGGTACGCAGGTGGATGGGACCGAGGTGCAGGTAATCGACACCCTTGGCCCGGATCGGGGCATCCGGGGTGACTTCGCAGATCAAGGGCGTGGTGGAAGGCTTCGTCCGCATCAGGTAGGCGCCGAGGTTGTGAGGGCGCAGTCCCTCGCGCTGGCTGGTGAGCGGCGAGCAGTACAGGGAGCCGACCAAGCATCCGGTGGACACGTGCAACTCCCGGCTGGCGCGGATAGCGTCGATGCCCCTGGTGACGTGCAGCAGGTACATCGGCTGTCCGCTGGCGAGCGCTTCGGTCATGGCGTTGTGCCGCAGCAGCCAGCCATTGGGGGTTGAGTGCTCCAGGTAGTGGCGCCAATCGCTCTCGGTTTCGGCCAGCGACGCAGGAATTCGACGCTGCGCGGGCATGGTGAAATCCGTGTGGGCGTGTTCCCATTCTTCACGCAAGGAAATTCCCGGGGAGTGGAGGATTGGCGGGGCTTGGGGATGCGCAGTCTAAAGCGTCTCGACGTTGATCCCGGAAAGGCGGTTTCGGCAGTCGAGAACGTAGGTTGCGCATTTCTCGATCATCGGGAGGTCGAATCGTGGGTGGTCCATGAGAAGGACCACTGCGTCCGCGGCTGCTAGCTCGTCCGGGGTCGCATCGACCCGGTGCACGTTCAGCTTGGTGTCGTCGCCGTCCGGGATGTTGGGTTCGGCGCCGCGGACGTCGGCACCGAGGGCGGTGAGAAGTTCGGCGACACGTGCCGAAGGGGAGTTACGGAGGTCGGTGGCGTTGTACTTGTAGGTCAGGCCGAGCAGCAGAATCCGAGCTCCACTGACGGGCACGCCTCGCTTGTCGAGTGCCTCCACGAGACGCCGGACGACGTAGTCGGGCATGTGCCGGTTCACGTCGGCGGCGAGTTCCGCGAACCGGAACGGGACGCCAAGCTCCTGCTGGGCCTTCCAGGAGAGGAACATCGGGTCAACGGGAAGGCAGTGCCCGCCGACCCCCGGCCCCGGGGTGAACGGCGTGAAGCCGAAGGGCTTGGTCGCGGCGGCGTCGATCGCCTCCCAGATGTTCACGCCGAGGGAAGCGGCCAGCATCGCCATCTCATTGATCATGGAGATGTTGACGAACCGGAAGGTGTTCTCCAGCAGCTTGGCCAGCTCGGCGACCTTCGGCCCGGACACCGGTACCGTGGTCTGGAAGATGCCGTCGTAGAAGCCCTTGATCGCATCGAGTGACTCGGCGTCGATCCCGGACACCAGCTTCGGCGTCCCGTCGAACGACCACCGCTTGTTTCCGATCCGCTCGGGACTGAAGCCGGCGAGGAAGTCCACCCCGCCCTTGAGGCCCGACACCTCTTCGAGGATCGGCAGCAGCAGCTCCTCGGTCGTGCCGGGATAGCTCGTGGACTCCAGGACGACCGTCGCGCCGGGACGAAGGTGTCCGCCCAGGGTCCGGGCGCAGGACTCGATGTAGGTCAGGTCGGGCACGCCGTCCCGCAGCGGGGTCGGCACGGTGATCACCGCGAGGTCGAAGCCGGCCAGCGCGGCAGCGTCGGCGGCCGCGGAGTAGGCCCCGGCATCCAGCACTGCATGCAGCCGGGAGGAGTCCACGTCCCTCACGTGGGAACGGCCAGCGGCGAGCTGCTGGACGAGGTTCGGGTCCACGTCGTAGCCGACGACACGGTGACCCACCTCGGCAGCACGGACGGCGAGAGGCAGTCCTACGTAGCCCTGACCAGCGACAACTATCTGCATGGCAGCTCCTACTCGATTGCGGTGCTTGAATGGACCGTCGTTCCTGGTCTGGCAAGGAGAAGTGCTGTGCCCCTGGTGTCTGTCGTGATGCCCGTCTACAACTCGGCAGCCACCCTCGGTGCGGCCGTTCGATCGGTGCTCACACAGACCCACAGCGACGTGGAGCTGCTGGTCACCGATGACCAGTCCTCCGACGGCTCCATGGATCTGCTGCGCGCGTTCGCCGAGCAGGACGATCGCGTACTGCCGGAGTCGGCACCCGCGCGGGGCGGTGCGGGCCGGGCCCGCAACCTGGCGATTCAGCGGGCACGGGGGGACTACATCGCGTTCTTGGACAGCGACGACATGTGGCTTCCGGAGAAGACCGAGAAGCAGCTCGCGTTCGCCGCGGAAGGTGATGCGCCGCTGACGTTCACCTCGTACTTCAAGATGGACGCCGACTACGCCGGCGAGAGCACCGACTGGGTCCCCAACGGACGGGTGATCCGTGCCCGGGAGCACGTGGACTACCGCGCGATGCTGGTCCGAGACCACATCGGTGCTCTCACCGCCATGTACGACCGCAAGGTCCTGGGCACGCGGTTGATGCCGGAGATGCGCAAGCGCCAGGACTACGCCCTCTGGCTGTCGATCATGCGGGATGGTACTGAAGCCCGGGGGCTGGATGAGCCGCTTGCGGTGTACCGGGCCCATCAGGCGGGATCGCTCTCCTCCAACAAGCTGTCGCTCGTGCAGTACAACTGGGCCCTGTATCGCCAGCACGAGCATCTGTCGGTCCCGCGGGCGACGCGGGCGCTGGCCGGCGCTGTGTGGCAGTCGCTGCGCAACTCGCGCATCTAGGTCTCCCTGCACGGGCCCGGGGAGGCCCGTGCACGACCGCGGTGGGTGACCTCCCTGGCCCCCGCTCCGTGGTCGTGCCGCGCGCTCGGGGACTGGACGGTGGGCCACCGGCGCCGTCGGCTGGCTACGCCGCCGAGCTGTCGTTCGCCGGCGCGCGAAGAAACAACTGGAGGAGCAGCCGGCGGTCGGCGACTGGGACGGTCTCCTGACCGCTGTGGAGCGCCTCCCTGCCGTGCAGGAAGCGTCGCTGGTTCACGATGAGGAAGTCCCCGGGCTGGAGCATGAAGGAGACCTGCCCCCGGACCAGCTCCTCGACGAGCTCCTTGGCGGCGTTCGCGTGTGCCTGGCCGAGCTGGGACCTCTCCAACATCTTGGCGGTGAACCGGACGAATCCCTCGCCCGGAGTGGAGCCGTCCAGGATCGGAAACGGCTTGTACTCCCCGCCGACGCCGTGCAGGTCGAAGAACGTTCCGTAGTGGTAGCCCGACTCCGCCAGCAGGGCGCGGCTGCTCTCCGACAGCCGTGCCACCGCCGCGTGGGCGTCGGAGAGGATGCTGGGGCCGCCGCCGAGCGGGTCGGGGCGGACGCACAGGAGCGTGGTGTAGTCGGGCGGCAGGGTGGCGTTCACCAGGTCCATGTGGAAGGCGTTGTACCCGATGCCGCTGGACTTGCCTGGGTCCTTGTCGACCTTGACCCCGATGTCCTTCCACAGCGGCCAGCGCGGGAAGGGCGAGAACGGGACGGCCGCCTCGGCCGCGAAGCCCGTGGCCAGCCGCAGGAACCGGCCGTCGTCGGTCCCGAGCGCCTCGGCGAGGTTCCCCAGGCGCAGCACGGCGTATCCGCCGCCCTCCCCGGTCAGCGCGTGGCGCAGCGTCGTGGCAGTTTCCGCGAACCGCGGGGTGGCCGTCAGCTCGGTCCGGTATCGCTCCATGGTGGACTCCGCCAGGAACGAACCGTCCAGCTCCCACATGGGGAGGGGGAGGTTGGTGAGCGCGGCTTCGAGTTCGCTCGGGATGTCGATTAACACGCGAAGCTTCCTGTCTCTTGGGGGTCGCGGGTCGACCCGGAGCTCTGGGACCGCCCCCCACCATGCCCGTGCCGACGGGGAGGGGCGGGGTCATTGGGAGTACCGAAGGGCTTACTGGCGCAACATGGTCGTCCCCCGGCACGGCGCGGCCGGCCACTCCACGCGGGGAGGGGAAGACGGACGCACTGGCCGCACCGTGCCGGGAGGTTGAGACCGCCCCCCGTCCGAGCCTCCGTCACGGGCATCTGGCCCTGGCGTCGGTCCGGGAGGCGGGAGCTTGCGTCAGCCGTCGAAGCCGCGCAGGAGGATCGCGCGGTACTGGGGGCTGATGGTCCAGGTGAGGCGGTCGCGCCAGGTGTTGCCGAGGTGCCCGATCTGCTCTTCGTCCAGGCCACGGTGGAACCGGTCTGCGACGTCGTTCTTACGGTGGTCGTCGGTGACGTCTTCCACGCGGGTCAGCACGTAGAAGCTGCCCCCAGGACGCAGTAGCCGTCCGACATCGACCAGGAGCCGGTTGGTGTCGAGAAAGGCGAGCGACAGCCGGCAGGTCACCACGTCGAACGTGCCCGGTCGCAGCGAGGGCGGGATCGAGTCGACGTCGATGTCCCACTGCAGGTAGTCGAGCTGGGAGTGTTCCATCGTCTTGCGGGCTTGCTCGATGGCCACGGGGGGCGTCATGCAGCTCGTAGCCGACGTGCCAACCGCGCTGCGTCGCTTCGGTCCTCAGCGCGGTGAAGATGGGGGCCGGGTCTTGGGTGGGGAGGGTCCGCACGTAGATGACGACTCGGCGCGCGCGGACGCTGGAGCGGTGGGCGAACACCAGTTCGTTCAGCCGCTCTCGTAATCGCCTCAACCCCGCGTTCCGATGCGCCCGCTCTCGGAAGCCACGGGAGCGGCTGAACGCGTCGGTGAACTGGTTGTCCTTGTCCATCCATGACGTGTCCCGCGTCCGCCTGGCCATCGCTCGCATCGGTGTCTCCGTTGCTCTGGGGGAACGGGCGGACCGCCGTATGCGGATGACGGTCCGCCCTTTCGGGGGCGCGAGCAGGGGAGGGGATTGCGGTCACAACTCCCGTGCTCGACAGGAATCAGTGAACTCTCGACCGCAGAGCGTGAACAGGTAATGCGAAGGTGGAAAGCGTTCAACGCGTTCAACGCTCAACTGGGCGCAAAAGCCCTAACGTTGGGGCATGACCCGGTCACGTAACGACAAGCTCGCGCGGGCGATCGAACAGTCAGGGATGAGCTACGAAGCGGTCGCGCGAGGCATCCAAGTGCTGGCAAATGCCTCCGGCAATTCGTCCATCCGTACCAGCAAATCGAACATCTCGTACTGGGTCGCCGGCACTCCTCCTCAGCCCGCTACGGGGCGCTACCTCTGCGAAGTCCTTTCCCGGAAGATCGGCCACCCGCTGACGGTTCATGATCTGGGCCTCACTTCCGCGGATGGCCATTCCGACCAAGCCGACTTGGGGCTTACCGTCGAAGACGATCCAGTGGAGACGCTGGGGCGGATTGGGAGAGCTGACATCGAGCGACGAACGTTCCTGACCACAGCCGCGTATTCCGTGGCCGGCGCCGCCCTGCCTCTCGACGTGGCTGGTGAGATCCAGGCTCGGACTCTGCGGGCCGTGACCGGAGGAATCGCTGGCGCGGCCGAAGTCGAAGCCGTCCGCGACATGGTCGCCATGTTCACGGCCATCGACGAACGCCACGGCGGGCAGCACGGCCGCAGCACCGTCGTCCAGTACCTCACCGATGACGTACAGCGGCTCTGCAAGTCCAGATTCCAGACAGAGGTCCTCCAGAAGCAGATGTTCTCGGCTGCCGCCTCTCTCGCCTATCTCGCCGGCTGGAAGGCGTACGACGCGGGGGAGCACGGGCTGGCGCAGCGCTACTACCTGCAGGCGTTCAGCCTCGCCCGCAGCTCAGGGAACCGAGCCGATCAGGCGTACGTACTGCGGATCCTCGCCCATCACGGCATGGACAACGGGCAGCCGGAACACGTTCTAGGGTTGGCCGATGCAGCGATCAGACTCAGTCGCGGCGTTGACCCGGCAACGGAGTCGCTGTTCGTCATCTGCCGAGCCCGTGCGCTCGCGGAATCAGGTCGCTACTCAGACGCTCGGCGGGAGACGGAGCGGGCGCGCAAGCTTGCGGATGAAGGCGAAGCACAGGAGATGACCGGCTGGGCCTCCCTGTGGGGCGCCCCGATGGCAACCGTCAGCTCACACACCGCCAAGATCCACGCCCGCGTGGGCGACCACGCTGCAGCCGAGGAGCACCACGCCAGCGCGCGGAGGCAGTACGGGCCTACCGCGCACCAGCGGATCGCCGCCCTCTCGGCTGCTGCCGAGGGGCACGCCCAGTTGCGGCAAGGCCAGATCGAGGCGGCCTGTGCTACGTGGGACAAGGCGCTGGACACGATGACGGGCATCCGCTCGTCGCGCACCAAGAAGGCGGTGCAGTCGATGCGGTCCGACCTCGCCCCATTCCGCACCCGTGGCGCCCGCCCGGCGCAGGAGCTCGACGAGCGGGCCCGCATGTGGCTGCGGGAGGTAGTCTGAGCCTTCCTGCAAGCGCGGCCTGCCCGGGAAGTGGAAACCGGGAGGACGGTCAGAAGCTGCTCACGGCCGTACGAGCTGCCTCTCGTTTCTGCTAGGGCGTGGTGCCGGAGCGGCGTACGTCCGCGTACACCCGAGCCCGGACACCCGGCTCGCCCGGCGTACGCCACACCGGCGTGAGATGCCGGAGGTCGCCCACTGCCGCTGGAGGCCCTCCATCACCGCGCGAACGGTGCCCTCGTCCGCAGCGGCCACCTCCAAGACCACGAGCCCGGGCTCAGCGATGTGCTGCTCATCGATCCCCATGCCCCGCCTGACGGCTCCGCTTGGCCGGCCGGTTCGCCGATCGCGGGGAGACAACCCGTACGAGGGACTCAAGCCACCGACTCGCCCGGCGCCGCTCGCGCTGACCGTGGCCAGGCCGTAAACAAGAGGGGGCAGCCGCTTCGCTGACAGGACCGGGCGCGCTGCGACCCCCTTTGTCGGGTAGCCGTGCCATCCCCCGAGCGGCACGGCTACCCACCAGGAAAACCTGGTGGTCTGCGCCCGCCCGTTGAGCCCCTGCCCGCCGGGCCCCGGAGACCGTCCGAAATCGAAGTAGCCAGCGATCTCACGGTTTGGGGGCCGGCCTCCTTCAGGAGGCCGGCCCTTACGTGTCACTGCACGAGGTACTGCCACAGCAGCATGAGCGGCGAGCTCCCGACGGCGACGTGGCCCAGGAGTTCGGCCGCCGCCGCAGCCCCGGCGGTGTAGCCGAATCCGGCGAGGAACTGGCGGGCGGTGAGTCGGACGCCTTCCACGCCAGCTGGCGGAGGCAGGCGCCGCCTATGCGGATGCGGCGGGCGAGGCGCTGGCGGCGGTTGGGCTGGGCAGGCTGCGGAGCGTCCGCGATGGACACACTTCCCCCTTCGGATACGGACGGGCCAAAGTGATCGGCTGCGCCAGGAGCGCAGCGTCCGCGGGGGATCGCCGCGCGGTCGGCCGTCCTCGTAGGGGTGGTGCTCGTCAGCCCGAGGTGGCTGTTGGGTGCAGCGTAAGGCAGGTCGGGGCGGTTGGTTCCCCCGCTCATGGCGGCTATGACCTTCTCCTTCCGGTTGAGGAAGCCGGACCATGGGCCACCCAGGACGCTTACGTCGCGGGCTCGGTACCGAGTCTTCCTTCACCCCCTGGAGCGGGAGGGATGCCTCGGGACAGCAGGGCGCCGTCAGGAAGTTCGGCGTGTAGCAGATCAGCGTGCTTACATCGCGTCGCAGCGGCGACTGCCGTACGAGGCCGTGCTTTCCCGCGGGAAACACGGAATGACGGGTGCCGGTTACCGGGCGGCGATACCCCTGAAGCCGGATCCGAGGCCGCGGCGCCTGCCGCATGACGCGGCGCCGGGCCGGGGAGGTGAGGGCCGTGACCACCGCCTGGGCGGTCTGCGGGGTGAGGCCGGCGCTCACCTGGCCGGAGGTCAGGACCCTTGCGTACGCGCCGGTGCCGTGGGCGCGGAGGGCGTCGGCGAGCGCGGCGGCCGCGGTCTCTGCCGGTCCGGCACCCCACCCGGCCTCGTCCGGCTGCACCTGGCGGGGAGGGGCGTCGCGTCGGTTGAGGAGGACGGCCAGGGCCAGCGCCTCGGGAGTGTTTAGCGTCACGGTGACCAGCGCGGCCCCGAGCTGGTGGACACGGTGCCGGGTCAGACCGTGTGCGGCGAGCGCCTGGCGCAGCGCCGCACTCGTTCCGGCCGCCGCTCTGCCGCGGATGGCCTTGCTCGAGGACGTTCCGGCCCCGGTCTGTTCGGTGCGCTCCACGACGGCGGCCGCCGCGACGGGCACGACGGAGAGGATCTCCGCGCACTCCGGGTCGAGCTGGGCGAGCGCACCCGCCAGGACTTCCAGTGCGGCGGCCACGTCCTCCATCGCGCCCGCGCTCCACCGTGACGGATCGGCGGCGTCGGCCAGCGGGCACGCCGCGACGACGGCCTCCTCCGCCAGCGCCTCCACGTGGCCCGGCTCGGTCGTCAGCTTCATGTCCCGCCCAACGAGATGTGACCTCGCAAGGTCGTGCACGCTGATCACATGATGACGCCCGCAACACCGCTGGCCGTGCCAGGTCGCGGGGGCACCGGGCAGACCGTAGACCGGACGTATGATGCTTCGGCCGCCGGTGGAACCGATGCTGGCGCAGGCCCGCGACACGGTGCCCGCGCCGGGCGCGCTGCCCGGCGAGCTGCGATTCCAGCCCAAGTTCGACGGCTACCGGGCCATCGTCTTCACACCCTGGCCGGTGCCCGGCCCGCTGCTGGTGCAGTCTCGCCGCGGCAGCCTCCTGCAGAGCCGCTTCCCGGACCTCGTGGACGCGGCCGCGGACCTGCCTGACGGCCTGGTCCTCGATGGCGAGCTGGTCGTGTGGGCCGAGGGTCGGATGTCGTTCGAGTCGCTCCAGCGGCGCGCGGTATCCGGCGGCAGGACCGCCGCCCGCCTCGCCCAAGAGATGCCGACGCACCTCATCGCCTTCGATGTCCTCCAGATCGACGGCCAGGAGCTGCTGCCCGTCCCGTACGGTGAGCGGCGCGCGCAGCTGGAGCGGCTGTTCGCCGACCGTGGGCTGAGTGCCCCGTGGACGCTCTGCCCGGAGACGGCTGACGTGGTGACGGCGCAGGAGTGGCTGACGTCCTGGACGCAGGTGCCCGGTGTCGAAGGTCTGGTGATCCGGGGGAGTGGGCAGCGGTATCTGCCGGGAGCCCGTGCGCTCTACAAGGTGCGCCGCCGGGACTCCACCAAGGTGGTGGTTGGCGCCATCACCGGCAGCGTGTGCCGGCCGCAGACGCTCATGCTGGGCCGCCTCGATGAGGCCGGGGTGCTCCGGCCGGTCGGCCGCAGTACGCCGCTGCGGCCGGACGCTGCGCGCGACCTGGCCGACCGGCTGACACCAGCCGGGCCCGGACATCCCTGGGAGGGCGTGCGGTTCACAACCTCCTGGGGGTCGCGGACGCCACTCGACGTCGTGCTGGTCGAACCGGAGCTGGTCGCCGAGATCACGGTGGACACGGCGCTGGAGCGCGGGGCGTGGAGGCACCCGGTGCGCTTCGCCCGGCTCCGGCTGGACGTCGCCGTCGCTGACGTCCCGCCCTTCGGCGCGGGTGCCGAGCCCGCCAGCGGGTGACCGACCGTGCCCACCGCCCCCGATGCCGTCAGGGGCCGGCGAGGATGTCGTGTGCGCCCATGCGGCGCCAGATGACGTGCTGTACGCCGGGGCGGAGCGCAGGCCCGTATTGCCAGGTGGCGCGTCCTGCAGGCCCAGCGCCCATGGACCAGGTGAGCTCGTAGATGCCGGATGCGCGCTGGACGCGCTTGACGCGGAGGCCGGCGCGGAAGTGCCCGCCGGTGCGTAGCTCCTCGACGAAGGCCGCCACGGTCTGGCGGAAGCGGCGGCGCTGTTCGGGGGTGAGGCGGTGAAGGTCGGCGGTGAAGCGGGGCGTGGTCTCGTAGGTGGGCGCGGCGAACTCCTCCAGGACGCACGAAGCCCCCGGCCGGTTGGTCGGGGGCGGTGGTGGCTAGTCGTGTTGGAGGGCGTCGGTGACGTGGTGCCTCAGTCGTGGCGGGTTGTCGGCGGAGTGGTGCGCTGGTGCGCGCTCGATGACGGTGGAGTCGGTTGGATACCGATTCCGGGGCTAGTGGGGCTCGTGTGGTTGCGGCGCAGTATTCGCACGGCCCGGAGTCAGCTCTCGTAGAGGGCGCGCATCGTGTCGTAGAACTCCTGGGGGCGGGCGGCCTCGCAGCCGACGCAGTGGTACCGGTGGAAGTCGGTGCGGGCCGGGTGGTCCTGTTGGGCGGAGCGGCCGACGCCGCGGAACTCGGGTTCCATCGGTTGCGAGCACAGCGGGCAGGGGTCTGCGTAGATCAGTTGCTTCAACATGTGGCGGACTGTGCACAGGTCGGCGGCTTACCGTCTCGGGCTGGCCAGGCGGCCCGCCTGGCGGGCGCTGCGGTAAAGATCTGGTGATGGCCTCCCGCCCGGCGGGATGGACCTCGGATCGTGCTTTTGCGCAGGTCAGTGCAGGGGTTCTATGGGCTGATGATCAGCATGTCGCCAGTTC
>NZ_LWBU01000070.1 GCF_001646665.1 Streptomyces noursei | reverse complement strand
CGCCACGGAGCCGCCCGCCCCCGAGTCGTCCGCCACGTCCCGGAAGGGGACCCTCGCCACCCCGTCCGCCGTGAACGCGTCCAGCCGCAACCCCCGCGCCCGCACCCCGTGCAGGTACTGCCGCTCGTGCAGCAGCCCGCCGGTGATCCCCTTCTCCTCCGCCAGCCGCGGCCCGTAGCCCCCCCGCCCCCGCGACTCCACCCACAGCTCCCCCTCCGCCGGCCCCGCCCCCGGCTCCGCCCGCCCCACCCGCTCCCCCTCCAGCCCCCCCGCCCGCCCCCCCCCCCCGCCCCCCACCGCCCGGCCCCGCTCCCCCCCCACCCCCAGCGGACCCGGCCCGCCCTGGCCGGCGCTCCCCGACCAGTTGCGCACCACCGCCACCGCCCGCCCCGCCCCCCCGCACTACTGCCCCA
>NZ_LWBU01000069.1 GCF_001646665.1 Streptomyces noursei | reverse complement strand
GGCGGCAAGGACTGGGCCGCGCCCGAAGTGGAGCCCGTACTGGTGGAGACCGTGTGCGCCGACGGGCCGCGGCTGCTGCTGGTCGTCGTGCGCACCGAGCACGACGAGTGGTACCAGCTGCTGGTCGGCGAGCGCGACGCGGTGCCGGCGGGCCTCACCGGCGCGGTCATCGGGCCGAGCGGCGGGGCGCTGCTGTACGAGGCGACCGGCGACCCCGGGCTGGTGGGGGGGGTGCTCGGCCGGGTCGCGGGGGGGGGGGCGGGGGGGGGGGGGGGGGTTCCCCCGCCGCCCCGGGCGGGCCCCCCCGCCCGGGGGGCGCCCCGCGCCGCCCCCCCCCCCCCCTTAGGGCCCCCCCCCCCCCCCCCCCCCCCCCCCCCCCCCCCCCCCCCCCCCCCGGCCCCCCCCCGCCGCCCCCCCGCCCGCC
>NZ_LWBU01000068.1 GCF_001646665.1 Streptomyces noursei | reverse complement strand
CCCCCCCCGGCCACACCCCCCCCCCCCCCCGGCCGGGGAGGGGGGGGGGCCGCCGGGGCCAGCCGCGCCCCTCCCCCCCGGCGTGGGGGCCCGACGGGTTGCGGGCGGGGGGGGGGGGGGGGGCGGCGGGGGCCCCCGCCCGCCGGGGGGGGGGGGGGGGGGCGGACCCCCCCAGGAGCCCGTGGGGCTGCTTGCGCGCCCTCCCCGCGGTGCGGGGGGGGGGGGGG
>NZ_LWBU01000067.1 GCF_001646665.1 Streptomyces noursei | reverse complement strand
GGGGGCAACAACCCCCCCCCCCCCGCCCCCCCGCGCCCGGGGCTCCCCCCCCCGGCCCGCGCGCCGGGGGGCCCCCCCCCCCCCCCTCCCCCCCCCCCCCCCGCGGCCCCCCCCCCCCCCCGCCCCCCGGCGCCCCCCGGGGGGGGGCGGGGGGGGCGGGGGGGGGGGGGGC
This sequence comes from Streptomyces noursei, assembly GCF_001646665.1. Classification (GTDB taxonomy): domain Bacteria; phylum Actinomycetota; class Actinomycetes; order Streptomycetales; family Streptomycetaceae; genus Streptomyces; species Streptomyces lavendulocolor. The sequence goes on along the minus strand of NZ_LWBU01000067.1, from coordinate 109 downwards.
CGCGGGCGGCCCGGCGGGCAACGGCCCGGGGGGGGGGCGGCGGCGGCGGGGCGGCCCCGGGGGGGGGGGGGGGGGGGGGGGGACGGGGGGCCGGCGGGCGGGGGGGGGG
>NZ_LWBU01000066.1 GCF_001646665.1 Streptomyces noursei | reverse complement strand
TCGCGGCGGGCGGCGGGCCCGGGGGGGCGGATCCGGCCGGGGGGGGGGGGTGCTGCGGTACGGGGGGGGCCCGGGGGCACCCGGAAACGGAGCCCCCGGGCGCCGGGGGCGCCCCGGTTTGGGTGGGGGCCCCGGGTCCCGGGCGCCCCCTGGGCGCCCCCGGCGGGGGGCCCCCCCTTCGGGCCGGGGGGGGGGGGGGGTGGCGCCGGGGGGGGGG
>NZ_LWBU01000065.1 GCF_001646665.1 Streptomyces noursei | reverse complement strand
GCCTTCTCGATCATGGCGGGTCCGGGGATCGGCGGGGGGGGGGGTGCCCGCCCGGGGGGGCCCCCCCCGGGGGGGGGGGGGGGGCCGCCGCCCGTGGGGCCCCTCCCCCCCCCCCCCCGGCGCCCGCGGTCCCCCCCCCCCGCGCCGGGGGGGGGGGGCACCCCCCCCCCCCGGCCCCCCCCCCGCCCCCGGCCCCCCCCCCCCCCCCGGCCCCCCCCCCCGCCGACCCCGTCCCCGCCGGCCCCGCCGCCTCCTCCGGCACCCGCGCCTCCGGTGCCACCGCCGCCCGAGCCTGCCGCGCCGGGTGCCCCGCCACCACCC
>NZ_LWBU01000064.1 GCF_001646665.1 Streptomyces noursei | reverse complement strand
GGGCCCGGGGGGGGAGGGGGGGGGGGGGGGGGGGGGGGGGGGGGGGGGGGGCCGGGCGGAGGGGGCGGCGGGGGGGGGCCCCCGGGCCCCCCCGGCGGGGGGCGCCGGCCGGGCGCCCCCGCGGCCGGGGGGGGCGGGGCGGGGCCGGGGCGGGGGGGGGGGGGGCGGGGGGGGGGGGGGGGGCGGGGGCGGGGGGCGGG
>NZ_LWBU01000063.1 GCF_001646665.1 Streptomyces noursei | reverse complement strand
CCCCGCCCGCGCGCAGCCCCCCCCCCCCCCCCTGACCCCCCCCTCCCCCGCCGCCGCCCCCCCCGCCCCCTGCCCCCCCGCCCCCCCCGAGCCCCCCGGCCTGCCCTTCGGCACCCACTGCCGCCGCTCCCTCGCCCCGTCCCTCGACGCCGACGCCGACGAGATCCTCGACGTCACCCGCCAGTGCTTCGACCGGTACCACGAGAAGTTCGACGAGCCCTACCCCTTCGACTCCTACGACCAGGCCTTCGTCCCC
>NZ_LWBU01000062.1:23417-94513 GCF_001646665.1 Streptomyces noursei | reverse complement strand
AAACGACGCGCCGCCAAGAAGGCCGGCTCGGCCGCCTCGGGCGACACCCTCGCCTCCCCGATGCAGGGCACGATCGTCAAGGTCGCCGTCGAGGAGGGCCAGGAGGTCAAGGAGGGCGACCTCGTCGTCGTCCTGGAGGCCATGAAGATGGAGCAGCCCCTCAACGCCCACCGCGCCGGCACCATCAAGGGCCTGGCCGCCGAGGTCGGCGCGTCGGTGACGTCCGGCGCCGCGATCTGCGAGATCAAGGACTGACACGCCTCACCACGAGGGGCCCGCCGGCAGTCGCCCGGCGGGCCCCTCGTCATGTGCGCGATGGCATCCTGGAGACAGAGGCGGGGCTGCGAGGGAGGACGGGCGCGATGGCGACGAGCACGGCGGCGAGCGGGACGGCGGCGGACGGGACGCCGGGCGCTCCGCGCCCCATGCGCGCCGACGCCCGCCGCAACTACGAGCGGCTGCTGCGCGAGGCCCGGACCGCCTTCGCGGAGCACGGCACCGACGCGTCGCTGGAGGACATCGCCCGCCGCGCCGGGGTGGGGATCGGCACGCTCTACCGGCACTTCCCCAACCGGCACGCGCTGATGAACGCGGTCTTCCAGGACGCTCTCCACACCCTGCTGGAACGGTCGCGCGACCTGGCCGGCGCCGAGCAGCCGTGCACGGCGCTGGTGGAGTGGCTGCGTGCCATCGTCACGCACGCTGGCGAGTACCGGGGCCTGGCCCGTGCGCTCATGTCGGCGTCGCACGACGCCAGTTCGGCCCTGTCGCAGTGCAGCACCCCGATGCGCTCGGCGGGCGAGCGGCTGCTGGTGCGCGCCCAGGAGGCCGGCGCGGTGCGCGCGGACGTGTCGATCGGCGACCTGATGCAGCTCACCAACGCCATCGCGCTGGCCGCCGAGCAGTCCCCGGACGATCCGGAGCTGGCCGACCGCCTGCTGACGCTCACCCTGCGCGGCCTCAAGCCCTGACGCGGAGACGCGCCGGTCCCGGTGACGCCGCCCGTGGCCGTCGACCCTGGTGCGGCGGCCGTAGCCGTCGGCCCTGGTACGGCGGCCCTGCGCGGGCGAGGGCGCGGCCCGGTGCACCGCCGGTGGTACGCCGGCCCTGGTGCGCCGCCCGTGATCGCCGGCCGTGATCGCAGCCCCCGGTGCGCCACCCGTAGCCACCGCACCTGCTGCACCGCCCCGCGCGGGGCGGGGGCGTGGCCCCCGCGGGACGGGGGCGCGGCCCCCGGAGGGGCCTGTCGGCGGCGGCGCCGGGCCGCCCGCAGCGGCGCCCGGGGCGGCCCGTCAGCGGCGGCGCAGGTCCGCCACGCGCGCCGCGCGCTCCGGCGGCTGGCCGTCCCCGGCCAGTGACGCGCTGCGCAGCTGCGGGCCGCCCGGGTGCCGGCCGCGCTGGCCCGGCAGCGGAACGTCCCTGCGGCCCGGCCGGCCGGGCGGCGGGGCACTCTCCGCGCCCGACGCGCCCGGCCCGGAGCCGGCCACGGTGATCTGCACGCCCTGGTCGGCCAGCGCCTGGAGCTCGGTGCCCGCCCGGTCGTCGTGGACGGGCGGCTCGTCGGTGACCAGCCGGGTGATCAGGTCCGTCGGCACGGTCTGGAACATGGTGTCCGTACCGAGCTTGGTGTGGTCCGCCAGCACGACCACCTCCGCCGCCGCCTGCACCAGCGCCCGGTCGACGCTCGCGGAGAGCATGTTGGACGTGGACAGGCCCCGCTCGGCGGTGAGCCCGCTCCCGGACAGGAACGCCCGCGACACCCGCAGCCCCTGGAGGGACTGCTCGGCCCCGCTGCCCACCAGGGCGTAGTTGGAGCCGCGCAGGGTGCCGCCGGTCATGACGACCTCCACCCGGTTGGCGTGGGCCAGCGCCTGGGCGACGAGCAGGGAGTTGGTGACGACGGTCAGCCCGGGCACGCGGGCGAGCCGGCGGGCCAGCTCCTGCGTGGTGGTCCCGGCGCCGACCACGATGGCCTCGCCCTCTTCGACGAGTCCGGCGGCCACGTCGGCGATGGCCGTCTTCTCGGCGGTCGCGAGATGGGATTTCTGCGGGAAGCCGGACTCTCGCGTAAAACCGCCCGGCAGCACCGCACCGCCGTGCCGGCGGTCGAGGAGTCCTTCTGCCTCCAGTGCCCGCACGTCACGCCGTACGGTCACTTCGGAGGTCTGGACGACGCGGGCGAGCTCCCGGAGCGATACCGCCCCGTTGGCGCGCACCATTTCAAGGATCAACTGGCGACGTTCTGCAGCGAACACGAAACTGACAGTAACGCCAGCGACCGTTTCTTTGCAGCGGTATGCGCCTATTAAGGGAAGTTGCGAACAGACGGGCCCGCCAAGTGGTATAGGCGGGCCCGTCCGAGAACGGTCGTTGATTGATCGATGTCCCGACTTGCCGGGGGTTGCCGGGTGTTGTCCCTCCCCCGGCGGCGGCCTACGCCTCGGCGGACGTCTTCCGGGTGTGCAACTGTCGTGCCACCTCGGCGATCGAGCCCGACAGGGACGGGTACACGGTGAAGGCGTTTGCGATCTGTTCGACCGTCAGGTTGTTGTCGACCGCGATCGAGATCGGGTGGATCAGCTCGCTGGCGCGCGGCGCGACGACACAGCCGCCGACCACGATGCCGGTGCCCGGACGGCAGAAGATCTTGACGAAGCCGTCCCGGATGCCCTGCATCTTGGCGCGCGGGTTGCGCAGCAGCGGCAGCTTCACACAGCGCGCGTCGATCTTGCCCGCGTCGACGTCGGCCTGCGTGTAACCGACCGTGGCGATCTCGGGGTCGGTGAAGACGTTCGAGGAGACGGTCTTCAGGTTCAGCGGCGTCACGGCGTCGCCGAGGAAGTGGTACATCGCGATCCGGCCCTGCATGGCCGCGACCGACGCGAGCGCGAAGACGCCGGTGACGTCACCGGCGGCGTACACGCCCGGAGCGGAGGTGCGGGAGACCTTGTCGGTCCAGATGTGGCCGGACTCCTTCAGCCGTACGCCGGCCTCCTCCAGCCCCATCCCGGCGGTGTTCGGGATGGCGCCGACCGCCATCAGGCAGTGGCTGCCGGAGATGACCCGCCCGTCGGCGAGGGTGACCTCCACCCGGTCCCCGACGCGCTTGGCGGACTGGGCGCGGGAGCGGGCCATGACGTTCATGCCGCGGCGCCGGAAGACGTCCTCCAGGACGGCCGCCGCGTCCGGGTCCTCACCGGGCAGCACGCGGTCGCGCGAGGAGACCAGGGTGACCCTGGAGCCCAGCGCCTGGTAGGCGCCGGCGAACTCGGCACCCGTGACACCGGAACCGACCACGATCAGCTCCTCGGGGAGCTCGTCCAGGTCGTACACCTGCGTCCAGTTGAGGATGCGCTCGCCGTCCGGCAGGGCGTCGGGGATCTCGCGCGGGTGGCCGCCGGTGGCGATCAGCACCGCGTCGGCGGTGAGCGTCTCCTCGCTGCCGTCGGCGGCGGTGACGATCACCTGGCGGGAGCCGTCCACGGCCTGGCGGCCGTCGAGGCGGCCGCGGCCGCGCAGCACGCGCGCGCCCGCCCGCGTGACGGAGGCGGTGATGTCGTGGGACTGGGCCAGGGCGAGCCGCTTCACCCGCCGGTTGACCTTGCCGAGGTCCACGCCGACGATCCGGGCGGCCTGCTCGATGTGCGGGGTGTCGTCCGCGACGATGATGCCCAGCTCCTCGTGCGAGGAGTCGAAGGTGGTCATCACCTCGGCCGTGGCGATCAGGGTCTTCGAGGGTACGCAGTCGGTCAGGACGGACGCTCCGCCGAGGCCGTCGGTGTCGACGACGGTCACCTCCGCGCCGAGCTGGGCGCCCACCAGGGCCGCCTCGTATCCGCCGGGTCCGCCACCGATGATCACGATCCGGGTCACAGGGGTTACGCCTCGCGCTCTCGTCACGGCAGGGGTGCAAGTACGTACCCCATTGTCCCGCACGGCTCCGGGTGCTTCCCGCCGGGGCCCTCCATCGAGGAACAGCGCTCACCCCCGGCCCTCCCGTACCCTCGATCCCATGTCGCTCTACGCCGCGTACGCCGGCAACCTCGACGCGCGGCTGATGACCCGCCGCGCCCCGCATTCCCCCCTGCGCGGCACGGGCTGGCTCAACGGCTGGCGGCTGACCTTCGGCGGGGAGCAGATGGGCTGGGAGGGTGCCCTCGCCACGATCGTGGAGGCGCCGCGCTCCCAGGTGTTCGTCGCCCTGTACGACGTCGCGCCCATGGACGAGGACTCCATGGACCGCTGGGAGGGCGTCGGGCTCGACATCTACCGGCGCATGCGGGTGCGGGTGCACACCCTGGACGGCGAGGAACCCGCCTGGGTGTACGTGCTCAACGGATACGAGGGCGGCCTGCCGTCGGCCCGCTACCTGGGCGAGATCGCGGACGCGGCGGAGTCGGCGGGCGCCCCGCACGACTACGTGATGGAGCTGCGCAAGCGCCCCTGCTGACCGTTCCTTGTCGGAAACGACAAGACAACGATCCGGGGTCCGTGGGCATCGTCATCTACGCGCGTAGGCAACTTCGGGCTACGCTCTTGTGCGTACTGCTTTCTTCCGGGGCCGGCCCCCGGACCCCCGGTCCTCGTGAGCGGTCCGGGGCGACTGTTACTTCGCGAGGCGAGAGACTCTGTGAACGCAACTGCCACCCCGGACCACCTCCAGGGCGACCCCTACGCCGCCGCCGCCGACGCCGCCGCGCGCCTGCGCGAGCTGACCGGCGCCGAGACCCACGACGTCGCCCTGGTGATGGGCTCCGGCTGGGCGCCGGCCGTCGACGCGCTCGGCGCCCCGGACGCCGAGTTCCCGGTCACGGAGCTGCCCGGCTTCCCGCCCCCGGCCGTCGAGGGCCACGGCGGCAAGATCCGCTCGTACTCGATCGGCGACAAGCGCGCGCTGGTCTTCCTGGGCCGCACCCACTACTACGAGGGCCGCGGCGTCGCCCCCGTCGCCCACGGTGTGCGCACCGCCGTCGCCGCCGGCTGCAAGACCGTCGTGCTGACCAACGGCTGCGGCGGCCTGCGCGAGGGCATGCGCCCCGGCCAGCCGGTCCTGATCAGCGACCACCTGAACCTGACGGGTGCCTCGCCCATCGTGGGCGCCAACTTCGTGGACCTCACCGACCTCTACTCGCCGCGCCTGCGCGCGCTGTGCAAGGAGGTCGACGAGACCCTCGAAGAGGGCGTGTACGTCCAGTTCCCCGGCCCGCACTACGAGACCCCGGCCGAGATCAACATGGTCCGCGTCCTCGGTGGCGACCTGGTCGGCATGTCGACCGTGCTGGAGGCCATCGCGGCCCGCGAGGCGGGCGCGGAGGTGCTCGGGATCTCGCTGGTCACCAACCTGGCGGCGGGGCTCTCGGGCGAGCCGCTGAACCACGAGGAGGTCCTCCAGGCGGGCCGCGACTCCGCCGCGCGCATGGGTGAGCTCCTCACCCGGGTGCTGGACCGCATCTGACCCACCCCCGGGGCGGGCGCCGACCCGTCGGCGGGTTTCCCCGGCGACCCGCCCGGTGCCGGTTGCCGTGGGCGCCGGCCCGCCGGCGGGTCTCCCCGGTGACCCGCCCGGTGCCGGTTGCCGTTGGGGTCCGCTCCGTGGCGGGTGTCCCGGGCTCTCCCTCGCAAGCTCGGTCGTCTTACGCCCGGAACACCCCCCACTGCGCGTCCCCCTTCCGGGGTGGGCCCGGGGTGGTTTCCGCCGGCGTGAGGGTGTCGGGGCCGGAGGCGGGGGGTGCTCAGACGTAAGACGAGCGAAGCGAGAGTCCGAGCATCCCCCGCCGCAGGACCAGACACCCGCCCCCGCCCACCGGCGATAGCCGAACGGCGAAACGCCCCGCCCACCGGGCAGGAGCCGGACGACGAGGCACCCCGCACCACCGGCGCCGGCCGGACGGCAAAGGGCCGGGAACCGGGACGGAGGCCCGCCGCCGGGGTACGGCACGTACCGCAGACCAGACATCCAGAGAGGCAGACACCGTGCAGCAGAACCTCATCGCGCAGGCGAAGGCGTGGCTCGCCGAGGACCCCGATCCCGAGACGCGCGAGGAGCTCGCCGGGCTCATCGGGGCGGAGGACCTGGACGAGCTCGCCGCCCGGTTCGGCGGCACGCTCCAGTTCGGCACGGCCGGGCTGCGCGGCGAGCTGGGGGCCGGCCCCATGCGGATGAACCGGGCCGTGGTGATCCGCGCGGCGGCGGGGCTGGCCGCGTACCTGAAGGCCGAGGGCCGCACCGGCGGGCTCGTCGTGATCGGCTACGACGCCCGCCACAAGTCGGCCGACTTCGCCCGGGACACCGCCGCCGTGATGGTGGGGGCGGGGCTGCGCGCCGCGATCCTGCCGCGCCCGCTGCCGACGCCCGTCCTGGCGTACGCCATAAGGCACCTGGGCGCCGTCGCCGGCGTCGAGGTCACCGCCAGCCACAACCCGCCCCGCGACAACGGCTACAAGGTCTACCTGGGCGACGGCTCGCAGATCGTGCCGCCCGCCGACTCGGGGATCGCCGCCGAGATCGCCGCGATCGCGAGCCTGAACGACGTACCGCGGGCCGAGGACGGCTGGGAGACGCTCGGCGAGGAGGTCCTGGAGGCCTACCTGGCGCGTACGGACGCCGTCCTGAGCCCGGGGTCCCCCCGGACCGCGAACGTCGTCTACACGGCCATGCACGGCGTCGGCAAGGACGTCGTCCTCGCGGCCTGGGAGCGCGCCGGGTTCCCCGCGCCGACGCTCGTGGCCGAGCAGGCCGAGCCCGACCCGGACTTCCCGACCGTCGCCTTCCCCAACCCCGAGGAGCCGGGGGCGATGGACCTGGCCTTCGCCGCGGCCCGCGAGGTGCGGCCGGACATCGTCATCGCCAACGACCCGGACGCCGACCGCTGCGCCGTCGCCGTCCCGCACGACGGCGACTGGCGGATGCTGCGCGGCGACGAGGTCGGCGCGCTGCTCGCCGCCCACCTGGTCCGCAAGGGCGTGACCGGTACGTTCGCCGAGTCGATCGTGTCGTCCTCGCTGCTGGGCCGGATCGCGGAGGCGGCCGGGCTGCCGTACGAGGAGACGCTGACCGGCTTCAAGTGGATCGCCCGCGTCGAGGGTCTCGCCTACGGCTACGAGGAGGCGCTCGGCTACTGCGTCGACCCCGGCGGCGTGCGCGACAAGGACGGCATCACGGCGGCGCTGCTCGTCGCCGAGCTGGCCTCGGAGCTGAAGGAGGAGGGCCGTACCCTCTCCGACCTGCTGGACGACCTGGCCCTGCGGCACGGGCTGCACGCCACGGACCAGCTGTCGGTGCGCGTGGAGGACCTGGGCATCATCGCGAACGCCATGCGGCGCCTGCGCGAGCAGCCTCCGGCCACGCTGGCCGGGCTGACGGTGACGTCGGCCGAGGACCTGACGAAGGGCACCGACAGGCTGCCGCCCACGGACGGGTTGCGGTACCACCTGGACGGCGAGCACCGGGCTCGTGTCATCGTGCGGCCCAGCGGCACCGAGCCGAAGCTGAAGTGCTACCTGGAGGTCGTCGTCCCGGTCGCCGACGCGAGCGGGCTGGCCGGGGCGCGGGCGAAGGGCGACGACGTGCTGGCCGCGATCAAGCGGGACCTGGCGGCGGCGGCCGGTATCTGAGGGGTGGCGCCCGTACGCATCCCGTACGGGTGAATTCCCTACGTCAGTCGACGCAGGGGGCCGGTACGTTCCGGGGGCCACCGAGCAGGGTGACCCCCGGTACCGCAGCCGAGCCCCTGGAGCGCCACCGTGCCCCCGTCGGTGATCACCCCGCGCCCGACCGTCCCCGCGTCGCGCCGGCCCCCGTCCCCGGTGGCCGGGGGCGTACGGGAGCGGACCGCCCGCTCACTGCGGTACGCCGCGCCCGCCCTGCTCGGGTACCTGTTCGTCCGGCTCCTGGGGCTGCTCGTCCTGGCCCGGTGGGCGCACCTCAAGGGGCACGGGGTGTGGCCGACGCTGGCGACGTCCTGGGACTCGGACTGGTACCTGGGCATCGCCGACCACGGCTACCAGGACCACCTCGGCACCCGGTACGACTCCAACAATCTGGCGTTCTTCCCGCTCTACCCGGTGCTGGTGAAGGCGGTCGCGGGCGTCACGCCCGGCTCGCGCGCGTCGGTGGCGCTGCTGCTGGCGGTGGGGTTCTCCCTGGTCGCCGCCTGGGGGGTCTTCGCGGTCGGTGACCGGCTGCACGGGCGCCGCGCCGGCACGGTGCTCGCCGTCCTGTGGGGCGCCCTGCCGGTCGGGGTCGTGCAGTGGATGGGCTACACCGAGTCGCTGTTCACGGCGCTGGCCGCGTGGGCCCTGTACGCCGTGCTGACCGGCCGCTGGTACGCGGCGGCGGCCCTGACGGTGCTCGCCGGCCTCACGCGCCCGACCGGGATCGCGCTCGCCGCGGCGGTGACGGCGGCCGGCCTGGTGGCGGCGGCCCGCACGCGCGCGTGGGCCCCGTTGGCCGCGGCGCTCACCGCTCCCCTGGGCTGGCTCGCGTACGTGGCGTGGGTGGGCCTCCGGGTGGGCCGCTGGGACGGGTACTTCGCCGTGCAGCGGCTGTGGCGCAACACGTGGGACGGCGGCGCGGGCACCCTGCGCGAGATGCGGGAGCTGCTCGCCTACGACCGGACGCCCCAGCTGTTCCTGGTGGCCGTGTCGGCGGTGCTGGTGGCCTCGGTGGCGCTGTACGCGCTGTGCCTGGCCGACCGGCAGCCGCCGGCGCTGCTGGTCTTCTGCGGGGCGCTGCTGGTGGTGGTTTTGGGCAGCGGCGGGGTGTACTTCCCGCGCGCCCGTTTCCTGCTGCCCGCCTTCCCGCTGCTGCTGCCGGCGGCCGTGGCGGTGGCCCGGGCGCGCGGGGCGGTGGCCGCGGTGGTGCTGGGGGCCGCCGCGCTGTCGTCGGCGTGGCTGGGCGCCTACATGCTGCTGGTGTGGCCGGGGCCGCCGTGACGCTCAGACGGCGAGCAGGACCAGGAGGAGGACCAGCCCGGCGAGGGCGGGGACGATGATCTCGTAGGCCCACCGGATCTTGGCGGTCCCCTGGGCGGTGGGCCGCGACGCGCCCCGCTCGGCCAGTTCGCGCAGGTCGGCGACGGTCCGGTCGGCGCCGGCGGACGCGGCCGCCTGTCCGGTGCCGGGGCCTGCGGCCGGTCCGGGCGCGGCCTCCGTCCGGTCCCGCCGCCGCGCCGCCCGCTTGCGCTCGCGCAGCGAGACGGGCACCGACCACAGCTGGTAGACGGTGCCGTCCACGGTGACGACCTCGCTGGAGTACCCGGCGCGCACGTCCGCGACCGCCGCCCAGGGCAGCTCGACGGTCCGGAACGGGTTCCGTACGCGCATGCGGTCGGCGCCCGCGTACACCACCGGCCGGAAGGTGAACGCGACGATCAGCGGGACGACGAGCAGCAGCCCGGCCGCGGCGATCCAGGGCACCCGGCCCTCGCCGGTGACCAGGGCGTCACCGCCGATCCAGGCGGCGAAGCCGATCAGCAGCAGTCCGCCGATGATCCCCGGGGTCGAGCGGAAGGACCGGTCGGCGTACTGGGGCTGCTCGGGGGTCGTCATGCGGCCGATTCTGCCTCACGGCCCGGAGCCTCACACGACCAGATCGGCGTACACGATGATGTTGTCCGGCCGGTGGCCGTCCACCAGTTCCCCGCCGCAGGTGATGAGGCGCAGTTCGGGGCGGGTGGTGTCGCCGTAGACCTTCCGCGTCGGGAAGGCCTTCTTGTCGACCTGCTCCAGTTCGCGTACGCGGAAGAGGGCGGTGGTGCCGTCGGCCCGCCGGACGGTGATGCGGTCGCCGGTGCGCATCCTGGCGACGTCCTTGAGGACGGCCGGGCCCTCGGCGGTGTCGAAGTGGCCGATCAGCACGGCGGGCCCCGTCTCGCCGGGCGTGACGCCCTTGTCGTACCAGCCGATCCGGTCCGCGTCGGCGACGGACGGCACTTCGACCGTGCCGTCGGCGGCGAGGCCGAGGCCGAGCACGGGGCCGGTGTCGACGCCCGCCGCGGGGATCTCGACCCGTACGGGCCGGGAACGGGCCATGGGGGCGGCGGCGGCCGCGGGAGGGGCGCTCGCGGGTTCGACGTGGGCGGGCGGGGCGGGCCGGGGGGCGTCCGCGGGGGCGCCGCAGCCGGCCGCGCCGGCGAGGACGAGCAGCGCGGCGGCGAGCCGGTGCTTCACGGGGGCTCCTGGGAACGTGGGCGGCGGGCCGCCGCGTGGGGTGTGTCGCGGCGGCCCGCCCGGGGTGGGAGTGGCCCGCTCGGGTCGGGACGGGCCACGGGAGGAACGGTGATCAGCGGTGGTCGGCGATCAGCGGTGGTCGGCCGCCCGGCGGCGCATGGCGACGAATCCGAGGCCGGCGGCCGACAGGGCGGCGGCGCCCGCACCTGCGGCGACGAGCAGGGTGCGGTCGCCCTCGCCGGCCGTCTCGGCACCGGCGGCGACCCCGCCCCTCGGCACGACGGACGTCTGCGAGGTGGTGCCCTGGGCGGTGACGGCGGCGGTGGCGTGCGTGGCCGTGTCACCGCCCTTGTCCCCGTCCTGCCCGGCACCCTTGCCCGTGCCGTTGTCGCTGTCGCCGCCCTTGTCCGCGCCCGGGACCTCGGCGCCGATGTGGACGGCCGCGCCCTGGGTGGCGGCTCCGACGACGTAGTGGGAGAACGTGCCGTCCCGGTCGAGGACGACGACGGCCGAGCCCGTGCGCAGGACGGCACGGCCGGTGCCGTCGACGAGCAGGACGCCCTTCGGGCACCCGTCCTCGGTGCACGCGGAGATGCCGTAACGGCCCGACTCCGTCCTGACGATCCGGATCAGCCGGCCGTTGGGCAGCCTGTAGACGCCCGGCTCGGCGCCGGTCACGACGTTGTCCCTGCCGAGCCAGTCATACGCCGAGCCGTCCGCGTCGAGCACGAGGTACTGGACGTCGTTCTGGGCGGCCACCGAGCGGCCGTCGGCGTCCAGGACACCGATCGAGGTGCCGTCGACGAAGGTGTCGGCACGGTGGTGGTCCGGAGTGACGCGGTAGATCTTGACGTAGGTGCCGTTCTTGAGGGTGCGGGTACGGACCAGTTCGCCCATGTCCTCGTCGACCTGGCGCGGGATCACCCGTCCGTCGGCCCTGAGGAGGACCTCGACCCGGTTGTACGTGCGCTTCTCGCCGGCCTTCAGCGTGAACAGCGTCCTGCCGGCCCGGCGGACGTCGGCCTCCAGCGTGCCGTCGACGCGGAAGACCTGCGCGGACATGCCCTCCACGAGCTGGACGGTGGCGAGGGGCTCGCGCTCGCCGGACCCGGGCTGCGGCTCGCCTGCGGCGGGCTCGGTGTCCGGCGCGGCGGGCTTCACCGCCGGGGCGGCCGGGTCGGTGTCCGGCGCGGCGGGCTTCACCGCCGGGGCGGGCTCGGTGTCCGGCGCGGCGGGGCCGGCAGCGGTCCCGGGCCCGGCGGGCTGCGGGTCCGCAGCGGCCGGCCGGGTGCCCGCGGTCGGCGAGCCGGTGGCCGGCCGGCTGCCGCCGGGGCCCTCGGCGGCGGTGGCGGCGGTCGTGGGGGTGAGCACGGCACCGGCCATGACGGCGGTGGCGATGGCGGTGCGAAGGGCGAAACGCATGACGACTCCGTGATGCCGGAAGAGGGTGGAGGTGAGGAAGAGCCGCATGCCGCCTGCTCGTTCGGGCGGCGCCGGTGAGTTCTGGCGGGCTGCACGAACAAAGTTATGGATCTTGTGTGCGGGACCCGTTCGCTCCCTGTCACGAGCGCGTGACAGAGCTCACTTCACCCGTGTCCACCAGCGCGTATCCACGGACCACGCGCCCGGGGCTGTACAGGCCGCTACGCGCGTAGATATGCTCAAGTGGTGACCATGCCCCCTGCACCCGCATTCGCTGACGTGACCGCGTCCGACAGCACGCTGCGCCGGTTCCTCCACGGGCTGCCCGGCGTCGACACCGTCGGCCTGGAAGCGCGCGCCGCGTCTCTCGGTACCCGTTCGATCAAGACCACGGCCAAGGCGTACGCCATCGACCTGGCCATCTCGATGATCGACCTGACGACGCTCGAAGGCGCGGACACCCCGGGCAAGGTCCGGGCGCTCGCCGCCAAGGCCGTCAATCCCGACCCCACCGACCGCACCACCCCGCGCACCGCCGCGGTCTGCGTCTACCCCGACATGGTGGCCACCGCCAAGGCCGGCGTCGCGGGGACCGACGTGAAGGTCGCCTCCGTCGCCACCGCCTTCCCGGCCGGACGCGCCGCCCTCGACGTCAAGCTCGCGGACACCCGTGACGCCGTCGCCGCCGGGGCGGACGAGATCGACATGGTGATCGACCGCGGGGCGTTCCTCGCGGGCCACTACCTGAAGGTGTACGAGGAGATCCGCGCCGTGAAGGAGGCCTGCGGCGAGCAGGCCCGCCTGAAGGTGATCTTCGAGACCGGCGAGCTGTCCACCTACGACAACATCCGCCGCGCCTCCTGGCTCGGCATGATCGCGGGTGCGGACTTCATCAAGACCTCGACCGGCAAGGTCGGGGTGAACGCCACTCCCGCGAACACCCTGCTCATGCTGGAGGCGGTGCGCGACTTCCGCGCCCAGACCGGGGTACAGGTCGGGGTGAAGCCCGCCGGCGGCATCCGGACCACCAAGGACGCCATCAAGTTCCTGGTCCTGGTCAACGAGACGGCCGGTGAGGACTGGCTGGACAACCACTGGTTCCGGTTCGGCGCGTCGAGCCTGCTGAACGACCTGCTGATGCAGCGTCAGAAGCTGGCCACCGGACGTTACTCCGGTCCCGACTACGTGACGGTGGACTGATCACGATGACTAAGTTCGAGTACGCACCCGCCCCCGAGTCCCGCTCGGTCGTCGACATCGCGCCGTCCTACGGCCTGTTCATCGACGGCGAGTTCACCGAGGCCGCGGACGGCAAGGTCTTCAAGACCGTGTCGCCCGCCTCCGAGGAGGTGCTCTCCGAGGTCGCCCAGGCCGGTGCCGAGGACGTGGACCGGGCCGTGAAGGCCGCCCGCAAGGCGTTCGAGAAGTGGAGCGCGCTGCCCGGCGCCGAGCGCGCCAAGTACCTGTTCCGGATCGCCCGGATCATCCAGGAGCGCAGCCGCGAGCTGGCGGTCCTGGAGACCCTGGACAACGGCAAGCCGATCCGGGAGACCCGCGACGCGGACCTGCCGCTGGTCGCCGCGCACTTCTTCTACTACGCGGGCTGGGCGGACAAGCTCGACCACGCGGGCTACGGCGCGAACCCGCGCCCGCTCGGCGTGGCCGGCCAGGTCATCCCGTGGAACTTCCCGCTGCTGATGCTGGCGTGGAAGATCGCCCCGGCCCTCGCCACCGGCAACACGGTGGTCCTCAAGCCCGCCGAGACGACCCCGCTGTCCGCCCTGTTCTTCGCGGACATCTGCCGCCAGGCGGGCCTGCCCAAGGGTGTCGTGAACATCCTGCCCGGGTACGGGGACGCCGGCGCCGCGCTGGTCGAGCACCCGGACGTGAACAAGGTGGCCTTCACCGGCTCCACCGCCGTCGGCAAGGCCATCGCCCGCCAGGTGGCGGGCACCTCCAAGAAGGTCACCCTGGAGCTGGGCGGCAAGGGCGCCAACATCGTCTTCGACGACGCGCCCATCGACCAGGCCGTCGAGGGCATCGTCACCGGCATCTTCTTCAACCAGGGCCAGGTCTGCTGCGCGGGCTCCCGCCTGCTGGTCCAGGAGTCGATCCAGGACGAGCTGCTGGACGCCCTCAAGCGCCGCCTGTCGACGCTGCGCCTGGGCGACCCGCTGGACAAGAACACCGACATCGGCGCGATCAACTCCGCCGAGCAGCTGGCGCGCATCAAGGCGCTCGCCGAGACCGGTGAGGCCGAGGGTGCCGAGCGCTGGTCCCCGGCCTGCGAGCTGCCGTCCTCCGGGTTCTGGTTCGCCCCGACGCTCTTCACCAACGTCACGCAGGCCCACACCATCGCCCGCGACGAGATCTTCGGCCCGGTGCTGTCGGTGCTGACGTTCCGTACCCCGGACGAGGCCGTCGCCAAGGCCAACAACAGCCAGTACGGCCTGTCCGCCGGCATCTGGACGGAGAAGGGCTCCCGCATCCTCGCGGTGGCGAACAAGCTCCGTGCGGGCGTCGTCTGGGCCAACACGTTCAACAAGTTCGACCCGACCTCGCCCTTCGGCGGCTACAAGGAGTCGGGCTTCGGCCGCGAGGGCGGCCGCCACGGCCTGGAGGCGTACCTCGATGTCTGAGTCTTCCCGACTGAGCGTGCTCAAGACCTACAAGCTGTACGTCGGGGGCAAGTTCCCCCGCAGCGAGAGCGGCCGGGTGTACGAAGTGCAGGACCACAAGGGCAAGTGGCTGGCGAACGCGCCGCTCTCCTCCCGCAAGGACGCCCGTGACGCGGTCGTCGCCGCGCGCAAGGCGTTCGGCGGCTGGTCCGGGGCGACTGCGTACAACCGCGGCCAGGTCCTCTACCGCGTCGCCGAGATGCTGGAGGGCCGCAAGAGCCAGTTCGTGCACGAGGTGGCGCACGCGGAGGGGCTGTCCAAGTCCAGGGCGGCCGAGGTCGTCGAGGCCGCCGTCGACCGCTGGGTCTGGTACGCGGGCTGGACGGACAAGATCGGCCAGGTCGTGGGCGGGGCGAACCCGGTCGCGGGCCCGTTCTTCAACCTGTCCACCCCCGAGCCGACGGGCGTCGTCGCGATCGTCGCGCCGCGCGAGTCGTCGTTCCTGGGCCTGGTGTCCGTCGTCGCCCCGGTGATCGCCACCGGCAACACGGCGGTCGTCGTCGCCTCCGAGACGGCCCCGCTCCCGGCGCTGTCCCTGGGCGAGGTGCTGGCCACCTCCGACCTGCCGGGCGGTGTCGTGAACGTCCTGTCCGGCAAGGCGGCCGAGATCGCCGCCCCGCTCGCCGCGCACCAGGACGTCAACGCCATCGACCTGACCGGCGCGGACGCCTCGCTCGCGCGTGAGCTGGAGATCGCCGCCGCGGACAACCTCAAGCGCGTGCTGCGCCCGCGGGGCGCGGACGGGGAGGACTTCACCGCCGACCCGGGCACGCACCGGCTCACCGCGTTCCTGGAGACCAAGACGGTCTGGCACCCCACCGGCTCCCTGGGCGCCTCGGGATCGTCGTACTGATCCCTTCACGGCCGAACGGCTCCGCCTCCTCTCCGTCCGGGGGAGGCGGAGCCGTTCTCGTCCGTCCGGCCGGGTCAGCCCGGGATGATCCCGCCCAGCACGGGCCCCGCGACCGGCAGGCCCGGGAGGCTGGTCAGGGAACCGGTCGCCGTGGTCGTGTCCACCGGCTTGAAGTCGCTGACCTGCGTGCCCACACCGTTGTTGAGGGGGTCCACGCCCGTCTGCGCCAGCGGGTTGACCTTCAGGTTCTTGGCCACTCCCGTCACGTGCGGCACGGCGCCCATCGTGCCCTGCAGGGCCGCCTGGGGGTCCGTCTTCGGCAGCTGCGGCAGCTGCGGCGGCTGCACCACCGCGTGCGCCGCGCCCCCGGTGACACCGAGGGCGGCGCCCAGCGCCGATACGGCGATCCCGGCCTTCAGCAAGGTATGACGTGTCATGGAAGCTCCTGCCACCTGCGTAACGTGTCGGGTACGCACCGTATTTGAGATGTGATGCTGGATACCAACGGGTCCAGGACGGGGTCCCCCTACCGGGTCAATGGTTCAGACTGGTGTCCCGTGAGTTCCCTACCGATCCCGACCCGCGTCGTGCTGCTCGCGGGCCCCTCCGGCTCCGGCAAGTCCTCCCTCGCGGCCCGCACCGGTCTGCCCGTGCTGCGCCTCGACGACTTCTACAAGGAGGCCGACGACCCGACGCTCCCGCGCGTCCCCGGAAGCACGGACGTCGACTGGGACTCGCCGCTGTCCTGGGACGCCGACGCCGCCGTCGCCGCCATCGTGGAGCTGTGCGCCACCGGACGCACCACCGTGCCGGTGTACGACATCGCCTCCAGCTCCCGTGTCGACCGGGAGGTCCTCGACATCGAGCGCACCCCGCTCTTCGTGGCCGAGGGCATCTTCGCGGCGGACATCGTGGCGCGGTGCCAGGAGCTCGACGTCCTCGCGGACGCGCTGTGCCTGCGCGGCCGCCCCTCCACCACGTTCCGCCGCCGGCTCCTGCGCGACCTGCGCGAGGGCCGCAAGTCGGTGCCCGTCCTGCTGCGGCGCGGCTGGCGCCTGATGCGCGCCGAGCGGTCGATCGTCACCCGGCAGACCGCCCTGGGCGCCCACCCCTGCGACAAGGCGGAGGCCCTGGGGCGCCTCGCCGCGGCGGCGGCCGGCCGGCACCGCGCCCCGACGGCCCTGGCGGCCCCGGCGCCCGCGGCGACCCGGGCCCCGGAACCGGCGTAGCCCCGGCAGGGCGCCGGGCGCCGGCCGGACACGACGAAGGGCCGGACAGAACCCCCCGTTCTGTCCGGCCCCGCCTTGCCCCCCGTACCCCGTTCCCCCCGCTGTCCCCCGTTTCCCCGTTCCCCCCGTGCACGGCCGCCGTCTCCCCCGAGACCGCGACCGCCCCCCGGCCCTCAGGCCACGAGCTGGCCGAAGGACTCCTCTTCGTCACGGCCGAAGCTGAGGACCTCGTCCTCGCGCAGCCGGCGCAGGGAGCGCCAGATGCTCGACTTCACCGTGCCGACGCTGATGTCCAGGATCTCCGCGATCTCCGGATCCGTACGGCCCTCGTAGTAGCGCAGCACCAGCATGGTGCGCTGCAGTTCGGGCAGCCGGGCGAGCGCCTGCCAGAGCACGGCGCGCAGTTCGGTGCCGCGCATCGCGTCGGTGTCGCCGGCGGACTCGGGGAGTTCCTCGGTCGGGTACTCGTCGATCTTCCGCCGCCGCCAGGCGCTGATGTGCAGGTTCGTCATGGTGCGGCGCAGGTAGCCGCCGACCGCCGCCTTGTCGCTGATGCGCTCCCAGGCGCGGTACGTCGAGAACAGCGCGCTCTGCAGCAGGTCCTCGGCCTCGAACCGGTCACCGGTGAGGTGGTAGGCGGTGGCGTACAGGGAGGCGCGGCGCTCCCGCACGTAGGCGGTGAATTCCGCCTCCGTGAGGTTCGTCCGCTCCCCCGATTCCTCCCCGTACGCCGCTCCCCCGTCAGGCACGGCGACCATGTAGGGCGCCTTGTGCTGACGCCCGGCGTTGCGAACGCACCCCCGCGAGTTCACCCCGCCGGACTTCTCGGTGCTCCGCGTGACGTCGTGGAGACGCGTGACAACTGCGCTTGAGGTGGTGCTGTGCAGTGCGTTCATCTCGCGCCCCCCGTCGGTTGGAGTCCGTTCCGGTCCGTGTGCCAATGAGCTTGCCCGGGGCACTTCATAGCGGTGTCCGCCGACTGTCACAGACCTGTCACAGGCCCCGGCGGTCGATCTGTCCGGCCCCCATGGGACAGAATGACGCCGTGCCTTTCCTGTTGCTGATCGAGGACGACGATTCCATCCGCACGGCCCTCGAACTCTCGCTCTCCCGCCAGGGCCACAAAGTGGCCACCGCGGCGACGGGCGAGGACGGCCTGAAACTGCTGCGGGAGCAGCGGCCGGACCTGATCGTGCTGGACGTGATGCTGCCCGGCATCGACGGGTTCGAGGTGTGCCGCCGCATCCGGCGCACCGACCAGCTGCCGATCATCCTGCTGACCGCGCGCAGCGATGACATCGATGTTGTGGTGGGTCTGGAGTCCGGTGCGGACGACTACGTCGTCAAGCCGGTGCAGGGCCGGGTGCTGGACGCGCGGATCCGCGCGGTGCTGCGGCGCGGGGAGCGCGAGTCGACGGACTCGGCGACGTTCGGGTCGCTGGTGATCGACCGGTCGGCGATGACCGTCACGAAGAACGGCGAGGACCTCCAGCTCACGCCGACGGAGCTGCGGCTGCTGCTGGAGCTGTCGCGCCGTCCCGGTCAGGCGCTGTCCCGTCAGCAGTTGCTGCGCCTGGTGTGGGAGCACGACTACCTGGGCGACTCGCGCCTGGTGGACGCGTGCGTCCAGCGGCTGCGGGCGAAGGTGGAGGACGTGCCGTCCTCCCCGACCCTGATCCGCACGGTCCGCGGCGTGGGCTACCGGCTGGACGTGCCTGCGTGAGGAGGACGAGTCTGCGGCTGCGCCTCGTCGTCGTCTTCGCCCTCGTCGCGCTGACCGCCGCGGCGTCCGCGTCGGGGATCGCGTACTGGCTCAACCGCGAGGCGGTGCTGCAGCGTACGCAGGACTCGGCGCTGAACGACTTCCGCCAGGAGATGCAGCGGCGTGCCGCGACGCTGCCGCTGCGGCCGACGGAGGAGGAGCTGCGGCGGACCGCCGAGGAGATGTCGTCCGGCGGTGTCGGCTACGGCGTGGTGCTGCTGGGCGAGCGGGCGAAGGGCAAGCCGATAGTCGGGGTGTCCGACCCGGACCGGTTCACCATGGACGACGTGCCGCAGGAGCTGCGTACGGCGGTGAACGAGCGGCAGGAGGTGGCGGACGGCAACGAGTACCCGTACCACCTCTACTGGCAGCGCACGACGCGGGACGGCACGCCGTACCTGGTGGGCGGGACGCGGATCGTGGGCGGCGGGCCGACCGGCTACATGTTCAAGTCGCTGGACCCGGAGCGGCAGGACCTGAACTCGCTGGCGTGGTCGCTGGGGATCGCGTCCGCGCTGGCGCTGGTCGTGTCGGCGCTCCTGGCGCAGGCCGCGGCGACGACCGTGCTGAAGCCGGTGCACCGGCTCGGGGAGGCGGCGCGGCGGCTGGGCGAGGGCGAGCTGGACACCCGGCTGCGGGTGTCGGGCACGGACGAACTGGCCGATCTGTCACGGACGTTCAACAGCGCGGCGGAGAGCCTGCAGAAGCGGGTCGCGGACATGAGCGCGCGGGAGGAGTCGAGCCGGCGGTTCGTCGCGGACATGTCGCACGAGCTGCGGACGCCGCTGACCGCGCTGACCGCCGTGACGGAGGTGCTCGAGGAGGAGGAGGACGGCCTCGACCCGATGATCGCCCCGGCCGTCAAGCTGGTGGTCAGCGAGACGCGGCGGCTGAACACCCTGGTGGAGAACTTGATGGAGGTGACCCGTTTCGACGCGGGTACGGCGCGGCTCGTGCTGGACGACGTCGACGTCGCCGACCAGGTGACCGCCTGCATCGACGCGCGTGCTTGGCTGGACGCGGTCGAGCTGGACGCCGAGCGCGGGCTGATGGCGCGGCTCGATCCGCGCCGTCTCGACGTGATCCTGGCGAACCTGATCGGCAACGCGCTCAAGCACGGCGGGTCGCCGGTGCGGGTCGCGGTGCGCACGGCGGGGGACGACCTGTTCATCGAGGTGCGCGACCACGGGCCGGGCATCCCCGAGGACGTGCTGCCGCACGTCTTCGACCGGTTCTACAAGGCGAGCGCGTCGCGGCCGCGGTCCGAGGGCTCGGGTCTGGGGCTGTCGATCGCGATGGAGAACGCCCTGATCCACGGCGGTGGCATCACGGCGGCGAACTCGCCGGACGGTGACGGGGCGGTGTTCGTGCTGCGGCTGCCGCGCGACGCGTCGCGGACGGACCCGGAGCGGGCGGAGCGGCAGGAGGGTGATGGGCGTGCGTGAGGGACGGGGCCTGGTCGCGCTCGCGGGGATCGCCGTGGTCGCCGCCGTGGCCTCCGGGTGCGGGATCCGTACGACGTCCGTGCCGGTCGACGCGGGTGCGGCGCCGTCGCGGCTGCCGTGCAGCGTGTCGGGCTCGGCCTCCGGGCCGGGCATCGCGACGCGGGCGCAGCAGCAGCCGGTGCCGGTGCGGGTCTACCTGGTGTGCGCGTCCGGGCTGGAGGCGGTGGACCGCACGGTGCCGCAGACGGCGGACAAGAACCCGGCGGACGGTCGTCTGGCGGTGGCGCGGGCGCTGCTGATCCGGCTGGTCGCGGAGCCGACGGAGACGGAGCGCGAGGCGGGGTTCACCACCTCCGTGCAGGGGCCGCTGGCCGTGTCGGCGGGCCGGGACGGTGATCCGGAGGGGGCGCTGCGGCTGAGCCGCCAGCCGGAGGACCTGCCCGCGGCGGCGCTGTCGCAGATCGTGTGCACGTACGCGGAGAACGGCACCACGGCCGACGGCGGGACGGTCCTGCTCGGCGGGCCCGGCCCCTATCCGGTGCGGCGCTACGCCTGCACCGAGCAGTTGCGGGAGCGCCCGGACTCGGCGGTGCCGACGCGTCCGGCGTCCTGACCGGGCGGCGGGGCCGGCCGGGGGCCTCTCGCCGAGCGGTGGGGCGGCGGGCGGAACCGATCGTCCCGGTCGGCGCGTCTTGGGGGGCGTGCAGCGTCATGGTTCGGACGGCAGCGCCGTCATCCGCCTCCGCGCGGCGGGGCTCATCCTCCTTCTCGCCCATCTGGTGCTCGTGGCGTGGCTGACGCTCCGTCCGCGGGACGTGATGTGGGTGACGGCGGCCAATCTTCAGCCGCTGGCCGGCATCAGGGCCGATCTGGCGCTGGGGCCGCTGGAGGCGGCGAGACGGATCGGTGAGGGCCTGCTCCTGCTGGCTCCGCTCGGGGTGCTGCTGCCCATGGCGGGTGGCCGGCTGGCGGTGTCCCCGTGGGCGTCGCTGTTCCGTACGGTCATGGCGGGCGCGCTGGTGTCGCTGGGCATCGAGCTGGCGCAGACGGTGGTGCCGGGCCGGGTCGTGGACGTGGACGCGGTGCTGCTGAACACCGTGGGCGTGGCGCTGGCGCACCTCGCGGTGGTGCCCGCCTGGCGCGGGCGGCTGCGGCGCAGGAAGCAGGGTCCGGGCACGGGGCGGGGACCGCGGCCGGCCGGGGGCGGGAGCCGGGGCCGAGGGCTGGGGATGCTGCGGGACGACGTCTCTCAGGGTGCCACCCCGAGGATTCCCAGGGTCGGTATCGCCCCGTAGTCCGACGTTTTGTCCAGGGGTTCCGGGCGAGACTGGAGTGCGTCGGACGAACCGACTCCCTCCCGCGAAGGAGCCCACCATGGCCGCACTTGTCCGCCCCCGTGACGGAAAGATGATCGGCGGAGTGTGCGCAGCGCTGGCGCGGCGCTTCGGTACCTCCGCCACGACGATGCGCGTGATCTTCGTGGCGTCGTGCCTGCTGCCCGGACCGCAGTTCCTGCTGTACGTGGCGCTGTGGATGCTGCTGCCGTCCGAGGACGCCGCCAAGCCGGCCTGGTAGCCGGCCCGCGAGACGCGGAAGGGGCGCCCACCTCACCGGTGGGCGCCCCTTCGCGCGTGTGCGCGGCTGCCGCCGGCGCCTCAGGCCCCGAGGCCGGCGACCGGGAGGGCGCCGCCGATGGGCAGGCCGCCGAGGAGGCCGGTGGCGGCGGCCGGGTCGATGGGCAGGCCCTGGAGGGACGCGTTCTTGGTGGCGGCGCCGGTCAGCTCCTGACCGGTGGCGACCAGCTCGGTGGCGTTGTTCGGAGCCTGCTCCACGGCCGACTGGAGGACCGGCACCGCGGTGGCGGTGGCGGCGCCCAGCGCGGCGCTCGTGGGCGTCGAGGTGGCCGCGGAGGCGGTGCCGGCGGCGGTGGCGGCGAACGCGGCGCCCAGAGCGGCGACACCGAGGGTCTTGGCGGCGGACTGCTTCATCGAATTTCGTCCTTGGGGGAACTCGGGGAAAGATGAGCGGCTCTGCAACTTAGTCATCGTTCCGCAAGCCCCGCAAACACCCGAAACGGCCAGGTCATGGAATTCCCCGGCCGTTCACGAGGGGTCGGCGTCAGGGCGTCTTCGGCGTGGAGTCGCTGGTCGCGGCGGTCTGCCGGAACAGCCATTCGGACTTCAGCTCGGCGTACCCGGGCTTGATCACGTCATTGATCATCGCCAACCGTTCATCGAAAGGAATGAATGCTGATTTCATCGCATTGACGGTGAACCACTGCATGTCGTCGAGCGTGTAACCGAACGTCTCGGTCAACAGCTCGAATTCACGGCTCATGCTCGTGCCCGACATCAGGCGGTTGTCGGTGTTGACCGTGGCCCGGAAGTGCAGGCGGCGCAGCAGGCCGATGGGGTGCTCGGCGTACGAGGCGGCGGCGCCGGTCTGGAGGTTGGAGGTGGGGCACAGCTCCAGCGGGATGCGCTTGTCGCGCACGTACGCGGCGAGCCGGCCGAGCACGACCGTGCCGTCCTCGGCGACCTGGATGTCGTCGATGATGCGCACACCGTGGCCGAGGCGGTCGGCGCCGCACCACTGGAGCGCCTGCCAGATGGACGGCAGGCCGAAGGCCTCGCCCGCGTGGATGGTGAAGTGGTTGTTCTCCCGCTTGAGGTACTCGAAGGCGTCGAGGTGGCGGGTGGGCGGGAACCCGGCCTCCGCGCCCGCGATGTCGAAGCCGACGACGCCCAGGTCGCGGTAGCGGTTGGCGAGTTCGGCGATCTCCAGCGCCCGGGCGGCGTGCCGCATGGCGGTGAGCAGGGCGCCCACCCGGATCCGGTGGCCGTTCTCCCGGGCGCGCCGCTCACCGAGCCGGAACCCCTCGTTGACGGCCTCGACGACCTCTTCGAGGGTGAGGCCCTTCTCCAGGTGCTGCTCGGGCGCGTACCGCACCTCGGCGTACAGCACCCCGTCCTCGGCGAGGTCCTCGGCGCACTCGGCGGCCACGCGGACGAGGGCCTCGCGGGTCTGCATGACGGCGCAGGTGTGCGCGAAGGTCTCCAGGTAGCGCTCCAGCGAACCGGAGTCGGCGGCCTCGCGGAACCACAGGCCCAGCTTGTCCGGCTCCCGCTCGGGCAGCGCGGTGTAACCGGTGGCGTCGGCGAGGTCGATGATGGTGCCGGGACGCAGACCGCCGTCGAGGTGGTCGTGGAGCAGCACCTTGGGGGCTCGGCGGATCTGGTCCGCGGTGGGGATCTGGGGTGTCTGGCTCGTCATTTGCGAACTCTAGCCCCTACGCGCGTAGAGGGCGCGTCGATACGTAACAGTGACCGCGCGTACGGATCGCGTACACGTCGACTTCTGAGACTGTTCTGCCATGGCACACCACGCACTCGTAGGTACGGCAGGCGCGCGGGCGCCCAGGCTGGGCCGGCCGGTGGGATCGGCCGTCACGGCGGTGGGCGGCGTGGTGCTGCTCCTGCCGGACGGGGAGCCGGAGTCGGGGCGCGGCCCGTCGCCCCTCGCCCACGCCGCGGCCCTGGCCCTGGCGCGCCCGCTGGCCCGGGCGGGGCGGGCGGAGGGGCTGGTGGCGCACGTGCTGCGGTACCGGGGGCGTGGCTGGAACGGTACGGACGCACGGCTCGCGGCGGACGCGCGGTGGGCGGTCTCGGAGGTCGTCCGCCGGTACGGCGACGTCCCCGTCTGCCTCGCCGGGCGGGGCATGGGCGGCCGGGCGGCGCTGCGAGCGGCGGGCCACACCGCCGTCAACGCGGTGCTGGCGCTCGCCCCCTGGCTGCCGGAGGACGACGTGGCGGCGGCACCCGAACCGGTGAAACAGCTCGCCGGGCGCCACGTACTGATCGCCCACGGCACCAACGACGCGCGCACGGACCCGGAGCTGTCCTACCGGCTGGCGGAACGCGCGAAGAAGGCCAACCGGGACACCTGCCGGTTCGAGGTCCACTCGGACGGCCACACGCTCCGCGAGCACCACGCCGAAGTCACGGCGCTCGCCGCCGACTTCGTGCTGGGCGCGCTGTTCGGCCACCCCTTCTCCCGCCCGGTCGCCGACGCGTTCGCCGCGCCCCCGCCGCTGGGCCTGCGGATGCCGCTGGCCTCCGGCTTCGGCAAGGCGCTGCGGCGGTAGGCGGCGGCCTGCTCCTACTCGGGCTCGTTCAGCAGCCGGCCCCGGCGCGAGAGCAGGAACCGTTTGAAGGCCGCCACCGGCGGGGTGTCGGGGTGCCCGTCCAGCCAGGCGACGCCGATCTCGCGGGCGGCGCGCGGTGCCGTGACCGTCAGCTCCACCACGCCGGGCCGGGCGACGGCGGGGGGCGGGAGCAGCGCGACCCCGAGGCCCGCGGCGACCAGGCCGCGCAGCGTCTCGGCCTCCTCGCCCTCGAAGGCGATCCGGGGCGCGAAGCCCGCCTCGGCGCACAGCGCGTCGGTGATGCGGCGCAGCCCGTAGCCGGGCTCCAGGGTGACGAACGTTTCGTCGGCGGCCTCCGCGAGGCGCACGCGCTTGCGCCCCGCCAGCCGGTGGTCGTCCGGGACGACGAGCCGCAGCCGCTGCTCGTCGAGGCGGCGGGCGACCAGGTCGGGGGCGTCCGGCACCGGGGAGGTCAGGCACAGGTCCAGGTCGCCGGCGCGCAGCCGCTCGATCATGGCCTCGCCGTAGTTCTGCACGAGCGTGAAGCGGACCTTGGGGTGGTCCGCCCGGAAGGCGCGGATCAGCCCCGGCACGGTCTCCGAGCCCATGGTGTGCAGGAACCCGAAGGCGACGCGCCCCGCCGAGGGGTCGGCGTCGGCCCGTACCGCGTCGGTGGCGCGCTCCACCTCGCCCAGCGCCCGCTCGGCGGAGGCCAGGAACGTGCGCCCGGCCGGGGTGAGCGAGAGCGTGCGGCCCTTGCGGGCGAACAGGGAGACGCCGAGGTCCCGTTCGAGGCGGACCATGGCCCGCGACAGCGTCGACTGCGGCACCCCGAGGTCGTGCGCGGCGCGGGTCACGTGCTCGTGGCGGGCGACCGCCGCGAAGTAGGCGAGCCGCGGGGCGAGCAGCAGCCCGATGTCTTCTTCGTTACTGTTCGGTGACAGCCACTCCCGTGAGCTGTGGTTATGCGCCATGGGAACGATTAAAGCGGTTCCATGCATTGGACGCATGAAACGCCTGTGCCTACGGTCGAGACATGCCTTCCGCCAGTACCAAGGCGGCCGCCACGGACGCGGTCGCCGACATCCGCCTTTCCCCCGGCCGCCCCGGCTACCGCCGGATGAGCTTCGCGCTCTTCGCCGCGGGGGTCGCCACCTTCGCCCTCCTGTACTCGACCCAGGCCCTGCTCCCGGCCGTCTCCGCCGACTTCGGCGTGAGCGCCTCGGCCGCCAGCTGGACCGTGTCGGCGGCCACCGGCGCGCTCGCGCTGTGCGTGCTGCCGCTGAGCGCCCTGTCCGAGCGGTTCGGCCGCCGCACCCTGATGACCGGCTCCCTCGCGGTCGCCGTCGCGCTGGGCCTGCTCGTGCCGTTCGCGCCGAGCCTGGAGTGGCTGGTGGCGCTGCGCGCGGTGCAGGGCGCCGCGCTCGCGGGGGTGCCCGCGTCGGCGATGGCGTACCTCGCGGAGGAGGTGCGGCCCCGGGCCCTGGTCGCGGCGATCGGCCTGTTCGTGGCCGGCAACAGCATCGGCGGCATGAGCGGCCGGATCGTCACCGGCTGGGTCGCCCAGGCGTGGGGCTGGCGTGCCGCGCTCGCCGCGGTGGGGCTGATGGCCGTGGTGTGCGCGGTGGTGTTCCGGCTGATGGTCCCGAGGGCCCGGCACTTCTCCCCCGGACCGCTCGACCCGCGGGCGCTGGCGAGGACGGTCCGCACGCACCTGTCCGACCCGCTGCTGATGCGGCTCTACGCCATCGGCGCGCTGTTCATGACGGTGTTCGGCGCCGTCTACACGGTGATCGGCTACCGGCTGGTCGAGGCGCCGTTCTCCCTTCCGCAGGGCGTGGTCGGCTCGGTCTTCCTGGTCTACCTGGTCGGTACGGCCTCGTCGGCCGCGGCCGGGCGGCTGGTGGGCCGCATGGGGCGGCGCGGGGCGCTGTACCTGGCGGTGACCACGACGGCCGCGGGCCTGCTGCTGTCGCTGGCGGACGGCCTGGCGGCGGTGCTGGCCGGCCTGGTGCTGATCACGGCCGGGTTCTTCGCCGGGCACGCGGTCGCCTCGTCGTCGGTGAGCCGTACGGCGACGACGGGCCGGGCGCAGGCGTCGGCGCTGTACCAGTCGGCGTACTACCTGGGCAGCAGCGCGGGCGGCACGCTCGGCGCGGTCGCCTACCACGCCGGCGGCTGGGCCGGCACGGTCCTGCTGGGGCTGGTCGCCGTCCTCGGTGTGGTGTCGCTGACCCTGTACGGGACGCACGCCGCGCGCGTGGAGAACCGTAAATCCCGCGAGACGTACAACCGCGCCGCCTCCCCGAGCGTCCTAAGGGCATAACTACCGCGAGGGGCTCCAGGGGGAGTGGTGTACGTGGGTGGGACACGGAAAAGGGCCGGGGTGGCACTCGGGCTCACGGGACTGGTCGTACCGCTGACGGTGGCGCTGGGCGCGTCGCCGGCGCAGGCGGCGTCCTGCACGACGTCGACCGGGCCGTACCAGAGGCAGGTCGAGAAGTTCATGGGCCGGCCGGTGGACGGGAAGCAGTCACCGGCCGACTGCAAGGCGACCCAGACGTTCCAGCGCTGGCACGGGATCACCCCGTCCATCGGGTACGCGGGTGAGGTCACCTGGCGGACGATGAACACGATCCTCCAGCAGCGGGCGGCCGGGAAGACGCCGAACGCCGCGGGGAAGTGCCCCACGAACAAGGGGCGCATCGCGTGCGTGGACCTGACCCGGCAGCTGAGCTGGATCCAGGACGGCGCCAAGCTGGCGTACGGGCCGGTGCCGGTCCGCACCGGGCGGGACGGCGACGAGACCCGCACAGGCGCGCGGAAGATCTACCACCGCAGCATCGACCACTGGTCGACGCTGTACAAGGTGCGGATGCCGTACGCGCAGTTCTTCGACGGCGGGCAGGCGTTCCACTCCGTCGGCAAGTCCATGTACAACCCGCCCGGCTCGCGCGGCTGCGTGAACATGCGCGACGGCGACGCCAAGGCGTACTGGAAGATGCTGAAGAACGGCGACGACGTGTTCGTGTACGGGCGCAAGCCCGGAACCTGAGCCGCGTTGTCAGTCCCCTCCTGTAGCTTCCGTCGTGAGGCAAGGGAAGCGCGACAGGGGTGGACGCGATGGCGGACGTGACGGGCGACGTGGCGAGCCTGGAGCAGTACCGGACCGAGCTGACCGGGTACTGCTACCGCATGCTGGGGTCGGCCTTCGAGGCGGAGGACGCCGTCCAGGACACCATGGTCCGGGCGTGGCGGAGCTTCGGGAAGTTCGAGGGCCGGTCCTCGGTGCGGTCCTGGCTGTACCGCATCGCGACGAACGTGTGCCTGGACGCGCTGAACGCGGGCAACCGGCGGGCGCGGCCGATGGACCTGACCGCGGCCACGCCGGTGGCGCAGGCGCAGCTCACCTCCCGTCCGGAGGTCACCTGGCTGGAGCCGGTGCCGGACGGGCGGGTGCTGCCGTCGGCGGCCGACCCGGCGGAGACGGCGGTGGCCAAGGAGACCGTGCGGCTGGCGTTCGTGGCCGCGCTCCAGCACCTGCCGCCCAAGCAGCGCGCGGTGCTCATCCTGCGCGAGGTCCTCGCCTGGAAGGCCGCCGAGGTCGCGGAGCTGCTGGGCACCTCCGTCGCGTCGGTCAACAGCGCGCTGCAGCGGGCGCGGGCGACGCTCGCGGAGTCCGGGCCGGCGAGGACGGACACGGCCGACCCGCTCGACGAGGAGCAGAAGAAGCTCCTCGACCGGTACGTGGCGGCCTTCGAGGGGTACGACATGGCGGCCCTCACCGCGCTGCTCCACGAGGACGCCACGCTGTCCATGCCGCCCTACGACCTGTGGCTCCGGGGCCACGACGACATCGTCGGCTGGATGCTGGGCGTCGGCGAGGTGTGCCGGGGCTCGCGGCTGGTGCCGGTGGTGGCCAACGGGACGCCGGCGTTCGCGCACTACCACCCGGACCCGGAGGGCGGCTTCAGCCCGTGGGCGCTCATGGTCGTCGAGATCGTGGACGGGAAGGTCTCGGGCATCACGTCGTTCCTGGACGTCAAGCGCTGGTTCCCGCTGTTCGATCTCCCGGAGCGGCTGGAGGCGTGAGGAGGCCGTCGAGCCCGACGAGCTCCAGCAGCGCCCGGAGGGCGGGCTGCGCGTTGCGCACGGTCATCCGGCGGCCCAGCCGCTGAACGGTCAGGCGCAGCCGGGCCAGCGCCTCGACGGTGGCGAGGTCCGGCCGGGTGACGCCGCCGACGTCGCAGATGACGTCGGGGCCGTCGCGTCCGCCGAGCAGGGCGGTCAGTTCCTCGCAGAGGCGGGGGACGTCGGCGGGCTCGATCACGCCGACGACGCGGAAGACTTTCGGATCCGTGGTGTCCACAGGGAGAAGGACCCGCGCCGGGGGCGGAACTCATCGATGGCCGCCGTGGCCGCGGGCGGATCAGCCGACGGGGAAGGCGCTGGTGTCGAGGGTGACGTCGAAGGGTGCCGGGAGGTGGATGCCCTCGCCGTACTTCACCGTGTCGAGCACACGATAGAGGGCATTCCTGGGCTCCCCGTACAGCGTCGCCGTAGGGCGGCCCGTGTGCCAGCTGTCGAGCAGCAGGTAGAGCGGCACGCCCCCGGTCGCGTACCCGTGCAGCTTCTCCACCCGGTCGTGGTTGGCGTTCGACTTCGAGGTGATCTCGACGGCCAGCTCCGCGGCTGCGGCGGGGATGGCGTGGCCGGGTTCGTCCAGAGCCGCCCTCGGGGCCACGACGAGGTCCGGGATGAACATGCCCATGCGGGAGGGGATGGCGACGGAGAGGGTCTGGTAGATCCCCCAGTCATCCGGAATTGCTGTGTACAACTGCCGTTGAACCATGTCGGCGATGCTGTTGTGGTGGTTGGCAGGGCCAGGTGACACGGTGACGATCCCCTCGATGATCTCCACCTTGCAGCCCTCGGGTGCGTCCGTCTCCTCCCAGATCCGGACGACATCGTCCCACTCGTGGCCACTGGCAGAGTGGTCGACGGTGAGTGCGCTCATGGCGGTCTCCTCTGTCGGTGCGTCACCGATCCCAGCATGCCGAACGGGACCGACGGAGGTCCATCGGTCCCGTTCGTCCGTACGAGTGTCAGGCGATGCGTTCCAGCACGACCGGGGTCGGCTCGTACGCCGTGCCCTCGGCGGCGATGTCGTAGGCGCCGGCCAGGGACTTCAGGGCGTAGTCGAACTTCTCCGGGGTGTCCGTGTGGAGGGTCAGCAGGGGCTGGCCCGCCGTGACCGTGTCGCCCGGCTTGGCGTGGAGCTCGACGCCCGCGCCCGCCTGCACCGGGTCCTCCTTGCGGGCGCGGCCCGCGCCGAGGCGCCAGGCGGCGACGCCGACGCCGTACGCGTCGAGCCGGGTGAGGACGCCCGAGGAGGGGGCGGTGACGACGTGCTGCTCGCGGGCGACCGGGAGGGTGGCGTCCGGGTCGCCGCCCTGCGCGGCGATCATGCGGCGCCAGACGTCCATCGCGGAGCCGTCGGCGAGGGCCTTCGCCGGGTCGGCGTCCTTGATCCCGGCCGCGTCGAGCATCTCGCGGGCGAGCGCGACGGTGAGCTCCACGACGTCCGCGGGGCCGCCGCCGGCGAGGACCTCGACGGACTCGCGGACCTCCAGGGCGTTGCCCGCGGTCAGGCCGAGCGGGGTCGACATGTCGGTGAGGAGGGCGACCGTCTTCACTCCGTGGTCGGTACCGAGGCCCACCATGGTGGACGCCAGCTCGCGGGCGTCGGCGATGTTCTTCATGAACGCGCCGGAGCCGACCTTGACGTCCAGGACCAGCGAGCCGGTGCCCTCGGCGATCTTCTTCGACATGATCGAGGACGCGATCAGCGGGATCGCCTCGACCGTGCCGGTGACGTCGCGCAGCGCGTACAGCTTCTTGTCGGCGGGGGCGAGGCCGTCGCCGGCCGCGCAGATGACCGCGCCGGTGGTGTCGAGGACGTTCAGCATCTCCTCGTTGGAGAGGAGGGCGCGCCAGCCGGGGATGGACTCCAGCTTGTCGAGCGTGCCGCCGGTGTGGCCGAGGCCCCGGCCCGACAGCTGCGGCACGGCGGCGCCGCACGCGGCGACCAGCGGGGCGAGCGGCAGGGTGATCTTGTCGCCGACGCCGCCGGTGGAGTGCTTGTCGGCGGTGGGGCGGGACAGGGACGAGAAGTCCATCCGCTCACCGCTGGCGATCATCGCGGCGGTCCAGCGCGCGATCTCCGTACGGTTCATGCCGTTCAGCAGGATCGCCATCGCCAGCGCCGACATCTGCTCGTCGGCCACCTCACCGCGGGTGTAGGCGTCGATGACCCAGTCGATCTGCTCGGGGCTCAGCTCGCCCCGGTCCCGCTTGGTGCGGATGACGGAAATCGCGTCCATGGTCTGAAGGGTTCCTTCCAGCGGGGTGGGACAGTCCTCTGCGCGCGACTCTACGCGCATAGAGGTGAGGGAGGGAGAAGGACGACCCCGCCGCGGACAGCGCGGAGGGGTCGTCCCGTCTCAGCGGAGGTGCTGCGGTCCGAAGGCCTGCGGCAGCATCTCGGCGAGCGTCAGCACGCCCGCGGGGGTGTCGAGCAGCAGCTCGTCGCCGCCGAACTCGTACAGCAGCTGGCGGCAGCGGCCGCAGGGCACCAGGACCCGGCCGCGGCCGTCGACGCACACGAAGTGCGTCAGCCGGCCGCCGCCCGTGGCCTGGAGCTGGGAGACCAGCCCGCACTCGGCGCACAGCCCGATGCCGTAGGAGGCGTTCTCCACGTTGCACCCGGTGACCGTGCGCCCGTCGTCGACGAGTGCCGCCGCGCCCACCGGATAGCCGGAGTAGGGCGCGTACGCCCGGGCCATGGCCTCCCGGGCGGCCTCGCGGAGCGACTCCCAGGCGTCGGGTGTCACTTGCCCTGGCCCTTCTTGTACGGCATGCCGTCCGCCTTGGGCATCCTGAGCCGCTGCGCGGACAGCGCCAGCACCAGCAGCGTGGTGACGTAGGGCGCGGCGTCCACGAACTGGCTGGGCAGCGCCTCGGTGAAGGCGTACCAGACGAAGAGGCCCGCCGCGACGACCGTGGCGACGGCCGCGCTCACGTACTTCTTCTTGTAGAGCTGCCAGATCATCATCGCCACCAGCAGGATCGCCAGCAGCAGCAGCATCGCGTGGACGTTCTCGGCACCGCCGCGCAGCTTGAGGCTGTCGGTGAAGCCGAAGAGCCCGGCGCCGAGGGCCATGCCGCCCGGCATCCAGTTGCCGAAGATCATCGCGGCGAGGCCGATGTAACCGCGGCCGCCGGTCTGGCCCTCCTGGTAGATGCCGGTGGAGACGATGGCCAGGAAGGCGCCGCCGAGGCCCGCGAGGGCGCCGGAGACGATCACCGCGATGTACTTGTACTTGTAGACGTTGACGCCGAGGGACTCGGCGGCGATCGGGTTCTCGCCGCAGGACCGCAGGCGCAGGCCGAACGAGGTCCGCCACAGGATCCACCAGGTGCCGGGGATCAGCAGCAGCGCGAGGACGGTCAGCAGCGACAGGCCGGTGACCAGGCCGCCGAGGAGGCCGGCGAGGTCGGAGATGAAGAACCAGTGCTTGGCCTGGAGGTCGGCCAGCCAGTCCGACAGACCGGGGATGGTGATCCGGTCGATCGCGTCGATGCGCGGGGACTGCTTGGAGGAGCCGCCCTCGGCCTCGGCGAAGGTGAAGTTGGCCAGGTAGCGGGTGAGGCCGGTGGCCAGGATCGTGATCGCCACACCGGAGACGATGTGGTTGACGTTGAAGGTGACCGTGATGACCGCGTGCAGCAGGCCGCCGAGCGCACCGCCCACGATGCCCAGCACGACGCCGGTCCACGGGCCCCACTGGTAGCCGGCCCAGGCACCGAAGAAGGTGCCGAGGATCATCATGCCCTCGAGGCCGATGTTGACCACGCCGGCCCGCTCGGACCACAGACCGCCGAGACCGGCCAGACCGATCGGTACGGCCAGCTGGAGGGCGCCCGCGACCTGGCCCACCGAGGTGAGGTCGTTGGCGCCGCTGATCACCCGGACCAGCGAGAACAGAAGCAGTCCGCCCGCGATGATCAGCAGGATGACCGGCAGGGACAGCTTGCGGCGTCCGCCGCCCTTCTTCGGCGCGGTCGCCGCGGCCGAAACCGTGCTCGTGGACTCACTCATGAGGACACGGCCTCCTTCTTCTTGGCCTGGGCGGCAAGTTCTTCGCCGACCTTCTGCTGCTGCCGGCGCAGCCCGTACTGGCGGACGAGCTCGTAGGAGACGACCACCGAGATCACGATCAGACCCTGCATGATCGTGGCGATTTCCTTCTCGTAGCCGTACTGGTCCAGCGAGGCGGAGGCCTTGTCGAGGAAGGCGACCAGCAGCGCGGCGAAGAAGATGCCGATGGGGCTGTTGCGGCCGAGCAGGGCGATGGTGATGCCGGTGAAGCCGATGCCCGCCGGGAAGCTGAAGCTGTACGTGTGGGTCTGGCCGAGAAGCAGCGGCAGGCCGGTCAGACCGGCGACGGCGCCGGAGATCAGCATGGCGGTGAGGACCATCTTCTTGGCGTCGACGCCGCTCGCCTGGGCGGCCGAGTCGCTGGCGCCGGTGGCGCGCAGGTCGAAGCCGAAGCGGGTGCGGTTGAGGACGAACCAGTAGACGATGCCGAGCGCGAAGGCCACGAAGGTGAAGCCGTAGATGGTGCCGCCGTCGACGTCCAGGCCCGGGATCCAGCCGGACTCGGCGATCTCACCGGTGGTGAGGTCGTTGGAGCCCTCCGCCTGCACACCGAGGTTGGCGGGCAGGATCATCCAGGCGATGAGGCTGGTCGCGATGGCGTTGAGCATGATCGTCGAAACGACCTCGCTGACGCCGCGGGTGGTCTTGAGGATGCCCGCGATACCGGCCCAGAAGGCGCCGACGAACATGGCGACGAACACGATCAGCAGGACGTGCAGCGGTCCGGGCAGCTCGACGGAGGCGCCGACGACCGCGGCGAGCATCGCCGCGAGGCGGTACTGCCCGTCCACACCGATGTTGAACAGGTTCATCCGGAAGCCGATGGCGACCGCCAGCGCGGCGAGGTAGTACGTGCCGGTCTGGTTGAGGATGAGGACCTGGACGTCGGTGAACTCGGCGTTCTCCACCATGATCCGGTACGGCTCGAACGGATTGCGGTCCGAGAGGAGCAGCACCACGGACGTGAGCAGGAAGGCCACGACCAGGGCGAGCGCCGGGCCGGCGAGCCCCAGGAGCAGCCGGTCCTTGTCGAATTTCCTCATCGGCCCTCACCGTTCTCGTTGTGCTCAAGGTGGCCGGTGGCAGCGCCGGTCATGGCCGAGCCCAGCTCCTCCGGGGTGATCGTGGCGGGGTCCGCGTCCGCGACCAGCCGGCCGCGGTACATCACCCGCAGGGTGTCGGAGAGCCCGATGAGCTCGTCCAGGTCGGCGGAGATCAGCAGCACCGCCAGGCCCTCGCGGCGGGCCTCGCGGATCTGGTCCCAGATCTGCGCCTGCGCGCCGACGTCCACACCGCGGGTGGGGTGGGCGGCGATCAGGAACTTGGGGTTGTGGCTCATCTCGCGGCCGACGATCAGCTTCTGCTGGTTGCCGCCGGAGAGGGAGGCGGCGGTGACGTCGATGCCGGGGGTGCGCACGTCGTACTCGCGCACGATCCGCTCGGTGTCCTTGCGGGCGGCCTTGGGGTCGAGGATGCCGCGCTTGCTGTTGGGCGCCTCGGTGACGTGGCCGAGGATGCGGTTCTCCCAGAGCGGGGACTCCAGCAGCAGGCCGTGGCGGTGGCGGTCCTCGGGGATGTAGCCGATGCCGCCCTCGCGGCGCTTGCGGGTCGGGGCGTGCGAGATGTCGGCCCCGTCGAGGCTGATCACACCGCCGTCCGGGGTGCGCAGGCCCATGAGGGCCTCGATCAGCTCCGTCTGGCCGTTGCCCTCGACACCGGCGATGCCGACGACCTCACCCTTGTGGATGGTGAAGTCGATGCCGTCGAGGACCTCGCGGACGACGCCGTCGGGGTCGGTGGCGGTCAGCCGCAGGCCCTGGACGGAGAGCATCGGGACGTCCGTCACCGTCGACTCCCGCGTCTCCGGCGACGGCAGCTCGGTGCCGACCATCAGTTCGGCGAGCTGCTTGGTGGTGGTGGTCCGGGGGTCGGCGGTACCGACCGTGGTGCCGCGGCGGATGACGGTGATGTCGTCGGCGACCGCGAGGACCTCGCCCAGCTTGTGCGAGATGAAGATGACCGTGAGGCCCTCGGCCTTGAGCTCGCGCAGGTTGGCGAAGAGTGCGTCGACCTCCTGCGGGACGAGCACGGCGGTCGGCTCGTCGAGGATCAGGGTGCGGGCGCCGCGGTAGAGGACCTTGAGGATCTCCACGCGCTGGCGGTCGGCGACACCGAGCTGCTCGACCAGGGCGTCCGGGCGGACGTTCAGCCCGTACGCGTCCGAGATCTCCATGATCTTCTTGCGGGCCCTGGCGCCGATGCCGTACAGCTTCTCGCCGCCGAGGACCACGTTCTCGAGGACGGTGAGATTGTCGGCCAGCATGAAGTGCTGGTGCACCATGCCGATGCCGGTGGCGATGGCGTCGGCGGGGCTGGAGAAGGAGACCTGCTTGCCATCGATCGTGATGGTGCCCTCGTCCGGCTTCTGCATGCCGTAGAGGATCTTCATCAGGGTCGACTTTCCGGCACCGTTCTCACCGACCAGGGCGTGCACGGTGCCCTTGCGGATGGTGATGTCGATGTCGTGGTTGGCGACGACGCCGGGGAAGCGCTTGGTGATGCCGCGCAGTTCCACGGCGGGAGCAGCCGGCGGCGATGACGGACTGGACGCGTTGATGACGCACTCTCCTTGGCGGGAAAGGAGCTTCAGGAGCGGGAGCAGGGGGGCAGGTGCCGAAGTTATCGCGCCGCGGAGGGCTCTACGCGCGTAGCGACGGCGAAGGGAAGAAACCGGGGGGCGACCCCCGGTTCGGGTCCCGGCGGGGCGGAACATGGTCCGGGTCCGGAGGGGCGGCTCGTACCGCCCCTCCGGACCCGCGGACCCGGTCGCGTCCGCGTGGTTACGGAGCGGTCTTGACCTTGATCTTGCCGGCGATGATGTCGGCCTTGGCCTTCTCGACCGCGGCGGTCACGTCGGTGAGCTTGGTGTAGGCCGGGTTGGAGGTGGCCAGACCCACGCCGCCCTTGTCGAGGCCGTAGCGGACCTCGCCGGACTGCGGCTTGCCGTCCTTGACCGACTTGATCAGGTTGTAGACGGAGTCGGCGACATCCTTGGTCACCGAGGTGAGGATGTACTCCTTGTAGGCCGCGAGGCCCTTCTGGTTGTACTGGTCGGAGTCGACGCCGATGGCCCACTTCTTGGCCTTGGCGGCGGCCTCGATCGAGCCCGAGCCGGCGAGACCGGCGGCGGCGTAGATCACGTCGGCGCCCGCGTCGAGCTGCCCCTCGGCGGCGGCCTTGCCGAGGTCCGGCTTGGAGAAGCCACCGAAGTCCGGCGGCTGCGTCAGGTACTGGACCTTGACGTTGACGTTCTTGTTGGTGTCCTTGACGCCCTGGACGTAGCCCGCCTCGAACTTCTTGATCAGCGGGGTCTCGACACCGCCGATGAAGCCGACGGTGTTGGTCTTGGTCACCTTGGCGGCGGCGACACCGGCCAGGTAGGAGCCCTGCTCCTCGTTGAAGACCAGGTTGGCGATGTTCTTGCCGGTCTTCGAGGTGTCGTCGATCAGACCGAAGGTGGTCTTCGGGAACTTCGGCGCGACCTCGGCGATGGCGGGCGCGTAGGCGAAGCCGACACCGATGACGGGGTTGTTGCCGGCGCGGGCCAGCTCGGTCAGGCGCTGGACCTTGTCCGGGTCGCCCTCGCCCTCGCTGGGCTCCGCCTCGGTGCCCTCGACGCCGAGGTCCTTCTCGGCCTTCGCCAGACCGGCGTAGGCGGCGTCGTTGAAGGACTGGTCGCCGCGGCCGCCGATGTCGTACGCGATGGCCGCCTTGGGGTCCTGGTCGTCGCCACCACTGGACGACGACTTTCCGCCACACGCGGTGGCGCTGAGTGCGAGTGCCGCGGACGCGACGCCCACGGTTGCGATCCTGGTGATCCGGCGCAAGGGAGGCTCCTTCAACCTGACCTAAGCGCCTCTTCTCGGCGCTGGTTTCGCGGCGATCGTAACGCGCGTAGATGTCAGGTAAAGGCCTGTTCGTTAGCCGTTACCAGATCGACGCGAACAGCCGATGACGTTCGCCGTACCGCCACGAGGCGTAATGGGGCCCTGCCCGTTGGTGACCGGAAACTGACGGGTCGGCCCGCCCCGAACGGGCGGGCCGTGTCCGTGCGGAGGCGGTCAGAGGCCGCCGTCGAGGAGGGCGGCGGCGGTGAACAGTTCGACGCCCACCTGGATGGCCCGCTCGTCGACGTCGAAGTTGCCCCGGTGGAGGTCGAGCCGGGACGTATCACCCGGTCGGCGGACACCCAGCCGGGCCATCGCACCGGGCACGTGCTCCATGTACCAGGAGAAGTCCTCGCCGCCGAGGCTCTGCTCGGTGTCCTCGATCGCGTACGTCCCGAGGCGCGCCGCCATCGCGTCGTGCAGCAGCTGGGCCACCGCCGCGTCGTTGACGACCGGCGGGACGCCCCGCACGTACTCGATCTGGCACTTGGCGCCGTGCAGCGTGGCCACCTCGTCGATGGCCGCGTACACCTGGTCCGGGGCGTGCCGCCAGGCCTCCAGGTCCAGGCAGCGGACCGTGCCGCCCAGTTCGGCGCGCTGCGGGATGACGTTGGGCGCATGCCCCGCCTCGATGCGGCCCCAGGTCAGGACCAGCCCGGACCGGGTGTCGATCCGGCGCGAGAGCACGGCGGGCGCGTCGACCGCGACGCGGGCCGCCGCGGTGACCATGTCGGTGGTGAGGTGCGGGCGCGCGGTGTGGCCGCCGGGCCCGTCCAGGGTGACCTCCAGGCGGTCGCAGGCCGAGGTGATCGGCCCGGTGCGCAGCCCGATGCGGCCGACGTCGACGCGCGGGTCGCAGTGGACGGCGATGATCCGGCCGACGCCGTCGAGCACCCCCGCGTCGATGGCGCTGATCGCGCCGCCGGGCATGACCTCCTCGGCGGGCTGGAAGATCAGCCGCACGGCGCAGGGCAGCCGGCCCTCCCGGGCCAGGTCGGCCAGGACCAGGCCGGCCCCGAGGACGACCGTGGTGTGCACGTCGTGACCGCAGGCGTGGGCCCGGTCCGGCACGGTGGAGCGGTACGGGACGTCGGTCTTGGTGTCCGGGATGGGCAGCGCGTCGATGTCGGCGCGGATCGCCAGCATGGGGCGGACGCCGTCCCACGAACCGATGTCGCACGTGAGCCCCGTGCCGCCGGGCAGGACCCGGGGGCTGAGCCCGGCCGCTTCGAGGCGCGTCTTGATCGCCGCGGTGGTGCGGAACTCCTGGAAGCCCAGCTCGGGGTGCATGTGCACATCCCGGCGGAACGCGATCAACTCGGCGCGCAGGCTCTCTGGCAGCGCGCCGAGGAGGGGCGTATCGCCGGGAACGTCTGTTTCGGGGTCGCGGGACATCACCTTGTTCACCCATGACAGGGTAGGCGCGTTTCGCCCTCAACTAACGTGTGATCTACAAAACTTCAGCCCGTTAGGGGAAAGAAAGCCTGGACGGCGGGCTTGAGCGCCAGGTCAAGTGGGTAAGCTCACGCTTTTTCCGCGTGTGTCGATCGCTCCCGATCCCGTTCCGGTCGGGTGTTCGCTCAAGTGATCGTGCCCGGTCGTGCGGATCTCACGCTCCGGTGAGCGACAGACCGTGCGCCGTCCGCGCCGCCGTCCGTGCCGGCTCGGTCACGGCTGCGTCCCGGTCCCCCGCCCACGCGCCGGGTCCGCCGGCCGGCCCCCGGCGTGCCCGGCGCGTGGGCGGGCGGTGCTCAGGACGCCCTGACGACCGGCTCCTGGATCTCCGTGACCCACTGCGCGGGATCCTCCGGGCACTCCAGGTACAGCTCGCGGGAGTAGCCCGCCGAGCGGTAGCCGTTGGAGTCGATCCAGGCGGCGAGGGTCTGGACGGTGGGCAGCAGGTCGTCCATCGCGCCGCGGTGGACGACCGTCGCCGCCCGCTCGATGCCGGGCAGGTCGACGACGGCCACGTCCGGGACCGTGACGCCGGCCGGGATCGTCATCCCCGCGTGGACGACGATCGAGCCGTCGCCCGCCGGCGCGTCCTCGTAGTGGGCGATACCCGGTCCGAAGCCGGTGACCCCGGCGGCCTCCAGACGGGCGCACAGCTCCCGGTACAGGGGCGCGATGACCGGGCCGATCTCGCCCGGTCCGAAGCCCGCGGCGATGCCGGTCAGCTCGGCGAGCCGGACGCCCGGAACGCTCTTGACGACGACTTCCTGGGTGGACATGTGTCCCTCGCTCTCGATGGCCCGGAGCCTCGCCCCGACCCGCGCCAGCCGCGCGGCCGCCTCGCTCACGGCCGACTCCAGCTCGGCCTGCCGCAGCCGCAGCATCCCGCGCAGTTCCTCGGGCCCGACCCGTTCGTCGAGGATCGAGCGCACCTGGTCGAGGGTGAAGCCGAGGTCCTTCAGCGCGATGACGCGGTTGAGCCGGGCGAGCTGGCCGGCCTCGTAGTAGCGGTAGCCGCTGTACGGGTCGACACGGGCGGGGCGCAGCAGTCCGACGGCGTCGTAGTGGCGCAGCATCCGGACCGACACCCGGCCGTGTCTGGCGAAGTCTCCGATGGTGAACATGACGCCTCCCACGACACGGCCTCACACGGTGTCAGGGTCAAGTCGGTCCGGTGCTCACGCCGCGCTGCTGAGCGACAGCTTCACCGCGAAGCCGAGGAACAGCGCCCCGGCCGCCGAGGTGGCGGTGGCCGACAGGCGCTTGCGGCGGCGGAACGCGGCGGCCAGGTGGGTGCCGGTGAAGATCAGCAGGGTGAGGTAGAGGACGCTGGCGGCCTGGGCGAGCGTGCCGAGCACCACGAAGGACAGCGCCGGGTACTGGTAGGCCGGGTCGACGAACTGGACGAAGAAGGCGATGAAGAACAGGATCGCCTTCGGGTTCAGCAGGCTGATGACGAAGGCCCGGCGGAACGGCCGCTCGGCGGCCGGCGCGGGGGCCGCCGCCTCCGGTTCCGCCGCCACCCGCTCCCGGCGGGTCCGCCACATCGACCAGGCCGCCCGGAGCATCCCGACCGCCAGCCAGGTCAGGTAGCCGGCGCCCGCGAACTTCACGATGCCGAAGAGCAGCGCGTTGGCCTGGAGCAGGGAGGCCACGCCGGCCGCCGACAGCGTCATCAGGACCGTGTCGCCGCACCACACGCCGGAGGCGGCGACGTACCCGGTGCGCACCCCGCGCCGGGCGGCGACGGAGAGCACGTACAGCGAGTTCGGCCCCGGCAGGAGAATGATCAGGACGAGGCCCGCGAGATAGGTCGGCAGATCGGTGACACCCAGCATGGGGCGGAGTGTCGCACGTGGGTACGACACTCCGCCTCGGTGTTTCGTCACACGGGACGCGTCAGAACGCGTCCGTCGGGACGTACGTCCCCCAGACCTCCCGCAGCGCGTTGCAGACCTCGCCGACCGTGGCCCGCGCCCGCAGGGCGTCCTTCATCGGGTAGAGGACGTTGTCGGTGCCCTCGGCGGCCTTCTTCAGCTCCGCGAGCGCCGCGTCGACCGCCGCCTGGTCCCGCTCGGCCCGCAGCTTGGCGAGGCGCTCGGCCTGCTGGGCCTCGATCGCCGGGTCGACCCGCAGCGGCTCGTAGGGCTCCTCCTCCTCCAGGGTGTAGCGGTTGACGCCGACGACGACGCGCTCGCCGGAGTCGGTCTCCTGGGCGATGCGGTAGGCGGACCGCTCGATCTCGTTCTTCTGGAAACCCCGCTCGATGGCGTTGACGGCGCCGCCGAGGTCCTCGACCTTCGTCATCAGCTCCAGGGCGGCGGCCTCCACGTCGTCCGTCATCTTCTCGATGACGTACGACCCGGCGAACGGGTCGACGGTGGCGGTGACGTCCGTCTCGTAGGCGAGGACCTGCTGCGTGCGCAGCGCCAGGCGGGCGCTCTTGTCGGTCGGCAGCGCGATGGCCTCGTCGAAGGAGTTGGTGTGCAGCGACTGCGTACCGCCGAGGACGGCGGCGAGGCCCTGCACGGCCACGCGCACCAGGTTCACCTCGGGCTGCTGGGCGGTGAGCTGCACGCCCGCCGTCTGGGTGTGGAAGCGCAGCATCAGCGACTTGGGGTTCTTGGCGCCGAACTCGTCGCGCATCACCCGCGCCCAGATCCGGCGGGCGGCGCGGAACTTCGCCACCTCCTCCAGGATGGTGGTGCGGGCGACGAAGAAGAACGACAGGCGGGGCGCGAAGTCGTCGACGTCCATGCCCGCGGCGACGGCGGTACGGACGTACTCGATGCCGTCCGCGAGGGTGAACGCGATCTCCTGCGCGGGCGAGGCCCCGGCCTCCGCCATGTGGTAGCCGGAGATCGAGATCGTGTTCCACTTCGGGATCTCGGTCTTGCAGTACTTGAAGATGTCGGCGATCAGCCGCAGCGACGGCTTCGGCGGAAAGATGTACGTGCCGCGGGCGATGTACTCCTTGAGCACGTCGTTCTGGATGGTGCCCGTCAGCTTGTCCGCCGGGACGCCCTGCTCCTCGCCGACCAGTTGGTAGAGGAGCAGCAGGAGGGCGGCGGGGGCGTTGATCGTCATCGACGTGGAGACCTTGTCGAGCGGGATCCCGCCGAACAGCACCCGCATGTCGTCGATGGAGTCGATCGCCACGCCGACCTTGCCGACCTCGCCGTGCGCGATCGGCGCGTCGCTGTCGTGGCCCATCTGCGTCGGCAGGTCGAACGCCACCGACAGGCCCATGGTGCCGTTGGCGATCAGCTGCTTGTAGCGGGCGTTGGACTCGACGGCGGTGCCGAAGCCGGCGTACTGCCGCATCGTCCAGGGGCGGCCGGTGTACATGGTCGGGTAGACACCGCGCGTGAAGGGGTACGAGCCCGGTTCGCCCAGTTTCTCGTCGGCGTCCCACCCGCTCAGGGCGTCCGGCCCGTACACCGGCTCGATGGGCAGACCCGACTCCGACTCGCGCGCCATGTGCTGTGCCTTCCGATTAGACCTACTCGCTGGTACCGACCCTCGCGACGGACTGTAGCGGCGGGCGTGCGGCGGGTGGAGAGCCGCACGCTGGGACCTTCCTCACAGCATGCTCCGCGCCGCGCAACCAAGCACCCCCGCGAAGCATCCATTAGGTACAGGTCATCAACTCGGGGGGCTCACATGCACCGCACATCCGTCATACGCAGATCCGTCCTGGCCGCGGCGGCCGTCGCCCTGGCCGCCACCGGCTGCACCGCCCAGGCCGTGGGGGCGGCCGGGGACTCCGCGGCCGGCGGCCCGTCGTCCGCGTCGCCGTCGTCGCCGGCGGCCACCGCCTCGCCGTCGTCCGGCGCCTCCGCCGCCGGTGGCGCCGGCCCGACCGGCTCCGCCCCGGCCCCGGCGGCCTCCGGCGAGGTGCTGATGGCGGAGGGCACGGAGACGGAGCAGGTGCGCGAGCTCCAGGCCCGGCTGCGCCAGCTCGGGCACTTCCACCGCAGCCCCACCGCCTTCTACGGCTCGATGACCGCCAAGGCCGTCTCGGCGTTCCAGGAGAAGCAGGGCCTGACCGCCACCGGCGAGGTCGACGGCGCCACCTGGGAGAGCCTGACGGCCGCGTCGCGCACGCCCACCGCCGGCGAGCTGCGCCCGCCGACCACCAACGAGCTGGACAAGCCCGACGCCCGCTGCATGACGGGCCGGGTGCTCTGCATCAGCAAGGAGAGCCGGACCCTCGCCTGGATGATCGACGGCAAGGTGGTCTCGGCGATGGACGTGCGCTTCGGCTCGGAGAACACGCCGACCCGCGAGGGCACCTTCAAGGTCGACCGCAAGGAGCGCGAGTGGAAGTCGACGCTCTACCACACGTCGATGCCGTACTCGATGTTCTTCAGCGGCGGCCAGGCCGTGCACTACTCGGCGGACTTCAAGGCCCGCGGCTACAACGGCGGCTCGCACGGCTGTGTGAACGTGCGGGACATGGACCGGCTCTCGTCGGTCTTCGGCCAGGTGAAGGTCGGCGACAAGGTCGTCGTCCACTGGTGACGGCCGGCTCCGGCCGGGAGGAGAGAGAGGGCGCG
Source organism: Streptomyces noursei (assembly GCF_001646665.1). Lineage (GTDB taxonomy): Bacteria > Actinomycetota > Actinomycetes > Streptomycetales > Streptomycetaceae > Streptomyces > Streptomyces lavendulocolor. Next base: position 52,631 of record NZ_LWBU01000062.1, on the reverse strand, counting down.
AGCGGGACCGGGGGAACGTGTCCCGCCCGCGCCATGTGCGCTGAGCCGTAGGTACGGGGGGAACCCCGGCTCTTCGCGCTGCCGATGACCAGTCGGCTCACTCATTACTGCGCCGCGGGGCGGAAAAACGTCACACCCTCACCGAAGAAATTTTGAAACCGCAGGTCAGAGCCGTTCGAAGGGGCTCAGAAGACCAGTCCGGAGTGCCGTACGACGAGTGACGGCGCCACCGGCCGCCAGGACGCCGACGGGCGCGCCGCCTCCGGGTCGTCGTCGCGGCCGGCGTCCTCGCCGCCCCAGCCGCCGCTCCACTTCCCCGGGCCGGGCCCGTGGCCCGTGCCCCCGGAACCGGAGCCGCCCGTGCCCGGACCGCCGGAGCCCGATCCCGAGCCGCCGGAGCCGGTACCGGTGGAGCCGTCCTGGGACCCGGCCTCGCCGGCCAGCACCTTGTCGCAGAGGGCCTTCAGCTTGGCCGCCCCGTCCGCGGCGGCCTCCAGCCTCTCCCGGCGGTCCCGGTCGAGGCGGCCGTCCCGGTAGTCGCGGCAGTCCTGGACGGTCCGCGCGAACCAGTGGTCGCCCGTGCCGGGGCCGGCGACCGCGCCACCGGATCCTGCACCCGCCACGTCGGCCGTGTCGCCGCCGGGCCACCCGCCCGTGGCGTCGTCGCCCTCCCCGGTGCGGCCGCTCCCCTCCGGGTCCGGCCGGCCCGGTACGCGCTCGCGCCCCTCGCCGGGCGTCGCCGACGCCGAGGGCCGCGCGCCGCCGGGCTCACCGGCCGCCCCGGGCGTCGCCGCGCCGGACCCGCCGGTGGGCGCGCCGTCCTGGGGCGTGTCGGGGGAAGCGTCGGACACCGACGCGGCGGGCAGCGGCTCGCCGGCGTCGCCGCCCAGCACCGGCAGGACACCCGTGCCGGCGCCGACGGCCACGCCGCCCACGGCGAGGCCGGCCACCGACGCGGCCAGGCCCCAGCGCACCGGCCGCGCCCAGCGCATCCGCCTGCGGGGCCCGGGCCGGACGCGTACCGTGCCGAGTTCGGCTGCCTCGGGGACACCGGCGGCACCCAGCGCGGTGCGCGCCCCGGCGGCCTTCTCCGCCCGCGCGGCGCGGAACGCCGCCAGCGCGGCCTCCTCGCCCGGCAGCTCGCCCGCGGCGGGGCCGGCGGCGGCACGCAGGGCGTCCAGCGCCCGCTCGACCCGGCCGGCCGCCTCCCGCGCGTGATCGTCGGCGGGGCGGACCGGTTCACCTCGCAGCAGGTTCTCCACCGCGTCCTGGTCGAGCCATTCATCCCGCTCGTCGGCCATCACATGTCCTTCTGCGTCCGCGAGCGCCAATGCGTCACACCGGCACGCACCCCGGAACCGGCCCGGCGCCCGGGTTGTGGCGGTACGGCGCTCAGCGCGCCGGGCGCCGCCCCGGCCGGCTCGCCGCGCCCGTCCGCGTCCAGCAGTTCGGCCAGTCGCTTCAGCCCGCGGTGGGCGGCGGTGCGCACGGCGCCGGGCCGTTTGCCCAGGGTCTCGGCGGCGCTCTTGGCGTCCAGACCGACGACGACGCGCAGGATGACGGCCTCCGCCTGGTCCTGCGGAAGCTGGGCGATCAGGTGCATGGTGCGGCCGGTGGACAGGGCCTCCATCGCCTCGTCGGCGGTGTCGGACTCGGCCGGCTTGTCGGTCAGCTCCGTCTCGTCGCCGCCCACGGCGGGGCGCCTGCCGCGCATGCGCAGGTGGTCCAGGGCGCGGTTGCGGGCGATCCGGGCCGCCCAGCCCCGGAAGCGGTCGGCGTCCCCGCTGAACCGGTCGAGGTCGCGGGATATCTGGAGCCAGGACTCGGACGCGACATCCTCCGCGTCGGCGTCGCCGACCAGCGTGCGTATGTAGCCGAGCAACCGCGGATGCACGGCGCGGTACACAGCACGGAAGGCCTCTTCGTCCCCGTCCTGCGCCGCGAGCACTGCGGTGGTCAGCTCCGCGTCGTCCCCCAGCACTCCCTCTACCTGTTCGTCATCGCGGCTGGTCACCGCCGTCGCTACGCCCGGCGCGCAGCAGCACGCTACGTGGTCGTACCGCGTCACGTCCATGTCTTGTACAACCTGCAACATCCCGCTGACCGAGAGCGGTGTGACAGAAAACGCACCCATGGCGCTGATAGGAGTACGGGGCCGTACCGCGGACCCGTGGACGGCGACCGGGGCCTCTCCTGTGGGGGGTGGCGGCCCCGGTCGTCCTCCGCCGTGCACACGCGTACGGGTCACGGCCTGCCGTGCGGGCCCAGGGCGCCGCCCGCCGCCGCCTCGGCGCCCGTCCTCGCGGCCGGCCCACCGCCACCGCTCCCGCCGTCCCGGCCGGTCCGGGGCTTTTCCCCGCTCCCGCCCTGCCCGGTCTTCTGCTTCGCCTGCGGCTTCCCGTGCGGCTCGGCGCCGGACTTCCCGCCACCCTTGCCGTGCGGCTTCCCGCCGCCCTTGCCGTGCGGCTTGGCTTCCGGCTTCGCGCCGCCCTTGCCGCCCGGCTTCCCGTGGGGCCTGGTGTGCGGCTTGCTCCCCGCCTCGTCCCCGGCCTTGCCCCCGCCCGGTGCGCCCGGCGTGCGTCCGGTCCTCGAGGTCGGCTCCGGGCCCGGCTCGGCGCCCTTACGGGTGTCCGCGCCCGCGCCCGGCTTGCTCTTGCCCTTCCGCTCCGCCTTCGGCCCGGCACCGGCACCGGACTCCGGCGCACTCGGGCCGCCGGGGCGCCCACTTGCCGCCGGCGACGGGCTCACGCCCGGCACCACGACCGTGCCAGGTGTCCGGGCCGGAGCGTGCGCCGGGCCCTCCTGCTCGGCGAGCGGCGTGGCGGACACGTCACTGTCGTGCGGCGACACCGTCGACGGGCGGCGTTCCGGAGCGGCACCGCCGCCGCCCCCGCCGAACGGCGAGCCGAGCGCGCCGGTCTGGGCCGCCACCGCGACCCCGCCGAGCAGGACCGTCGCCGCCAGCCCCATCGCCGAGGCCCGCAGCGAGCGCAGGCGCCGCCGCTCCCGTTCCGGCCGCCAGTCGTCGCGCCGCCGGGTCCTGCGCCCGGCGTGCTCGCCGCCGTCCCGGGCCGCGCGGAACGCCGCCACCGCCCGCTCCTCGCCCGCCGGATCGACCGCACCGCCCAGTACGGCGGCCGCCAGCAGCTCGGCCGGCCCCGCCGAAGCGCCGTCCGCCCGGACGTCGTCCGCCCCGGCACCGGTCCGGCCGACCGCCCAGGTGTCACCGTCCCGCGGCTTCCTGTCCCTGCTCATCACCCAGCTCCGCCCTGCGCCAGTCGCCCGGCGAGTTTCCTCAGTCCTCGGTACGCGGCGGTGCGCACCGCTCCCGGCCGCTTGCCCAGCACCCTCGCCGTCGCCGGGCCGTCCAGCCCCACGACCACCCGGAGCAGCACCGCCTCCGCCTGCTCGCGCGGCAGCCCGCGGATCAGCGCGAGCGCCTGCTCCGTCGACAGGCTCTCCAGCGCCGCGGCGGCGGTGTCCTGGCCGCCCGGCAGTTCCAGCACGTCCTGCTCGATCAGCGCGGTGCGCGGGCTCCGCCGCTGCTTGCGCAGGTGGTCCAGCGCCCGGTGCCGGGCGATGGTGGCCGTCCACCCGCGGAAACCCGCGCCGTCGCCCTGGAACCGCCCGAGGTCCCGGGCGATCTCCAGCCACGCCTCGGCGGCCACGTCCTCCGCGTCGTCGCCGACGAGCCCCCGCACGTATCCGAGCAGCCCGGGGTGGACCAGCCGGTACGCCCGCGCGAACCCGTCCTCGTCGCCCTGCTGAGCGCGCTCCACGGCGGCGCCGAGTTCCGTGTCGTACGCCCCCACACTGCCCTCTTCGCGCCGCCCGTCACATTCCCCCACCCCCTATCTGCGTCCGGGAGCCCGAAAATGTCACAGCGGCACCATCCGGCGGGCGTCGCGGGCATCTCGCCGGCCCCGGCGCCCGACCCGGCGACACGCGCCGGCCCGGTCCCTCACGCGAACCGGAACGGGTCGCCCGTCGTGGCGCGGCGCCGACGGATCCGCCGGCCCCTCACATCGCCGGGCCGTCCCCGACGGCTCCGTACCAGCGCCAGGACGTCAGGCGCTCCCGCCCCGGGAGCTCCCCGCGGCCGGTGGCCCACAGCAGGGTTGGCCAGGCGGGCGTGTCGGTCGGCGCGTGGGGGAAGAGCCGCGGCAGGACACGGTCGCAGAGCCGCGCGGGCGGGTCCCACGGCAGGCCGAGCCCCTGGGTGACGTCATACGTGTGGACGAGGGTCTCGACGACGCCCATCGCCGCGAAGCCCTCCGCGTCGGACGCGCCGAACACGTGGTGCGCCCGCACGTGCGGGGGCGTGACCCGCACCATCGCGGCGAGCATCGCCCCGCAGGCCTCCAGCATCTGGAGCAGCCCGGCCGGCCCGGCCCGCCGGTCGGCGTACGTGACGTTGGCGGGCCCGCCGGGGCGCCGCGCCTCCCACAGGAAGGGCACCTCACCGTCCGGGGAAGGGCGCTCGGGCCCGAGCTGGGCGGCGTACGCGAACAGGTCGTCGGCCAGGTGCTCGACGGTCTCCCAGCAGGTCCACTCCAGGCTTCCGGCCCTGGCGTCCCAGTCGGCGCCGCCGTCCGCCCGTCCGAGCACGTCCACCGCGAGGCGGACGGCGGACAGGACGTCCTGCGCGGTGACGGCGCAACGGCCGTTCGCCGTCGCACCGGTGACGACGGAGGACCGGGCCGGTTCGTGGCTTGTCATGGCGCTCCTGGTCCGCCCCGCGTCGGGTCTCCTGCGCTCGCGGGTCGCCGGGCGGGGCGCCCCGCGCGCCGTACGACGGCTCACTGTACGGGTTCGGCCCAGGCGGCGTACGTGAGCACCGTCTCGCCGTCCGCGAGGTCCGCGCGGGCCCGGGGGCCGTAGTGGATCCGGTAGGCGAGCCCCTCGATCTCGACGAGCCCGCACTCCGTGCCGCCGCCCCCCGGCTCCCGGAAGCCGGAGCTCTCGACCACGTCCCAGCCGGCCTCCCGGGCCAGGTAGACCCACTCCTGGTAGGCCTCTTCGTTGCCGCCCGCGTCCGGGTCCGTGTCGCCGACCCGGATGAGGATCTGCACCGGGTCCACTCGCCGCCCCTGCGCCATCACCGACCGACCTCCCGCCGCACCGGGCCGTCACCGCGGCCTCCGCCCCCGCGACCGACGAGTCCCCCGTCCGGCCGGGTCAGAACACCCCGAGCTCCTGTCCCGTCCACAGGACGGCGGTCGTCAGGCACAGCCCGGACATCCCGATGCCACCCAGCGCGTACGCCGTCACGCGCGCCGCCGCGTGGCGGCGGACCAGGAACAGGGCGAGGGCCACGACCAGCAGGACCCCGCACACCGTCTGCGCGTGGCCCAGGGTCCACCGGAGCAGCGCCAACAGGCCCAGCGACAACAGCATTCCCATGCGTACCCCCGTGGTGCGCGGGGCGGCGCGCACACCGGCGCACCGCCCCGTCCCCGTCGTACGACTACGCCGCGTCCTCGACCGGGTGGTCCTCCTCGAAGCCGTCCTCGAAGCCCTCGTCCGCGAGGCCCGACGTGTCGACGTCCTCCTCGTCCATCATCGCGCCGGCGAAGCCGCCCATCAGCTCCTCCATGTCCAGCTCGGTGGCGCCGGCCGGGGCGGTCGTCGTGCGGCCCTCGCCCACGCGCAGCAGCAGCCCGAGCTTCTTCACCTTGGCGTCCTCGGCCAGCTTGGCGAGGTCGATGCTCACCTCGGACAGCTCGCCGTTCTTGAGCGTGAAGTCGGCGGACACCTTGGCGTTCGGCGCGTCCCGGAGGTCCTTGTCCGTCGGCAGGTCCATGCCCGGGGGCAGGTCCTTGGCCAGCGGGCGGATCTCCCCGAACAGCTCCGTGAGGAGCGTGCGGAACGGCGCCGTCGCGATGATGTGCTCGGTCCCGTCCTTGCCGCCGGACGTCGTGAAGTCGACCTCGCGGGCGACGGTCTCGCGCAGGGCCTCCAGCAGCTTCTTCTGCGTCTTGGCGTCCATGGTCGGCTCCGGCGAGGGCTTCGCACCGGGTCCGGCGGCCCCCATGTCGGTGCCGGCCTTCTCCAGCTCCTTGTTGTTGAACTTGACCCACTCGCCCTCGAGGGCCTTCTTCAGCCCGGCCGCCTCCGGCGGCAGGTCCTCGGCGGCCGGTACGGGTGCGCCCAGCACCTTGCCGACGGCGTCGATGTCGGTGCGGAGGTAGGTGTAGTCGCCGATGACCCGGTACTCGATGAGGTCGCCGTCCTTGTTGCTGATCTTCATGGCCATGCCGACGTAGTCCTTCTCTCCGGACTCGTCGATCGGCTTGCGCGACTGAACGGTGAAGCTGATCCGCGCCTCGCTGAGCAGCTGGGCGGCCTCGTCGGGCATCTCGTCCCCGGGCTCCGGGTCGGACTTGGCGTCGAGCGCCTTCAGCGTCGCGGCGTCGGTGTCCAGGTCGAGCTCGAAGGAGACCGACTTCTCCTTGCCGAGCCGCTCGAAGGCCTGGTCGAGCTTCTTGCCGGCAGACAGCTGCTGCACCGTGCCGCAGGCGGCCGAACCCGCCAGAACGGCGCCGACGACTGCGGTGGCGGTCAGGGTCTTGCGTATGGCGGTGATGATGGTCTCCTCGTCAGTGCGACCACGGCGTGATCACTCAGGAGACTCGCAACTCCCCCCGATGGTTGCCCTGTCGGGCCCCGCGGACCCGTCCGGCCTCGGGCCGCGACCGCAGCCGCGGCAGCGGCAGCGGCAGCGGGGCGGTGCCCCGTGTCCCCGACGGGACCGGCCCGGTCCGGATCACGCCCCGCGGCCGCGGCGCGAGACCACGGCCCGCAGCACCCGCCGTCCCTCGGCCGACACCTCCAGCACCGGCCGGAGCCCGGCGGCGGCGGCCGGCGCGTCCGCGAGGAAGTCGAGGATCTGCGCCTGCCGCCGTTCCTCGCCGTCCGCGAGCGGTCCGCCGCCGAGCCGCTCGTGCACGTCCAGCGCGGCGGCCGCGCAGACCCCGGCCCAGGCGCGCAGCGCCGCCCCCTCCCACCCGGAGGGGGCGGCGGCCAGCATGTCGCGTACGACCGCGCCGGCGGGACCGGCGGCCGCGGGGCCCTGCCCGGCGCCGGCGTCCACCGCGTCCGCCACGCGGGCCCTGACCTCGGCCAGCCGGTCCGTCCAGTCCGCCCCGCCCTCGGCCACGCAGTGCCACAGCGGTCGCAGCAGGTCGTCGGGCAGGCCGTCGGGCGGGGAGCCGAGCAGAGGAAGGCAGCGGTCGAGGCAGGCCAGCGCGGAGGCCGCCGCCCCCCGCTCGTCGATCCGGTCGATCGGTTCCTGCGCACTGTGACTCATGGACGTCTCCCGTCGCGGACGCGGTTCTCCCTGTACTGCGCCGCTTGGCCGGATTACGTCACTGCGTGTGGCGGGAAACCATCGGTTCAGCGACGACGGGTCCCCCGCCGGCGCCGGCCGCGCGCCTCCCGCCTCACGCCCCGCCGCCCAGCCGGTCGGCGAGCGTCCGGAAGTCCGCCCAGGTCAGCGTGGGCCGGGCCGGGTCCCAGAGCTTCTGGGCCGTCGCCCGCAGCGGCATCCGGATGCCGCTCGCCACCTGGGCCGGGGTCTGGGCGCCGGCCAGGTCGCACCAGACGGCGAACCGGCCGCCGAGGATCTGGCCCGCGTACCGCTCGGGCACCGCCGACGAGCCGCGCAGCACCAGCGGCGTCCACTCCTCGTAGATGCGGCGCCCGGTGGGGTACGTGAACTCGTTGGGCTCGCCGAGCACGTAATAGAGGTACTCGTCGTTGAGGTTCACCACCGCGCGGCCCTCGCGCAGGTACTCCACCGGTTCGCGGGCGCCGATCTCCTTGCCGGTCCAGTACTCGACCTCGATGTCCTTGTCCGCGGTGACCGCCCCGCCGGCGAAGAAGCCGTCGTTCCAGGCCTTGGCCTCCTTGTCCGCCGCGTTCACCACGGCCGCCCGGTCGTTCAGCCAGCCGGTCGCGAGGTCCTCGACACCGGCGCCCTGTCCGTACTTCTGCCGGGCCGCGGTCGCGAGCTGCGGGTAGGAGGCGGCCGGGTCGCGCACCGTCAGCGCCTGGTACTCGTCGGCGCCGAGGTGGAACCACGGGCCGGGGAAGAGCGCGGCGTACTCGCGCAGCAGGTCGTCGACGATCCTGGCCGACGCGGGCTTCGAGATGTCGATGGCGCCCTGCCGGGGCGTGCCCTGCACGTTGCGCAGCTGGAGGTCGGGATGGGCCCGCAGGACCGCGCCGAGGTGTCCGGGCGAGTCGATCTCGGGGACGACGGTGATGTGCAGCCGGGCGGCGAGGGCCAGGATGCGGCGCACCTCCGCCTTGGTCAGGTGCTGGGCGGAGACGACCTCGGGGTGCGAGGCGGACTCGATGCGGAAGGCCTGGTCGTCGGAGAAGTGCAGGCCGAGCTGGTTGAGCTTGAGGTCGGCCATGTCGCGCAGCCGGTCCTCGATCCAGGCGGCGCTGAAGTGCTTGCGGGCGATGTCCAGGTTCAGTCCGCGCTGCGGCTTGCCGGGCCGGTCGCGGACGACGCCCTCCGGCACCACGCCGCCGGAACGGAGCGCCTGCTTGACCGTGCGGGTGCCGTAGAAGGCCCCGGCCTGGTCGGGCGCGGATATGCGCACCCGCCCGCCCCGGGTGGTGAGGGTGTACGACTCGGGGCCGCCGGCCTGCCCGCTGTTCAGGGCCAGCTCGACGTCGCCGGGGCGGGCGGGGGCCTCGCCCCGGTAGGCCGTCCTCAGCTCGCCCGCGAGGAGCCGGGCCTCGTCCGCGAGCACGCCGCTGCCCTTGGCGACGACGACCGCGCTCCCGGCGCCGGGCCGCCAGCCGGGGCCCCGGGCGGGTTCGTGGTCGCGCACCGACGGGATGGTGCGGGGTTCGGTGGAGAGCGGATACGTCCGTGCGGGTGACGGGGTGGGCGACGCCTCGGGGGCCGCCTCCGTGGCCGGCGCGGTGGACGCCGGTGTGGTCGCGGTACCGGGCGCGGCGGTCCCCCGGTCGCCGTCGCCGCCGTCCCCGCAGCCCGCGGCGGTGAGGGACAGCAGCACCGCCGCGACGAGACCCCCTGTGGAATGCCGGTTCACTCGCCTACCTCCGTCCATGGGTGTCCATGGCTGTACGGAAACTCTCCCTTCCGAGTGAACTTCTCGCATCTCCCCTCCCGCCCGCGCTCACCCTGGGTAATGTTGTGCCCCTTCCCTCACACCTTCCTCACAGATCACCCGCTGTCCCTTCCGCTGCCCTTTTCGAGGAGCCCCACGATGGCCGGCGACTCCACCGCAGGCACCCCGAAGCGACCGCCCGCCCTCGCGGCCAGGGCCGCCACGCCCGGGTCGGGCACCGGCACCGCCCGCCCGCGACACGCCCCGTCGGAGTCCGCCCGCGCCCGGGCCATACCTGCCCAGGGCCACGCCGGGCACGCCCTCGAAGGGCTGGTGCGGTTCAACGCGGCCCCGGCCGCGGCGGCCGAGGCCGCACTGCTCGCCTGCTGCGGCAGCCGCGGCTGGGCGCGGCTGATCGCCGCCCACCGCCCGTACCCCACGCTCGACGCGCTGCTCGCCGCCGCCGACGAGGCCAGCTACGACCTGTCCGGCGCCGACCTGGACGAGGCGCTGGCCGACGAGGCCTCGGCCGGCCTGCCGCCGGGCACCCCGACGGCCGCGCACACCGCCTGGGAGGCGGCGCACGCCCGGTACGAGAGCCGCTTCCACCACGCCTTCGTGATCTGCCTGGACGGCCACCGGCCCGAGGAGCAGCTCAACCAGGCCCTGTCGGCCATCCACCTGCGCATGAGCCACCCGCCGGAGAAGGAGCGGGTGATCGCCGCCGACGAGCTGCGGCGCCTGGCTCGTGCCCGTTTGTCCCGTCTGATCGGACGAACCGGCCCCTCGGGTAGCCCGTCCGTGCCTGTTTGATCACACCTGGGGACCCCGGGCGAGGGATCCGACAAGTCGTCGCTACGATGACCGGGGCCGGTGGACCGTACCCGGCCGGGTCAGACCGACATCGAAGCCGGCCGACCCTGATCCCCGCTCCCGGAGGGTTTTTCCGTGCCGGCTGGAACGCTGTACCGCGGCCGGGAAGGCATGTGGTCGTGGGTGGCTCATCGAGTCACCGGCGTCCTCATCTTCTTCTTCCTGTTCGTACACGTGCTGGACACCGCTCTCGTCCGTGTCTCCCCCGAGGCCTACGACGAGGTCGTCGCCACCTACAAGACGCCGCTCGTGGCGCTGCTGGAGTACGGCCTCGTCGCCGCCATCCTCTTCCACGCGCTCAACGGCCTTCGCGTGATCGCCGTGGACTTCTGGTCCAAGGGCCCGCGCTACCAGAAGCAGATGCTCTGGTCCGTGATGGCCATCTGGTTCGTCCTGATGGTGGGCGCTCTCTACCCCGTCCTCGGCCACGCCGTACGCGAAGTGTTCGGGAGCTGATGTCCGAGATGTCCACTGACCTCACCAAGTCCGCCGTCGGCCCCGTCGAGGGCGAGAGCCTGTACGACACCGACAACCCGGCTCCGTACATCGAGCCGCCCCGCAAGCGGACGGGCAAGACCCCGAAGTCGACCCGCGGCAACTTCGAGATGGCCGCGTGGCTCTTCATGCGCCTGTCGGGCATCGTGCTGGTCGTCCTCGTCATCGGCCACCTGCTGATCCAGCTCGTGCTGGACGGCGGCGTCTCCAAGATCGGCTTCGCCTTCGTGGCGGGCCGCTGGGCGTCCCCGTTCTGGCAGGTCTGGGACCTGCTGATGCTGTGGCTGGCGATGCTGCACGGCGCCAACGGCCTGCGTACCGTGATCAACGACTACGCCGAGCGCCCGAACACGCGCCTGTGGCTCAAGGGCCTGCTGTACACCGCCACGGTGTTCACCATCCTTCTGGGCACGCTGGTGATCTTCACCTTCGACCCGAACATCCGCTAGGCACGGGGCTGAGGAAATCCGCATGAAGATCCACAAGTACGACACCGTCATCGTCGGCGCCGGCGGCGCGGGCATGCGCGCCGCCATCGAGGCGACGAAGCGCAGCCGTACCGCCGTGCTGACGAAGCTCTACCCCACCCGCTCCCACACGGGCGCCGCGCAGGGCGGCATGGCCGCCGCGCTGGCGAACGTGGAGGAGGACAACTGGGAGTGGCACACCTTCGACACGGTCAAGGGCGGTGACTACCTGGTCGACCAGGACGCCGCCGAGATCCTGGCGAAGGAGGCCATCGACGCCGTCCTCGACCTGGAGAAGATGGGCCTGCCGTTCAACCGGACCCCGGACGGCACCATCGACCAGCGCCGCTTCGGCGGCCACTCCCGCAACCACGGCGAGGCCCCGGTCCGCCGGTCCTGCTACGCCGCGGACCGCACCGGTCACATGATCCTCCAGACGCTGTACCAGAACTGCGTCAAGGAGGGCGTGGAGTTCTTCAACGAGTTCTACGTCCTGGACCAGCTGATCACCGAGGTCGACGGCGTCAAGAAGTCGGCCGGTGTGGTCGCCTACGAGCTGGCCACCGGTGAGATCCACGTCTTCCAGGCCAAGGCCGTGATCTACGCGTCCGGCGGCACCGGCAAGTTCTTCAAGGTGACGTCCAACGCGCACACCCTGACCGGTGACGGCCAGGCCGCCTGCTACCGGCGCGGCCTGCCGCTGGAGGACATGGAGTTCTTCCAGTTCCACCCGACGGGCATCTGGCGCATGGGCATCCTGCTGACGGAGGGCGCCCGCGGTGAGGGCGGCATCCTCCGCAACAAGGACGGCGAGCGCTTCATGGAGAAGTACGCGCCCGTCATGAAGGACCTCGCCTCGCGTGACGTCGTCTCGCGCTCCATCTACACGGAGATCCGCGAGGGCCGCGGCTGCGGTCCCGAGGGCGACCACGTCTACCTGGACCTCACCCACCTGCCGCCGGAGCAGCTGGACGCCAAGCTGCCCGACATCACCGAGTTCGCGCGGACGTACCTCGGCATCGAGCCCTACACGGACCCGATCCCGATCCAGCCGACCGCGCACTACGCCATGGGCGGCATCCCGACCAACGTCGAGGGCGAGGTCCTCAGCGACAACACCACCGTCGTGCCGGGCCTGTACGCCGCCGGCGAGGTCGCGTGCGTGTCGGTGCACGGCGCCAACCGCCTGGGCACCAACTCGCTGCTCGACATCAACGTCTTCGGCAAGCGCGCCGGCATCGCCGCCGCCGAGTACTCGGCCAAGGCCGACTACGTCGAGCTGCCGGAGGACCCGGCCTCCTTCGTGCGGGAGCAGGTCGAGCGGCTCCGCAACTCCACCGGCAGCGAGCGGGTCTCGGTGCTGCGCAAGGAGCTCCAGGAGACGATGGACGCCAACGTGATGGTGTTCCGCACCGAGCAGACGATCAAGACGGCGGTCGAGAAGATCGCCGAGCTGCGCGAGCGGTACCGGAACGTGTCCATCCAGGACAAGGGCAAGCGGTTCAACACGGACCTGCTGGAGGCCATCGAGCTGGGCAACCTGCTCGACCTGGCCGAGGTCATGGCCGTCTCGGCGCTGGCCCGCAAGGAGTCCCGCGGCGGTCACTACCGCGAGGACTACCCGAACCGCGACGACGTCAACTTCATGCGCCACACCATGGCGTACCGCGAGGTCGGCGCCGACGGCTCCGAGACCGTGCGTCTCGACTACAAGCCCGTCGTCCAGACCCGCTACCAGCCGATGGAGCGTAAGTACTGATGGCTACCCCCGTACTGGACAAGGTCGAGGCGGACTCCGCCGCCTCCCCCTACATCACGGTCACCTTCCGGATCCGCCGGTTCAACCCGGAGATCTCGGACGAGGCGCAGTGGCAGGACTTCCAGATCGAGATCGACCCGAAGGAGCGCGTGCTCGACGGTCTCCACAAGATCAAGTGGGACGTCGACGGCTCGCTCACCTTCCGGCGGTCGTGCGCGCACGGCATCTGCGGCTCCGACGCGATGCGGATCAACGGCAAGAACAGGCTCGCCTGCAAGACGCTGATCAAGGACATCAACCCGGAGAAGCCCATCACGGTCGAGGCCATAAAGGGCCTGACGGTCCTCAAGGACCTGGTCGTGGACATGGAGCCGTTCTTCCAGGCGTACCGCGACGTGATGCCCTTCCTCATCACCAAGGGCAACGAGCCGACGCGTGAGCGGCTCCAGTCCGCCGAGGACCGCGAGCGGTTCGACGACACCACCAAGTGCATCCTGTGCGCCGCGTGCACGTCGTCCTGCCCGGTGTTCTGGAACGACGGCCAGTACTTCGGTCCGGCCGCGATCGTCAACGCCCACCGCTTCATCTTCGACTCGCGCGACGAGGCCGGCGAGCAGCGGCTGGAGATCCTCAACGACAAGGACGGCGTGTGGCGCTGCCGCACCACGTTCAACTGCACGGACGCCTGCCCGCGTGGCATCGAGGTCACCAAGGCGATCCAGGAGGTCAAGCGCGCGCTGATCACGCGCCGCTACTGACCTTCCCCGCGCCGGCGCCGAAGGGCCCGTTTCCTCACGGAAGCGGGCCCTTCGGCCGTGGGTCGCCCGTACCGGTGGTTTGGCCGAACTGGGTATGGACCCGATGGATGCCTGAGGCATGTAGTGGAGATCGGCAGTCCGAGATCCCGTGCTTGCGAGGCCACCATGACGGAAGCCGTAGCGTTCCCCCAGGACCGCACGTGTCCCTACCACCCGCCCGCCGCCTACGCACCACTGCGCGAAGCCCGGCCGCTCACCCGGGCCACCCTCTACGACGGCCGCTCGGTGTGGGTCGTCACCGGCCACGCCGCCGCCCGCCGGCTCCTGTCCGACCAGCGGCTGTCCACCGACTCCACCAACGCGGCCTTCCCGATCCCCACGGAGCGCTTCGCGGCCGTACGCAGCCGGCGCCGCGCCGCCCTGCTGGGCGTGGACGACCCCGAGCACAACGCGCAGCGCCGGATGCTCATCCCCGGGTTCACCCTCAAACGCACGGCCGACCTGCGGCCGCGCATCCGGCGGACGGTGGACGAGCTGCTCGACGCCATGGTCGAGCAGGGCCCCCCGGCCGAGCTGGTGTCCGCCTTCGCCCTGCCGGTGCCGTCCATCGTCATCTGCGACCTGCTGGGAGTGCCCTACGCCGACCACGAGTTCTTCGAGGAGCAGTCGCGCCGGCTGCTGCGCGGCCCGTCGGCGCAGGACACCGAGGAAGCCCGTCTGCGACTGGAGGGCTACCTCGGCGACCTGATCGAGCACAAGCGCGACAAGCCCGGGGAGGGCGTGCTCGACGACCTGGTCGAGCAGCAGCTCGCCCGGGGCCGCCTCGACAAGCAGGAGCTGATCGAGCTCGCCACCATCCTGCTCGTGGCCGGCCACGAGACCACGGCCAACATGATCTCGCTCGGTACGTACACCCTGCTCCGGCACCCGGAACGGCTGGCGGAGCTGAAGGCGGACCCGGAGCTGATGCCGGCCGCCGTGGAGGAGCTGCTGCGGTTCCTGTCGATCGCGGACGGGATGCTCCGGGTGGCCACGGAGGACATCGAGATCGAGGGCGTGACCATCCGGGCGGACGAGGGCGTCGTCTTCTCCACGTCCGTCATCAACCGGGACACGTCCGCCTACGCCGAACCGGACACGCTGGACTGGCACCGGTCCGCCCGCCACCACCTCGCGTTCGGCTTCGGCATCCACCAGTGTCTGGGGCAGAACCTGGCGCGGGCGGAGATGGAGATCGCGCTGCGCGGGCTCTTCGAGCGGCTGCCGGGGCTGCGGCTGGCCGCGCCGGCGGAGGAGATTCCGTTCAAACCCGGGGACACGATCCAGGGGATGCTGGAACTGCCCGTCACATGGTGAGGATGAACCCCATGGACATTCTGATCGACAAGGGCGTCTGCATCGGTGCGGGGCAGTGCGCCCTGACCGCGCCGGACGTCTTCACCCAGGACGACGACGGCTTCAGCGAACTGGTGCCCGGGAGGGAGGACGGTGCCGGCAGCCCGCTCGTGCGCGAGGCGGCCCGGGCGTGCCCGGTGAGCGCCATCAAGGTGGCGCCCTGACGGCGGGGCACCCCGGGCGGCGGGCGGTGGCGGACCTCGGCGCACGGGCGGCTTGAACCGGTTCAAACCGGGAGGCTACAGTCAGGCTGCTCGAGCACCCCGAAGGACGTGAACGACGTGACGGACGCCCCGGCGCCGAAGCCCGCCCGGCCCGCCAAGGCCCCCAAGGCCGAGCAGACCCGCACCCTCATCCTCGAGACCGCGCTCCGGCTGTTCCAGGAGCGCGGTTACGACCGGACGACGATGCGGGCCATCGCCCAGGAGGCGGGGGTCTCCGTCGGCAACGCCTACTACTACTTCTCCTCCAAGGAACACCTGGTCCAGGGGTTCTACGACCGGCTGGAGGCCGAGCACACGGCCGCCGTCGAGCCCGTCCTGGCGGGCGACCGGGACCTGGCGGTACGGATCCGCGACACGCTGCTGACGTGGCTGGACGTGGCGGAGCCGTACCACCCGTTCGCCACCCAGTTCTTCAAGAACGCCGCCGACCCGGACAGTCCGCTCAGTCCCTTCTCGCCCGAGTCGGTCGCCGCCCGCGAGGCGGCCATCGCCATCCAGCAGCGGGTGCTGTCGGGCTCCGACACCAAGACCGCTCCCGAACTGGCCGCGCAGCTGCCCCACCTGATGTGGCTGATGCAGATGGGGCTGGTGCTGTTCTGGGTGTACGACCGGTCGCCCGGCACCGAGCGCAGCCGCCGCCTCGTCGTCCGCACCGCTCCCCTCGTCGCCCGGACGATCGCGCTCTCCCGGTTCCGGGTCCTGCGGCCGCTGGTGCGGCAACTGCACGAGGTGCTGGAGGAGTTCCTGCCCCGCACGGTGACCGGCGCGGCTACGCCTGCTTCGACGCCAGCTCCACGACCGTGATGTCGGACGGGGCGCCGACGCGGACCGGCGGCCCCCAGGCGCCCGCGCCGCGCGACACGTACAGCTGTGTGTCGCCGTACCGTTCGAGCCCGGCGACGGTGGGGTTGGCCAGCTCCGCGAGGAAGTTGCCGGGCCAGAGCTGACCGCCGTGGGTGTGGCCGGACAGCTGCAGGTCGACCCCGTGCTCCACGGCGTCGTGGATGACGACCGGCTGGTGGGCGAGGAGCACCGCGGCGCGCGCCCGGTCGCGGTCGCCGAGCGCGGCGGCGAAGTCCGGGCCGTCGCCGTAGTTCTCGCCCGCGACGTCGTTGACCCCGGCGAGGTCGAAGCCGGCGATCTCCACGCGCTCGTTGCGCAGCGGGCGCATGCCCAGCTCGCGGACGTGGTCCACCCACTCCTCGGCGCCGGAGAAGTACTCGTGGTTTCCGGTCACGAAGAAGGAGCCGTCACGGGCTCGGAGCTCCGCGAGCGGTTCGGCGGCCCGCCCCAGGTCCTCGACACTGCCGTCGACCATGTCGCCGACGACGGCGACGAGATCCGGCTGGGTGGCGTTGATGGCGTCCACGATGCGCCGGGTGTGGGCCCGGCCCAGGATGGGGCCGAGGTGGATGTCGCTGACCACGGCTATCCGGTAGCCGTGCGCGCCGCGGGCCAGCTTCGCGAGCGGCACGGTGACCCGCTTGACCCGGGGCCCGCGCAGGACGCCGTACGTCCCGTGGCCCACGGTGCCGAGCGCGGCGGCCGCGGCGGCGCCGCCGACGACGCGCGAGACGAACAGCCGCCGGGACGGTCCGGCCGCCCCGGGCGAGGCGGGTGCCCCGTCCGTCCCGTCCGCACCGTCCGTCCCGGGGGACGCCGGGGCCTCGGATGCCCCGGATGCCTCGGGCGCCTCCTTGGCCTCGGACGGCGCGGGCGCACCGGCCGTCGCCCGCACGGGCGCGGCCGACACGGGCGCGGCCGACACGGGCGCGGCCGACACGGGCGCGGGCGCCGCCGCGCCGGCCGTGCCCGGGGCGGTGGCGGCGGCCCGGCGGTCGAGGGCCCGCAGGAGCAGGGGCCGGACCGCCTCGCCCACCACCAGCGCGAGCACCACGTACAGCAGGAGCGCCAGCCACAGGAAGCCGGGCCAGGCCAGGGCCTGCTGGAGCGGGAACGGCACTCCGGCCCGTCCGGCCGTCAGCGCGCCGAGCGACAGCAACGGCAGCACAATCAGGGCAACGGTGCCCAGCCGCCGTGCCGGCCCTCCCGGGACGGTGACGTCGCGCACCAGGCGCCGCCAGACGTACCAGTGCACGACCCCAAGCAGGCCGACGACCAGGACGAGCACCAGCGAGACGAGCAACACCAGCCCCTACCCCCTATTCGACGCGCGTGTCGCGGCGCGAAGCGCGGACACCACGCAACCCGATGACGCCCACCACCGTCCCCAGAACAAAGGACGTGATGGCGAGCAGCAGATGAACCCAGAAGTAGGCAGTCGGGTCGCCCGCGTCGTCGAAGGCGAGACCGCTCCCGTCGTTCCAGAGATTCTTGACGAAAGTGATCCAGATGAACCAGCTCCACACCCCGAAAGCGAGCAGGAACCAGGAGGCGGAGCGGCTGAGCTTCATGCGTTCAGTATCGCCGCCGCCGGTCGAGGGGCTCGTGCGGGGTGTGGTGTCCGCCGCCCCAGGGGCTCCCTGTACGTTCTCGACCGTGTCAGCTCTGAAGAAGACCGTGTCGACGGTCGCCGCCGCCGCGCTGCTGCCCGTCCTCGCCGCCGCCCCGGCCCTCGCCGCCCCCGCGCCGGACAAGGACGAGCAGCCCAAGCCGCCCGCCGTCATGTCGACGGTCGGCGGGGCGAAGCTCGGCAGGCCCGGCACCCAGGTGAACCTCGCCCCCGGGGTGCCCGTGCTGCCCAAGGAGGTCACGGGCCGCTCCTGGATCGTGGCGGACGCGGAGAGCGGTGACGTGCTCGCCTCGCACAACGCCCACTGGCGGCTGCCCCCGGCGTCCACCCTGAAGATGCTGTTCGCGGACACGCTGCTGCCCAAGCTCCCCCGGAACCGGTCGCACGTGGTCGCGCCCGAGGAGCTGGCGAAGGTCGGCCCGGGCTCCAGCCTCGTCGGCGTGAAGGAGAAGCAGGCGTACACCGTCCACGACCTGTGGCTGGGTGTCTTCCTCCGCTCCGGCAACGACGCCGTCCACGTGCTGTCGGCGATGAACGGCGGCATCGCCAGGACGGTCCAGGACATGAACGCCCGCGCCGCCGAGCTCCAGGCGCTCGACACCCACGTCGTCTCGCCGGACGGCTACGACGCGGTGGGCCAGGTGTCGTCCGCGTACGACCTGACGCTCATCGCGCGCAGCGGCATGCAGAACAAGGACTTCCGGGAGTACTGCTCCACCCCGCGCGCGAAGTTCCCCGGCGAGGTCAAGCCCGGCAACAAGAAGCGCTCCACCTTCGAGATCCAGAACACCAACCGGCTGCTGACCGGCGACTTCGGCATCCCCGCCTACCAGGGCATCGCCGGGGTGAAGAACGGCAGCACGACGCACGCCGGCGCCACCTTCACCGGGGTGGCCGAGCGGGGCGGCAAGGTGCTGCTGGTCACCGTCATGAACCCGTCGGCCAAGGAGGGCCACGCCGTCTACAAGGAGGCGGCCCGCCTGCTGGACTGGGGCTTCTCGGCGGCCGGCAAGGTACGGCCGGTCGGCGAGCTGGTGCCGCCGAAGTCGGCGGCGACCGGCAGCGGGACCGGCGAGAGCGGCGGGGCCGGGCAGACCGGGCCGGGCGGCGGCGACCAGGCGGCCGGTGACGGTGACGGCGGGACGACGGTCGCGGCGGCGGGCGGCGCCAGCGGGGCCGGGACGGCGCTGACGGTGGCCGGCGGGGTGCTGGTGCTGCTGGCCGGCGGGTGGTTCGTGGTCAACCGGCGGTGGCCGCTTCCCGATCTCGTACGACGTCGTCGTCAGTCCGGGTCCGGGTCCGGGTCCGGGTCCGGGAGCGAGTAGCGGTCCAGGCGGCGCAGAACAGCAGCAGCTTGGCGGTGAAGTTGATCCACAGCAGGAGCGCCACGGGCACCCCGAACGCCCCGTACATCGACTTCGCCGCCACGCCCTTCATGTAGCCGCCGAGCAGCAGCTTCAGCGCCTCGAAGCCGACCGCGCCGATCAGCCCCGCCACCACCAGACGGCGGCGCGGCGGCTGGACGCCGGGCAGCAGCGTCAGCACGTACAGCAGGATCAGGAAGTCGGCGAGGACGGCGGCGGCGAGCGCGGCGGCCTGGAGCAGCACGCCGCCGGCGCCGCTCCCGGAGATGCCCAGCCGGTCGGCGGTCCAGCCGACGGCGGTGGAGCCGAGGCCGGAGGCGGCGAACGAGGCCAGACCGGTCAGGCCCAGGCCGAGCAGGATCACGGCGTCCTTGGCCTTGCGGACGACGGGGTTGCCCTCGTCGCAGTCGTCGGTCCCCCACACGGCCCGCAGGCAGTCGCGCATGGAGCCCACCCAGCCGATGCCGGTGAACAGGAGCAGGGCGCCCGCGACGAGGCCCACGGTGCCGGCGTTGGCGACGAGCGCGTCGAGGTCCAGCTGGTCGGAGATCCCGGGGACCTGTTCGGCGATCCTCTCCTCCAGGTCGCGCAGCTGCGCGTCGGTCAGGAGCGCGGCGCCGACGGCGGCGGCGACCGTGATCAGCGGGAAGAGCGCCAGGAAGCTGATGAAGGTGATGGCGGCGGCCAGGCGGGTCCAGTGGGCGTGGTCGAGGGTCTCGTACGAGCGCCAGGCGTGCGTGCGCATCAGACGCGCGGCCCACGGGCCGATGACGGGGAGCTTGGTCAGCCAGTCCATGACGTGTCCCTACCCCGTGGCCCGAAGACGAGCGTGCGGGTCCCCCAGAAGCGGACGCCGGTGGCCAGGACCATGCCCACGCCCAGCCCGGAGACGGTGTCGGCCAGCGGTGAGGTGAGGCCGAGGCCGTAGTGCGACACGCCGAGGCACGCGAGCTGCACGGCGGCGCCGGCGAGGTTCACCCCGAAGAACGCCCCGTACTGGCGCAGGTGGAGGCTGCGGCGGCGGTACGTGCCGAGGGCGTTGCCGAGGTAGGCGACGGTGCAGCCCGCGAGGAAGGCGAGGGCCTTGGCGGGCAGGGGGGCGAAGTGCGGCCGGAGCGCGAGGAAGAGCGCCAGGTCGGCGGCGTACGCCACGCCTCCGACGAGCAGGAACCCGAGCGCCTCCCGCCTCACGGGTCCGCCACCGCCATCCCGTACATCGCCAGCCAGGCGAGGCCGATCACCGCGAGGGGGCGGTCGCGCAGGACGACGTCCTCGGGGGCGCCCGCGGTGCCGCGGTCGGCGAAGACCGCGTAGCGCAGGACGCCGAGGATGAAGGCGACGGTGGACAGCTGGCGCCAGGTGCCGCTGTGCTCCAGCGCCCAGAGGCAGTAGCCGAGCACGGCGACACCGGCGGCGAGCTGCCAGACGAAGCGGAGGTAGCCGGTGGTGTACTCGGTGAGCAGGACGCGGGTCCGCCCCGCCCGCCCGGCCATCTGGACGGCCTCGGAGTAGCGCTTGGCGGCGACCATGAAGAGGGCGCCGAAGCCGGTGGTGATGAGGAACCAGCGCGAGAGCGGGATGCCGAGCGCCACACCGCCGATCATGGCGCGCATCACGAAGCCGGTCGTGACGACGGCGAGGTCGACGACGAGGACGTGCTTGAGGCGCAGGCAGTAGGCGAGTTGCATCACGAGGTACGCGGCCAGCAGCGCGGCCGTCAGGGCGTTGCACAGCGTGGCGGCGCCGAGGAGCGCGGCGACCGCGAGGAGGCCGCCGGTGCCGTACGCCACGGGGACGGGGACCTCCCCGGCGGCCACGGGGCGGCGGCACTTGACCGGGTGGGCGCGGTCGGCCTCGGCGTCGCGGGCGTCGTTGACGAGGTAGACGGCCGCCGCCGCGGCGGTGAACAGCACGAAGACGATGCCCAGTTGGAGGGCGGTGTGCCGGGACACCAGCTGCCCGGCGGCGGCGGGGGCGGCGGCCACGAGGACGTTCTTGACCCACTGCCGGGGGCGCGCGGCCCGGACGAGCCCGAGGGGCAGCAGGACCATGGGGGGCGCCGGGCGCGTGACGGCCCCCGCGACGGTCGGCTCACCCATGGCGGCCACCGGTCCGCGGGGCGGGTGCCCCGCCTCTGGAGAAACGATCCTGCACCGGGGTCGGCGCCCACCGGTGGCCCACCCGGGCCGTCACGGCCCCCAGCAGGGCGCCGGCCAGCACGTCGGTCGGGTGGTGGACGCCCAGCACCAGTCGCGACAGGCACATCGCGGCCGCCACCGGCACCCCGGCCCAGCGCGCGCCGGGCCGCACCGCCGCGAACGCCACGGCGGCGGCGGCCGCGGAGGCGGCGTGCGAGCTGGGAAACGCGTACCGCCCGACGACCGGCCGGAACGCCCCGCCCGGCCGGCCACCCGGGGCGGCCGGGTACCCGGGACGGGGCGCAACGGTCCCGCGCCGGACGGCGGAAGGCTCGGCCTCGTGCCCGGAGGTGGCGGACGGGGGCGTGGGCTGGGGTCCGGGTTCGGGTCCGGCGGACGGGGGCTCGGGCTCGGGTGCGAGGGGTACAGGGGCCGGGTCGGGCTCGGGCTCTGCGGGCGCGCGGTCGGGCGCAGGTTCCGCCGATGCGGGAACGGGAGCGGGCGGGCACGCCGTGACCGGCCCGGTGACGGTCACCGTCAGCGGCGCCCGCCGGCCGCGCGCGTTCGGCCCGGCACCGGCGCACGCCCCGGGCACGGGCCCACCGCAGCAACCGGCGGCCGGGGACCCCGGCCCGGCGGGCGCGGTGGCGGACACAGGCACGGGCACGGACACGGGCCCCGGCCCGGCGGCCCGGCCGTGCGGAGGCGCTGCGGGCGGGACCGGGCGGGGGCGCCGGACCAGGTGCTTCAGGGCGGAGCCCGTCAGGTGCGCCGCGGCCGTCAGGGCGGTGGCGCGCAGCCACGCGCCGCGTCGCGGGCGGTCGGCCGCCGCCGCGGCGAGCCCCGCCGCGAGCCAGAGCGCGGCGTGCTCGCCCGTGAGCGAGAGCGTCCGCGCGGTCGCCGCCACCGCCGGCCTGCGGCGGCCGAAGCCGTGCAGCACGTCCAGGAGCCGACGATCGGCGCCCTCCCACCGGGTGCCCGCCTTGCGCATGCTCCGCCACCCCTTTCGTCGTCCACCGACGACTCTGGCGCCCCGGACGCCGCAGGACGCGGCAATCTTTCATGACACTCGTTTAATCACCCATTTCGGCGAGCCGGGCGACTCAGCCGACAAACCGCACGAACAACGCAAGTACGGCGATACGGTCGCGTTCATGTCCGACGCCGAGACCTCCACCGAACCGGCCGGGCCGGTGACCGGCTGGGGCCGTACCGCCCCGTCCGTCGCCCGCCTCGTCCGCCCCCGCAGCTACGAGGAAGCGGCCGCCGCCGTCCGCGCCTGCGGCACGCGCGGGGGCATCGCCCGCGGGCTCGGCCGGGCGTACGGCGACGCGGCGCAGAACGCGGGCGGTGCCGTGCTGGACATGACCGGCCTCGCCCGGATCCGCTCCATCGACGCGGACGCCGGGCTCGTGGTGTGCGACGCGGGTGTCAGCCTGCACCGCCTGATGGAGGTGCTGCTGCCGCTCGGCTGGTTCGTCCCGGTCACCCCCGGCACCCGCTACGTCACCGTCGGCGGGGCCATCGGCGCCGACATCCACGGCAAGAACCACCATGTCTCGGGCTCCTTCGGCCGCCACGTACGCGCCTTCGACCTGCTCACCGCCGACGGCACCATCCGCACCGTCCTGCCGGGCACCGACCTGTTCGACGCGACCACCGGCGGCATGGGGCTGACCGGTGTGATCCTCTCCGCGACCGTGCAGCTCCTGCCCGTCGAGACGTCCCTGATGTCGGTCGACACGGAACGCGCCACCGACCTCGACGACCTGATGGCCCGCCTGACCGCCAACGACCACGGCTACCGCTACTCCGTCGCCTGGATCGACCTGCTGGCGCGCGGGGCCGCCACCGGCCGGGCCGTGCTCACGCGGGGCGACCACGCCCCGTACGACGCGCTCCCCCGGCGGGCCCGGCGCGACCCCCTCGCCTTCCGCCCCGGCCGGCTGCCGGCCGCCCCGGCGTTCGTCCCGGACGGGCTGCTCAGCCGCCCAGCCGTCGGCCTGTTCAACGAGCTCTGGTACCGCAGGGCGCCCCGCCACCGCACCGGCGAGCTCCAGCGGCTGTCCGCCTTCTTCCACCCCCTGGACGGGGTCCCGCACTGGAACCGGGTGTACGGGCGCGCCGGCTTCGTCCAGTACCAGTTCGTCGTCGGGTACGGGCGGGAGGACACCCTGCGCCGCATCGTGCGCCGGATCGCGCGCCGGGGCTGCCCGTCGTTCCTCGCGGTCCTGAAGCGGTTCGGCGAGGGCGACCCCGGCTGGCTGTCCTTCCCCATGCCCGGCTGGACGCTGGCGCTGGACATCCCGGCCGGGCTCACCGGCCTCGGCGCGTTCCTCGACGAGCTCGACGAGGAGGTGGCGGGCGCGGGCGGGCGCGTCTACCTCGCCAAGGACTCCCGGCTGCGCCCGGACGCGCTGCGCGTGATGTACCCGCGTCTGCCGGACTTCCTCGACCTGCGCGCCGAGCTGGACCCGCGCGCGGTGTTCACCTCGGACCTCGCCCGCCGCCTCGGCCTGTAAGGAGTACGTCATGAAGGACGCCTTCGGCGCCCCCCAGTCCCTGCTCGTCCTCGGCGGCACGTCCGAGATCGGCCTCGCCACCGCCCGCCGCCTCGTCGCGAGGCGCACCCGGACCGTCTGGCTGGCCGGCCGCCCCTCCCCCGACCTGGAGGCCGCCGCGGCCGCACTGCGCGGGCTGCGCCCGGAGACGGACGCGGTGACGGTCCGCACGGTCCCCTTCGACGCGCTGGACCCGTCGGCGCACGAGGAGGCGCTGGGGAAGGTCTTCGCGGAGGGCGACGTCGACATGGTGCTGCTCGCCTTCGGCGTCCTGGGCGACCAGGGGCGCGACGAGGCGGCGCCGCTCGCCGCCGTGCGCGTCGCCCAGACCAACTACACCGGCGCCGTCTCGGCCGGTCTGATCTGCGCCAACGCGCTGCGCGCCCAGGGCCACGGCTCGCTGGTCGTGCTGTCGTCGGTGGCCGGTGAACGCGTCCGGCGCGCCAACTTCATCTACGGCTCCAGCAAGGCCGGCCTGGACGCCTTCGCCCAGGGCCTGGGCGACGCGCTGCACGGCTCGGGCGTCCACGTGATGGTGGTCCGGCCCGGCTTCGTCCGCACCAGGATGACGGCCGGGCTGACGGAGGCACCGATGGCGACGACCCCGGAGGCGGTGGCGCACGCCATCGAGCAGGGCCTGTGGCGCCGCTCGGAGACGGTGTGGGTGCCGGGCGCGATGCGCCTGGTGATGTCGGCGCTCCGGCACGTCCCCCGCACGGTCTTCCGCCGCCTGCCGCTGTGAGCCGACCGCCGCCGCGGGGCGCCGGCGGTCAGGAGCGCGTGGCGGCCGGCTCGTCCACGGGTGAGCCCTGCGCGGGCACGGACGGCGCCGGGCGGCCGGCCCCGAACTCGTACTCGGACAGCTTCCGCCACACCCCGTCGGAGCCCTGCTCGTACAGGGCGAACGAGCCGACGGTCCACGCCGCCTCGAAGTCGGCCAGCTCCTCGTAGGCCCGGTCCATCGCGTCCTCGGCGATGCCGTGCGCCACGGTCACATGCGGGTGGTACGGGAACTGGAGCTCCCGCTCCAGCGGGCCCGACGCGTCCCGCACCCGCTGCTGGAGCCAGGAGCAGGCCGCCGCGCCCTCCACGACCTGGACGAAGACGACCGGCGACAGCGGCCGGAACGTCCCGGTGCCGGACAGCCGCATCGGGAACGACCGGCAGGCCGCCGCCACCTCGGCGAGGTGCGCCCGGACCGCCGGCAGCCGCGCCGCTTCGACCTCGGTCGGCGGCAGGAGCGTGACGTGCGTGGGGATGCCGTGCGCGGCGGGATCACCGAAGCCCGCGCGCTGCTCCTGGAGCAGGCTGCCGTAGGGCTCCGGGACCGCGATCGAAACGCCGAGCGTTACGGTCCCCACGTCGTTCTCCTCAAGTGTCGGTTCGGTCGTCGCCGGTCGGTTCGTCGTCTGTCGTCTTCTGCCGGTGGCCGGTGACCCGGTGGCCGTCCGCCGTGCCGTCAGCCGCCAGTGTGGCGGCTGGACCCGTCGTGTGACCAGAGCCGTCGGGCCGGACTCCGGAGCAGCGCCGGTGGGACGCCGGGTCCCGTCCGGCGCTCACGCCGGTCTCAGTGCTTGGCGGGCAGGAAGCCCACCTTCTCGTAGGTCTGCGCGAGCGTCTCCCCGGCGACCGCGCGGGCCTTCTCCGCGCCCTTGGCCAGGATCGAGTCCAGCGTCTCGGGGTCGTCCAGATATTCCTGCGTGCGGGTCCTGAAGGGGGTGACGAAGTCGACCATGATCTCGGCCAGGTCGGTCTTCAGCGCGCCGTACATCTTGCCCTCGTAGCTCCGCACCAGGTCGGGGACGGAGGTGCCGGTGAGGGTGGACATGATCGTCAGCAGGTTGCTGACGCCCGGCTTGTCGACGGGGTCGAAGCGGATCACGGTGTCGGTGTCGGTCACCGCGCTCTTCACCTTCTTCGCGGTCGCCTTCGGCTCGTCCAGGAGGTTGATCAGGCCCTTCGGGGTGGAGGCGGACTTGCTCATCTTGACCGCCGGGTCCTGGAGGTCGTAGATCTTCGCCGTCTCCTTCAGGATGTACGGAGCCGGGACCGTGAACGTCTCACCGAAACGGGCGTTGAATCGCTCGGCGAGGTCGCGGGTCAGCTCGATGTGCTGGCGCTGGTCCTCGCCGACGGGGACCTCGTTGGCCTGGTAGAGCAGGATGTCCGCGACCTGGAGGATCGGGTACGTGAACAGCCCGACCGTGGCGCGGTCCGCGCCCTGCTTGGCGGACTTGTCCTTGAACTGCGTCATGCGGGAGGCCTCGCCGAACCCGGTGAGGCAGTTCATGATCCAGCCGAGCTGGGCGTGCTCGGGGACGTGGCTCTGCACGAAGAGCGTGCAGCGCTCGGGGTCGAGGCCCGCGGCGAGCAGCTGGGCGGCGGCGAGCCGGGTGTTGGCCCGCAGCTCCGCCGGGTCCTGCGGGACGGTGATCGCGTGCAGGTCGACGACCATGTAGAACGCGTCGTGGGACTCCTGGAGCGCGACCCACTGGCGGACCGCGCCGAGGTAGTTGCCGAGGTGGAACGAGCCGGCGGTGGGCTGGATCCCGGAGAGCACGCGAGGACGATCAGAGGCCATGTCCCTCATTCTCTCAGCTACCGCCGACAGGTCGGGAACCGTCGTATGAGACGAGCGACACAGGCCCGTCGCGCCCGCCCGCGGCGGGCCCGGGCGGCCGGGGCGCGTGGGCGCCCCGGGCCCGTGCGGGCCCGGGGTCGGGGGCGGTTCCGGGCGCGGGGAGCGGGCGGCCGGGGGCGGGCCCGGGAGGACCTGGCACCCCCGCCCCACGGGGGGCGGGGGTGCCGGGAGCGGGTCAGGTGGGGATGCCGGGGGCCGGGTGGGCGGACATCAGCTCGGCGACCTCGGCGCGGATGACGGCCAGCGCGGCCTCGTCGCCGGTGCGGGCCGCGGTGACACCCCGGTCGATCCAGTCGGCGACGGCCGCCATGGCCTGTGTACCGAGGCCCCGGGAGGTCAGGGACGGGGTGCCGATGCGGATGCCGGAGGGGTCGAAGGGCTTGCGGGGGTCGTAGGGGACGGTGTTGTAGTTCACGACGATCCCGGCCCGGTCCAGGGCCTTCGCGGCGACCTTGCCCGGCACGTCCTTGGGCGTGAGGTCCATCAGGATCAGGTGGTTGTCCGTGCCGCCGGAGACCAGGTCGAAGCCGCGGGCGAGGAGTTCCTCCGCGAGGGCCCTGGCGTTGGCCACGACCTGGTGCGCGTAGTCCCGGAAGGAGGGCTGGGCCGCCTCGCGGAGGGCGACGGCGATCGCGGCGGTGGTCTGGTTGTGCGGGCCGCCCTGGAGGCCGGGGAAGACCGCCTTGTCGACGGCCCTGGCGTGCTCCTCGCGGCACATCAGCATCGCGCCGCGCGGGCCGCGCAGCGTCTTGTGGGTGGTGGTGGAGACGACGTCGGCGTGCGGCACGGGCGACGGGTGCGCACCGCCCGCGATCAGGCCGGCGATGTGCGCGACGTCGGCGACCAGGACGGCGCCCGCCTCGCGGGCGATCTCCGCGAAGGCGGCGAAGTCGATGGTCCGGGGCAGGGCGGTGCCGCCGCAGAACAGGATCTTGGGCCGCTCCTTGAGGGCCAGCTCCCGCACCTCGTCGAAGTCGACGAGCCCGGTGTCCCGGCGTACGCCGTACTGGACGCCGCGGAACCAGGTGCCGGTCGCGGAGACGCCCCAGCCGTGGGTGAGGTGGCCGCCCATGGGCAGGGCCATGCCCATCACGGTGTCGCCGGGCTGGGCGAAGGCGAGGTGCACGGCGAGGTTGGCCGGGGAGCCGGAGTAGGGCTGCACGTTGGCGTGGTCGACGCCGAAGAGGGCCTTGGCCCGGCGGACCGCGAGCAGCTCCACCTGGTCGATGTTCTGCTGGCCCTCGTAGTAGCGGCGGCCCGCGTAGCCCTCGCTGTACTTGTTCTGCAGGACGGTCCCGGACGCCTCCAGGACGGCCCGGGAGACGTAGTTCTCGCTGGGAATCAGCCGCAGGGTGTCGGCCTGGAGCCGCTCCTCCGCGCCGACGAGGGCGGCGAGTTCGGGATCGGCGGCGGAGAGGGCCGGGTGGTGGGCGGGCAGGGGAAGGCTGGTCATGGCGTCCTCCGAGGGGGCCGGCAGCACGGACGAGGTCTTCGGGTGCCCAGGCGGGCGGCACCCTCGTGTGGTCTGCCGCGCACGGCTCCCCCGGGGTCGCTTCCCCGTACGCCAGTCGCCGTGCGTACCCGTCACCCTAGCGGCCACCGCCCCAGCGAGGTTTCCCCGTCCGCATGGCGAGCGACGATAGAAAGGGGCGCCACCACCGCCCCACGCCGCAGGACGAACGGAGATCCCGTGTCGAGCACACAAGAGGCGATCGCTTCCGCGGAGGCGCACAGCGCGCACAACTACCACCCGTTGCCCGTCGTCGTCTCCTCGGCGGACGGTGCCTGGATGACCGACGTCGAGGGCCGCCGTTACCTCGACATGCTCGCCGGCTACTCGGCGCTCAACTTCGGGCACGGCAACCGGCGGCTCATCGAGGCCGCGAAGGCGCAGCTGGACCGGGTGACGCTGACGTCACGGGCGTTCCACCACGACCGGTTCGCCGACTTCTGCGCGCAGCTCGCCGAGTTCTGCGGCATGGAGATGGTGCTGCCGATGAACACCGGGGCGGAGGCGGTGGAGACCGCCGTGAAGACCGCCCGCAAGTGGGGGTATCGCGTCAAGGGCGTGCCGGACGGCATGGCGAAGATCATCGTGGCGGCGGACAACTTCCACGGCCGTACGACCACGATCGTCAGCTTCTCCACCGACCCCGAGGCGCGGGCCGACTACGGCCCCTACACACCGGGGTTCGAGATCGTGCCGTACGGCGACCTCGCCGCGCTGGACCTCGCCATGACCGACAACACCGTGGCCGTGCTGCTGGAGCCGATCCAGGGCGAGGCCGGGGTGCTGGTGCCCCCGGACGGCTACCTGCCGGCGGTCCGGGAGCTGACCCGGCAGCGGGACGTGCTGTTCGTCGCGGACGAGATCCAGTCGGGCCTGGGCCGCACGGGCCGCACGTTCGCGTGCGAACACGAGGGCGTGGTCCCGGACATGTACGTGCTGGGCAAGGCGCTCGGCGGCGGGGTCGTCCCGGTGTCGGCGGTCGTGTCGAGCGCGGCGGTGCTGGGTGTCCACCGGCCGGGCGAGCACGGCTCGACGTTCGGCGGCAACCCGCTGGCGTGCGCGGTGGCGCTGGAGGTGCTGGCGATGCTGCGCACCGGCGAGTACCAGCAGCGGGCGGCCGAACTGGGCGACCACCTCCACCACGAGCTGGGGCTGATGGTCGGCGGCGGGGCGGTGGAGGCCGTGCGCGGCCGTGGCCTGTGGGCGGGCGTCGACATCGTGCCGGCCCTGGGCACGGGCCGGGAGATCTCGGAGAAGCTGATGGACCGCGGGGTCCTGGTCAAGGACACCCACGGCTCGACGATCCGGATCGCCCCGCCCCTGGTGATCAGCAAGGAGGACCTCGACTGGGGGCTGGAGCAGCTGCGCCAGGTCCTCCGCTGACCGTTCGCCGTCGCTCCTCCGGCCCGCCCCCGGGCGGGCCGGGGCGGTGCGGGTCGTCGCCGGGCGGGTCGTGGGGGGCGGGGC
>NZ_LWBU01000062.1:0-23361 GCF_001646665.1 Streptomyces noursei | reverse complement strand
GGGTCGTGGGGGGCGGGGCGCCGTCAGGGCAGGGCGCGGCAGAGCGCGTCCAGGGCGCCGGACCAGGCGCTGTCCGTCGGGGTGGCGTAGCCGACGACCAGCGCGTCGCGGCCGGGCGGCACGGCCGGGTGGCGGAAGCGGTCGAGGCCCTGAACCGCGAGACCCTGCCAGGACGCCGCCTGGACGACGGAGCGTTCCGTGCCGGGCGGCAGTTCCAGCACGGCGTGCAGGCCGGCCGCGATGCCGCTCACACGGATGCCGGGCGCCCGTTCGGCGAGCGCGGCCACCAGCTGGTCGCGCCGCCGGCGGTAGCGCAGCCGCATGCCGCGCACGTGCCGGTCGTACGCGCCGGAGCGGATGAACTCCGCGAGCGTCAGCTGGTCCAGGGCGCTCGACACCCACTCGGCGTGCCCCTTCGCCGCCAGCACGTCCCCCACCAGGTCCTCGGGCAGCACCATCCACCCCAGGCGCAGGCCGGGCGTCAGGGACTTGCTCGCCGTCCCGAGGTAGACCACGCGCTCGGGGTCCAGGCCCTGGAGGGCGCCGACCGGCTGGCGGTCGTAGCGGAACTCGCCGTCGTAGTCGTCCTCCAGGATCACCGCGCCCGTCCGGCGCGCCCAGTCGACGGCGGCGGCGCGCCGGTCGGGCGGCAGCGCCCCGCCGAGCGGGAACTGGTGCGCGGCCGTGATGAGCAGCGCTCCCTGCCGGTCCAGCCCGCCGGTGCGCGTGCCGCGTTCGTCGCAGGGCAGCGGGGGCGTGCCGAGGCCGGCCCCGGCGAGCAGGTCCCAGTGGACGTCGAGCCCGTACGACTCCACGGCGACCTCCCGCACCTTCCGGTCGCGCAGCACCTGGGCCATCAGCCGCAGCCCGTGGACGAAGCCGGAGCAGATCACGATGCGGTCGGGGTCCGCGTGCACTCCGCGGGCCCGCGCCAGGTAGTCGGCGAGCGCGGTGCGCAGCTCGACGCGGCCGTGCGGCTCGCCGTAGCCGAGCGCCTCGTGCGGGGCGGAGGCGAGCGCGCGGCGGGCCGCCTTGAGCCACTCGCCGCGCGGGAAGGACCCGAGGTCCGGGGTGCCGGGGTGCAGGGTGTGCGTCGCGGACCGGCGCACCGGCGGGCGTACCGGCGGGCGCCTCGGCGGCACCGGTTCGGCGCGCGCGGCGCCCCCGCGGGCCGGGGCGCGGTGTACCGCCGCGGGGCCGGACCGGGGGGCGGCGCGCCGGGCCACCCGGGTGCCGGACCCCTGCCGGGCGGTGAGCCAGCCCTCGGCGACGAGTTCGGCGTACGCGTCGGCGACCGTGTTGCGGGCGATGCCCAGGTCGGCGGCGAGCGACCGGGACGACGGCAGCCGTGTCCCGGGCGCCAGCCGACCGGTCCGCACGGCCTCCCGCAGCGCTTCCATCAGGCCGGACCGCAGCCCCGGGCCCCGTAGCTCCAGGTGCAGGTCGGCGCCGAAAGTGGCCCAGGAATCCGTCATGGAAGTGGACCATACCCGTGCGCCACCCTGCCCGTACGGTCGTTGTCATGACGACAGAGACGAAGACGAGCGGCACGCACGCGGCGACGACGGGCACCACCGGGACGGACGCGACCGGGTACGCGGCCGAGCACACCCCCCGCCTCGCCTGGACCGAGCACGCGCCCGAGGTGTTCAAGGCCATGGTCCGGCTGGACGCCGCCGCCCGGCAGGGCCTCGACCCGGTGCTGCTCGAACTGGTCAAGATCCGCGCGTCGCAGCTCAACCACTGCGCGTACTGCCTGGACATGCACACCAAGGACGCGCTGGCGGCCGGCGAGTCGGTCGAGCGGATCATCCAGCTGAGCGCCTGGGAGGAGTCGCGCCACTTCTACACCCCGAAGGAGCTCGCCGCGATCGAACTGACCGAGGCCGTGACCGTCCTGACGGACGGATTCGTGCCCGACGAGGTGTGGGAGAAGGCGGCGAAGGAGTTCGACGAGCGCGAACTGGCCCAGCTGATCTCCGCGATCACCGTCATCAACGCCTGGAACCGGTTCGCCGTCACCAGCCGCCTGGTGCCGGGCCACTACACGCCCGGACAGTTCGGCGGCACCGCCAAGTGACCGACGCCGTCGGGGTGCTGCGCGCCCTGCACCACGGCCGCGGCGCCGGGCGGGGCCCCCTGGTCCTGCCCGGCCCGTGGGACGCGGCGAGCGCCCGCGCCTTCGAGGAGGCGGGCTTCCCGGCCCTCGCCACACCGTCCGCGGCGGTGGCGGCGTCGCTGGGGTACGAGGACGGGGCGACGCCCGCGGCCGAGATGTTCGCGGCCGTCGCCCGGATCACCCGGTCGGTTTCCGTGCCGGTGTCGGCGGACGTGGAGGGCGGTTACGGCCTCGCGGCCGAGGAGCTGGTCGGCCGGGTCCTGGACGCCGGCGCGGTCGGGATGAACCTGGAGGACTCCGAGGACGGCGTGCTGCTGGACCCGCGGGCGCACGCCGAACGGCTGGCCGGGGTACGGGCGGCCGCGGGCGGCGCGCTGTTCGTCAACGCCCGGGTGGACAGCTTCCTGCGGGGCGTCGCCGACCCGGAGGAGGCGATCGCCCGAGCGCGGCTGTACGTCGAAGCGGGCGCGGACTGCGTGTACCCCATCGGCGTCCCGCCGGAGCACCTGCCGCTGCTGCGCTCCCGGATCGAGGGGCCCCTCAACGTGGCGTACCTGCCCGGCGGTCCGTCGGTCCGGGAGCTGGGGCGGCTGGGTGCCACCCGCGTCACGTTCGGCCCGGGGCTGATGCACCGGGCGATGGCAGCCGTGCGGGACATCGCCGGTCAGGTGCGGCGCAGCTCGTAGACGGTGCCCGCCTCGCCGTCGGCGGCCCTGCTGAAGCCGGCGCGGGCGACGACCCGGTGCGAGGGCGTGTTGCCGTGGTCGACGACGGCGCGCAGCACGGCGGTCCCCGGCCGGGCGAACGCCCAGCCGGCGAGGGCGCGCAGGGCCTCGGTGGCGTAGCCGTTCCCGCGCGCGCCCTCCACCAGGTCGTAGCCGATCTCGACGCCGCCGTCCGCGTCGGGCGCGGCGTGGAAGCCGATGGCCCCCACCGCGCGGCGGTCGGCGGCGCGGACGATGGCGTACGGGCCCCATCCGGGCCGGTGCGTCCCCTCCTCGCGGGCCCTGTCCACCAGCCCTCCGGCGATCCGGGTGCCCTCGGGCGGGCCGCCGTCCGCCCAGGTGAAGCCGCCGCTGCCGCCGGCGCGCAGGTCGGCCCCGAGGTTCGGGGACAGTTCGCACAGCAGGAGGCGTCCGGTCCGGACCGGGTCGTTGTACCAGCGCCAGGCCGTGGGCCGCGGCACGCCGTCCAGGTCGGTGCGGCCGGTGGCCCACAGCAGGGTCGTCCAGGGGTCGCCGGTGGGCGGCACGTGCGGGAAGAGGCGGTCCAGGACGCGGGCGCACAGCTCGCCGGGCGCCCGCCACCCGGATCCGCCGAGGCCGCCGAGGATGTCGTGGGTGTGCACCAGCGCCTCGACGACGCCCATCGCCGCGAAGCCGTCCGCCCCGGCGCTGCCGCACGGGTGCCAGGCACGCACCTCCTCGGGGGTGGTGCGGACGGCGGCTGCCAGGATCCCGCCGGTCGCCTCGACGACGCGGACCAGCCCGGCGGCGTCGGTCCCGGGCTCCGCGACGACGTCGAAGGGTACGTAGCCGTCGGTGGCGCGGCCGGTCAACTGGGCGGCGTAGCCGGTGAAGTCGCCCGCCAGGTGGACGGCCGTCCGGTGGCAGCTCCACTCCAGCCCGGCCGCCGGTGCCGACCAGTCCCGGTCCGTCACGCCCCGCAGCGCGCGGGCGGTCACCGCGACCGCTTCCTCGACGTCCCCTGCCCCCACCATGGTCACCATGGCCCCGACTCTAGGCGGCGGCGTCCCGCCGGTCGGGCCGGATCGGCGAACGGCGCCCGGGCGGGCCGAAATCCGCTGTTCCGCGGGCCGGTGATGATCCATCCTGGGAGCCCCGGACGGCCGGTGCGCGCCGGTCACGCCCAGACGGAGGGAGCCCCCGTGGCCACCGAACGCCCGCAACCGCCCCTGGTCGGCGAGGAACGCGTGATGCTGCGCGCCTTCCTCGACCACCACCGCGCCACCCTCGCCATGAAGTGCGAGGGCCTGTCCGACGAGGACCTGCGGCGCCGTTCCATGCCGCCGTCGACGCTCTCCCTGCTGGGTCTGGTCCGGCACATGGCGGAGGTGGAACGCGGCTGGTTCCGCCGGACCATCGCCGGCGAGGACGTCCCGCTGGTCTGGTCGCCGGACGAGGACTACCAGGCGGCCTACGACCCGACCGGCTCGACGCGGTCGGAGGCGTTCACCGCCTGGGAGGCGGAGGTCGCGCACTCCCGCCGGATCGAGGCGTCGGCCGCGTCACTGGACGTGACCGGCCACAACGCCCGCTGGGACGTGGACGTGTCGCTGCGCCACGTCATGCTGCACCTGATCCACGAGTACGCGCGCCACAACGGCCACGCCGACCTGCTCCGCGAGGGCGTCGACGGCACCGTCGGCGCGTGACGCCGGGCCCTGCGTCGGCACCGGCGCGGTGACCGGGGTCCCGGGGCGGGGGCGCGTGGCCGGGCGCGTGGCCGGGGGGCGCATGGTGTCGGGCGCGTGGCCGGGCGGCGCGTGGCAGGAGGCGTCACGGAGCGGGTCGCGGGGTGCCGCGGCTCCCGGCAGCACACGGTGGCTTTTGCCCGATTATCCTGGTTTTGTGGAAGATCGCGGTGAGCAGAGGCCGCCCGACGGCGGGGTACGCCCGGAGATCCTCGCCTCCTGGCAGCGCTCGCAGTCGCTCGGGATCGACACCGAGGCCGCCAGCCTCCCGGTCGAGAGCGACCTCGATCCGGACACCCGGCTCGTCCGGGCGGCCGCGCCGGTACTGGAGGACCTGTGCCGGCGCTTCTCCGCCCTGCCCGTCACCGTGACGCTGGCCGACTCGCGGGCGAACATCGTGGACCGGCGCGGCGATCCGTTGGGGCTGGAGCTGATGGACGCCGCCTCGCTGGTGCCCGGCGCGAACGTCGACGAGCGGTACATGGGCACCAGCAGCGTCAGCATGGTGCTGAGCACCCGGGCACCCTTCGTGGTGGTCGGCCACGAGCACTTCCTGCACAACCTCAAGGAGCTGACCTGCATGGCCGCGCCGGTGCGCGACCCGGTGGGCGGCACCGTGCAGGGCGCGGTCAACCTCTCCGTACCCAGGCACCTGGCCGATCCGGGCATGGCGCTGGCCCTCCAGGACGCCACCGAGCGGATCGCGGAACGCCTGCTGGACCTGAGCACCGCCCGGGAGCGCAACCTGATGAGCTCCTTCCTGCGGGCCCGGCGGCGCGGCGAGCACGCCGAGCTGCACCTCGGCACGGGCGAGCTGGCCCCCCTCGGCTCGGCCGCGGCGCCCCGGCTGGACCCGCAGGAACGGCTGGCGCTGCTGGAGAGCGCCATCGAGCTGATCTCGTCGCCCGCGCCACCGGCCGACGGGCCGGCGTTCGCCGAGGTCACGCTCGCGGGCGGGCGGGTCGCCACGCTGCGCCGCCGCGAGCTGCGCCACGGTGACGCGGAGGGCGCGGCCGTCGAGGTCAGCTTCGCCGCCGGCGGCGCCGCCGCCCCGGCCCCTCGGAGTACGGGTGCCACCGCGACCGCCCCGGACGGCCGCGACGTCCCGCTGCTGGGCGCCGAACCGCCGCTTCTGCCCCCCGGCGGAGGGGGAGGCGGAGGCGGGAGCGCGGACCGGGACCCGGCGGGGGCGGGCACCGGCGCCGGAGCCGGCGGCGGGAGCGGGGCCGGAGGCGGAAGTGGGGCCGGAGGCGGCGGTGGGGCCGACGGTGCCGGGGGCGGGGACGACGGCGGCGACGGGGCCGACGCGTGGCTGCTGCTGGTGGGCGAGCCGGGGGTCGGCCGTCTGGCCGCCGAGGCGCGCGGGCGGCTGTCGCTGCTGAACGAGGCGGGCGCCCGCCTCGGCACCACCCTCGACATGCGGCGCACCGCCGCCGAACTGGCGGAGATCGCCGTACCCCGGCTCGCCGACCTCGTCGTGGTCGACCTGATGGAGGACGCGCTCACGGGCGAGGAGCTCCCGGCCGGGCGGCCCGGCCCCGGCGCCGTGCTGCGCCGCGTGGCGGTCTGGGCGGGCGAGGACTCGCGCGACGTGCGGGCGGGCGGTGTGGACGAGCCGGTGGCCTACCCGTCCGGTACACCGCAAGCCAAGTGCCTGGCCGACGGGCGGGCGGTCACGGACACGGTGATGACCGCCGCGCTGACCGGCCCCCCGCCCGGGGCCGAGCACCCGGTGGACCTGCTCGGCGAGGGCGTGCACTCCTACCTGGCGGCCCCGCTGCGCGCGCGGGGCGGCGTCCTGGGCCTCGCCGGGTTCTACCGCCGGGGCAGGACCAGGCCGTACGAGCAGGACGACCTGACCCTCGCCGGGGAGCTGGCCGCCCGTACCGCGATCAGCCTCGACAACGCCCGCCGCTACAGCCGCGAGCAGCGGGCCTCGCTCACCCTCCAGCGCAGCCTGCTGCCGCGCGACCTGCCCCGGCTGACCGCCGTCGACCTGGCGTCCCGCTACCTGCCCGCCGACGCCCGGACGGGGGTGGGCGGCGACTGGTTCGACGCGATCCCGCTGTCCGGGCTGCGGGTGGCCCTGGTGGTCGGCGACGTGGCCGGGCAGGGCCTCCAGGCGGCGGCCACCATGGGCCGGCTGCGGACGGCGGTGCACACCCTGGCCGCCCTGGACCTGCCGCCCGAGGAGGTGCTGAGCCACCTGGACGACCTGGTCAGCCGGGGCCCCTCCGACGAGGAGGACCCGGCCACGGCGGCGACCTGCCTGTACGCGGTGTACGACCCGGTGTCCTGCCGCTGCACGTTCGCCGGCGCCGGTCACCCGCCGCCCGCGCTCCTGCCGCCGGACGGTCCCCCGCGGCTGCTCGACCTGCCGACCGGGCCGCCGCTGGGGCTCGGCGGGGTGCAGCCGTACGAGTCCGCGGGGGTCGACCTGCCGGAGGGCAGCCTGCTGGCCCTCTACACGGACGGGCTGCTCAAGGAGAGCCGCGGCATCGGCCACACCGACGCCCGCACCGCCGAGCTGCTCACGGCGCTCACCGGGGCGGAACCGTCCCTGGAGCGGATCTGCGACCGGGTGACGGGCGCGCTGCTGCCGCACGGCCCGCGCGACGACGTGGCGCTGCTGCTGGCCCGCGTGCACGCGCTGCCCGCCGACCGGGTGGTGGCCTGGGAGCTGCCCTCCGACCCGTCGGTGGTGTCCCACGCGCGGGAGCTGGCGCACCGGCAGCTCGCCGAGTGGGGCCTGTCGGAGCTGGACTTCAGCACCGGCCTGGTGGTCAGCGAACTGGTGACCAACGCCGTGCGGTACGGCGGCCGGGGCCCGGTGTGCCTGCGGATGCTGCGCAATGGCTCGCTGATCTGCGAGGTCTCCGACCGCAGCAACACCTCGCCGCGCATCCGCCGGGCGGCCACGACCGAGGAGGGCGGGCGCGGACTGTTCCTGGTGGCGCAGTTCACCAGGAGCTGGGGCGCCCGCTTCATGCCCCAGGGCAAGACGGTCTGGGCCGAGCAGGTCCCCCGCGCCGGCCGGTCCGCCCCCGAGCCGGACGAGCAGACGCTGCTCGCCATGTTCGACGACCCGGGGTGACCCGCCCGGGTCACCCCGCCGGCGGCGGGGCCGGGGGCGAGGGCCGCGCGGTGGCCAGCGCCCGGCCGAACGCGGCGGCGGCGACCGCGAACAGCACGATGGGCGGGGCCGGCAGCAGGAGCACCGACAGGCCGAGGACCACCAGCGAGGCGGCCAGCGCGAGGCCGCTCAGCGACCGCGACCGGGTGGCGAGGGCGGGGGCGGAGCGCGCCACGAGCAGGCACACCGCCCCGCCGAAGACCAGGGCCGCGGCCATGACCAGCGACATGCCGAGGTCGATGTCGTGCAGGCTGCGGCGGACGCCGGGCACCTCGACCGTGTACGCCCGCATCGCGGCGGTGGCGCGGGCCCGCGCGGGGTCCTCGGGCCGCAGCCCCATGACCGCCGCGAGGGTCAGGTGGCCGGTGCCGGTGAGGATCCAGGCCCAGGCGCCGGTACGGAAGGCGGTCGTCGGCGTGCGCGCCGGGGGCGCGGCCCCCGTCTCAGTTCGCACCGGTGCGCACCCGCCATTCGCGTCCGATCATGCGGAGCAGCGCCGGGTACACACCCAGGTACCGGAACGGCTTGATGGCCGCCATGTAGGCGGCGCCGAGCAGCCCGTTGGGCTTGACGAGGACGGCCATCCGGCCGTGGTGACCGCCGTCCGCGTCCCGTACCCAGCCGATGTGCATCACCGTGTGCACGGTGGCGTTGGCCATCTCGGCCGCCCACTCGTCGTGCGTCCGGAACACCGAGGTGAACGGGGCGGCGCGCAGGTCGGGCCCCCGGGGGCCGTCGCGGAGGTCGGCGGGGAGCCGCTCGCGCAGGCTGGGCACCCGGGCGCCGACGCCGGAGCCGGGGTCGTCCCAGCCGAGCAGCGCGCCCAGCTTCCAGCGGATCGCGAACAGCGCGCGCGGCACGGGCGACGAGACGGGTGCCCCCTCGCCGCCGCCGTCGCCCTCGGCGAACTGGCGCACCAGCAGGTCGAGGTCGTCGGGGCCGCCGGGGGTGGGCAGGTCCCACACGTCCTCGACCTTGAAGTCCCCGGCGATCTCGTGGATCCGCCAGGGGTGGGAGGTGTGCGCGGCGCTGGGGAGTCTCATGAGCGTGCCCCGATCTATACGATGACGTATAGATCAAGGTAGACCCATCTATACGGCACTGTATAGATGGGGTGGGGCGTGAGAGGAGACACACCATGGCCGTCGCCCGCACTCCGCGCGGCAAGTGGATCGAGGAAGGGCTGCGGGCGCTCGCCGCCGGCGGTCCCGACGCCGTGCGGATCGAGCCGCTGGCGCAGGCGCTCGGCGTCAGCAAGGGCGGCTTCTACGGGTACTTCGCCAACCGGGACGCGCTCCTCACCGAGATGCTGGACACCTGGGAGCGCCAGGTCACCGAGGCGGTGATCGAGCACGTCGACGAGGGCGGCGGGGACGGCAGGGAGAAGCTGGAGCGGCTGTTCACGCTGGTCGCGGAGTCGGGGGGAACGGCGGTACGGAGCCCGGAGATCGACCTCGCGATCCGCGACTGGGCCCGGCGCGACGAGGCCGTCGCACAGCGGCTGCGCCGGGTCGACAACCGGCGCATGGACTACCTGCGTTCGCTGTTCGCGTCGTTCTGCGCGGACCCCGACGACGTCGAGGTCCGCTGCATGGTCACGTTCTCGGTCCGGATCGGCGCGCACGTCGTCGCCGCCGACCACGCGGGCCGCAGCCGCGCGGAGGTCATGGCACTGACCAAGCAGTGGCTCCTGCGCTGACCCCCGAAAGCCCCGCACCCCCGGAGCCCTGACACAGCGGCACGCGGCGGCACGCGGTGGCTCCGGAGGCGCGGGCGGTCGGCCGGGGCGGCAGCGGCGCACCGCCCGGGGAGCCGTGACGCACCGCCGGGAGGGGCGGGGTGGGCCGGGCGGTGCGGCGGCGCGACGCTCCCGGGCCGGGACGGGGCCCGCCCCTACGGGCGGCCTAGGGCAGCCACTTCCGCCATGTCGCCTCGTTGGCCTCGACCCACTTCTCGGCCGCCGCCTCCGGCGTGAGCTTCTGCTCGGCGATCATCAGCGCCACGTCGTTCTGCGCCTCGGTCGTCCAGCGGAAGTTCTTCAGGAAGGCCGCCGCCTTCCCGCCCTTCTTGGCGAAGTCCGCGTTCAGGAACTTCTGGAGCGGGGTGTGCGGGTAGGCGCAGGCGACCTTCTCCGGGTCGGCGTCGCAACCCTCCTTGTACGGGGGCAGCTTCACCTCCGTCATCGGCACCTTCTCGAACAGCCACTGCGGCTTGTACCAGTACGTCAGGAAGGGCTTCTTCTCCTTGGCGAACTGCTTGATCTGGGTGATCTGCGCCGCCTCGGAACCGGCGAACACGACCTTGTAGTCCAGGTCGAGGTTCTTCACCAGCGCCTTGTCGTTGGTGATGTACGACGGCGAGCCGTCCAGCAGCTGGCCCTTGCCGCCGCTCTCGGCGGTGCGCAGCTGGTCGGCGTACTTGTCGAGGTTCTTCCAGTCGGTGACGTCCGGGTGCTTCTCGGCGAAGTACGTCGGGACGAACCAGCCGATGTGGCCGGTCACGCCCAGGTTCCCGCCGCGCGCGATCGTCTTCTTCTCGGTGATGTACCGCTGTTCCTGCTCCGGGTGGCCCCAGTCCTCCAGGAGGGCGTCCACCCGGCCCTGGCTGAGGGCGTCCCAGGCGGGGATCTCGTCGACCTGGACGGTGTCGACGCGGTAGCCCAGCTCGTGCTCCAGCAGGTACTTCGCGACGGCGACGTTGGCCTGCGCGCCCACCCAGGACTGGACGGACAGCGTGACCGTCCGCGCGCCCTCGGCGGCGGCGTAGGGGGACGCCTGCTTGGTCATGTCGGCCGCACCGCAGCCGGTGAGGGCCGTCAGCAGGGCGAGGGCGCCGGCGGCGCCGGCTGTCGTACGCGTACGCATGTCAGGCCTCCTTTCCGGTCGGCTGGGTGACCCGGTCGAGCATCAGGCCCAGGCAGACGATCGCGGCGCCCGCGACCAGGCCGGTAGCCAGGTCGCCCTGGGCGAGGCCGAAGACCACGTCGTAGCCGAGGGCTCCACCGCCCACCAGGCCGCCGATGATGACGACGGCGAGGACCAGCACGACCGCCTGGTTCACGGCGAGCAGCAGGGCCGGCCGGGCGAGCGGGAACTGCACCTGGCGCAGCTGCTGCCAGCCGGTGGCGCCCAGCGAGCGCGCCGACTCCAGGGCGACCGGGTCCACGCCCCGCAGTCCCTGGGTGGTGATGCGGACGACCGCGGGCAGGGCGTACACCACGGCCGCGGCGACCGCCGGGGCGCGGCCGACGCCGAACAGCGCGACCACCGGGATCAGGTACACGAACTGCGGCATCGTCTGGAACACGTCCAGGACCGGCCGCAGCAGCCGCTCCAGGCGCGAGCTGCGCGCGGCGCCCACCGCGATGCCGAAGCCGAGCACCAGGGTGACGGCCACGGCGGCGAGCACCTGGGAGAGGGTGTCGAGGGACGCGTCCCACACGCCCAGGACGCCGATGGCCGCCATGGCGGAGACCGCCGTCAGCGCCGTGCGCCAGGTGCCGACGTGCAGCGCCAGCGCGCCGACGACCACCAGCAGCGCCCACCAGGGCAGGGCCTGCAGGCCGTCCCGTACGGGGTCGAGGACCCAGCCGGTGAAGTGCGCGGCCCAGTCGGCGGTGCCGCCCACGACGGGGACGCCCGAGTAGAGGTGGGCGGTCATCCAGTCGACGGCCCGGTTGACGGGCTCGGCGATGTCGACGTGCCACGCCTCGGGCCAGGTGAGCGCACCGGTCAGGCGGCCGGCGACGGCGAGCGCCAGCACGGCGGCGGCGCAGGCGGCCCACGTGCGGCCGGGGGTGCCGTGCGACCGCGCGCCCGTGGCCGTGCGGTCGAGCACCACGGCCAGCAGCACGATCGGGATGCCGGCCGCGAGGGCGGCGCCCACGTCCACGGAGGCGAGCGCCTGGTAGACGCGGTCGCCGAGGCCGCCGGCGCCGATCACGGACGCGATGACCGCCATGGACAGCGCCATCATGATCGACTGGTTGACGCCGAGCAGGAGTTCCCTGCGGGCCAGCGGGATGCGGGCGGTCAGCAGCCGCTGCCGGCCGGTGGCGCCGAGGGAGGCCGAGGCCTCCAGGACGCCGGGGTCGGCGGCGCGCAGGCCCAGCGCGGTGAGGCGGGCCATCGGCGGGGCGGCGTAGACGACGGTCGCGAGGACCGCGGCCGGGACGCCGATGCCGAAGATCAGGACGACGGGCAGCAGGTACGCGAAGGCCGGCAGCACCTGCATCGTGTCGAGGACGGGCCGCAGGGCCCGGTACGTCCGGTCGGAGAGCCCGGCGGCCAGGCCGAGCACGGCGCCGAGGGCGACGGACGCGGCGACCGCGACGACCATGAGCGCGAGCGTCTGCATGGTCGGCACCCACATGCCGAGCAGCCCGCACACGGCGAACGAGGCGACGGCGGTGGCGGCGAGGCGCGGCCCCGCCAGGCGCCAGGCGACGAGCCCGGCGGCCGCGGTGACGCCGGCCCAGCCGGCGGCGAGCAGCACCAGGTAGACGCCGCGCACGGACAGCACGACGGCGTTGCTGACGTGCCCGAGGAAGTACAGGAACAGCGGGTGGCTGTCGCGGTTGTCGACGATCCAGTCGCTGGCGGAGCCGAGCGGCCCGGACAGGTCGACCTGGAGCGAGGCGGGCCAGCTGCCCCGGCCCGCGAGGAGCAGGCCGAGCGGGAGGAGGACGAGCGCGGCGGCCAGCGGCCAGTAGCGGCGCGCGGCGGCCGGCAGGCGGGGCCGGACGGGAGCGGTGACGGCTGTGGTCATGCCGCCGCCTTCCCGAGGGGGACGCCCGCGACGACCGACAGCAGGCCCTCGTGGTCGACGACGCCCACGCAGCGGCCCGCGTCGACGACCCGGACGGGCCCGCCGGTGCGGGCGACCGCCTCGATGGCCTCGGACACGGTGGCGCCGGGCGCGACGGCCGGGCCGGAGTCGGCCTCGCCGGCGCACGGCGGGCGCATGGCCGAGCGCACGGTGATCACCTGCTCGCGCGGCACGTCGCGGACGAAGTCGCGTACGTAGTCGTCGGCGGGCGAGCCGACGATCTCCTCGGGCGTGCCGAGCTGCACGATCCGCCCGTCGCGCATCAGGGCGATGCGGTCCCCGAGGCGCAGGGCCTCGCTGAGGTCGTGGGTGATGAAGACCATCGTGCAGCCCTCCTCGCGGTGGAGCCGGACGACCTCCTCCTGCATGTCGCGCCGGATGAGCGGGTCGAGGGCGCTGAACGGCTCGTCGAACAGGAGCACTTCGGGATCGACGGCGAGGGCGCGGGCGAGGCCGACGCGCTGCTGCTGGCCGCCGGAGAGCTGGCTGGGCCTGCGGTCCTCCATGCCCTCCAGGCCCACCTTGGTGACGATCTCGGCGGCCTTGGCGCGCCGTTCGGCGCGGCCCATGCCCTGGATCTCCAGCCCGTAGGCGACGTTGTCGAGGACCGTGCGGTGCGGCAGCAGGCCGAAGTGCTGGAAGACCATGGCGGCACGGTGGCGGCGCAGTTCGCGCAGCCGGGACTTGTCCATGGCCAGGATGTCCTCGCCGTCGATGGCGACGGTGCCGGAGGTCGGTTCGATGAGCCGGGTGAGGCAGCGTACGAGGGTCGACTTGCCGGAGCCGGACAGGCCCATGACGACGAAGACCTCGCCCTTGCGGACGTCGAAGGAGACGTCGCGGACGGCGGCGGTGCAGCCGGTGCGCTCGCGCAGTTCGGCGGCGGGCAGTTCGGCGAGTTCGGAGCCGGGTACGCGGTCGGCCTTGGGGCCGAACACCTTCCACAGGCCCTCGACGGAGAAGACCGGACGGGGGGTGCCGGGGCCGGTGCCGTCGGGGCCGGCGGCGCCGGAACCCGCGGCGGCCGTGGTGCCGGCGGCCGTGGTGCCGGTGGCCGGGCCGTCGTCGGCCGGACCGCCGTTGGTCGCGTCCTTGGTGACCGGGGTCGTACTCATCACGCACCGCCTCCCAGCAGTTCCGCGGCTTTCTC
Source organism: Streptomyces noursei (assembly GCF_001646665.1). Lineage (GTDB taxonomy): Bacteria > Actinomycetota > Actinomycetes > Streptomycetales > Streptomycetaceae > Streptomyces > Streptomyces lavendulocolor. Next base: position 9,698 of record NZ_LWBU01000062.1, on the reverse strand, counting down.
GCCGACCATCAGCACCCCGATCATCGGGTTGACGGCGGGCATGGTCGGGAAGACGGACGCGTCGGCGATCCGGATGCCGTCGAGTCCGCGGATCCTCAGGTCGGGCCCCACGACGGCCAGTTCGTCGTCGGCGGCGCCCATGCGGCAGGTGCCGGCGGGGTGGTAGACGGTGTGGGCGGCCCTGCGGGCGTACTCGCTCAGCTCCTCGTCGCCCGTCACCTCGGGGCCGGGGCACACCTCGCGCTTGAGCCAGCCGGCGAGCGGCTCGGCCTTGGCGATCTCGCGGGCGATGCGGATGCCGTCGACGAGCGTGCGCCCGTCGTAGTCGTCCTCGTCGGTGAAGTACCGGAAGTCCAGCGCGGGCTTGACCTCGGGATCGGCGCTGGTGAGGTACAGGCGGCCGCGGCTGCGCGGCTTGGGGATGTTCGGCGTCATCGACACGCCGTGGGCGGGGCGTTCGTAGCCCAGCCGCTCCGGGTTGTCGGTGAAGGGGATCTGGTAGAAGTGGAACATCAGGTCCGGGCCCCGCTCCTCGGGGTCGCGGCGCACGAAGAGACCGGCGTCGCTGTCCATGGCGGAGTTCTCGGGGATGGGCCCGTGCGTCTCCCAGACGATGACGGACTCGGGGTGGTCGAGCAGGTTCTCGCCGACGCCCGGCAGGTCGTGGACGACGGGTATGCCCAGCTCCTCCAGGTCCTCGCGGGGACCGATGCCGGAGTGCAGCAGCAGCCGGGGCGTGTCGACGGCGCCCGCGCAGACGACGACCTCGCGGCGGGCCGTGACCAGCCGCTCCGCGCCGTCCTTCGTCCGGACGTGGACGCCGGTCGCCCGGGTGCCGTCGAACTCCAGCCGGTACGCCCAGGTCTCCAGCATCAGGTGCAGGTTGGGGCGCTCGCCCATGATCGGGTGGAGGTAGGCGACCGAGGCCGAGGAGCGCTTGTTGTTCTCCGGGTGGTACGCGAGGTCGAAGAACCCGACGCCCTCGTGGAAGGGCTTGGCGTTGAACCCCTCGACGCGCGGCACGCCCAGCGCCGCCTGTGCGGCGTCGACGAAGTCGCGGGCGATGGCGTTCCGGTCCTTCTCGTCGACGGAGACGATGTTGTTGAGGAGCTTGTCGAAGAACGGGTCCATGGAGGCGGCGTTCCAGCCCTCGGCCCCGGCCTCCTCCCACTCGTCCCAGTCGGACGGCAGCGGCTTGAAGGAGATGAGCGTGTTGTGCGAGGAGCAGCCGCCGAGGACGCGGGCGCGGCTGTGCCGGATGTGGGAGTTGCCGCGCGGCTGTTCGGTGGTGGGGTAGTCGTAGTCGAGGTCGCCGCCGAGCAGGCCCATCCACCGGCGGAGGGTGAGGACGTCGGGGCGGTCGACGTCGGAGGGGCCGCCCTCGATGACGGCGACGGTGACGCCGGGGTCCGCGGTGAGGCGGTGGGCGATCACGCTGCCGGCGGTGCCGCCGCCGACGATCACGTAGTCGTACACGGTGTTCTCGGTCATGGTGTGCTTCCCCTGCTCAGCCCGCGAACCAGCGCACGGGGCGCGGGGCCAGGTTCTGGTAGACGTGCTTGCTCTCGCGGTACTCGGCGAGCCCGGCGGGGCCCAGTTCGCGGCCGATGCCGCTCTTGCCGAAGCCGCCCCACTCCGCCTGCGGCAGGTAGGGGTGGAAGTCGTTGATCCAGACGGTGCCGTGGCGCAGCCGTCCGGCGACGCGCCGGGCGCGGCCGGCGTCGGCGGACCAGACGCCGCCCGCCAGGCCGTACTCGGTGTCGTTGGCGAGGGCGACGGCCTCGTCCTCGGTGCGGAAGGTCTCGACGGTGAGGACCGGGCCGAAGACCTCCTCGCGCACCACGCGCATGCCGCGGTGGCAGTGGTCGAGGACGGTGGGGCGGTAGAAGTAGCCCTCGCCGTAGGCGGGTCCGGTGGGGCGTTCGCCGCCGGCGCGCAGGACGGCGCCCTCGGCGAGCGCGGAGGCGACGTACTCCTCGGTGCGGGCGAGCTGCTGCGCGGAGACGAGGGGGCCGCACTCGACGCCCTTGTCGGTGCCGCGGCCGAGGCGGATCTTCTCGGCGCGGCGGGCCAGTTCGGCGACGAAGCGCTCGCGCAGCGACTCCTCGACGATGAGGCGGGAGCCGGCCGAGCAGACCTGGCCGCTGTGGATGAAGGCGGCGTTGAGCGCCTGGTCGACGGCGGTGTCGAAGCCCTCGTCGGTGGCGCAGGCGTCGGCGAAGACGACGTTGGGGTTCTTGCCGCCCAGTTCGAGGGCGACCTTCTTGACGCTGTCGGCGGCGGCGCGCATCACCTTCGTACCGCTGACGAGTCCGCCGGTGAACGACACCAGGTCGACGCCGGGGTGCTCGGACATGCGGGCGCCGACGGGGTCGCCGGGGCCGGTGACCAGGTTGGCGACGCCGTCGGGGAGTCCCGCCTCGGCGAGGAGCCGGACGAGGGCGACGGTGGTGAGCGGGGTGATCTCGCTGGGCTTGATCACGAAGGTGTTGCCCGCGGCGAGGGCCGGGGCGATCTTCCAACTGGCCTGGAGCAGCGGGTAGTTCCAGGGGGTGATCAGCGCGCAGACCCCGACGGGTTCGTGGACGACGACGCTGTGGACGTCGGGCGACCCGGCGTCGACGACGCGGCCGCCGCTCTCGTTCATGACGAGGTCGGCGAAGTAGCGGAACGCGTCGGTGACGCAGTCGACGTCGACGCGCCCCTCTTCGAGGGTCTTTCCGGCGTCGCGGCTCTCCAGCAGGCCGAGGGACTCGCGGTCGCGCTGGAGCAGGTCGGCGACGCGGCGCAGCAGCGCGGCCCGCTCGGCGACGGGGGTGCGTGGCCAGGCTCCGTGGTCGAACGCGGTCCGCGCGGCGGCGATCGCGGCGTCGGTGTCCTCGGCCCCGCCCTCGGCGACGACCGCGAGGGTCGTGGCGTCGGCGGGGTCGAGGATCTCGCGGGTGGCGCCGGTGGCGGCTGCTCGCCACTCCCCGCCCACGTGGATGGTCTGTTGGTCCGACACGTCGCGCTTGCCTTCCGTTCCCGATACTCGTCACCGACGGTGGTCGGCGACCCGGGTCCCTGCCCTCGGGAACGGAAAGCATGCGCGAAAGTGGGTTTGCTCACTCCTGGCCGGGGTAGCCGGGGCGTCGCGCTCAGTGGCCGTGCGGCGCCTCGTCCACCTCGTCGGGGGCGTCGTCCTGCACCCGCAGGCAGGCCACCCACGAGGGCAGCAACCAGTGCGTGACCAGCAGCGCGAACAGTGCCGGGAACAGCAGCGCGCCGTCGAACCGGACGCCGCCGAGCCAGGTGGCGAGCCCGACTCCGGCCGCCCCGGCGAAGAGAAGTCCCAGGGTGATCCGGTGGGCGATCGCCCGGACCCGATCGCGCTCCACGAGCTGACGCTCGTCCAGCATGTGGCCGCGCAACTGGAGCAGCCCCCGCGTGGCGCCGTTGAGGACGCCCATCGCCACCGACCAGGGCGCGACGAGGGCGAGGATCGCGACCGCGTACCAGACGGAGACGCCGTGGACGGCCCCGAGCCAGCACCCCACCGTCGCCGCGGTCAGCGCGATGTGCGCGCCGACGGCCGTGCGCCGCCGCGCGGCGGTGGCGTACATCGCGGCCCCGGCGTCCCGGTTCATGATCATGTACATGCGCCGGTCGTTGCGCGTCGCTGCGGTGGTCACTGTTTCCTCCCGTTGTCCCCGTAGATCTCCGTGGTGAGCGGCTGGAACGGCTCCAGCGAGAACAGCGCCTCCACCGGCAGCCCGAAGTAGCGGGCCGCCTTCAGAGCCAGGTCGAGGCTCGGGTTGTACTGCCCCCGCTCGATGTAGCCGATCGTCTGGTAGTGGACGCCGAGGGCGTCGGCGAGTGCCTGGCGCGACACCTTCCGCTCCGCCCGGACCACGGCCAGCCTGTTGTGTACCTGCTCGCTCATGTATAAGAAGTACTACATCTCATAGCATCTTCGCAATGATCCGAATGGATGACCGGTTCCGGCGTCGCTCCCCGCCCCCGGCCCCGGGGCGACCTAGGGTGCGTCCATGCGCAGCAGCGACGACCGCGTCTACCTCGCCCCCGTCGACCACCTGCGCGCCGTCGCCGCCGTGCTCGTCGTGCTGTACCACGGGTGCCAACTGCTGAGCGCGCGCATCGAGGGACGGCGCTTCGTCCCCGCGACCGACTGGCTCTACTCGTCGAACCCGGCCGCCACGCTGGTCTTCGAGGGGCACACGGGCGTGGCGCTGTTCATGGTCCTGTCCGGCTTCATCTTCACCGTCGGCGCGTACGGCAAGCCCGTCCGCTACGGCCGCTTCCTCACCAACCGGCTGCTGCGCATCTACCCGCTCTACCTGGTCGTGGCCCTGCTGGGGCTGGCCACCCAGGTGTCCCTGCCCACGTTCCAGGACCTGCTGCGGATCCTGACGTTCGCGACACCGACGCAGCCGTACGGGGGCGTCTTCTGGACGCTGTGCGTGGAGATGCAGTTCTACCTGGTGTTCCCGCTGCTGTGCCGGGTCCTCGCCGAGCGCGGGCCGGGCGCCCTGCTGCGGCTGCTGGCGGCGGTGGCCGTGCTGCGGGCGCTGGTGTGGCTGAGCAGCCCGGCGCCCGCACCGCACACGGCGTCGCTCTACCTGGGCCTGGCGGGGCGGATCGACCAGTTCCTGCTGGGGATGCTCGCCGCCTGGGTGTACGCGCACCACCGCGACCGGCTGCGGGCCCGGTGGCTCACGCCCCTCGCCCCGGCGGCGGCGGTGGCGCTGCTGTGGTCGTTCAACCAGGTCCACGGGTTCGTCTCGGACAGCCCGCTGAAGCTGCTGTGGAGCGGCGCGGAGGGCGCGGTGTGGGCGCTGGTGGTCGCGGTGTACGTCGCGAACCGCCCGGCCGGGGGCGGCGGGTGGCCGTCGCGGGCCGCGGCCGGGCTCGGCGAGGTGAGCTTCTCGGTCTACCTGACGCACTTCATGGTGCTGACACTGATCGGCGAGCACATGGCCGGCGGCGCGTACGGGTGGCTCCCGGGCGCCCTCCCACCGGTGTGGGCCGCCTTCCTGGTCACCCTGCTGGTGGCCCTGCCGCTGACGGTCGCCGTGTCGTTCGTGACGTACCACGCCATCGAGCTGCCGTTCCTCCGGCTGCGCCGCCCGTACCTCGGCCCCGCCGCCGTGGCGGAAACACCGCGCCCCCGGCAGCGCGAGGGCCACCGGGGGCGGTGAGTCGTTCCGTCGGGCGCGCGGCCCGGCGGAGGGCCGCGCCGGACACCGTCCGGCGCGGGGTGGTTCAGATCAGGCCGAGACCGCGGACCGCGTCGCGCTCCTCCGCCAGCTCCGCGACCGACGCGTCGATGCGGGCGCGGGAGAACTCGTTGATGTCCAGGCCCTGGACGATCTCGTACTTGCCGTCCTTGCAGGTGACGGGGAAGGAGGAGATGAGGCCCTCGGGGACGCCGTAGGAGCCGTCCGACGGGATGCCCATGGAGGTCCAGTCGCCCTCGGCGGTGCCGTTGACCCAGGTGTGGACGTGGTCGATCGCGGCGTTCGCGGCGGAGGCGGCGGACGAGGCGCCACGGGCCTCGATGATCGCGGCACCGCGCTTGGCGACGGTCGGGATGAACGTGTCGGCCAGCCACGCCTGGTCGTTCACGACCTCGGCGGCGTTCTTGCCGGCGATCTCCGCGTGGAAGATGTCCGGGTACTGGGTGGCGGAGTGGTTGCCCCAGATGGTCAGGCGCTTGATGTCGGAGACGGCGGCGCCGGTCTTCGTGGCCAGCTGCGAGATCGCGCGGTTGTGGTCCAGGCGGGTCATCGCGGTGAAGCGCTCGGCCGGTACGTCCGGGGCGGCGGCCTGCGCGATGAGCGCGTTGGTGTTGGCCGGGTTGCCGACGACGAGGACCTTGATGTCGTCCGCGGCGTTGTCGTTGATGGCCTTGCCCTGCGGCTTGAAGATGCCGCCGTTGGCCTCCAGCAGGTCGCCGCGCTCCATGCCCTTGGTACGCGGGCGGGCGCCCACCAGCAGGGCGACGTTGGCGCCGTCGAAGGCGACGTTCGCGTCGTCGGTGATCTCGATGCCGCGCAGCAGCGGGAAGGCGCAGTCGTCGAGCTCCATGGCGGTGCCCTCGGCGGCCTTGAGGCCCTGCGGGATCTCCAGGAGGCGCAGCTTGACCGGCACGTCGGCGCCGAGCAGGTGGCCGGAGGCGATGCGGAAGAGCAGCGCGTAACCGATCTGGCCGGCCGCGCCGGTCACGGTGACATTCACGGGAGTGCGGGTCATGGCGATCTCCGTAAGACAGCTGGCGGTGGGGGTCCCTGCCCCTGGTGCTGGACATCCCCTGTGATCGATCGGTGTCTCGACGTGAAGAGATATCCAGCGGTCAGGCTATCCGACCCGGGCCACCGCCAACCCCCGCCCCCTTGTGTCGCGGCTCACTGCTGCTCCGTGCAGCCCTCGGTGCCGTCGGCGAGGGTGGCGCAGGCCTTCGGCTCGGTGCCGTCGGCCGCCGCGACCATCGGCGTGTACGCGTCCTTGTCGATCTTCACGGCGCCGTTCTGGGTCGCGCCGCCCGCGCTGATGGTGACCTTGTCGCCGGCCACCGCCTGCGAGATGCGGGCCCACGCGGCCCCGCACGTCTTGCTGTAGCGGACCTCGACCTTGGTGGTGCCGACGGTCGCGGAGGAGGTGGTGGTGACGTGCTCGCCGCCGCAGCCCATGGCCTCCGGGTCCTTGCCCGTGCAGTCGTCGCCGCCGCACTTGACCCCGGCGGGCAGCGCCTTGGAGGCGCTGGTGCTCGGGGTGGCCGTCGGGGACTGGGCGACGTTCTTCGCCGGGACGTCGTCGCCGCCGAGGCCGCTCAGCAGGACGGCGGCGGCTATGACCAGCACGACGCCGACCACGGCCGCGACGATCATGGTCACCTTCCGCCCGCCCTTGGGGGCGGGGGCGCCCCGGCCCCGCGAGGGCCGGGCGGCGGGGGCGGGCGGCGCCGCGGTGGGCGCGGGCCCCCGGCGGGCGGGCCCGTTGGGGCCGCCGTCGGGCGGTATGACGGACGGGCGTCCGGCGGACGGGCCGGCCGGCCGGCCGGCGGGCCGCTCGGGGCCCGGCGCGGCCTTGACCCGCGACGACCCGTCGGCCCCCGGCCCGGCGTTGCCGCCGAACTCGCCGAGCGCGGCACGGGCCTGGGAGATCCGTATGGCCTCCATCGTCATGTCGTGGCGCATCTCGGCGCGGCTCCAGGCGCGCTCCGCCAGCTCCCACATGGTCGTGAGGTGCACCGGGTTCGTCCCGGTGACCTCGGCCAGCGCGACGATCGCCCCCTTGGGCGCGAGAAGCCGCCCGTTCAGATAACGCTCCCACGACGTCTTGCTGTAACCGGTGCGGTCCGACACCGCGGCGATGCTCAGACCGCTGCGGTCCACCAGCCGGCGCAGCTGACTCGCGAACTCCTTGACCTGCGGATCGAGTTCTTCCGGTAGCGCCTTCCAACGAGGCATTGCTTCCCCCTTGTCCCCCCGTACGTGCCTGATGTGCTCCCCGCGCCGCGTGCCCCCTGACGCCTCCTGGAGGTGCCGGGGTGTCGACCCGGGTGGCCACCGAGAGGGATGCGCGGAGACAGGATGACAGTTCCTGAGGCGGGCGCGCGCGGGCGCATCCGGAACATGGGCGTGCCCCCTTACGCGCCCCTGTCCCGGGTGCCGCCCCAGTTTCGCATCCGTTGCGGGTCGATCACACCATGCCGGAATGGTCACCTCCGTGACACAGGCCCCGGACATGTCTTGATCCGTGTTGGCGGGTGCATGACCCTTATCCGCAGGTCACGGCGCCCGTCCTGCTCGGGGGAGAGGACGGGCGCCGGGGCCCGCGACCGGCCGGCACGTGCCGCGACTCACATCGGGGCGATCCCCTCGGACAGCATCCGCTTCTGCACCGCGGTGTCGAGGACGTCCAGGAACTGCTCCGTGGTCAGCCACGGGTGGTCCGGCGAGATCAGCGCGGCCAGGTCGCGGGTCATCCGCCCGCCCTCGACCGTCTCGACGCAGACCTCCTCCAGCGCCCGCGCGAACCCCGTCACGTCCGGTGTGCCGTCGAGGGCGCCCCGGTGGGCGAGGCCCCGGGTCCAGGCGAAGACCGAGGCGACCGGGTTCGTCGAGGTCGACCGGGACTGCTGGTGCCGGCGGTAGTGGCGGGTGACGGTGCCGTGCGCCGGCCCGGCGAGGAGGGTCCGGCCGTCCGGGGACATCAGCACGGCGGTCATCAGCCCCGGCGAGCCGAAGCCCCGCGCCACCACGTCCGCGTGGACGTCGCCGTCGTGGTTCTTGCACGCCCACACGCAGCCGCCCGGCCGCTTCAGGAGCGCGGCGGCCATGTCGTCGACGGGACGGTGCTCGTACGTCAGGCCCGCGGCGTCGAAGCCGGCCCTGAACTCGGTGTCGAACACCTCCTGGAAGAGGTCCTTGAAGCGGCCGTCGTACTTCTTCAGCACCGCGTTCCTCGTGGACAGCAGGACCGGGTAGCCCCGGGCCAGGCCGTAGCGGAAGGAGGCCCGCGCGAAGTCGCGGATGGACGCGTCGAGGTTGTACATCGACAGCGCGACCCCGGCGCCGGGGAACTCGTACACCTCCAGCTCGACCGGGTCGGAGCCGTCCCGCGGGGTGAACGTCATGGTCAGCGTGCCGGGGCCGGGAACCTTCAGCTCGGTGGCCCGGTTCTGGTCGCCGAAGGTGTGGCGGCCGACGACGATCGGCTCGGTCCAGCCCGGCACGAGCCGGGGCACGTTGCCCATGACGACCGGCTCGTGGAAGGCGACACCGCCGAGGACCTCGCGCAGGGTGTCGTCGGGCGAGCGGTACCTCGCCCTGAGGGCGAACTCCTCGACGCGCGCCTCGTCCGGCGCGATGGTGGGGCACTTGACGCCGGCGCCGTGCTCCCGGACGGCCTCGGCGGCGTCGACGGTCACCCGGTCGCGGGTGGCGTCGCGGTTCTGGATGCCCAGGTCGAAGTAGTCCAGGTCGACGTCGAGGTACGGCAGGACCAGCCGGTCCCGCACGAACCGCCAGACGATGCGGGTCATCTCGTCGCCGTCGAGCTCGACGACGGGCCGGGCAACCTTGATCTTGGACATGGGGCGGTACGTCCCTCTCGCGCGGCGACGACATGTCTCGTCGTCAACGTACTCGCGAGGACGTGCCCGCACCCCGACGCGCGGCGTGGCGCGCCGCCCGGAGCGCCCTAGCGGACCGCGAACCGGACGGCGTCCTCCAGGAACGGGATCTCCAGCCAGGGGGCGGGCTGGGTCATCAGCGACAGCAGCACGATGCCGGTGCCCAGCACGCCGTACGCGGCCATGTCGGTGAAACGGGACCGGACGGCGAGCATCCCCACGGACGGCAGGGCGCGCCGCAGGGCGGCACCGGTGAGCAGCGCGACGCCGATGAGCATCGCGCCGATGCGGGACGCCTGCGGGAACGGGTCGAACCCGACGACCAGCAGACCGAGCGCGGTCACCCCGAGCACGGTGAGCAGCGGCCACTGCCGCGCGGGGGCCGGCGCGTCCCCGGGCGCGGCGCGCCCGCCGCCCTCCGGCCGCGCGGTGTCCCGCGTGACGGTGGGCGGCCGCCGCGACCCGGACCCCGGCCCGCGGGCCCCGGACCGGCCGGGCTCTCCGGTCCGGCCCGGGGACGGAGTGCCGGTGGTGTCGCCGCCCGTGTCGCCCGCGGGGGCGC
>NZ_LWBU01000061.1 GCF_001646665.1 Streptomyces noursei | reverse complement strand
CCCCGCGGCGCCCGCCCCCCCCCACGCCCGCCCCCCCCACCCGCCCCCCCGACAGCCGGGCGGCCGCGCCCCCGCCGCCGGGGGGCCCCCACCCCCCGGAGAAGCACACCCCCCCCGGGGGGGGGGGTTCCGCGCCGGGCAGCGGGGCGCGCCGCGCCCCCGCCGGGGCCGGCCCCGGCCCCTGGAACCCCCCCGTCCCCCGGACCGTGTCGGCCGGGGTGCCCCCCCCCCGCCACATCAGCCGCTCCCGCAGACCCGGCACGGCGGCGGCCGCGGCCTCGACCATCCGGTCGGCGAACGCCTCCACGGCCGGCCCCCCGACCGTGCCCCACAGGTTCTCCGACGCCCACACCCCGCCGG
>NZ_LWBU01000060.1 GCF_001646665.1 Streptomyces noursei | reverse complement strand
CGGGGGGGTGGGCGTGGGCGTGGGGGGCGGCGGGGGCGCGAGGGCGGGTGTGTGCGCGCGGGGCGGCGGCGGCGGGCGGCGGGGGGCGCTCGCGGGGGCGGGCGGGGGCGGGGGGGGGTGCGGGGGGGGGGGGGGGGGGGGGGTGGGGGGCTGGGGGGGGGGGGGGGGCGGGGGGGGGGGGTGGGGGGGGGGGGGGGGGGGGGGGGGGGGGGGGGGCGGGGGGGGGGGGGGGGGGGGGGGGCGCGGGGGTGGGCGGGTGCGGTGGGGGGGGGGGGGGGCGGGCGGGGGGGGGGGGGGCGGGGGGGGGGGGGGGGGCGGTGGGGGGGGGGGGGGCGGGGGGGGGGGGGGAGCGCCTGGTGCGGGCCGACGGGGGGGGGGGCGGAGAACACTCCCTCCCCGGGGGTGGTCGTAGGGCGGGGGGGGGGGGGGGGGGGCGCCCGCCACAGCCGCGTG
>NZ_LWBU01000059.1 GCF_001646665.1 Streptomyces noursei | reverse complement strand
GGCGTACGGCGGGCATCAGTTCCGCGGGCCCGCGCACCAGGTCGGCCGCGTACGTACGGCCCTCCTCCCGTACGACGTGCCCCTGCCCGGCCGGGACCGGTGACCCGCACGCCGGCGCGTCCGGCGCCCGGCCCGCCGACCGGTCCGCCGGGCCCTCCGATCCTTCCGGGAGCCGGTCCGGGAGCCCGTCCGGCGCCCCGCCCAGCAGCAGGGCCGCCCGCCCCGCGTCCTGCTTGCGCAGGCGCCGGAT
>NZ_LWBU01000058.1 GCF_001646665.1 Streptomyces noursei | reverse complement strand
GGGGATGCAGGCGGTGTCCTCGACGGCGCGGGGGAGGGGGGCAAAGCGGGGGCGGGGGGAGGGCGCGGGGGGCGCCGGGGGGGGGGGGGCGGGGGGGGGGGGGGGGTGGGGGGGGGGGGGGGGGGGGGGGGGGGGCCGGGGGGGAGGGGGGGGGGGGGGCGGGCGCGGGCGGGGGGGGGGGGCGGGGGGAGGGGGGGGGGGGGGGGGGCGGGGCGGGGGGGGCGGGGGGCCGGGTGCGGGGCGGGGGGGGCGGGGGGGGGGGGGGGGGGGGGGGCGGCTGGGGGAGGGGGCGGGCGAAAAGCTGCGGGCCGCCGGCGGGGGGGGGGGGGGGGGGGGGGGTGGGCCGTGGGGGGGTGGGGGGGGGGGGGGGCGCGGCGTCGCGGTCGGGGGGGG